>BBDJ01000004.1 GCA_001312325.1 Lysinibacillus pakistanensis | reverse complement strand
TCAGCGTCAAGATGAGACCCTGGAGCGAGCATGCGAGTGAAGCGGCTCATCGGACGCCCCCAGGAAAGCACTCAGTCGGAACGGAGATCAACCCCTCGTTTTGAAAAAGGGCTATACTTTTTAATTTGTCACCTTGATTTCATTGACTTAATAGTATTTCAACAACATGAAGCGATGAGGTTGTTAAACGCCTCATCGCTTTTGTGCTTTTTATATGTCTGTAAAAAACCGAGTATCCTCTATTAGGTACTCGGTTAATCTTAATTAGTACATTTTTAAATATTGGTCACGTTCCCATTGATGGACAGTAGTGCGATACATATCAAACTCAATTTCTTTTGCTTCTTTGAAGTTTGCATAGATATGCTCACCTAACGCTTCTTGCGCTACTTTGTCTTTAGCAAGTAATGTTAATGCATCATCAAGAGCTGGTGGTAAGTTTTCAATTCCATTTGCTTTACGTTCTTCTTCAGACATCACATAAATGTTACGGTTAATTGCAGCTGGTGGAGTTAGATTTTGACGAATCCCTTCTAGACCCGCTTCTAAAATAACAGCCATTGCTAAATAAGGATTTGCGGCTGGGTCCACAGAACGTACCTCTACACGTGTTGACAGACCACGAGCTGATGGAATACGAATTAGTGGTGAACGGTTTTGTGCTGACCATGCCACATAACAAGGTGCTTCGTAACCAGGAACAAGACGTTTATAAGAGTTAACTGTAGGGTTTGTTACAGCTGTGAAGCCTTGAACATGCGCAAGAACGCCTGCCATGAATTGCATAGCTGTTTCAGAAAGACCTAATTCAGTCGATTCATCATAGAAAGCATTTTCTTTGCCTTTAAACAATGAAACATTGAAGTGCATCCCAGACCCAGCTTCACCGTATAATGGTTTTGGCATGAAAGTAGCGTGTAAGCCGTGTTTACGTGCAATTGTTTTTACAACTAATTTGAATGTTTGGATATTATCACAAGCTGTGATAGCATCTGCATATTTAAAGTCAATTTCGTGTTGTCCAGGTGCTACCTCATGGTGAGAAGCTTCAATTTCAAAGCCCATCTCTTCTAGCTCTAATACGATATCACGACGGCAATTTTCACCAAGATCAGTTGGCGCTAAGTCAAAGTAACCACCGTGGTCATTTACCTCTAATGTTGGTTCGCCTTTTGCATCTAATTTGAATAAGAAGAACTCTGGCTCAGGTCCTAAATTGAAGCTTGTGAAGCCATATCCTCCATTTTTCTTAGGATACGTTTTAGGTTGTTACGTGGGTCACCAGCAAATGGTTCGCCTTTCGCAGTGTATACATCACAAATGAAGCGTGCTACTTTCCCTTTTTCAGAAGTCCAAGGGAACACCACGAAGGAATCTAGATCAGGATATAAATACATATCTGATTCTTCGATACGAACGAAGCCTTCAATAGATGAACCATCAAACATCATTTTATTTTCTAGCGCTTTGTCTAATTGGCTTACAGGAATCTCAACGTTTTTAATTGTGCCAAGTATATCCGTAAATTGTAGACGAATAAAGCTTACGTTTTTTTTCCTCGATAAGACGTTTAATGTCCTCTTTTGTGTATTTACCCACAGTTTTCCACACTCCTATAATTTGTCTAGCTTTTATCTTTACCCTACCCTATTAAAAGCTTTTAATAGAATCGGGATAAATCCCCACGTCGGATGGATGATTTTTGCATGCGCTGTGCTTGACGCATTTCCTCACGCATGATACGACGTAATTCTGAGTCACTTAAATCCGACTCATCTGTCGTCACAGGGTTATTCTTTTTAGCAAATAATTTTTTTAATCTTTGCCATATTCATGCCCTGTTCTAAGTAATCTTTAATTTCTAGCAATGTATCGACGTCATTTAATGAGAACATTCGACGATTGCCTTCTGTTCGGTGCGGCTCAATTAAATGGTGTTCTTCATAATAACGAATTTGGCGTGCCGAAAGCTCGGTCAATTGCATCACGATACTCATAGATAATAACGGCATAGTTCGTCTAATTTCACGACTCATTTAAGTCCCCTCCAATACCCGCTAATCATATAACGAAATTTTTACACTGTCAACAAGTATGTAAGGTTTCCTGACATCGTTTTTTTAATATTTTTTTTGACTGCTACAAAATTGTAAAAAAACTATTCAAAATAACGATTTGAATAGTTTTTCGTAATATTAAAAAATGGCCAAGGGAATTTTTATGAATATTAAATCAAAATAAAGGTGATTTCCGTTCCAGTTTAATCGCTTTGTTGCTGACGCTTCGCTTTCGCACAGATAAAACCGTGTTGCTGTCGCTTCGCTTTCGCACAGTTAAAACATTTGTTGCTGACGCTTCGCTTTCGCACAGAGCAAAGCTTCCTGTGGGCGAGCGACGAGGCGCTTCCTACGCTGACGCTCCGTGTAGGGTCTCGTCTGTCCCACGGGAGTCGAGTAGCCTTGCACTCCAATCAACAATAGTGTACAATTTCAAACATTTTCTTCCTGCAAAAGTAAAGCAAAGGCATTTACAAAAACCACTAATTGCTGCCGCTCTGCTTTTTCATAGAAAAAGTGAAATTCAATAGGAATTTACTTTTTATTTGGCACCTTGATTTCATTGACCTAACAGAATAGTTTTTCACTTACCTATTTTTGAATTTTTTTGAACCGCACTACAAATAGCAAATTTTACATGCTCATATGTGAGACCGCCTTGAATAAATGCCGTATATGGCGGGCGAATAGGACCATCTGCTGTAAGCTCAATACTGGAGCCCTGAATAAAGGTACCTGCCGCCATTATGACATCATCCTCATAGCCAGGCATATAGGCTGGCTCTGGTGCGTAATGGGCATTGATTGGTGAATTTGCTTGAATTTCGCGACAAAAGGCAATCATTTGTTCAGCCGTTTGGAATGAAACAGATTGAATTAAATCCGTTCGTTTCGCATCATAGCGTGGAGATGTAGACATACCAACTTCTTCTAGCATTGCCGCTGTGAAAATTGCGCCTTTTAATGCTTGTGCTACAACGTGTGGCGCTAGGAAAAAGCCTGATAAAAATCGCCAAGCGTATTTAGTGTTGCACCTGCTTCAGCACCAATACCCGGTGACGTCATACGATAGGCACATTTTTCAACTAAATCAGCACGACCAGCAATATAGCCACCAATTTTGGCTAAGCCTCCGCCTGGATTTTTAATCAGAGAGCCTGCCATTAAATCTGCCCCTACCTCTGTCGGTTCCTGAGCCTCCACAAATTCTCCGTAGCAATTATCGACAAAGATGATCGCCTGTGGTGCTAATTCACGGATTTTCACACACATTGAAGCAATTTCTTCAATAGTAAAGGATGGACGTGATGCATAACCCTTTGAACGTTGAATCGCAATCATTTTTGTATTCTCTGTAATAGCAGCCGCTACCCCGTCCCAATCAATCAGTTGATTTTCCATTAAATCTACATGGCGATAGCAATTTTATAATCCTTTAATGAGCCGGTATCCTTATCACCGCCATCTACTATGGATTGTAATGTATCATATGGTTGACCTGAAATATACAGCAATTCATCACCCGGTCGCAGCACGCCGAATAGACTAAGCGTAATGGCATGTGTCCCCGAAATAATCTGCGGACGTACAATGGCAGCCTCCGCTCCAAAAACCTCTGCATAAACACGCTCTAAATTGTCACGTCCCTCATCATCATAACCATATCCATTAGAAGGGTGTAAATGATAGTCACTCACTTGATGCTTCCTAAAAGCTGCAAGCACCTTTTGTTGATTAAAGAACGCCATCTCGTCTACCTTCCTTTGAAACGGGCGAACCTTTTCCTCTATTTTGGTAGCTAATGCTAACGTTTCTTCTGTTAAATTCGTTGTAAAAGTCATGCATTCTTCTCCATTCACATTTGTTCAATTGCGGGCACCTACACCCACAAATTGAAGTTTTCACTTTCTCCTATCTCATCTTAACAATTTGTAGATGTGTCTGCAAAACTTGCCTATTGTTTCTACTCGCAATTTGCGCTAAGCTAATGTGCGGACTTCTTTCATTATTTTTGAAATTTCATAGATTCTCTTACATTTAATAGAATTTTTTTAACTTTAATGAGAAAGTACATTATTTTTCAGAAGGGGTGAAAGGGATGGCTTGGGAGGTTTTCAGTATTATCGGAACAATTGCCTTTGCTATTTCTGGGGCAATTATCGCCATGGAGGAAGAATACGATTTATTCGGTGTTTATATACTCGGTATTGTTACTGCCTTTGGTGGTGGAGCAATTCGTAACTTACTTATTGGCCTGCCTGTTACAACATTATGGGGACAGGATATGATGTTCCAAATTGCACTTGCGGCGATTACTATATTTTTTTATTTTTCCACATCATCTAATTCAGCATTGGCATCGCTGGGGAAACTTTACGGATGCCATTGGCTTATCGGCATTTGCTATTCAAGGTGCCCTCTATGCTGTAAAGCTCGACATGCCTATTAGTGCAGTTATTGTAGCTGCTGTCTTAACTGGTTCAGGAGGCGGCATAGTTCGAGATCTATTAGCAAGACGCAAGCCTCTCGTATTACGTGATGAAATTTACGGGGTTTGGGCAGCTCTTGCAGGACTCATGATTGGTCTAGAAGTATTGACAGGCGACCTCTTTTTATATGGATTATTTGGTATAATAACAGTGCTAAGAATTTTTTTCCTATATGAAGAAATGGCGTTTGCCTTTACGAAAGCTCAATCGGGTATAGCCATTTTATAAATAGTAACAAGCCCACATAGTTCGAATATAAGGGCTTGTTATACTTTTTGTTACAATCTATTCTTTCGATTCTACTAGCACTACAGATTCCTCAAGTGTTGCCATATTTTTCATCATTGAGCATGCTGCATCTAAAATTGGAAAGGCTAAAGCTGCACCAGAGCCTTCTCCTAAACGCATATTCATATGTAGCATTGGTTCTACCCCTAGCAACTTGGCTGCTATTTTAGCCCCTGGTTCTTCTGAGGCATGGGAAGGAATGATGTAGTCCTTTACTTTTGGCTCAAGCTCAAAGGCAATGAGAGCAGCAACCGTAGAAATAAAGCCATCAATTACAACAGGTTTGCGATTTGCAGCAGCCGCAAGTACAATTCCAGCCATAGCACCTATTTCTAAGCCACCAACCTTTGCAAGAATATCAATAGCATCGTGGCGATTAGGCTTGTTTAGTGCAATAGCATGTTGAATAACCTCCACCTTATGCGTAATTCCCCCAGCTCCAACACCTGCACCTAGTCCTGTTACTATATTTGGATGACAGGCATGAAGCACGGATAGGATAGCCGCACTTGGTGTTGTATTCCCAATACCCATTTCACCAGTTCCAAGAACATCTGCTCCGTTTCTTATTTCGTTCGTTGCAACTTCAATTCCTACTTCGATGGATTGAATAGCTTCCTCTCTTGACATAGCTGGACCCTTTGCCATGTTGTCTGTCCCATATTTAATTTTCTTTAGAATGACACCAGCATCAAGCGGTACATCTTCTTTTACACCAATGTCGACCGTTATAATTTTAGCATTGGTTATGCTGGCGATTGCACAAACACCCGTAAGCCCTTTTGGAAAATTCAATGTTTGTAAAAAAAGTGACCTTCTGTGGATTTGAAGTTACATCTTCCTCACAAACCCCGTGATCTGCTGCACAGACAATAATTGCTTTGCTCTCAATTTTAGGAAATAATTCTCCTGTAATACCAGCAAGCTGTACAGCAAGATTCTCCAATTTCCCCAAGCTTCCAGGTGGCTTGCTCAGAGAGTCTATATATTCCCTAGCTTTCTCCATCATACGGCTATCCGCATTTTGAATTTTTTTTAATCGTGTGCTGTAATAATTGCATGAATCATTCCCCTTTCAATCTTTCGAGACAATATAAAAAGCCTGCAGTTTATTCATGACAAATAAACTACAGACTTTTCCATCGTCTATATAATAGAAGCAATTAGGCAGGTCTCCTGGCTCAATTTCAACATTTCATAGAACCTTCCCAGCACCATGCTAGTGGCATTCTCTATGAAACTCCTTTTTACAGTGGCGGGACCGCTAAAGATTTTCACTTTATTCCCTATTCTCCCTTAATGGGCACCCAATGCTATTATGCAATTTCTTTTAATTTACTGTAAAGATAACTTACTGTCAATATGACACCTTTAAGCAAAATTAGACTTCTTTCTGATCTATTTCACTAATAAATGTCGCGCCAAGCAATAGAATAGCTCCTATTATTTGCAGCATTGTCATTTTTTTCTCCTATAATCATCGTTGAGATTACCAATGACGTTAGAGGGTCAATATAGCTTAAAATGGCTATGCTTTGCCCCTTTAAATGACTCATTCCTAAAAAGAAAAGATAGAAGCCTATACCAGCATGGACAATGCCCAATGCTATTAGTAAACTAATGGATTTTATATCGATATACATGATTTGAAATCCAGTTGTTCCATAAAGATAAAATGCTAGAAATAACGCTGCTAAAGAAAGCTGCAGAATTGTATTTGCCGGCTCTTTAAGTCCATGAATATACTTATTGACAAATGTCACCAACGTATAGAAACATGCTGCAATAAGCCCATACACAATGCCAATATCTTGCCCATTTTCTTCTGTAGCTTGGCTATGGACAATAAAGAATAATCCAACTAATGCCACACCTACATAGAAAATTTTTCTTAGATACAGTTTTTCCTTCAATATAATTGGTGATAAACAAATCACAAAAACTGGCGCAAAATAATAGCTAAGCGCTGCATTGGCAATGGTTGTTTCTTTGTATGCTTGAAATAGAAAAATCCAATTCCCACATAACGCTACACTAGATAGCAGCAATGGCCATATATTAGGAAAAATGGATGCTTTCGTTATTTTTTTCTTTCTTAACGATGAAAATTATCAATAAAAAAAACTAGAGCCAATAACACTCATCCAGAAGGCAATTTCACTGGATGGCAGGTGTATATATTTAGCAAAAATACCGACAGCCCCAAAGATAATCATGGATAAAACAAATGCAAATTTTCCGCTCACTTCTGATTCCTACTTTCTACTTATATAGTTTTTAGCCTATACAGTAGAATCTATTGCAAGAAGAGCAAGCTAGTGTGGAATGCCTTAAACAGTAGACTCTACTGTCAAGACATTGTTGGAGGCGCTATTGATCGGAACATATTACTCATCCTTTCTATTTTCAACTCGGTCATCCTATACTTATTTTACCAAAACCCAATTGATTTAAATAGTTCGATATTTGGCTGGTGTCATTCCTTAAATACTTTAATAAAATACTCCTCATTACTATAGCCCACTAACGAAGCAATTTCATTATTTCTATGAACTAGTAGCGCTTTGCCTTATCAAATGCCTGATAAATAATTTAAATCCATCTAAGGATCATCAAAATGCGTATAAATATAATCGATTTTTTTTTACCTGTTAGTGTTATGTATTTTAATAAGATATACGATGAAGACCGCTTTCATCGTGTAGCTTTTTAATACTCCGAAATTTTATAATGACTATAGCGATTATTCCCTATCTTTTCAAACTTCAACGCTTTTATAATACGGTAGGCAATATACTTGCTTGGTATATTAAATTCTTGGCATAGAGTGGTTGTAGAAATATAGCTTTCCCGTAAAAGTCGATAATCCTGTAATGCTTGTAAAAAAGCCTCATTATTTTCTACACCGCAGCTTCGACAAAGCCAAGAGCCATGCCTATAAAACATGCTCTTCTCATAGGACACTTTGGACAAGAACACCTGACCTCCATTCATCTTCCATCAGTTTTTGTTCCCATAATTTATCTTGACGAATAGATTTTAAGTGCTTAAGCAATCTCTGAAAATTACTCTTTTCTAATGATCGTTGACCAAAAATGCTGTAGCTGTTGCCATAAGAAATAAGGTAAACCCACACTATGCATAATTGGACATTCTGTGCTTAATTGACCAATTATGATAGAAGGATTTGCAATTACGATCACCTTCACAATTGGTAGCTCTATATTTAGTTGCTTTAATAATATTTGGAAATAGCTTTGATGCCGAAATAGTTGATCTACTGGATATTAAACTGTCTATTTTTCCATCCGAAGTTGTACGAATACATTGTCTCTTTACATCATCAAAATCAAGTTTTCCTAAAATATTTTTAATTTCGATTAAGCATAGAAAATGTGGTGTCACAAATAGTGTATCGATTTGATGTGTAAAACCTGAATTATTGATAAAACAATAATCATAGAATATTTGATGAGGGAAAGTGAGGTTCATTTCTTGCCAAAGTCGATCAACTCGGAGCTCACCTTGAAAACCAGCACTCAATTTTCGATGTAACTCTTGAAAATACGGATAATTTGGGGATGTTTTCCGGAGTCTTCGTAATATCGCTTCAAGCTTTAACAGTTTGTGGGGCTTTTTTTCGCTGGGTTGTTTGCAATTTATCACCACCTTTCTAGTATCAATCCTATCAGCTAGAATGAATTGTGTTCAATCATGTGTTTTTCTCTTGCTATCAAGCACAAGCGGCCTTCTATCTAGCATAAATACTAATCAATTCTGCACATATTCCCCTCAATTCAGCACTCCCCCCATCAAAACATAAATACCTACTTATATTCGACAAAAAAAGCCTCCGCATACTAAAGCGAAGGCTTCAAAATCAATGTTATTTAAACTCTAACTCGCCATCATAGGCAAGCATACCTCCTTCAAGGTTTGTTACATCAAAGCCTTGAGCTTCTAGGTATGAGCAAGCATTTGCTGAACGACCGCCAGCTTTGCAAACAATAATATATGGTTTCGTCTCATCTAATTCCTCTAGGCGTTCTGGAATTGTTCCAAGCGCTATATGCTGAGCACCAGGAATCATACCTTGAGCTACCTCATCATCCTCACGAACATCTATAATGTAAAGATCTTCATTAGCGTCTAATAGTTCTAATAATTGCGTTGTATCCATTGATTTCATAAAATTTTGTCCTCCAAAATATCAATTTCCTATTACATTATAGCTCGAAGGCAAAAAAAACAGCTAGTGTCATGAACACTAACTGTTTTCATATCATATTTACACGCTTTTATTGCTCTGTTTCTAAAAAATCTACTTGCTTTACAGGAACGAATGTAGAAATAGCGTGTTTGTAAATAAGGTGCTGCTTACTTTCGGCATCAATTAACAACACTGTAAAATTATCATAGGATTTTACAGTTCCTTTTAATTGAAAGCCGTTTAAAAGAAACACAGTTACAAATACACTGTTTTTACGTAGATGGTTCAAGAACGTATCTTGCAAATTAATTGACTTCATCAAAAATACCTCCCTACTCTCTTTCTACCTCTTCATTCCTATAGTAGCATGTTCTACCATTTTAGCAATTAGTAATTTTTAGAAATTCTGCATTCTAATGTGGAAGTTTTAAATTTGTTCACCATTTGAAATAAAATAGATATCCATCTTATTACGGAAATAGGTTAATTGTCTTTTGGCATAGCGACGAGAATTTTGTTTTAAGCTTTCAAGTGCTTCATCAAGTGAGCATTTACCATCCAAATAATCATACAATTCCTTATAACCAATCGCTTGAATGGATTGTACACCTCGAATATTTTGCTGCCATAACCCCTTTACTTCCTCTAATAAACCGTTGTCCATCATCACATCAACACGATGGTTAATTCGATCATATAGCTCTTCTCGAGACATATTTTGACCAAGCCCTAAAACAACATGGTTATAGAGAGGGATCTCTCCACGATTATGTTCCTCGGAAGCCTTAGAAACACCACTTAGCTCAATCATCTCTAATGCTCGTATCACACGACGCGTATTATTGGGATGGATGGACTCCGCAGTTTGTGGGTCAAGCTTCTCTAGCTTCGCATGCATTGCCTCAGGGCCTAATTTTTCCAGCTCTTCATAATAAGCCTTCCGTGCCACCTCATCTACCTGCTCCTCTGTAAATTGAAAATCATAGAGCACTGCCTGCACATATAAACCAGAGCCCCCTACTATAATAGGTAGCTTCTCCCGTGCTTGAATTTCTGCAATTTTCGTTCGTACCATTCTTTGATAGTCTGCTACTGAAAAAGCCTCCGTTGGCTCCTTAAAGCTAAGTAAATGATGTGGCACACCCTCCATCTCTTCCTCGGTAATTTTAGCCGTACCAATATCTAAGCCTCGATAGACCTGCATGGAGTCACCGTTTATAATTTCACCATTATATTTTTTTTGCTAGCTTAATACTTAATGCTGTTTTACCTGAAGCAGTTGGGCCAACAATTGCGATGACCTCTGCCTGTCTTATTTTATCTTGTATCATTTTTTTCTAACCACCGTAATAAAACTTGATAGACTGCCTCTTGGTTATCCTCGTTTAAAATTTCATGGCGCTTATCCTCAAATAAGTAGACTGTCACATTCTGCAAGCCTGCCACAGCGAATTGCTCAGCAACAGCATAAATACCCTGCCCTTGATCTCCTACTGGATCCTTACTACCACTGATCAAAAAAATAGGAAGATCTTTTCTTACTTTAGCAATCTCATTTTTTTCGATTTAAGGTCATAAAACCTGTTGTCAAATCTACAAAAAAATTGATTTGTCGGGATAAAGCCACAATATGGATCATCTATATATTTTTGTACCTCGTTTTCAACAGAGCATAACCAATCATACGCCGTCTTCGAATTGGGAAATTGCTTATTAAAGCTTCCAAAGCTCAACTTATTTAATAGCTTGCTTTCTGTCTCTTTTCCAAGCTGCTTCGCTAAGGCTCTCGATACCATATTTCCCATTGCATGCAAGGTTGTCACATGCCCTGTTCCACAAAGAATTACCCTATCAACATGGTGGCTGTACAGTTGTATATATCTTCTCGTAATAAACGATCCCATACTATGTCCAAATAGTATGAAAGGGACATCTGCAAACTGTTCATGTAATGCTGTAACTACCTCATGGACATCCTCTACGACTCGATCAAACCCATTTTGCTCAGCAAAAAACCCTAATGTACCATTATAGCCTGCCGTTTCGCCATGCCCTCGATGATCATGCATAGTCACTGCGTACCCTGCTGTCGTTAGTGCGCTAGCAAACTTTATATAGCGCCCACTATGCTCCGCCATGCCGTGCAAAATATGAATATGGCCAATACATGTACTTGACGGCTGTAATGTACGCGTAAAGACAAAATGGCCGTCTGACATTTCAATGTAACGTTCCATTTCCCTACACTCCCTCTTCCACAAAATTTGTTGCATCTAAAATGGCCTGCTCTAGATGAGCAATATACATGTTTTTTTTGTGGCTCTGTATAATGTAAGCGTTGCTGCATCACTTGAATAACCTGTTGTTATAACGTTTAACAGCATCGATATCAAAGTATAACAAGCCTGTACGACGAATAAAGAAGTCACTTGGGGTGTATACCATCTCTGCCTCAATACCATAGAGCAGCATAGCATGGAGAGCAAGTGGCATCGTACTACCATGCTCATGTAAATATTTCACCTGATCAAACAATGCATCGACATTTGTGCCATATTTTTGAACAAGCATTTTTGCTTCATCATAGTTTAGCCCGTACTGAACGCCTTCTCTTGCTTTATAGGCTGTATAATCGGGAAAATTAACCGCATTGATGCCCTTTGCACCAGAAAGTGATAACTCACGTGTTATACATGGACTTGCATGCTTATATTTATGTGTTTTGACAATTTTATCTACAATTGTTTCTGCCATTTGACGATAGCCTGTTAATTTTCCACCAGCAATTGTCATGAGTCCACTTGGAGCCGTCCATATTTCATCCTTTCGAGAGATTTCAGACGGATTCTTTCCTTTTTCAAAAATAAGTGGACGTATGCCAGCCCAGGAAGATTCAATTGTTTCTCTTGAGATTTTCGCTGTTGGAAAAACAGTTTTTGCCGCAGCAATTAAATAATCAACATCCTCTTGTGTCGCAAAAGGATGTGCTATGTCCCCTTCGTATTCTGTATCGGTAGTACCTACATAGGTTTTGCCATCGCGTGGAATAGCAAAGGCCATGCGACCATCCATGATATCGAAGTACACCGCTTGCTTTAACGGGAAATCCTTTTGATCTAGAACAATATGGACCCCTTTCGTGAGTCGTAATTGCTTATTGTCTGCCACTTTATCCTTTTGACGGACTGCATCCACCCATGGTCCTGTTGCATTGACAATTTGCGCAGCATGCACTTCTATCGTTTTTCCTGTTATATGATCCTTAACTTGCACACCTACAAGTTTTTTTCTTATGATATAAAAATTCTGTCATCTCGGCATAATTAATGCATAATGCTCCATATTCCACTGCTTTTTTCAGAACCTCAATGGTAAGACGCGCATCATCTGTCCGATATTCAACATAATAGCCTCCACCGACCAGCTCATCTTGATTGAGTAAAGGCTCAAGTGCTGAAGTTTCCTGTGCACTTAGCATTGTTCTACGCTCATTCTTCTTGACACCTGCTAAGCGATCATAGACCTTCAAAGCTAATGATGTAGTTAAAGGTCCAAGTGAGCCTTTTTTTATATAATGGTAGAAGCATCTTTTCAGGTGTTGTCACATGTACGGCGTTATCGTACACAATTTCCCGTTCACGCCCAACCTCAGCCACTACGCTTACATCAAATTGCTTTAAATATCGAAGTCCCCCATGAATAAGCTTTGTAGAGCGACTTGAGGTGCCAGCAGAAAAATCCTGCATCTCAATCAAAGCAACTGACAGCCCTCTAGATGCAGCATCGAGTGCTATACCTGCACCTGTAATACCACCACCAATGATTAAGACGTCAAAGCTATATTGTTCTAAAAAAATGCATAATTTTAGGACGATGCTCAAATGAAAACATATCTTATTCCCCCATCAGCTATGATTTAAATATTCTTGTAGCCGCTACAGCTCTTTTCCAGCCCTCATAAAGAGCTTCTCCCGCTTCTGCATTCATTTTCGGCTGATACGTTTGACCATGCATCCATAATGCAGATAATGCCTCTTGATTTGGCCAAAAATTTGTCGCAAGCCCTGCTAAATAGGCTGCTCCAAGTGCAGTAGATTCATTAAGCTTAGCTAGCTCCACCCTTAACTGCAAAATATCACTTTGGAACTGCATTAAAAATTTATTACTTACTGCTCCACCATCTACTCGTAGCAACTCAATAGGCGTACCCGCATCTTGCTCCATTGCATCAAGCACATCTTTTGTCTGATAAGCAAGTGATTCCAGTGTTGCACGAATAAAGTGCTCCTTGGAGGTTCCTCGTGTTAGGCCAAAAACGGCTCCCCTTGCATCGGTATCCCAGTAAGGGGTCCCTAAACCTACGAATGCAGGTACAACATACACACCATCCGTGTTTTCCACCTTACTCGCATAGGTCTCAGAATCCTCGGCTGAGCGAATCATTCGCAAACCGTCTCGTAGCCACTGTATCGCTGAGCCTGCAACAAATACACTTCCTTCTAATGCATACGTCACTTGACCATCGATTCCCCATGCAATGGTTGTTAATAAACCATTCTCTGATTTAACCGCCTGCTCACCTGTATTTAATAGCATAAAACAGCCTGTGCCATACGTATTTTTAGCCATTCCCTTAGAAAAGCATGTTTGACCAAAAAGCGCTGCCTGCTGATCCCCTGCTATCCCTGCAATCGGGATTTCCTCACCAAAGAAAATACTAGGTGCTGTATGTGTATAAATCTCAGAGGAATTTTTTACACTTGGGAGCATGGACATTGGAATATCTAACAATTTGCAAAGCTCTTCATCCCACTTCAAGTCATGGATATTGTAAAGTAAAGTGCGCGCGGCATTTGAATAATCTGTTATATGTGCCTTTCCTTTTGATAATCGCCAAACAATCCAAGAATCAATCGTACCAAATAATAAATCTCCGTTTTCTGCCATCGTTCGTGCGCCATCAACATGATCTAAAATCCATTTAATTTTTGTTGCAGAAAAATAGGCATCTAAACGTAAACCTGTTTTTTTGCTCAAAGAGTTCCTCTAGGCCTTCTTGATCCTTTAAGTCATTCACAATGTCCTGCGTTTGCCGAGACTGCCAGACAATGGCATTGTAAACAGGCTGCCCTGTATGTTTATCCCAAACAACAGTTGTTTCACGTTGATTCGTGATCCCAATGGCATGTACTTCACTGGCTTCATGCCCACTTTCCGTTAATACGGCTGCTATCACAGCTAGGATAGAGCCCCAAATTTCATTGGCATTATGCTCTACCCAACCAGCTCTGGGAAAGTATTGTTGGAATTCCTTTTGAGCTACATGGACAATTTTGCCCTTTTTATTAAACAAAATTGCTCTTGTGCTCGTAGTGCCCTGATCTATAGCTAAAATAAATTCACCCATTCATTCTCCCCCTTTAATACAGTTCTACATAACCCGTTTAAACATTTTTTTCCACTTCATAAGTCGTAAAATGAATGAGTACTGGACGTCCGTGTGGGCATGTAAATGGATTATCAGCATTTCGTAGATCATTCAATAGCGTTACCATTTGCTCCCTTGTTAAAAAAATGATTGGCCTTGATTGATTTTTTACAGCTCATCATAATTGCCGCTGCCTCCCGTAATTTCTTAACGTCTGCCTTTTTGGTAGTCAGTACCTGTTCAATTAAATCTTCAATAATTTCCTGTTCTTCCCCTTTAGGAAACCAGCTAGGATGCTCCCTTACGACAAATGATGACTGTCCAAATTCCTCTAAAAACACCCCAACAGCCTCTAATTCTTGTTTGTTTTCTCTTAATAAGAGTGCCTCGTCAGCGGCATAGTGGAAGGTTAATGGTAGCAGTAAAGCCTGACGTTCATTTGGGTTCACCATACCCACCTTTTCTCGGAAAAATTCATATTTAATACGTTCCTGAGCTGCATGCTGATCAATTAAATAAAAGCCATCCTCCATCTGTGCAACAATATATGTGCCATGAATTTGACCCACTACTTCCAGTGCAGGAAATGGTTCTTTTGTAGACTTTTCAATTGAATATTGCTTTACTTCCTCATCTACCACATTTTGAATTGATTTTTCCTCGATTGGCTGTGTATGTTCAAAGCTATCTTCAACAGGAGTAGGGGATGATTCTTGTAATGATTTTATTGGCTCTAGCATGCTTGATTCCTGAACGGTTTGCACATCATATAGCTTTTCTACAATGGCATTCATTTTCTCCACATCTAGCTTCGGAGCTGGCTTCCAGATATTTAACTGCTCTGCTGTAGACTTCACAACCTTTTCCTTCTTTTCCATTTGTGGCACTCTGATAACATGTCGTATAGTTTCCCGAATGGTTTCCTCAATAAGTTTAAGGAGCTCTGGTTCCTTACTTAAACGGATTTGATGTTTGGCAGGATGAACATTGACGTCTGTTAAATAGGGGTCACCCTCTATAAAGAGAGCCACTATAGGGAAACGCTCAATTGGTAAATACGTATGGTAAGCATCGACAATCGCTTTTTGCACTAAATAATGCTTGACCCAACGACCATTGACAAAGAGGGACATATAATTTTTCGAAGCACGTGTCACTTCAGGTAAGGATACGAAGCCTGTAACTTTATAATCATGCGATTCTCCCTCAAAAGGCACCATTTTCTTGGCATTATGCACACCGTAAATTGCCGCTAATACTTGCTGCACATCACCTCGTCCATTTGTTTGTAGCAATTGCTGACCATTATGTAGCAATCTGAACGCAATTTGTGGATTGCCAAGCGCAAGACGGTTCAACAAATCGATTGTATGTCCAAGCTCGGTTTGAATCGTTTTCATATATTTTAAACGTGCAGGTGTATTGAAAAATAACTGTGCCACCGTTATATCTGTTCCTTTTCTCAGTGGACCAGGCTTATTTGTCACCACATGCCCACCCTCTAGCTCTAAATACGTACCTGATTCTCCATTAGATGTAATAAGTGTCATTTTAGAAACTGAAGCTATCGAGCTAATGCTTCACCTCGAAAGCCCAGTGTTCGAATGCGGAATAAATCATGCTCTTGATGGATTTTACTTGTCGCATGACGAGAGTATGATATCAATGCATCCTCTTCATCCATTCCACTTCCATTATCAATAACCTGAATTGAAGTGAGACCCGCTTCTAGTAAAAAAAACATCGATGGACGTACTACCTGCATCTATGGCATTTTCCACAAGCTCTTTCACAACAGAGGCTGGTCTTTCAACTACTTCCCCGGCAGCGATTTTATTGGACAGCCATTCGTCCATAATTTGTATTTTTCCCATTGCGCATCACTCCTTTATTTTTTAGCATTTACTAGCTGCTGCTGTAGCTCATATAAAATATTCATTGCCTGCATAGGTGAAGTGCCTAGAATATTTACTTTTTCTAAATTTTTTTAGCACCTCTGCTTCGGCAGATGAAATTGGTTCCTCCTCTGAGAATAGCGTCATTTGAATGGGCTGTTCGTTAATTTCCTGAGGGGTAGTTATTTCCTTCCCGGCCTCAAAGTTTTCAAGCAGCACACGTGCCCTCGATAAAATTTCCTCTGGTAATTGAGCAAGCTGTGCTACATGAATACCGTACGATTTATCAGCTGCCCCCTTTTTGACCTTGTGTAAAAAGACAACTGTTCCACTTTTTTTCAGTGGCTGAAACATGAACATTTTGTAGACGTGTAAGTTCCTTCTCAAGTGCTGTTAATTCATGATAATGAGTAGAGAACAGCGTATTTGCTCCAATTTTATCATGGATATACTCCATCATGGATTGCGCAAGGCTCATACCATCATAAGTGGAAGTACCTCGCCCAATTTCATCAAACAGCATTAAACTATTTTTCGTAGCATGCATAATGGCATGTTGAGATTCTAGCATCTCTACCATAAACGTTGATTGCCCTGCTGCTAAATCATCCGCTGCCCCAATGCGTGTAAAAATCTGATCTGTAATAGGCAATCTCGCTCTTTCAGCAGGCACATAGCAGCCCATTTGCGCCATAACGACAATCAGTGCAACTTGACGCATATAGGTGCTTTTACCAGACATATTCGGACCTGTAATGAGCATCATATTATTATTTTCCTCAAGCACACAATCATTAGGCACATACATTTGCTTGTTGAGCATTTTCTCTACTACAGGATGACGCCCTTCTATAATTTCTAAGGAGCGACCACCGTGGAATTCAGGCTTTGTAAAGCGATATTTCTCAGAAACACTCGCAAAACTGACTAACACATCTATCTCACTAATGCTTGCTGCCAGTGCTTGTACCCGTGGAATAAATGCCTTTAATTGATCACGAATTTCCACGAACAAGTTATACTCTAATGTTAGACTTTCTTCTTCTGCGTTTAAAATTAATGCTTCTTTTTCCTTTAACTCCTGCGTAATATATCGTTCTGCATTCGCTAAAGTTTGCTTGCTTCATAGCGTGTTAAATCAGCTAGATGAATATTTGATTTTGTTATTTCTATATAATAACCAAAAATTCGGTTATAGCCGATTTTTAAGTTTTTAATACCTGTTTTCGCTCGCTCCTCTTGCTCTAGCTGTGCAATCCAATCCTTGCCATTTCGTGAAGCAAAACGTAGCTCATCCAAGCGTTCATCATAGCCGTCACGAATGACGTCACCCTCTTTAATTGTAATCGGTGGGTTATCTGTAATCGCATGAGCTAACAATGTCTCTACATCTGCGCATGTATCCAGTGCAGCGCCAAGTTTTTGTAGGGTTTCTTTATTGGCACTTAGCAATTGTTGCTGAATAATCGGTACCTGACGTAACGAATCACGAAGCTGTGCTAAGTCACGTCCCCCTACATTTCCAAAAGCAACACGCCCCGCTAAACGCTCTAAATCATATACTTGCTTTAAGGAAGCCTGTAGCTCTGTTCGAACAAAATATTCTTCTAATAAGACTGACACAATGTCCAGTCTAGCCTCTATGGCTGAACGTGTGGCAAGGGGCTGATGTAACCATTGCTTAAGCTTTCGCCCACCCATGGCTGTTACCGTATCATCTAATAACCATAAGAGTGTACCTTTTTGATCGCCACCTCGTATTGATTGAATAAGCTCTAAATTACGCTTTGAACTAGAATCAATGCGTAAGTAATTTTTCATTTCATGATAGGTAAATGCTTGAATATGTGATAATGAACGCATTTGAGTTTTATCGATATAAGCCAGCAAACGTAAGCATGCAACTTGTAATTCACTTGGTACAGCTTGTAAATAGTTTGTAGCTTTATCCAATGTCATTTCATCAGTTTCAACAGATAATACGATTCCAGCATTGACTGCATGCTCCGCCAATAAAAGCTGTAAACTTTCCGTCACAATCAGTTCACGCACTCCATATGCCTGCATTTGTAGTAAAAGTGCCCGACCATCTCCCTCGATGGAGGAGACGACTGCTTCACCAGTAGAGAGATCTAAATAGGCATAACCAAACGTCGTATCATCAAGCTGCTCAGCTGCACCAATAAAATGATTGGATTTTCCTTCTAGGGATTTACCCTCCATTATCGTTCCTGGTGTAATAAGCTGCACAACTTCTCGCTTCACTACACCTTTTGCTTGCTTTGGATCTTCTGTTTGCTCACAAATAGCAACCTTGTACCCCTTTTGCACCAGTGTTTCAATATAATTTTTCGCTGAATGATGCGGAACACCGCACATCGGGATACGTTCTTTTGCACCTGCATCTCGGCTTGTTAATGTTATTTCCAACAGTTGTGAGGCATTAATCGCATCCTCAAAAAAACATCTCATAAAAATCACCTAATCTAAAAAATAAAAAGGCATCCTTGTAATCTTCTTTTACCTGCAAATATTGTTGCATCATTGGTGTATATGTAGTCATAATAAAATTTCCCTCGCTCTTGCCATATAGATATTTTTATTATAACAAAAGATACATGCGAAACGCTTCATTCATCTTTTTTTAAGATGTTAGCGTTTCGCATGTATCAATAACTTATCGTTTTGAATATTATCTTGGTCTTTCATCAGGAAACGATGAGGACTCTAAAACATACCTTCCCTCTCCACTTGAGCTAGACGAGGAGCTGGAACTGGAGCTAGAGGAAGATGAGGATGAACTCTCATCATTAAAGTTCCATTCTTCTTCAAAATCTAGTGGATGTACACTAATACAAATTGTCGTTTCTCCCATAACCTCTACAACTACTTCACGCTCAACAACGATTTCAAATTTCGTGCCGCATGGAGAGATGATAGCTCTATGCAATTTGGCTCTTGAATAACACGTACACGAACATCATCACCAGCACTTACATCGCCATCTCTAAAATGAAGCTTCACTTTGTCTTTATAGTGAACCGTTTCAGAAAACACTGCTGTTTTCGAATGATTACTATAGGCATACCATACATTAACATCAAATTTCCCTGATACTTCTACAAATTTACCAACTTTTTTTGCGGAGCAAGTATGGTTAATAACCCAGCATCCAAGAATACTTGTCGGTTTATTTGATGGACTTAATGTTACACGTTCTTCCGTTTTCTTCTTCCCTTTGGCAACTACTGCTCTCGTCACGATATGTCGTAAACGTTTCAGCGCAATTCCTCCTTCGACTCTTTTCACTCCATCATATGCAGGTAGCGCCCATTGGGTGAACATATATTTTTATAGAAATCAATTATGCCTCGGCATAACATTCCTTTTCATAGAATTTTATCTAAATGACTTGAAGATTGGGGATTTACGGGATTGTCATAGAAAGAAAGCATCAATTACACCGCCCCAGCGTAATTGCGTCCAGATTTTTTCGAGCTCGCTCGAAAACTCCTCTTCAAAATCCGTGACATCTGTCAGGGGCGTTATTTTGATTCAGCGGGCGTTTGTACGCTCACTGAATAGGAAAAAAACCGCATTCAACTCGCCGCCTATAGAGGTGGAAGTAATCTGCTGAATAAAAATAAAAAATAGCCCGAATAAAATCATTCGAGCTATGCTATACCGATATTAAGCTTGTGCATTTCTGGATAATTATATTTATGAGCAGCTACCTGGTTTTGTGTTAGCTACATATGAGCCTGTTTCTCCGCGTAGTACGTCGCCGCCTGTTGAACGTATAATCTCATTTGTCACATTGTTAGCGATTGTGTTTGAAACTAATTGTAGTAAATCGTTAACATCACCTTGAGATTCCTTAAATTGCTGAACAACTGGAATCGCATTAATTTCTTCTTCAATTTTTGCAATTTTATCTTCAATCAATTTCAGCGCTTTTTCTTTTCCTAAGTGCTGGAAGTTAACAGCTTGCTTTTGTAAGCTCTTTAAGCTTGCAATCCGCTCACGTACATGCTGGTTTTCATTTATTTGTGCTTCTGCCTTTTTGAAAAATTCAACTTCTGGCGTATTGGCAATCATATGTGCAATTTCATGAGATTTCTTAATTAAATCATCTTTTGTATATAAAATTTGTGTCATTTATATTTCCACCTTTTCATTTTTTTACGACTTCAACAAATTCACCACTTAATGAATACGAGGAAGCCTCAATTATTTTTACATTTACTAATTGACCAATTAAATGCGCTGGTGCTTTAAAGTTGACAAGACGATTTTTACGCGTATAGCCAGCTAGTACATCCTCGCGTCTTTTACTTGTCCCTTCGACCAATACTTCTACTATCTGCCCCTTCAAGCCCTCTAATGATTTGCGAGAATATTCCGCTACAACCTCATTTAATCGTTGAAGACGCTGTTTTTTTACTTCCTCAGGTACATTATCCACCATTTTTGCAGCAGGTGTACCCTCACGAGGAGAATAAATGTACGTAAAGGCTGATTCAAAGCCAACTTCACGGTATAAGGAAAGCGTTTCCTCAAACTGCTCCTCTGTTTCATTTGGATAGCCAACGATAATATCTGTTGTCAGCGTCACTTCAGGAATAGCTGCCTTAATCCTTGCCACTAGTTCAAGGAAATGCTCACGTGTATATTTACGCGCCATAATTTTTAAGACGTCATTGGAACCAGATTGAACAGGTAAGTGGATATGCTCCACTAGATTGCCACGCTTAGCAAGTATTTCAATTAAATGATCATCGAAATCACGAGGGTGACTCGTTGTAAAGCGAATCCGCGGAATATCGATTTTTCGTAATTCTTCCATTAAGTCCCCTAATCGATATTCAATATCATCAAAATCCTTGCCGTAAGCGTTGACATTTTGTCCAAGTAGCATAATCTCCTTATAGCCTGCTGCCGCTAGTTCACGAACTTCAGCTATAATTTCTTCTGGACGACGGCTACGTTCCTTTCCACGTGTATATGGTACGATACAATATGTACAAAACTTGTCACAGCCGTACATAATATTTACCCAAGCCTTGATGGAGCCAAGACGTTTCTTCGGCAGATTCTCAATTACATCGCCTTCTTTAGACCAAACTTCAATGACCATTTCCTTAGACATATAAGCTTCTTTTAAGATGTTCGGTAAACGGTGAATATTATGTGTACCAAATACCATATCAACATGTGGATAGCTTCTTAAAATTTTATTGACAACGGATTCTTCCTGTGACATACAGCCACAAACACCAATTAGCATTTCTGGATTTTTACGTTTATATTTCAGCAAGAAACCAAGCTCTCCAAATACTTTGTTTTCTGCATTTTCACGGATTGCACACGTATTCAACAACACGACATCGGCTTCCTCTATCTTATCCGTTGGCGTGTAACCAAGCTGCATAAAAATCCCAGACATTACCTCTGTATCATGCTCATTCATTTGACAGCCATACGTACGAATATAAAAGGTACGATCAACACCCATTCCCGCAAATTCTTGAGCAATTTTAAAGTCCTTATGGTACTTTACCTCTTCTTTTCCTCGTTTTTTTGCATCCTTTAACGAAGGGGCGGTAAAGACCGTTTCAAAATATTTACTATAATCCTTTTCAGGCTTGTCTTTATGTTTTGGTTGATCGATCTGTTGATTAGCTAAGCGTTGTTCCTCATTCATCGTAATCAGGTAACTCCTTTCAAACGAATTCCATGCATTTGAATTCCCATTTTATTATTATACTGAATAATTGCTATATCCTACAAGGTTTGCGTACTAAATGTCGTGGTTTAGACTTAATTACGTTTTCGCTCAATTGAGAGGGCTTTCCATCACTTCGTCGCTTTTATCCGTCATTTAAATGATTCTATCCACCAGTTCGCTATTTCTATCCGTCACTTACCCCTAATAAAAAAATCACCGATGATTTCATCAACGGCGACCTTCATTATAATTTTATATATTGTTTATGACGTTGATTAAACCCAACAATTGATTGAACACCATAACTTTTTAGTAAATCTGCGTTGGCAAATGTATGCTTTCCTAAATCGTCCGGGAAATGTGCATCTGAGGAAACAGTAAAAGTAACTCCATGCTTAATTAATGCATCTAAGAAACGAGGACCTGGGCACATTTCTTTCACGGGATAGCGATAATATAAGCCAGCATTTATTTCTGTCGCTGTTTGTGCCGCCACAAGTGCCCTTGCAATTCGCTCATACCAAGAATCAAGAAAAGCCACATCTTTCACTTGATAGTCAAATACTTTAAAATTGTCCAAATGCGCTACAAAATCGAACATTTTGGAATGGATCATTTTCTCAACCGTTGCAAAGAATCGCTCATAGCTTTGCTGTAATGCAACCTCATCCATATTCTCAAAGATATATTGAGTCTGTGGATTATCAAATCCCCAGCCATCCACAAAATGAACGGAGCCAATTACATAATCCCATGGATACCTATTCAAGAATGATGCTAATTCTTCCTCACCTCCAACAAAGTAATCTGCCTCGATGCCAAGCTTTAAAGCAATCCCATGCTGACACCACTTTTCCTTTGCACGAATAATTGCTGACACAAAATCATCGATGCTCTCGGTCATCACATTATCTAGCCAGTAACGCTGCATCTTTCCAATTGTCTCGGTATTGTCTAACTGCATAAAACGCTCGAAATAGGCGCTCGTCTCCTTAAAGCGATATAAATGATCCACAATGCCTACCTCACGCAAGCCTAGCTTCTTAGCTTGCTGTAGATATAAATCCAGCCATTGCTCACTATAACATCCACTTTGCAGTCGACTTGTTAGCTGTTGCATTGTCTTTTCAATAGATGCCTTGGACCCTTTTCCAACAGCTTCATCTTTAAAAAATGCCATTGCTTGAGAAGTTCGCTCTAGCCAACGGAATGAGTAAGGCCCCTCCTCTAGATGTACATGATAATCAATCATTAGCTTTTCCCTCCATTGCATTCCGTCCATTTTTCCTCAAAGGCAAGCCACTCTAGCGGACAAGCTATATCACAAAAAAATTTCTGTACACTCCTCAATATGGCAAATTTGATAAAAGGATCTACCATTTAATTTAGAGGCATCCGCTAATAAATAATTCATTTTACTATGATCAAGCATTTTTTTTAGAAATCAGTGATTCATCCAAATCATAATCGTAAATAACGCCCTCACTAATGCCACCACAGGATAAAAACGCTTTATCAAAATTCATATTCCCTAACAGTTCTAGGGTCATCGCACCTGCAACTGAGGATTGTCTTGGATTTGTGGTACCTCCTAGCAGTATGACTTTCCCTGTCATTCGCCGTTCTTCAATCGCCAAATTAAACTGTACGGCTGCAGCAATGGAATTCGTAACGACTGTAATATCATTAACTGCCATGATGAAATCTGCTATATGCACTGTCGTTGTCCCTGTATCAACAGCAATCGTATCCCCATCACAAATACGCCTTGCTGCTAAGCGTGCGATATTACGCTTTGCTTCTTTTTGCATTTGCAGCTTGCGTAAAAATGCCGGTTCATTTCTAACATTCGTATACTTAATGGCGCCACCATGGACACGCGTTAATAAATGTTGTTGCTCTAGCTCATCAAAATCTCTACGTATTGTTTCTGGGGCTACCTGTAGCTCTTCTGCAATATTGGCAACAATAATTTTTCCAACTGTCTCTAATTGTTTTAAAATAAATTCGAATCGTTCAATTTTTGCATACGTCATGATAATGCAATCACATCTTCCCTTGCCACATAGCACATATATTTTTCATTTATTTTGATTCGTTGCTCTCGCTCGTGAAGCTGCTCCATCGTAAAGAGGCAGTCACCCTCAAACATTGTACGAATCACATTGCCGCTCATAAATGACTGCTTAGCCACACCAGCCATGGATACATCCCCCTGTCTCCTATCTAGGTGGATGGCCTCTGGACGGATGGCGAACTTTGAGTAACCTTGGGGTAACAACTCACCTACCATTTTCTCTAAAGTTTGCCGTGTAAAAACATTGTAATGACCAATAAAGCTTGCAATAAACTCACTTTCCGGTCTTGTATAAATGGCAGTCGGTGTTCCACTTTGTGCAATCATCCCATTATTCATCACAAAAATTCTGTCAGAAACAGCCATGGCCTCTTCTTGATCGTGTGTGACTAAAATCATGGTAATGCCTAATTTTTGCTGAATATCTCTTAAATCTGCCTGCAGTTTCTTGCGAATTTGAGCATCTAATGCACTTAATGGCTCATCCAATAGTAATACCTTTGGTCGAACAATTAACGCACGCGCTAGAGCTACACGCTGCTGTTGACCGCCTGATAATTCCTTTGGGTAAGCCTGTGCCTTTTCTGATAAATGCACAGTCTCTAGCATTTCTTGTACACGTTGTTCAATCTCAGCGGAAGTTATTTTTTGCATTCGCAAGCCGAAAGCAACATTGTCCTTAACTGTCATATTAGGAAACAGTGCATAGGATTGAAACACCATCCCAACTTGACGATCCTTTGGTTGAACATCGTGCATATCTTTTCCTTCAATTAGAATTTTCCCTGCAGATGCATCGGTTAAGCCTGCTAAAATTCGTAAAATGGTACTTTTCCCACAGCCGCTAGGACCTAAAAGCGTGATAAACTCGCCCTTTTCGATACTCATCTCAATATTTGTCAAAACAGTGGAGTGTCCATATTTTTTTATGAAGTCCTTCAATAACAATATAACTCATCCATTTGTAGCACCTTTCGATTGTTTCGTTAATTTTGCAATAGTGAACGTTAATAATCCCATTAGAACGATATAAATAAAAACAACTGAACTGGCAATATGTCCGCTTGTACTAAGCTTTTTCATTAAATAAATTTGCACGGTTTCAAAGCGAGATCCAACCACTAGATTGATCAATACAAATTCTCCAAAGAGGACGGAAAACGATAATAACGCACCAGCAAATAAGCCAGGATAAACAGTTGGTAATAATATTTTGGTAAATGCCTGAAATTTAGAGGCACCCAATATTTGTGCTGCATCTAATAGCTGGCGTGCATCTACATTTCGTAAACTATTGCGTGTTCCCTGATAAATGTAAGGAAGTATGCCAATCACATAGGCACCTAACACTACTAAAATCATGGAGACACCTAATTTGCTATAAACACGGATTAATCCAACTGCTAAAATAATGCCTGGAAATGAATAGACCATGACAACCGCCACTTGTATCCACTTCTCATATTTTGGAAAATACAAGACAATTACAAAGATAGCTGGAACAATGACGAGCAACGCAACCAAAACTGCCCCACAGGACAATAAAACAGAGCGCCCAAATGCCTGTATAAATTCAGCATCTTGAAATAATGTTGCTAGCCATTTAAAGGTTAGTCCTTCTGGCAAAATCGTCTTATTCCATTTCGTTGCAAAGGCATAAAGCATTGTGGCCACAACTGGCAACACTAAATACAGTGCGAGCAGGAGGAAAAATAAATCTGCAAAGCCTCTTTTTTTCATTACAGCTTCCTCCTAGTTTTTGAAATACTCCATTCACTTAACAACATTGCCGTCACCATCGTTACCGCAAGTAATACAGCAATAGCACTGGCTAGCTCTGGCTGTGCAAAAATATCTCCTTTAATTAGTGAACCAATTCGTATGGCCACCAAATTGTAATTACTGCTTGTCAGCGCATAGGCTGATGCATATGCCCCCATTGCATTAGCAAAAAGCACACTAAATGTTCCTACAATCCCAGGAAGCATAACCGGAATGCCAATCTTTTTCCAAAATTGCCAGGTAGAAGCCCCAAGCAATGCGGCTGCTTCCTTCCATTGTTGTTGGATTCCATCATAGATTGGGTAAAGTAGCATTAATGCTAACGGTAGCTGAAAATAGATATAAATCAGTAGCAGGCCACCCCAGCTATAAAGTGAAAAGGAGGAGAGTGTGTCGATACCCCATTTGTCGAATAGCAATGTAAACAACCCACTATTACCAAGTAAAACAATAAAGGCAAACGCTAGTGGAATACCCGAAAAATTAGATGTTAAGTTTGTCAGTATTAAAATTTTCTCCCTCATTGACGGAGAAAACCTCATCATTGCATAGACAGCAAACAATGTAACGATTAATGCAATCACTGCTGAAATAACAGACAGGGTAATACTATTTTTAAAGCCTTGTAAAATATAACCATTCGTCAGGACAGATTGATATTGTGCAAGTGTAAAGCCATCACTATTTTGAAAGCTTGTGATAAGCATATACAGCAACGGCACTAAAAAAAATAGCAATACTAGTACAATAAAGGGAGATAGCCAGGCAATCGATTGCCGCTTCGATATCAATACACTCACTTCTTTCTATAATTAATCGCGGCTGTTTCCTGTAGTAATATTCGCGCCTCTAACCTTGCCCCTGTACAAGGCGCGAATATTTCATACATACTAAACTTTTTTTTAAGGACTGTACGCCCTCTAATAACAGTGAAACCATTTCATCGGAAGGTTCTATTCCTAATAAATAACAGCAAAGTGGTGCTATTTGAAGCTGAGAGACAATCTCATCCTTTATACCTGCCTTCACTCGCTTAGACATAACAAACATCGGTACATGACGATCCTCTACTGTTGTGCCTCCATGATTCCCATCACTCGTCATACCATGATCTGCAGTGACAATCACCTCATAGCCCTGTGCAAGACATTTTGGAATAAATAATGATAATAATGCATCAACTGCTAACACACGATTTCGATATTGTGCAGAATCTGCTGTAAATTTATGACCGTCATCATCTACATTCATTGGATGAATATAGAGAAAATCAGGTTGCTTTTGATCCATTAGCCAAGCAGCATCTGCAAATAAATGACTGTCAGGATAATGATCCTCGAAGTAGAACAAGCCGTTTTCGATAGGTAGTTGTGTATCTAATTGTAGCCTGTCCTCCATATGCATAAATGGTGCTCGATTATAAAGTTCACTAACCCAATAATAGGCTGCGGCTGCTGTAGTCAAACCATTTTCTTTCGCCAAATGAAATAGGCTGTTTTGAGTGGATAGACGTACTGTCATATTGCTTGTGACACCATGCACAATAGGTGGTGTTCCTGTTAAAATCGTCTCATATAAAGGTCTTGATAATGATGGAACCTCAGAGCAAACCTTATAGCGTGCGGCAATTTTACGTTCCACTAAATGCTGCATAAATCCCATATGGGTACAGGCTGTATCAAAACGAAGTGCATCTACGACTATTAAGACAACTTTATTATTTTGCATGAATTAATACCTGTTCCTGATAGAGTTGTGGAATCTGCTTTGTTGTTTCTTCCCATTTCTTTTGATCTTTCACTGGCTGTGCGTTTTTGTACATATTCGAAGGTAGTAGTAGCTGCTTCACATCGTCTGATAATTGAACCTTGTCACGAATCGGGCGAGCGTATCCTTTCGCCAAATTTTCTTGCCCTGCATCAGATAAAATATATTCACGCGCTAGCATTGCAGCATGAGGATTTTTAGCGTATTTGTTTATAATCGTTGCATAGCCTGATGTGACAGAACCTTCAGAGGGAATTACTACATCAAAGCGTTGTTCATCAATTTGGTGTCGATAGCCTAGTGCATTAAAATCCCAAAGGATGGCTACATCAATTTCACCTTTTTCTAAATTCGCCACAGAAGGATCGCCCTGCAAACGCCCCTGCTTTGCTAGGTCTGCAAAAAAAGTCTATCCCTGGCTGAATATTTGATTCATCTCCACCAAATGCCATCGCAGCTGCTAAAATGGCAAACTGTGCTTGATTCGCAGTTAGTGCATCGCCAATGCTAACATTATAATCACCGTTTTTAAGGTCCTCCCAAGAAGTAGGAGCGTTTTTTTACATTGTTTTTATCTGTTAAAAATGAAATAGTTCCCGTATAACCCACAATCCAGTGTCCTTCATCATCCTTTGCCCAGTCTGGTATTTCATCCCAATAAGACGTTTTGTATGGTAATGTTAAGCTTATCCTTGGCAATTGGACCAAATGCAATCCCTACATCACCAATATCGGCAGTTGCATCATCCTTTTCTGCTTCAAACTTTGCCAGCTCCTCAGCACTCGACATATCTGTATCCTTATGCTTTAAGCTATATTCCGTACCAAGCTCTTCCCAAGTCTCCACCCAGTTTGCCCATGTATCTGGCATACCGACTGAATTAACGTTTCCTTCTTCCTTTGCTTTTTTTTCGTAATTTCTTCAAGTGTTAAATCACTATTAACTTCATTAGAACCAGAAGAACTATCAGAACAAGCTGCCAACATTGAAATTGCTAATGCACCAATAAGACCTTTCTTCCACAACTTTCGCATTGCCATGAGTTGGACCCTCCATTTGTTTTTGTTTATTTTTATTTGCTTACAACGATAATGTTATAAAACAAACATTAAGCAAGTATGGAGGGCTTTAAAATATTCGGTAAAAATTATTGAGGAATTATAAAATATATGAATTTTTATTTTGAGAATGGGAGAATTGTAAAGTTTAAAATGGATTGGGGTTGACTATTGGGGAAACCCAGTGGCGTATGCGCACGTTTTGATAGCATTTGAAGACGTGCACACACTCTAGTTATTCGGATAAACCAAGAAAATCTGCATATGTATGCGGCTCGTTTTCCTTGAGGATTGTTAAAAATGTAAAGGCAAGCTGGACAACTGACCACCATCTCATATTATAGGACACCTCAAATTGAGCTGGCTCGAAAGTAAACACATCCTGAAAAATATCAAGAGGATCAATTTGCTCATCCTTTAAAATGGATAGAAAACCTAGAAATAGCGAATGATCTTTCACTTCGATTATTTTTTCATCAACAAGTGCGTCAATGTTCCTTGGATGCTCAAAGTTACACTGCGTTGCAACATAGTGCTCTAATTCTTGAACACGCTGCCTTTCTTCACGTTCTTTTTTTCTTTGCAATAAAATCAATGACGTTACTCACGCGCATCGCCTCTTCTTTTTTTCTTTTATTGTAGCATTTTTTTATAGGAAGTTTTCCTGTACGGGAAGCGCTTATTTATGTATTTTCCCGCAATATGCTACACAATAATTTATATAACTGAATACTCGTAAATGGGATGAAAAAAGAGACGCCTTAAAATTCAGACGTCCCTTGCTGCATTGCACGGTATAAAAAGGCTGCTAATTGCGCTCTTGTAACAGGAGCCTCAGGACGGAAATAGCCATTATCCCCCAAGGCAATTCCTCTTCGTTCTAGTGCTGCAATATAGCCTGCACTCCAATGTGAACTGGATACATCCTTGAACGAGCTACTACCTTCAGGTGTTAGACGCAATGTACCCACTAAAACTTTTGCTAACTGTGCTCTTGTAAGATAGGCTGCTGGCGCGAATGTACCATTTGTGCGTCGATAATCCCTGCTCTCTGCATGGTCATAATCTCATCATAATATATATGATTTGGTGCTACATCAGAAAAGACAGTTGCAGGACGAATTGTTTCGAACTCAAAGGCGCGTGAAAAGAGTGCCATCACATGCTGACGACTAATCGGCTCATCTGGACGGAAAGTATCATCTTTATAGCCTTTAATAATGCCCAGCGTTGCTAATGCCGCAATCATTTCTCTGGCCCAATGGTTTTCAATATCCTGGAAAGTTACCACAGATGGCTGGTGGGGCTCTTTTGGTTCTATTGGTTTTTCCAATTCTTCTTCTGGCAATACTGTCCATTTCGCATACAGCTTGAGATTTTCCCTCACAAGCGTATCTTCAGCCCACAGTGTGGTTAACGTTACATCCCGATACCAACCATCAAAACAGAAACCCTCTCTTGTTGGGATAGGTAAATCTTTTGCTTTTGTATTGTATGCAAGCTCGATTGGCGCTAGTGTTGTGCCACCATTTGTATGAAACGTAATTTTCACAGGTGCTGGTGGGGAAAAATCATTGTCGTTTGATGTTGATGGATATGTAGTGCTTCCACCAGTTGTTGGTGGGTTTACTGTCCACTGTGCATATAATGTGATATTTGTTTTACCCATTGGGAAGATTGCGCTTTCCATGTAGGGGGTACCTTTTCCATCTGCCTGTGTATTCCAGCCCTTGAACGTATAGCCTTCCCTCACAAGCTTTCCACTATTGCTTTGGACCGTTACCATTTCGTTTTCTTCATACTCGCTATTATCTTGTGGCACTTGACCACCTGTTGCGCCGTTCGCATTATATGTGACGGTATAGGTTTGGTTTTTTTTGTCCACTCTGCATACAGCGTGACATTTGCTTTGCCTATTGGGAACGTTGCGTTTTCAGTGTAGGGGGTGCCTTTTCCATCTGCTTGTGTATTCCAGCCCTTGAACGTATAGCCTTCCCTCATAAGCTTGCCACTATTGCTTTGTATCACTACCATTTCATTTTCTTCATACTCGTTGTGATCTTGTGGCACTTGACCACCTGTTGCACCGTTCGCATCATATGTGACGGTATAGGTTGGTTTTTTTTAGTCCAATCTGCATACAGTGTGACATTCCCTTTACCCATTGGGAATGTTGTATTTTCTGCATAGAATGTGCCTTTTCCATCTGCTTGTGTGTTCCAGCCCTTGAACGTATAGCCTTCCCTCTCAAGATTGCCGCTATTGTTTTGTACTGTTACCATTTCGTTTTCTTCATACTCGTTGTAATCCTGTGGCACTTGACCACCTGTTGCACCGTTCTTATCATATTGAACTTGGTAGGTTGGATTCACCATCCACTCTGCATACAATGTGACATCCGCTTTGCCCATTGGGAATGTTGTATTTTCTGCATAAAGTGTGCCTTTTCCATCCGCTTGTGTATTCCAACCTTTAAACGTATAGCCTGCTCTCTCAAGATTGCCACTATTGCTTTGTACAATTACTGAATGTCCTTGATCATATGTTTCCTTATCAATTGGTACGTCCCCATTTATCGCTCCATTTTCCTGATATGTCACCGTATAAGGAAATGCCTCATATGCACCTAAATCAATTTTCACTCCTTGAATACGAGGATTGCCAGAAAGGTCGGTTAATATCGTATTATCACTATTGTTCCCTTTGTTAATAGCTGGTGAGTTTGCTCTTAATCGATAATCAGACTGACTTGGATTGATAAATAAATCTTCAGGTTGATAAGTGTCCGTTTCTACATCTGATTTTGACTTGTGAAATTTAGCTAGTACAGTCCCATTTTCCTCTACATCCAATAAGCTATTGGCAATCGTGCCCGCATAGTTAGAAAGAGCAGGTTTATTATGGTTACCAACGATAATACTATTTTGAATTTTACTTTGAGAATTCCCACCAACGATTGCACCTTTCTCTCCCTGATTCCCGCTGATTGTTACATTCAATAGTGTCAAGCTACTATTAATATTGTACAAGACTCCTCCATAATTTGCTGTATTGTCACTAAACTCTACATTCGTTAGTGTCGGGCTACTATCATAATTGAATAGGCCTCCACCATCAGCAGTTACCTCATTCCTCTTGAAAGTTACATTCGTTATGGATGGGCTACTACTCCAGTTGTACATGCCACCTCCAGCGTTTGCTTTATTTCCACTGAATCTTACACTCGTTAAGTTTGGGTTACTAGCGGTATTACTGAACATGCCACCTCCAACGTTTGCCTTATTTCCATTGAATGTTACGTTTGTTAAGGATGGGTTACTTTTCTGATAATTGTACATTCCCCCTCCTTCGGTGGCCTCGTTTCCATTAAACACCACGTTTGTTATGGTTGGACTACTATAGTTATTATTGTGCATCCCACCACCAAAGTCTGCCTCATTTTCACTAAACGCCACATTCGTTATGGTTGGACTACTAACGTTGTCATTGTACATGCCACCACCAATGCTTGCTTTATTCTCATTGAATGTTACATTCGTTATGGTTGGACTACTCCTCCAGTTGTACATACCGCCTCCATACATATGCTCCAAGCTTCCATTGGCATCCCCTCCTGTAATCGTCACTCCATCAAGTACAGCTGAACGATCTAAATACAAGCCATTTGGGTGATAAAATACATGATAAATATCCCCTAGACCATTTAATATTGTTGGATTTGCTTGAACATTACGCTCAGCCAATTTGGTTTCTGTTCCCTGAAAGCCTCCATAAATTGCTACTCCATTTTTCATTTGGAAGGTTGCCGTACGTGGATCATTTGCAGAAATCTTCTTTGTGGGTGTATAGGTTCCAGTGGCAATCCAAATTTCATCCCCTGTTTGAGCTGCATTGAGTGCTGATTGTAAATCTTTGAAGGCATTACTCCAGCTACTACCATCATTACCTCCAGTTGATGCTGCATTTACATAAATCGGATGATTTCCAGCTAATACAGTGAACCGTGGTATGATACGAACATGATGCTTGTTGATGGCTTGCTGTCCCTTGATTCTAAACCAAAGATAATAGTCGCCCTCCTCAGTTAGCACAAGGGGTGCCATGCTATCCAATTCCTCCCACGAATCACCTTTGTCCTTGGATAGCTCTAGCTGTATACTGGCACTATCGGCTGAGGACGTTGTGACTTGAATCGTAACAGGACTTGTAGCGATGTCACCCTCCTTATAGGGCTGCCCATCCGATGTCATGATGGTGTTGAGTATTGGCTGTGGACTGCCATTTGACTCTGCTAGCACAGATACACTGCCAAATATAGTCTGTGTAAATAACAAATAGATGGCGAAAAAGGATACTGCCGACTTCCATATTTTGCTCATAGCATTCCTCCTTGAATTGGTTTAAAAATCTATACTAAATCACTGTTATATCATTGGTGTACAAGCATTCAAATGAAAACAACTTTAGCTATTTAAACTTAAGCATTTAATGGAAAGGCTGTTTTATTATAATAATTTTTATAGCCCCTCACCATTGAGGAATGTTAATTGTTTTCTTTATATCTAAGAAAACGCCAATCAGCACACATTACCTATAGAACTGTTAAAGCTACGTATATCCGAAATAAAGAGAAAAAAAGAATGAATTTAGCTCTACGCTAAATTCATTCTTTTTAAGGTTTGATTGGAATCGTAATGGTTACCTTACCTCCACCAGACATTGAATCATTTTCGAGTGTCAACGTTCCACCATGTTTAGTAATGATAGATTGGGCAATATAAAGACCCATACCATGATGATTTGCTGAGTTTCTACTTGGATCTCCCCGATAAAACTGCTTTGTGGCTTCGTTTAAATCTTTTGCTGAAAAACCAGCACCACTATCTACTACAATAAAATGAACGAAATTCATCTCTCCTTGAACCAATAATATGACTTTGCTTTTAATTGGCGAATGCTCTACTGCATTGACAATCAGATTCAACATTGCTCGATAAAAAAAGCTCTTTATCCATAAAGATTGAAGCTGGAAGATTGTCCTTTTCAACAATCACTTCAAGGCATTTTTCTAAAGACAGAGCCTTCATTTGATGTTCTAGCTGAAGAATAAATGCATCCATTTCTACATTCGCTTTTTCACTAACAACTTTTTGCTCCATTTTCGATAGATCTATTAGCTGTTTTGTAAACTTCTCAATTTCCATCGTATTTTTTTTAAAATATAGTCATTATATTCTCTTTGTGTCTCATCTTGGACAGTGTCCTGTAAAAGCTCTGCATTTCCTCGAATAATGGTAAGAGGTGTTTTCAAATCATGAGCAAGAGCTGATATTTGTTCTCTTCTAGCTTGCTCTAATTCCCATTGCTGCTTTAATGAGTTGTTTAATGCTCCCTTCATTTGCTCCAGTGAGAAGGATATATTATCTATTTCACGAATTCCTGTTGGATTAATACTAAAATCCAAATTTTGATTTTGTATTTTTTTTCAATAGCTTCCTGCAAGCTAAACATTTTTTTTCTTTAGCTTTCTTCCAAAATGGATTGCAAGGACAGTTGCTATAGTTATAACCCCTATAATAAACAATAGAATATCTAATAGTTGTGGATTGGGTAAATACTTCCTCATAATAGCCGAACGATACTGTGGCACTAAATCATACCGTAATATACAAATCTCATTTTCTCGCTCTATAAACGAGTAAAAATGAGTGATACTTTGAGAATGCTTTTTTTTTCATAACATCCCAAGCTTTAAAAGCTTCCTTATTTGAAAGATTTCCTGCAAGAAATTTACCTTCTTTAGAAAAGACTGCGTAATCAACAAGATCCGGGATCATATCAGCTGTAACTGAACTACTAGATGCAATACGATCTTGATAACGAAATTTGAGTTTCTGCATAATTTGCTGGTAATACGATATTGGTAGAAAGTGCAAACAACGTTAAACCGAGCAGTAGTACTACTAACAGAATGACGCCTAAACTTAGGAAAAAGAGATATCGAAGAAAAAAAAGTATGTAAACGTATTCCTTTATTAGGCCTCATTGTCTCCACTTATATCCAATCCCCCAAACAGTGTCAATGGCGTCCACATCAAAGGCATGAAGCTTCGAACGAATATTTTTAATATGCTCAGTGATTGCTGTACTGTCACTTTTCCCATCAAACCCAAAAATAGTTTCATAAATCTTTTCTTTAGAAAACACCTGTCCCCGATTTCGAGCTAGAAATTCGCATATTTCATATTCGCTTTTTGTCAGCATTACCTTAACTTCATTTACAAACAGCTCTTTGCCAGATAGATTGAAGTGAACGTTATCTACAAAAAGAATGCTACGTCTTTCTCTTTTTTTCACGTCTCAAATGCGCATTCACTCTTGCACGCAGCTCCCCAATTCCAAACGGCTTGATAATATAATCATCTGCACCAAGACCTAGACCGTACATTAGATCCTCCTCCAACGATTTAGCCGTTAAAAAAAAGGATAGGACAATCTACAGCATGACGTATTTGGCCACATAAAGTAAATCCATCCATTTCGGGCATCATCACATCCAATAAAATTAAATCGAAAGCACCAAGATTCATTTTACTTACGTCTGTCGCATCAGAGACTGCCGTTACTAAATGTTCGTCTTTTAGTAATGCATTTTTTATCAATACTAAAATATCTTTTTCATCATCCACTGCTAATATTTTTGCCATACTTCTACCCTCATCATTTTCCCTAGCTTTCTGTTTTTCTTCCTTCCCATCTCCAGAACCATAAACAAGATAGGACTAACGCTAGCAATGTTCCGCAAACTGAAGCAAAAATACCTTCCTGGAGTCCTATTCCTACCGTCGATAGATCAAGCCCGGACGCCCTCATTGTCCACAATGAAACAAAGTGACCACCCCAACCATAAGGTAAAAATGACCAAATACCATCACCTAGTCCAGTGAGGAGTAAGGCTACTAATAGCGATCCCACAATACCTAATCCGATTGAGGCCCCTTTACCAAATTGAAGACTAACAAAAAAAATGTAAAATATATAAAAATGCAAAGCTAACAAATAGAATACATCCAGCTATGAAATAAAATTGATAACCAAAAGTATCTTCATGCAAAAGTTCAATAAAACCAACACTAAAAATACCGAAGGACAGTAATATTGCTCCAAAACTAAATAACAATAACAGTAGCAACTTGCTTAAATAGGCAATTATTTTTGTTTTAGTAGCTGTTAGCATCTCCTGAAACTGCCCTGCCTTTGCTTCTTGCTCCGCAGCCATTGCACAAACTAATCCAATAATAATTGGAAACCCGCATGTTACTCCTTGAAGGTATGCCGTTACCCTATCATTAAAATCCCATGGTGAATAAGTATAGTATGCTAAAAATATCCCTGAAATTATAATAGGTACAATTAGATGTGTGAGCAAAAATGGCGTTCTTTTTGTTTTAAGAAACTCTGCTCTCAGTAATCTTAACATTACCATATACTATTTCGCCTCCCTTTTCTGAAACCAACGTGCAGTAAAGAAGCTAATTAATGCAAACCATGCTAAAGCAATTACAATGCCAGGAACTATAACCGACATGCTTAATAATGGGCTGCCCTCAGGCACTGGCAAACCATTTGGTAAAATCTCAAGAGTTGGACAAATTAGTCTTGCTGTAATGGCATAAGGAACTCTATACCAAAACTCTCCATTTGCAAATGCAATCATACCAGCAAGATTGCCAACTATATTTATAAAAATCGCCATATAAGTTCCTAATTTTGCCGCAAGGAATAAACAAAGTGGAATTTGCCATAAAAACGTGACAAAAATCACCAAACTACCTGTAAGACTATTTATGAAAGAAAAGCTATTCCCAAAAAGTATTCCACCAGCAGTAATTCCTGCAAAGAAAATAAGTGAAATTAATAGCAACCAGGCACTACATGCAAGTATTTTGCCAAACCAGATCTTCTTCAGATCAATCGGCAGTGCAAGAATACTATGGTATTTCAATTTAGCATCTTTTTCCATGACTATTGCACAACATATCGTCAGAGCACCTGGTAAGAGCATTGTATACCACCAATTATAAGCACCCTTTTGAAAAAAAGCTTCCTCCCATCAATAATGCAGTGAGTACTATCGCCACTATGGGTGCTAGCCAAACTAATTTAACAATAAATGTCTTTTTCCATTTTAATCTTTCAGCCCTCACTATGGAAATCATACTAATTGCCTGCCTTTCTACTAGCAGACACTACCTGCATAAATAATGCTTCTAATTCCTGTCCCTGTGGTGCAGCTCCCTGATAGCCTAATTTTCCTCCTGCAATAATCCCTATTTCATCAACGACCTGCTCCACTTCTGACAGGATGTGGCTCGATAATATGACTGTAATACCTAGCTCTGGAAATGATCGAATTAATTTTCTTAGCTCTTGAATGCCAATTGGATCAAGCCCATTCGTTGGTTCGTCTAGAATTAAAAGCTTTGGATAGTTTAACAGTGCAATAGCTATTCCTAAACGCTGTTTCATGCCTAAGGAAAATTGTCCGGCTCTTTTTTTTCCCTGTATTGGTCAAATCAACAATCCTTAATACCTCATCAATACGTGATGCTGGTAATCCAAGCGCAATCGTTCGGACTTTCAGATTTTCTCTTGCCGTTAAATTTTCATATAGGGGCGGTGTTTCAATTAATACACCAATATCATGTAAATCATTGCGATTCCATTCATGTCCATTAAATAATATTTTACCTGTACTTGGGCGCAGCATACCAGTCATCATTTTTAATGTAGTTGATTTTCCAGCACCATTAGGGCCTAGTAAGCCATAGACAGTATTGCGTGGTATCGTCAGTGACAAATCCTCTACAATTTTTTTGTCCCTTAAAGCTTTTACTCAGATTTTCGGTTTTTAAAATAATAGTATCCATTTGAAGTCATCATCCTTTCGATGACTATAGTGTAGAAAATGATTATAAGGATTTTATAAGGATTGAAATTGTTATTGTTGTTATTCGTAATAACGGGAGAATTTGAAACTATCTTATGGATTATTCGTATAAAAGATAAAGATAAAAAAAGGAGGAGATGGTCTTGAGAAAAGGTAATTGGATAGCTATCTGTTTATCACTCTTATTTATAGGCTTGTTTGCTGTAGGTTTTTATACGTTAAATGATGTGCAAATCGAAAGTACCTTTAAAATTGATGAACAAAATATAATGGAGAAGAACGGAGATCACTATCTTTTAATTAATGAACGGGAGTTAGCTCTACCAAAGGATTTTTACGACAAAATCGAATTGGAAAAATACAATAAATACAAAATTAAGTATGTATATAATCGTATTAAAAAGAATGATGGCGAAGTCGTAATGCTCAAAAGATATGGTGAACAGCCTTGGGGGCAATAATGTGTCTCTTGCTGATTTTTAACATGCAAAAAGCGTATTTAAGACTCTCTTAAATACGCTTTGTTATTGATTTACATAAATTCTTTTACTAATTCATTAAAATCATTTTCGCTCATTTTAATATCAATATCTGTTAATGGTAGCTCTGAGTAGCCTGGTACTTTTTCTTGATATGAAGCTGTTTCAGTATCTTGATAAATAATACCTGTTACTAAGCCCTCATGCTCCATCACTGTACGCATTGCCATACCACGGTCAGAATTATTATAGCCTTCGATATCAGCAAGTTTCGTTAAGTTTTCTTTAAACCAATCGTACGTGTTCACTTTGTTATACGTAACACAAGGTGAGAATACGTTGATGAATGAGAAGCCTTTATGATTAATACCTGCTTCAATTAAAGCGGTTAACTCTTTTATATCCGTTGAGAAACCTTGTGCGACAAAAGTTGCGCCACTTGTTAAAGCTACTTCTAATGGTTTTAAGGAAGGCTCAATCGCCCCACCTGGTGTAGATTTTGTAATAAAGCCTGCCGCTGAACGTGGAGATGTTTGCCCCTTTGTTAAACCGTAAATTTGGTTATCCATAACAATATAAGTAATGTCAATATTACGGCGGATTGCATGAATTGTATGCCCCATACCAATTGCAAAGCCATCGCCATCACCACCTGAAGCGATAACATGTAAATCACGGTTCGCCATTTTTAAGCCTTGTGCAATCGGTAGTGCACGACCATGGATACCATGGAAACCATAAGAATTAATGTAGCCTGAAATACGGCCCGAACAGCCAATCCCAGAAATGACAGCTAGCTCATTTGGCTCGATGCCAACGTTCGCCGCAGCGCGTTGAATGGCCGCTTGTACAGAGAAGTCTCCACAACCTGGGCACCAATTTGGTTTTACTGTATTTCGAAAATCCTTAAATGTTGCCATTAGTGAGTCAACTCCTTCACACGATTTTCTAATTCACCTGGCAAGAATGGTGTACCATTATATTTTGTAATCGTCTCAATTTTATCGTGACCACCAACATTCATTTTCATAATATTGGCTAATTGGCCAGTATAGTTATTTTCCACAACAATTACCTTTTTCGCTGTCCCTACTAAAGGCGCTATTTCTTTAGATGGGAATGGATGAATTAAACGAATATGCGCATGGTTTACCTTCATGCCCTCAGCATTTAATCGTTCTTGTACTTCCTCTATCGCTCCACGTGTTGAGTTAAAGCCCACTAGTAAAATATCTGCTTCCTCATGTGGTGCATTTATATAAACTGGCTGATCAAATGTTAATGAAGCTAGTTTACGGAATCGTTTATCCATTTGTGTTTGACGATTACCAGTTGCTTCCGATGGCTTTCCTGTTTCATCATGCTCGACACCAGTTACATGGTGAATACCATTTAATGTACCAGGTAGCACGCGCGGTGAAATACCATCTTCTGAATTTTCATAACGTTTGAAATAAGCTTTATCTGCCGCCTCTTCAATGTCATCAGTGACCATTTTCCCACGACGGATTTCAATTTTATTGTAATCAAATGGTTCAACAGATTGTTTACCTAGAGATAATTGTAAATCAGTCATTAGAATAACTGGTAATTGTAATTCCTCTGCAATGTTAAAGGCTTGGATTGTATCAAAAAAATGCTTCCTCCATTGTTGAAGGTGCAATCACTACTTTAGGAATTTCGCCATGCGTACCATATAACATTGCCATCAAATCTGATTGCTCTTGCTTTGTTGGTAATCCTGTTGATGGACCACCACGCTGTGTATCAACAACAACTAGTGGCTGCTCTGTCATACCTGAAAGACCAATTGCTTCCATCATTAACGAAAGACCCGGTCCAGCTGAAGCTGTAAAGGAACGAACACCACCGAAGTTTGCACCAATTGCCATTGTCGCTGCAGCAATCTCATCTTCTGTTTGGATAACTGTACCACCGAATTTCGGTAATTTTTTAATTAGGTATTCCATAATTTCAGAAGCTGGCGTAATTGGATAGGCTGCCATAAAGCGTGTCCCAGCTGCAAGTGCTCCAAGTGCAATAGCATCATTACCAATCATAAACATGCGGCGTTTCCCATCAGCTGGTGCTAATTCCCATTCGCCTACACGATTACCTAACAGGTCATTCATGATTTGTCGACCACGTGCAATGGCCTCCATATTTTTCTGAACAACTTCTTCACCTTTTTTTACCAAAAATATCATCAACAACATTTTGGAATACTTCGTTTTCTAAATTTAACAATGACGCAGTTGCTCCAATTGCCACCATATTTTTCATTAACGAAGTACCTAACTCTGCTGCTACTTCTGTAAATGGTACGGCAAATAATGGTGCCTTTGAATCTTCCGGCTTCACTGGTTCAAATTTAGAATCCGCTAAAATAACGCCTTTTTCCGTTAATTCTTTATAATTAACGTCAATTGTTTCTTGGTCAAACGCTACTAAAATATCTAAATCATCCGCAATAGATCGTACCTCTGTTGGACGAACTGTAATTTTATTATTCGTATGGCCACCTTTAATTCGAGAAGAGAAGTGACGATAACCGTATAGGAAATAACCTAAACGATTCATTGCCATTGAGAAAATCTCACCTGTACTTTCAATCCCTTCACCCTGTTGCCCACCGACTTTCCATGAAAGCTGATGTAACATGTCAACAACTCCTTAAATCCAATGTGTACTACTATTTTTCCTTCATAAGTTTAACACGAAGAAACGGTCTGCACTATTGTTATTCCACGATTTAACCGAAAATCAGACCTTTGACTGAAAATCCCGTTCAATAAATTATAATTATCGAAATACTAAAGTAAAAGTTTTTTCCACTCGCCACTAATCAGTCATAAGTCCAATTATTCCCTCACTTCACTTCTTGTTTTCACTAAATTTCTGGGTAATTTTCGGTTTACATCAATATGGTCTATTAATGCAGTATAAAAAAAATTAACTTGCTATTTTCAAGTGACAGTTAACATATTTAAGGATGAGTGATTTTTCCGAAATTATGTACCTAGATGTTCCTGCAAATAATGAAAAAAATGCCTGCACTAAAAATGTGCAAGGCATTTTACTTCATTCCATTTTTATCGAATACGTTTTTCTACTAGAAGTTTCAAAGCTGTACGTTCCTCACCAGCAATTAAAATATCGGCAAACGCCGGTGCGCAAATTAAATCTGTGCCACTTGGCGCTACAAATCCGCGTGCAATGGCCACTGCTTTCACGGCTTGGTTAAGTGCACCTGCCCAACTGCTTGCATTTCTGCCTGCCCTTTTTCTCTGATTACCGCGACTAATGCACCTGCAACTGAATTTGGATTAGAGCGTGATGATACTTTTAATGAATCCACAATTATTCCTCCCCGTTTCGCGAATAGTGTTTACGCTCAACAACTAAACGTCCCCCTTTTGGACCTCAAGTTATTGTCGATAGGTCATTTTATGCTCGGCGAGAAGAAAATAGACTATTTTCATTTCTGATATATTGCAAACAATCAAAAAAGAATGACTTTTTATTGTCAATAGAATCGAAAAAAACTATCGTGCATTTAGAGCATACACAATAGTTTCTTCCCTCACACCTGAAATGGATAATCTTCATTTATATAGATACGCTCGCAATGCAGTGCTTTTCCTGTTTGATTATCAATGTCTACAAAAAAAGCCACTTAGCACATCGCGTCCTTTTTTTGGGCACCTCAAAACGAGATGGCATATTTGTTTGAAATTTATAAATAACACTTTCTTTTGTCATTCCTAAAATTTCATCGTAAGGACCGTCATTCCAACGTCTGTAATATAGGCTGTTCCATTTGGATAAATACGTGCATCAGCTGTCTGTACATGAGTATGAGTGCCTACAACTGCCGATGCCTTGCCATCTAAATGCCAACCAAGTGCAATTTTTTTCACTTGTCGCCTCTGCATGAAAATCTACAAATACCAGTGGTGACGTTTTATGTGCTTCTTCAATTAATTTCTCTGCCATTGCAAATGGGTCCTCATGAGGAGGTAAAAACACACGGCCATGCAGATTAATCACAGAAATGGTCACTCCGTTTTTTGAAATCTGCACCATCCTTTACCAGGAGCCTCGCTTGAGAAATTTGCGGGACGAATCAAATAATCTGCATCATCAATAAAATCAAAAATATCTTTATTATCCCATGTATGATTTCCCATCGTAATGACATCCACACCCATTTGTAATAAGTCATTATAAATATTACGAGTAATGCCACGACCTGCCGCTGCATTTTCACCATTTGCGATTACAACGTCTGGATTCCATTTTTTCTTTAAGCGCGGTAAATATTTTTCTACTGCGTCTCTACCTATCGAACCGACAATATCTCCTATAAACAATACTTTCATTTTTACATACGCCTCTTTCTATCAATTACGCTGCCATTTTATTGCTATAAGTTGGAGCTTTATGAAGCCCTTTTTAATGACTGGCTCTATAACATCATTAATTGTAACCTCAGTAAGAGTATTAAGCAAAAAAAATATTAAATATTGTGATTGTAGCGTTTTAGTATAGGAGGTGCATATTTCAAGTGTGCTTCAATATTCTTTTGATTACAGTTTAATCAGTACAGGCTCTTGACGCTTTTTGACTACAAAGCTGTATATTGCGGATTCATTGACAGTAAAAAAAGAGGTCCTCTAGATAATCATCTTGAGAAACCTCTAACATTCAATATTATTTCGCGTACTCCACAGCACGTGTTTCACGAATGACAGTAACTTTGATATGACCTGGATAATCGAGCTCTTCTTCAATTCGCTTACGGATATCTCGTGCTAAGCGATGTGAAGCTAAGTCATCAATTTTTTTCAGGTTGGACAATAATTCGAATTTCACGACCAGCTTGAATTGCATAGGATTTTTCTACACCTTCATAGCTCTCTGAAATTTCTTCTAATTTTTCAAGCCTGCGGATATAGTTTTCGAGTGTCTCACTGCGAGCACCTGGACGAGCAGCCGATAATGCATCAGCTGCAGCCACTAATACTGCAATGACAGATGTTGCTTCTGTATCACCATGGTGAGAAGCAATACTATTAATGACTACTGGATGTTCTTTATATTTTGTTGCTAATTCCACACCGATTTCGACATGGCTACCTTCAACTTCATGGTCAATTGCTTTACCAATATCATGTAATAAGCCTGCGCGACGAGCTAATGCTACATCTTCACCAAGTTCAGCAGCTAATAATCCTGCCAAATATGCGACTTCAATTGAATGTTTTAGGACGTTTTGCCCATAGCTTGTACGATATTTCATACGGCCTAAAATTTTCATTAAATCAGGATGTAAGTTATGAATGCCAATTTCAAATGTTGTTTGCTCACCTGTTTCACGGATTTGTTCATCCACTTCACGACGAGCTTTTTCCACCATTTCCTCAATTCGAGCAGGGTGAATACGGCCATCCTGTACAAGCTTTTCAAGTGCAAGTCGAGCCGTCTCACGACGAATTGGGTCAAAGCCAGATAAAATAACCGCTTCTGGAGTATCATCAATAATTAAATCTATACCTGTTAGCGTTTCCAATGTGCGGATATTTCGTCCTTCACGACCAATAATTCGACCCTTCATTTCATCATTTGGCAAGTTCACGACAGACACCGTTGTTTCTGCAACGTGGTCCGCAGCAAAACGTTGTAATGCTAATGATAAAATTTCACGTGCTTTTTTATCTGATTCTTCTTTCGCACGTGTTTCTGATTCCTTCGTCATCACAGCAATATCAGTTGCTAGCTCTTTTTCTACTTCTCCTAAGATAATAGTCTTTGCTTCATCTCTAGTTAAAGCAGAAATTCGCTCTAGCTCTGCTTTTTGCGAGGCAACGAGCTCGTCCACTTTGCTTTCCATCTGTTCAATATGCTGTTGTCTTTCGGCAAGAGCTTGTTCTTTACGCTCTAAGCCAGCTTCTCTCTTATTTAGAGCATCATCTTTGCGATCAAGATTCTCTTCTCTTTGCAATAAACGGTTCTCTTGTTTTTGAAGTTCTAAACGACGTTCACGAATGTCATTCTCAGCTTCAGTACGAAATTTGTGAGTTTCATCTTTGGCTTCAAGTAGTGCTTCCTTTTTTTAATGCCTCCGCTTCTCGTTTTCCTTCTTCAACGATTGTTTCAGCAACATGTTTAGCACCAGTGATTTTTGAGTCATTCACTTTTTTTCATGTAGATATAGCTAACAGCGGCACCAACGATGATTCCAAGCAAAGCGGAGATGATAGTAATTCCATCCATATGAACACCTCCTCTTGCTATTTGGGTAATACAGTTTCAGTCGGCGCATACATCCATTTCGCCTTGGCATAATTGCTTCCAGATTTTGAATTTGCATAGACCTGCAGGAATTCATATCTTTCAAAATCTGTGGACACCCGCCAAAGGCTTTAGCTTCATTCAATAGGTGTTTAAACACTCACTGAAAAGGAACTACATCCGTATTCATCTCACCGCCTTTAGAGGTGGGAGTTTTCTACTGAATGAAGATAAAATGTACTGCCTATTTAAAGTCATAATTCAGAAATTATACATATTTAATTGTATAGCTAGCCTCAAACTCTGTCAAGGATAGTCGGGCACCTGTTCGCCCCTCTCCAGAAAAAAAGTAATTCATAATGGTGGTAGTATTCCGCTGAATAAAGATAAAGTTCCTAATACTTTTACACTAGAATTACATTTATCCATTTTACATAATTAGGAATAAACAGTACTATGGATATAATTTTTTATTTACACTCTCATTAGAATCATGATGGTATCTACATGAGTATACCCACCTTTATATGGAATATAGACAAAAAAATGCATTGTTCCTGCTCAAATTAGAGTGGGAACAATGCATTTTTATTATTCATCTTCAAGAAGAAGCATTAATTCTTCATCCATTTCTTCTTCCTCATCATGAGCAGCGATTGTGTATGAAGATGCAGCAATACCATAAGAGGAACGAATCTTATTAGCAATTTCCTCCATAACGGCAGGGTTTTCTTTTAAATATTGTTTTGCGTTTTCGCGTCCTTGCCCCAAACGTTCATCACCATAAGCATACCAAGAGCCGCTTTTTTTGAACGATGTCAAGCTCAACACCTAAATCAACTGTTTCGCCCTCTTTTGAAATCCCTTCTCCATACATAATATCTACCTCAGCTGTACGGAAAGGTGGTGCAACTTTGTTTTTCACAATCTTCACTTTTGTGCGATTCCCCATAATATCATTGCCTTGTTTAATGGCTTCTGCGCGGCGAACCTCTAAACGAACAGAGCTATAGAACTTAAGAGCACGTCCACCTGGTGTTGTTTCTGGATTTCCGAACATTACACCAATTTTTTTCACGTACTTGGTTAATGAAAATAGCAATCGTTTTCGATTTATTAATAGCACCAGAAAGTTTACGTAATGCCTGAGACATTAAACGTGCCTGTAAACCGACATGGGAATCACCCATATCCCCCTCAATTTCAGCTTTAGGCACTAATGCAGCCACTGAGTCAATAACGATAATATCAATTGCACCACTACGAACTAATGCTTCGGCAATTTCAAGGGCTTGCTCGCCTGTATCCGGCTGCGATAATAGTAGTTCATCAATATTAACACCTAATTTTTGTGCATAAATTGGATCTAATGCATGCTCAGCATCGATAAATGCTGCTTGTCCTCCAGTTGCTTGCACCTCTGCAATTGCATGGAGAGCAACCGTTGTTTTACCTGATGATTCTGGACCATAAACTTCAATAATTCGCCCACGTGGATAACCACCAACACCTAGTGCAGCATCAAGTGCTAGCGAACCGCTCGATGATGTAGCAATTTCTAAATCGGTTTTTTCGCCAAGTTTCATAATTGAACCTTTACCAAAGTTCTTTTCAATTTGTTTTAACGCCTGTTCTAAGGCTGCTTTACGATCACTCATTTATTTTCCTCCTTCGAAAACTGTTCACTGTTTTTCTCTATCTCTACTATACTTGTTTTTGAGAGAACACGCAAGAAAAAAAGCGAACGTTTATTCGATTTTTCTTCAAAATAAAAATTTGGGTAATTTTCCTCTACCCAAATTCCTACTTTTTCTCTATTTATAGCGTTTATTATATCCTCTTTCTTCCAAAAGCTGCATTAGATAATGACATGTAAACTTTACTGCACGAAGTCGATTTGTATTCCGCATACCCGATAAATGAAGTAAATACGTGATTGGTTCTTCATCGTCAATGGCGATACCAATCCAAACTGTTCCAACTGGTTGGTGATCGTGTGCTGTTGGTCCTGCTGCCCCAGTTAAGCCAATACCAATATTTGTACCAAATTTTTGCTTTACAGCACTAGCCATAGCCGCAGCGCATTCACTGCTGACAATGCCATGTGTATCTAGTAATTGTTTAGGAATGCCAAGCTGATTTATTTTTGCCTCTTCTGTATACGTGACAACGCCACCAGTAAGCGCATTCCCTACTCCTGAAATTTCGGCCAGCTCTGATTGAAATAACCCCGCAGTTAAACTTTCCGCAGCGGATATAGTTAATTGATTATCAAGTAACATTTCTACTGTTTTAGAGGCAAGAGAATCGTCATCTACGCCGTATTGATATTCGCCAACAAGTGCTTGAATCTCAGCTACCTTAGTCGCAATAAGCTGCTGTGCCTCCTGTACTGTTTCTGCTTTAGCAGTTACACGCAATGTCACTTCACCATCTGAGGCAAGCGGTGCAACAGTAGGATTTGTTTGTGTATCTAAAATAGCTTGAACACGAACCTCCAGCTCTGCCTCCCCGATACCATAAAAGCGCATAACGTGAGAGACAATAACACCTCCAGCATTTAACAATGCACCAAGCTTTGGCTTTGCCTCAAATTGAAACATTGGCTCAAGCTCTTTCGGTGGCCCAGGTAGCAAGATATACGTTCGTCCACCTTTTGTTAGTATCATGCCAGGTGCCATTCCATGATGGTTTGCTAGTACTTCACAACCAGCTAATACTAATGCCTGTTTACGATTATTTTCAGTCATTGGACGACCTCGTTTAGCAAAAAAACTGCTCAATATACGTTAGGGCGACCTCATCAAATTCAAGCGAAATATCAAGATGACGTGCGATTGTTTCCTTCGTTAAATCATCCTTTGTAGGACCAAGCCCACCAGAAAATATGATTAAATCTGCACGAGACTCCGCAATTGTTATAGCTTCCTCTAAACGTTTGGCATTATCCCCAACAACCGTATGATAATACACATTTATCCCTAACTCCGACAGCTGATTAGAAATAAATTTCGCGTTTGTATTTGTAATTTGTCCTAGCAATAATTCTGAACCAACTGCAAGAATTTCAGCATTCATGATTCACAAGACCTTTCTTATTTAGACTCAAGTAAAACACGTCGATTTAGATAGAAATAATCCCATCCAGACCACAATGTGAAGAACAATGCAATATATAGCATTATTTTATCGAACGGAATACCAATTAGCGTAAAGATTGTATTGTGTAAAAGTGCTGCTGCGATAGCAACAATTTGTGCCCATGTTTTAATCTTGCCAAGCTGATTTGCCGCAACTACTTCTCCTCCACCAGCCAAAATTAAACGTAAACCTGTTACAGCAAATTCACGGCTGATGATGACAATGATAATCCAAGCAGGCGCCATACCAAGCTCCACCATTAAAATAAAAGCTGCTGAAACAAGCAATTTATCAGCTAGCGGGTCTAAAAATTTCCCAAATGTCGTCACAAGATTATACTTACGTGCATAATAACCATCCACCCAATCAGTTGTTGATGCAAAGATAAAGATAAGAGCACCTACAAAGTGATGAACAGGCATCTTCGCACCGAATAGTGACATTGTTCCCCAGCCAAAATCAAACATCATTACAATGACAAAAAAAAGGAATAAGTAAGATTCGAGAGATGGTAATTTTATTTGGAATGTTCATTTTTCTAACACCTTTCATGATGAAAGAAAGTAGTCATCATTAGATGACTACTGTTCTTTATTGAAATTGATGACGATGTTTTGCGTTACGATTTGCTGTGCATACGTTAATAGCTCGTCATTAATATATATCTTAGCCTGTTGTGAATTACCTAAGCGAATGCGAACATAGTTTTGAGAAGTTGCATCAAATTCTACTACCTCTCCTGCATTATAGACGCGAGTATCTGCTAATAATTCTTGCTGCTGTTGATTACGAATACCGACGAATGTAGGACCTGACACTTCAATACGTATTTTAAGTGTATCTGTACCTGTTAACGTATAAGAAGTTGTAGCTCTATCCGCTTCTATAGTACCCGCTGAAATCGATTGCTTAACCTCTTCAGTTTGATCTTCATCAGGTGTTTCTTCTTTTGTTGAATCCGTAGAATCTGCTGAATCTTTTTTTGTCCTTTTCAGCTTTTTTTCTCAGCGTCAGCTTTTTCTTTTTCACTATCAATTGGTTTTACTTTTGAATCATATTCTATTTCTGAAGGCGTATCGTTCTCACCGTCTGTTCCTGGGCTATTTTTAGATTGCACTAAAACCCAGATCACGACAATGATGACAATGATAAATAAACCAACAATTATTTTCGGCATTGCCTCCATCATTTTATTGGAAGGGCCCTTTGAAACTTTTCTTCTACTTGGGCTATTCGTAATAGATTGGCTGACCTGATCGTTCGGCGTACTTGGCAGCTCACTTTTATAGGTTTCTAAAAGCTCTTCTGCGTTTAAACCAACAGCATCTGCATATTGTTTAATGAAGGCTCGTACATAAAACGAACCAGGCATAATCGAATAATTACCCTCTTCAATTCCTACTAAATAACGCTTTTGAATTTTTGTTATTTCTTGTAAATCGTCTAAGCTGTAGCCTTTAGACAGCCTCGCCTCTTTTAGTCGAGTCCCTAATTCTGCCACTCATAACACCTACTTTAATATCAAATTAAAAATTAAATCCTCCAAAAGAATCGGATTCGGACATCATATGATTTTTTTCCATTATTTCATAAGTGATTTCTTCATCTGGGTGATGACGTAGTTCAATGATATAATCAAAATCCTCTATCTTATATTCTGAGTGCTGAACAAACATGTCTGGATGCTCTACCACCTTAATGGAAGGCATATTCATCATTTCACGCACTAGTTGTAAATGTCGTTCATCAGAAGAGCGACGTGTCACAATGCCATCTAATATAAAAATATTATTGTCACTAAATTCATCACCAGCGAGTTTATTCCGGACAGTTTGCTTAATCATAGTTGACGACAAAAAAATCCACTTTTTATTAGCACATACGCTTGCCGCAACAATCGATTCAGTTTTTCCAACACGAGGCATACCACGTATTCCTATGAGCTTATGTCCCTCTTTTTTTAAAAAGTTCAGCCATAAAGTCAACCAAGATACCGAGTTCATCTCGTACGAAACGAAAAGTATTTTTTTCATCTGCATCTCGAGGAATATAATGACCGTGCCTAATGGCTAAACGATCACGGAGTTTAGGTTGTCGAAATTTGGTCACGTTAATATGTTCCATTGTCGAAACAATTGTACGAAAACGCTCAATTGCCTCATCATTGTCTGTATGCACTAACATACCACGACGATCCTCATCGACACCATTAATTGAAATAATATTGACACGAAGCATCCCTAAAAGTGAAGCAATATCTCCTAATAATCCAGGGCGATTCACCTGAATTTCATATTCAAAGTACCAATCGCTCAAACACACTCGTTCCCTTCCTATTAGTTAACGTAAAAAAATCCTTTATAAGTTCCATCATAGCTGATTTTTTATGTAATGGAAAGTTAGAATACATGGAAATACCTCGTTATTTTTAAAAACTTCCTATTTTTTTTAAAAGCCATCCAAATAGGCTTACATACGTTCCCTTTTCGATAGGAAGAATGTTTTTGATATAGAAAAAAAGAGGAGAAAGCTCTCCTCTTTTTTACTGCACATGCTTATTTTGCACAAGTTTAATGACACAATTCGCTAGTGCTTCTTTTTCATCTTCAGAGGCAACGCCCCATAAATCCGACAGCACTCGCTCTTGTTCGTTTTTAGGGTCGACATTTGTCGCCAAATATTCGCCAATTTGTACAGCTGCCTGCTGAATCATTTTCTTTGGCATACCAGTTGATTCTGCCTGCATAACATTTTGTCCTAAAAACGATGTCCATTTTTGCCAGTTTTCTAAAATGGTCATATGTTCCTCCTCCTTTACACATGTAGTATGTGCAAAAAAAGAATATTATATGTACCAGCCACCATTTAAACGAATTATTTGTCCTGTGACATAATCTGCTTTTCCTGAAAGATAGAAACGCACCATCTCAGCCACATCTGTGGTTTCTCCAATAGTACCTAACGGAATGTCTTCTAAAATGTAATTAAGCTCCTCTTTACTTAAATGACTATTCATTGAAGTGTTAATAAATCCTGGAGCAATTGCATTCACTCGAATTCGTGACAGTGCAGCTTCCTTGGCATAGGATTTCACAAAAGCGTGTTGAGCTCCCTTTACCGTAGCATAAAGTGCTTCACCAGCTGAGCCTGCCTCGCCCCAAATTGAACCGATAAAGAGCACATAGCTGACATCATGAGCTCGAAGCTTGGATGAAAGTAATGCTGTCAAACGCATAGGATTTTGCACATGGACACGCCATAAAGCATCCATATCTTCAACTGTCGTATCTTCAAGGAGAGAATAATGCGCCTGACCGCTTGAAAAAACAATAGCCTGCACATTAAAAACTTGTGAAGCAACTGACTCAGCACCCGTTTCTTTTGAAAAATCTCCTTGCACAAGCATAAATTCCTGTGCAGGAAAATTTTTTTGATAGGGAAGCATATAAATCCTGTGCAGCTTTCTCGTTATTCGAATAATGGACATAGATAGACCATCCGTCTGCAGCTAGACTTTGGCAAATAGCACGGCCAATCTCCCCTGATGCCCCTAGTACAAGGACAAATTTTTTTCACTGTGCGCCCTTCTCTGCCGGTAAGATTTTGAAAACAGTTTGTTGAGATTCACCTTGAATCGAAGTAAATGCTTTTTTCAAATCTTCAATCGTCAGTTCCTCTAATACAGGCACAACATCGAATAAATTCATGTCATTAAACGAATAGCGTGTAAATTGGTTAGCGATAAATTCAATGGAATTCAATGCACGTAGGAAGAATCCAATTTTCTTACGTTTTACTCGTTCTAAATCTGTAGGCTCAAATTGTCCCTTACCATCATACTTGGCTAATTCTTCCTTAATTGCTTTCTCTAATGTAGCTGGTTCTGTTGTATCGGAGCCGATCATAGCAAAGCCAAAGCCTTTTTCTAATGTAAAATCAAAGGCATAGGTCTCATCAATTAAACCTTCATCATAAACACGTTCATAAAAGCTTGAGGTACGGCCAAAAATAAGCTCTAGCGCAATTTGGACAGAAAGCTCATGCTTTAACATATCACGTCCAGAAAGATTTGTATCTTTTGCTTTTAAACCTATATACATCTTTGGCTTCTGTACATCCATATTCAATGTACGTTCTTTGATGGCCACTTCAACTGGCTCTTGATCAAAAAAAGCGTTGAATAGGTGTTGGCTCAGGAAATTCTTTGTTAGTTTGATTTTCGCGAATAAATGCTATCATCTCATTCGGATCTACAGCCCCAATAACAAATAAAAGCATGTTAGCTGGGTGATAGAAAGTGTTGTAACACGTATATAAATGATCCGCTGTAATACCATCAATTGACTCTATCGTACCAGCAATATCAATTTTTACTGGGTGTGTATGATACATATTTTCAATCGTACCAAAGTGCAGACGCCAATCTGGCTGATCATCATACATGGTAATTTCCTGGGCAATTATACCCTTTTCTTTATTGACTGTTGCTTCAGTAAAATAAGGCTCTTGCACAAAATTTAGTAACGTTTCTGTGCTTTTATATATATTGTCTGTAGATGAAAATAAGTAAGCAGTACGTTTAAATGACGTAAAAGCATTGGCAGAGGCACCAAATTCACCAAATTTTTGGAAGACATCCCCATCTTCTTTTTCAAACATTTTATGCTCTAAAAAGTGGGCAATGCCGTCAGGTACTGTAATGCTTTCTGTTTCACCAAGCGGCACAAATGTACGATCAACAGAGCCATACTTCGTGGTGAATGTGACAAATGTTTTAGAAAATCCTTTTTTTCGGTAAAATATAAACATCTAGACCGTTTTCTAGTTTTTCATAGTAAAGAGTTTCATCTAATTGCTTGAATTCAATTGTTTTCATTGTACAACTTGCTCCTTCCCACATAAGAAATAGACCGCTTCTAGCTGTACTTGCTTTGCCATTTCAACAACATCTTCCTTCGTCACAGCTTTCCACATATTTGCCCAAGTTTCAACAGTGAACTCCTCGGGTAAATCTTTGTATTGGTCAAAAATTTCTATTTGTCCTCGGGCAGAATCCAATGATTCCTTTAATTGGTTCGTCAACATAGCTTTTGTTTGCTCTAATTCCAAATCTGTTATTTCGCCTGCTTGCATAACAGCAAGTTGTTCTTTAATGAGTGATAAGGCTTTTTCTTCATTCTTTGGTTCAATTCCAGAAACAACAAACACTAAGCCATAATGGGATGCATATGAACTAGATACATAATAAGCGAGACCTTCCTTTTCACGGACATTCATAAATAATTTAGCATGTGGATATCCACCAAAGATGCCGTTAAAGATTTGCATTTTTGCAAAATCTGCATCACCAAATCTTACAGGTGTACTAAAGCCAATATGCATTTTTCCTTGCTTCATTTCTTGTTGTTCACGAACATAATCATTTTGCGGATGTTGCTGTGGTAGCACAACAGGAATTTCTTCTGGCGTACGATCCGTAAATGGTAGCGCTTTTTTTCAGCTTCGCCACAATTTCGTCTTCATTTATATCACCTGCAACATAAATGTCAACTTTATCATTGGCAAGCATGGATTGGTATGCTTCCAGTAATGAAGTAGGTGTAATTTTTTTGAATGTCCTCGACAGTGCCATTAGCAGAAATAGAGGCCGGTTCATTTGGACGTAAAATTTGCTGAAGGCGAACCTGAGCAAAACGGGATTTATCATCGAAGATGGATTCAATACGCTGAATGACCATTTTCTTCTCTCGTTCTACAATGGATTCTTTAAATACACCGTTTTCTAAATTAGGTTCAAATATTGCTGTGTGTATAATACCTAGCACTTCATTTAAAACACTTGTATTGGCTAAATATTGATCATTTACAGTCTCTATATTCATTAGTACTGTATGCTCATTACCACGTTTGGAAGTGTCAAAATACAACACAGTACCATATAAATCATCCAAAAAGCTTCGGAATGCAGCAGTCGTTGTATATTTGGCGTTACTATGTTGCAAAACATTTGTTAATACAGAACGTTCAGATGCATTTTGAGCCGTTAATGCTCTTCTCCATTTAATTGAAAAATTTACGGTTTTAAATTGGGTTGTTTGTCGAATATGCAAGTTGACACCTTTTGCAAAAGGTATTGTTTTAAACATATGGAAACCCTCCTATCCTTCTTAATATAACAATGTACTACACATACTATACATGGCTATTGTCTATAATTGCAAAAAGAATCCAAAGTATGTATTTGAAAAGTGTAAAATTACATTAGCATGATGGTGTAACATCTCTATTTTCCTAAACATCTAAGATATGTACAAGGAAAAAGACTGAGCATTTTCGCTCAGTCTTTAGAGTCAAAACATTTGGCTACCTAATAATTAACGTTTACCTTTTATATAAGGCTGTCCACTTGCTTTTGGTGCATTAGCTTTACCGATAAAGCCTGCTAATGCAAAAATCGTTAGGACATACGGTAATATTTGTAAGTACACAGCAGGTATATTTTCGATCATTGGAATTTGATTTCCTGCGATACTTAAAGTTTGCGCTAAACCGAAGAATAACGCTGCGCCAAGTGCACCGATTGGATGCCATTTCCCGAAAATCATTGCTGCAATAGCCATAAACCCTTGCCCAGCAATAGTTGCATGTGAGAAGTCGTGCGTAATAGTTTGGGCATAGACAGCCCCACCAAGACCACCAAGCTCCTGAGATCACAACTGCAATATAGCGCATTTTATTAACATTTATACCCATTGTATCTGCTGCCATTGGGTGCTCACCGACTGCGCGAAGACGTAAACCAAATGGCGTTTTATAGATGATAAACCATGCGCCAATTGCTACTACAAAAGCTAATATAGAAGTACTATAAACTTCTTTGAATAATAAAGGACCCAAAAATGGAATATCTTCTAAATAAGGAATTCCGAAACGACGATAGGTTGGTCAATCATATCTGTTTGACCTTTATCATAAATCATTTTTACTAAAAAGACTGTTGCAGCCAAACCTAGTAAGTTGATGGCTACCCCTGATACCGTTTGATCTGCACGGAAGGAGATTGAGGCAACAGCATGGAAAAGTGAGAAGATACCTCCTACAACGATAGCTGCAAGCATTGCCACCCAAATAGTTGCTGCACCGAATGTTGAAGCAAATTCTAAATTGACAAATATACCAACAAAGGCTCCAACTATCATTAAACCTTCTAGCCCGATGTTAACAACACCAGAGCGTTCAGAGAAAACACCACCGATGGCCGTAAAGATTAATGGTGTTGCATAAAGAATCGCAGAAGGGATGATAAAATATAACATTTCTAAAAAGGTCATGTTATTGCCCCTCCTTTTTCTTACTCAACTTTTGTAATCCAACTCGAATAATGTAGCCAGAAGCTACAAAGAAAATAATTAACGCGATAATAATAGAAACAATTTCCTCTGGGATCCCTGCAGCGTTTGGCATATTTAACGCACCATATTTAAGTGAGCCGAATAATGAGGCTCCAAATACAACCCCTAGTGGCGTGTTTGCACCAAGCAAGGCAACAGCAATACCATCGAAACCTATACCTGTAAAGCCTGGTTTAATAGAAGCGTTTTGGAAAGTACCTAGTGCCTCCATCGCACCGCCAAGTCCAGCAAACATACCTGAAATCGTCATTGCTAATATAATATTTTTATTGACACTCATACCCGCATATTCAGCAGCATTTTTTATTGAATCCTACTGCTTTTAGCTCGTACCCACGTGTTGTTTTTTTCTAAAATAAACCACATCACGACTACCATTAAAAGTGCAACAATGATCCCATAGTGAAGACTTGAATTGTCTGTAAGCTCTCTTAAAAACGGAGAACGTAATGAAGCTGATTCATGAATACGTTCTGTTTTAAAGCTCCCGTCTGACAATCTTTTAATCACCGCGTTCGCAATATAAAGCGCAGTGTAATTTAACATAATTGTCGCAATTACTTCGTGAACTTTAAATTTCGCTTTTAAGAAACCTGCAATAAAGGCCCAAAATGCACCTGCAACTGCTGCAGCAAGCAATGCTAATGGTAAGTGAATAATTTTAGGTAATTCAAATGCATATCCTACCCATGCGGCAGCGAGCCAACCTAAAATTAACTGACCTTCAACACCAATATTGAATAAACCTGTACGGAAGGCAAATGCTACAGCAAGACCTGCCAAAAGATACGGTGTTATTTGACGGATTGTGTTCCCGATTGAATATGAATCTCCAAAAATACCTGTCCAAAGAGCGATATAACCTTGTATTGGATCATAGCCGCTGACTACCATTACGATAGCTCCAACAATTAAACCGATAATAATAGAGATGACAGGAACGAGTATATTAATGACACGATTTGACATTAGTCGTTCCCCTCCTTCGTATGATTCTTTTTACTTTGACCTGCCATTAATAAGCCAAGCTCTTGTTCTGAAGTTTCTTTTGGATTTAATTCATCTACAATCTGTCCTTCATAAATAACAGCAATACGGTCTGAAACATTCATAACTTCATCTAATTCAAATGAAATTAACAGAACAGCTTTTCCTTTATCACGTTGTTCTATCAGGCGAGAGTGAATAAATTCGATTGCCCCTACATCTAGGCCACGCGTTGGTAATGCCGCGATTAATAAATCTGGATCACGATCAATTTCACGACCAATAATCGCTTTTTGCTGATTACCACCAGAAAGTGCACGAGCTGGCGTCATTTCACCATTACCTGTACGCACATCATACTCTTTAATAACCTGTTGTGCTTTTTCAGATACCTTTTTATAATCCATAACAAAGCCCTTTGCAATTGGAGGCTGGTAATAGGTTTGTAAGGCAATATTATGCCCAATTGGGAAATCTAACACTAAACCATGCTTATGACGGTCTTGAGGAATATGCCCAACACCCGCCTCTGTAATTTTTCGAGGCTTCATATTCGTTATATCTTTACCATTTAATTTCACAGAGCCACTTTTGATTTTACGCAGGCCTGTAATGGCTTCGATTAATTCGGACTGTCCATTGCCATCAATACCTGCAATACCAACGATTTCACCCTTACGAACCTTTAAGTTAAGCCCTTTTACTTTATCAATATTACGGTAGTCTGTAACGACCACATTTTCAATGGAAAGTACTTCTTTTGTAGGTGTAGCCTCTGTTTTCACTGTTTTAAATTCTACATGACGCCCAACCATCATCTCTGCTAGTTGTTCTGGGTTTGTTTCTTTTGTAACAACAGTTCCGATGCCTTCACCCTTGCGAATAATCGTTACACGATCAGAAACTTCCATAATCTCTTTTAGTTTATGGGTAATTAAAATAATAGATTTTCCCTCTGCAATTAAACGACGCATAATCTGTATTAATTCAGTAATTTCTTGAGGTGTTAGAGATGCAGTAGGTTCATCAAAGATTAAAATTTCTGCTCCACGATATAAAGTTTTTAAGATTTCAACACGCTGTTGCATCCCAACCGTTATATCCTCAATTTTCGCGTAGGGATCAACATCTAGGCCATATTTTTCAGAAAGAGCCTGTACACTTTTAGCCGCATCCTTAATGTTAACAATCCCCATTTTAGTTGGTTCAGTACCTAAAATAATGTTCTCTGTTACTGTAAAGTTTTCCACTAACATAAAGTGCTGATGCACCATACCAATACCTAAATCATTGGCAACATTCGGGTTTGTAATTTTAACAGCCTTCCCCCGAACTCGAATTTCGCCTCCCTCTGGTTGATACAAACCAAAAAGGACGTTCATTAAAGTCGACTTACCTGCACCGTTTTCGCCTAGCAATGCATGGATTTCGCCTTTTTTTCAGTTGGAGGGTGATATTATTATTCGCCACGAAATTGCCGAATTCTTTACGGATCCCTAGCATCTCAATCACATGTTCCAATTTAGTCACTCCCTTAATAGGCACTTTTGTAAATAATTTTCGCTATGGCGTATTCGTATCTGCTGCTTAGACTTTAGATACAGATAAGCAATACGTCCAGTTTTTGAAATGATATGAAGACTTGTATTAACTCTAATACTAGCTATATTACTATCATTGTAATGATAGCCAATATTTCTATCTTCGCTCAGTGGGCAATAGGCTTTCCAAATTAACAAAAAAATTCACTCATATTTTGCCCTGTCAATAGAGGTCAGTATTTTTCTGAATGAAGATCAATACCAAAACCGCATTCATCTCACCACCTGTAGAGGTAGGAGTCTTCTGCTGAATGAAGATAAATTAATACAGGAAAGGTCATCGTTAGAAACCTTTCTTCTATTAATTTGTTTCCATCAATACTCATAAACTCGTAATTATATATTGAAATACTAGCTCTATCTTAAAATAATCAAATAGTATAAATAGTCGAAATATAACGATAGATTGAAAAATCATCATAAGGGTCTGCTAAAAGTCCCTTATGATGATCAAGAGATGAATTATTTTTCCACTTTTTCTGGAACGACGATTTCACCGCTAGCAATTTTTCCTTTATATTCGTCAATTACTGCTTGTACATCCTCTGGGATTGCACCACGAGAATCCGCAAGTTTTACACCATCCTCAGCTAAACCGTAAGTAAGTGTTTGACCACCTGGGAATTTACCGTTTTTCGCTTTATTAGAAATATCTACTACCGCTGCGTTAACACCTTTTAACATAGAAGTTAGCGTTACATTTGTTTTATCGTCTACTTTACCTTCGTCGTATTGGTCAGCATCTACACCAATTACCCATACATTTGCATTAGGATCTTTCGCTTTACGCTCTTTTGCTTCAGAGAAAACACCGTTACCAGTAGCGCCTGCAGCATGGAAAATAATATCTACACCTGAAGAGTACATGCTGTTAGCAGTGATTTTCCCTAAATCTGCTTTATCAAATGCACCAGTATATTTTCTTTGAATTTCAATATCTGGATTTACTGTTTTAGCCCCTTCAACGAAGCCAGCTTCAAAGCGATTAATAACAGGAATATCTCCTCCACCAACGAAACCAATCTTTCCTGATTTAGTCATTTTCGCAGCAGCTACACCAGCTAAGAAAGCGCCTTCTTGCTCTTTGAACAAAATAGATACCACGTTGTCTGCTTTTACTGAAGCGTCAACAATAGCGAATTTATTATCTGGATTTTCTTCTGCAATTGCAGCCATAGCGTCTTCCATCATATATCCAATACCAAATACTAAATTAAAGTCACGACGTAATAATGCATTTAAATTTGATTCATAGTCTGCATCTGATTTTGATTGTAAGTAGTCGAAACCACCATTACCTTTTTTTCAGGTTATGCTCTTCACCATATGCTTTAACACCTTCCCAAGCAGATTGGTTGAATGATTTATCATCCACACCACCTACGTCTGTAACCATAGCTACTGAGAATGCTTCTTCGTTGTTATTTTCGCCTGATGATGCATTTTCATTTTCTTTTGCTGGTTTTTCTTCCTTCGCGCCACATGCACCAAGAATAGCACTCGCCGCTAAAACTGATGATAATACTAAGCCAAATTTACGTTTTTTTCATTGTGTTAACCCCCCAAAGGTAATGTAATTAGCAGGAAAAATATTTAGAAATGTTCTACACCCGTTTACGAACTACATGGAAGCTGAATTTATCAGCTCGGAAATAATTTTTTTGAATAGAGCACTACTTGATCATGATCATCGTAGTGTAACTGCTTTAATACTAAAAGAGCTGTTTCACGGCCACAATTTAAAATCGGTGACGCTTGCTCATGATACCCTACTGGATCTATATATGTTACAGCATAGGCCACATGAATTTTCCCAGATTGTTCAAGTGCAGAGAAGAGTGAAACCTCTTTTTTTTCTACAAAATCAGTTGGCAGAAAGCTAGCCGGTAATCTGTCTATACAATAAACTACAGGCTCCCCATCGGCTGTTCTGACACGTTCAATCGTGAGTATTTTATCTTCGTCATCGCATTGGAAGCGTTTTAAATCTTCCTCAGAAGGTATGGTTTCGGTCGCCTTTAAAAAGCGGGAACCGGGCTCCATACCAGCTGTCTCAATCATGGAAGAAATGCTCGATAAATGCTCGATGCCTGATGTAAACAACGGCTTAGGGTTGACAAACGTACCTACCCATGTCGACGCACAATTACATTTTCCTCTTCCAACAGTCGAAGCGCCTCACGAAGTGTTGCTCGACTGACTCCTAGTGATTTAGATAATTCAAATTCTGAAGGCAATTTTTCATTTTCCTTGAAAACACCTGTTTCAATGTCAGACTTTAAACGATCAATTACTTGAAGATAGAGATGACGATGATCTGCTTTAATAGTCACATATATCACCACCAATATCAGAGATCAGACATCTGATGTACAACATTCCTACTAATCGTTCATAAATATAACATTTTTGCAGACTGAAATCAATTACACCTTAGCGTAATTACTATCCGAATTTTGAATTGTATTTGTACATTCTAAACAACTTGCTAAATATACAACAATATCCACAAATATGTTGATTAATCGTATTGATGAACAAGTACTTGTCGGGGTTTACTTCCCTCCGAAGGGCCGACAATTCCTCGTTGTTCCATCTGATCGACAATGCGAGCTGCTCTCGAATAACCAATTCGGAAGCGGCGCTGTAACATGGAAACAGAAGCCGTCTGCATACTTACAACCAATTGCACAGCCTCATCAAATAATTCATCTGTTTCCTCAAGAATCGTATCCTCTTCTGTAGGAATCATCTCTTCCTGGTACTGCGCTTTTTGCTGTTCTATAACAAAGTTTACAACTGACTCTACTTCCTGATCTGATAAAAAGGCACCTTGTACACGTTTTGGCTTTGAGGCACCAGCAGGTAAAAATAGCATATCCCCTCGACCTAATAATCGCTCAGCTCCACCCATATCTAATATCGTTCTGGAATCAATTGCGGAAGAAACTGCAAAGGCAATACGGGAAGGAATATTTGCTTTTATGACACCTGTTAGTACATCTACACTTGGACGTTGAGTGGCAATAATTAAATGAATTCCAGCAGCCCGTGCCATTTGCGCTAGACGAGTAATCGAATCCTCGACATCACTTGAGGCAACCATCATTAAATCCGCTAACTCATCCACAATTACAACAATATAAGGTAATTTTGGGTGTTTTTCATCAGTTTGTTCATTAACCTTTTGTACATGATTATTATAGCCTTCAATATTACGTGTACCCGTATGTGAAAACAAATCATAGCGACGTTCCATTTCTGCAACGACTTTTTTTTAATGCTTGAGATGCTTTTCGTGCATCCGTAACAACCGGTGCTAAAAGGTGAGGAATCCCATTATAAACATTCAATTCCACCATCTTTGGATCAATCATCATCAATTTGACCTCATGTGGTTTTGTACGCATTAGTATGGATACAACAATGCCATTTATACACACACTCTTACCACTACCAGTTGAGCCAGCAACAAGTAAATGTGGCATTTTATTAAGCTCAGCAAGTACAGCTTGTCCTGTAATGTCACGGCCAAACGCAACTTGCAATAAAGCTTCTGGCTTCGCTCCATCCTTCGACTCTAATACTTCCCGTAATGTGACAATGGCTACCTCACTGTTCGGTACTTCAATACCAATTGCAGATTTTCCAGGAATAGGTGCTTCCATCCGTATATCCTTTGCAGCAAGCGCTAATGCAAGATCATCCTGAAGGTTTACAATTTTACTTACTTTTACGCCAATGTCTGGCAATATCTCGTATTTAGTTACTGCTGGTCCTAAATGAACTTGCGTAACTTTTGCCTTGACACCAAAGCTTTGCAGCGTTTGCTCTAGTTTTTTTTGCATTTGCCTGAATTACTGAATATTCACCACTTTGGTCATGTTGCGGTGGCAATTGTAATAAATTATAAGAGGGAAGTTGATAATCTGCATTTTCCAGTGTATCAGCGCCTTGGATATGGACATCATCTACGATCTCTCCATGTTCAATACCCTCAATGTCATTACTCTCAAACACTTCTCGTTCATGAGAAACATTTTGAGTAAAGGCTGAGATAATAGGCTCATGGGAAATTTCATCTTCTTCTTGTATTTCATTAGTAAGATCAACAGCAGCGATTTCTTCCATTGTGTCTCTTGTTGATCGGCGATTTTTAGGTTTCTTTGGTTCATTCTTTTTCTTCTCTTTTTGTTTTTTTTGCCATTTACCAAAAAGAGCTGGCGTTTTTTTCAGCTAAATACGGCACAAGTGCTTTTCCCGTAACTAAAATTAACCCTATAAAGAAAATCACCCATGCAACAACCTTAGCCCCTGAAGCCTCAAACAAAACATGTAGCATACTAAATAGGAGGGCACCAATCATTCCTCCGCCAAGTGCACTACTTCGCTGAACAACACCCTCTGTATTAATTAAAATACGCCAGGATTCTCGCAATACAGATTCTGATAATAAACCACCTGATTTTGATAATTGTTCAAAAAGTATTCCATGACTAAAAATTGTTAAACTCATAACAATTAGGAACATTCCTAAAATTAGACGGTCCTTCAAACTTACTTTTTTTCCGACCAATCATTAGCAATAATGCAACAAATATAAGCATAAATGGCACAGCAAAATACAAATTTCCTAAAAGAAACATTGCTATCGTTGTTAGAAAACGTCCAATCATGCCATATTCAAAAATGATAATAACGGCAATTGCAATTAAGATGAGTCCTAAAATTTCAAACATCAGCGGATGCATCTCTTTTTTTTCGGTTGTTCCTTTTCCTTTAGTGACTTTTCTTCTTTTACTAGTCGCCATCTATTTCACCCTCTTTTACAATCCATTCTATATATGAAATGAATCCTAGCATGTAGAACTTAATTATTTCAAAAAAAAGGATTTTCCACCGTGTACACTCGGCTAGAAAATCCTTTTTCATTCATTTCTCACTCAAAGCTTGAACGATGAGTTTTTTTTAATATTCCATAATGATTGGGATAATCATTGGGCGGCGCTTTGTTTTCTGGAATAAATATGTGTTCAGTGTATCTCGAATTTCTTGTTTAATGTTTGTCCATTCAAATGTATCTTTACCAACATATTTTTCTATAACATTCTTCGCAATATCAGAAGCCTCCACCATTAACTCCTCTGATTCACGAACGTAAACGAAACCGCGTGATAAAATTTCTGGTCCAGATGCAATTTTCTTTTGAGCACGGTTTAATGTGACAACTACAATGAAAATACCATCCTGTGATAATAATTTACGATCACGCAGAACAATGTTACCTACGTCACCAACACCAATACCATCAATTAAAACATTACCAGCTTGTACACGCCCGCTCATACGCATTTTACCATTCTTGTACTCAACGATATCCCCTTTATCAGCGATAAAAATTTGGGATTTTTGCATACCCAGTTGTTGAGCAAGTTTAGAATGCGCAATCAGCATACGGTACTCCCCTTGTACAGGAATAAAGTATTTCGGTTGCATCAAGTTAAGCATTAGCTTTAAATCTTCTTGGCTTCCGTGACCTGATACATGAACATTTTTACTAGATGTCAAAATTTCAGCACCTGCTTTTGAAATAGAGTTCATGGTATTAGCCATCTGTACTTCCATGCCAGGTGAGGGTGTAAAAGTAATTAAGACTGTATCATCCTGCTTAATTTTAATGTCTCGATGATGCTTACGTACAATTTTTTTCAAGCGCATCAAGCGGCTCTCCCCGATTACCAGTGGCAATTATAATAATCTCATCATCTTGATATTTATGCATTTCTGAAATAGGAATAATTGTTTCGTCTTCAACTGTTAAATAACCTAGCTGTACACCTAAATCCACAGCCTTTTCTAATGGTTTCCCAACAATGACAACTTTACGGAATGATTTTTGAGCTTGCGTAAACACCTGTTGAATGCGAATAAAATTCGATGCATACACAGCCACTAAAATACGACCTGGTGCTGAATGGAATGTTTTTGATAATTGCTCTTCAATTACAATCTCAGATGTCGTATAACCTGGTCGCTCCGCTTCACATGACTCAGATAGCAAAATAAAAACGCCTTCTTCTCCTAAGTGTGCCATCTTAGCTAAATCAGGCTTAAATTTACCTGTTGCGGATTGATCGAATTTAAACTCACCTGTATGAACAATTGCTCCTTCAGATGTATGGAACACTACCCCTAACGAATCGGGAATACTATGTGTTGTATGGAAGAATGTTACATACGTTGAGTTGAAATTCATGCGACTGCGATTCGTAACCTCAAAGAATTTCACCTGATGTGGTGCAGGTAATTCCTTTAAATGTTCCTTGGCAAGTGCAATTGTTAGCTTCGATCCATACACAGGTGCTTTTACTTTTTGTAATACATAGGCAATCGAGCCAATCGCATCTTCATGACCATGCGTTAAGAAAATGCCTTTCACACGTTCTTTATTTTCTTCTAAATACGTAATATCTGGAATTACAATATCAATGCCCAGCATTTCGTCTTCCGGGAACATTAAGCCGCTATCTACTACAAATAGCTCCTCATCAATTTCTACTACGTACATTGCTTTACCAATTTCGCCCACACCACCCAGTGGAATGATACGAACTAATTCATTTTTCTTTTTTGTCAATTTATTTCCTCCTAAAAGATATCCCGAACAGCAACCACTTAATTTTCATTATACGGTTTGCAAAGCTTTTGCACAAATTAAAAATACATGTTTCGTGATGGAAACAAAAAAATTTATTACAAATCCCTGTTGCTCTTAAATGGAAGGAAAGGTAAAAGTCTAACATAGATGAAGGTCTAAAATTTTGACTACTAGATGTGAAAACTATTTGTTTTTAAAGTTGTCTAGGGACTATCTTCTAAAGCCGTTTTCTTTTCTAGTTGCGGGGTTTCTCCTACCTGAGTGGATAATACCGTTGACTGAGCGACTTTCTCTCTCACCTGAGCGGACAATGCCTTTACCTAAGTACTCCCAACTATGATGACAATTAAGAGGAGCAACACCTTTAAAAAGAAAAAAAGACTTTAGACAAATTTAAAATTTGTCTAAAGTCTTTAATGCTTAAGTAAAGCTATTTAATTCTCTAAAGCCTCTCGCTTTTTCTTGATACGTATCCCAAATTCGATCAAAATTAGCTTTTTCCTCATCTGTCATCTCCATCATTGGTAAACGAACATTAAGTGTATCAAAGCCTAATTTTGTCATTGCATATTTGACAGGTGAAGGATTTGGTTGAGCAAATAGTGCACGTACTAGTGGCAGTAATGCTCGATGAATTTTGGCTGCTAGCTTGTGATTTCCTTCTTCAAACGCCTTAATCATTAATTGCATATCATTACCAACAACATGAGCAGCAACTGAAATTATACCTGCGCCGCCGATTGCAAGTAGTGGCAGTGTTAAACCATCATCACCACTATATACTAAGAAATTGTCATCTGCGTCTACATTCTCAATAATATCGCCCATTTGATCTAAATTGCCGCTCGCCTCTTTTATCCAAGCGATATTTGGAATCTTACTTAGTGCAACAGATGTTTCGTAAGCAACATTGACTCCAGTACGTCCAGGTACATTATAAAGCATAACAGGCAGACTTGTTTCTTTTGCAATGGTTTCAAAGTGTGCGAAAATACCTCGTTGGTTTGGCTTATTATAGTATGGCGCTACAAGCATAATACCGTCTGCACCATTTTCTTCAGCCTTATGTGTCATTGCAATGGAATAAGCTGTTTCGTTATCCCCTGTTCCTGCAATAACAGGTACACGCCCTGCCACTTTTTCAACGGTAAAGCGGACAACTTCGATTTTTTCTTCTGTGGACATCGTTGGATTTTCAGAGGTTGTGCCACATGCAACAATACAATCTGTACCGTTGTTTATTAAGTGATTAATAATTCGTTCTAATTCTGGGTAATTTATCGTGCCATCCTCTTTGAACGGAGTAATCATAGCCGTTCCAATTCGACCTAAATTCATCCTTACACCCCTCTTATAGTAAGTTATCCTCAAGCATTGCTTCTGCAATTTGGATAGAGTTTAATGCAGCGCCTTTTAATAAATTATCGGAAACAATCCATAGGTGGAATCCTTTATTATTATCTAAATCTTGACGGATACGTCCTACAAAAGTAGCGTCTTCTCCTTCTGCATAAATTGGCATTGGGTAAGTTTGTGTTGTAATATCATCTTGTAAAACAATGCCAGGTGCATTGCGTAATACGTCAAAGATTTCTTGTACTGTTGTTTCTTTTTCTACTTCAATATAAACAGATTCAGAGTGTCCTGAAACGACTGGTACACGAACGCAAGTTGCAGCTACTTTTAACTCTGGTGCATGCATAATCTTTTTCGTTTCATTAATCATTTTCATTTCTTCGTATGTAAATCCATTATCTGTGAATTTATCGATTTGTGGAATAACATTACGTGCAATTGGATAATGACGTTTATCACTACCAGAAGGTAAAATATTTGCTTCTACATTCTTACCTGCTTCCCAATTTGCGCTCTGTGTCTTTAATTCTTGAATAGCTGTAATACCTGCCCCTGAAACAGCTTGATACGTTGAAACAATCACTTTTGTTAGACCAAATGCATTGCGAATAGGCTCAAGTGCAGCAACCATTTGAATTGTAGAGCAGTTTGGATTAGCAATAATTCCTTTATGCTTCGCTAAATCTTCTCTGTTTACTTCAGGTACAACCAATGGTACCTCTGGATCCATGCGGAAATGGCTCGTATTATCAATAACAACAGCACCACGTTTTGCAGCTTCGGGTGCTAATACAGCTGATACTGATCCACCAGCGGAGAATAAAGCGACATTGACGCCTTCAAAAGCTTCAGGTGTCGCTTCTTCTATTGTATATGTCTTCCCATTAAATTCGATTGGTTTTCCTGCTGAACGTGCAGAAGCTAAGAACTTTATAGCGCCAATCGGAAAATTTCGTTTAATTAGTTGCTCCATCATTTTTGTTCCTACTGCCCCTGTTGCCCCAACAACTGCAACTGTTAACTGCTTTGTCATCTATCATCTCTCCTTGAATACAAGTTCCATAATGTGTGCTATTGTATCATAAAAATACTGAAAATTGTGTGTAATTCCTGATTTATTTGAAATATTGTATCAACAGTGGTTGTAATTGCTTTTTTTGCGTAATTGCTTCTTGAACAGTCGCAACCATTTGATCGAAATCAGCAATGAGTGAATTAGGTTTTGAATGTGGAGAATCCTGACCAAATGGAATAAAATAAATATTTTTAGCATTAAGCAGCTTCATAATATTAATACCATTTAAACCAAGTGCATCATTTGTTGAAATGCCTAAAATCACAGGTGAGCCGTTACGCAATGTTGCCTTCGCAGCCATTAGTACTGGACTATCTGTTGCAGCATTAGCAAATTTACTAATACTATTGCCAGTCATTGGTGCAATGACCATGGCATCTAAAGGATTAGATGGTCCAAAAGGTTCTGCCTCTTTAATAGAAGAAATAACTTTTTCGCCTGTCAATGCCTCAATTTTAGCAATCCATTCCTCACCAGTACCAAAACGTGTAGCTGCATGTAATACAGAATGAGTAATAATAGGGATAACAGTTGCTCCTACATCGATGAAATTCTGAATTTTAGGTATCACATCCTCATACGTACAGTGTGAGGCTGTAATACCTAAACCAATTCGTTTCCCCGTTAGCAATTTTCTTCCTCCTCTATTGCCTTGCACAATATTTTGGCAGCATCATGTGCAAAGTATTTCCCAGGTAATGATGGCAATAGTACATATGTTTGTAGTTGCTCAGCATCTATATCTAAACAGCCTGGCTCCGAAGCTAAATCATATAAAACTGCTGGAACATGCTCTATAAAAGACTCTGTAATCCACTTAGCTGGAATCGTGTTGATAAAAATACTATCGTTAATGGACCATTTGCGATCATCTAAATTGGTCGCTTTGTAACCATATGCTTTTGCTTCACTCACTTGTACAACCGAACGCGCTACAATATGGACATTAGCGCCCATCTTGACAAGTAAAGAAGCGAGCATTTTGGCGATGCGTCCAAATCCTGCGATTGTAAAGTTTTGTCCGTAAATACATTTCTGCTCGAGTCCGTAAAACGTGGCGATAAATCCCTCTGCTGTCAATCTTGCATTTTGCCAAATAAAAGACTCTTGCTGTAAATAGCAATTCGTTTCATTTCTCTCTAGCAATTGCTTCCAATGCATAGTTAAACGCCCTGTATAAAACTTCACCTGAGATATTCCATATAGTTGTTCTACTTCAATCTTTAATGGAAGTATAGGAAGAATAATTTTATTTGGCTGGAATTCTAAAACTAGTTTATTTAATTCTTCATTCCAAACAGATGTTCTTTTATAAAATACCGTTCTCGATGGGCTTCTTAACATTGTCGCTAATTCCTTTAATCGTGAGTCTTCACCGATAACAAGCCACTTTTCGTTTTCCAAAAGCTCACCTCACTGTAAAAATTCTGACTGTACTGTCGTTGTTTTGTTAAATAAAATTCGATCTTCTCCAATTAATATAATTTCATGCCAAGGTATCATTTCACTAACTTTTACTTTCTTTTTTTTGGAATGGTAATTTATCTTTGACAATCTCAAAACCATGTATCTTTCCTGTTTGCACATCTAATAGACATTCCGTATGTGCTAATATGCCAAAGTGTACGCCACCCTCAACTTGAATTAACTCCTTATCCACCATCTCTGATAGTAGCATCCCTCATCTCCCTCCTTGAACCGTTACCCCAATATATGCCGAGTTTTTGCAAATCGTGCCCCTACCTTAAGTAGGAATATGTTGCATTTCACAAACACACTGTATATACTGTATATATACAGTTGAGTGAGGTGAGAAATTTGTGCATATCCATTTAAGCAATGCCAGTGATAAACCCATCTATGAGCAAATTACCATACAGCTAAAGGAAGCAATTTTAGCAAATAAATTACAGGCTGGTGATGCACTACCCTCTATCCGTGCACTTGCAAAGGATTTAAAGATAAGTGTGATGACAACAAAACGCGCTTATGCTGATTTAGAGCGAGATGGCTTTATCGAAACCGTCGCTGGAAAAGGTAGCTTTGTCACAGAACGAAATCAAGATTTTCTACGCGAAGAATTATTACGTCAGGTTGAAGAGCATATGCAAAAAGCAGTCAAAACTGCTAAAACGGCTGGGCTAACTAATGAGGAGCTACAGGAATTATTAACAATGATTTTAGAGGAGGGCAACTAAATGAATGCGATTGAAATTCATGATTTACATAAAAGCTTTGAAGGGTTTTCCCTTAAAGATGTAAGCTTTTCTGTACCCCAAGGCACAGTGATGGGATTTGTCGGAGAAAACGGTGCTGGAAAATCAACAACGATAAAATGCATGCTCAATTTATTGAAAAAGGAATATGGCGAAATTTTACTATTTGGCAAAGATATTGTCGAACATGAATTATCGATAAAAAACGACATCGGTGTAGTTTTTGACGATTTACACATACCTGAAACGCTTAATGCGACACAACTTGACAAATTTATGAAAAAAAGTATTTAAAACGTGGGATTCAAGCTATTATTTTGAGCGATTGAGACAATTTAAAATTCCTGAGAAGAAGAGGGTAAAAGAATTATCGCGAGGTATGAGGATGAAGCTGTCTATTGCATTGGCACTGGCACATCATCCAAAGCTGTTAATTTTAGATGAACCAACAAGTGGGTTAGATCCGATTATTCGTGATGAAATTCTCGATTTATTTTTAGCATTTATGCAAGATGAAACACACAGCATTTTATTTTCTTCCCATATAACAAGTGATTTAGAAAAGATTGCAGACTATATTACTTTTATCCATAATGGTGAGGTTTTATTTAGTGAGGGTAAGGATGTATTACTCTATGAGTATGGAATATTTAAAGGTAGTAAAGAGGAAATAAGTGCCATTCCAGAGCATGCCATTTTAAGAAAACGTAATGGAGCTTTTGGTGTAGAAGCATTAGTGCTAAAAAAATGAAGTAAACGAAGTATTTTCTTTTGAAAAGCCTTCTATTGAAGACATTATGCTATTTTATGTGAAAGGTAGTGTATGAGCATGGTAGGTCTTATATTAAAAGATTTAATGACGATTCAGCGTCAAATGAAGACACAAGCTTTTGTGTTGATTTTCTTCCTATTTATGTCTTTCATTGTACAACAAGGTTCAATGCTCTTTTCACTTGTTATAATTATGGTTACTTTTCAGGCAATAACTGCTATTACCTATGATGAACAAAGTGGCTGGGATAAATATGCAAATACTTTACCTATTCCAAAAGGGGACATCGTACTTAGTAAATATATACTTAGTATCCTTCTTATGATTATGGGGCTTATTTTTGCACTACCGATTGTATGGATTATTCATCGTTTTACGCCGAATAACTGGGCATCAGCAGAATTTTTTCTAACATTCAATCTAATAGTAACATTAGCCTTTTGTATGCTAGCCATATTATTACCCATCTACATTAAATTTGGTTCCATTAAAGGAAGAATGGTTCTTATTGCGATTTGCTTCATCCCGGGCTTTTTATTTAGCCTCATTAACAAGCAATCACCTGATATGTTTTTAGTTGTAACAAACATTAAACAATTTATGTTTTTGGCACCTTTTGCTGGACTTCTAATCCTATGGCTATCCTCTCTTATCTCGACAGCCATTTATAAACAAAAAGAATTTTAGAGGAGGGAGTTCATGCAAGCTCTACTTTTACAAAGAATAATGGTACAAAAATGGTCAATTTTTTTTGTAGTTATCATAAGTGCTATTATCAGTTTCTTGGATATACCTTATTTAGACAATCCCTCAATAGGCATTTTTGCGGTTGTTTTTTTTCCGCTTCCATTGTTGGGGGACTATATGATAGTGATTATAAAATTAACTGGGAATTGTTTGTTAATTGTCTCCCGTTAACTAAAAAAAACACAGCTTCAGGCTGATTATCTATATTGCTATGGAATCGTAATATTGCTATTTTTCCTAATGGCACCAGCTTATTTTTCACAAACCGCTGCGAACGAAAATTTCTCAGAGCATTTCGCCATGTATTTTGCTTATATTAGCAGTGCCTCTCTGCTCATCTGTACACAGTTTTATATCCATCATCTAGAAGAGACGAAGGGGATACGTAATTTTAGGATGATCATTGCTATTCTCATTATTTTTATCATCAATTTTCCAATTCATTACTATTTATCACTAGTAGCAGCCAATTTATTGATCATTTTAGTCCCAACAATTATCAGTCTTATCATTAGCATTTTTATTTTCCATAAAAGCTTGACATTGTATTTAGCAAAAGAGGTTTATTAAAAGAGATAGAAATAGGCAACCAAAAACGGGTGGGCACTGACAATTTCATTTTTTATAGTAGAGATCTGTCTTTTGTTAAAGTTGAAAAAAACTTAAAAAAAGTCGATTTGCATCACATTTTTTTGTGGCAAACCGACTTTTTTAGTGCCCTCAAAAACCTTAGTTATATGGGCTAAACTTTAATTTCGGAATATTTATGCCTCAGGGCCAATTATGGCGATGGCTGGCTCCGCTTTTAATATTTTCGCAATTAGGCGTTCCACTGACGCCATTGAAACTGCATCAATAGCTGTTAGTACCTCGTCCACAGAGCGATGCTTTCCATGTACCAGTTCACTTGTACCATTACGATTCATCCGAGCACCAGTCCCCTCTAATCCAAGCACAAAACTGCCCTTAAGCTGCTCCTTCGTATTATCAAGCTCCTCCTCTGTTACGCCGCCAGCCACAATATCAAGTAATGTCGCATCAATTGTGTGCTGGAGCTGTGATAATTGTTGACGACTTGTACTACCATAAATCGTAAATGCTCCGACGTCAGCATAGCAGGATTGGTAGGAAAAAAATCGTATAAGCCAAGCCTCGTTCCTCACGAACTTCCTGGAATAAGCGAGAGCTCATATTGCCCCCAATTATATTATTAAGAGCTATAAAACTATACATATCTGGATCTTTTACACCCATTGCTGGATAAGAGATTGCTACATGTGCTTGCTCTGTATCACGTATTTTTGTTATCTCTCCTGGATGAAATTGTGGGTTTGTTAATTCTGGTGCAACCTCAAGAGGAGATGCTTGGTATTGTCCAAATAAATCAATTATTGTTTGTAGGAGTTTTTCGGAAATATTGCCTGCTAATGAAATAACTACTGATTTCGGGCCGTAGTGTTTAGCCATATAAGCGCGAATCATATCTGCTGAAAATGTTTTTAATGTAGCAGCAGTGCCTAGTATTGGACGACCAAGCGCATCATTTGGATACATTACTTCCCATAACTTTTCATGTACATCGTCATCTGGTGCATCTTCACTCATTAAGATTTCCTCTAATACTACTTGTCGTTCCTTCTCTAACTCCTCTTCTGCAAATGTAGAGTTAAAGAACATATCAGCAAGTATTGTGACTGCAAGCTCTGCATGATGATCTAAAACTTTAGCATAATAGCATGTATTTTCCTTAGAGGTAAAAGCATTTAATTCTCCACCAATACGATCAAATTCTTCAGCAATTTGACGAGCAGTGCGCGTTGCTGTTCCTTTAAACAGCATGTGTTCAATAAAATGAGTAATTCCATTTTCTTCAGGTAATTCATAGCGAGAACCTGCATTCACAAAAATGCCTAAAGCTACCGATCTTACATGATCAATTTGCTCAGACACAATACGCACACCATTGTCACATGTATGTACTTGTACCATAAAATTCCCTCCATCTTGATTTAAAAAAAGGCTGCGCAACATACGCAGCCTTTGCTATTCCCTATTATTTTCCTTGCTCAGCGCGCTCTTTTTCCTCTTGAATAACAACTTTACGAGATAAATTCACACGTCCTTGCTTGTCGATTTCAATCACTTTTACAAGTAATTGATCACCAAGTTTTAAAACATCTTCTACCTGCTTTGTACGTTCCTCTTGGATTTCAGAGATATGAAGTAAACCATCCTTACCTGGGAAGATTTCACAGAATGCACCGAATTTTTCAATACGCTTCACTGTCGATAAGTAGTACTCCCCTACTTTTGCTTCACGTACGATATCTTCAATAATTTGTTTTGCACGTGCATTCATTTCTTCATCTGCAGAAGAGATGTAAATTGTACCGTCTTGCTCTGTATCAATTTTTACCCCAGTTTCTTCAATAATTTTGTTAATTTGTTTACCGCCTGGTCCAATGACATCACGGATTTTATCAGGGTTAATTTTCACAATGACAATTTTCGGTGCAAATTCAGATAATTTTTCACGTGGTTCAGCAAGTGTCGCAAGCATTGATTCTAAAATATGCATGCGCCCAATTTTAGCTTGTGTTAATGCTTCTTCTAAAATATTGCGAGATAATCCATCGATTTTAATGTCCATTTGTAGAGCCGTTACACCTTTAGCTGTACCTGCAACTTTAAAGTCCATATCTCCAAGGTGATCTTCCATTCCTTGAATATCTGTTAAGATGGAGTAATACTCACCTTTTTTTAATAAGACCCATTGCAATACCTGCTACAGGTGCTTTTAATGGAACACCCGCATCCATCATTGCTAACGTGGAGGCACAGATAGAAGCCTGAGAAGTAGAACCATTCGATTCAAGCACTTCCGATACACAACGAATCGTATATGGGAATACAGATTCATCTGGAATAACCGCTTCAAGTGCACGTTCTCCTAGCGCTCCATGTCCGATTTCACGACGACCTGGTCCACGAATCGGTCCTGTTTCCCCAACTGAGAATTGAGGGAAGTTATAATGATGCATGAAACGTTTAGATTCTTCCACACCTAATCCATCAATAATTTGCACATCTCCAAGTGCCCCTAGAGTACAAATTGACAATGCTTGTGTTTGTCCACGTGTAAATAGTGCTGAACCATGCGTACGCTGTAATAATCCTGTTTCTGATGAAAGAGGACGAATCTCATCAAGTTTACGACCATCTGGACGAATTTTATCTTCTGTAATTTGACGGCGTACTTCATCCTTTACCATCTTATCTAGAATCGTATAAACCTGCTTCATTGTTTCATCATCAGCCTCTTGCTCTTCGTAAGAAGCAATAACACGATCTTTTACTGCTTGAATCGCTTCATCACGAGCATGTTTTTCCGCTGTTTGAATGGCATCATGCATGTCAGACTCACAAGCTGCCTTTATATCTGCTTGAATCTCTTCATTAATTTCAAATAATGTTACTGGTAATTTTTCTTTTCCTACTTCAGCAGCAATTTGCTCTTGGAAAGCAATAATTTTTTTTAATTTCTTCATGACCAAACATAATGGCCTCTAACATTACCTCCTCTGGAACTTCAAGTGCACCTGCTTCAACCATGTTGATAGCATCTTTGTTTCCAGCTACAGATAAATGAATAGTTGAATGATTAGATTGTTCCACTGTTGGGTTCACGATGAATTCACCATCAATATAGCCAACTTGTACACCTGCTATCGGTCCGTCGAATGGGATATCGGAAATAGCTAGTGCTAATGAGGAACCAACCATAGCTGCCATTTCAGACGTACAATTCGGATCATTGGACATAACCATAGAAATTACTTGGACTTCATTACGGAACCCATCTGGGAACATCGGACGAATAGGACGGTCGATTAGACGGCTTGCAAGAATCGCTTTTTCAGATGGACGACCTTCACGTTTAATAAAGCCGCCAGGAATTTTACCTGCAGCATATAGGCGTTCTTCATAGTTTACTGTTAATGGGAAGAAATCAAGTGGTTTTGGTGATTTTGACATTGTTGCTGTTGAAAGTACTGAAGTATCGCCATAGCGTACTAATACAGCTCCATTTGCTTGTTTTGCTAACTGTCCAACTTCAATTACAAGTGGACGGCCAGCCCATTCGTAGGAATAGACTTTCTTCTCGTTCATTCAATGAACCCCTCTCTATTATAAAACACTTACTTCGTCTGTATGTACTAATAGTAAGTGTACCAAAAATGCTTGTTCTATGCTAAAAATATTTCATGAAATAATCATACATTTAAAATCAATTATTGCCAATTTATTTAAGATTTATTTTTATATTTTATTGAAAAAGCACTTTTATACTTTTGTTATATGAATTTGACTTAAAATAATCCTTCCTGATAGGAAATAATGGATAAAACATTATTTTCAACTGCAGGTTTACACAATAGGTTATCATACCACATCTTTCTAGTATAATGAAAGTTAGGTGCATAGTAAAGTTTAAGCATAGATAACCAAAGAAGTATAAAAAAAGATTGGCATGATGAAGCGGCCCAATCCAATAGGATCATGACCATTGTAAAAATGCAACATATGAATCGACCCTGAGCAAATTCTTTCCAGGGAATAAGGACTTTTATGACTAACTCATTATGTTATGTTGATAACCTCTCAATTTAGTTGCGAAATATTTCCTTTTTCAAGTGTAATATTTTTGTTACTAACCTGACTAAAAAAACAAAAAAAGACCATAGACAAACAAAGTTGTCTATAGTCTAAAACAGGAGAAATCCCGCTTTTAAATTAGCGACGTAAGCCTAAACGGTTAATTAGTTCACGGTAACGTTGTACGTCAGTTTCACGAAGAAATTTTAATAAGTGACGACGACGACCTACCATTTTTAGAAGACCACGCTCAGAGTGGAAATCTTTTTTTGTGAGTACGTAAGTGTGTGTTTAGAGCATTAATTTCCTCTGTTAACACTGCAACTTGTACTTCTGGTGAACCAGTGTCACTTTCGTGGGTGCGGTACTCAGCGATAATTTCGTTTTTACGTTCTTTTGAAATAGCCATTTGTATGGACCTCCTAAATTATAATAAATCCCCATTAGCACAGTACACGTTGGAGTCATCGATATACCGAGCTAAGGTTAAGCATTATGCACTTATGAATGTTACCATAAATCAAAAGGTCAAGCAAGTGATAACGTAATTCTATTCAAATACCGAAGCAGAAAAACACAGCACATTGACCATGTTTAACCGTTTTATTGGAAAGCATTAAAATAGTCGATCGCTTCCTGTTTATCCTTTTCAATTTGTGCCTTTAATGCTTCAATACCATCAAATTTACGTTCACTTCGAATACGTTTATACCAAGCAACATGTACTTCTTCGCCATAGATGCTCTTTTCGAAGTTTAATATATGGACCTCAATGGATAATTGCTTATCATTTGGGTCTTTAAATGTTGGTTTGTAGCCCACATTACATACGCCATCATACCAATTATTTTGTACAAATAAACGGACAGCATAGACACCGCTTGCTGGAATATAAGTGCCTCTAGTGCTTGAACATTTGCAGTAGGGAAGCCTATAGTACGTCCTCGCTTATCACCATGTATAACAATACCTGCGATTTCAAAAGGTCGACCTAGCAGCATTCTTGCAGCTTCCATGTCACCCTCCTGTAAAAGTTTACGAATTCGTGTAGAGCTAATTTTTTCAATATCATCCTTTTTCTTTTCAACAATCGTCACACCATAATCGCCATTACTCAAAGCACGCATCTCCTCCATTGTGCCCTTTCCAAATGCACCAAAGGAGAAATCAAAGCCTGCTGTAACATGTTGGATATTTAATCCACGGATAAACGTATCAATAAAGGCTGCTGGAGAAAGCTTGGCAAAGTCTGAAGTAAAATGTACGACAAATACCGTATCCACGCCTTGTTCTTGAAACAGTTGCAATTTTTGCTGTAGCAATGTAATATAAAAAAAACCTTTTCGTTTCGTCCACCAAGGACTATAGAAGGATGTGGATCAAATGTCATCACTGCAGTCGAAATTTGACGCTTGTCCCCTTCTTCCTTCGCTGCCTTGATAACTGCCTGATGCCCTCTATGTACACCATCAAAAAAAGCCAATTGCTAATGAATAAGGCTGCATGCTTTCTCGTTGCTGTAGTTGATGCGGGTATTTTAAATGAATGACCTCCATACAAAAATCCTCCTACTCTATCGTCGGAAACATTTTATGTGGTTTCATCAACTTCCTTCGTTGGATGTGGTTGATAAACCGCCATTGCTTTCCCATTGATTCCAAAAACAATTTTATCATGTATCTTTAATAATGTATCTGCCGGAAGCACTTGTCCATTGAAAATTTCTTTTTCATTAGCAGCAGTAATTTCAATATATGGAAAGTCTGTTAATGCATACTCAACTGGTAAAATACATCTATCAATTTGTTCAGCTTCCATCAGCTCAGCTACCTGTCCCAATGTAAAGCAATTTTCTTGTGTAAATGTGCCTGAGGCTGTGCGTACAAGCTCTTGCATATGTGCAGGATAACCAAGTGCTTCCCCTATTTGTACGGCTAATGTGCGGATATATGTGCCCTTACTACAAGCTATGCGAACTGGAAACGTAATTTCTTGCCCTTCATATAGTTCGATCTCATCTAAAAGCTCTAAAGCATAAATTGTAACCTGACGTGTCGGTCTTTCAACGGTTTCCCCTTTACGTGCATATTCATAAAGCCGTTTACCATTGACTTTGACCGCAGAAAACATAGGTGGTGTTTGTTCAATCACTCCTGTTAAAGAAGCTAGCACCTCTAATAATTGACCTCGAGTGAATTGCTTGATGTTGGTATCCTGTTCAACTGTTTCACCTTCTGCATCCTCAGTTGTCGTTGTTCGACCTATAGAAATAATAGCTTCATAGGTTTTTCCTGCATCTGTTAAATACTCTGCAATCCTTGTTGCCTGTCCAATACAAATTGGTAGAACACCCTCTACACCTGGATCAAGAGTACCTGTATGTCCTACTTTTTTTGTGCGTAAAATTTTTCGTAATTTAAAAACACAATCATGGCTTGTCATGCCACGTTCCTTCCAAAGCGGTAAAATACCGTTCATATAGCTCCTCCCAAACTTTTTTGTTGCCAAATCAACAATTTTTTTCCTACAATAAAAAGCCTGCCTGCATGAATATGCATGTGGCAGACTCTTTATCTTTTACTTATTCTTTGTGTAAACCTCGTAACAATGTATCAATACGGTTTCCATATTCAATCGATGAATCAAATTCAAAGATTAATTCTGGTGTACGGCGTAATCGAATACGTGAACCGATTTCTGAACGAATAAAACCAGAAGCCTTTACTAAAGCTTTTAGTGTTTCTTCTCGTTCACGTTCATTGCCTAAAGTTGTAATATAAATAGTCGCTTGCTGTAAATCACCTGTTACCTCAACACCCGTAACAGTAACAAATCCAACACGCGGATCTTTTATTTTACGGCCAAGAATATCACCGAGTTCTTTTTTTCATTTGCTCAGCAACACGGTTTGAGCGTAGAGACATAATTTGTCACCTCTATTTCGATTCCAGATAGTGTGCTTACTCTTTTAGATGTATTGAAATGATCTCAACATATAAATGACACAGCTATCTTTTGTTACTTATAAATAATCTCGCCACACATTGAGCTGTTCCCATGACGGATTTGACTGTAAGAAATGAAGCGCATGATTAATTTCTCGCTCGGCCGCTTCTTTTGAAGAAGAAACAGCAACAAGTGCTAATTTTGTGCGCTGCCATACATTTTGATGGTCAATTTCCGCAATGGATACATTAAACTTTTGCTTTGTGCGGGTAATCATACGCTGTAGGACAGCACGTTTTTCCTTTAACGAATGGGCAGTTTGAATGATGAATTCAACCTCTGCGTAGACAATCATTAGACGCGTTTAACTTCTTCCATAATATAGGCTTCAATAATATCGCCTTCTTTAATATCGTTGAAGTTTGTAATTGTAATACCACATTCGTATCCTTTTGCAACTTCTTTTACTTCATCTTTGAAGCGTTTAAGTGTATCTAATTCACCTTCAAAAATTACTACATTGTCACGGATTACACGTACGCCAGAATCACGCGTTACTTTACCTTCTGTTACGTATGAACCAGCAATTGTACCAACTTTTGATACTTTAATTGTTTGTCGAACTTCTGCTTGACCAATAATTTTTTTCTTCGAATTCTGGATCAAGCATACCTTTCATCGCTTGTTCTATTTCTTCGATTACTTTATAGATAATACGGTGTAAGCGAATATCTACGCCTTCTTGTTCAGCAGCACGTTTTGCATTAACGTCTGGGCGAACATTAAAACCAATTACAATGGCATTTGATGCAGCAGCAAGAGAAATATCTGACTCTGTAATTGCCCCTGCGCCAGTGTGAATAATTTTTACGTTAACGCCTTCCACATCAATTTTCATTAAAGATGCAGCCATAGCTTCAACAGTACCTTGAACGTCAGCCTTCACGATAAGGTTAAGCTCTTTCATTTCACCTTGGCTCATTTGTTCAAATAAATTATCCAATGTTACGCGCTGTTTTTCAGAGCGTTGTGCTTGTATGGCAGACATTGCACGTGTTTCACCTACTTGACGTGCTGTTTTTTCATCTTCAAAAACAACGAAGCGGTCTCCAGCTTGCGGTACATCATTTAAGCCCGTAATTTCTACTGGCGTTGATGGTCCAGCCTCTTTCACACGACGCCCCTTGTCATTTACCATCGCACGTACTCGACCATAAGTATGACCAACAACAATTGGGTCACCTACTTTTAGTGTGCCATCTTGTACTAATAGTGTTGCAACGGAACCACGACCTTTATCAAGCTGTGCTTCAATAACGGTACCTATTGCTAGGCGGTTAGGATTTGCTTTTAATTCCCCAACTTCTGCAACAAGTAAAATCATCTCAAGCAATGTATCAATGCCTTCACCTTTTAATGCGGAAATTGGTACAAAAATTGTATCTCCGCCCCATGCCTCTGGAACAAGACCATGCTCTGTTAATTCTTGCATTACACGATCAGGGTTCGCTGAAGGTTTATCCATTTTATTGACAGCAACAATAATTGGTACTTCTGCAGCTTTTGCGTGGTTAATAGCTTCTACTGTTTGTGGCATGACACCATCATCTGCAGCTACCACTAAAATTGTTAAGTCTGTTACTTTTGCCCCACGTGCACGCATTGTTGTGAAAGCAGCGTGACCTGGTGTATCAAGGAACGTAATTTTTTTTGTCACCTTCAGTTACTTGGTAGGCACCAATATGCTGTGTAATACCACCAGCTTCTCCTGCTGTAACTTTTGTATGGCGAATTGAGTCTAATAATGTTGTTTTACCATGGTCAACGTGACCCATAATTGTTACAACTGGAGGACGTTCTGATAATTCCTCCTCGTTACTTCTTCTGTTTGTTCGAAGTGTGTTTCTAAATCCGTAATATCTACACGGATTTCTTCTTCAACTTCTACACCGTAGTCTGCGCAAATTAATTCAATTGCATCCTTATCTAATTCTTGGTTAATTGTTGCCATTACACCAAGCATAAATAACTTTTTAATGATTTCTGATGGTTCACGATGTAGTTTTTTTGGCTAATTCCGCAACAGATAGTGATTCAACAAACGTAATTTTTTTCTGGTAATTCCTTTTGTTTCACTGGTATTGATGGTTGATGTGTTTTTGGATGGCGACGTTTGCCACCATGAATTCCTGGTTTTGGACGTTGGTTAAAACCACCGCCACCTCTACGATTATTATTATTGTTATTATTATTATTTTGTGTCATATTTCGATTTTGATTACCTTTTGTATTCTTAGATTTTTCGTTAGACGAATTTGAGTTTTGGTGCGATTGTTGCTGATTGTTTGCTCTAGCTTAGAAGTAGCAGATTGCTGCTTTTGTCCTTCTTGCCTTTTCATCGATTGCTGTGGTTTTTGTTGGCCATTAGGTTGTGTTCTTTGTGATACGTTTTGAGTAGGTTGTTTCACTTCTTTTTTTTCCTGATGTACTAAATGTTTGGTTTAACTTCGACACAATGTCTTTTTCTAACATAGACATATGATTTGTTACACTCACATTTAATTTACTTAGTGCTTCAATAACCTCTTTACTCGTTTTATTCACTTGTTTTGCATATTCATGAACTCTGATTTTGGTCATCTGCTCACCCCCGATTATTTTTCGTTGAGTAGACTAGACAATTTACTTGCAAAACCTTTATCGGTAATAGCTAAAGCCACTCGGGCCTCCTTACCTGTAGCATGTCCTAGATCATAACGATCACCAATTACATGATACTCAACGTTGTAGTACGTGCATTTATCTTGAATTTTCTTGCTAGAGTTTTTAGAAGCATCGTTTGCAAGCAGTACAAGCTTAGCATTACCATTGCGGACTTCCTTTACTACTAACTCTTCTCCTGAAATGACTTTACGGGCTCTTGCCGCGATTCCAAGCAAATTAAACACTGCTTGCTGGATCATATAATAGACTCCCTACGAATCAACAATAGTAGTTCATCGTATATTTCTTCAGGTATTTTTACATCAAGTTGGTGCCCTAAAACATTTTTCTTACGAGCGATTTCAACTGCCTCCTCTGATTTAGAGACATAAGCACCACGTCCGGATTTCTTTCCAGAAATATCCACACTTACCTCACCCTCTTTTGAACGAACAACACGAATCATTTCTTTTTTGGGTAGCATTTCTCCAGTAGCTACACATTTGCGAAGAGGTATTTTTTTTATTAACAGCCATAAGAATCACCTTTCCTCTCTGAAGCTTGTCGTAAGAGGTGGACTAGCCACGCATTACCTCAGTTATGTCTTGATTAAGAAACCATAACTTTTTACAAGGTAGACAATGCCATTATTCAGTCGACGCCCTCAACGTCCACTGAATAATGGCAGCAGACTAGTCACACGGCCTTTCTTACTTATTCTTCGTCGTCTTGATATAAGTCAACTGCTACATCCTCAAAATCACTTTCTTCATCTTCAGCAGGAATGAAAGTGCTTGTAGCAGATGGATAAATACCTAGCTCACGGGCATCTGTTTCACTTTTAATATCAATTTTCCAACCAGTTAGCTTTGCAGCTAAACGTGCATTTTGACCACGTTTACCAATTGCCAGAGATAATTGATAGTCAGGTACGACAACCGTTGTAGATTTTTCTTCTTCGTTTACTTGCACATCTAAAACCTTTGAAGGGCTAAGAGCATTTGCCACGAAAACAACTGGATCTTCTGACCATTCAACAATATCGATTTTCTCTCCGTTTAATTCATTGACAATAGTCTGAACACGAGCACCTTTTGCCCCTACACATGAGCCGACTGGATCTACTTCTTCATTATGTGCATATACAGAAATTTTTGAACGATCACCCGCTTCTCGAGCAATTGATTTAATTTCTACAATACCTTCATAAATTTCAGGTACTTCCATCTCAAATAATCGACGTAATAACCCCGGATGTGTGCGTGACACAATGACTTGCGGTCCACGAGTTGTTCGCTCAACCTTTGTAATATAGACTTTAATACGATCATGCGGATGATATTTTTCACCTTGTATTTGTTCATTGACTGGTAGAGCAGCTTCAACTTTACCTAAGCCTACATAAATATTACGAGCATCAAGACGCTCAACAACACCAGTGACAATATCGTCTTCACGGTCTACGTATTGTTCATAAATTAAGCCTCGTTCAGCCTCGCGTACACGTTGTGTCACGACTTGTTTCGCTGTTTGAGCAGCAATACGACCAAAATTGCGAGGTGTCACTTCTTGTTCAACCACATCTTCTAATTGATAAGCAGGGTTGATAGCTTTGGCATCCTCTAAAGATATTTGTAAACGGTCATCCTCAACCTCTTCTACAACATCTTTACGTGAAAAGACACGAATAGAGCCCTTATCTAAATTTAAGTCCACACGAACATTCTGTGCTTGATTAAAGTTGCGTTTGTAAGCTGTAACTAATGCCGCTTCAATTGCCTCAATTAACACATCTCTTGAAATTCCCTTTTGTTCTTCTAGCGCAGTTAGCGCATCTAACAAATCACTACTCATTTTGTTTTCACTCCTAAATATGCATTATGCTGAAAAATCGATGGCTAATCGTGCCAATGCGATTTTTTCTTGTTCAATGGTTACTGTTATTTTGCGCGTTTTAATACGTACTTCCATCACTAATGTATGTTCATTGTATGACGTTAAGTAGCCTTGGAATTCCTTCATGTCCTTAATGGGCTCATAGGTCTTTACGTAAATAAATTTACCAATCACTTTTTCAAAATCAGCATCTTTTTTTTAGTGGACGTTCTGCTCCAGGGGAAGAAACTTCTAAATAATAGTTTTGTGTAATTGGATCCTTTTCATCCAATAGTAGACTCAGTCTTTCACTTACTTGAGCACATTGGTCAATGTCAATTCCGCCTTCTGGTGTATCGACATAAACACGTAAAAACCAGTTACGCCCTTCTTTTACGAACTCGATATCCACTAACTCAAGGTTTAACTCTTCTACAATTGGTTTAGCGAGCTCTTCAATTAAAGATGGTACTTTGCTCATTGTTGCCTCCTGTATCTATTAAATTCTAGCGTAATAACGATTCATTACTAAATCCCTGTAATGAACCATAATAAAACAGAAATTCCACCATTGCTTTGGTGAAATTTTACGGTCTTACCTGCTGTTAGTCAAAAATTTGTTTTGCTACGGTATAACAACAGAAAAGAGCGGGAAGGCCCCACTCTTTTGCTGGAAAATTATCAACAAATTATTACCATAAGAATAGCACAGTTTACAGCACAATGCAAATTTCCTTATTCTAGACATCATTGACACATTATAAATGTGTCTGGAATTCGAAAATATCCATTAGTTTGACATAAAAACCTACGTAATTATTAGAATAGTGATAGCTGATTAGCATCTGGCATGCCTTCTAAACAGCCAAGTTGATCCATGTATTCAATTAATGTTTTAGATACACGACCACGTTGCTGTAGGTCTTCTTTCGATAAAAACTCGCCTTCCTCACGGGCCGCCACAATTGTTTTCGCAACGTTCGTCCCAAGTCCAGGAATCGCATCGAATGGGGGAATTAATGTGTTACCATCAATTACAAATTCACTAGCCTGTGAACGGTATAAGTCAACCTTTTGGAAGCTCATACCACGCTCACACATTTCAAGTGCAAGCTCCATAACCGTAAGTAAGTTTTTCTCTTTTGTGGAAGCATCTAAGCCCTTCATATTGATTTCATCAATTTTGGCACGAATCATTTGGGAACCCTGTACCATCGATATTAAATCAAAATCATCAGCACGAACTGTGAAATAAGCTGCATAATAAAGGATTGGGAAGTGTACCTTAAACCAAGCAATACGTACTGCCATTAACACATAAGCTGCCGCATGGGCTTTTGGAAACATGTATTTTATTTTTTTACATGATTCGATATACCAGCCTGGTACCTTATTGGCAAGCATCTCTGCTTCAAACTCATTAGATAATCCCTTCCCTTTACGCACGGATTCCATAATTTTAAAGGCCAATGACGGTTCTAGTCCTTGGTAAATTAAATACACCATGATATCGTCACGACAGCCAATTACCTCTTTCAGTACACAAGTACCGTTTTGTATTAATTCCTGAGCATTACCTAGCCATACGTCTGTTCCATGAGAAAGCCCCGAAATTTGCACAAGCTCTGAAAAAGTCGATGGCTTTGTATCTTCTAGCATTTGACGCACAAATCGAGTACCGAATTCTGGAATTCCTAATGTTCCTGTTTTGCAGCCAATTTGTTTTTCTGTTACACCTAAAGATTCAGGGGAACTAAAAATTTTCATAACGACTGGATCATCTGTTGGAATTGTTTTTGGATCTATACCTGATAAATCCTGTAACATCCGAATCACAGTCGGATCATCGTGTCCCAGAATATCCAGCTTCAAAATATTGTCATGAATGGAATGGAAATCAAAATGAGTTGTTCGCCATTCGGCATCCTGTGCATCCGCAGGGTATTGCACTGGGGAGAAGTCGTAAATATCCATATAATCTGGTACTACGATGATTCCCCCCGGATGTTGTCCTGTTGTACGTTTTACACCTGTACAGCCTTGCACTAAACGATCTACTTCTGCTCCACGAAAATGCAGGTTATTATCACTTGCATAGCCCTTTACATAGCCATACGCTGTTTTCTCAGCAACTGTACCAATTGTTCCAGCACGAAATACATAATCTTCACCGAATAGAACTTTTGTATAGTTATGGGCATTTGGTTGATACTCACCAGAAAAATTCAAATCGATGTCAGGCACCTTATCTCCTTTAAAACCAAGGAATGTTTCGAATGGAATATCTTGTCCATCCTTTTTATAAGGTATTCCACATTCTGTACAATCTTTATTTGGTAAGTCAAAACCTGAGCTAACAGATCCATCATCAAAAAAACTCGGAATGCTTACAATTTGGGCAAATATAATGAGGTGGTAGTGGGTTTACCTCTGTAATCTCCATAAAGGTTGCTACTAACGAAGATCCAACGGAACCACGGGAACCAACTAAATAACCATCAGCTAATGATTTTTTCACTAGCTTCGCAGAGATTAAATAAATTACACCGAAGCCATGACCTAAAATCGATTTTAATTCCTTCTCGATACGTGCCTTCACGATTTCAGGTAAATCGTCTCCATAAATGCGATGAGCCATTTCATAAGTTAAATTTGTTACCTCATCATCCGAGCCTTCAATTTTAGGTGTATATAAATCGTCTTTAATAGGCTTCACATCACCAATCATATCTGCAATTTTTTTGAGAGTTGGTAACAACAACTTCCTTCGCAAGATCTGGCCCTAAAAAGTCAAATTCCTTGAGCATTTCATCCGTCGTTCTAAAATGAACTTCAGGTAGCTTTGATTTATTTAAAATATTGGCACCACCTTGTGAACCAATTAATATTTGTCTGAACATCCCATCTGTCGGATCTAAATAATGAACATTACCTGTTGCCACAACTGGTTTATCAAGCTTCTTCCCAAGCTTTACAAGTTTTCGAATAATATCCTCAAGTGTCCATTCATCCCGAACGACATTACGCTCAATTAATGGTGCGTACACTGCCTTAGGCTGAACCTCAATATAATCATAGAATCGTGCAACTTTCTCAGCTTCTTCTGGCGATTTATTCATCATCGTCTCGAATACTTCACCATTACTACAGCCAGATCCAACTAATAAACCTTCTCTATATTGCTCAAGAACTGCTCGTGTAACACGGGGTACACGATAGAACGTTTTTGTATGAGAATGAGAGACGATTTTAAATAAATTTTTAAGTCCAGCATTATCTACTGCTAATATCGTGCAGTGCATAGGTCTTCCTTTTTTTATAAGCGTCTCCACCGCCGATATGTTTATTAAAATCATCGTGATATTTAATGTTTAATTCATCTGCATCCTTTAACAACTGTAAAAGTAAGTAACCCGTTGCCTCAGTATCATAAATAGCTCGGTGATGCTGGGTTAATTCAATATTAAATTTTTTTACATAGTGTATTTAAACGGTGATTTTTCATTGTTGGGTAGAGTAATCTGGCAAGCTCCAGCGTATCAATAACTGGATGAATGGTATCCTCTAGCTCATATTTTTTATAGCCTGTGTATAAAAAGCCAATATCAAATGATGCATTATGAGCTACCACAATCCCATCTCCAATAAATGCATGGAACTCCTTAATGACTTGCTCCACTTCAGGTGCATTTCGTACCATATCGTCTGTAATACCTGTTAGTTCAATGGTGGTCGCTGATAACGGATGGTGTGGATTGGCAAAGCTTTCGTATTTATCAATCACATGTCCATCTTTAATTTTAACTGCAGCAAGCTCTATGATTGTATCGTAAGCGGTGGAAAGACCTGTTGTTTCCACGTCAAATACAACATAGGTAGCGTCAGCTAATAATCGATGCTCAGAGGCATAAGCAATTGGCACACCATCATCAACTAAATTTGCTTCCAAACCATAGATTACTTTGATGCCATGTTTTTTTTCCTGCTGCATACGCATCTGGGAAGGATTGCACTACTGCATGATCTGTAATAGCAACAGCTGGATGTCCCCATTTTGCTGCCTGACTCACTAGTCGATCAACTGGAGTAACAGCGTCCATCTGACTCATTGGTGTATGCAAGTGTAATTCAACACGTTTTTCTCCCTCTGGTGCCTTGTCCTGACGTGTTTCTTTTTTTGATTTCATTGATATCATTTGCCATCACAATTAAGTCACGAATAAATGTATCTGTTTGAACAGAGCCGCGAACTTTTATCCACATGCCCTTTTTCAAATGTTGCATCAGTTCGGCATCATCATTATCGCGAGAGAACATTTTGACAATAATAGAATCCGTATAGTCAGTCATTTTAATTTGTAATAATGAGCGACCACTTTTCAGTTCCTTAATTTCTGTATCAAAGACAAAGCCCTCAATAATAACCCGACGCTCTTCCTCCACAATGCGTTTAATCTCCATAATCTCATCATCTTTAATATGCATTCCCAATTGGAATGGACGATCACCAAGGTTCGCCATTGCTGGATTGTCTTTCTTCTCCTGCTCACGTTTTTGATAATCTTGTATCGCTTGTTGAGCTAATGCAGCTTCCTCCAAGCGCTTCTGCTCCATAAAAGCTTCCTGTGCTGCAATCATTTCTTCTGTTTCATCCTGTAACACAAAGTCTACAGCCATTGATGGAAAACCGAATTGACTATAGCTCGTGGAAAGCTTTTCTGCATACTTTGTTTTTAGCATCATAAATTCCATTTCTTGCATGCAGGATAACGTAATCTTTTGACCATTCCAGTTTGGCATTTGAGATACAAGACAATTTTTAAGAGTTGGCGCCATTTCATCTATTTGTTCAACTACAGTTAACCAATAAGCCTGAACAAGCTCTTCTGTCACATCTTTCTCTACCGTTTCAAATGTTGTATGGATCTGAGCAATAGCAGAGAATTTCTCTGTTAAATGTGTACGGAAAAGCTGATAAAGCGGAAACGGAAGTATTCCTCGTAATTTAATGGTGAAATGCCATAGTCTGTTTTTTTTGTGAACGGATAAACGTGATAATTCACCTTCTTCAAAAAAGGACATATAAACATCATCTGTTAACTCTAGTTGCTGCAAGAGCATTCGAAACCTCGTTCTTGCCTCTTGTTGCTGTTCCAACTTAGTAACACCTACTTTCTACAATCTAAATTGAAGAAAAAAAATTCGCACCCTCTCTACGGGCGATCTACAAACAACAACAAATACCTGATTGATATCTGTTATAGCTTGATTGGTTCATTGTCCCGCAGAAGTGTCGCGAATTCTTTACTACTATCTTATCAAAATTAAAGGGCAGCCTCTATTGGAAGCATTTACACCTTTGTCTAAATTAGTTTTTACGGAAAAATTCATTTAAACGATCAATGACCTCTTCTTTTTTTCCATTCAAATGTTTCACCTGTTTGACGGAACTTGACTTCAACTATACCTTCAGTTGCTTTTTTTACCAACTGTTACACGTACAGGCAATCCAATTAAATCTGCATCAGCAAATTTAACCCCAGCGCGCTCAGCACGATCATCCAAAAGCACATCATAGCGGTAGGACTTTAATAAGCCGTATAGCTCATCTGCTAGGGCTACCTGTTTTTCATCCTTTGTATTTACAGGTACAACATGAATATCATATGGCGCTAGTTGAGTCGGCCAAACGAAACCATTCTCATCTTGGAATTGCTCAGCCACAGCAGCTAAAATACGTGAAACACCAATACCATAGCAGCCCATAATAAATGGCTGTGCCTTCCCTTGCTCGTCTAAGAAAGTACCATTCATTTTTGCAGAATAAGTAGTCCCTAATTTGAAAATATGACCAACCTCTATGCCTTCTGCAAATTTGATGATACCTTGTCCATCTGGTGATGGATCACCCTCTTGAATAAAGCGAATATCTAAATAATTATTAACTGCAAAATCACGCTCTGGATTTACATTGATTAAGTGGAACCCATCCTCATTTGCACCAGCTACTCCATTACGGATAGACTTTATTGCATTATCTGCTATAACTTTGACATCTACTGGTAATTTAACTGGACCGATAGAACCCACTCCGCAGCCTAAAAGGTCTTGAATTGCTGCTTCACTAGCAAGTTCAACTGAGCTAGCCTCTAGGGCATTTTTCAGTTTGATATCGTTTATTTCATGATCGCCTCGTGCAAGTACAACTACTAATTCACCATCTACATCAAATACTAATGATTTAATTACATTTGAAGATTGAATATTTAAGAAAGCAGATACTTCCTCAATTGTTTTTTTGATCTGGTGTTGCTACTTTTTCAAGGTCCTTTAATACTTCGTCTGATGCTTGATAATCTACTACTACTTCTGCCATTTCAATGTTCGCAGCATAATCAGATGTGTCAGAGTAGGCAATTGTATCCTCACCAATTTCTGATAATACCATGAATTCATGTGTACCCTTCCCACCGATGGAACCAGCATCCGCAATAACCGCACGATAATTTAAACCTAGACGAGAGAAAATATTAGAGTATGCTCGATACATATCATCATATGTTTCATCTAAGCTTTCACGTGATGCATGGAATGAATAAGCATCTTTCATAATAAACTCTCTACCTCGTAATAATCCAAAGCGAGGACGTTTTTCATCACGGAATTTTGTTTGAATTTGATATAGTGTTAATGGTAATTTTTTTATAAGATTTAATTTCATCACGTACAAGAGTCGTAATGACCTCTTCATGTGTAGGCCCTAATGCAAAGTCACGATCATGACGATCTTTCAAACGCATTAATTCTGGACCATATTTTTCCCAACGGCCAGACTCCTGCCATAGCTCCGCAGATTGTAATGCAGGCATTAACAGTTCGATAGAGTTAATGGCTTCCATTTCTTCGCGAATAATATTTTCAATTTTTGATAATACACGTTTTGCAAGCGGTAAATACGAATATACCCCACTTGTATTTTGACGAATAAACCCTGCACGTAGTAATTGCTTATGTGATTTTACATCTGCATCTGCAGGTACTTCACGTAGCGTTGGGATAAATGTTTTACTTTGCTTCATTCAGTGTTCCACCTTTTTTTCATCAATTTCGCCTTGGCGTAATTACGTTCGGATTTTGAATTGTGCTCAAGCCGACACGATGTCGGTCATTTCGGTAATCACACAGGACGTGGCGTTTAACCAATGCAGGTCAGTTAGCCATTTTCGCAGGATGCAAAGATTTTAGGCTAACATCCTTATATATATTCCTTTGAAAATCCGTGACATCCGCCAGAGGCTTTATCTTCATTCAGCAGATGTTTGGACACCTACTGAAAAGAACCAAAACTGCATTCATCTCACCACTTGTAGAGGTATGAAGTCTTCTGCTGAATAAAGATAAATATGTTTATACTCTAATTAGCATAAACAAATTTAGCTTTGAACGCAATGTTTCAAATAAATTGCGCTCAAAGCTATGTTTTTCATCCATATTTGCCTTGACGTAATAATTACGTATAGGCACAATGTCAAAACGTTCACCTTTCTTCACTAAAAGAAGAATCGTTGGATATCATTCCATGTGACGACAACCATTAAGATCATTAATAGAACGATCCCAACAAAATGAACCATACCTTCTTTTTGACGATCAATTGGCTTACCTCTTACTGCCTCAAAGCCAAAGAATAATAGGCGACCACCATCAAGAGCAGGAAGTGGTAATAAATTCATGATGCCTAGATTAATACTCAACATGGCTGCAAAATTCATTAAAGCAAAGATTCCCCATGTGGCAACAGTCTCTGTTGTTTTGTAAATTCCAACAGGTCCTGATAAAGCATCAATTGTAAATTGACCAGTAATAAGCATTCCCAGTAATTCAAATATACGCATTGTCATATTATATGTTTCTTGAGCACCATAGACGACAGCTTTTAACGGGTTGTGGACTTTTGGGCTTGTCACTCCAATTTGACCATATGTCTCACCGTTTTTTTTCTTTCACTTCGTTCACTGTCATCGTAAGATTTTCCGTTGTTCCATCTCGCTCAACTGTAACATTAATCGTCTTATTAGGTCGACTTTGTACAATGGAAACTAAATCTTGCCACGTCTCAACAGCATGTCCATCTATTGATTTCACCCTGTCACCTGCAAGCATGCCTGCCTGTGCTGCTGGGTGATTTTCTACTACTTCTGTAATAATCGGCTCATTTGTTGGTACACCATTTAATAAACCAATCATTAAATAAATGAAAAATGCTAATATAAAGTTAAACAATGGTCCCGCAAAGATTGTCATGGCACGCTGTCCCACTGTTTTAGCGTTAAATTGACGGTCATATGGTGCGATCAACGTTTCTTTTCCATTTTCGACTAAAATACAATCCCTCGTCACATTATAACGCACTAAATTTTCTTCTTCATCATAGCCTTCAATAAATAAATCCTTTTCTAAATCAGCTCGTTCAACTTCTAAAAATAATAAGTCTGGTAACTGCTTATTATTTTGATTGAAAATAATTTTTTTTGACACAATTATCTTCATCAACAATAAGCCCCACACGGTATCCAGGTGACAATTCAGTACCATCCATGTCATCACCAGCCATACGAACGTAACCACCAATTGGTAAAAGTCGTACCGTATAGATTGTTTCACCATGTGTTTTTCCATAAATTTTTGGACCCATACCGATAGCAAATTCACGAACCATAATTCCTGCGCGTTTCGCAAACAGGAAGTGACCAAGTTCATGGAAGAATACGAGCAGGCCAAATATTAATATAAATGCAATGGCTGTTTGCATAATACCCCACCTTTAAAAGTGAATAGTTAACGTAATCTTACTTTTGTTATTTTACCATGTCTAACACTGTTTTTCTTGTTTCACCGTCTACCTGTAAAATTGTCTGTAAATCTGGCACTAAAATGTTGTTATGTGCCTGCATCACACGCTCGATTGTTTCATCGATTTCTAGGAATGTTATTTTCCCTTGTAAAAAGGCTGCAACTGCCGCCTCATTTGCTGCGTTCATTGCTGTCAATATCGTACCACCAGTACGACCGGCCTCATAGGCAAGACGCAACGCTGGATAGCGCTCGAAATCCATTTCTTGAAAATGCAACTGACCAATTTGTGCTAAATTGAGTCGTTGTCCGTTATGCAGCGGCATACGATCAGGATAGCTTAAGGCATACTGGATAGGCACACGCATATCTGGAGTACCAAGCTGTGCAATGACACTAGTATCATGATACTCAACTAGAGAGTGAATAATACTTTCTCTATGTAAAAGTACATCAATTTTATCATAAGGCATATCAAATAGGACATGTGCTTCTATGACTTCTAGCCCTTTATTCATCATTGTAGCCGAATCTATGGTAATCTTCGCACCCATTGACCAATTTGGATGATTGAGTGCATCGGCAACAGTTACATGCTTTAATTCCGCACGTGATTTATCACGGAAGCTACCACCAGAGGCTGTAATGATTAAACGTTCAACATTTTTTTGGATTTTCGCCATTCATTGACTGAAAGATTGCGGAATGCTCACTATCAACTGGCAAAATTTTAGCATTGTATTTTTTTTGCCTCTGCCATCACTAAATGGCCAGCCGTTACAAGTGTTTCCTTATTAGCAATGGCAACTGTTTTTCCCATTCGAATTGCGGCTAATGTTGACTCTAGACCCACACTACCAAGAACAGCATTAACGAGAACAGTAGAATCAGGATGTATAGCCACCTCAACAAGCCCCTTTTCTCCAAATGAGAATTGGATTTGAGGATACTCCCTAGCTAATGTCCGTGCATCCTCTTCTAGCTGCACAGATACCAACTCTGGCTTCAAAGTTTCAATCATTTCACGCGTTTTTTTCGATATTCTTCCCTGAAGAAAATGCAACTAGCTGAAAATCATTACGTTGTTCCTTTAAGATATCATAGGTTTGCCAACCAATGGACCCAGTTGCACCAAGTAAACTAATTTTTTTTCACGACAAATTGTCCCCTTTTTCTCTCTAACAAATGAAAAACTACATTAACATTCATGTAGATGGCTTTAATTCCTTAAAAATGCAAAAAGTGTAATAGCGGCACTACAAATAATAGACTATCAAAGCGATCTAAAATTCCGCCATGTCCAGGTAATATAGTTCCTGAATCCTTCACATCAAAATGACGCTTTATGGCAGATTCCACTAAATCACCCATTTGCCCGATGATGGATGCAAAAATTGTGATGAAAATAAGTGAGATGTAGCCATTTGCAAATGGATAGATTGCCTGCATCCCTACAGCAAAGATTACTGCAATCACAATTCCGCCTATAAACCCTTCTATGGTTTTTTTCGGTGAAATTTCTGGCCATAGCTTATTTTTACCTAGCTTTCTTCCAACAAAATATGCTCCTGAGTCAGTCGTCCAAACAATTAGTAAACAGTAGACAACATATACGAGCCCTTCATTTCTTGTCTCAACTAAATAATGGAAGCCAAGGCCCACGTAAAACGCACCTAATAAAATAAAACCCACTTCATCAAATGTGATTTTATTTTTTACAAGAACGACATATATCAGCAATAGCAAAACGATGCCATATACAACCATTAAATTAGAGGAGTAGCCAATTGCATCTACTACCTTATCTGACCAGCCGTTAGGTATAACAAGTAACAGTAAAATAAGTAGCCCTAAAATACCAGGCACTGAAAAAAAGTGAAATACCTTTCATTTTTAGTATTTCATAAAAGCCGACAACAGCCATTGCAAGGACTAGTAGTGTAAATGGTGCATTTCCATAAATAACAAATGGAATAAAAAGCCCAGCTGCAATTATTGCTGTGATGATTCTTTGTTTCAAGTTGTTTCTTCTCCCTTCAACCCACCGTAACGGCGATTACGTTTCTGATAATTTTCCACCGCTTCCAATAAGGTTTCCTCGCTAAAATCTGGCCACAATGTATCTGTAAACCAAAATTCTGTATAGGCGAGCTGCCATAGCATAAAGTTACTTAATCGTACCTCACCGCTTGTACGAATTAATAAATCCGGCTCTGGTAAATGAGCTGTCATCAAATGAGATGTTAAACATTCTTCTGTTATATCTTGTAATGTTAATTGTCCATCTTGCACTTTTTGAAGCATCGTTTTCATTGCATTGACCATTTCAGAACGACTTCCATAATTCAAGGCAAAATTTAAAATTAACCCTGTATTATGCTTCGTTTCCTCCATCGCCTCAAACAATGCTTTCTGTGTATGTGCGGGCAATAAAGTAGGATCTCCAATCATTTCCACACGTACATTACGTTCCATCATTTCGGGTAAAAAGGACCCTAAAAATTCAACAGGTAGACGCATAAGAAAATCGACTTCTGTTTTTGGACGCTTCCAGTTTTCTGTAGAGAACGCATACACTGTTAGAACCTTTATTCCAAGATCTGACGCAAATCTAGTGACTTTTCGTACCGTCTTCATACCTTCATGGTGCCCGGCAACACGTGGCATCGCGCGTTTTTTTTGCCCACCGTCCATTTCCGTCCATAATAATCGCAACATGGGCAGGAATTGGCTCGCTTTTAGCAAGGGCAACACGTTCCCCCAATGATAGTGTATCCATATTTATTTGTTTACCTAATAGCTTTTTAAACATGCTAACTCCCCCACTACAACTAATCGGACGTATACTAACCTATCATAACAAACAAAAGCATGTTTTGTCTTTTTTTTCCCTCTAAATTGACTATGTAGGAACCAGCTTCATTTAGAACTACTTACAAGTAAGGTTTTTTTTAAGGGCGGTTTCCCTTTTTTTCATGCAATCCTCACCTATGTTTTCGTTTCAAGTAAAGATCAGTTCTTCTTAATCTAAAAAGAAAGCAAAAATAGTTGAAAGGTATTCACTCTAAAACAATTAAAGCTTGAATGTATAAAACTCCAATACTCTGATACATGTAGATTTAATTGTAAAGAGAAAAGACGTCCTGATATGTATAGGACGCCTTCATCTCCTCAAAAAGTTCCATCTTAGATATGTAAAGCGTCTGCTTACACCTCTAGAATTTCTTTTTCTTTTTCTTTCGCTACCTGATCAACTTTTACAATGAATTCATCTGTTAATTTTTGGATATCTTCACCATAGCCACGTAGATCATCCTCTGTGATTTCGCCAGCTTTTTCAAGTTTTTTTAGATCGTCATTGGCATCGCGACGAACGTTACGTACAGCGATTTTTGCATCCTCTGCCTCTTTTTTTCACTTGCTTCACAAGATCCTTACGACGCTCTTCTGTTAAAGCAGGAATCATTAAACGGATGACAGAGCCATCATTTGATGGTGTAATACCAATATCTGATTTCATAATTGCCTTTTCAATCTCACCTAGAATTGTTTTATCATATGGTGTAATCACTAATAAACGTGCTTCTGGTACAGATACACCTGCAAGCTGATTAATCGGGGTTGGTGCACCATAATAATCAACCGTAATGCGGTCTAATAAAGATGCGTTTGCACGTCCTGCACGGATTGATGATAATTCACGACTGAAAGCTGCGATTGTTTTGTTCATTTTTTCTTTAGCTTGTTCTAATACTTGTTTAGCCATTATGCATTCCTCCTAACAACTGTTCCAATTTTCTCGCCTAGTACGGCACGTTTAATATTACCTTGTTCTGTAATTGAGAAGACAATTAACGGAATATCGTTATCCATACATAAAGTAGAAGCTGTTGAATCCATTACCTGTAAGCCTTGTTGAATAACGTCTAAGTATGTGAGTGTATCGTATTTAATGGCAGTTGTATCTACTTTTGGATCTGCAGAATAAACACCATCTACATTATTTTTAGCCATTAAAATCGCATCTGCATCGATTTCTGCTGCACGTAATGCTGCAGTTGTATCAGTTGAGAAGAACGGGTTACCTGTACCTGCCGCAAAAATAACCACACGTTTTTTTCTCCAAATGACGAACTGCCTTACGACGAATATATGGTTCTGCTACTTGTGTCATCACGATAGAAGATTGGACACGTGTTTCAATGCCTAATTTTTCAAGTGCATCTTGTAATGCTAAAGAATTCATAACCGTTGCCAGCATTCCCATATAATCGGCTGCCGCACGATCCATTCCCATTTCACTACCGATTTTTCCACGCCATATATTACCGCCACCTACAACAACAGCAACTTCTACATCAAGATCTACTACTTCTTTTACTTCCTCTGCAACAGCCTTGATTATTTTTGGTGATAAACCGAAGCCCGCTTCTCCTGCTAACGCTTCACCACTTAATTTTATAACTACTCGTTTATATTGTGGCACACTCATTGTAAACCTCCGTCAGACTTTATTTAAAACATCTCTATTCCCTTTTCCATTATAGTATATATTACAATAATTACTAGTTGTGAATAAGGCAGAATAGAAAATTATATCCTTCTTTTCGCTCTCTTCGGAAAAATAGGGAACACGTTAAATTGTGTTCCCCATTTTTTTGTCTAGAAAATCTAGATATTATTTGATTAGGATCAAATGCAGCTAATTAGTTACCTTTAACTTGGCTCATAACTTCTTCAGCGAAGTTATCTTCACGTTTTTCGATACCTTCACCTACAGCATAGCGTACGAAACCATTTACTGAACCACCAGTTGATGCAACGAAATCACGCACTTTTTGGTCAGAGTTTTTAACGAATGTTTGGTCAAGTAAACAAACATCCTCGAAATATTTACCAAGACGACCTTCCACCATTTTAGCAACAATGTTTTCTGGTTTACCTTCGTTAAGTGCTTGTTCAGTCAATACTTTACGCTCACGTTCAACCTCTTCAGCAGAAACTTCATCGCGAGAAACATAAGTTGGGTTGATTGCTGCGATATGCATAGCAACATCTTTTGCAGCAGAAGCATCTGTAGATCCTTCTAAAGTTACTAATACACCAATACGACCACCCATGTGTAAGTAAGAACCGAATGCATCAGCATCAGATTTTGTTTTCACTTCGAAACGACGAAGTGTGATTTTTTCACCAATTGTTGCAACTGCTGTTGAAATTTGGTCAACAATTTTTACACCTTCAGCATTTGTAAGCTCTAATGCAGCTTCAACTGATGCTGGTTTAGCAGCAAGTAATTGTTCTGCTAAAGAAGCAACTAATACTTGGAATTTATCGTTTTTTGCAACGAAGTCTGTTTCAGCGTTTACTTCTAGGATGATTGCTTCGTTACCTTGTTCTAAAATATAAGTTGTACCTTCTGCAGCGATACGGTCAGCTTTTTTAGCAGCTGAAGATAGACCTTTTTCACGTAAGAAATCGATAGCAGCTTCTAAGTTACCATCTGTTTGTACTAACGCTTTTTTTACAATCCATCATACCAGCGCCAGTTTTTTTCGCGTAATTCTTTTACTAATTGTGCAGTAATGTTTGCCATTTAGTGTTTCCTCCTCAAATTGGTTGAACAAAATTTAATGATAGGTTCTAAAAAAGGTGATAAGGGTTTTGAGCCACTTATCACCTTTTTGTAAACGTGAATTACTCAGCAGCAGCTTCTACAGCTGGAGCTTCCTCTTCACCTTGTTTTGACTCGATTAAAGCGTCAGCCATTTTAGCAGTTAAAAGTTTAACAGCGCGAATAGCATCATCATTAGCAGGGATTACGTAGTCGATTTCATCTGGATCACAGTTAGTATCAACAATACCTACTAGAGGGATGTTTAATTTACGAGCTTCTGCAACCGCAATACGTTCTTTACGTGGGTCAACCACGAACATTACGTCTGGAAGATCGTGCATATCACGGATACCGCCTAAGAATTTGATTAGACGTTCGTGTTCTTTTTTTAAGTTGGATTACTTCTTTTTTTAGGAAGAACTTCAAAAGTTCCTTCTTCTTCCATTTTTTTCGATTTGTTTCATACGTGCAACACGTTTTTGAATTGTACCGAAGTTTGTAAGAGTACCACCTAACCAACGTTGGTTGATGTAGTAGTTGCCTGAACGTTCAGCTTCATCTTTGATCGCTTCTTGTGCTTGTTTTTTCGTACCAACGAAAAGAACTTTACCACCGTCTTGACCAACTTGACGCATGAAGTCATAAGCTTCCTCTAATTTTTTAACAGTTTTTTGTAAGTCGATGATGTAGATCCCGTTACGTTCAACGAAGATATATTTCTTCATTTTTGGGTTCCAACGACGAGTTTGGTGACCGAAGTGTACACCAGCTTCAAGTAATTGTTTCATAGAAATTACTGACATGTGAATTTCCTCCTAATATGTTTGGTTTTTATCCTCCGCATTTATCATCTACAACAAGCTACCCTAAGCTTAGAGCACCACTTACTGCATCAAAATGCGTGTGTAGTAATAACACCATTTGCAACTATATCATAGCTTTACCCTATTCGCAACTGTTTTAGCCATGAAATTTCAATAAAAGCTCGATTTCTGTCTTGCCTTTTTGGAGTTGTTTTGCAATTTCCTCTGGTGTTTTTCCTTGCTTCGCTAATTCAATGGCTTGTTGCTCCATTGTGAATACCTTTGGTTGTTCCTTTTCTGTCTCATTAGCCATACTATCAGATTGAGCTGCTTTTGAAACAGACTGTTGCTGGCGTGAATAAGCACTCGCAACAATATTTTTAGGTATATATTTTCGTGAATCGGTTTCTAAATTAGGAGATTCTTGTTCTTTTTTTCATTTTTTTCAGGAAGAGGCTCTTGCTCTTTCTGAATGACAATTTTTTTCAGCCTGCTGGATAGCATTTACGTTCAATTCAGATTTTGAAACGCTGTGTAGTTCTTGTATTAAACGATCATTCTCGTCTTTCATATCTGCTAAATAGACACTAATTGTATCATCCATTTCGCGCATTAAACGTTCCTGTTTTTTTTCTAAATCTTTAAATTTAGCTAGTTTCGTATTTAAAATAATAAGGAAGTAAAACGAAAGCAACTGTAAGAAAAATAGAATCGTAATTAGTATGGTTGCCATAGTAAACTCCTATCCACTAAAATCTACAAAATTTCCTTTAAACGGATGTCGTGCCTGTTTTTCTTGATTGTCACTCTCTTTCTTTTTTTTGCGAGTTCCCTTAATGTACTCGCCGCCCGCCTCTTCATCTTCACTAATCTCATCCATACCTTCTGAAGTATTCACAATTTTTTTGCTTGCGATCTATTTCTTTTTTTTAATGCTTCATTTGCATGTGCTTGTTGAGCCAAGGTTTGCTGCTGAGCCTGATCTGCCATTTTCCCTGCCTCAAACGTTTTTGGAATAGCAATTTGTAATTCGACACCCTTTAAACTCATTGGAATTCCTCCCTTAATGTTATGTATCTAATCATCATTAGGCATTAATCATTTCACTAGATAATAACTTTCGTAGCTTTAAAAGCGCCTTTGAGTGAATTTGTGAAATACGTGAAGTTGATAAATCAAGCATTTCTCCGATTTCTGTTAAGGTCAATTCCTCTGTATAAAATAAACTAAGCACCAATTGTTCCTTTTCATTCAACTTTTGAATATTTTCCGCTAAATCACCCAATAATTCCGATTTAATGATAACCTGTTCAGGTGTTTTTGTTGTATCATCCCTAATAACAAATGACTTTCCATCCGTTTCTTCCTGATCTTGTTGTTCGTTAATAGAAAGGACATTCGAAAAGAAATGCTCCTGTACAGTTTGATAGACTTCCTCTACTGGTAATTCCAAATTTTCAGCAAGCTCCTCAGGAGTTACATGACGCATATATTTTTGTTCTAACCGTTCAATTTGCGCATCTAATTTTTTTAGCTTTTTCACGAGCAGAACGCGGCAACCAATCTTCTTTCCGTAAACCATCTATAATTGCTCCTCTTACTCTAAAAGAAGCGTATGTATCAAATTTCAAATCTCTCTTAATATCAAATTTATTTAATGCATCAAATAGACCTACCATGCCTAAGCTAGTTAGATCATCTCGAGATACATTTTTCGGTAAGCTCGCACCAATTCGTTGTACATGATAAGATACTAGTGAAATATATTTTTTGATAAGCAAATCCCCAGCATCTGGATCACGGTCATCTATCCAACGGTTCCACAGCTTTTGTTCATCGTTTAGATTTGGTTGTGTCATGAAATCCACCTCTCTTAAGAAAACGCCTTTACCGCGCCTATTCGTTTAGAAAAACACTAAACTTCACTGTTGTGAGCCGCCAAGATCAATTTCGCCTTAGCGTAATTGCGTCTGGATTTTAAATTGTGCCTAGGCCTGGGAGTCTTCTGTATTTGCCGCTATGCTTACGCGCATAAAACATTTGCCGCTATGCTTTCGGTACAAAAAAAACACTTCCGGAATGAAGATAAAGTGATTACCATTCTTTCCTACATTATAGCAAGAATCGACCATAATTTCATTTGTTTCTCCCACTCTCTCACATATTGTTTAAATTTATGAGTGTACATAATTTAATTAATTGCTAGGTATTTAACTTATAGCTTGTGAATTTTATGAAAATATTTCTAAAGAGGTTAATCAAAGTAGTCCTCATTGCTTGATACTCATCAAAGCATTTACGATAACAAAAAAAAGAGCCGCAACTCGCGACCCCCTTATTTATTTTATGCATTTACTTGCTGATGGTCTTCACGGCTCATCATCGTTCGTACAACTTGCGCAATTTCTTCTGAGCTTTCATCCTGAAATTCAACAGTTGAACTAGCAGAAGATCCTTCTTGTTCGCCTTCATTATGCTCATCCGATGCGTTTTCTTCCAACTCACCTTCACCCATTGCTTCGTTATCTTCTGGTGTATATAAAATATAGGCAATTAAAAAAACGAATTATATACATTGCGAAAAACACGATTATGGCTACTATAAATGATCCTATAAGAATACGTAGTGGCGTAAGGGGTTTTTGAAATGTACTGAAAAAATAAATTGAAAAGGCAATTAGCGCTCCCCATAGGTTGTAAAAAAATAGAACCAAACATTATATTTCGCTCACTCCTTGGTTAACTGTTCGAATATGTAATGTTGACGTCGCTGGATTAAATTCAATTGTTCTACCACTATTACCACCAGTGTCTTCTGCAACTAATGGAATGCCATGGCGTTTCAACTCACGTTTGACAGCCTCAACATTACGTGGACCAATGCGCATCGAGTCTTTATCTGAGGTGAATTGGAACATCTGTGCACCACCGCAATTTTTGCCTTTAGCTTGAATTTTTGTACGCCTTCTATTTTTAATAAGTCAATCATAGCTGAAATACCTGTATCAGCGAATTTGGCTACGTTTATTGACTCCTGTCTACCTAAACTTGAATCTGGCAACATCACATGTATTAAACCAGCAATTTTTTTTTGATTCATCATATAAAATAACACCTACACAAGATCCAAGACCTGATGTTCTGATAGTGTTGGGTAACTTTACCACATCCATTTGTGCAATTCCAACTTTAATCACTAGCCCACTACTATTTAGCATCATCTACGAAACTCCTAATGCTTTGAAAATAGCATCAAATGAGTCTGGATCGGGCAATAGGAAAAAGTGGCCCCTTACTGTTTCGTGGTCCTCTACCCCGTCTTCAAAAATGGATGTGTTTATGACGATAACATTATCGCTTACGTGTGACAATTCAATTAAGCCAATACTGATAATAGCACCAAACATATCAACGCTTAGTCCTGGAACAGTCGGATAAATTTTCAAATTTGTAAAGTCAGATAATGCGGATAAATAGGAACCTGATAAAATATTCCCCATTTCCTGCATGGCTGATAACCCTAGCTCTGAAACTGGTCGTTTTTTTAAAGTCGAATGATTCATCATGAATAAGACGACGAATAAAACGATTCGCTTGTTCGATTGGCAAGATAAAGAACATACTGCCTTCAGCATCACCTTCGATGCGTAGATAGATGCCAACTACAACATTTTCAGATCCACCAGCAAGCTCCATCATGTCATTAAACGACACCATTTCTACCTTTGGTACTCGCATATCAATTTTTTTTCCGAGTAAATTGGAAAGTGCTGTCGCAGCATGCGCAGCACCAATATTCCCAATTTCCTTTAATACATCTAAATGTAGTGATGTAATCTTTTGATTAAGTGTCATTATCGATCCCTACTTTAGTGGATTTAGTACTTTCTCTAAATGCAATAAAATTAATAATCGTTTATCAATTTTAGCTACTCCTGAAATAAACTCTTCTTCAAGCGATCCGACTACTTCTGGCTGTGGTTCAATTGAATTTGCAGGAATATCTAATACATCATTTGCAGAGTCTACGACGAAGCCTACTTCCATATCTTCTAAGGAAATAATGATGATACGCGTTGTTTCTTCGTGCTCAGAAATTGGTAATTCAAATCTTTCTCGTAAATCAACAATTGGTGTTACAACACCACGAAGGTTAATGACACCTTTCACATATTTCGCCGTTTTTGGTACACGTGTAATATGCATTAATTTTTCAATCCCTTGTACATGTGACACTGGGATTGCATATTCTTTATCGGCTAATTGAAAGACAATTACTTTAATACTTTCTTGTTCCACTGCGTTTGTCATGATCTACACCTCTCTTATTCATTCACCTTACTTATTTTATAAGTGCGTTACAGTCCACAATTAAGGCTACTTTTCCGTTACCTAAAATTGTTGCACCTGAAATAGCAAAGATATTCGTTAAGTAATTGCCTAATGACTTCAGTACAATCTCTTGTTGGCCAATGAATGAATCCACAACTAAACCAGCAAGTTTCTCACCTTTTCGTACGATGACTACTGAATGGAATTCATCATCCTGCTGCTCTTTACGAGGTACTTCGAAGATTTCTTCTAAGAACACAAGTGGGACAACCTTCCCACGGAAGTCAATTACTTTTTGATTATGCGCATTCATAATCTCTGATGAACGGATAATAGAAGTTTCAATGATTGATGAAAGTGGAATAGCATAAATCTCTTTTTCAATCTCTACCAGCATGACCGAGATAATCGATAATGTTAGGGGTAGTTGAATTGAGAAGATTGATCCTACATCTTGTGTAGATTCAATCGAAATATTTCCACCTAAAGATTCAATGGTTGTTTTCACAACGTCTAATCCAACGCCTCGCCCTGAAACATCCGAAATGACATCAGCTGTTGAGAACCCTGATGCTAAAATTAACTCGTTAATTTGCTTATCTGACATTGAATAGGATTGCTCTTGCGTTACAACACCTTTAGATATTGCTTTTGCTAATACTTTATCACGGTTAATCCCTGCGCCATCATCCTCAATTTCAATAAAGACATAGTTACCACTATGATATGCACGTAGTACAACTGTCCCTTCTTCTGGCTTTCCTTTAGCACGACGCGCAGTAGGATTTTCAATACCATGGTCCACAGAATTTCGAATTAAATGAACAAGCGGATCTCCTATTTCATCGATAACTGTACGATCTAGCTCTGTTTCAGCACCGATAATTTCAAGATTAATTTTCTTGTTAAGATCGCGAGACAATTGACGAATCATTTTTGGGAAGCGGTTGAATACTGTTTCAACCGGAACCATACGCATCGTTAAAATAATAGTTTGTAAGTCACCCATGACGCGGCTCATACGTTCCACTGTTTCATTTAACTCTCCATGGTTAACTTCAGTTGCAATAGACTGTAGTCGTCCTCGATCGATAACAAGTTCTTCAAATAAGTTCATTAATATATCAAGTCGCTCGATATTTACACGAATTGTTTTATTACCAACAGGCGCATGATTTTTTTCAGCCTTAGCAGGCGCTGCTGCTTTTGCAGGTGTAGGTTTTGCAGTATTTGTTTTTGGTGCAGTAGCAGGTTGAGCCTCAACTTCTACCGTTGCTGTTGCCACTACTTCTTGAATTGCTTGTTCTTTTGCGCTATGTTGCTTTAGTTCGATAATTGCGACAATCACTTCTTCGACTTCAGAAACTTTCATAATCTTTTTCCGCATATCTTCAGCAGATTCTTTTGTTACGAAAGCTACGTAAAATTGTTGGTCGAACTGTTCGTCTTCAAGCTTATCTACAGATGGAGTTGATTTAATGACATCCCCATCTTTTTCTAATATTTCAAACACCATAAATACACGTGCTGCTTTCAAAAGACAGTCCTCACGTAATTTCACTGAAATTTCGAATGCATTGAAACCTTGTTCAGCAGATTGTGAAATAACGGTTTGTTCAAAGCCGTCATACTCTAACACACTTGCTACATCAGTAGTTGGTGTCTCAATAGTTGCGACAATCACTTCTTCAACTTCTGAAACGCTCATAATCTTTTTCTGCATATCTTCAGCAGATTCTTTCGTTACGAAAGCTACGTAAAATTGTTGGTCGAACTGTCCGTCTTCAAGCTTTTCTACTGATGGATTTGCTTTAATAACTTCCCCATCTTTTTCTAAAATCTCGAACACCATAAATACCCGTGCCGCTTTTAAAAGACAGTCCTCACGTAATTTGACTGAAATTTCGAATGCATTAAAACCTTGTTCAGTAGATTGAGCAATAACTGTTTGTTCAAAGCTGTCATACTCTAACACACTTGCTACAGCTGTAGCTGGTGTCTCAGTAGTTACTACTTCAGGAATCGCTTCCTCACCTAATTCAATACGCTTTAATTGAGCAACGGTTGAAGATACATCTCGCTTTCCATCTCCACCATTTGCAATGTCCATCACCATTTCTTCTAAATGATCTACAGACTCAAAGACAACATCTAGAATTTCCGGTGATACGTGAATTTTTTCGTTACGGATTGCATCTAATACGTTCTCCATTTTATGCGTTAAATCTGCTAAATCCTCGAAGCCCATCGTTGCAGACATACCTTTTAATGTATGTGCCGAACGGAAAATTTCCCCAACAATCGCCAAATCTTCCGGATTTTTTTTCTAATTCTAATAAATGTTCACTACATGCTTGTAAATGCTCTTTACTTTCTTCAATAAACATCTCTAAATATTGATTTACTTCCATAAGAGGACACCCCTTTTAAGGCAAATATTTCATTATTGTTTGTGCAATATCATCTACATCTGCAACTTCATCAACAAGCTGCGTCTCTACTGCTGCTTTTGGCATTCCATATACAATGCAAGTTTCAGCTGACTCAGCGATAGCAATTACATTGCCAGTACTTTTTAGTACCTTTAGTCCATTTGAGCCATCTTGCCCCATACCTGTCATAATCACTGCTACCTTATCAAAATCCTTCCATTGACTCACATCTTCAAACATCACATCTACAGAAGGTCGATGTCCGGATCTAGGTGGTTCATTACTATCTAGAACGATGCCAAAGGAGGTACCTACTTTTCGAAGTTTTAGATGATACCCACCAGGAGCAATATAGGCTACTCCATTTTGGAGAATATCACCTTGCTCGGCTTCTTTTACAGTAATTTCACTCAATTGATCAAGGCGAGTCGCAAGTGATTTTGTAAACCCGGCCGGCATATGCTGGACGATTAAAATCGGTGCTTGAATTGTTTTAGGAATTTTCGTAATGACTTCTTGTAACGCTCTTGGTCCGCCAGTAGAAGTACCAATCAACACAATTTTCCTACCTATTTTATTCCACTCCACACGTGATTTTGATAGCTCTACTCTTGTTGGAAAAATATTAACAGGAGAGGCTATCTTTCCTTCATTTGGTGAATCTCTTCTTATGGTACTCACGTTTAATGCCGGTTCTTGTTGTCTTTTACTACCAGAAGGTTTCTTTAATTTTGAAATAGGTACCAATGATGCTTGTTCAACCTTGTGGACAAGTTCAGTTTGGATTTTATGTAAATCAAGAGAAATTGTTCCGCTTGGCTTAGCGACAAAATCCACTGCTCCAAATTCAATTGCTGATAAGGCATTTTCAGCACCTCGTTGTGTTGTACTAGAAAGCATCACCACAGGTACTGGACATATTGTCATTATTTCTTTTAAAGCATCAAGTCCATTCATTTCAGGCATCTCAATATCCATTGTCACAACTGTCGGCCTCAATGATTGAATTTTTTTTATCGCGTCTTTCCCATTTCGTGCAGTTCCAACTACTTCAACCTTCGAATTACCAACAAAAAAAGTCACTAATTAGCTTTCTCATAAAAGCAGAATCATCAACTACCAATAGCTTGCTTTTATGTAAAAAGTCCAATTAATCACGCCCTTTCGAAAAAAATACTTCTTAATTTAGTTAAGAATTTACTCGCTGACTGATCATGTGCGTGAACTTCCTCCACACGGTGTTCCATAAAACGAGCCACTATAAGTTGAAGTGTCTTCGAAATAAGTGCGTCCGGATAAGCAAGTGAAAAAGGTACTTGCTCGCGCACAGCCTTACGCACAACAGCATCCTCAGGTAATGATCCTAAAACAATAACCTCTTTGTCCAAAAAAACGTTTCATGGTTTGCTTTAATCGTTCATTGGTCTCCATTCCTTCTTCCTTACTAAAAGCACGGTTACAGAGAATATAAAACTGTTTATCCATATCTCTTACATGAATATATTTCATCATCGAATAGGCGTCTGTAATAGAAGTTGGTTCAGCTGTTGAAATAACAATAATCTCATCGATTGACGTCAGTAATTCTAATGACCAGCTTGTTGCTCCTGCCCCCATATCAAATAAAATATAATCAAAGTTTTTTTTGTAGTTGCTCAAATGCATGTATAAGTCGTTCAAGCAACACTTCCGACCATTCTAGGACACTCGACATACCAGAACCACCGGAAATATACTTTAAACCGTAAGGACCCTCAAATACCACTTCATCTAGTAACTTATTTCCTTCCAAGTAATCTTTTAAACTAAAAGAAACATTTTTTTCCAATTAAGATATTGATATTCCCCATACCTATATCCATATCAATGATTGCAACTTTTTTTCCCTCTATTTGCTAGCATAGTTGCAAAATTCATTGTGAAGTTACTTTTACCTACCCACCTTTGCCACTTACAACAGCAATTGCTCTACCTAAATCACCTTGCCGTTTTAGCATTTTCAAGCGTAATGTTTCAGCTTGGTCTCTCATTTTTCTTCACCTTGGAAAAACAAATTAAGCACTGCTTCTAGATTAGCTTCTTCAATATCTTCTGGTACTTCTTGACCATTCGTATAGTAAGCAAGTCCTTTATTATATTTAATCATTAAATTAATCATTGTGCCAATAGAATTTGTTTCATCTAGCTTTGTAAAAATGAATTTTTCAATTGGTAATTGCTTAAATTGCTCGATAATGTTTGCCATGTCCTTCTCTTTTGTTGTCATAGCAAGGACTAAGAAGGATTCTGCTTGATCATCAAATTTTATTAGACGTTGCAAATCATTAACATATTTTACTTCTTTATAATTTCTCCCTGCTGTATCGATAAATACTAAATCTAAATGAGCTAAACGTTGAACGGCCTGTTCAAAGTCTGTTGCATTATAGGCAATCTCGACAGGTGCCTGTAAAAGTCCTGCATATGTTTTCAATTGCTCAATTGCTGCAATTCTGTAAGTATCAGTTGTAATAAATCCTATTTTTTTTCTTTTTCTCTAAAACTGCCCTAGCAGCCATTTTTGCAATAGTTGTTGTTTTGCCAACACCTGTAGGACCAAGTACATTAATATATTTTCTTTCATAGGATATTCCTCCTATCGGAAAATCCTCTAGCCTTTTACGTAATAAATTTTTTTGTTATCAGCTTGCATTGTGAAAAATTAATTTCTGATACTTCTCTAAAATGCATAAAAAGCTCATCACCAATCTCCGTGATGAGCTCTTCACTTAGCTCCTGCTGTCTTAAGTATTCAATGAAGGGGAAGAGTTCATCGGGATATTGAGCTTGGGTTGTCTTTTTATGCATAGACTGCATTAAAGATTTTAAATCTGCAATTTCCTTCCTCAATTCATCAGGTATGCCTGTGTCTTCAAGTAAAGACACATCCTGCTGCGGCTGTCCTTGGTGTATTTTGGCTTGCACAGCATGAGTAATTTCTTGTAAACTTACATTTTCTTTTTTTAGGCTGTATTACTGGTACTTCGGCAGGTTTTGGAGCCAAGTCCTTTGGCTCCATTGAATCGATACCTGCCACCACCTCAAAACTTTTCTTTTTAAGAATCCCGAAAAATTTCTTTGTGATTACTACTTTTGAATTCAGAATGACAGCGTCCTCACCTAACTCAGCACGCACAAGCTTCATAGCCTCTGGTATGGAAGATGCATAATATTTTTTCATTTTCATTCTACATTCACCACTCCAACACTTTGAATTTCAACCGTAGCATCAAGTTCGTTATAGGATAGAACTGGAATTTGCGGGAAGTAACGCTCTGTTAGCTGACGCAGGTACATACGAACCGCTGGAGAGCATAATATTATAGCTGACTGCTCCATAAAGGAAACACGTTCTATTTCTGCTGCAATGGATTCCAGGACAATTTGGGAATCTTGTGGATCCATCGCCAAGTAATTACCGTGATCGGTTTGCTGAATACTATCAGCAATCATTTTCTCTACTTTACCCGAAACAGTAATAACCTTCAATGATGAACCGTCCCCAACAAATTGTGAAGTAATCTGACGCGCCAAAGATTGACGCACATACTCCGTTAATAAATCCGTATCGCTAGTTAATTTTGCATAATCAGCTAGTGTTTCAAAGATAATTGGTAGATTGCGGACAGAAACATTTTCTCGGAGTAATTTACCCAACACTTTTTGAATTTCCCCTGTTGATAATGGAGCAGGTGTCAATTCCTCTACTAAAATTGGATGTGTTTCGCGTAAATGATCGATTAGCTGCTTTGTCTCTTGTCGACCAAGCAACTCATATGCATTGGCACGGATCATTTCTGTTAGATGTGTTGAAACAACACTCGGTGGATCAACTACTGTATAGCCAAACATTTCAGCATCTTCTTTCACTTGCTCAGTTATCCATTTAGCTGGTAAGCCGAATGAAGGTTCGACTGTATCAATGCCCTCAATAGAATCATCGTCCCCTGGACTCATTGCTAAATAATGATCAAGCAACAGTTCACCGCGTGCCATTTCATTACCCTTAATTTTAATTCGATATTCATTTGGTTGTAATTGAATGTTGTCTCGAATACGTACAACAGGAATAACAATTCCTAATTCTAATGCTAACTGACGACGAATCATAATGACACGGTCTAATAAATCTCCACCTTGTGCAGCATCTACTAAAGGTATTAGACCATAGCCAAATTCAAATTCAATAGGGTCCACATTTAATAAATTCACAACATTTTCAGGGCTCTTCATACCGTCTGTTGCCACTTCTTCCTCAATTTCAAGTAATTCTTCTTCATCTTCTGGTTTCTTACGTTCCATCATATATGCACCAGCAATTAGCGAGATGCCAATTGGAAGTGTAACCCAGTTTGGAATAGGTGTAAATAACCCTAGTAATACAATTGTACCGCCCGCAACATAGAGCAGTTTTGCTTGAGCAAAGAGCTGACCCGTAATATCTTGTCCAAGACTTCCTTTAGAGGATGCACGTGTTACAACAATACCTGTCGCTGTAGAAATTAATAGCGCAGGAATTTGAGATACAATACCGTCACCAACAGTTAGCTTAGAAAAGTGAGTTGCTGCTTCTGCAAATGGAAGCTTCATCTGCACAACACCGATGATAATCCCAAATAATAGGTTGATAATAACCATTACCATAGAGGCAATGGCATCCCCTTTAACAAATTTTGTGGCACCATCCATTGCTCCGTAGAAATCCGCTTCACCCGATACTTTATCGCGTCGTTCCCGTGCTTCTCGCTCAGAAATAATTCCTGCATTTAAGTCAGCATCAATACTCATTTGTTTCCCAGGCATCGCATCCAGTGTGAATCGTGCTGCTACCTCAGCTACACGCTCAGCTCCTTTAGTGATAACGATAAACTGAATTAACACAAGAATTAAGAATACAACTAACCCAACAAGAACATTCCCGCCGACTACGAAATCACCAAAGGTTTCAACAACAGCACCAGCATCTCCGTTTGCCAAGATGGCACGTGTTGTTGATACACTCAGTCCGAGTCGGAACAAGGTTAACAGTAAAATAACGGAAGGAAATATTGAAAAATCTAATGCTTCCTTCATACTCATTGCTGTTAAAAGTACGATTAATCCCAATGTAATATTAATGACGATTAAGAAACTTAACATCCACGGAGGAAGAGGGATGATGAGCATCGCAACGATTAAAATAACCGCACCTAAAACCCCTATATCGCGAACTTTCATTTGTGTCCCTCCTACTTAAAACTTTAAATTTTCCGCTTAATTCGATATACATAAGCAAGCACTTCTGCCACTGCTTTGAAAAACTCTTCTGGTACTTGATCGCCAATTTCTACCTGATCATACATTGCTCGTGCTAATGGTCTATTTTCAACCATAATGACATCATGTTCTTTTGCAATCAGCTTAATCTTTTGAGCGATAAAGTCTGTCCCCTTCGCCACAACGCGTGGAGCATCCATACTATTCTCATCATATTTGAGGGCAATTGCATAGTGCGTAGGGTTTGTAATGACAACATCCGCGCTAGGAATTTCTGACATCATTCGACGCATCGCCATTTCACGTTGACGCTGTTTGATTTTTGATTTAATTAGCGGGTCACCCTCACTATTTTTATATTCATCTTTAATATCTTGCTTAGACATTTTAAGATTTTTTTTCGTAATCATGTTTTTGATACATCCAATCTAAAATGGATACACAAAGTAGAACGAGGGAAGCTGCAATTCCCATGATTCCTACAAGCTGGCCCACTGTAATCAGTGTAATTCCAGGGCTTTTAAAGGATAATGCCAAAACCTCTGGCAAATTCGTCCATACAATAATGGTCGTAACGCCACCAATAAAACCAATCTTTAATACGGATTTAATCAGCTCTACAATGGCCTTAACTGAAAATATTTTTTTTAATCCCTTGATTGGATCCATCTTCGTTAAATCAAATTTCATCGGCTCTAAAGTAAATAAAAAAACCGAATTGTAAAAAGTTACCCGCTAAGGCTCCTACAAAGCTATTGCCATTATTGGAACAACGATAAAAGCCATTTGTACTAAAGTTTCTGTAAAAAGGCGTATGACACTATCAATTGTTAGTGTTTCTACGCGTATATTATGGATAAAGGTTTGTCTAAAAAAAAGCCAATAAATCGTCTCGCATTGAGCCTGCGAAGAAGAATAAAAAGATAAAGACCATGAGCATGACAATAGCACTGGAAATATCCTGACTTTTAACAACCTGACCCTTTTTACGAGCATCTTGGCGTTTTTTTAGGTGTTGCCTTCTCCGTCTTTTCTCCGGAAAAATATTGTAAATCTAAGTCTAGTAGTAGCTTCATTTTACCCACCACCTAAAATTGCCATAAAATCTCGCATTGCATAGATCATGATACTAATCAGCTTTTGGATAACCTGAATCATAACAGCCATCATAGTAAATAACACTAAAAAACTTACACCTATTTTAATAGGAAAACCGACTACAAAAATATTTAGTTGTGGAACAGTTTTGGCAGTAATACCAAGGGCCAAATCAACTAAAAATAATGTTGCGACTACAGGTGCAGCCATTTGAAAGGCAATGGCAAAAACAGCCGTAAATGTTGTTATAATAAATGTAATATAATTGTCACTTGAAAAATCAGGAAATCCTTGATCCATCGGTAAAAATTGATAACTGTAATGGATGCCATCAAGAATCATATGATGTCCATTAATCGCTAATAGTAAGAGCATTGCTAACATATTAAAAAAATTGCCCAATTAAAGGACTTTGTGCCCCCGTTTGCGGGTCAATAATATTGGCGATAGCAAACCCCATTTGAAAATCAATAAAGCTTCCGGCTATTTGAATTGCCGACATGATGATATAGCCAACAAGTCCGAGTAACAGTCCAATGAGGGCTTCTTTCATCACTAACAGTATGTAATCACCATTAAAGGCAAATGGCTCAACGTCTATCGTATAATACATCATCCAAGCTAAAACGAGTGCGAGAGTTATTTTGACTTGTGAAGGAATCGTTCTGTACGAGAAGAAAGGAACCGTAACAAAAAAATGCCGATACACGTACAAGTACTAACAAGAAAACCGTGAAGTGCGGAATCAATTCATTCATCTACTCACCCTATATAACGCGTTAAATTCTCAAAAATATCTCTCGCATAGCTTGTCACCTGGGATAACATCCATGGTCCGAAAAAAAACTATGGCTACTAATACAGCGATAATTTTTGGAACAAATGCTAATGTTTGCTCTTGAATCGAAGTTGTTGCCTGAAAAATACTAACCGCTAAACCAGTGATTAAAGCAACTAATAGTAGCGGACCGCTTGTTAGAAGGATAATCATAATGGCACGCTCTGCAATTGAAATAACCAATTCACCTGTCATACTGTATCATCCCCTAAAAACTTTGTAGTAATGATTTCATCACGAGATACCAGCCATCAACGAGAACAAATAATAAAATCTTAAATGGTAATGAAATCATAACTGGCGGTAACATCATCATCCCCATCGACATGAGCGTACTTGCAACTATCATATCGATAACTAGGAATGGAATAAAAATCATAAAACCAATTTGAAAAGCGGTTTTAATCTCACTTAATGCAAATGCAGGAACAAGCATAGTTAGCGGAATTTCTTCCACTGATGCTGGTTTTTCTGCTTGATTGTATGTTAAAAATAAGTCAAGATCCTTTTGCCTTGTATGTTTACTCATAAATTCCTTAAAAGGCACACTGGCACGATCATAAGCTTCCTCAAGTCCGATTTCTTCAGAAAATAAGGGCTGCAATGCCTCTTTGTTAACCTCTTGGAACGTCGGAGCCATGATAAAGAAAGTTAAAAATAAAGAAAGACCAACAATGACTTGGTTTGGCGGCATTTGCTGTGTCGCCAACGCCGTTCGAACAAATGATAAAACAATAACAATTCGTGTAAACGAAGTCATCAAAATTAATATACTTGGTGCCAGTGAGAGAACCGTTAACAGTAAAAGGAGCTTCACAGCATTGGAGACATTTGTCGGGTCGCTGTTGGACAAAATACTGATTGCATCATTCATTTATCATCATTCTCCTTTTGCTTCCATCTCTCCAGTTCTTCACTACGCTCCTGTTTAATTTCGGATATCTTTTTTTCAAATAGCTCACCAAATGAATCTTTCCCTTGCTCTGTGGATGAGCTCCTAATATTTTTTTCTCTTAAGCTTTGAAAATACTTCTGCAATATACGGTGATGATGCTGCAAGTTCTTGTCGTTCATTATAGAGTGCTAAAAGTGTTGCGACTTCTTCAGGATCAGTAATTTCACGTAACAGTTGAACATCCTCACCGACCCCTACTAAATAGAGTGTTTTCCCTACTTGTAATAACTGCACTGACTTTTGTGCACCTAACGATAAACCGCCTAAATTTTGTACCAATTGATTACGTTGAAAGTTTAAATTTCTTTTATTTAAAAACTTCATTAGCCCATAAAATAAAGCTACAACAAAAATAAGCGCCAAAACCATTTTTATGTATTCCCATGCAGATATATTTCCAGCTGCTGATACATCTGTATTTTGTGGAGCAGCTGGATCTATATCTTCTTTACATGCTTCTGTTTTATTGATGCAATCATCAACACTTCCTGTGTTAGATTCAGCAGATACAGAAGCAGGTGTAGGGTACAAAAACAGGAAGGATACAAGAAATGCGAAAATCATCGTTAGACGAAATGATTTTAACATTTGCATGCTATCATCCTAGAGCTTTTTGAATCGCTTCAATTACACGATCAGCTTGGAAAGGCTTGACGATAAAGTCTTTCGCACCTGCCTGAATTGCATCGATTACCATCGCTTGTTGTCCCATTGCTGAACACATGATTACAGTTGCACTTGGATCAGAGCCCTTAATCGCTTTAAGAGCAGCAATGCCGTCCATTTCAGGCATTGTAATATCCATTGTTACTAAGTCTGGCTTCAGTTCATTGTACTTTTCGACAGCTTGTAAACCATCGGCTGCCTCTCCAACCACTTCAAATCCATTTTTCGATAAAATATCCTTGATCATCATGCGCATAAATGCAGCGTCGTCTACAATCAAAATTCTTTTAGACATGGTTAACTCCTCCAATTGAAACTATCTTAAATTATTTAAACGCTCTGCTTGACTTAAAACATCTGTAATGCGGACACCGAAGTTTTCATCAATAACAACGACTTCACCTTTAGCGATTAAACGGCTATTTACTAAAATATCAACTGGTTCACCAGCTAATTTATCTAGTTCAATAATCGAACCACTAGATAGTTCTAATATCTCTTTTACAGAACGTTTCGTACGTCCTAACTCTACAGTAACTTGCAATGGAATATCAAGTAGCATATTTAAATTTCTAGCTTCAGATTGCGAGATTACATCCGTATCAAAACTAGCAAACTGCGCTTGTTGAACATTGACAGGCTGAACAGGTCTTGCTGCGTAAGGGATCTGTTGCTGCCCTTGATACATTGGTTGCTGCTGTACTGGCGCATCCTGCTGTTGATAAGCTGGCTGTGCTGGTGGTGGCGTCGCCGGAGCTTGTGGTTGCACTGGCTGTGGTGCTACTGGTGCTTCAGGTGCAATCGTTGCAGCTACCGGTTCTTCTATTGTTTGTGTTTCTCCTAAAAGTGACTTAACAATATTTTGACTAAATTTAAGCGGTAATAATTGCATTAAATTTGAATCAATTAAATTACCAATTCGTAATCTAAAGGATACTTTTACAAGTAAATCGTCTTCTGGAATATTTTCTCGTCCTTCATTTTGAGAAATATTCATCAAATCAATTGTCGGTGGAGAAATATCTACCTTTTTATTGAATACAGTCGACATGGACGTGGCTGCCGAACCCATCATTTGGTTCATGGCCTCTTGAACAGCGCTTAACTGAATCTCACCTAAATCTGGCTTCGGATTTAATCCATCTCCACCTAACATTAAATCAGCAATAATCGCTGCGTCAGATTGTTTAATAACAAGTAAATTCATACCTGTTAAGCCAATTGTATATTCAACTTGGACTGCCACATAAGGGTGAGGAAACTCCTCTTCTAACTTATTGCGGTTAATCATCGAAATACTTGGGGTAGTAATATCTACTTTTTGACCTAATAACGCTGAAAGTGCTGTGGCAGAGCTACCAAAAGATATATTACCTACCTCACCTAATGCATCTTGGGCAAACGAATCGAGATAATCCTCTACTCGTATATCGTTCATATCATCATTTGTAGAAGCTTCAGTGCCGCTGTTTTTATCTTCCAACGTTTCGCCCCTTAATAACGCTTCAATTTCTTCTTGGGAGAGCATTTCATCACTCATCTTCGTCTCCTCCTTTCAAAGGGTCGATAATTTGGATTGCTAATTTTTTTGCCTTGCTTACCTGGTTGAACAGTAAATTTCGGTAGTGTACCTACTTTTAACATTAAAGGATTTTCGATTTTTTGATCTAATTGTATAACATCCCCAACTTGCATTGTCAGGAAATCCTCAATCGTGATATCTGTATTACCTAATTCAACGGTAAGTGGTAATTGCGCTTGTTTAACGCGCGTTTCAAGCATTTTTGTTTGTTCTGGAGACATCTCTTTCGTATTTGTTTGCATCCAGTAACGAACAGAAAGATTTGGAACAATAGGTTCCAGTACGACATGCGGAATACAAATATTAATCATGCCACTTGTTTCACCGATAATCGTATTTAAGGAAATGACAACAACTGTTTCATTAGGTGAAATCATTTGTAAAAATTGAGGATTCACCTCAAGCTCCACTAAAATCGGATCAATTTCCGCAACATTTTCCCACGCTTCACGTAAATTATCAAATGAACGTTCGAATAGGTTTGTCATAATTTTCGTTTCAATTTCTGTTAAATTATCTACATTACTATGACTTGATCCACTACCGCCCATTAAACGATCTAGCATGGAGTAGGCAATGTTCGGATTTATTTCCATCAATATATTACCATCTAATGGTGGCACTTCAAACACATTAATGAGTGTCATATTCGGAATCGAACGTACAAACTCTTCAAATGGTATTTGGTCCACTGATGCAACCGTTATCTGCACATAGCTTCTTAGCTGTGCAGAAAAGAAGGTTGTCAGTAGTCGTGCAAAATTTTCATGTATTCGGGTCAAACTTCGGATTTGATCTTTTGAGAATCGCAGAGCTCGTTTAAAATCATAGACCTTAACCTTACGCCCCTCATCCTCTTTCTTTATGTCGTCCGCTGACATTTCCCCAGTTGATATTGCGGAAAGCAGCGCATCTATCTCGGATTGAGATAACACATCTCCTGCCATTTGCCCACCTCCATTTCAAGCAGTTTTTCGTTTTATGAAGTGATAAAGGAGGTGAAATAAATCTCCTGAACTTCTCCCTCTTGCATCAATTCATTTATTCGTGTTTTTAAAGACTTTTGGAAAACTTGTTTACCTTGCTTACCTTCTAAATCCTTTTGCTCCATTTCGGAAAGCTCCTGAATAACAATATTTTTCACTTGGAATGTACGTTTCGTTAATTCTTCTGCTGCATCTTTACTGGATGTTTGAATTGTTAACGAAAAACGTACAACTCTGTTATCAGCGAGATTTGTCGTTATTTCCGGAACCTCTACAGAAGCTTTTACGATGTCATCAATCGATGGTTCAAGTGATCCAGCTGGCTTATTAAATTGGGTTAGCAATACAACCGCAATCCCCCCGATAAGTATGATTGCTACTAGTACGATAATAATCATCGTCAAAATTTTGTTATTCTTCATCTTCTTCACCTCGTAGATGCGGGTTTGATAGTATTTGTATATTTTTATAAAAGGCAGTTACCTTTTGTCGCACCTCATCTTCACTCTGTAAAACAATGATTTTGGTTCCAGTCGTTAATGTTATGGTCGTATCTGGAAAAGATTCGACCGTTTCTATGTATAAAGCATTCAATGTAAATGCTTTGCCATTTAGACGTGTTAGTTCAATCATTGAAATAGGGCCGGGTCTAGCGTGAGAGCCGGCCCGACCCTCCCTCATATGAAATTATGTTTTGATAACCTGAATGCTTTATTGATATTCTAGTAATGTATGCATTACCAGGTATTCAAATAAAGCATACAACACTAAAATTATTTTAGCCTATCGTTTTAAGTTTACTAGCTCTTGAAGTATTTCATCAGATGTTGTAATGATACGAGTATTTGCCTGGAAGCCACGCTGTGCAACAATCATCTCTGTAAATTCTTCAGATAAATCAACGTTAGACATTTCTAAAGCTCCCGGAGCAATTGTTCCCATTCCAGCTACTGTTGCTACTTGAGCATATGGTGCACCAGAGTTCGTAGTAGCTTGGAAATAATTACTGCCAACTTTCTCTAATCCACCAGCATTTGGGAATTTAGACATGATAATCTGACCTGCAAATTTTGGCTGTCCGTTAAAATCGATATAAGTAATTGAACCATCATTACCAATACTAAATGATTGGGCAGTTGTCGGAATTCGAATAGTTCCTATATCACCTTCATTAGGTGTTAGTACACCATCCACCATTAAATTCTCACCGTCTGTACCAGAAACATCTGGCTTGTCGTCTAACACAACACCGTTATCATTATTTGCGTCTACTGAATAATCCGTTGCTCTTACACCAACTAGATATTTTCCTTCTGAGTTAACAATATACCCGTTTTCATCCATATAAAAATTCCCTGCGCGAGTATATAAAATATTGCTGAATGCATCTTCACCAGTTTCTTCAATAACTCCTTCATCATTTGGTGCAGTTCCATCAGCTACCATAAAGAATCCTTCACCCTGAATGGCAAGGTCAAGTCCCCTAAATGTATTTTGACGTGATCCAGAGCCATGAACTGTATCAATTGTAGCAAGTGTTGAACCAAGACCAATTTGAATTGGATTCGTTCCCCCACGAGTAGCAGTTGGCGAAGAAGCTCCTGATGTTGTTTGGGACATAAGATCTTTAAATACCACACGACCTTTTTTTAAAGCCATGCGTGTTAACATTAGCGATATTATTTCCAATAACATCTAATTTAGTTTGGAAATTTTTAAGACCTGAAATACCTGAATACATAGAACGTAACATAAATGCCGTTCTCCCTTCATTTTAAATTGTGTGCGTCTATCATTCAGCACACTAGGCTTCCAATTAAGGTCCAGCCTTTAAAGCACAATGGTGCCATCAATATTTGTAAATAATTGTTGCTTTGCCTCCGTGCGATCCATTGCTGTAATGACAGTAGCATTTTTAGCACTGACAATTAAAGCTGCTTGATCCATCAAGACTAATGGTTGTTTGACACCTTTTGAATGTGCCTCAAATACCTTGTCTGATACAACCTGCCATTCGTGATCAGAAATCGCTATTTTACGCTCCATAATACGTTCTTGCGCATGTTTGCTCACTTTTAGTTCTTGTTGTTTGGTAGCCTCCTGTAAATGAGCTTGAAACGATTGCTGTGATTTTATTGGCGAGGGCTGTGCTTGGCGAATAGATGGATGCAATGGTACACGATGAATTGAAAATTTATCCATCATTTTTTTCTCCACCTTTATTCGCTTATTACTGTAAAATCCTTATCTGTTAACCTTTTCTCATTGTCTAATATATATTGGATAACGCCATCTTTATTCGAAACAGAAACGATACGTCCTTGCAATTCTTGTTCGCCATCTTTATAAGTAACATGTTTACCAATCAATTTGCTTGCTTTTACAAGTGGCGATTCTGTAACTGAATTATTACCGTTTGAATTTGATGTTGAACCATTCAATATAGCTGAGATATTACCAGGAGTAATTTCTTTTCCATCCGTTAATATGAAGACTACACTGTTATCAACAAATTTAAGTGATTCGATAATCCCTGTTCCTTCATTGACAACAAAATCTCCTTTTTCATCCTTTTCGTCCGTTATTTCATGCCACTTTATTTCCTTACCTATAAATGTTGAATAATTCATAAGTTGTGTTTGTTGCTGTGAAGCAAGTAATGATTCCATTGCTTTTGTCATGTTTTGCATTTGTTCTAACGAAGAGAACTGAGCCATTTGTGAGATAAATTCTCGGTCATCCATTGGATTTGTTGGATCCTGATGCTGTAACTGCGTAATTAATAATTGTAAAAAGGCATCTTTACCAAGTTCACTATTTCCAGTTTGCCTTGTTGGCTTTTGATAATTAGTATAGTATAAATCATCCGTTATGGTATTATTTACAGTTTTTGTTGTTGCATCTGCCATGCTTACACCTCCTCACTTATTAAATAGTCATTAAAGGACTTGCCTTCATCGTCATCTTCGGTGCTTTGCTCCTGCTCTTCTTGCTGTTGCTGCTTAAAGAAATTGCTAAAGAAGCTTTGATCTCTTTGTTGACGGTCTGCGTCTTGTAGGGATTGAGCAATATCTAGACGTTCAATTTGGATATTCTGCTGAACAAATGCTTGCTTTAACTGATGTGCTTGACTATCCAGTAATTCACGTCCATGTGCTGTTGAAGCAAGTAGTCGAGCTGTAAGAACTCCATCATTTTGCACTAGTTCAATCCGAATTGTTCCTAAATTCTCAGGATACAATTTTAATGTTAAACGTGTAATTCCCTGTACATTGGAAATTTGTGCTTTATTCATGATAGCTTGCATCTCTTTTAATAATGCCTCGGATTGTGCAGGTTTTGCTGCTGGCAACGTCACTTGGAATGTATCAGCTTTTGTTTGAACTGTATTAGCCGTTACCATTTCATTGGCGCTTGTGTCAGTCTGCTTTGTTACCTGAACCTGCTGAACCACATGTTGAAAGCCCTGCAATGGAAGAGTTACAGTTGTTTTTGTTGTTACCTGTGGTGTAGTTTGAATCGTCTCTACATTCGTTTGTAGCACTGTTAAAAGGCTTTTAACATTTGTTAGTAAATTTTCTTGTGGAGCTGTTAAATCTGTTTTTTTGTCCAACTAATTGTGCTAATTTTAAAACTTGAAGTAATTGTGTGGCCTCTTTTGGTGTAACCTGTCCCTCCCCCTGTAAAGCAGTAACTACTTGTGCCTGTAGTACAGGTGCCTGAACATCTACTAATGCTAATAGCTCCCAAACATCCTTTGCTTCTTTATCCTCACCTAGCAACTTCTGTACTAATTTTTGAAGCTGTTCAGAATCAATGCCTAATGCGCCCATTAAATTCTCAAGATTGAGCATTTCATCCATTGCAACAGCTTTACCATCTTCACCAATTTGAAGCATTAACAGACCATCATCATGTGGAATATCTAGTAAGTCAAGTACTTCCTCAATTGATTCAGCGTTTAGAACAGCTGCTAATTGATTAATCTCTCCTGCTGCTGTTTGTTGTGCAGGCTGAGTTGTTTGATTTGAAGCAGACATAATTTGTCCAAAAACTGATCCAAATGCAGATAGATTATCATTCTTTGAACCTCCACTAGCTTTAACATCAGAACCACTGTTTGTAGCAGTAGCCGCTGTTTTAGGTGGCATTGCTTTGGATATCATTTGCATCATTGCTACATCCATCTTTTTTTCACCTCCCTTCATGTTTTATTGTTTAGCCATCATTTCCGTATATTTAGCTGCATTCTCAGGGCTCATTTTTTTCTAAAATAGCTGCTAATTTATCTGGCTTTAAATTTGTTAAAATACGAAGCGCTTCAGCATCACTCATTTTGATTAATACTGGTGCTGCAGCTTTAGGAGACATTTTATCGAATGTTATTAAAATATCATTAAAATCTCGCTTCGAATCATTTTGTTCTCTATTTAGTTTTTCAATTTCAAATTGGAGCTGTTCTTTTTCTGTCAATAATTTTTCCTTTTCAGTCGCTGTAGTATCCAATTTCTTTTGTAACTGTGAAATTTCAGCTTCTTTTTCTTTTATTTCAGCTTGTAGATTTACAAGTTTTGAATCGTTGTTAACGACTGCATCTTTTGCCTGCTGTTCTTCTGAAGGAACAAATGGCAAGCTTTCAAAAGCTTTCTTTCCTAAATCAAAGACATTCGTATTCATTAGCGTTGCTACAACAAGTAACACGGCTACCACAAACATAATAGGTATGACAAACCAGGTGAAAAACTTTCGAAAGCCTCCTGATTTACGCTTTGGTTGTTGCTCTGCTAATTCCATTGAAAGTCGATTTTCCTTTTTCGCCATGAAATCACCTGATTTCTCTCTTGTTATACGTAAGGGTTGAAATTTCGTCTAAGAAAATACCTTCAATCCGATCTTGCTCTTGCTGGAATAACTTAAAATCCTTTTCTCGCATTTTTTTCAAATTTACGTACTTCCAAGTTTTTTTTCTAACAGTTTTTCTTCGTACCAATTCATTTTTGAACGTGCTTGCACTACCTTCTGTTGTACATCTACAATTGTTTTTTTTCGAGGCTATCAATAAATCTCGCATAATGATGAATCTCCTCTATAGATGAGCCAACAGCTAAGCGCTCTTGTTGAAAGTCAATTAAATCCTCTTTCTTTTTCAACAGCTCATACAGCTTAGTTGCTATTTCTTCAAAAGAACGAACAGAATCTTTATAAGCTATTTCCGTTTCATTTTTTTTCTTGTTCACGAATGGTTAACACTTTTTCAAAACGATATATATAATTCACCATTTATTTCCCTCCACCGTTCGATAATGTAATTAACTCATTCATACTTTCAAGAAGTGTCACTTTATCTAAATAGCCTTGCTTAAGGTAAGCCGTAATTAGAGGCTCATAGTATATAGCCTCATCTATTTCTTGTGAGGTACCACGTTTATATGCACCGATATTGATTAAATCCTCTGACTTGTCATATGTATAATAAAGCTCCCTTAATCGTTCCGCTGCCTTTTTATGCTCTGGCTCTGCCACATGATTCATCAAACGGCTAACGCTTTTTAATACATTGATTGCAGGATATTGACCTTTATTGGCAAGGTTCCGATCAAGAACAATATGACCATCTAAAATTCCTCGTACAGTATCTGCAATTGGCTCATTCATATCGTCCCCATCTACTAATACTGTGTAGAAGGCTGTAATAGAACCATTTTCATTCGTTCCTGTACGCTCTAATAGTTTAGGTAAAATGGCAAACACTGATGGTGTATAGCCTTTTTGAGCTGGTGGTTCGCCCGTTGCAAGCCCAATCTCACGCTGTGCCATCGCAACACGAGTGACGGAGTCCATCATCAACATTACATTCAAACCACGGTTTCTAAAATACTCTGCAATAGCCGTTGCGGTAAAGGCGCCTTTAATACGCATGAGTGCGGGTTGGTCAGATGTGGCAGCAACAACGATTGAACGTTTTAACCCTTCAGATCCTAAGTCACGTTCTATAAACTCACGTACTTCACGACCACGTTCTCCGATTAGTGCAATAACATTTAAATCAGCTTGTGTATTTCGAGCAATCATACCAAGCAAGGTACTTTTCCCCACGCCTGATCCAGCAAAAATACCCACACGCTGACCATTTCCGACTGTTAACATACCATCTATTGCCTTTACGCCCACTTCAAGTCTTTCATTTATCGGTGGACGTGTCAGAGGATTTGGTGGATCCTGCTCAGTTGGAACTGATAATAATCCCTTTGGTAACACTGTTCCATCGATAGGATTCCCCATCGAATCTAATACTTTACCAATCAGCTCGGGTCCTACTTTTACTTCAAGTGGTGCTCCAGTCCCTTCAACTAAGCATCCAATTGAAATTTCTCGCAGAGAGGTAAAAGGCATTAAGATGACTATTTCATCCTTAAAACCAACCACCTCTGCTAGTATAATTTGATGACCATTTTTTTGAAGTTTCCACATGAATTTTACAAACATCACCAATGGAACTATCTGGACCTTGCGACTCAATCATTAAGCCGACAACTCGAGTAACCCTACCAAACTTTTTAAAGGTTGATATATGAGGAATTTGTTCGATTAATTGAGCCGTTTTCATCTAGATCATTCCTTACTTTCTAATATTTCATAAAGTTTTAATCTTAATTCATTCAATTGCTCATCAATGCTAACAACAATTCGGCCATGATTTGTTTCAATAAAGCAATCCGTTTCATGTTCTAAATCTTCATTAACAAAAATCATGAATGGGACATCAGTTGGGAACATTTCAGCTAATTCATCACGATTAGCAGTAATTAATGCATAATAGGTTGATGAAACATAAATTTTTATTTCTTTCATTTCTCTTGCTTCTTTAAGTCCTCTGCGAACGATAGAAACAAATAGTTCATTTTTACGCTCCAAGGATGCATCAATAATTCGTTCTGCTGCTGTTAAGCCCAGCTCTAATATGACTTCTTCTTGATCCTCAATATATTTCCTTGCATTTTCCTTTGCATGGATGATAACCTCATTGGCCGTTTGGAGGGATTGCATCATCGCTTCATTGGCTTTGTTCGTCCCATCCTCATACCCCTGACCAAATCCTTCATCATAAGCCTCTTGCACACGATTAGGACGTTCTTCTTCCCAGTTACGCTTTAGATGCTCAATTTCCTGAAAGAACATTTGCTTCTCCTGTTCAAAAGCTTCACGTTCTGCCTGCAATCCGGCTCTCGCTTCTGCCAATATACGGTCTCGCTCTTCAAGAATTTCTTCAATCGTAATTTGTTTCTGTAATGGTGTTTCTTCCCCTTCCATTTCGGGTATTTCAAACATATCACGAATTTTTATTGTTTTAACATTATCGCCATTGGACTCTGTATAGATAGAACGGATGATTCTAGACAATGACGTCATCTCCTCCACCACGTGCAATAATAATCTCACCAGCATCCTCTAAGCGACGAATTACCGCAACAATTCGAGATTGTGCTTCCTCTACATCACGTAAACGTACAGGTCCCATAATTTCCATTTCTTCTTTAAAGGTTTCAGCCATACGTTGTGACATATTGCGGAAAATAATATCCTTGACTTCTTCGCTTGAAACTTTCATGGATAGTAATAAGTCTTCATTTTCACAATCACGAATAACACGCTGAATCGAACGATTGTCGAGTGTAACAATATCCTCGAATACAAACATGCGTTTTTTTGATTTCCTCTGCAAGCTCGGGATCTTGAATTTCGAGTGCATCCAAAATCGTTTTTTTCTGTTTGTCGATCTACACCGTTTAATACTTCAACGACTGCATCAATACCGCCAGTCTCTGTGTAATCTTGTGTAACCGTTGACGATAATTTACGCTCTAAGACAGACTCAATTTCGCTAATAACTTCTGGCGATGTTGATTCCATGACTGCTATACGTTTAGCAATATCAGCCTGTACTTCTTGTGGTAATGAAGATAGAATCACACCAGCTTGCCCTGCTTCTAAATAAGATAGAATAAGGGCAATCGTTTGTGGATGCTCATTTTGGATAAAGTTAAAAATTTGTGCAGGATCAGCTCTACGCGCAAAGTCAAATGGACGCACCTGTAATGAAGATGTTAGACGATTAATAATTGTTTGTGCTTGTTCAACACCAAGTGCTTTCTCCAATACTGTTTTTGCATAGCCAATACCGCCTTGTGTAATATAGTCTTGTGCAAGAGCAATATTATGAAATTCCTCTATAATCTCCTCTTTAACGTTTGCTTCTACCTTTTTAACACTTGAAATTTCTAATGTTAAGCGTTCAATTTCTTCCTCTGTTAAATGTTTATAGACAGAAGCTGAAACCTCAGGCCCCAACGAAATTAACAAGAGAGCGGCCTTTTGTTTTCCGGTTAATTCCTTATCTTTCTTGGACACAGCCGAACCTCCTAGTTAGTCTTCAGCAATCCAACTACGCAGTAACTTTGCAAAATCGTCTGGCTTTTCTTTTGCCATTTTTTCAAGCTGCTTACGACGCATTGTAGCTTCCGTTTCAATTTCTTCATTTATATCATCAATCATTAGTTCTTCTTGTTCTTCTAGGATGCTAAGTTCCTCTTCTTCCTTCGCACGTTTACGTGAGCGGATAATGAAGAATGCCAGCAATAGGATAACAGCTAATAGGATACCGCCAATGACCCAAACCCACCATGGAATAACAGGTGTTTCTTCAGCCACATCTGTTGCTTTCCCATTTAAAGGTTGTACTGAAACAGCCACTTTTTCATTAATTTGCTCTTGAGTAAGCTCTGCTGCAACATCCTTAGAAATCGTTGTACGAACAATAGTGCTTAAAATTTTCTCAATATCTTCTCGAACCCCATCAGGTAATGAAGCTGCATCTGTCGCTGTTGGTGGCTCTACAATTACTTGAATACCAATATCTTGAATTTTATAAGGTGCCTCTTGAATATCTTTACGGATACGGTTTACGTCATTATTAATCGTTTCCTCTGTACGTTCATAATCCCCGTTCCCCATCGCACCTTCATTATAAGTTGTGAAGTTATCTGTTGTTGTTTCTGCTTCAGGTGTACCAGTGGCTGCAGCTCCAGTACCAGAATATTGTTCTGTAATGCGCTGTGCACTAATAGCAATTCCAGCCATATTTTCTTCATCAACTGGCGAAACTAGATTTTCTTCACGATTTTCTTTTTTTGAAATCAATGTCTGTTGTTACAGAAACAATGACTTTATCCTGCCCCATCAGTGTACCAAGCATATTTTGCACTTGACGCTGAAGGTCACGCTCCACCAATTTCTTTGCCTGTAATTGACCTTCAGCTGTTGTTGTGGAAGCTCCATCAGCAGTGGCAGCATTCAAATCAAAGTACTCAGAAAATTGGTTGGAAATTACAATATTATCCGTATTTAAGTTCGGAACACTTTTTGCTACTAAATTATACATTGTTGAAATTTGCTGCTCTGTAAATTTATAACCTGGATCAGTATTCAAAACAATAGATGCAGTGGCTTCTTCTAAGTTAGCTTCTTTTAAGAATACTCCCTTTTCAGGTACATTTATCATCACTTTTGCATCTTTTACACCCTCAAGATTTTTAATGAGCTTAGCAATTTCTGTTTCAGTTGCTGCCTTTTTCAATAGATTAAACTCATTATCTGTCATACCAAATCCAGAGCTGTTCGCAAATGAATAATCAATTGTACCTGTTTGTGGATATCCCTCTGAAGCTAATTGTACTAATAGGGAATCCACTTGTTCCTCCGGGACTAAAATCGATGTTCCACCTGGGGCAATTTCATATTTGACCCCTTGAGAATCCAACGCTTCTTTTACTTGCCCGATTTCTCTTGTCGATAAATCTTTGTAGAGAGGTACGTATGTAGTCTTTGTAGCAAAAATTGTAATAACTGCCGCTAGTGCTATTACTCCGATGACGGATCCAATCATTACAATCTTTTGTTTTTTACTACGACTTGTCCAAAATTGGCTGGTGTCGTTTTTTTATTTTCGTCAATCGTTCATTCATTATGAATCCTCCGGTTATAGTGAATAACCTAACCATCAATAATTCGCGAAAACAGTGATATCCCCATAAACAAGCTTTTTGGGGATATAATCTTTATCGAACTGTTCAACTAGTCGATAAAGCTAGACACTCATTCGCATTATTTCTTGGTAAGCTTCAATCACCTTATTGCGAACTTCAATTGTTGCATTTAATGTAATGCTTGCTTTTTGTGATGCAATCATCACCTCATGCAATTCTACATCTCCACCAGTAATTAGCTTTTGTGTAAAATTATCAGAAGTAATTTGCTGATCATTCACTTTTGCTATTGCTTCTTTTAAAGAGTTCGCAAAGTTTTGCTGTGCTTCATAAGGTGTCGTCTGGAGTTTATTTGTTTGATTTACAACCTGGGTTGGTGTCATTAGTGAAACGGACGAAATTGTCATTATGTATCTTCCTTTCTTCTTAGTTATTTACCAATCTCTAAAGCCTTTGTCAGCATAGATTTATTTGCATTAAATACAGTTACGTTTGCCTCATAAGAACGAGTAGCTGACATTAAATCTACCATTTCCCTTAATGGATCCACATTTGGCATGTTTACATAGCATCTGCGTTTGCATCTGGATGAGTTGGATCATACACAAGTTTGAAAGGTGTTTCTCTATCTTCTTTTATTTGTGTTACTTTTACGCCGTTGCCGACGCCGCTTTTTGCGTTTTTGCCTAGAGCAACATTGAAAAATTTTGAAAACTGACCCTCTTGAGCTGTAAATGTTACTGACTTACGGCGGTAGCTCCCACTCTCCATTTACTTGTCTAGCACGCGTAGAATCCATATTAGCCATATTCGAAGAAATGACATCCATTCGTAAACGCTGTGCTGTTAAAGCTGAGGCAGTGGTATTCATTCCATAAAAAAAATAGACATTTATTACTTACCTCCTTTTATAACAATATTTAATGTATTTAATTTACCATTAACACGGTCAATTAAAGCATTATAATAAATTTGATTTTCTGCTAATTTCGCCTGTTCAGCATCCATATCAACACCATTACCATTATTTCGATATCGTAGGCCATCAATATTATTCACACCAGGTGTAGATTGACGAATCGAAAAATCATAATGTCTGCTATCGGTACGATATGCTGAAATTGATATTTGTTTTTCTTCTTCTAACATATCCTTAAAGCTAACACTTTTCGCCTTATAATTCGGCGTATCAACATTTGCAATATTATTGGCAATTGTTTTATGATTTAAAGTTGCATAGGAAAGTCCGTTTTCCAGGCTACTAATAGTTCCTCCAAATAAGTTCAAAACCATTCACCTCATTTTTATTTCAATTCTATGTATTTCTTAATTTATCCAATAATACAATTGTAATTAAGATGATACGTAGTGTCTATTGTCTTTTGTCATTTTTTTAATAGTAGATACGCCCTATTTTTTTCTCGCCGTTAACCGTAACAAAACTCCCGAACCCCTTGATCCATCTGCCTTCAAAGAGTTTCAAGTTACTTCTAGTCATTTTACACTATTTCGACAGTGTTTACGGTTTCAGTATTGAATATTTCCTTTTTTTTCGCTTTTTCGTCATTGACTTAGAACCAAATTCCAAGTCCATTTTTACTATGTCAATCACTAAATAGAATGGATTAAACAGCTTAGTTGCAATATGACAAATAAATTAAAACCAGCCTTTATTTTTATACTATTAGTAACAAAAAAAGTGTCAATGTTATGAAGATATATATATTGCCTTTTGAAAATAAACCCACATTTAAAAGACAAAATCTTTCACAAAGATTAATTTAATTGTTATTTACGCCCCAGCGCAATTGTGTTTGGATTTTTCCAAGCTAGCTCGAAAAGGTCCCCTTTATTATCTGCTAAGATATGAAAGATTCTTGGGCTATCTATAGAGGATGAAGGAAGTATTGCACGCAATCATCGCTACTAGTATTTCTTAAAATTTCAAAAGGTATCTGGAAAACTACTCCAGATACCTTTTACAGTTCCTAAAAAAACGCAAGGAAATTTTAGCTTATTTCATTTTAATTTCTGCTAATGCATTTAAAAACTTATCATTTAGCACTTTAATATAAGTACCTTTCATCCCTAGAGAGCGAGATTCGATAACACCTGCTGATTCTAGTTTACGTAATGCATTTACAATCACTGAACGTGTAATTCCTACTCGGTCTGCAATTTTAGAAGCAACTAGTAACCCTTCGTTACCATCAAGTTCTTCAAAGATGTGTTCAATGGCTTCTAGCTCACTGTAAGAAAGTGAATTAATCGCCATTTGTACAACTGCTCGACTACGAGCTTCTTCTTCAATTTCTTCTGATTTCTCACGTAAAATTTCCATGCCAACTACTGTTGCACCATATTCAGCTAAAATTAAATCATCATCCTCAAATTGTGCAGATAAACGTGCAAGAATTAATGTTCCAAGGCGTTCTCCACCACCAACGATTGGCACAATAGTTGTTAGCGCATTTTGGAATAACTCTTTATTTTCTACTGGGAAAGCAGTATGCTCATTATTTATATCTAGATTTGATGATGTTTCTGAAATTGTAAACAAGCTATGTGTATACTCTTCAGGGAATTGACGCTCTTCAAACATCTTCTTCATTCGCTCATTTTCTATTTGCTGATGGATGGAAATGCCTAAAAGCTTTCCTTTACGGCTCACAATGTAAACATTGCTATCTATAATATCACCTAGTGTGTCAGCCATTTCCTTAAAGTTTACCGGTTTACCAGCAGATGCTTGAAGCATTGAGTTAATTTTACGTGTTTTTTTCTAATAAATTCATTATATGTTCCTCCTATAAATGGTCCAAAGAGTATTTTCTTACTATTCTAAAGGTTTTTACAACTGAATGGTACTATTCAGCTTTATCTTACAATATAAACTGTGACAAATCTTTGTTTTTTACTATACCCGCTAGTTTTTGATCAACATATGCGGCAGTGATCGGAATATTCGCAGGTGCAATCTCTGATGCTTCAAACGATAATTCCTCGAGCAAGCGCTCTAAAATCGTATGCAAACGTCGGGCTCCAATATTATCCGTTTCTTGATTGACCTCAGTTGCAATTTCAGCAATACGTTCAATGGCATCTTCCGTAAAGTTAATCTCTACACCTTCTGTTTCTAATAATGCCTTATACTGCAAAATAAGCGATTGATCTGGCTCTTGCAAAATACGGACAAAATCTTGCTTCGTTAATTTCTCAAGTTCTACGAATCGGGAAACGCCCCTGTAGTTCAGGAATTAAATCGGATGGCTTTGACATATGGAATGCTCCTGCAGCAACAAAGAGCATATAGTCCGTTTTCACAGCGCCATACTTTGTAGTAACTGTAGATCCCTCCACGATTGGCAGTATATCACGCTGTACACCTTCTCGAGATACATTCGCTGAAGAGTTACTTTCTTTACTAGCAATTTTATCAATCTCATCAATGAAGATAATGCCTGATTGCTCAGCTCTTACTATGGCTTCTTGTGCAACTTCATCTGCATCTATAAGTTTGTTCGCTTCCTCAATTGTTAAAATGCGTCGCGCATCCTTCACTTGGACTCTGCGTTTTTTTCGTTTTTTTTAGGCATCAAGCTAGATAGCATATCTTGCATACCACTATTAGCAGACATATCCATACCCGTTCCTTGTAATGCATCAAAAATAGAAGGACTTTGCTCTGTTACTTCAATGGTAATCCACTCGTTTTCTAATTTACCATTACGTAAATCAATCGCGATTTGTGCACGTTTTGAACGCACCTCAGTCTCTTCAGATGAGTTTTCATCAGTTGACTGCTGATCTTTGCCACCAAACAGCATTTCGAAAGGATTTTGCATCGATTGTTTTTTTCGCAAGGAGGGAACCAATAATTTAACGATTGCCTCATTCGCTAATTCTTCCGCCTGCTCTTTCACAGACTCCATCATCTCTTCTTTTACAAGTCGATGAGAAGCTTCTACAACATCACGTACCATAGACTCTACGTCACGTCCAACATAGCCTACTTCTGTAAATTTTGTTGCTTCAACTTTGACAAATGGTGCATTCGTTAACTTTGCAATTCTTCTTGCAATTTCTGTTTTTCCGACACCTGTTGGCCCTATCATTAAGATATTTTTTTGGAATAACCTCTGCCTTCATGTCATCATTTAACAGCGAGCGGCGATAACGATTACGTAAGGCAATAGCAACTGCTCGCTTTGCTTCATTTTGTCCTACAATATAACGGTCCAGATGCTCAGTGATTTGTCTTGGCGTTAAATTATTTTGCGTCATTAGCTCAGCGCCTCCACGATAATATTATGATTCGTAAATACACATATTTCAGCAGCAGTTTCGAGTGCTGCTTCAGCAATTTCACGAGCAGACATTGTTTCGCCCGCATATTTTTTTCAGTGCTCGACCAGCAGATAATGCATAGTTTCCACCAGAACCAATCGCTAATATTCCATCATCAGGTTCAATAACTTCTCCAGTCCCAGAAACAAGAAGAAGTGTGTTTTTATCCATTACAAGGAGCATTGCCTCCAACTGGCGCAGCATTTTATCACCACGCCATTGCTTCGCAACTTCTACGGCTGCACGTTGTAAATTACCATTGTATTCATTTAACTTTCCTTCAAACATTTCAAAAAGTGTAAAGGCATCGGCAACTGATCCAGCAAAACCAGCAAGGACTTGCCCATTAAACAGACGTCTGACCTTCCTAGCCGTACCTTTCATCACAACTGCATTTCCTAAGGTCACTTGACCATCACCAGCCATTGCGCAGCCCCCATTATGATGAACTGCAAATATCGTTGTCGCATGAATTTGTCCCATTCGTCTTCCTCCTTAGCTCTATTATGCCCTTGGATGAGCATTCATATATGTTTGACGAAGATGCTCTTTCGTTACATGTGTGTAAACCTGCGTAGAAGATAAATGTGCGTGGCCTAATAATTCCTGCACCGTACGTAAATCTGCGCCATTATTCAATAAATGTGTAGCAAAAGTATGACGAAGCATATGAGGATATATTTTCGTATGGAGTGAGGCTTTGTCAATCATTTCTGTTAAAATATGACGTACCCCTCTAGGAGTAAGTTCCCCACCACGCATGTTGACAAACAATTGCTGATGACTTGTTTTTTTCATCAATCGTGGACGAGCTTGCTCTATGTAAACCTGCATCGCTAAACTCGCAAACTGACCGAATGGAATAATACGCTCTTTTCGTCCTTTTCCCATTACTCGAATAATTGAATAATGAAAATCTACATCCTTCACTTGAATTGAAGTTAGTTCACTCACACGAATTCCTGTCGCATATAACAGCTCTAATATAGCCATATTTCTGATTGATTTCAAATCATCACCAGTATTTGCTTCAAATAGCTGCATTAATTCCTCTTCGTAGAAAAAAACTTGGTAAGCGTGCTTCTTTTTTTCGGATGATAAAGTGAACGAAATGCTCCATCATCTATGCCGAATTGTCTATTTAGAAAACGAAAAAAGGAGCGTATGGAAGATATTTTTCTAGATACTGAAGATCTTGCTCTTTTTTCATCGTACAACTTTGTTACATAAAGACGTGCATGTATATACTCAACACTAGCTAAATCGTTGACACCCTCTGCCTGTAAAAAGGTTAAAAAAATCTAGTAGGTCTGATTCATATTCTCGCACCGTATGAACAGAGAAGTTCTTTTCTACCTGGATGTAAAGCATGAACTGTTCAAGTGCATCTTGGGACGAAACTAACATGAAAAGATTCACCACCAATGAATTATTAATAATCTTCTCAAATGACGAACACTTACAATTTAAATGGATAAGCTTATCAGTTACCGATCGTTAACAAACATACATACTGACACTATACCTATCTACATAATATAGCAAGTGATAATGGTTATATTTTGAGAAAATCTCCATACAAAATAATAAAATACGTGTTAATCAGCATTTTGTCTACAAAAAAACAAAAGCCTCTAAGAGTATAACAACTTTTAGAGGCTTATTGCAATTAAATTGTTTGTGAATTCACAAAATTACAAATTGTGCTTATTGCACGGTTAGCATGCATCTCAGCACGCTCTGGTTTGGAACGACGACCTGGTGGTAATTCAGGGAAAATTCCAAAGTTAACATTCATCGGTTGGAAGTTTTTTTGCTTGCGCTTCTGTTATATAACGCGCCATACTGCCTAATGCTGTTTCGAATGGGAAAATAATTGGGTCCTGCCCCAATGCTAAACGAGCTGCATTAATCCCTGCAATTAGTCCACTACCAGCTGACTCAACATACCCTTCAACACCTGTCATTTGACCAGCAAATAAAATATTTTTTTGTTCACGAAGTTGATAAGTTTTCTCTAATACCTTCGGTGAATTAATAAAGGTATTTCTATGCATGACACCATAACGAACGATTTCCACATTTTCTAACCCAGGAATTAGCTGCAGTACTTCTTTCTGTGGTCCCCATTTTAAATGTGTTTGGAAGCCAACAATATTATAAAGAGTACCCGCAGCATCATCTTGGCGTAATTGGACAACTGCATATGGGCGCTTACCTGTCTTCGGATCTTCAAGACCTACTGGTTTCATCGGTCCAAATAACATTGTTTTCTCCCCACGAGCCGCCATTACTTCAATTGGCATACAGCCCTCAAAGTAAATTTCCTTTTCAAATTCTTTCAAAGGTACAACTTCCGCTTCAATTAATGCTTGGCGGAAACGATCAAACTCTTCCTTTGTCATAGGACAGTTTAAATAGGCTGCCTCCTTTATCATAACGGGATTTTAAATATACTTTATCCATATCTATACTATCTTTTTCGATGATAGGTGCAGCTGCATCATAAAAATAAAGATAATCTAATCCTGTTAAGCCTTGAATTTTTTCAGCTAAGGCTTTTGATGTTAAAGGTCCTGTTGCAATAACTGTTATACCTTTTGGAATTTCTGTAACCTCTTCATGAATAACTTCCACAAGCGGATGGTTTTTCACCGTCTCTGTCACATATCCAGCAAATTCGTGACGGTCTACTGCTAACGCACCACCAGCAGGGACTGAACATTGGTCTGCCGCCTTTAAGATAACAGAATCTAGCATACGCATTTCTTCTTTAATAACGCCCACAGCATTTGTTAAACCATTCGCACGCAAAGAATTTGAACATACAAGCTCGGCAAATTTATCGGTATGGTGAGCTGGTGTTTGCTTTACTGGACGCATTTCATAAAGTTTAACTTTCACACCACGTTTGGCAATTTGCCAAGCCGCTTCGCTTCCTGCAAGGCCAGCTCCTATTACATTTACTACTTGTTCTGTCATGTGCTTACCATCTTTCTATCATTGAGTTGGTGCTTCTTCATAGTCACATTTCGTACACTGAATTTGTACACCTTTTTTTAATTTTTTTTCTCTACTAATAATGCACTACATTTTGGACATGGTCTACTGATTGGCTTGTCCCATGAAACAAATTCACACTCAGGGTACTGATTACAGCCATAGAATAAACGCTTTGTTTTACTTTTACGCTCTACAATCTCACCAGTTTCGCACGAAGGACATTTTACGCCAATTGGCTTCATAATCGCTTTAGTATTGCGACAATCCGGGAAGTTTGAACAAGCCATAAATTTCCCATATCTTCCTAGTTTAAAGACCATCGGTGACCCACAAAGCTCACAATCTTCTCCAGCCGGTTCATCTTTTATAACGACCTTTTCCATCGCCTCATCTGCATATTTTACATGAACCTCAAAATCTTTATAAAACTCTTCTACAACATTTTTCCATTGACGACTACCTTCTTCAATATCATCTAAATCTTGTTCCATTTGTGCTGTGAATTCGATGTTTATGATATCAGGGAAAAATTCTAGTACGAGTTGGTGCACGATTTCTCCTAGCTCTGTTGGCATAAATCGCTTTGCATCTAACACGACATAGCCACGGCGCTGAATTGTATCGAGGGTCGGTGCATATGTGGACGGCGCCCTATACCTAGCTCTTCCATTGTTTTTACAAGACGCGCCTCTGAATAACGTGGTGGTGGCTGAGTAAAATGTTGCTTTGGCTCGATTTCAAGAGATTTTACTTGATCGCCAACTTCCATTTCAGGTAAAAGCTTTGTAGTTTCCTCTGTCTGATCATCAGTACCTTCAATATACAGCTTCATAAAGCCTGCAAATTTAACTTGTGAGCCATTTGCACGGAATAAAACATCACCATTTTGAAGGTCTACAGCAACTGTATCAAGTATAGCCGGTGCCATCTGGCTTGCGATAAAGCGTTCCCAAATTAAACGATATAAGCGTAATTGATCACGGCTTAGAACTGCTTTTAATTCATCCGGAGAACGCATTGTGCTAGTTGGACGAATCGCCTCATGGGCATCCTGTGCATTTGATGCTTTTTTTGCCTGCTTCGTATCTGTTGAGATATATTCTTTTCCGTATTTCGATTCAATGTATGCAATCGCTTCCGTTTTTGCAGTATCTGAAATACGAGTTGAATCAGTACGCATATAGGTAATTAAACCGACAGTTCCCTCTTTTTTTACCAATATCAATTCCTTCATATAATTGTTGCGCCAACATCATTGTCTTCTTCGCACGGAAATTTAACTTACGTGCCGCTTCTTGCTGTAATGAAGATGTCGTAAAGGCTGGTGCGGCATTTCGTTTACGCTCTTTCTTAGAAACATTGACTACATTAAAATCAGTACCCTTTACATCTTTTAATATAGCCTTTACCTGTTCTTCATTTGTTAATTTAATTTTGTCTTTGCCATTACCATAGTAAAGTGCATCAAACGTTTTTTTTCCCCTTCTCAAAAGAGCCCTCAATTGTCCAATACTCTTCAGGTTGGAAATTTTTAATTTCATTTTCACGATCAATAATCATGCGCAGTGCTACAGATTGAACGCGTCCTGCTGATAATCCCTTTTTAACCTTTTTCCAAAGAATTGGACTAATGTTATAGCCGACAAGTCTGTCCAATATACGTCTTGTTTGCTGTGCATCTACAAGATCCATATTAATAGGACGTGGGTTTTTAAAAGATTCAATAATTGCATCTTTTGTTATTTCGTTAAACACAACACGACAATCTGAATGAATATCGATATTTAACGCAGTCGCAAGGTGCCAAGCAATCGCTTCTCCCTCGCGGTCTGGATCGGCCGCTAGATAGACTTTCTTCACTTTTTTTTGCTGCAGTCTTTAATTCCTGTAAAACAGGCCCTTTACCACGAATAGTAATATATTTAGGTTCAAAGTTATTTTCAGCACTAACGCCCATCTGACTACGTGGTAAGTCACGAACATGTCCGATTGACGCTTTTACTTTATATTTTTTTTCCTAAATAACGTTCAATTGTTTTTGCTTTTGCTGGTGATTCTACAATCACTAAATAATCCGCCATCTATGTCTCCCCCTTAGCGAGGTCTATTGCTAATTTTTTTAAGTTACCTGTTGCAAAATGTATAACAGATTTTAAGATAATGCAACTTTTTTTTCAATTTTTGTTAGAAAAGAGTGCAAGTGATGCAACGATTTCATGACCATTACATACTGGAATAGCTCCTTCTACCAGTAATCTATTCGTCCCTTTTGATTGCTCAGCATCAATTGGACCTGGCACAACAAATACATCTTTTCCCTGCTCCAGTGCGCATTCCGTTGTAATAAGCGTACCACTTCTTAATGAAGCTTCTGTGACAACTAATGCTTGGGACAAGCCACTAATGATACGGTTACGCATAGGAAAATGCCATTTCTCCGGCTTCATGTAAGGTGGATACTCCGTAACTAATAAATGATGCTCCGCCATACTATCTGCTAGGGCTTTGTTTTCCTTTGGATATATATAATTAAAACCATGACCAAGCACTGCAATTGTCTGTCCACCAACTTTTATAGTTGCCTCATGAGCCATCGTATCTGCACCTCTTGCAAGCCCGCTCACTATCGTATACCCGTGTTCAACGAGAGGTGGGACAATTAAGTCCATCGCGGTTTTTGTATAAGCTGTAGCCTTTCTAGAGCCTATTATAGCCACTTGTTTTCCTTTCATTAATTGCAAATACTGACCTTTCACATACAATACAGTAGGTGGGCTGGAGATTTCAAATAATTGCGCTGGATAAAAAGGATGATGAAAAGGTATGGGGAAAATATGGGAACGTTCATATGCCTCTTCAAACGACCATGTCATAATTTGTCGAAAGCTTCGAGAAATTTGCAAGGCTTTGTGTGATGATATTTGCAATGCATTTGCGATCTCATTGGGGGTTGCTTCTTCAAAATAACTCAATAGATCTACTGGAGACAGTAATTGCTGAAGTTTTTGAAGTGGTAACGGGTAAATATAATGCAAAGCTAGTAATCTTTGTGTATCGACTGAAAAGATCATTTAAAAACCTCCCTTTATTATAGAAGAAAGATAAATGACCGCAATCTTTTGAGCAAGGCAGGAGAAGTACTTTAATTTAAGTCCAATTAAAGTAAAAGAAAAAGATGTAGCCACAATGTGCTACATCTTCCATTTTAATGGGTTTTACACTTTTCGTATAGCCCTTTTTCTTTAATTACTTTAATAAGTGTTTCACCAATGACAGATGGCGTTTCAGCTACTTCAATACCAGCAGCATTCATAGCCTTGATTTTTTCAGCGGCTGTACCTTTACCACCAGAAATAATAGCACCAGCATGGCCCATACGTTTTCCTGGAGGTGCAGTTTGTCCACCGATAAAGCCAACGACAGGTTTCGTCATATTTGCTTTAATCCATTCAGCAGCTTCCTCTTCAGCAGTACCGCCAATTTCCCCAATCATCACAACTGCATATGTTTCTGGGTCATTATTGAAGGCTTCTAATACATCGATAAAGTTTGTGCCATTGACAGGGTCTCCACCAATACCAACAGCTGTAGTTTGACCAATACCCTCTTGTGTTAATTGGTGAACGGCCTCATATGTTAATGTTCCAGAGCGAGAAACCACTCCTACATGTCCTTTTGTATGAATATAGCCAGGCATGATACCAATTTTACATTCATCTGCTGTAATAACTCCTGGACAGTTTGGTCCTACAAGGCGAGTTTTTTTTACCTTCCATATAACGTTTAACCTTTACCATATCAAGGACAGGTATATGTTCTGTTATACAGATTGTTAATTCTAATTCAGCATCTACAGCTTCTAGAATTGCATCTGCAGCAAATGGAGCTGGTACATAAATAACTGATGTAGTTGCACCTGTTGCAGCTACTGCTTCTGCTACTGTATTGAATACAGGTACTCCTTCGATTTCAAGACCACCTTTACCTGGTGTTACACCTGCTACGATTTTAGTACCGTACTCAAGCATTTGTTTTGTATGGAAAAGCGCTGTTTCGCCTGTAATCCCTTGTACAATTACCTTCGTATCTTTATTAATAAATACAGCCATTATTCTCCCTGCCTTCCTTAGCCTACTAGTCCCACAATTTTTTTGTGCACCGTCAGCCATTGAATCCGCTGCAACGATGTTTAAACCAGATGCATTTAAAATTTCTTTTCCAAGTTCTACATTTGTACCTTCTAAACGTACAACTAACGGCACAGCTAAGCCAATTTCTTTAGCAGCTGTTACCACACCTTCAGCGATAATGTTACATTTCATAATTCCGCCAAAAATGTTCACGAAAATGCCTTTTACGTGAGGATCAGAAAGGATAATTTTGAAAGCTTCTGTTACTTTTTCAGCTGTTGCACCGCCCCCTACATCAAGGAAGTTAGCGGGGCTTCCGCCGTAATAGCTAATTGTGTCCATTGTAGCCATAGCAAGTCCAGCACCATTAACCATACAGCCAATGTTGCCATCTAGTGAAATATAGCTAAGATCATATTTAGATGCTTCGATTTCCTTTGCATCCTCTTCATCAAAGTCGCGTAATTCGACAATATCTTTATGACGATATAATGCATTTGCATCGAAATTAAATTTAGCATCTAAAGCTAAAACATCTCCTTGACCAGTGACAACAAGTGGATTGATTTCGACAATTGAAGCATCCTTATCGATAAATGCTTGATATAAGCCTAACATTAATTTAACAGCTTTCCCTACAAGGTTTGCTGGAATATTCATATTAAACGCCATACGACGTGCTTGGAAGCCTGTTAATCCAACGACTGGATCTACAACTTCTTTGAAGATTTTTTTCTGGATGTGCTTCCGCTACCTCTTCAATATCCATGCCGCCCTCTTCAGATCCCATCATTGTCACACGGGATGTTGCGCGGTCTAATACTAAACTTAAATAGTACTCTTTTTGAATATCAGAACCCTCTTCAATATATAAGCGTTTTACTTCTTTTCCTTCAGGACCTGTTTGATGAGTCACTAAAATTTTACCTAGTAATTCCTTTGCGTACGTACGCACCTCGTCAAGGTTTTTAGCGATTTTTACACCGCCCGCCTTACCACGTCCACCTGCATGAATTTGCGCCTTGACTACCGTTACATTAGAGCCAAGTTCCTTCGCTACTTTCACTGCCTCATCAGGGGAAAAAGCTACTTTTCCATTTGGTACAGCTACACCATACTTTCTCAGAATCTCTTTCCCTTGATATTCATGGATATTCATAATACATCCTCCCATCAAACATTTGCATAAAATTGTTTTACTAACATAATCTATTCTAACGAAAGATTCTGATAAAGTCTACACTTTGTCTTTTGTTCGAATTTTCTCTCTTGTTATGACATTTTCTTCTACTTCGTGTACTAAAACAGATTTTTCAAACTATCAGAATTATTTATCTTTTCTATTTTTTTTGCGCATGTTGTTGATCTAAATGATAAATAAATGCAAAAACCTCCGCGACAGCTTGATACAATTCTTCCGGTATCGACTCATTTAAATCTAATTGCCCAAGTAATTGAACGAGGTTCGGATCCTCATAAATCGGCACATTGTGCTCATTTGCTCGTGCTAAAATATTTTCTGCTATTTTCCCTTTTCCTTTTGCTACGACTTTTGGACTATCAAACGACCTTGCTTATATGTGAGCGCGATAGCCTCTTTTCGAGTAAATTTTTCTTCACTCATACCCGGAAATCCACCCCATTATGTTCCTCCTGCTGTTCTACTACAGCGGTTATTTTTTTCAGGTTTAGCTTTTTCAAATTGTTTAATAAATACTCCTGAAAGTTGATAATTTTTTTTCTGCTAAGCCAATTTTTAATGCTGCTTTTAATGGTTCTGCAAGAGGAACAACGTCATTATGTTCATTAAATACTGTCACTGTCACGACACGATTTTGAACCTGCATATCAATTACGGTTTCTTTCATTGATTCCATTTGTAAATAAAATAAAATACGCGCATAATTGGCATCTATTTTTCCATCTTCCTTCATGCGTCCATTCCATTGTAGTGTTGCATCCATTTTTCTGCCAAAGAATTCTAGTGGTACTTGCATAATAAGTTGATGCTGATGCCCATTCTCTCCAGATACAAGCTGCATGCCATTCATACGAGCCATTAACATTTCTGCCGCTTCCTTCAACTGGGGTGTAATTTGGGCATCCTGCAAGAGTGTATGAAGTTGAGGCTTTAATTGATGTGCAATTACTTGTAAATCCGCAGATTTATTATTAAGTGCAGCCTCATAGCTAATACCTAGATTCTTCAATACCGTTTTAAGAGCGTGCTCCATTGCTTTATTATCCATTGAGTTTTGCACCTGGCATCTGCCTGTGTAACCATTTGCTGAATGAAAGATTGTGGGGATTCTACACTACTTTTCATAAGATTTCTCATCCATGCTTCGCTCTGTAATGGAGTAGTTGCATCATTTTTTTAATAATGATAATAAATGATCCTTCACTGAAAGAGCATTACTATCCTGTGTGAATAAACGATCTGAAGCATTTTGTGCAAATGCTTTTATGAATTGTTCCTGCATCTGTTTCGCAAAAATCTCTAATGTTTGTTTTGTAGCTGGTATTTGGTTTAGCCTATCGATTAATTGATTAATTTGCTGTTTTTGCTCATTCGTTAATAGGCTTTGGTTGGCTGTCCATGATTTAAGCTCGTTGATGAGCTGATTTTTATCTTCAGGGCTTGTCGTAAGAATTGTTTGAATAACTTGTCCTGCCTGTTGAGGTGGAATTGGTTGACCAGACTTGGCTGCGTTCAGATTTGACCAATTTTGTAAAGTAGCTTGCTGAGGTACTATCCCTGCCTCTTTTAAAATATTCAAAGCTTGAATCTTTTCACTCATGGAAGCAGCTTCACTCGTTAGTAATTGAATGGACTTCGCGAGTACTAAACTACCTGTTTCTACCTCAAATGGCTTTGCAATTGCCTGTACTCGTTGCATTAGATTTTGCCTTAGGCTTTCTGGTAAAGATGTATCCTTTGCTAAAACTTGAGTAAAGTTTTCCATAACAGAATTCATCCCTGTAGTTTTTTTGCCCACTAATAAGTGCTTGAAAAATTTCATTCGTCATCGGCATTTTTAGCTCTACCATTTTTTGAATAGCTTGTAGAGCATCCATTTTAGTAATACCTTCTGGTAAAGCCTTTAACCACATTTCTGCCTGCATCAGCTGCTCTTTTGAAATCGGTAATTCCGCCTTCATGAAATGAGCTAGAAGCTGTTGCATTTCAGGTGTCTTTGGCAAATTCATAGATTCAAGTAATTGATTGATTTGTTGACTTGAAGAAGCTGTTTGTACCATCGGGCCTGTCACCACTTTTAGTTCCGTTTGGGGACTTGTGCCTGTTACCTGAAAAAAAATGTGTGTCTCCTGCTTTTAGCGGTGCTTCAAGCTTAGCAACAAACTTTTGTTGACCAACCTGTATCTCGGCCATTTGATCTGGATAAAGCTGCTTAACTGTTCCATGAAATAGTTGACCCTGTTTCATCGCTAACGGTTGATTCGTTGAAAGCGCCTGTGTTTGTGCTGCAATTGGATTAAATGATGTAGATGTCATATCATTACCCCTTCATCATAGATTTTATCGGTTCAAAACTTGCTCGGTGATGAATCGTCGGTCCATACTTAGCAAGTGCCTCTAAATGCTGTTTTGTGCCATAGCCTGCATGTTGCTCAAAGCCATACTGTGGAAACTCTTGTGCAAGCTTCTCCATATATTCGTCACGCGCCGTTTTCGCCAAAATAGAAGCGGCAGCAATCGCTAAGCTTTGTGCATCCCCTTTAATAATCGATTTCTGTGGTAAATTGATTGGCAGTGTCATGGCATCCGCTATAACAAAATTCGGTTTTATTTTTAGTGTCTCTATACTTGTGACCATTGATTGTTTCGTTGCCTCATAAATATTGATGTCATCAATTACTTTAGTATTTTGAAAATGTATGCTATAGCTTATTGCATGCTCTTTTACTAACTTACTCATTTTTTTCTCTTGTTTCTTTTGACAGTTGTTTAGAATCATTTAAGCCTAGCAATGCCTGACAATTTTCAGGTAGAATTACGGCTGCGGTAACGACAGGGCCTGCTAATGGACCACGCCCAGCCTCGTCTATGCCCGCGACTAACTGGCCAAATTGTGCATCAAATGCAATTTTCGCATCGTGCTCCCGTTGTAATTGCTGCTTTTTTTCCATGCGCTTTAAAAACTGCTGCCACGCTTTCTGTACGCCTGCTCGTCCATCTTGCTGGACGGTATCCATCCACGGCTCATGTGCTGTAGCGGCTCTTAAAGCAGTTGTAATTTCTTTTATTGTTTGCATTGTAGTATTACCTCATCTCTCTTATGTATATCGGCTTGTTTTTTTTAATTATATAACAAAATAAAGATAGGGCTTGTTAGGAAAGAAATGCATTTCCTTACAACTCTTTCACACTTTTGTAAAATTATATGTCGTTTAAAAAAAATTGCCTGTATGCTAGCAAGTGCTTGATAACCAATAAAATAGCGAATACCCCTATGCTGGTTATCTATATCGGCGAATAGCTCCCTCCCCTCAGAGGGTAATGCAATCTCAAGCACCCTAAAAGCTATTCGTGGTATTCAATCGTAAAAAAACAGCTGTCGAGATTCTTCATTTTCTCGACAGCCGTTTTATATCCTTCTATTCTTCTGTTGCCTCTTTTTCCAGTTGCACATCAACAAAATCAAATGTTAGTTTGCCTAATTGTAAGCCACGAATATCACGTACGATTAATTGAGCTACTTGGTCATAATCAATTTCGCCGCCTTGTCCAAAGACACGACGAAGATTACCGATATGATCGAAGGTTTCCACTAAATCCTCATGGAGAAACTCAAAGCCATAGCGCTCCTCCATACGCTTTGGATAGTGAATAGATAAAAAGCGCAACCCATAGACAGCTAAATCTTCCATATTTGTTATAGTATCTTTTATAGCACCAGTTAATGCCAATTTATAGCCTACTTCCTGATCTTCGAATTTTGGCCATAAAATACCTGGCGTATCAAGTAATTCAAGCTCCTTCCCAACTTTTATCCATTGCTGGGCCTTTGTTACCCCCGGCGTATTTCCTGTTTTCGCAATATTTTTTTTAGCTAGGCGATTAATTAGTGTTGATTTTCCTACGTTCGGAATACCGACAATCATCGCACGGATTGCTCTAGGCTTCATCCCACGCGCTTTCATACGCTCGAATTTTTCTTTTAAAATTTCTTGTGCTGCTTTCGTTACCAATTGTAAGCCTTTGCCTTCAAGAGAATTGATGGCCACTGCCTTATGACCACGCTGTGCAAAATAATCTACCCACTTCCGTGTTTCCTGCTCATCGGCCATATCTGATTTATTTAAGATAAGAAGACGCGGCTTTTGATTGATAACTTCGTCTATCATTGGATTCCGTGAGGATAATGGTAAACGTGCATCAATTAATTCGAATATAATATCCACAAGCTTTAATTTTTCTGTTACTTCTCTTCGGGCCTTTGCCATATGCCCTGGAAACCATTGTATAGTCATATCTATACCTCCTAAACTAAAAGAAAAAGGGAGTGTAAGTTCTCCCTTTCTTGCATTGCATTACTTTACAATTTTTATATCACTAAACGGCCAGAAAATTAGACTTGTATTCCCAATAATCTCTTTCTGATCAACAAGTCCAATATGACGACTATCCTTACTGTATCGACGATTATCTCCCATAACAAACACAAAACCCTCTGGAATGACATTATCTTTTAAAGATGCATCAATATCATTTAATGAAAAATCTTCTGTTAATGTACCTTCAGTAATCTGTGATTTGTAGGCATCTAAATAGGCTCATCGATTGGTTCACCATTTATATATAATTGATCATTTTTATATTCTAATGTCTCTCCAGGTAGCCCAATAACACGTTTAATATAGTTTTTCTTCTCTGGAGCATGGAACACAACTATATCAAAGCGTTTCGGCTCTCCTATTTTATAGCCAATTTTGTTTACAATCATACGGTCGCCATTTTCAAGGGTTGGCATCATAGACTCACCATCTACTGCAATCGGTGTAAATAAAAAAATAACGAATAATTGCTGCGATCGCAAATGCAATTAGAAGTGCCTTCGTCCATTCCCATAATTCATTCTTTTCCTTCACTTTTTTTTTCCATCGAGATTTGCCCCCTTGTCTATCCTCATTTTAGATGATAGCTATTTAAGATGACAAGCAAAAAGAAAAGGAGCTTGCAATACAAGCCCCTCACTGTTAAGCCATAATTATCGAATTTCTTTAATACGAGCAGCTTTACCACGTAGGTTACGTAGGTAGTAAAGTTTAGCACGACGTACTTTACCACGACGTACAACTTCTAAGTTAGCGATTTTTGGTGTGTGTACAGGGAAAGTACGTTCAACACCTACACCGTAAGAAATTTTACGAACTGTGAAAGTTTCGCTAATACCGCCACCACGACGTTTAATAACTACACCTTCGTATACTTGGATACGTTCACGAGTACCCTCTACTACTTTCACGTGTACTTTAACAGTATCACCAGGACGGAAAGCTGGTAGATCAGTGCGAAGCTGAGCTTTTGTAATTTCTGCAATAATGTTTGACATTGTTTTTCTCTCCTTAGACAGATGCTCTTGCACGCAATCTATGCCACAGCGGAACACCGTAATTCAGTACTTCACATAGAAGTACAGATTAGATGTTATCACAAATATAAAAAGCAATCAAGCATCTTTATGGTTGTTTTTCAGTTTTTCTATATACACTTTTTTGTTTATCTGTTAATGGATAGTTTTCTAGTAAATCTGGGCGACGCTCCAAGGTTCTTTTGAGTGACTGCTCTTCACGCCACTGCTCAATTTTTGCGTGATTGCCTGATAGTAAAACATCAGGTACCTTCATTCCGCGAAAATCAGCTGGTCGCGTATAATGAGGGTGCTCTAAAAGGCCTGTGGAAAATGAATCTTGTATATGGGACTCCTCCTGCCCTAAAACGCCAGGTAGTAATCGTACAACACTATCAATAACCGTCATAGCTCCTAGCTCTCCACCGGTTAAAACGAAATCTCCAATAGAAATCTCGTCTGTGACAAGATGTTGCCGAATGCGTTCATCGTAGCCTTCATAATGACCACATAAAAAAAACAAGTTCCTTTTCCTGTGCTAGCTCTTCAGCCTTTCTTTGAGTAAAGCGTTCTCCTTGTGGACACATTAAGATGATTCTAGGACTTTTCCCAGCTGTAATTGTCTCAACAGCGCTAAACATCGGCTCAGGCTTTAATACCATGCCTGCACCACCGCCATAGGGATAATCATCCACTTGATTATGCTTGTTACCTGAAAATGCTCGAATATCAGTCACTTCTAGCTGAACAGCGCCTTTTTCCTGCGCTTTCTTCAATATTGAGGCACCAAAAACGCCTGCAAACATATCAGGAAACAGACTTAATACATGAATATTCATCATAGTAGACCATCCATTACATGAATCACAATTCTTTTGTCATCAACATTAATTTCCTTGACGATGTCTTCGATATATGGAATGTAATGCTCTTTTTTAGCACCCTTTACCACCCATACATCATTGGCACCTGTTTGAAGAATATCAGACACTACACCAATCTTTTCTCCTTCTTCAGAAACAATCTCACAGCCAATAATCTCATGAAAGAAAAATTCGTTTTCCTGTAATAAATCATCTGTCATTTGGTCCTTCGTTACTTTTAACAGACCTTCTTTAAAAGGCTCCACCATATTAATATTGTCCATGCCTTCAAATGTTAATAAAATAAAATTTTTATGACGACGCACGGATTCAATTGTTACCCATGTTGGTTTTTTTATCATCTTTTTTTAAATGCTGCAAGTCTATTCCCGACTGCAAATCGTTCTTCTTCAAAATCTGTTGTTGATAAAACTCGCACCTCACCACGAATTCCGTGCGTATTGACTATACGACCTACATTAAACCATTCCACAAATTTCACCTCATATCAATTTCGCCTTGGCGTAATTCGTCCGGATTTTGAATTGTGCACGCACAATTCATTCCTTTGAAAATCCGTGACATCTGCCAGGGGCTTTATCTTCATTCAGTAGGTGTTTGGATACCCACTGAAAAGGAACCAAAACTGCATTCATCTCACTACCTGTAGAGGTGGGAGTCTTCTGATGAATGAAGATAAAAAATGTTAAAACATGCTGCCTCCTTCAAGCTACTTGCTAATCAGAGTTTAAAAGTAACCATTGTCTCACTTTCCTCTAAAAAGCAGCTGAACATTTTGGAGAAGATGTTTTAGCTTAAGCATCTCAATGTTATTATGCTCAATTATCTCTCAATATAATTGCTTTAAGTATTACCTATGAGGCACAAGGAAGCAGTACCCTCCATATAAATGCTTTACAGCACATACATTAATGATGAAAGATAAAAAAAAGGAAGGAACCGGCAAGCTCCCTCCTCTATAGTCCAGATTTTACGCTCCAGGCTCAAGACCACTCCGAATTCCTAAATGCATGTAAACATACCAATCAGGACTTTCCTGTGCTTGTCGCGTGTAAAAGAGCGTGAACATCTTTTCTATCAATCCAATATATCGACGTAGGTCTTTTTTTTGATGGTGACTACCTGCCGCTGAATAAACAATTGTACGAATCGCTTTCGCTACTCGCCCTTGTTTGCCTATGACTTTCCCTCGATCCTCTGGATGAACAAAAAGTTTATAAACAATTCGATTTGCATTTTCATCCGTCTCAATACGAACTTCTTCTGGATAATCGACTAACGGTAAAACGATTGCTTCAATCAGCTGCTTCAAAAACGTCGCCCCCGATTATTTACTGAATTTTTGGTTATGGAATTTTTCCATGATTCCTTGTTCTGAGAACAAGTTACGTACTGTATCTGATGGTTTTGCACCGTCAGCTAACCATTTAAGAGCTTTCTCTTCATCGATGTTTACAGTAGCTGGTTGAGTTAGTGGGTTGTAAGTACCGACTGTTTCGATTTGACGACCGTCACGTGGTGAGCGAGCATCTGCAACTACAATACGATAGAAAGGAGATTTTTTTAGCTCCCATACGTTTTAAGCGAATTTTAACTGCCATTTTAATAGCACCTCCGAATAAGTTTCACACAAGATAGTATATTATCAATGTTTAGGTTGTTTGTAAAGTGTTTTTTTCTTAACACCTAAAAATTATTATTTAAACAATGAATCAAAGCCTGGTAATTTCATTTTTTTCTTACCTTTACCACTTGCCATTCCAGTCATTTGCTTCATCATTTTTTTCATTTCATCAAATTGCTTTAATAGACGGTTCACCTCTTGAATAGATGTTCCAGAGCCTTTTGCAATACGCTTTTTACGGCTACCATTAATGATTTCCGGATTCGTCTTTTCTGCCGTTGTCATCGAATAAATAATCGCTTCTACACGGCCCATTTGCTTATCATCTACTTTAACATTGTCTAAGCCTTTAATTTTGTTCGCGCCAGGTAGCATTTTCAAAATTTCATCAAGAGGCCCCATTTTCTTCACTTGCTGTAATTGTTCAACAAAATCATCAAATGTAAAGGTTTGGGATTTAAATTTTTCCTCTAATTCTTTGGCCTTTGCTTCGTCAACATTTGCCTGAGCCTTTTCAATAAGTGATAGAACGTCACCCATCCCTAATATACGAGACGCCATTCGTTCTGGATGGAAAGGTTCCAATGCATCCATTTTTTTCGCCCATACCAACAAATTTTATTGGTTTCTGGGTAACGGAACGAATTGATAAAGCTGCACCGCCACGTGTATCACCATCAAGCTTTGTTAAAACAACTCCGGTAATACCAATTGCTTCATTAAAGCTTTCTGCTACGTTTACAGCATCCTGACCCGTCATAGCATCCACAACTAGGAAGACTTCATCTGGCTCCTTTAACGCACGTATATCTTTTAATTCCTGCATTAAATCTTCGTCAATATGCAAGCGACCCGCTGTATCGATAATAACGACATCATGATGCTCTTCTTTTGCCAGTTCAATTGCCTGACGTGCAATTTCTACAGGAGAAACATCAGTGCCTAATGCAAATACAGGAAGAGATAACTGTTTACCTAATGTTTGTAATTGCTGAACAGCTGCTGGGCGATAAACATCTGCCGCTACTAGTAATGGCTTACGGTTATATTTTTTTACGTAACACATTCGCCAGTTTACCTGTAGTCGTCGTTTTCCCCGCACCCTGTAATCCGACCATCATAATAACAGTTGGTGGCTTTGTATTAAATTTAATGGGGCTTTGCTCGCCACCCATCAATTCCGTTAATTCGTCCTGTACGATTTTAATTACTTGCTGGCCAGGTGTAAGGCTTTGCATAACATCTACACCAACCGCACGTTCACTAACCTTTTTCACGAATTCTTTGACTACTTTTAAGTTAACATCCGCCTCGATTAAAGCAAATCGGACTTCACGCATCATTTCCTTAACGTCTTGTTCCGATACCTTACCTTTACCTTTAATCTTTTGGATCGTTCCTTGGAGTCGTTCCGCTAATCCTTCAAAAGCCATTGCTTTCGCCTCCTAATCCCATTCTTTCAACTGCTCAATAAGCGCTAGCTGTTCTTCAGCCGTCATGTTTTGTTCTGTAATTCCTGCTGTTAGCTGTGCAAGCATTTGTGTACGTTTTTGAAATTTGTCTAATAAACAAAGTTTTTCTTCATATTCTTCAAGCATTGCTTCTGTTCGACGAATATTATCATAAACAGCCTGACGTGAAACTCCGTATGATTCAGCGATTTCACCAAGTGAGTGATCATCTAAATAATATAGTTCCATATAACTACGTTGCTTATCTGTTAATAATGCTTGATAAAAGTCGAAGAGAAAGTTCATGCGTGTTGTTTTTTTCAAGTAGCATCGAATGTTTCTCCTCCCGTCCTTAGTCATTTGTATCATAACGAAAAGCGCCCGTCTGTGTCAAGGTAATTCCCTTGTCTAAAAGCCTTCATTAACTGCTTTCAGGCGTCTTTCACCTATAGCAAGCATTTCTCTTTTAAACAATGAAATGTCCATTTTACAGACGAGCTTTTCACTTAACTAAATTATGCCCTAGTGTATATTCCCCCAGAATAATCAAGGTCGATTAAAAAGTCCCTCTTCAGTAAATATTCTCAAGGGAGCTTCCCAGATTCAGCAGGCGTTTCTACCTCACCTGAATAGGCAAAAATCGCATTCATCTCGTATTTATAGAGGGGGCGTAATCAAGATTAATCCTCGTTATTTTGTAATTCTTTATCTAATCCCTCGGCAAATAAACCATAGACATAGCGTTCTGCATCAAATGGCTGAAGGTCATCCATCTTCTCACCTAGTCCTACAAACTTAACTGGAATGTGTAATTTATTACGAATTGCTAGGACAATACCACCTTTTGCTGTACCATCAAGCTTTGTTAAAACGATTCCCGTAACATTTGTCGCTTCCTTAAACGTTTGTGCCTGCACAAGTGCATTTTGACCAGTAGTTGCATCTAAAGCCAATAGAACCTCATGAGGTGCATTTGGTATTTCACGTGAAATGACACGATGTACTTTTTCAAGCTCATTCATTAAATTGACTTTGTTTTGCAAACGTCCAGCAGTATCACAAATTAATACATCTGCTTTGCGATTTTTTTGCTGCACGAATAGCATCATACATCACTGCTGCTGGGTCAGAACCCTCAGATTGTTTAATGACCTCACAGCCGACTCGATCGCCCCATACTTGTAATTGATCGATGGCTCCAGCACGGAACGTATCGCCCGCAGCCAAAACAACCGTTTTGCCCTGAGTTTTTAAACGATGAGCAAGCTTACCAATTGTTGTTGTTTTCCCAACACCGTTGACTCCAACAAATAGAATCACTGTTAGTTCACCATCAGGCTGCATGTTTATATCAATTAAATCCTCTTCACCCTGCTCATAAATTTCAACAAGCTTCTCAGAAATCACTGCTTGGATACCATTAGTGTCTTTAATATTTTTTTCGTTGAACCTCAAAACGTAATTTGTCCATTAGCTCCATAACTGTTTCAAAGCCAACGTCAGCCTGTAATAATAAATCTTCTAGTTCTTCAAAGAAATCCTCATCCACTTTTCGATAACGTGCCACTAAATCGTTTACTTTTGAGGTAAAGGAATTTCTCGTTTTTTCCAGACCAGCTTTAAATTTTTGCGTAATGGACCATGCAGAAGGCTTTTTCTCTTCCACAATCGCAACCTCTTGCACTTCATGTTGCACCGGTTCTTCCATTAATTCGGGAAGTTCTGTTTCAATAGGACCCTCCACCTTTGGAATCTCAGTTGCTAAGTCGATTTCCTCAACAGTCGCTTCAATAAGAGCAGGTTCCTTGGCATCCTCAAGCTTCTCGCAGTCTCATCCTCATTTTCATTAACTTCTACAACTTTTTCTTCTTCTGCTGGATTACCCATCAGCTTATCTTTTAAACGTTTAAAAAAAACTCATGCTTGTTCGCTCCTTTGCTCCGCAAGTACGGTTCATCTTCTAATTTTACTGATACAAGTTTCGAGACACCAGACTCCTGCATTGTAATACCATACAATACATCAGCTCCCTCCATCGTTCCTTTACGATGTGTGATGACAATGAATTGTGTGTCATGGCTAAATTTTTTTCAAGTATTGACTATACCGAACTACATTTGCCTCGTCTAACGCAGCCTCTACTTCATCCAGAATACAGAATGGTACAGGTCTTATATTTAAGATGGAGAATAATAATGCGATGGCAGTAAGCGCACGCTCACCACCAGAAAGTAAACTCAGATTCTGTAATTTTTTTCCCTGGAGGCTGAGCCACAATTTCAATACCTGTTTCAAGTAAGTTTTGAGGCTCCAATAATACTAAATCTGCTTGTCCACCACCAAATAATTCACGGAATACACGCTTAAATTGTTCACGAATAGCATAAAACGTTTCGCTAAATCGCAACGTCATCTCCTCATCCATTTCTTTAATGGCTTCATGCAATGTTTCCTGAGCAGCAAGTAGATCCTCACGTTGCTCTGTCAAGAATGAATGACGTTCTAGTACTCTATCATATTCTTCAATCGCACTCAAATTAACAGGACCAAGCTCTTCAATCGATTTTTTCAATAGCTTCACTCTACGTCGCATATGCTCTTCATCGCTAATTTCTATCGCAATCTCCTCAGCCTCCTCAAGGATTAGCTGATAGTTTTCCTCTAGCTGCTCATTAAAACTTTTCATTTCAAATTCTAAGCGACTTTGCTTTAGCTCATTTGCACGTATTGCTTCAAGGTAACCTTTATGTATACGTTGCAATTCTTTAAGCTGTTCCTCTAAAGTAGCGAGTTGCTGCTGTTGTGCTATTTTCTCATCCTTTTTCTGAGAAATCGTCTTGTGTAACGAATCTCTTCTCTCTTTCCAAGTAGCAACCTGTTCCTCAACTTCTTCATCACTTAAAAGCTTTGTCGACTCATCTGATTGCAACCAGATTATTTCCTGAGAAATACTGTCCATCTTTTGCTGAGCTTTGTTTAATTGTAAAGCTATTTCTGCAGTAGCAATTTGTACTTGTGACATTTGCTCCTGCATAACTGCTAATTGGGAGCGTTTTTCTGCTAATTGTTCACGCAGTACATCTTTCTCCGTTTCGCTCTGCAGTTTTATTTTATTTAGGTGCTCAACCGTACCATTAATCTCTAATAGCTCTGTTGCAAGGGCTGTTAAACGATTTGTAGCCACTTCCCGTTGAGCTAATAATGTTTGCTCGCGTGTCTTAACATCTTGTGTCTCATTTGAAGCATAGGATACACGTGCTGATAAACTTTTCTCAACAACCTCAAGCTCACGAATACGACTTGCCTGTTGTAATTCATCCTTTCGAAGCTGTTCGCCTTCAAGCTTCAATTGCTCTACTTGATCTCGCAATGTTGCTAGCCTTTCTTTTTCTGCTGAAACAGCCTGTTCAGCACTAAAAATAGATGCTTCCAACGCTTCTAATTTGACAATTAGACCATCTAATTCAGCCTTTCTTGTAAAGAGCGAAGATTGTTGCTTCGTTGCACCACCAGTCAATGAACCACCTGCATTAACAATATCACCATCAAGAGTCACCACACGATAGCGGAAGCCACATAAACGTGCAATTTGACTCGCACCTTCCAAGCTTGATGCAACAATTACATTGCCTAGAAGATTCTCAACAATTGTTCGAGTATCCTCATGGAAAGTCACAAGTCCATCCGCCATTTGTACAAAGGCGGGGTGCTCTATTGCCAAATGAATAGTAGATAGATTGATTTTCCGTGACTTCATAACTGTCTTTGGTAAAAATGTCGCTCGACCAGCTCTTTTTTTGCTTCAACCATTGTATAGCCTGCTGAGCATGACGCTCATCTGTTGTCACGATATGCTGAGAAGCTGCGCCTAGGGCTGTTTCAATCGCTTGTGAGTATTTTCCGTCTACTTGAATTAACTCAGCGACAGCCCCCTCAATGCCTACTAGTTCCCCTTTATCTCGCGCTAGCAATACTTCCTTGACACCTTGGAAGAAACCTGAAAAGTCTGCTTCAAGCTCTGCTAATGTGTCCTTTCTAGCCTTAAGCTGCTGTTGGTGCTGATAAGCTTTATAAAGCATATCCTGCTTCTCATTAAAAGATGCATTGACTTTTTTTTAGATCCATTTGCAATGATTCGTAATGTTCAAGCTTTCCTTGCAAATCCTTTGTTGTGGTGTTGTGAGCCACAGCTAGCTTTTCTTTTTCTGCAATAATTTGCGCAAGCTCTTGTCCGATTTCATCTGTTTGGTCCGACATACGTGCTGCCATCGCTTTTTGCTGTGCCAATTGCTGATCAATATTCTTTAATTCATTTTTAATGGTTGCTTCTTCATTTAAGGAGTCAATATAGCGATTCTTTTGCTCTTCAATCTCTTGCTCAATTTCAGTAACAGAGCGATTTAATGATTGTTCCAGTTGCTTGATGCTTTGTTTTAACACCTGTACGTCTTGCTGCTTCTCTGTAAATAGCTCTTTTTTTTCAGCTTCCTGTAAAATCAGAGCCTCTACCTCAGTCTTTGCATCCTGTAAAGAAGTATTCAATTGTAGCAATTGATTGGAAGCATTTTGGCGCTTCTCTGCCATTAGTGCCTTTCGACCATCCCAACGTTCAACTTCCATTGTCGCATTCACAAAGTCAGCTTGAATAGTATCTAAATAGTCATCTAGCTCCTTTAACAGTTTACGAATACCTGCTGTTTGTTTTTCGACGGCAGCGATGGAATGTGCTTGTTTTTGCTCTGTCTCAGATAGCTCTGTGAACTCAGCTTCCAGAGCATGCAAAGATTGTGCACAATTTTTTTAAATCGTGCACAAGAATGGCGATATCAAAATCTTTTAGCTCTGTAGACATTTGCACATAATCTCTTGCACTAGATGCCTGAATTTCAAGCGGTTCAAGTCGACTATCTAATTCATGTAATATATCTAACACGCGATATAAATTTTCATCTGTTTCAATAAGTTTATGCTCTGCTTTTTTTCTTTCTCAGTTTGTACTTTAATACGCCAGCTGCCTCTTCGAAAATTGAACGACGGTCATCGGGTCTGCTATTTAAAATCTCATCAACACGGCCTTGCGAAATAATTGAAAATGCCTCTTTCCCAAGACCTGAATCCATAAACAAGTCCGTAATATCCTTCAGGCGACACTGCTGGTTATTTAATAAATATTCACTATCACCTGAACGGTATACGCGTCTTGTTACGCTGACCTCTGTATATGAAAAAGCAAGTTGTTCATCTGAATTATCTAAAACTAATGTTACCTCCGCAAAATTTAGTGGCTTTCGAGAATCACTGCCAGCAAAAATAACATCCTCCATCTTAGATCCACGTAACGACTTTGCCGATTGCTCCCCAAGTACCCAACGAATGGCATCAGTGACATTACTTTTCCCACTGCCATTTGGTCCGACAACTGCTGTCACACCAGGTACAAAATCAATTCCAATGCGCTCCGCAAAAGATTTAAAGCCAATCACTTCGAGTCGTTTTAGGAACATCTATTAAGCCTCCTCTTTCGCAGTTTGCTCACGCATAGTTCGCATTGCACATTGCGCAGCTTGCTGCTCGGCTTCTTTTTTTCGATTTCCCTCGACCAATACCAAGCTCCTGTCCATTCAATAGAACACTTGATACAAAGGTACGGTTATGTGCAGGACCCTTTTCATCAATAATTTCGTAATGAAGTAATCCATTATTCGTTTGTTGTACCATTTCCTGCAATTGACTTTTAAAATCCATCACATGCGAAAAAGCACCGATTTCTACTTTTGGGAACACGATACGTTCTAAAAATGACACGACCGTTTGCAAATCTTGATCTAAATAAAGAGCACCTACAAATGACTCAAAAACATCAGCAAGTAGCGCCGGGCGTTCCCGTCCACCTGTCAATTCTTCACCTTTTCCGAGTAATACGAAGCGACCAAAACCTAATTCATTTGCAAAAATAACAAGAGATGGCTCACATACAATAGATGCTCGTAGCTTCGTTAACTCGCCCTCGCTCATATTAGGATATTTTTCAAAGAGGTATTTAGAAACAGACAGTTCAAGTACTGCATCTCCTAAAAATTCAAGACGCTCATTATCCGTAAATAATTTACGGCGATGCTCATTCACATAAGATGAATGCGTGAATGCTTGATACAATAAATTTTTATTAATAAATGTGATATTCAATTCATGCTGTAGCAGTTCGAATTGATTGCGTACTTTTTCAGGAAGTACGCCAGTTTTCTGCATAGTTCCTTTTCTTTTCATAGCCATTGAACAATCTGCCTTCCTAATAGTTTCTACCGTCTTAGTGTACCTTTTTCAAGGCGTTTATGCAAAATTATTTCGGCTGAAATACAATGTTTTGGAAGTTTTTTTTGCAAATTATTTTCCAAAATAAAAAAAGGGACATCCATAGTTCAAAAAATGAACCATTTCGTACCCTTTTAAATACACTTTACAATGTAAATTTGCTCTTTTAACGAAAAAAAAGAGTAGTAATAATTTCTGCCAGAGGCTTTAACTTTATTTAACCAGTCTTACCGTTTATGACAAAACCTGCAAGGTGTTAAATAAAGTTAAAAAAATTAGTTTATTTTACTTTCAATGTATGAAATAGCAGAACCTACTGTTGAGATTTTTTTCAGCATCTTCATCAGAAATTTCCATATCAAACTCGTCTTCAAGCTCCATTACAAGTTCAACTACGTCTAATGAGTCAGCACCTAAATCATCACGGAAAGAAGCTTCAAGCGTTACTTCGCTTTCTTCAACACCTAAACGGTCCACGATTACTTTTGTTACACGTTCTAATACTGTAGACAAATCATTCACCTCCCCTCAAATATTATACAAAAAAAACATTATTATTGACTAATTGAAATTACATCACCATGCCGCCATCTATATGCAATGTCTGACCCGTCATATAATTTGCATCATCTGAAGCTAGAAAAGCTACTGCCTTTGCAATATCCTCTGGCTGCCCAAGTTTTGCCAGCGGAATTTGAGTAAGCATTCCCTGCTTTAATTCTTCTGGTAATTGATCAGTCATTTCTGTTTCGATAAATCCTGGTGCAATCGCGTTTACTAAAATATTTCGTGAGGCTAATTCTTTTGCTGTTGTTTTTGTTAATCCAATTACACCAGCTTTGGCAGCTACATAGTTTGCCTGTCCAGCATTACCAGCTACCCCAACGATAGAGGAAATATTAATAATGCGTCCTGCACGCTGCTTCATCATTTGACGTGCTACAGCTTTGGTGCAAAGGAAAACACCTTTAAGATTTGTATTTAACACATCATCCCATTCATCTTCCTTCATACGCATTAATAAGTTATCACGTGTGATTCCTGCATTATTCACTAAAATATCAAGTGAACCAAATGTCTTCACCGCTGTATCTATTAATGCTGTAACTTCCTCTGTTTGTGACACACTCGCTTGTACGGCAATAGCTCTCCGCCATTTTCTTGAATTCTTGCGACAACCTCTTCTGCCTTTGCCTGAGAGCCACTATAGTTAACGACAACTTTAGCTCCTTCATCAGCAAGCTTTAATGCAATAGCACGCCCGATTCCACGTGAAGCACCTGTTACAACGGCTACCTTACCCTCTAATTTACGCATTAATTGTCCACTCCTTTGCCGCTTCTATCACTGACTCTAAGGATGCTTCATCATAAACACAATAAGTTGCGACAGAGCGATCGATTTTTTTTCACTAGACCACTTAATACTTTGCCTGGACCACACTCAATAAAAACATCAACACCTTGTGCAATCATTTCGCGTACAGAAGCTTCCCACTGCACAGCACTATAAACTTGTTCTATTAATTCTTGTTGAATAGCAGAAACATCCTCTAATTCTTTTGCCATGACATTACCGATTACCGGAATCTGTGGATCTGATAATGATATAGCTGCTAATGTTGCTGCTAATTTATCAGAGGATGGACGCATAAGCTCTGAATGGAACGGACCACTAACAACTAAAGGAATTGCTCGTTTGGCACCTGCTTCCTTCGCAGCTACAGAAGCCTTTTCTACGCCTTCCTTTGTACCTGAAATAACAATTTGTCCTGGACAGTTAACATTCGCTACCTGAACCGGATTCCCTGCTTTCGATATTTTTTTCAGTTACCTCATGCAGTGCCTCAAGCTCCAGCCCAAGAATAGCTGCCATTGCCCCTTGTCCAGCAGGCACAGCTTCATTCATATAAAGGCCACGCTTATGTACAACAGCAACTGCATCCTCAAACGATAACACACCTGCTATAACTAGTGCCCCATATTCTCCAAGTGAATGTCCAGCAGCGAAATTTGGTGTAATTCCTGCTGCCTGTAATCTTTCTGCAACCATTACACCAGTTGTTAATAGAGCTGGTTGTGCATGGTAAGTCAATGTTAACTCCTCAGCAGGCCCCTCTAACATAAGCTTCGATAAGTCAAAGCCAACCGATTGATCTGCACGATTATAAAAAGCCTTGCTGTCTGCTGAATTTTCAACAAACTCCTGCCCCATACCTACTGTCTGTGAGCCTTGCCCAGGAAAAATAAATGCTATTTTCGTCATTCTTCGTTAACCCCTTTTTAATCAATTATACCTCGGCAAAATTGCGTCCAGAATCGGCTTTGTGCTTAGGCCTGCGTGAGGGCCGACACGATGTCGGTCATTTCGGTAAAGCCACAGGACGTGGCGTTTTTTTACCGATGCAGGTCAGTTAGCCGTTATCGCATGGATGCGATGGTTTTAGGCTAACATCCTTTATGAACTCCTTTCCGATTCCGTGGCATCCGCCGGAGGCTTTAACTTCTTTCAACTGAAAGAAGTTAATCAATTTCTAGGTGACGTACTGTCTCGGTAATCGTTGAGATTACTGTATGCTCCACCATTGTACTTGCTTGGCGTATTGCACTGTAAATGGCTTTAGCATTAGATGAACCATGTGCCTTTATAACTGGCGCCTGTAAGCCAAATAAAGCTGCTCCACCATACTCGGTATAATCCATTTTGTTTTTCAAGTCACGTAAATTATTTTTCATAAGGGCAGCCGAAATTTTTGTCTTTGTTGAAGACATAAATGCTTCCTTCAACATTGAAAATAATGCTCCTGCTGTACCTTCAATCGATTTCAGTACCATATTTCCTGTGAAACCATCTGTTACAACAACATCTGCTACCCCTTCTAGTAAATCACGTGCCTCCACATTGCCAATAAAGTTTAAATCCGCTTCTTTTAGCAGTTCAAAAGCCGCCTTTGTTAATTCGTTCCCTTTTTTATCCTCAGTACCGATATTAAGCAAACCGATGCGTGGTTTTTGTAAGCCCCTAACCTTTTTAGCATAAATATCACCCATAATTGCATATTGCAATAAATGCTCAGGTCGTGCATCTGCATTTGCACCAAGATCTAGCATTAAAAAGCCCTTACCATCTAATGTTGGTAATGTAGTCGCAAGCGCTGGTCTAGCAATCCCCTCTATTCGCCCGACTTTAAACAGACCGCCTGCCATTAAAGCTCCTGTATTACCTGCGGAAAGACAAGCATCAGCTTTCCCAATTTCCACTGCATCCATTATTTTCGCCATAGATGAATCCTTTTTACGACGAACAGCGCGTGCTGGATCATCAGTTCCTTCTACTACTTCTTCACAATGTATAACAGTCAATCGGTCATGTATTTTTAAAAATGGCTCAAGCTTTTCTTGTTGACCATATAATTGTATTTCTAAATTTGGAATTTGCTCTAATGCCAATAGCGCACCCTCAACAACTGATTTTGGTGCGTTGTCGCCACCCATTCCATCAAGCGCTAATTTCATTGTTGTTCACCTTAACCTTTCGTGCGGTACATATCAAATTCTCCAACAAAAACAGTTTCACCATTAACAGTGGATGTTACCTCTACTTTTGTTCGATGATTTTCATCATCACGTGCGATAACAACTGCCTTTGTAATAACACGATTTCCAGCTCTAACAGGTTTCACAAACGTTATATTCGAATGCACTGTCAATGCCAGTTCGTCATCAATAACCGCTACCGCTAATGAGTTTGCCTGTGCGAACAAATGATGTCCACGTGCAATGCCATTGCGCTGAAAAACATGCTCTTCTTTTACGTCAAAGATAGATAATGCACGATTATCCAATTCAATATCAATAATTTCTCCGATAATTTCATCAATCGGTAGTGATTTAACTTCATTTTCATAGGTTTTCGAAGCAACATCTTTAATTCGCTCTCGCAATTCTGGAATTGCTAATTCCATACGATCTAAACGAATCGTTTGGACACTTACCTGAAACTGTGTTGCAAGCTGTTCATCTGTGACGAATGGATTTTCAGCTATCGTTTCAGATAATAGTCGCTGTCGCTCTTTTTTTCGTTCGTCTCAACATCATTCGCCACCTTTTTTTAGTTGTTATTAGCACTTGGTACTAATATCAGTATATAGACTATAAAAAAAAGAATGCAAGACCTGTTTTCAAAACAAGTTCTTACATCCCGTTGATAGCATCTGAATAATTATTAATCGAAGCGTTCCCCCTGCAATACGCCTGATTGCTCAAGCATTGTCCGTAAAGCCTGATAGTCATCGTGCTGCCAAAAAGCATCCGTCTCAAGCATCTCGATAGCATCTTTTCTCGCAGTCTCAAGAATACGATAATCATGCACTAAATCTGCTACTTTAAAGTCTGGTAAACCACTTTGCTTCCGTCCAAAAAAATCACCTGGTCCACGCAGCTCCAAATCTTTTTCAGCTAGTCGAAACCCATCATTCGTTTCTGTCATTGACTGCATTCGCTCCTTCCCTTCATCTGATTTTGGATCAGCCAGTAATACACAATATGACTGGTGCTCTCCACGTCCAACACGTCCCCGCAATTGATGCAATTGTGCTAGCCCAAAGCGTTCTGCATCATAAACAAGCATAAAAGTTGCATTCGGTACATTTACACCAACTTCAACAACTGTTGTTGAAACAAGCACATCTATTGCCCCCTCACTAAAGGCACGCATAACAGCATCTTTTTCATCGGCCGTTAGACGACCATGCATTAATCCAACATGGTATCGTCCGCTAAAATAGGTGGCGAGCTGCTCATAAATCTCAACTGCATTTTGGACATCAATTTTATCAGATTCCTCAATAAGCGGGCAAATCGCATATGCCTGCCTACCAGCAGCAAGTTCCATTTCAAGCTTTGACAGAACAGAGCCAAATTGCTCTTTTTTTCATCCAGTGCGTTTCAATCTGTTTACGTCCCGCTGGCATTTCATCAATAATGGAAACATCCATTTCCCCAAACGCTGTAATTGCAAGGGTACGTGGAATAGGGGTTGCTGTCATAAAAAGCACATCTGGATTATCTCCTTTATCACGCAGAATTCTACGCTGCTCAACCCCAAAACGATGCTGTTCATCGGTTATCACAAAACCAAGTTTACTAAAAATAACATCCGGCTGAATAAGTGCATGTGTCCCAATTAAAATATCAATACTGCCATTAGCAAGCTCCTCTAAAAGTAAGCGGCGCTCTTTTGTTTTTGTTGATCCAGATAGTAAAGCGACACGTACACCAAATGGTTCAAACCATTCTGTCAAGTTTTCAGCATGTTGCTCTGCCAATATTTCTGTCGGCGCCATCAATGCTCCCTGAAAACCTGCAGTAACAGCTCCGTAGAGGCAAATTGCCGCAACAACTGTTTTCCCTGACCCTACATCTCCCTGAAGCAAACGATTCATACGATGTGGTTCTTTGAGATCCTTGCAAATTTCATTAACCACACGTTTTTGAGCAGCTGTTAATTCATAAGGTAACGATGCAATGAAAGCACGCAGTTTTTGTAAATCATATTGTATTATGGTGCCATGCTCACTATCCTTTCTAATTTTACGTAGAGCTTGAATACGTAGCTGAAAGAATAGTAGCTCCTCATAGGCAAAGCGCCGTCTAGCCTGTTTTGCATGCCCTGCATCGAGAGGGAAATGAATTCCTTCAAGACCATCAGCTATTGGAGCAAGCTTATAGGCCTCTTGTATATGTAATGGAATAGCATCAGGTATCTCTGCACCCATGTCATCTAATGCTTGTCGCATATATTTACGAAATCGTTTTTGCGGAATAAGGCCCTTCAAGCTATAGACAGGCTCAAAGTCGACCTGCTCTGTCTTTGGACCGAATGTGACAGACGTTCCATTGATTACCTGTCTGCCTCTGTCCCACTTTCCTGTGACGGTAATAATAGCTCCAGGAAGAAGCTTTTGCTTTAAATAGCCTTGATTAAAAAAAACACAACCTTTACTAAATGGCGACCTGCTAGCACTGTCACCTGTAATCTTGATTTATTGCGCCCTAAAAACAAAATTGTCGGCTCACGCTCTACTTTACACTCCACAGTAACACGCTCATTATGGGGTGTTTGTGCCAAATCCTTTAACCTAAAATCCTCATGTCTATGTGGAAACGTCCATAATAAATCTGCTATCGTCTCGATGCCTAATGCCTCTAAATGTCCTGCAGTTTCCTTCCCGATTCCCTTTAATCCGGTGACTGGACTCGTTAAATCGGTCATCTTGTACGACAACTCCTTTCATGATGCTGGCTATAGAATATATATGTTCTATTTAGCAGAATGTTAGCTTTTTTTATTTTCACTGTATCATAGATCTACGGTTTTCCCTAAAGTTAGTACTTTACTATTTAGCCTCAGGTGGGTCCTATAGTATGGCACTTCAGTTAGAGCCTCTAAGCCTTTATTTATATTGGTTTATAATCTCAATAAACAGCTTAATTGCTTTTGGGAATACATCCTCATCAAGATCAAATTGAGGGTGGTGATGTGGATATCGACTCTTTTCTCCGCCCATACCAACAAAAATAAACGCTCCAGGTTTTTTTTCTGTAAATAGTAGGAGAAATCTTCCCCACCCATCACAGGCTCAACTACTTCAAATACGTCATGACTAAATTCTCTGCAAATAATATCTTGCACGAATCTTGATTCCTTTGGGTCATTTATAAGCGGTGGAGTCCCTATTATAAAACGAACCTCCGCTTTTGCTCCAAAGGCTTGACAGATTCCCTCAGTTAAATTGACCATTTTTGTCTGAATGGTTGTAACTGTTTCAGGAGTTAACGCCCTTATTGTACCTATTAATCTCGCCGAATCAGGAATAATATTATAAGTCGTCCCAGCCTGAACATTTCCTACAGTAATAACCCCTGCCTCAACTGGATTGATACCTCGACTTATTATGCTCTGAAAAGATTGAATTAAATTACTTGCAATATAGATAGGATCAATTGTTTCATGTGGCATTGATCCATGACCTCCATACCCTAGAATGTCAATCTCAAAATCATCAACGGAAGCCATCATTGATCCATATGTTAACCCGATTTTCCCCTTTTCTAGCCCCTGCCACAAATGAATACCAAAAATCGCATCTACTCCCTCTAAAACACCCTGTTTAATCAGCAAATCTGCTCCACTAGGTGTAATTTCCTCAGCCGATTGGAATATAAGCACAATATTTGGTTCAACTTCATTGTTTGATAACCATTCAGCAACTGCTAATAAAATAGCTGTATGACCGTCATGACCACACATATGAGCAACTCCTGGTCTTTTAGAGATGTATGGTTTATCCCCTTCCTCAACAATCGGAAGCGCATCGATGTCTGCTCTTAGGGCAATAGTTTTCGAACCTATCGTCCCTTTTATCCATCCAACTACACTGGGTGGTTCAAAAGACAAAATGTCTATATTTAACTCCATTAATCTTTTTCGAATGAATTTGCTTGTTTCAAACTCCTCTCCAGATAGCTCAGGATATTGATGAAGATATCGTCTATCATCTATCGCATTTTTCGCCAAAGACTCTAAATTGTGAATTTCCATTATTTATTAAAACTCCTTTATGGTTTCCCTGCAACTGATGGCCCAATTCTAGACTCCAAATATCGATGTATGAACTAGAATAATATTTGAGTCATGCCTATTCTGCATCATTGAAAAAGAACAAGCAATTTGTAGTAGTGATTAATGTTGAAATAATAAACAATTATAGATTAAAAAAAAGACAAACATGCTATCTCTTTATTGATAGCATGTTTCATGTTGTTGAAATACTATTATGTCAATGAAATCAAGGTGACAAATTAAAAAGTATAGCCCTTTTTCAAAACGAGGGGTTGATCTCTGTTCCGACTGAGTGCTTTGTAGCTGTCGCTTTGCTTTCGCTACAGAAAACATTTGCCGCTGACGCTTCGCTTTCGCGCAGAACAGAGCTTCCTGGGGACGTCCGATGAGCCGCTTCACTCGCGTTGTGAATCTCCAGATCTTATCTGTGACGCTGAATCCCCGAGAAGTCATTCAGTCTATACTCCAATCAACCACTGCACATCGTATTTTCTTCTGGTATTTCACATAAAAGAATAGTGATAAATTGAAGTCTTAACCCACTATTTAGCGCAAAATTGAGATTTGGTAACATTTCCTATTCGAAAGAAGCGTCAGCAATAAGTAACTTTATGTAAAGTTACAAAGTAGTTTTATGCATAAAATGTGAGTAATGTGCTTTTACCTTACTTTTGAAGGAAGAAAATATTTAAAGTTCTACACTATTTCTGATTGGAGTGCAAGGCTACTCGACTCCCGTGGGATAGCGAGACAGACGAGACCCTGCACGGAGCGTCAGCGAAGGAAGCGGCTCGTCGCTCGCCCACTGGAAAGCGAGTAGCCTGGAACGGAAATCACCTTCTTTTTGACTAAATATTCACAAAGAGTCCCTTGACCATTTAGTTTTTCAACACTATGAAACATGCTATCTCTTTACTAATAGCATGTTTATTTTGCACCCTATTGAATCGCTTTAATACTTTGTAATCCACCATTTTCTAGAATAGCTTTACTAATGGCTTTTCCTGTAGGTGTGGCAGCCAAGCCGCCTCGAGCAGTTTCTTTTAGATTAGGACTCATAGATTGTCCGATTCGATACATTGCCCCAATTACTTCATCGCACGGGATACGACTTGTGACGCCAGCGAGGGCCATATCAGCTGCCACAAGTGAATTAGCGGCTCCCATTGCATTTCGTTTTACACATGGAACTTCCACTAACCCAGCTACAGGATCACATACAAGACCTAGCATATTTTTTTAGTGTAATGGCAAATGCTTCAGAACATTGTTGTGGTGTACCACCAGCCATTTCAACGATAGCTGCCGCAGCCATACCTGCTGCTGAGCCAACCTCTGCTTGACAGCCACCAGCAGCACCAGAAATGGATGCATTATTGGCAACCACAAAGCCGAATGCACCTGAAGTAAATAAATAGCGAATCATTTGCTCACGCGTTGGATTTAACTTATTTTTGACAGCAAATAAGGTACCTGGTACAACTCCAGCTGAGCCTGCGGTTGGTGTTGCACATATTGTTCCCATTGCTGCATTAACCTCATTCGTTGCAACCGCTTTACTGACAGCATCTAATAATAAATCTCCAGATAATGATTTTCCTTGCGCTATATAAGTTTGAAGCAATACCGCATCTCCACCTGTTAAGCCTGTTACCGACTGCACACCTTTTAAGCCACGTTCAACAGCTTCCTCCATGACCGTTAAATTACGATCCATTTGCCCCATAATTTCTTCTCGCGAGCGTCCCGTTATTAGCATTTCCTGTTCAATCATAATTTCTGAAATTAGTTTTCCCTCTTGCTCTGCTCGTTCAACAAGTTCACGAACATTATGAAACAATACGTCCATAGTGAGACACCCCCTAGTTGTTAATTTTTGATACCTTCGTAATATGTGGTATTAATGAAATTTGTTGCAATACTTTCTCCTCTATATTTTGATCGACTTCAATGACCATCAGAGCCGTTAATCCTCTCTCTATACGTGAAACCTCCATATGTCCGATATTAACATCATGCATCGCTAAACAATTAGCCACATTGGCAATACAGCCTGCACGATCATCATGTACTACGAGAACGGCTGGCATTCCCCCCGTTAAACGTAGCTTGAAACCGTTTACTTCACTTACTTCAATTTTACCGCCGCCAATTGAAATACCAACGACAGACATTTCTCCTTCATCATCGCCTATGACAAGACGTGCAGTATTTGGATGCTCAGTATTCGCAGTTTCTGGAATAAATTCATAATCTAGCCCAGCTTTTTCGGCTTCAGCAAAAGCTGTCTTAATACGCTCGTCAAATGTATCAAAATTTAAAAGCCCCCCAATTAATGCAACATCAGTTCCATGACCTCTATACGTTTCAGCAAATGATCCATATAAGTGGATTTTTGCCCACTTTGGCTGTCTACCAAATAGATCTCTAGCAACACGTCCAATACGAGCTGCCCCTGCCGTATGAGAGGAGGAAGGCCCAATCATAACAGGTCCAATAATATCAAATACTGAAGTAAACTTCATTCAAACACCCCTCTATTCTATCCATATAATAATATTTACATTTACTTATATCATGCTTGATAGTAACTATAAAAGTAAAGCAATAATTTATCAACTTTCAGAAAATTTACACGACTATAATTTTCACGATGAGAATATTGTTATTTTTTTGTCCACTCTCTAGATACAGCAGCTCCCAAAAGCTTATATTCCAGTATTTCCAATTTTATCGTCCTCTAGATACGTACAGTGGATTGTTTATTTTGACTCTTCAAATCAGTAATTATCTTCTATTCTCCATATAGCATAAACAAAAGCAGTACACGAACTGTGCACTGCTTTGTCTATTTATTTACTAAGTAGCATTAAATTATTCTACTGAAATAATATATGGATATAACCCTTGTTTACCATTAAATAACTCAATTTCTACTTCTGGATAGCTCTCTTCAATAAACTTCACTAATTCTGAAGCATTTTCTTCCGATGCATCCTCACCGTAAATAACTGTAACAATTTCAGTATTTTCATCCACTAAATCGGTAATTACCTTTTCAGCTGCATCTTTTAATGCTGGTGTAGATAGCACAATTTTTCCTTCCGCAAGAGCCATGAAATCGTCCTTATGAATTTGGATGCCATCTATAGATGTATCACGCACTGCATAAGTTACTTGACCAGTTTTTACGTTAGCAAACGCTTCTGTCATTGCTTTTTGGTTTATGTCAACTGTTGCTTCTGGATTGAACGATAAAATAGCTGCCATCCCTTGAGGAATAGTTTTAGTAGGTACTACTGCTGCTTCAATATCTAGAAGCTCAACTGCTTGTTCAGCCGCCATGACAATATTTTTGTTATTTGGTAAAATTAACACTTTTTCAGCACCAATTTCTTGCACGGCTTTCACGATATCCTCAGTTGAAGGGTTCATTGTTTGACCACCTTCAATGACGTAGGATGCACCGATCGAACGAAGTAATTCAGCCACGCCCTCACCCATTGCAATAGTTACAATAGCATATGGATGTTTCTCAGCCTTTTTAACAGGAGTTGTTGCTCTATGATCCTCACCAACAATAGCAGAATGCTGTTCACGCATATTGTCAACCTTAATTTTAATAAGACTGCCATATTTTTGCCCCATTGCTAAAACAGCACCTGGCTGCTCAGAATGGATATGCACTTTCGCAATTTCATCATCTGAAATCACTAACAAAGAATCACCTAATGGGTTTAGCTCATTTCTAAATTGTTCTTCACTAAAAGGCTCTTTGCCTTCCTCAAAGCGCACCATAATTTCCGTACAATAACCGAACTCAATGTCCGCTGTATTCATAAAATCCTGTGCTCTATGATGTTCTGCATTGATTAAATCGTCTAATGTTGCTTCATTTTTCTCTGGTAATGGTTCACCCTTCAGGGAAGCTAAAAATCCTTCATACACAAATAAAAGACCTTGACCACCACTATCAACAACACCTACTTCTTTAAGAACCGGAAGTAGCTCAGGTGTACGCTCTAATGATGCTTTTGCTTCCGCTGTAAATGCCTCCATCACCGCAATGATATCGTTTTCAGTTTCAGCCACTTCTACGCCTTTTTTTTGCCGCTTCACGAGCAACTGTTAAAATCGTACCTTCAACAGGTTTCATGACTGCTTTGTAAGCTGTATCTACGCCAGCTTGGAAGGCTCCTGCAAATCCCTTAGCGTCAATTACCGCCTCTTTTTCGATAAACTTCCCAAAGCCTCGAAATAACTGAGATAGAATAACACCAGAATTACCACGCGCTCCCATAAGTAAACCTTTTGACAAAGCCTGTGCTGTTTTTCCAATATGTTCTGAGGCAGAATGCTCTGTTTCCTTGGCACCAGATGTCATCGATAAGTTCATATTTGTTCCGGTATCGCCATCTGGCACTGGAAATACATTTAATGAATCAACATAATTTGCATTTTGGAATAGGTGATGAGCACCCATTTGCACCATTTCCGCAAACTTTATTCCGTCTAAAGACTGCATTCGATTTAGTTCCTCCTCTTAATCATTCGCTACACGAACGCCCTGCACAAAAATATTGACAGATTTTACGCTCATACCTAACGTTTTATCCACTGTATATTTCACTTTCGACTGTACTTGGTAAGCCACTTCCGAAATTTTCGTACCATAACTAACAATAATGTACATATCAATATGTAAATCGTCGTTCTGCTGTCGAATAACAACACCTTTTGCAAAGTTTTCTTTACGTAAAATATCAGTTAGACCATCACGAATTTGATGTTTAGATGCCATGCCAACAATACCGTAGCATTCTACAGCAGCGCCACCAGCAATTTGTGCAAGTACATCTGTTGAAATATCAATTTGGCCGAATTCATTGTTTAATTCAATTGACATAGAAATGCCCCCTTGGCTCTTTTTGACTAAACTATATTGTAACACTTTCGTTATACAATAAGCAACCTAAGAAGGCATGAAAACGCTCTGTATCAACGTTTCACTGGCATTATATAGGATAAAATACTCCTTCATCGAATAATTCATTTTGCTATCAATTTCGCCTTGGCGTAATTGTAGCCGCCCCTTTGCTTTCGCACAGATAAACAATACGTCCGGATTTTGAATTGTAAAAGGAACCAAAACCGCATTCATCTCATCATCTGTAAAGGTGGAAGTCTTCTGCTGAATGAAGATAAAAGTTGTTACGTCCGTTTTCTTTGGCTTTATATAATGCTTGATCAGCTAATTCACAACACTTCTCTAATTGTTCAATTGTTGAAATTTTGGCGTGACACATCCCGATACTAACTGTTACAATGTCAGCTATTTTTGAATGCTCATGACGAATGTTTAAACTACGGACTTCCTCTAAAATTTCCTCACAAACATGCTCCGCAAATTTGGATGCGTGTTGGCTAACAATTATAAACTCTTCGCCTCCCCATCGTGCAACAAATGCATTATACTTTTCAGCAATTTCATCGAGGAGAGCAGCAACCTTAATTAATGCCTCATCACCTTGTAAATGACCATAATGATCATTAAAATTTTTAAAGAAATCAATATCAATCATCATCACTGTTAGGTTTTTGGCTTTATGAAGCTGTTGCCCTATTTGCACCAGCTTATTATTAAAAGCTCTTCGATTAGGAAGATTTGTCAACGAATCACGGAGGGCTTGCTCTAACAGCTCATTATTTTTTTTCAACTAATAATTTTGAGAATTGCTTGGATTTTGCCATTTCTTCCCCCAACAAAATATGTTGTGTGATGAATTGCTTCTGATTCTTGTAGGTATGATACTGAATAACGAACCCTATCGGAAGAATAAGAGACAACGGTAGGAAAACCTTGATACTTTCGCCCGATATTCCATTACCTAAATAAGCACTGATAAAAATCGCTAGTGCAGTTACTGCAATTAATGGATATATCTTACGAAAAGAAATAGCGAAAACTGTACAAATAATTAAAAACAGCACTTCATATAGAGCCACATGTTTAAAATAATAAACATCCATTACAGTGATAACTGTAATTAACAATAACACTGTATAAATATACATAAGTAAAACCATTTCATATTTGCGCATGTTCAAGAATGTAACATGTAATTTTTTTTCTTTAATAAGCAATAGAACTGCCAAATCAATATAAAACAAAATAGTATGAATCGCAATATAAGCTGGTACCATCACTCGCTCTGTTTTTGAAAAGAAAACCTCACCATAATGTATGATTGTAATGACGGCTGATACATACATTAATGACCATGCCACTGTTCGCATACGCTTTACATTAAAATAAATCATCTCTTTACGTATAGCGAGAGCAAGTTTTTCTTGATTTTCCATACTGTCCGCTCCTATTGCAATTTAGTAAATAATATTTCCTATATTTATCGTCTAAATAATTTAAAATACAAGTAGTCTCCTTAAAATTATTGAAAAACATTTGAATAGCTTAGCTACCAGATTTCAATTTTAGTTTGTGGATATACAAATTAGTGACTTCAGTATCAAGAAACCTTTGAAATCGCCCCCCTTCCATCATCCAAAGTTAATTGATGTATCCGAACATACGATAAATTATCCACCATTTTAATGTCACTTTTCTAAAATATTCAACGAATTACTATTACAATCGCTTAAAAAAATAAAAAAAAGAAATAGCTGATACTTTTTAGCATCAGCTTTCTTCAAATCTTTCACTATTAAAATAAACTCATAATAAGCGTGTCTAGCATTACAGGCATTTCCTTAAAAGCACTATCCACATGTAATCTTTCTGTTTTTTGGTGGGCATCCTTTCCAAATGGACCAACATTCAGAACAGGACCTTGTAAGGCTGACATAGCATCAAACGGAATACTATACGTATCGCCATATACAGGTGTGTTGCGCTCAAAAGCGGTCCATCCATTTGAAGCATCTGAATAATTCACATAGCTTAAATCACAAATACCATTAAAATAATGAATTTGTTCAACCTCAATATCAAATGTTTTGGCTGTTTTCTTCATCAATTCAATCGATTGAATAACTAATGGATGATTCGATGAATTGATGGCTGGATAGTAAGGTGGCGCATACAGTAATACGGTTGCTGGCGTTAGTTCTTGGCAACGAATCATAAGCTGATCCACTATTCGGATGGATTTCTCACGATCATCCCATACACTGTTTTCTAGAACCTGACGCTTGATGGATGCCACTTCCTCAGTGCCTAATTTATGAATCGCGTGCTCCAAAAGCGCCTCATAGCGGAGGACTTTTACCTTTCCAACACCCTGAACCTTTTCTCGCTCACAAATTTGTTTATAGGACTGATTACAAGCCATCATAGCCTCTAAAGCTACTTGCTCAAAAATTTCCATTACTTCAGATGCAGTTCGCTTTAATAGGAACACATTGTAAAGAGCAGCTGCACGATATGGCGTTTGTGTGGAATACTCCATTTTTAAATCCTTTAATTGTAAGGATACCGGTAATGGTGTACTCTCACCAAGATCTGTTTCACGAAATATTGGATTCCACTCCATATGCTGTGTCATAAAAGAAGCAATAAAATTTGCGGTCATCCCTTTTAACGGTTCTCCTACATGTGTCTCTTTACCATAGAATAAGGCGGCAGGCATAATTTTACCGATTGTTCCTGAATAGATATATTCATTTATATCAGCAGGTCCCTGTGAAAATGAAGGTTCACTGTTTAAAAATAGTTTATAAGATAACCCATATTGTTCACGAAGTCTGACTAACTCCACCACTGCAGCTCTCATTCCCGCTGAATTCACTTCTTCATCAGGTACAGCCGTTAAAATTAAATTAATGGGCCATTGTTCAATGCTTGCTTTTTCGATTAATTGTATATGCAAGGCAAGTCCCATTTTCATATCCATCGTTCCACGGCCAAATAGATATTTACCAGATTCTAAATCAATTCTTGCGGCTTCGGGTAAATCCTTTTTGTATTTTGGCTCCATCAACTTTTTCGTTAATTCTTCTGGAGAAAAGGCAAAAGGTTCAAGCTCTCCATACTCCTCTGTATGGACAGTATCAAAATGACTAATTAACACCACTGTCTCTGTCGCAGTTGGATGCTTATACAAGGCTGTTACAGCATTACGCCCAAGTCCAGCATCATGCAGTTCAATGAATTGCGGATTATCTTGAAAATAAGAAAGCGTTTGCAAGATATTTTTTAATTTATAAGCAAACTCATTCTCACCTATCGTTAATGTCCTACTTTCCCAGCTAACAATTTCACATAACAATGCTTTTAATTTTTCAGGTGAATCCCAAAAATAATTTTCCATAAAAAAAGTCTCCTTTATTCGATACGCAAAATCGAATGCATTTCATTGTCTATCTAGTGATTCCTGTTCTGTTATTTCCAGCTCAGAAGAAACTGTATTCGTTTTACTCAATTTAATCTTGTAGAAAATCATGCATGCAATAAAGAATCCAATACCATATAGTAATCCAATTCTTTGCGTTGAATCAAAAGCTAAAAAGGCAAGGATTATCACGCAAAAGCTCATACAAAAAAACTGGGATTAATGGATAAAATGGCGTTTTAAATTTTAAGTCAGCTACATTCCCTCCAGCCTTTACATAACGATGGCGGAACATCAATTGAGAGGCACATATTCCCATCCAAGAAATCGTAACTGATATTCCTGCAATAGACATGAGTAAAACAAATACTGCATCTGCTTCCATTACACTTGTTAAGAGGGAAAGCAATGAGAAAAGCATTGTAAAAATCAATGCATTCAATGGCACTTTGTTTTTAGTGAGACGTCCAAATAGTTTCGGAGCCATTCCCTCTTTAGACATCGACCATAGCAAGCGTGTTGATGCATATAAGCATGAATTCCCTACTGATAAAATAGCCGTTAAAATAACAAAATTCATAATGCCGGCAGCATATGGAACCCCAGCTAAATTCATTAATGTTACAAATGGACTTTCTAATAAGCCTAGTTCAGAAGAAGGGAATATAGCAGACAATACAATAATAGAGGCAATATAGAAAACAATGATTCTAAAAAGAATTGTCCGTATTGCTCGTGGAATATTTTTTTTCTGGACTCTCTGTTTCCCCAGCAGCAATACCAACAAGCTCCGATCCCTGATAAGAAAAGATAACATTCATCATCGTGACAAAAATAATACTAATTCCTGCCGGGAATAACCCAGAAGGTGCTAAATTCGTAAAATGTGGTGTAGGACGATCGGCTAATGGAATCAAACCAAAAATTGCAGCACCCCCAATAATAATAAATGCTATTACTGCAATGACCTTAATACTCGCAAACCAGAACTCTGCTTCTGCAAAACCCTTTGTTGTTAATGCATTTAAGATAAAGAGAAGAACCATAAAAACTGCACACCAGATCCAAATCGGCACATGTGGAAACCAATGCTGCATCAAAATCCCTGCAGCTGTAAATTCGACTCCTGCTGTTGCTGCTGAACCTACAAAGTACATCCATCCTAGTGAGAAACCAGCTGATGGACTGATAAAACGTGTTGCATAGGTTTGGAAAGATCCTGTTACAGGCATATAAACAGCTAATTCTCCAAGACAATTCATAACCATATATAATATTAATCCACCAAACAAATACCCAATTAAAGCTCCCCCGGGACCCGCCTGATTGATTGTATAGCCAACATTTAAGAATAACCCCGTCCCAATAACGCCTCCAAGTGATAGCATCAATAAATGACGGCTTTTCATTGATCGGTTTAAAAGTTGTTCTCCTTTATTCACATTCCATCCCCACTTTCCATATGTCCCCAAAATAATCAATTACGACCTAGCGTACGTCCGGATTTTTCGAGCTCACTCGAAAAGTTCCTCTTCAAAAACCATCGATATTAGCCAGGGTTTTTCTTGATTTACTTGGCGTTTGTATGCTCGCTAAATTAAGGTGAATATTCTTAAGTATTAAAGTACCCAATCAATTTATCCCTTATAAATTGATTGGGTAGTTGTACATTTGATTAAAAACGTAACGATAAACAGCTTAACCCACCATCATGTTTTCTGAATTCAGACATCTCAAGCTCAATTGTTTGATAGCCCAAATCATTTAGCTTACGGTTAGTTTCTGGATAGCCGGCTGGTATAATCACATAATCATTAACTTGAATACAATTTGCTGAATACTCATGTTCCTTTGGTATGATAATTTTTTCATAGGAGGCAAAGGCCGGGTGATCGATAAATTCACCTGCAAGAACCATGCGATTTTGACCCACATAAGCAATCCCTGTTTTTAAATGGAAGAATTCTTTTAATGGGATAATCGTTGCCTCATAGCCCTCTTTTTCAACTATTTCTTTAAATTGTCTTGCTCCCTCTTCATTTGTTCTGTCAGAAATACCAACATAAAATTTCTTTTCAGCCTGTAGCACGTCTCCACCATCTAGTGTTCCAGGACCTTCAATATAATATAATTTCTCATAGAATTTCTTTACCGTTGGTTCGATATCTTCTATTTCACGATTGCGAGCCTCTGCACCCGGATTTGAAATAATCGCAAACTCAGATGTTAAAACAGCAGTGTCTTCTACAAATGTTGAATCTGGAAATGCCTCGTTTGCAGGAAGCTGAGTTACCTCTACACCACATGTTTTTAACGCTTCCACATACTTTTCATGTTGTTCAAATAATTTCTCCAATACTGGTTTTCCTAAATCACTTGTTGTTAAACCGTTTACAAAACTATTACCTGGATTTTTTTACAATAACATTTTTAAACATCATTTCGTCTCCTTTATATTTAACTAGCAATACTTACTAATCAGAGGGATGAAGTACATTCCCCCACCTTATCCCCTTACCACTGGACAAGTTAGACAAGTAGGCCCACCTGTTCCTTTTACTGTAATTTCATTCCCTTTGTATTCATAAACGGTAGCCCCCGCATCAAGTAGCTGCTGTTTTGTTATTGGATTTCCTTGTGGAATGACACATACTCTTGGTGCTAGAGCTAGCACATTGCAGCCTAACGCATCATATTCATCTTTTAAAACCTCAATCAATTGAATACCTCGTTCGATTAGTAGCTGGCGGAAGAATACTGGCATTAATCGCGAATGTACGACCGCCAAATCTTTATCAACCATGCTAATAAAGGACATTAAGTGTAAACATTCTGCCTCTCCTAAATCATGTGGAAGCTGGACAACTATAAATTCATCAACAATATCTGCCGTCATATCCTTTAGCTGACGAATTGCTTCATCATTTGTTCGATACCCTCTCCCTACAGCAAGTGTTCTATCATCTAGCCAAACAATATCGCCGCCATCTGAAACTGCATCCCCTGTTAACTCGCCAATGATTGGAATACCTTTATCTAGTAAAAAGTCTTTATAAACGGCTGCTTCAGGTTGTCTGAGTGTTTTACCAGATTTTAAAAGAATAGCTCCTTTTGGCGTAAATTTGACTGGGTCATGTGCATAAAGGGAGTCTAAACCTACACTCTCAGATTCTGGTAAATAATCAATTTTGTCCACATACTTTTCAAGAATCGCTATAAAATCTGCATATTCTCTTAGTGCCCCATCAAAATTTGGTTCTGATAAGTAGTTAAATGTTTTCCATTCATCTCTAAGATGCTCCTGGTTTCGGAAAGCATCCTTTGGATGTTTTACTATTACGTGTTTTAAAGGTGCATACATTGATGAACAATAATGCATTCCCTTCACCCCTTTTCCGTTTGGTGGAAAACGTTCCGTTAAGAGGAAAGTTTATATGAAAAATATATGTGTTTTATGCTATACTGTCAATATATTTAGAAAAGTTTTTATATTCACACTGCTCTTTGGAGTAAAAATGAATACTTGAGATGTTTTCATATGTAAAGATAGCACTGTAATTATGGAGCTAGACGCAGACAAGGAATAAAAATAAAATAATAGGAAGGAGAGGTGGGAATGACATGCAATTATTAGAACGTGCAATGACCATTGCTAAAGTTTTAGCTACTGAAACAAGTGAAAACAGCTTGTCTATATCAGAGCTTTCAGCAAAATGTGATTTGCCACTTAGTACATTACATAGAATTTTAAAAGCGATGATTAAGCAAGGAATGATTGAGCAAGATGAGCAGACGAAACAATACCGACTTGGTACAATATGGATGGAGCTTGGTTTGCAAGTGTATGATACGATGGACTACATTAGTAAAATAAGACCTGAATTGGAGCGTTTAGCAAGAAAAGTTGAGGAAAGCGTTTATTTAAGTAAACCCGCTGGATTAGATACGATTATTATTGAAAGAATAGACAGCGCTGCTAATCCAATTCGTATTTACGATCAGCTAGGAATTCGTATACCCATGCATATAGGTGCTGCAAATAAAGCTATTTTAGCTGCTATGCCTGTTGATCAAGCAAATGAAATCATGGAGCAGCTAATGCCACATGAGGAAATCGCTGAATTTGAGGCACAGCTTGCTATAATAAGACAACAAGGTTTTGCCATTAGTCATGGGGAAAGAACAGCAGGGACTTCTTCTATTGCCGTCTCCATCCTAAATGGTTTTGGTGAGGTAGTAGGTGCCGTAAGCATAGGCTTTGTAAGCTTCAATGTTTCTCCAGAACATATTCAAAACCTAACAGATTCTCTAGTGGAGACTGGTAGACGTGTCTCAGCTAAGCTTGGCTATCGAGGTAAATAAGATGCATTCTCTTTATCTTCATTCAGCAAATGTTTCTTGTATCGAAAGCATAGCGGTAGCGGCAGTTACAGAAGACTCCCACCTCTACAGATGGTGTGATGAATGCGGTTTTATTTCCTTTTCAGTGGGTGTCCAATCACCTACTGAATGAAGATAATGCCTCCGGCGGATGTCACGGATTTTCAAAGGAATGAATTGTGCGGGCACAATTCAAAATCCAGACGCAATTACGCTGAGGCGAAATTGATTAAACAAAATTAAGGAATGATTTTCTGTCTGTAAAGGTTTTTTTCTTGAAAGGTTATGTGAAAACTGTTGCACTGAACGTCATCGTATGTTAAATTATTATGGTATGTGAAATACCGAACTGAAATAATAATCTTTCAGCATTAACAGTAAGGAGGGAATACAACATGCCAAAACAATGTGTAATCACTGGACGTAAGGCTCGTACTGGTAACAACCGTTCCCACGCTATGAACGCTAACAAACGTACTTGGGGTGCTAACCTTCAAAAAGTTCGTATCTTAGTTGACGGTAAACCAAAACGTGTATGGGTATCTACTCGTGCATTAAAATCAGGTAAAATCGAGCGCGTTTAATCGCTGCTTCTAAAAAATCGATTTGGCTTATAGCGCAAATCGATTTTTTTCTTTCTAACCGGGCATACTACCAACCGCTTCGTGCATTTAAATATAGTGCAACAGTTATTGTAAGCAGCTAGATATTACCTAAAGCCTCTATTCATTACACTGAACATAATGAATAGAGGCTTTTATTTTCTCATAACTATAAAAAGAATCTATAATCGAAAAGTCTAATAGAACAAACGCTAGGGCAGAAAAAAATCCGACTGATATTAGTCGGATTTTTTTACTTTCTTGTCTTTTTTTAAAAAGATTGATACATGTACGCGTAATACTACTCACAACTTTTGGCAACTGAAAAGTATAGACTTTCAGGACTATCTCCTCCTTACGCTAATCTATGCTTCTTATCATTAAACATATGCCTTGTGAGAAAGATATAGACCCTGAATCACCTATTATTTCATTACTTGTAAATCGAGATGTACCTAAAGTAATTTCTTCATCGGTTGTTTCATATTTCACTTGCCTTAATGTAACATTTTTTTATCGTCTCTTCATGTGCAAAAAAAAGACAAATAACGGTACTGTTCATCTGCTTGAATAATGTGAGTACCTGGCATTAAAAATTGCAATAGATTTGCATGATTCATAATCTTTAAGACAATATGTGGATGCTCCCTTTGCAAACGATAAATGGAGCGGATTGCTGCCTCATAGTGATCCAAACGTCCACCAGTAACACCTGTAAGTATAATCTCTGATGGTTGGTAGGTATAGGCCTTTAATAGCGCTAAATCAGTATCTGTTTCATTTTTTTTCTTCCTGAAATCGCTGCCTATCATTGGTATGCTTCATCACAAGCTCATATTCCTCATGTGTTAAAGAGTCAAAATCACCAACTATTGCATGCGGTGTAATGCCTTGCTCGATTAAATATAGTGCTCCTCGATCAGCCCCAATAAATAGTACATCCTCTTTCTTTGCAAATGGAGCAAATGAACATAGCTCCTCTTTAGGACCACCAGCACAAACAACAACTAGTGTCATCCTTTAATCGCTGCCTCACCAGCAGCAAGAATTTCTTGAAGGGCTGCTGTACGATCCTCTTTACTATAAATAGCTGAGCCTGCTACAAAAATTGTAGCACCTGCCTTAGCACATGGAATAATGGTCTCTGCATTAATGCCACCGTCTATTTCTATAGCAATATCAAGATTACGCTCTTTAATGATTGTAGCTAATGCTTCAATTTTTGGCACAACAGCCTGGATGAATTGTTGTCCACCAAAGCCCGGATTCACTGTCATAAACAGCACCATATCAATATCCTCTAAAATATGTTGAATCGATTCTATTGGTGTATGTGGATTTAACACAACACCAGGTTTGACTCCTAATGAACGAATTAACTGAATAGTACGGTGTAAATGGCGGCAAGCTTCTACATGCACTGTAATATAATCTGCTCCCGCTTTGGCGAATTGTTCAATATATTGATCAGGATTTTCGATCATTAAATGAACATCTAGCGGTAAATCAGTTAAAGGACGAATGGCATCTAATACGATAGAGCCGAAGGAAATATTTGGCACAAAATGTCCATCCATTACATCAATGTGAATAAGCTGGGCACCCGCCTTTTCTACTTCCTTTACTTCTTCTCCTAATTTAGCAAAATTAGCTGCTAAAATTGATGGTGCAATTTGTATCATCATTAATACCTCGGCTTTCGATCCATAATTTCTTGCATAAATTGTTCGTAGTGCTTATAGCGGTATTCACGAATTTCTCCCGCCTCTACAGCTACCTTCACGGCACATTTTGGCTCCTTTAAATGTAAACAACCTCTGAATTTACAATCCTCCGCCACTTGAACCATTTCAGGGAAACATGCGCCTAATTCTTCTTTTTCAATGTCATCAAAATCAAAAGAACTAAATCCAGGTGTATCTGCTAATAGACCGTCACATACCTCTATTAATTCTACATGGCGTGTTGTGTGTTTTCCACGTCCTAAGCTTTGTGAGATAATGCCTGTTTTTAAATTTAAATCTGGAATTAAAGTATTTAACAGTGTGGATTTGCCAACACCAGATTGTCCTGCTAACACAGAGGTTTTTCCTTTTAAAATCGGCTGAAGCCGTTCTAGTAATTCTTCCTCCCCTTTATAGGTTTGCAGTACAGTATATCCCATGCTTTCATAATCTTTTATATAGCCTTGCAATTCCTCACGTTCATGTTCCTCTAGCAGATCCATTTTTGTTAAACAAATTATTGGATGAACATGAAATGATTCTAAGACAACTAAAAATCGATCCAGTAAAATCGTATTAAAATTAGGTTCTTTTACAGAAAAGACAAGAATTCCTTGATCAATATTAGCAATTGGAGGGCGAATTAATTCATTTTGGCGATCCATTATTTTTTTGAATAGTACCATCTGATCCCTCTGTTTCAAGCGTATATTCTACAATGTCGCCAACAAGTGGGGATTCCCCGCGATTGCGAAATACCCCACGTCCTCGACATTGTATTAATTGAGCTCCATCATAGACATAATAATAACCACTTAATGCTTTGCGTATTTGGCCTTGCGCCATCCAATTCCCCCTTATTTAATATCATCATAGTTGATTTTACGTGAAGCAACGATTTCCGAATCACGAATTATTTTATAGGCCGCTTCCTGACCCTCTCCTATAACAAGCTGTATTTTGTATTCAGTATCAGCCGTGATAGCAAATGTGTCATACGTATCTACCATTGAATGTGTTTTATCTTGAATTTCGATTCGAACGGTTTGTTCTAAGCCTTCCTCATTTGGTTTATACTCAATTTTGATTGTTTCGACAAAAGGTTTATCAGGCTTTTTAGCAGGTCCCTTGCTTAAGATAACACTTACTGTTGAACCTACCTCAACTTCTGCCTCAGCTTTTGTCAATTGTGAAATAATACTTCCCGCTGGTATGGTATTGTGATTTTCTTCACGAACTATATGCAATTTTAAGCCTTTATCTTTTACATACGCTTCTGCTTGAGCCTTAGTATAATTCACAATACTCCCCACTCTAACCAATTGTACACCCTTACTAACTTTAAATAGTAAAGTTGTATCTTTGGCGATTACTTCAGTACCTTCTGTTGGCTCCTGACCAATAATGGTGCCAGCTTGCTCTTGTGAATAAACTTCTTCAGATTTTATATCCGCAAATGTGTCCTTGAGTAATGCTTCCACTTGGCTAAATGGTCGCCCTTCATAATTATCAAGCTTTGTCATTTCTTCTCCAAGACTGACGATTACATCTACTTTTGTTCCTTTTACACGCTCTGCCTTTTCTGCCGGGTCTGTTTCAATCACCTTATCCTTTTCAACTTCCTCATCATTACGTGATTTTATCTCACCTACAACAAAGCCATCTGCTTCTAATCTCTTTTCTGCTTCCTCAACAGTTAAACCAGTCACACTAGGTACAGGTATCTTTTTCGGGCTAAAAAGCTCCGTAGCAAATAAAAAGTATAGGAACACCACGATTACTGTGATGAATAAACCAGCAACATATTTCGGCCATTTTTTTCTTTTTCTTAGTAGGCGTTACCTTGTCAATTGTCTTTTTAGGGTCTTGTTTCGGTTTGGATTGTGTAATCGGTTCAATGGCTCTAGTTTTCGTTAAATCCTCGTTATTTCGTAGCGCTTGGTCCTTTATAATAGGAATAGCCTTAGTGGCATCATTATCAAATGGAATAGCAAATTTAGGCTCGTTTATACGATTAGGCGATAACACTGTTTCTAAATCTTCCTGCATTTCTTCTACTGTCGAATAACGATGAGCAGCATCTTTTGCTGTAGCTTTTAGCACAACATTTTCAAGACTCTGTGGTATCGTAGCATCAAATGCGCGAACAGATGGTGTCTCAGCTTGTAAATGTTTCAAGGCAATCGACACAGCCGACTCACCTGAAAAAGGTAATTCTCCAGTCAATAATTCGTATAATACAATACCAAGTGCATATATATCTGATTTGTTTGTAGCTGTACCACCACGAGCCTGCTCTGGTGATAAATAGTGAACAGTACCAAGCACAGAATTTGTTTGCGTAAAGGATGTTGCACTTAACGTCATTGCTATACCAAAATCAGTGACTTTCACATTTCCTTCAGCATCCATTAAAATATTTTGAGGTTTAATGTCACGATGAATAATGTGATTTTCATGGGCATTAGTAATTGCAGACGTCAACTGCTTCATAATATGCACACTTCTAGCAGGAGAAATTGGTGCATATTCCTGTATGTACTGCTTTAATGTTTTTCCTTGAACATACTCCATAACAATATAATGTAGATCTCCATCATCGCCTACATCATAAATACTAACAATATTGGGATGTGTAAGGCTTGTAGCAGAAAGTGCCTCACGTTGAAAACGTCGATGTAATTCATCCTCATTTGTGAAATCATAGCGTAATATTTTTATCGCTACATCACGATTTAAGATCATGTCATGTGCCAAATAGACATTAGACATACCTCCTCCACCAATGAGTTCAATAATTTTATAGCGGTCACTAATTCGTTTTCCTACAAGCATACTTACACCTCCTCATCTTGCCTTGTGAGCAGCACGAGGGAGATGTTGTCTTCCCCCCCACTTGCATTTGCTAATTCCACAAGTTTTCTTCCCTTTTCTTCTATGGAATCCGGATACGTAATAATAGACGCCATTTCATACACTGTTAATTTATTGCTTAAACCATCAGAGCAAATGAGTAAATACGATTCTGATGCTAAATCCACTTCATAAAAGTCTGGTTTAATCGTTTCTTCTGTGCCTACAGCTCTTAAGATGAAATTTTTTTTTCGGATGTGTTAATGCTTCTTCTTCACTAATCTCACCATTTTCAACCAAAACATTTACATAAGAATGATCTCTTGTTATTTGTTGTGCACCATCATCAAAGAAATAATACACCCGGCTATCACCAACATGTGCAATGAAGCAATGATTGTCTTCAATTAACACTGCAATAAACGTCGTGCCCATTCCTTTACAGTCTTCATGTGATAAAGAATAGTCATAGATATTTTTATTCAGTTGCTTGACTGTTTGTAATAACCACTCTTCTTTTGATGTCGTAGATGCAAAATGATGTGCTTCTGCCTGTAAAAAAACTTGTTCCATTTGTTTCATTGCCATATCACTCGCAACATCGCCAGCATTATGACCGCCCATGCCATCCGCTACGAGTGCTAGTGCAAGTCCATCTGGACGTTTAAAAAAATGCAGCACGGTCTTCATTAATTGCTCGTTTTAACCCAATATCACTTTCGACTGTGTATTTCAACACTGGTCACCTCGTCTCTTCAGATCTCTCTTGCGCACGTAATTGACCACACGCAGCAGCAATATCAGAGCCTTGCTCACGGCGGATTGTTACGTTAATGCCATTTTTCTTTAATGTTTTTTTCAAAAGCAAAAATTTGACTACGAGATGTACGCACATAATCACGCTCTGGTACGTAGTTTACTGGAATTAAGTTGACATGGCACTTAATTCCTTTAATTAACGCAGATAATTCTTCTGCAATTTCTACTGAATCATTTTCACCTGACATTAAACCATACTCAAAACTCACACGTCGGCCAGTTTTTTTTGTATAGTAACGAACAGCCTCCATTAATTCATCCAATTTATAGGCACGTGCGATTGGCATTAATTTTTGGCGTGCCTCTTGGTTCGGTGCATGCAGAGATACAGCAAAGTTAATTTGAAGCTGTTCATCAGCAAATTGGTAAATTTTTGGTACGATCCCCGAAGTCGAAACAGTAATATGACGCGCTCCAATATTTAAACCTTTTTCATGGTTAATGACTTTTAAGAAGTTCATCATCGCATCATAATTATCGAAAGGTTCTCCAATTCCCATAATAACGATATGTGAGACACGTTCCCCCACTTCATCTAATGTTTGCTGAACCTTAACAACTTGCTCCACGATTTCTCCTGCTAATAAATGGCGCTTTAAGCCTCCTAAAGTAGAGGCACAGAACGTACAGCCAATTCGGCATCCCACCTGTGTTGTCACACAAACAGAGTTACCATAATCATGACGCATTAATACCGTTTCAATAGAATAGCTGTCCTGTAATTGAAATAAAAATTTAATGGTACCATCTTTGGATTCTTGCTGAACAATGGTTGACAATGTCGTTAAAGCAAAGCTTGCTTCAAGCTTTTCTCGTAATCCCTTTGAAAGGTTAGACATTTCAGCAAACGTCTTTACACGTTTATTGTATAACCAGTCAAAGATTTGTGCTGCACGAAATGGTTTTTCACCATTTTCCTTTAACCACTCTTCTAACTGCTCTGGTTGTAAAGAATAGACAGATTCCTTTAAATTAGGCTTTTCTTTTTTTTGCGCGTCGAACAGGCTTTTCTTCTGCTTCGTCAACTAAATCGTTGATACGTTCATTAAATTTCTCTTGATCCACCATTAGTTGGATCCTCCTTTTTTTACGAAAGGCGGCGACGAAGAAACCGTCACTGCCAAAGTCTTGTGGAAAGACTTGAAGCATGCCATTTGCTTGCTTTTCCGCTAATTTTGTTGGTAAAGATTCTAGTTGTATCGCTTCCATCTCAGGATGCGCAGTTAAAAAGGCATTTACAGTGCCCTCATTTTCTTTTTTTATCGACTGTACAAGTACTGTACACAAGTTTCCCTTCTATTTTCAATACTTTTGTTGCAGCATCAAGCAATGCCAATTGTATTTTTTTGAAGGTTTTCTAAATCTTCTTCACGCTTTGTATATTTAATATCTGGTTTACGACGCATAACACCTAGACCACTACAAGGAGCATCGACTAAAATAGCATCAAAGGATTCTGGCTGTAGAAAATCTGGTGCTTTACGGCCATCAATAGGCGCAGTTTCTACTATATTAATACCCAGACGATCTGTATTATGGTCGATTAAATCTAATTTATGAGGATGAAGATCGGTCGCTAAAATCGACCCCTCATTATTCATGATTTCTGCTAAATGTGTTGTTTTCCCACCTGGTGCGGCACACATATCTAACACACGCATACCGGGATTTGGATGTAGGACATTTGCTGGAATCATCGAGCTTTCATCCTGAATCGTAATCAGCCCTTCTTGGAATGCTTTTGTTCGAGCAGGCTGACCATTTGTTACATGTAAGCATTCTGGCATCATATCGCTTTTTTTTAGCCGTTAAGCCTTCCGCTTCTAAGCTGGCAATCGCTTCCTCGACATTTACTTTTGTTGTATTAACGCGGACAGTCTGTACTGGTGGTACATTATTTTCCTGTAACATCTCAGTCGCTACTTCCATACCATAGTTATCAACAAAGCGTTGCACTAACCACTCTGGATGACTTGTTTCAATAGCAAGGCGCTCAATTGGATCTTTAATTTCATCAGTAGAAGCTACACCCTGACGTAAAATAGATCGTAAAATACCATTAACCATTGAGGCAATACCTTGGTGACCTCGACGCTTGGCAATTTCTACAGCCTCATTCACCGCTGCATGTGGCGGAATACGCGTTAAATAATGTATTTGGTATAGAGATAATCGTAAAAGCCAACGCACCCAATGATCCACAGAGCCACGAATAAAGGGCTCTAAATAATAATCAAGTGTCATTTTATATTGTAGGGTACCATACGTAATTTCTGTTAAAAGGGCACGATCCTTCGCCTCAATTTTATGTCGCTTGATCGTTTCACTTAAAAGTAAATTACTATAGGCTTGATTTTTATCTATTGCTAAAAGAATAGAAAGGGCAGCATCACGCACATTTCCATCCCAAATGACTACGCTTTTTTTACTCATTTAAATTGGTCCCCAATCTGTAATTTAGAACCTGTACCACGCAAGTATTCTTCAGCTATCATACGTTTTTTTACCAGCTGGTTGAACATCATATAGTGCAAGTGTTGTGCTATTTCCAGCCGCAACTTCAAAATAATCCTTTGAAATGGCAACGACTGTACCAGGACGAGCATCATGCTTTGTGTTGCCAACCTTAGCCCACCAAATCTTAAAGTTTCATCTTCAAATGTTGTATAGGCTACTGGCCATGGATGAAGTCCACGCACCTGATTGTATAAAGTCGCAGCATCCTTTGTCCAATCGATACGCTCTTGTTCACGTGAATATTACTTGCAAAGGTTACTTGTGCTTCATCCTGTACCGTTCGACTATTTGTTCTATTAATAATAGAAGGAAGTGTATCTTTTAATAATTCTCTGCCTACTACACTGAGCTTATCAAATAGACCACCTGTATGGTCATCCTCTTCGATTGGGATAGCCTTCTGAGATATAATATCACCTGCATCAAGCTTTTCAGCCATATACATGATTGTTACACCTGTCTCTTTTTCACCATCAATAACCGCTTGGTGAATCGGTGCACCTCCACGATATTTGGGTAAAAGTGATGCATGAACGTTAATACATCCAAGCGGGGGTGCATCAAGTAATGCTTTCGGCAATATTTGTCCAAATGCGGCTGTTATTACTAGGTCAGGCTGTAAATCTAGGATTTGCTGTAATTCCTCAGAACCCCGTAGCTTTTCAGGCTGTATAACGGGTAGGCCTAATTCTATAGCAGCAGCCTTTACAGGTGGCGGCGTAAGAACACGCTTTCGGCCAACTGGACGATCTGGCTGTGTAACAACTGCTTTGATATCATAGCCTTCATGGTGTAGCATACGCAAAATTGGAGCAGAGAAATCTGGTGTTCCCATAAAAATTATTGATGTCATATTATTCCTCCTCTTCTGCGTACATTGCCTCAAGTTCGTCCTCTGTGACAATGCGTTTGATTTTTGAATCGAATAGTACGCCATCTAAATGATCAATTCATGTAAAATCGCTCGAGCATCAAAGCCTCCCGCTTCTAACTCATAAACGCGTCCTTCACGATCACATGCTTCGATTTTCACGTAGTCAGGTCGCTCAACCTCACCGTATAACCCCGGAAAGCTTAAGCAGCCCTCAATATCTATTTCTGCACCATCTGTTTCGATAACAGTTGGGTTAATCATTTCTAATATATCTCGTTCCTCACCAAGCTCAACAATTGCAACACGCAAGCCAACATTTATTTGAGGTGCTGCAATCCCGACCCATCATATTCAACCATTGTGTCATATAAATCATCCAACAGCGTAATTATGTCTTCATTTATTTCTGTTACCTCAGCGCATGGCTAGATAAGACCTTTGCTGGATGTTCTACAACTTTTTTTTATAGCCATTTTCTGTTTCCTCATTTCTACTATTTCAGACCTTGCTACTCTGTAAAGTCAATATTTTAAAAAAATCAATCAATAATTCTTTTAATTATAATTAGATTGTTGACGGATCTAAATCCACCGTCATTAATATCCCCTGTTTTATCCATTCTGCTCGATACATTGCAAGAAGGCGCTGCAAGACAGCAATCAGATTTGGTTCAATTTTATATTTTATCAAACATTGATAGCGATATCTATTTTGGAGACGACTAATACTTGCAGTTGTTGGACCAATAATAGCAACTTGATTAGATAAATTTCCTCTTAGCCAATCTGCCGCACGTCCAGCATACTCCGCTGCCATCATAACATCCTCATGAGAGATTTGAACAAGCGCAACAAAAAAATAAGGTGGATAGCTTGAACGACGACGTAAAAACATTTCTCGTTCATAAAATGGCTCGTAATCCTGTATTTTTGCCAGCTCAATAGCATAATGCTCTGGGGTATACGTTTGTATAATAACCTCTCCATGCTTGTTATGTCTTCCAGCCCTACCACTTACCTGTGTTAATAACTGAAATGTTCGCTCCGCTGCACGATAATCGGGAAGATGTAATGATGTATCAGCACTCAACACGCCTACTAGTGTAATATTAGGAAAATCAAGCCCTTTCGCAATCATTTGCGTGCCTAGCAAAATATCTGCCTGTTCTTCTCCAAATGCCTGTAGAATTTGTTCATGCGCACCTTTTTGCTTTGTTGTGTCCACATCCATCCGAAGCACCCTTGCCTCCGGAAAAAGCTTATAAATTTCTTCCTCCACTTTTTGTGTGCCTGTGCCAAAGTAGCGAATATGCTCGCTTTGACATTGTGGGCAAATTTGTGGAACACGCTCATCATAGCCACAATAATGACATTTTAATTTCTCAGTTGTCCGATGATATGTAAGCGAAATGTCACAGTTTGGACATTGCACAACTGTACCACAATCACGACAAAGCACAAATGAGGAATAGCCTCGGCGATTTAAAAACAACACCATTTGCTCTTGCTTCTCTAGCCTTATACGCATTGCCTCAACAAGCTGCTCAGAAAACATAGAACGATTTCCTTTTTGAAGCTCCTCTCGCATATCAGCAATAAAAACAGTTGGTAACGCTTGATGCAGAGCACGTTGCTTTAATGTAAGTAAGTTATAAACACCCTTTTTAGCCCTAGCGAATGATTCCAATGCAGGCGTTGCACTTCCTAAAATAACAGGACATTTATGAAATTCACTTCGCCAAATTGCTACATCTCGTGCATGATATCTCGGTGAATCTTCTTGCTTATACGTAGATTCATGCTCCTCATCTAAAATAATTAAACCAATATTTGTAAAAGGCGCAAATATAGCTGAACGAGCTCCTACAACAACGCTCACCTTTCCCTGTTGAATTTTACGCCATTCATCATACTTCTCTCCAACAGATAGTCCACTATGCATAACAGCAACCAGTTCACCAAAGCGACTACGAAAACGCTCTGTCATTTGTGGTGTTAATGAAATTTCAGGCACCAGCATAATGGCTTCCTTACCATCATCTAAGACCTTTTGTATCGCTTGTAGATATACTTCAGTTTTACCACTTCCTGTGATACCGTGTAGTAAAAAAAGTTTTCGCTGTCTGTTCTTCCATCGATGTAGTAATTGCCTCTAGTGCAATATGCTGTTCATCCGTCAGCTGTAATGATTGAGTACGAGAAACCTCCCTCGTGAAGGGATCTCGATATACCTCTTCTTGTATAAAATGAGCCGCTCCTTTTTCGATAACTGACTGGAGTACTGCGGAAGATACACCAGTTTCCTCATAGATTTTCTGTGGCAAAAGGACCTCTCCAAGATGTCTGCCCATCCACTCAATTAGCTGGCGCTGTTTGGCTGCTCTCGCTGCACCTTCCATTGCCCTGTCTATATCTTGCTGATTATGTGAAATTTTAACCATCCTTATTTCTTTCACATTTCCTTGCTGCTTTACAACATTTTCAATTTTTACGATTTTATTAGTTATAAGCTGCTTTAATAATGGAAGTAATTCAGCACGCTCGAATTCTTTAAAATTAGCCTGTTGTCGCTTACCAAAAATGGCTTTAGCCTCATCTGGCAAAGCATCATTTTCCTCTTGCAGTGTAATAATCTTCTCATATTTTGCTCGCAGTGCAGATGGAAGCATGACCTGTAAGGCATCAATTTCATAGCATATTGTTTCGTTTTTTTAACCACTTCGCCATCAATAGCATTTCTTCTGTTAGCACGGGCTCTATATCTAATATTTGTGTAATGGCCTTTATTTTATTTTGTGGTACCTCTGTTTCGCTTTTTAAGCCAACTACAAAGCCTAGGACATTTCTTGACCCAAACGGTACTTTTACACGACAACCCATTTCAATAACATTTGACCATTCTGCCGGCACTTTATAATCAAATGGACGATCTACATGATATGTTGAAACATCCACTATAACCTCTGCAATTAAATAGCTCATTGCTCCTCACCTTGAATAAGAAATGCCCAAAATGCCTTCGCAAAAAGCTCTGCATTCGATGTATCAAAAGGTTGCCCGTTTATTTGTGCTTCTTCACTAAAATCAATCCATTTATCAGATGTAATGGTTAACATAGGTTCACCAATAACCCTTTGTCCAAAGGTTACTGCAACTGTGCCTTCGATTGATAATGTTGGTGCACCTTCGATTGCAGGAATATTTGCCGCATGGATGAAAATAGCCTGCGGATATTGTTTTTTTATAATCCTCAAGTTTTGCCAAAAGTTTATGCACGTTCGCATCGTCTTCATCTAAAAGGATTGTTGTTGCTCCAAGTACCTTGGCCTCTTGGGCAATCGCTTGACCAATTCTACCGTTACCATACGTACTGATTATATGTTGTTCGTCCACAGGCATATAAAATGCGCCCGCTGTAATAACTACAATTTTCCGGAAAGTCTCTTTGCTGTTTCCGAAAAATATTCTTGGACAATCGCTGTTATTTTTTTCCGGCTCCTCTAAGCGTCCCTTCCCGACATACCCACATGCTAAAAATCCTTCTGAAGGTTCAATAAATTGATAGCCATCAGATGCAGCTGCGCTAAATTCCGTTTAACCGCTGGATGATCATACATATGCACATTCATAGCTGGTGCAATCCAAACGGGTGCAGTAGTGGCTAACAGGGTTGTGGTTACCATATCATCAGCAATGCCATTTGCCAGTTTTCCTATGATATTGGCTGTCGCAGGAGCAACTAACACTAAATCTGCCAATCCGCCAAATCGATATGGGCAATAACGCTAGAATCCTTTTCATCAAATGTATCGAAAAAGACATCATTTTTGGACATCACTTGAAAGCTCAATGGATTTACAAATTGTCTTGCGGATGCTGTCATGATGACTTTTACATTCGCCCCTGCCTGCGAAAGTTTGCTAACAAGAGCAACAGCCTTATAAACCGCTATACCACCTGAAACACAAAGTAAAATATTTTTATTCATGCATAATATCGTCCTTTCAAAGGATAAGCTCCCAAAGGATCATTCCTCGGGAGCTTTCGGCATTCTGTATAATCAAAAATCCACTGCAAGACTTTAACATTAATGGGGCAAAAGCTATTTTACATCCATGTTAGATTTCGTCTTCGTACACAGTTGACTCATCCTGTGATACCTTTGTAAGTACACCTGCCGCTACTTCTTCAAGTGCTTTTCCTACATATTTATGGGAAACATACTTGTGTAAGCGTTCTGTATCTTGTTCTTCCTGCATTTGACGAGCACGTTTTGATGCTAGACTTACTAATGAATACTTTGAATCAATCTCTTTTTTTTAATGCATCTACTGATGGGTATAACATGGGTTTATTCTCCTCTCAACATTGACAAATATCTTTTTTTCCACACGTTCTCTACGACAATGCTCAGCTTTTATAATCGCATTAATACGATCACAGGCATTCGTCACTTCATCATTCTCTACAACATAGTCATACAAGCTCATCATTTCAAGTTCTTCACTTGCAGTAGCAATGCGTTTCGCAATGATATCCTCTGTTTCTGTCCCACGTCCAACTAAACGATCTTTTAATTCCGTTAAACTTGGAGGGGCTAAGAAAATAAATAAGGCATCTGGTGCTTTTTTTACGAATTTGTGCTGCACCCTGCACTTCGATTTCTAAAAACACATCACGACCTGCATCCAGTGTTTCGTTCACATAGGCTAGTGGTGTGCCATAATAGTTACCGACAAATTCTGCGTGCTCTAATAAGCCACCCTGTTCAATTAGCGCTTCAAATTCTACACGCGTCTTGAAAAAAATAGTCTACACCATCTACTTCACCTTCGCGAGGATTTCGTGTTGTCATCGAGATGGAATACTCATAGTTCGTATTAGGCTGAGAAAATAATTCTTTTCGCACTGTCCCTTTACCTACACCAGATGGGCCAGACAGAACAATTAATAATCCACGTTCTTTTATCATTTATTCTCTATATCTCCCTTAATTTATAACAGATGCAATAGGCTATTCAATATTTTGAACCTGCTCACGCATCTTTTCTAAAATTGTCTTCGCTTGAACTACCGCTACTGCCGCCTCTGTAGATTGATTTTTGGAGCCAATCGTATTAATTTCACGATGAATTTCCTGCATCAAAAAGTCTAATTTACGCCCTACAGAAATCGTTTCTAATAACGTCTCCTCCAATTGGTTAAAATGACTATCTAATCGGTCCAATTCTTCAGTAATGTCCACACGTTCAGCAAATATCGCTACTTCTGCAAGTAAGCGATCCTCTAACAACGCACCATCAGCTATTTCAGTAATTCGTTCCAATAATCGAGTACGATATTTTTCTACAGCTAGTGAGGAGAATGATCGAATCTGGTTCACCTGTTCCGTTAGCTGCTGTTTATATTGTACGACAACATCATGTAGCTCTTGCCCCTCACGCTCACGCATTTGAATTAGTTGCTCAATTGCTTGCGTAACCGCCATTTCCACAGCTCTTAGTAAATCCTCAGGTGTAAGCTGCTGTTTTTCTTGGACAAGTGCTTGTTCAAGTGATAGTAGCTCTTGCATCGTCCATTTTTCTTCTAGTGGTACTTTTTTTTGCTAATTCCTCTTTTGCCTTACGATACGCTTCAATTAATGACCAATTAATCTCAATAGATTGCTCGACATTTTCTAAATCCTTCACATAAACCATCACATCTATTTTGCCGCGTGACAAAGCTTGTGAAATTAGTTTCTTTGCAAAAATTTCTGCTTCAAGCCATTCTTTCGGAAATTTTGCATGAATTTCTAAAAAAACGATGGTTGACCGAGCGCATTTCTACGGTTAATTGAAAGTCCCTTGTTGTTGTGACACCTCTGCCAAAACCAGTCATACTACGCACCAAGGTTCGTCACACCTTTCTTTGCATACTGGAATTATTATAACATAAGCTCTGCCATTTATGATGTCTCTCCGTAAAAAATTAGAGCAATTTCGCCTTGGCGTAATTGTAGTTTCGCTTTGCTGTCGCTACATATCAACAATGCGTACAGATTTTGGCTAGGCAAACATGACGTCGGTATTTCGATAATGTCACAGGGACGTAGGCGTTTTTACCGAGGTAGGTCAGTTAACTATTTTCGCAGGATGCGGAGGTTTTAGGCTAACAACCTTTCGTAACATCCGCTGATGCTCACACACACTAAATAAAGATAGAGCAAAAGCTAATTCTACCACTTCTGAAGCTATATTTTAATATTCTCCTAAAAAAATGCTATGATAAACATTAGAAAAGTGCATTTGTGCTACCTTAATGAAACATAAGGCACTACTGCATTATGAAAATACAACAAATACGAAAGTACCAAGGATGCTTTTATCGTTGGAAAGAGGAAATCATATGGCATTTGATGGCTTATTTACTTACTCAATGACAGCCGATCTACAACAATTAGTAACAGGTCGGATTACTAAAATACATCAACCGAACGCTCAGGAGGTTGTCCTTCATATCCGTGCAAACGGAAGTAATCATAAATTACTTTTTTTCAATTCATCCTTCTTATGCGCGTGTTCATCTTACGGAGCAATCCATTGAAAATCCAGCAGAACCTCCAATGTTTTGTATGCTGTTACGAAAGCACTTGGACGGTGGTTTTATTTCTTCAATTAAACAGCATGATTTTGACCGCATTATAATAGTAGAAATTGAAAGCAAAAATGAAATTGGCGACCCAATTATAAGGGAGCTCCACGCTGAAATTATGGGGCGCCACAGTAATTTATTATTAATTGATAAGGAGCAGGAAAAAAATAGTCGATAGCTTAAAGCATTTGCCACCTTCTGTAAATAGTTTCCGTACAGTGTTACCTGGTCAGCCTTACATTGCTCCTCCCGCACAAAATAAATGGCACCCACTTACCGTAACGAAAGAACAGCTTGGAGATTTTTTCTCAGAAACAAAATCTGCTAAGGATATAGTTTCTCAGTTTATGGGCTTCTCACCGTTACATGCTGAGGAATTACTGTTCCGATTAAAGGATACAAAAGATAAGGTTGATTGCTTTCAAAATTTTATTGCTTCCTTTCAACATGGTGGCACACAGCCAATGTATGTAGTAGCAAATAATAAAACTTACTACTCCCCAATCGCTTTAACACATTTACAAGGAGATGTTACCAACTATTCAAATGTTCATGAGCTACTTGATCGTGTATTTTTTTGCACGCGCTGAGAGAGATCGTGTTAAACAACAGGCTGGTGATTTAGAGCGATGGCTACAAAATGAAATTGATAAGCTAACATTAAAAATTAAAAAAACTTAATAAAGACTATGAACATGCTTCCAGGCTCGACCAGTTTCAATTATTTGGTGAACTACTAATGGCAAATATATATGCGTTTGAAAAGGGTGTAAAAGAAGTCACTGTCATGAACTACTATAGTGAAACGGGAGACGAAATCACTATCCCAGTCAGCGAACGTAAGACCCCCATTGAAAATGCTCAAAGCTACTATACAAAATATACAAAGGCAAAGAATGCACTTATTATGGTTCAGGAGCAGCTCGAAAAAAACGAAGGACGAGATTGCGTATTTTGAAATGCTCTCACAGCAGGTTCAACAAGCAGCACCGAGTGATATTGAAGAAATTCGCGAGGAGTTAGCAGAACAAGGTTATTTAAAATTACGTCATGCTCGAAAAAAAGAAAAAACAAGCAAAGCCGGAACCAGAGCGTTATGTATCTTCTACAGGCGTCCCCATATCTGTTGGTAAAAATAATAAACAAAACGATATGCTGACATTTAAAATTGCTAAACGCACAGATATTTGGCTCCATACGAAAGATATTCCTGGTTCCCATGTTGTTATCCATATGAGTGAACCGGACGAAACCACTCTTCGTGAAGCAGCAACACTGGCTGCCTATTTTTCGAAAGCAAGGGAGTCCTCTTCTGTTCCAGTAGATTACACAGAAATCCGTCAGGTAAAAAAAGCCAAATGGAGCTAAACCTGGATTTGTTATTTACTTTGAACAAAAAAACTCTATACATTGATCCTGATGAAGCTGTTATTTTACAGTTAAAAAAGCAATCATAAACTTGGTGATGGAATACAGTTTGATCTTTGTAAGTTAATTTGCTTAGTAGAAAAACTGTTTACTAGGACGCAGTTAAAGTTATATGTGCAAAACTTTGACCATAGTATCCCAAATTACTACGACCAAATTGTATTTCAGCACAGAATAGAGAGGGAATAGGATATGTGAAATATCTTATTCCTTTTTTTATTTTAATTTCCACGTAATCCTTACTATAGCTGTATTAAATTTTTCTTTCTTCTACTCTTTTTTTTATAGCAAATGTTCCTTATTATAATAGCGACAAAAAAACTCATGAATAATCTGTACTGTTTATCTGTTGCGTTATTGACTTCCATCTTTCTAAAAGGCTAAATTTAAGTATAAAAAAAATTATATTTGTATTTTGGAAAGGGCGTATCTCTATGACTGTAGGCAGAAAACTAAGTTTTGGTTTTTTTCACAATCATCCTCACCTTAATTATTTCTTTGTTAATCATGTTTTTTTCAGTTTACCAACATTGAAAAAAGGTTGAAAATGCACTTGAAAATCGTGTCGCCCTAGTAGAGTTAGCGGATAATATTCAATTTGAACTAGCGATGCAAGGCCTTTTTATTCGCGCAATATTTATTGAAGATAAAGCAACTAATCAGGAAAATTTCTCGAAATATGCTGGAATGCTAGATGAGCATGTAGATGAAATAATGCAAATATCCGATTCATCCGAAATGGACACTTACGCTAAGGACCTCAATACATATAATGAAGCTTTTAATAAAGCAGCGGATGAAGCTCTTGCCCTTCATACTGCAGGAAAACTTGATGAGGCTTTACAAAAAGTTAATAGTGAGGTTGAACAAGCAAATAAAGGATTACTAGAAGTATCTGAAAAGATTGTAAGCTACCAAAAGAACCAGCTTGATCTTGTAACGAAGGAGTCCAAAAAGGCCGTAACCAATTCACAAACAATCTCGATTATTGCCATCGCTCTAGGATTAGTTATTGGGATATTACTAATGCTTTATGTGCAGCGTACCATTTCAAAGCCTTTAAAATTAACAGTTATCGCAGCCAATAACATTGCAAATGGTGAATTATATCATGAAGATATTAACCATCAGTCTAAAGATGAGATAGGTCAGCTTTCTACCGCCTTTAACACAATGAAAAACAGCTTACGAAACTTGTTAACCCATATTCAAGGCAACACAGAACACTTAACGGCCTCCGCTGAAGAGCTTTCCGCCTCTACAGAAGAAATTTCTGCTTCAGCAGATGAGGTAACAAGAAGTATAGCTGAAACTGCAAACGCGGCTTCTGCTGCTACCATTGCTGCAAATGAAAGCGCACATGCTATGGATGAAACAGCTATAGGGGTTCAGCGTATAGCAGAAGCAACCCAACAACTGCATCAAAACGCAGTCGAAACAACAGAATTAGCCAATAACGGTAGTACCACGGCGTATGGGGCTCAACAACAAATGAATGTCATCTATGACTCCACACAGGTAATTAATAATCTTGTTCAGAAATTAAGCAAACAATCTGTAGAAATTAGTCATATCACTACAGTCATTACAGCTATCACTGAACAAACTAATTTATTAGCTCTAAATGCCGCAATCGAAGCAGCACGCGCAGGTGAGCATGGTAAAGGTTTTGCCGTAGTAGCGGATGAGGTGCGCAAATTAGCTGAAGAATCTAAGCAATCTGCTAATAAAATTGTCTATTTAACGCAAGAAATTCAAGGAGATACGCAAAATGTAGAGAAGGCTGTTGAGAGTGGTCTACAATCTGTAGCGGATGGTGTACAAATGATTGGCCAGGCTGGGACAGCTTTTGAAGCCATCGTGGAAGCTATTCATACCATGACCGATCAAATTGAAGATATTTCTGCTACTTCTGAGGAAATATCAGCTAGTGCAGAACAAGTAGCTGCATCTGTCACGGAGATTGCAAATGGTGCCTCTGCTAGCGCAGCTCATACACAAATTGTTGCAGAATCTAGTAAAGAACAAGCTGTTACAATGCAACAAATAAACCAAGTCGCTGCTGATTTAAGTGAAAAATCATTTGACTTACAAAACCAAATTAATCAATTTAAGCTTTAAACATTTAAGCAGAGCATTTCTTTAATCGAAATGCTCTGCTGTATTAATGAATGTTTTGAATTTTTCAGAGAATAAATGTAATCCCTTTTCCTTAAGCCCTATTCACTTTAGCTCTAATACAGTTGTTTTAAACTCAACTTTTGCAGAGTTGATATTATTTGATATTAAGTAATATTTTCCAAACTCTTTTCTAATTACAGCTAGTTTATTGTTTGTAAGTTAAGTTCATTTTCATTATATCTTTCTATTTCTCCATCTTTCACAAATATTACATTGTTCACCAATTTTATTATATTTGGATCATGTGAAATTAAAATAGTAATTTTATCTTTTCTCATTTCTTTTATATTAGTTATAATTTTTAAAGCCATTTCGCTATCTAATCCGCTTGTAACTTCATCCAATAATAAAATAGATGGGTTACACAATAATGCTCGTATCACATTGAGCCTTTGTTTTTGACCGCCTGAAAGATTTGCACCTTGATTTTCTATTAAATAATTTAAATTACCTGATAAAAAATCAAGTTCAAAAATTATTAACAATTCTTCTAATAAGCGTACTTTATCTATTTCTGTTTCATCTATAAACATATTCTCAATTAAAGATCCTTGTATAAAATTGCTATCTTGAAAAACATATTTTATATTACTGTAATAGTCCGTATGATTTAGCGATTCAATATTAGTATTATTAATCAAAATTTCTCCACTTGTTGGATTAACTAATTTCGCCAATAAATTGAGAATACTGGTCTTTCCACTCCCACTTACTCCAGTCATAACCACAAATTCTCCTTCTTTTATAAAAAGAGAAATATCTTTTAATATCTGGTTATTACCTATAGTTAAGTTTACATTATTAAATTTTATTTGATTATATTCTAGATTTGAGGAATATAGATTACTATTAGTGTCATCCAGAATATCTGGTCTTTGAAGAACTTCTTTGATTCTATTTTCTGTGACATTTATAGTTTTAAGTTGCGCAAAATTTTGAACAATAGATTGAATTGGTCTTGCAATATATCCAATATATGTTGTTAATGCAAAAAGAGTTCCAATTGTAATTTTATTTTCTTGTACTAAAATAGCTCCAAAATAAAATATTAGACACAAGAAAGCAGAATAAAATATATTACCTATAACATATAGATTATAAAATAAATCTAATTTAACTATAGGTCTAATAATTTCTCGAAATGAGGCTTCTGTTTTATTGTAATCCCAACTTTCTTTTTGATATATTTCTTATTTCTTTTGAAATATTATAACTATTAGTAAGCCTGTCAGTTATTTTTTTCTAATTGTCCTTGAACTAATATTGACTGTGATGTAATTTTACCACCAAGAATTTTTGGCAAAATTGCATAAATTGGTATTATTAATAAAGCGATAATTAAAAATTTTAAGTTGATTAATGATACAATTAAGCAAATAATTAATATTTCTATAAAACCAATAACATTATCGAGATTTCTCCTAATTTTTTTGCTTGGCAATATTCACATCATTAATATGATATGAAATAAGTTGTGAACTACTGAATTGATCAATATCGTCCAAGTTTCTTACTTTCGTATGTATGTTAATTCTAATAAACAAACTATATAAATTTTCTATATATGTTAAAATTACTTGTTTGAATGCGAATAATAATTCTGATAAAACAAAGCTAAAAAAATAAGACTATTACTGTTACTAATAGTTTATTGTGATTTCCGCTATAGATTCCCTCATCAATCAAATTTTTATTAGCAGTTGGAATATATAAATAAATACCTAACGATAATAAACCAAAAATCAAAATTAGAAAAATTATAAATAGTTTATTTTTTTATAAATTCATTGATATGCATTATTATTTTTCTCCTATAATGGCACTTTATTAATGAACTATCCAATTCTATTAGAATTCATTTTATCGAGTTTATCTGAACCACTTTTTATTTTACATTCTTGATAAATTTTAATTTATTACTTTTAAGCGCTAATAAATGAAATTAGAAAAATCACTCTTTTGAAATTATGTAAAAATTATCCATATCAAAAGAGTGAATAATTCAATATATATCTCATAGAAAATATATTTTTATCAAGGTTAATCATAAATAAATAGTCTTTATGCAAACGGTATAGATTTATATTTATTGTAAAAATTCTTCCCGATTAAGTGTTTAGAAATTTCAAATTCTTCTGGATCAAATGATTCTGTATCAATATGAGGAAAACCCTCTGGCGAAAATACTTTTACGACTTTTGAATTTATTTGTTTTATTGGATGCGGTAAATAACAAGCATATATATTTAATCCATATTCCTTATTTAAATTTAAAATCCAACTCTCCATATTATTTTTTGGGGAAGAATAAGATAGTTCTGAAAGTTTATCTTCCCCTTCCAATAGATATTTATAGGATTCCATAAACTCTTTACCTGTTAAAGAGTAGAAATTCACAGCATATTTGTCAGTACTCCCCTTAAGATTTATTTGTTCTTTATTAATGCTTGATTCTAATATCATTAAATATTCATTCAAACTATTTTCAATTGCTTTTTCTAAAAGACTATCTGTCCCGACTCCTGATGAAAAAGCAATACCCTTAGTACCAATCGTTAGAATAACGTATATGCCTTCTATTAAAGAGATATTAAAAGAAAAAAATCGCATCTGACATACTTTCGGCTAGTTTTATCATGTTTAAAAGTTTTACATTTTGTGAATTTTTTCCCTTCAATAGTGGATAAGAAACTTTTTCACCAGGGCTTCTATCAACCAATTAGTAACTAAAGATTGACGTTCTATAAACTCTTTTAAACCACCTTCTATAGCTTCCATACTTGTTATATGGGAAGAGAGTCCACAAGAGTCATTGAAATAATTATTTGTATCAACATCCTTAAACATTGGTAAATCAAAGTTTAAAAATATTTTATCTGCTTGTACTTTTGCAAATTCTCCCGTAAGTAAGTTAAAACAATCTATTACTGGATATGAATTGATAACTTCTTGTTTTCTGAAATTGGAAACAGCACAAAGCCTCTCAATGTGTTCACCAAGTCCCGCCTTAATTGCAGAAATTTTATTATATCTAAGTCCAAATCCCTTAGAAGCATCTGTAATAGTAGACATTTGAGCATAAACATAAGAATCTAAGAATAATTTACTTTTCACAGAAAAACTTCTTAATAAAAAGGGGGATTCATATAATTTCATATAGTACACTCCTTAGACTATAGGACAATCTGGTATAATTTCAAATTCATCCAGAGTAAGATTAATAGTTTTCTTATTTATTGGTTTATTTAAATTTATATATTCCTTTTTAGGAATATGGTTATACAATTGGTTCGAAACGGCTTTAACGACTATGAATTTATCATTAATTTTTTGAGGTAAAATACAAATTAATAATTGTTCTATCCAAAAAGGCAACATATTATATAATTCTTCATAATTTGTGATATCTTCTTTTTTAAAAATATTTTTTTGTTTTATAGTTGGTACTTTTATTAAGTTTAAAATATAATTTAATGTATTTTCATCAGAGAATTTATAAAGTTCTTCCGAATTACTATACCCCTTTAAAAAAATCATATAATAATGTCTCGTAATAGTTCCCTAATAAATACGCCTCGGAGGTAGATTTCATGATTGCATCATTAAATAATAAAGCTGACCCAATACCAAATTTGTATTTCAATGGGTTTTCAGAGGAAACAGCTAATGTTATTACAATTTTAAGAGGCAAGAACTCCTTTATCAAAAAAAAATGAACATCATATCCTTGCTTTTCAAGATATGTCGTATAAACTGTTTTAAAACTACTTTCAAACTTTATTCCTCTTTCACCATACCAAAACAAAAAAACAGCATTTTTTTTCTAAAAGTTCGGAAACTGCATTATATATCGCTAAATTACTATTTACATGTGCTGCTGTCCCCGTTGTATCAACATACGGCTCTATTAAACTATATCTAATAGATGAATTCTTAACCTCTTCTACTTTTTTTTTTATTAAATCGAATGCTTGAATAATAGAACATTCTTCGTAATTATTTATTGCTAAAGCTCTTCTTTCTATTGATTCAGCTAAACCTTTTATTTGGGCTACTCTTTTATTTTCTGCAACACCACCACAGTTTGTAGGAGATTTATAACCATTGTTAACAATTGCACCAATATGAGAAACGGATTCATGCATTAGTTCATTGATAAACTTCTTTTTGGTTATCCCAAATCTTTTTCCAACCTCAGTTATAAAAATCATTTAACTGCTCCAAACCACTGCATCATTATTATAGGGGCTAATCTTGGACTAAGACCTAGATTAAACGCTAGCCTATTGTCGTTAAAACCAGACCAACAGCATTCACCTAAATTATCGTATTTCCATAGTTCATTTCTAAAACTCTGTGCCATTAAACCTACTTCTATTAAAGCATGTCTATACCCTCTATTTTTATATTTCGTAATAGATTTTCCTATATCAACCATATAAGCCATAGCTAATTTAGGTACTTCATCCTCATCGAATATGTCATCGAAAATGAGAGAGTCCTTATATGCATTAATTTTTTCAGTAGTAAATTTCGTTAATAATAATAATTGATGATCAGATGAATCATATATATATACTCCAGGTTCTTTTAAAAATGGTAGGCTTTTTATATCAATTACTATTAATAAAGGAGTAATAGGATATAATCCTCCTGCTGAAGCATAATTTCTATGCCCATCTTCTCTTTTACCAAATGAATTAAATAATATATTACTAAATTGACTATATTCAAATGCGTAGTCATTATTAAAATCTCTATGGCTTGTTTTATTTTTAGGTAGATCGGTGTAATGAGATGATAATTCAACAGTTTCTTCCACTACTAATGGGTATGAAGAAACATTTTCTGCTAAAGTCAGCCAATGTAAAAGCTCATTAGAAACCATTTGGTTTTTAATTGGACGTTCCCACGTAGTAGTTTGGTGTAATTTAATTATTTCATCTAATTCTCTATTTGATAATATAAAATCTTGCAACCTTTCCATCCGTTTGAAATTATTTACTCTTTCAAAAATCTTCTTATTATATTCTTTATTCTTCATAGCAATCACACATTTCCCAAAAAATAGCTGTATCTTCATATTTTTTTAATGTTTTTAAATTCAACATTGTACTCTTATTTATATCCTGTGGGTGAATAGATAATCTATTTAAGTCGCCAAGATATCCTATAACCTTATTTAAAACTAAACAAGCTATATTCATTTCCTGTATAGAAGTTAATGGAATCCCTCTAATGAAGGCATCTTCCGACTCTTGGTAAAGTAATTCAACCATCATTTGATAACTCATTTCATTTTCTTCTTCAGCGTAAAAGTTAGATTGTATATGTCCTAAATGACAATTATGACAGGGTAGTTTCCATTTAGGATCATATAAGCAATCTAAATAAAAATTACTTGAATATGTATATCCCATCAAAGTTACAGAATTATTTAATTTTCTTTGGATTCCCATAAACTCTTTAACTCTTTTTTTATCATACTTTGTTTGAATATAAATAATAAATTGATCTTCAAACAATTCACTACAAAAATCATTCTGCGAGAAAGTCTTTATAGAAAGTCTATTTTGATATTGATTAGTTAATCTATCTAATAATATTTCGCCAACAAAATTTTCTTCTGCTATTATCGTTATACCCTTAATATTAATTTCATTCCCCCTTTCTTTTTCAATTATCTGATAACTCTCCAAAAAACTTATAGCATCTTCTGTTTCATCTTCAAATAAATACTTAAATTCACTTTTTGTGTATTGTCGTACTGAATTAATATCCCAATCTTTTATTATTTCTATCATTCTAGTGTCAGAAACTTTAGTTATTCCTATAGGTGTCTGTATTATCAAAGTTTCTTTAAAAGGATACATTATAAATTTGTTAATTATAAATGTTTCTTCTTTTTCCAATAAATTCAATTCTCTCATTTTAATACTCCTCATATGTTTTTAATAAGAAAATAGATAAGATAAACAAAGTTGTTAAGTAACTGCATAAAAACATTCACAACCGTTCTAAGGTTGATTGCTATAATGGCACGCTAACGTCAAACGTAGTCGTATTATAATAAATTCCATATTAGTGTTTTACGTTATATGAATTAATGGTCTCTGCACTTAATTGCTAAGTTAATATCACTAGGTAACAAGTTGAAGATCCAAATTAAGCCTATATACTTTTTTCTAAATTAATAGAGAGAGATAAGCATTTACAAATGCTCATCTCTTAAAGAAAGATTATCGGTAGACTTTGATTTTGTTTGATGAACCACAACCAGTTGATCCACATTTAGTTGCTCCACCCTTATAACAAGTTTGACAATTAGAACCGCACTGACAAAGCATACCACCAGTACTCTGGTCAACTGAAGTTCTAATCGGGTCAAGGATTACTCCTTCTCCAAATTTAGAACCCATGTAATTTGAATTTGAACTTATTAACTTATGACTTTTTTTCAATTGCCATTTTAATCCCTCCTTTCTAAATTATAAGTTAACATAATTTTGGTAATTTTGTAAATAAATATTTTCTTCTACTAATTAAGTTTAATATAATATATATTGTAAAATATTAATACACTTACAGAGAGACAAGCATTAAAAATGCGCATCTCTTATAAGGCAGGACTATTGATAAACTTTAATTTTGTTTAATGAATCACAACCTGTACTTGAAGACCATTTACTTAAACATGCATTTTTTATACATTCACCAACATCATGGACATTTGTAGTTCTAATCGAATCAAGGGTCACCTCTTTTCCGAATTTAGAACTAATTCGAACTTACTACCTTAGCATTTTTTTGTAATAGTCACTTTACCTCTTCAAGTGTTAATTTTAAAATTTCCTAATTTTGCAAAACAAATATTTTTTTTGTACAAATTAGTTTCATCAAAGAATTCGAAGTTTGAAAAATTTTATATTTCTCCAAAAATATAAATTTCTCACTAGCGTCGCATTAAAATAATTCAACGTTTCCATTAAGTCTGAATTTTCTGTAATCCAATCCTGACATAAAAAAAATCCTTTATAATGGTTGGGCGGTAGTAAACCATCCAAATCCAAAATAAAGGACATACGCATGGACAAGTTTACACGAAAAACATCATTTGAACAATGGTTTTCACCTATTTCTTCTACACAAATGGAAAAATTAGTTGAAAATCATCAATTAAATTACTATATAAAGAAGCTTCACATCGCTTCATTCTTAAGATTATTACTGTTTGCCCAGCTGAATGAAACCGAAAGTCTACGTGCTATCAGTGATACGCTGTTATCAGACGACTTACAAAAAGCAACGTATTTAGAGTCCATCAGCTTTTCGCAGTTAGGTCGACGATTAAATCAAGTGCCATCAGAGTTTTTCCAACACATTTTTCTAGACTTAGTCACGCAAATTCATGAGAAAACACATTTTGAGCAGCGTCGAATCATCACAACACCACTGAAAATCATTGATTCCAGCACACTGCCATTGAACTTAAAAAAAATCATAGATGGGCTGAATTCCGTAAAACAAAATCAGGTGTGAAGTTACATTTGCGCCTTGTTTATCTAGAAAAAGGTTGTTCGTACCCTGATGAAGCGGTGTTAACGAACGCGAAAGAACATGATCGTGGTCAGCTTGAAATTCTCGTTGATGACAAGGAATGCATGTACGTGTTTGACCGAGGCTACTTAGATTATGAGCGTTTTGACCGCATGACAGATGATGGATTTTTCTTTGTCTCACGCTTACGAAAAAAACGCCGTAACACGTGTGGTTGAATCGTTTGAAGTATCTGAACAGTCATCTGTGTTATCGGATGAAATGATTCTGATTGGCAACACGCAAAATCGTGCTGAAAATGTATTTCGCCGTATCGAAATACTGGATCCAAATGGTAAAGAGTTATATCTGATAACAAATCGTTTTGATTTAAGTGCAGATGAAGTCGCTGAACTGTATAAGTCACGCTGGGCAATTGAACTGTTTTTCAAGTGGATGAAACAGCATCTGAACATTAAAAAAATTCTACGGGCAAAGCGAGCAAGCTGTGCACAATCAGGTGTTCATTGCGATGATCGTATACTACTTAAACGTGCTAGCACAGCTTCACACAAACAGTTCACGGATGTATCTACAAATTAGTAGGTACTTAAAAGCAGTACTATGGAAACCGGCACGTATTTGGCTTCGGAAAATAGAAGGAAATACAGTACCATAAGGATTTTGAATCGTCAGTTGCCCCAGTCAAAGGTTATAGTAAAAAAAAGGGTGTTTACTACTTTTGTTTAAGTGTCTTTCAATTTCTTAAAAACGCAAGTAATTGAAAACAGAAAATTCAATCAAAATTCATGCGACGTTAGTGTAAATTTCTTAATTTTTAACTTTTTATAATTTTAATAAGTTTTATTTGGAGGATAATCAATAGGGGTGACAAATTCGAAAACTTTTTTTCTCTAATAAAAAATATATTACTTTATTACTTTTTTTGTAAATATTCGGTTAAATAAAGTTTTGCTTTTCTTCCTATTTTTACAGATATTGTTTAATCAAAAAAAATTGATTTAGTTATACATTGACACATACTCAACGGATGTACGTTCTTTATTCAGATGTTTCCAAAGTTCAGAGCCATATACTCAGTACGTGAGTTTTCGTAAATCGTATTACTTTGTTTCTGAAGCCTTACGTTTGAGGGAACCATCAGGAACGGACCCGTTTGCACATTCCTTCTGCCTTGTGAATTTAGTGTTCAGCACTTTTCATCGAAGCTATTATAACAGTATCAGTTTTCAAGTACACTTATATGTTTGTAATGCTAATCAAATACAAGATATTCACCTTCAGGAATGCTAGCACGAATTTTGTATTTGTGTTGACGGTAATGGGCTCATAGTTATACCTGTATCCAAAATAGCGGTCGTAACATGTTTGGAAATAGGGTCTTCTTCTTTTCTTTAAAAGAGAATCGTTGCTTTACTATTCGACAGATTAGCAGATATCATGAGGCATCTAACGATGTAATATTGGTTCTTAGTTATCACCACGAGATGCTCTTTAAAGACTATCCAAAACGAATTTTCGCCGTTATTAAACTTTTTGACACCTCTCTAATGCTGTTTCGACGTGATGCTTGGTTATTTTCTTTTGTAAACCAATCAACGCGTTATTCAAAATATGTGACATTTATGGCTAGATGCTCATCAATTAAAAAGCCTTCCGACATGGCTATTTGTACTGATCATTTATTGTTTTCTATTGTCGAAGAGATTTCAACAATCAATTAATTGATAAAGTACATTGTTTTTTTCATACAATGTGGTAATCTAAAGTAATGTGTACATTATATAAAAAAAACATATTTGAACTAAAACATAATGCAATCACTTCTTAATAAAGGTATTTTTTCCAACATTTACGCTACCTCTTCTTTTTTCTCTCATATTTAGACAATCTTATATAAATACAAAACAAGAATCTTACATATCATTAATAGAATAAAAACATTTATGTTTCGACATAGGAAAATACAAAAAAATTCCCTGAATAAGAAACTAAATCACTCAGTTTTACAAAGATTTTCTACAAAAACATACAATTCTCTTTATGGATTACACCTATGACTTTTGAATCATTTTTCAAATATTAATAATATTATCAAAAGAATAGGAATTTTCGGTATAGTATGTCATTTTTTTATTTTTGCTTTATTTTTGATGTTCAAAAGATAAAAACATCAAATTATTATTAATTAAACACTTTCGTTTAGTAATGTGATAAATCGAAAAAAATTTATTATTCTATTAGATGTCAGATAATACTATATAAATTTGAATCTTTTTTTATTTTGTGCACAATGATTTTTTTGGTATATTAAATAGGAGCTTCAAGGAAGGCTTAAAATTGTATAAGGGGGATTTACATGATTAAAAACAAAAAGTTTTTATTACTAACAGTCCTTGCAGTATTTTCATTAGTTCTTACTGCATGTGGCTTCGGTGGAGATAAGTCTGATAATTCTTCATCTTCAGACGGTAAAAAAAGATTCTGGTTCAAAAACTAAAGAACTTAACTTAGCAATCACTTCAGAACCACCGTCTTTACACCCGGGACTTGCAGAAGATACTACATCTAGTGCAATCTTAGTTAACATTTTTGAGGGTCTAACTGTTTCAGACGCTGATGGTAAGCCTACTCCAGGTATAGCTGAGGATTGGGATATCAGCCCTGATAAAAAGACTTATACGTTCAAATTACGTGATGCAAAATGGTCAAATGGTGATCCAGTTGTAGCAGGTGACTTCGAATATGCTTGGAAATGGGCGTTAAATCCAGAAAATCTTTCTGCGTATGCTTCTATTTTCTACCCAATTAAAGGGGCTAAAGATTACCACAATGGTGGTTCTGCTGATGGCGTTGGTATTAAAGCTGAAGATGACAAAACTTTAGTCGTAACTTTAGAAAACCCAACTCCGTATTTCCTAGAATTAACAGGCTTTAAAACTTATTTACCAATTAACCCAAAAGTGACTGAGGCTAATGAAGAATGGTATGCAGACGCTGGTGAAAATTACGTAACAAATGGTCCTTATAAATTAAGCGAATGGAAACATAGTGATTCTATCGTTCTTACAAAAAAATGAAGATTATTGGGATGCAGCAAATGTTGATGTTGATACTGTCAATATTGCTATGATTGAAAAAGAGCCAACTGTTGCTACTAACTTTAAATCTGGCTCTCTTGACTATATTGGTAAACCATTCCAAACAATAGATCTTAATGTTATTGATGAATTCAAAAAAAGATGGTTCTTTAAAAATCAAGGACGAAGCAAGTATTTATTGGTATAAATTCAATACAAAAGACAAAATTATGTCTAATGCAAATATTCGTAAAGCGCTTACATTAGCAATCGATCGTCAAACATTAATTGACAACGTAACTAAAGGTGAACAAAAACCGGCTACAGGTATGGTTCCACCAGCAATTCCTAACTTTACGGAAGACCGTGGTTACTTCAAAGATAATGATGTTGATGGAGCAAAAGCTGCTCTTGAAGCTGGAATGAAAGAGCTTGGTATTAAAGACCCTAAAGATATTAAAGTGAACATTTCATATAACACTTCTGAAAGTCATGCAGCAATCGCTCAATACATTCAAGAAGAATGGAGTAAAAAAACTTGGTATTTCATCTGAGTTAGATAACTCAGAATGGCAAGTTTATATTGACAAATTAAAAACGGGTGACTATCAAATTGGTCGTATGGGCTGGGTAGCTGACTATCTAGATGCATATACATTCCTTGAAATGTTCGATACGGCTAAAAACGGTAACAACCAAACAGGATGGGAAAATGCTCAATATAAAGAATTACTGGATAAAGCAGTTGCTGAAGTAGATGAAGCTAAACGTCTTGAGTATTTAAAACAAGCAGAAGCAATTGGTATGACAGAATTCCCAGTCGCACCTATTTACTACTACACGAATTTATCAGTAGTTAAAGATGGTATTGAAAACTTAAATCCAAATCCAACAGGTGATATCCACCTTAAAGATGTAAAGATGAAATAATTTTGTTAACCATTTCTTTTTAAGCTCTAAGCTGAGAGCTGCCTCGTAGCCCTTGCGGCGCGAGTCAGCTCTTTTTAAAATACGAAAGCACTTATTTGTCAGATAATTGACAAGTAGAAGGAGGAGTTTTATGTGATTAAATATATTTTGAAAAGGCTGATGTATATACTTCTCGCGCTTTTCGTCATCGTAACGGCTACGTTTTTCCTATTGCGTCTTGCTCCTGGTAATCCATTTGCATCTGAACGTAATTTCCCTCCTCAAATAGAGGAAAAGTTAAACGAAACGTATGGATTAAATAACCCTTGGTATATTCAGTACAAAGATTATTTAATCGATGCGGCCACTTTTAATTTCGGTGAATCTATGAAATATAAAGCGCGTTCAACGAATGATATGATTGCAGAAGGCTTCCCAGTATCTTTAACTTTAGGGATTGAAGCTATGCTGCTAGCTATTGGATTTGGTGTATTAATCGGTGTAGTGGCAGCGCTTTATCATAATAGATGGCCAGATTATTTGGCAACGACCTTTGCGGTGCTCGGAATTTCCGTTCCATCCTTTATCTTAGCTGGGCTTATGCAGTATTTCCTGGCATACAAGCTTGAGTTATTCCCGATTAGTGGGTGGAAAGGCTTTAGTTATAGTTTGTTACCAGCCTTAGCTATTGCATTTTCGCATATGGGCTTTATCGCTAAACTAACACGTTCAAGTATGCTTGAACAAAATAATAGTGATTACGTAAAAATGGCTCGTGCAAAAGGTATAGGCAAATGGACAGTTGTCTTCCGCCATACTTTACGTAACGCCCTTTTACCAGTCATCACTTATTTAGGTCCATTAACTGCTGGGGTTGTTACAGGTAGCTTCATTGTAGAGCAAATTTTTGCGGTCCCAGGTTTAGGTAAACACTTTGTACAAAGTATTACAAACCGTGACTATACAGTTGTTATGGGAACAACGGTGTTCTACGCAATCATTCTTTTATTTGCGGTATTCATCGTAGATATTTTATATAGCGTGATTGATCCGCGAATTAAGCTGAAAGGAGCGAAAAAGTAATGACACAGCAACAAATTGAGAAAGATAAGTTTAAAATTGTTGGCGGAAATCATGAAGCAACTGATAAATTAGCAGATAAATCTATCTCCTTTTGGAAGGAAGTATTTATTCGTTTTTCCCATAATAAAATGGCGATTTTTGGTTTAATTGCTTTAATCATTATTGTTTTGATGGCTACATTTGTGCCAATGTTTTCACAATACCATTATAGTGATCAATTAGGTGTTTATAACGCCCCACCATCTTCAGAATATTGGTTTGGTACAGATGATTTAGGTCGAGATATTTTCGTTCGAATATGGGCTGGTGCTCGTATCTCTTTACTCATCGGAATAACTGCTGCAGTTATTGACTTGATCATCGGTGTATTATGGGGAAGTATTTCTGGTTTAGCAGGCGGTCGTGTTGACAATATTATGATGCGTATTGCCGATGTTTTAACAGCTGTTCCTTATCTACTAGTTGTTATCGTACTTTTAGTAGTATTAAAACCTGGTATTATACCAATGATTATCGCATTATCGATTACAGGATGGATTAATATGGCCCGTATTGTTCGCGGTGAGGTATTATCTATTAAAAATCAAGAGTATGTATTAGCCGCTCGAACTCTGGGTGCACAAACAGGACATTTAATTTTAAAACATTTAGTGCCAAATGCACTTGGTGCAATTTTAGTAACAATGACATTAACTGTACCACATGCGATTTTTACAGAGTCTTTCCTTAGTTATCTAGGACTTGGGGTTCCTGCTCCACAAGCCTCTTGGGGAACAATGGCTTCTGATGGTAATGGAGCGATTACCAATGCTCCTTGGCGTTTAATATTCCCTGCATTATTTATTTCACTAACAATCTTTGCATTTAACGCAGTTGGTGACGGCTTACGTGATGCATTAGATCCAAAACTACGTAAATAAGGAGGTGGCCGAAATGAGTAAAACAATTCTAGAAGTAAAAGATTTACGAATAAACTTTAAAACCTATGCAGGACTTGTCCATGCTGTACGTGGTGTTAACTTTGATTTAAAGGAAGGTGAAACACTCGCTATAGTTGGTGAATCAGGTTCTGGTAAAAGTGTTACGAGTAACGCGTTAATGAAATTAATTCCACAGCCACCTGGTATTTATGAGTCAGGACAGATTTTATTTAATGGCCGTGATTTAGTTCCTTTAAGTGATAAAGAAATGTCAAAAGTACGCGGAAATGAAATTGCAATGATTTTCCAAGACCCTATGACAAGTTTAAATCCAACCATGAAGGTCGGACGTCAAATAACTGAAGTAATTTTACAACATAAAAAAAGTATCTAAAGCAGATGCAAAAAAAACGTGCAATTGAGCTTTTAACACAGGTTGGTATTCCCTTCCCTGAGAAACGCTATAACCAATATCCACATGAGTTTTCAGGTGGTATGCGTCAGCGTGTTGTTATTGCTATCGCTCTTGCAGCTGATCCAAAGCTATTAATTGCCGATGAGCCAACAACAGCCCTAGACGTAACAATTCAAGCGCAAATTTTAGAGCTTATGAAAGAAATACAAAAAAAATTCGAAAACATCTATCATTTTCATTACGCATGATTTAGGTGTTGTTGCCAACATCGCTGACCGTGTTGCTGTTATGTATGCTGGTCAAATCGTGGAATATGGTACTGTCAATGATATTTTCTATAATCCTAAGCATCCTTATACATGGGGACTTCTCGGATCAATGCCAGACTTAGATAACAACACAGACGAGCTATTACGTACGATTCCTGGTTCACCGCCAGATCTTACAAACCCTCCAAAGGGAGATGCTTTTGCTGCTCGTAATGAATTTGCAATGGCTATTGACTACGAGCAAGAACCTCCAATGTTCCAGGTAAGCGAAACACACTTTGCAAAAACTTGGCTGCTGCATCCAGACGCACCAAAAATACCACTTCCAGAAGCTGTTGCTAAACGAATTGAAGGGTATTTAGCAAAGGAGGCACAACAACATGACTAAAGTGGGTACAAAAAAAATTCTTGAAATCAAAAATTTAAAGCAGCATTTCGGCTCTGCAAGTAACCCTATTAAAGCTGTCGATGGGATTAGCTTCGATGTATATGAAGGTGAAACACTTGGTCTTGTTGGCGAATCAGGTTGTGGTAAATCAACAACTGGTCGTTCTATTATTCGCCTGTACGACATTACTGATGGGGAAATTATTTTCGATGGTGAGAACGTTCATGGGAAAAAAATCTAAAAATGACTTAAAGAAATTCAATCGTCAAATGCAAATGATTTTCCAAGATCCATACGCTTCATTAAATCCTCGTATGACAGCTGGAGAAATCATTAGTGAAGGCTTTGATATTCACGGTCTTTATAAGGATAAAAAAAGAACGCCGTGAGAAAGTAAATCAACTACTTGAGGCAGTTGGCTTAAACAAGGAGCACGCCAACCGTTATGCACATGAATTCTCTGGTGGTCAGCGTCAACGTATTGGAATTGCTCGTGCTCTAAGCTTAGACCCAAAATTCATCATTGCTGATGAGCCTATCTCGGCACTTGACGTATCCATTCAAGCGCAAGTGGTTAACCTGCTAAAGCAGCTTCAAAAAGAGCGTGGTTTAACATATCTATTTATTGCCCATGATTTATCTATGGTTAAATACATCAGTGACCGTATCGCTGTTATGTATCGTGGTAAAATTATGGAAATCGGTAAGGCGGACGATATTTATAATAATCCTGTCCATCCGTATACAAAATCTTTATTATCAGCCATCCCACTTCCTGACCCAATGTCAGAAAAGCGTCGTCAACGTATTCCGTACAAGCATACAGAGGTGGACGATAGTGCAACATACCATGAAGTCGGTGATCAACACTATGTCTATGGTACAGCTGATTTAGTGAAAACTTGGGTTGCTAATCGATAATGACTTATACATCCATCCAGTAGAAAACTCTATTGGATGGATTTTGTATTTTGAAATTTTTGACACCTTTAAAAGTAAACTTGATACTTTTAAAGGTGTCCTATTTTTCGTTCATAATGTTACTGGCAAGCTTCTACCTTCTTGATTTAGGATTTAAAGCATCTTTTAAGCCTTCACCGATAAAGTTTATGGATAAGATGACTAGCGTAATAGCTGTAGCAGGTGGCACCCACATCCAAAGCTTGTTCTTTAACACATCTGAGTTTCTAGCTTCAAATAACATATTACCCCAGCTAGGTGTGTCAGCAGGTACACCCATTCCTAAAAAGCTTAAACTGGATTCCGCCACAATAGTCACTGCCATCAATAATGTTGCCTGTACAATAATCGTGGAAGCAACATTGGGCAGTAAATGCTTTACAATAATTTTTGTGGACTTACAGCCAATTGATTGAGCAGCTAGTATATATTCATTTTCTTTTTCAGCGAGAATTCTACTGCGTACGATCCTTGCAACGCTTCCCCAAGTTAAAATCGAGATAACAATGATTAATGTCCATAATCCAGATATTTTCCCAGTTAGAAGTGTATTTAACACAATACAAAATACCAAAAATGGAAACATTAATACGAAATCTGTAAATCGCATTAATAGCTGCTCAATCTTTCCTCCAAAATATCCTGAAATCGCCCCTACAGTAGTACCGATTAGCACGATAATAATCATACAGCCCAATCCAACTGTTAAAGAGGATCTTCCTGCGTAAAGCATTCTTGTAAAAACATCACGTCCATTTGTATCTGTTCCCAGCCAATGCTCACTCGATGGGGGTAGACTAATATTTGTAAGATCTACACGCACAATATCTTTTGTCGTAATATAGGGTGCCAATAACGATAGAATAATAACTAGCAACAAAAAGAGCAGACTAATCATGGCTAATTTATTTTTAACAAACTTTCGTCTTGCTATCACCCATGGTGAGGGGCTTTTTTTTGGTGTTTTTGGAGATAATACTTCTTGATTAGTAACCAATGTCATGATTTCCCCCTCCTTAATCTAGTCTAATACGCGGATCAACCACACCATATAATAAATCCGCTACTAAATTCCCAAACAGTGTTAAAAACGAAAGTAACATAGTAATCGACATCATGACTGCATAATCTCTTCTTCCAACGGATTCTAAGAATAGTGCACCTATGCCTGGATAAGTAAAGATCGTTTCTGTTATGACTGCCCCACTAATTAAGGTTGCAATATCAAAACCAAGATAAGTGATAATTGGAATGATCGAATTTCGTAAAATATGTTTATTATATATTTTCGATTCCTTTGTCCCCTTTGCTCTTGCAGTCCTTACAAAATCTTTTCTACTATTTTCAATAATGTCATTGCGTAAAAATTGTGTATAGGATGCCGTTCCCATCAATCCTAATATTAATGCAGGTAATAAAACATGATGTAGTCTACTGATATAGTAAGTGAAGGTCCCTTCCATTACGCCTACTCCTACAGAGCCACTGAAAGGGAACCAACCGAGCTTAAAGGAGAAAAAGTAAATAGCAACTATCCCTGCAACAAACGACGGTATCGCTAAAGCTAAGTAATTATAGGTCGCAATCAAATTATCCCCAAGTGTATAAGGTTTTCGTCCAGCATACATCCCCATAATAAAAGCAAAAATGTAAGTGAAAAATAATGATACTACTGCCAAAAATATGGTATTAGGTATACGCTGGGCAATAATCTCTGCAGCTGGCTTTTTATAAACCGTTGATTTTCCAAAATCCCCTTGTATAAAATTAGTGATCCATCTACCGTATTGAGTGATAATTGGATCATTATAGCCTAATTTTTCTCTCATTTCTTCGATGTATTGTGGATTCGTATTAGATGGATCAATTTCTCCACCAAACGGATCACCTGGCATCATTTTTGCTAAAAAGAACACCACCAACGAAATAAGGAGTAACAATGGGATCATGCCCAGTAATCTGCGAAGTGTATATTGAAGCATGTGAGCGTCTCCTTATCTATAAATTTACTAAATAGGTCCCCCTACAGAGGGAGACCTATTTAGCAGGATTGATCCTCTATTTTTATTCCTTTATATTCCACTTATAAACATCTGTCTGGAAACCAACTGCATTGATATGAACACCTTGTAATCGGTTATTAATACCATATAAATCCAAGTTTTCCCATAATGGAAGTGCTGGTACCTCTTCATTGAAATACTTTTGCCATTTAACATATGTTTTCATACGTTTATCTTTATCGAATGCCTCTTCACTTAAGCCTTTATCTAATAACTTTTGATTTTGTTCGTCTACCCAACGACCATAATTCCATTCTGCATGATTCCCCCATAAACCAGATGGATCTGGGTCAGAGCCAGTACTCCAAGAACCAAAGAATGCCTCTAATGCAGCATCATCATTATCTTTCATATCATTATATAAATTAAATTCTATTAAAGTACCTGTAGCCATTTCTGTTTTTACGCCGATATCATTCCACGATTGAATAATGGCTTGAGCTCGACCCTCAAATGCAGCAGGACCAGCATAATGACCAAATGAAATTTTGAATGGTTTTCCATTTGGATCCTCCACAAATCCATCACTATCTTTATCTACATATCCTGCAGCCTTCAGTAGTTCTTTTGCTTTTTCTTGATTGTATTTATAATCATTCAGTTCAGATTCCTCTGCAGCAACCCAGAATGCACGTGGAATTACAGTGTTCGCCACTTCGGCTTTTCCTTCTAAGAAAGCATCGATCATTGCTGGACGATTAATCGCATATAATAGTGCCTGACGTAATTCTTTTGATTTAAACTTATCAAAATCCGCTACATTTGTAAGTGTAGCTTTATCACGATGACCAAAACGAAGACCTATATAAGAATAAGATACCCCCGTAGTTTCTTCGATACGTACATTATTTAATGCTGATAATTCTTTAACCGATTGTGGTCTTATATTCATAATGTCAACTTCTCCGTTTTGGAACGCACCTGTTGCTAAAGATGGGTCTATGACTTTAACAATCACACCATCTAGCTGTGGTTTGCCCTTCCAGTAATCATCAAAACGCTCTAATTCAGAATACTCGCCATCTACTACTTTTTTCACCTTAAATGGCCCTAAGCCTACGGGATTTTCACGAACCTGCTTTGATTCCTCTAAATCTTTAATAGCAATACCCTCATAATGTTTCTTTGGCATTGGATAATTCCACAGATTTTCTAAGTTATTAATCTTTACTTTTTCAAAAGTAATTTTTACTGTGTATGGATCAACGACTTCAATGCCTTCGATTTTATCGGCTTTCCCTCCTTTTTTTAGCCTTTGCCCCTTTAATATCTTCAGCATAATTAAAACGAGGTCCTTCATATTCTGGAGTTGCTAATGTTTCTAATGCATATACCCAGTCATCAACGGTTAACTCCTCACCATTATGCCACTTTACACCTTTCTTAAAGCTAAACGTATACGTTAATTTATCCTCACTAATTTCCCAAGTTGCTAGGTTAGGGATATATTCTAACTCATCATTTACATCATAAATACCTTCCATTGTAAAATTTTGAATATAACCATCTACAACACTTCCTGCATACGCAGGATCAAATACTCCCTCAGGAGCCTGATCCGTACCAAATGTTACGACTCCACCTTTTTTTTCTTCAGAAGTTGTTGGAGAATTATCTTTCTCTTTGCCCCCCTCTTTTTCCTGTGTCGATGTGTCACTATTACATGCTGCTAAAAATAAAGCCATAACGAGTATTAGCATGAATGACCATAATGCTGATTTTTTTCATTTTTTTCCCCCCGTGAATTTTATTTTGTCATTATTTAATTCCTATAATGATTTTTTTAATATAAATGGCATGCAACACTATGCCCAGACTTCACCTCCTTTAAGGCTGGTTTTGATAATGAACACGTTGTCATTGCCTTTGGGCAACGTGGATGGAACGGGCACCCTTTTGGAGGATTAACCGGACTTGGAATATCCCCCTCCAACACAATCCGATTGCTCTTCTTCCTTGGATCAGGAACTGGAATAGCAGAGATTAATGCCTGTGTGTAAGGATGTAATGGTTCATCATAAATGTGTTCTTTGTCTGCAATTTCCACGATATTTCCTAAATACATCACACCAATACGGTCACTCATATGCTTAACAACACTTAAATCATGTGCAATAAATAAAAACGTTAAATCAAACTCATTTTGTAGCTCTTTTAATAGATTCAGGACTTGGGATTGCACAGACACATCTAATGCTGAAACAGGCTCATCTGCTATGATTAGTTTTGGCCGGAGCGCTAGTGCTCTAGCAATACCTATTCGTTGACGTTGACCGCCTGAAAATTCATGAGCATACTTGTAATAAGCATCTTCTGGTAATCCTACTTTACGTAAGAGCTCTATCACTTCATTTTTTAACGATTTAAGCGATCTATTATGGTAGTTCATTATAGGTTCAGCTATAATACTACCCACCATTTGCATGGGGTTTAATGAGGCATATGGATCTTGGAATACCATTTGGATATCTTTCCGTATTTCCCTTAATGATTTCCCTCGCAATTTTGTTATATTTTTACCATTAAAAATAATTTTCCCATCTGTTGCATCCAATAATCTTAAAATAGTACGACCGGTTGTGGATTTTCCACAGCCCGATTCACCAACTAATCCCAATGTCTCACCATTTTTAATGGAAAAAGAAATAGTATCAACGGCTTTAACATAGCCTACAGTATGTCTTAATAAGCCACCTTTGATGGGGTAATATGTTTTTAAATCAATGATTTCTAATAAATTTTCTTGTTTTATTGTTTGATTCATACTGTCAGCTCACACCCTTTCTAGTACTACACCCCTCATAAAGTAAACAAGATACTTCATGCTGGTCACCTATAAAGGCAAGTTGTGGTGTAATCTTACTACATTCAGACATTGCCGATGGACATCTATCTACAAATCGGCAGCCAACTTGAGGCATATTTTTTTAAAGAAGGGACAATTCCTTTAATAGTGGATAACTCATTTACTTCAACATCTATTCTTGGAATTGATGCCATTAATAATTTTGTATAAGGATGTTTGGGATTGTAAAACAGCGTATCGACATTTGTGCGTTCAACAATTTTTCCTGCGTACATAATTATTACCTCATCACACATTTCTGCAACTACACCAAGGTCGTGTGTAATGAGCACAATAGACATCTTATTTTTCTCTTGAATACTTTTCAGTAATTCAAGTATTTGGGCTTGTACGGTTACATCAAGAGCAGTTGTTGGTTCATCAGCGATTAAAAGTCTAGGCTGACATGCAATGGCAATAGCAATCATTACTCTTTGTCTCATTCCACCTGACAATTGATGAGGATATTCATCCACGATTTTTTTCTGCTCTTGGAATACCAACCTGCTTTAACAAGTCAATCGCTTTGCTTCTAACCTCAGCTTTTGACATTTTGCTATGATTCAACATAATTTCTTCGATTTGTGAACCAATTGTAAATACTGGATTTAAGGATGTCATCGGTTCTTGAAAGATCATACTAATATCTTTTCCACGAATTTTATTCATCTCATCGTTTGTTTGATGTTCAATATTTTTTTCCATGAAATCGTATTTCACCACTAGTGATTTTTCCAATTCCCTTTGGAAGAAGCTGCATAATTGAAAGAGACATCACACTTTTACCACATCCCGATTCTCCTACTATTCCAATAATCTGACCGGATTTAACTGAAAATGAAACATCATCCACAGCATGATATATCTTGCCATCTATATCAAAACCTGTTTTAAGATTTTTCACCTCTAACATTAAACTCATCTACTATCCCACCTTTGTACTGTTAATAAAGTCTTGCTAACAACATTCAGCTAGCAGACAAAAAAAATCTATTTTAGTATCATTTTTCGACAAAAAAATCACCAATTTCAAAATTCGAAAATTCTGATATATTTTGCTAGATTAATTATTAAAAAAAATTAATACCAAGTCAAAAATTCTACTGATGTAATATTCTGATAATTGGACGTAATGCTATTTTATCTAGAAATAAACCATTTAATCAAGCAATTTTTTTTAATTCTTATTATCTTATATACAAAATAAACCATACAACTATTCCAATTTTCATTAAAATAATTTTATTTCTATCAAATGAATATTTGTTCATTTTTCACTTCATCTGCATAAAGTATTATTTTTTTATTATTAAAATATAATAAAATACTATGCAAAATATCACTACCTACTCTTACATAATTTACATTTACTTAGTATTTCAGATTACTTTAGTTATTTTTTTGACGAATTAGTACATTTTCAATTTTTCAGTTTTCAATTTTTGTAAATAATTTTTTTCTGATAACACATTAATAAAATGAAGCGATTTATATTACAGCAGAAAAATAATTTACTTTAAGCAAGTAAACAGTGCCATGTTACATACTTCTTGTTATTTTAGTTGGCTTATTTTCTATATCTTTTCAGCTGATTTAGCAAAAAAAAGCGACTGTTGATAAAAATATCGACAGTCGCTTCATAGTGTTGAAAAACTAAATGGTCAAGGATACCTTTGTGAATATTTAGTCAAAATGAAGGTAATTTCCGTTCCAGGCTACTCGCTTTCCTGTGGGCGAGCGACGAGCCGCTTCCTGCGCTGACGCTCCGTGCAGGGTCTCATCTGTCTCGCTATCCCACGGGAGTCGAGTAGCCTTGCACTCCAATCAGCAATAGTGTAGAACTTTAAATATTTTCTCCCCTTAAAAGTAAAATAAAAACATGTTACTCACCATCATTAAATGGATAGAATAGTGGTACAATTCTATAGCTGTCAACCTACATTCTATGCATAAAACTACTTTTTCACTTTACATAAAAAGCGACTTATTACTGTCGCTCTGCATTCACATAGAAAAATGTTATCAAAGCTCCATTTTTGCACAATATAGTGATGGCTAAGACTTCAAATTTATCACTATTAATTTGTGTGAAATGCCAGAAGAAAATACTATGAGCAGTGGTTGATTGGAGTGTAGACTGAGTGACTCCTCGGGGATTCAGCGTCACAGATGAGACCCTGGAGCGCGAGTGAAGCGGCTCATCGGACGCCCCCAGG
>BBDJ01000003.1 GCA_001312325.1 Lysinibacillus pakistanensis | reverse complement strand
CGATTTTTATGTAAAGTGAAAAAGTAGTTTTATGCATAGAATGTAGGTTGACAGCTATAGAATTGTACCATTATTCTATCCATTTAATGATGGTGAGTAACATGTTTTTATTTTACTTTTAAGGGGAGAAAATATTTAAAGTTCTACACTATTGTTGATTGGAGTGCAAGGCTACTCGACTCCCGTGGGATAGTGAGACAGACGAGACCCTGCACGGAGCGTCAGCGCAGGAAGCGGCTCGTCGCTCGCCCACAGGAAAGCGAGTAGCCTGGAACGGAAATTACCTTCATTTTGACTAAATATTCACAAAGGTATCCTTGACCATTTAGTTTTTCAACACTATGAAAGGATATCTCAATTCAGAGATATCCTTTTTATGTTTAGAATTATAATAGGGTGGAATGGTTTGTTAGATACTCCTTCTTTTTTTTACAAGCATGCTATCAAATTGGTTTGAGGTGATTTTCATGGAGTTAGTGCCATTAGCAATAGAACGAGCATACATGACTTTTTTTATTTCCATTTTCTTATCAAATGAAACATCGTTCCCAGCTTAGCAATGTCCTTAAAAATGAGGGATACTGCTTTTTTTTCATTAAACAATACTTCTTTAGAAAATGCATTTTATGGTCATTCCATTTCAGTTACACATGAAGAGCTCGCTCAATTTTTCTATCCCTTTCTTGAGGATAAACTATTTCCAGAAAAATTGAAGAGTCAAGATTTTCTTCGATTTTCAAAGGCTTACCATACAAAGGGTTTTTTTACAGCACAAGGATAGCCATTTCGATTATGAAATCATCAGTTTAGATGTTACATTATGCCCTTTTGGAAACGGAATTGTTACAGTTCGGGTAAGTATGACAGAGCACATACAGGATATTAGTGATGTTATTCATTTTATTCATTATTTTAGAGTACTTGAAGCAAAGCTAAGAGAGGAAAAGGGAGCTAGTCATCATTTTTCTTTTGGTGACTTTTCCTCCACCAGTGAATTATTATTTAAGCATTTTATGCCCTTCTTACAGCCTTTTTTATTGCATCGTCAAGAAAATACGTATGAAGGATTACCTTTTTTTTGAGGATGAACGCATGTTTTCATCAGGGTATTTGCTTTGTAGGGAGGGACAAGCCATTTTAGACGAGCATTTATTTAGACTGGGACAAGTAGATGGAAGAACGCCCGAAGGCACCCCTTTTATCTCTAGTACTAATCCTGAGTACATTGCTGACTATGTAAAACATCATACACATCAACGTTGGGCTCCACAAAGCTATATTGTAACCTCTGCACAGGCACAGATAACAATTAGCAATATGTCTTTGGAAAAAAAGCAAGCATAACTTGGAAGAATTTATGGGTACTCACTACTATAACTTGTTTATTCATTATTTCTATAAAATGATGCTCCTAAAAGTTTCATATGAATATAGTGAAATCAGCTGGGGCAAAGATAAATTAGTAGTGAACGAGCTCATTGAATTAATTACAAAGTTTTCTGCGCGCTATTATTTTGAAGAGGTAGTCGTTCGGACCGAAGGCAGAGAAATTTCACAAATGTTGCGGAAATATTTTCGTATTAATGAGCATTATACGGAAACAAAAGCAACGCTCGATAGCTTATACCGTACACAAGAGGATCAATCGGACAATAGAAGTAATAAATTACTATTTATCCTCACAGTTTTTACAGTTATATCAGGTATTTATGGCATGAATTTAGTGATTGAGGAGTGGAGAGACTCTAATGGTTTAGGCAGTATTTGGAGTTATACCATATTTGAATGGGTAGCATTTGTTACAGCACTTAGTGGTATTGGTCTTTCCCTAATACTTGTTTGTATAACTACTATCAAGTCCATTAGAAATCAAATGCGACGCTATCAAAGAAAATAAAAGCATTGCCTCGTAGTCCTAAGTGATTACGAGGCATCTAGCTTTCTTACTTTAAATATTTTGTTGATTGTTTGTTTCGCTCTTCTCAGCAAGAATACGTGCTTCAATTTCCTTGGATTTTAGTTCTTGCTTTTTTGAAATTTTGCGGAAAATCATAAATACAGCAATACACAATATTAGCATTACTAAAAATTCAAAAGCAGCAGGAACATAACCTGATTTATCTTCAGGGAAATATAAAAATTGATACATTACGTTATTCATCTTTACACGTCCTTACAATTATTATTCTAAAACTGTAATTGACTCAATCTTCACATCTTCAAGAGGTTTGTCACGGAAATCTTTTTCAACTTCTGCAATTTTATCAACAATATCCATTCCTTCAACTACATGACCAAATACCGTATGCTTATGATCTAACCAAGGTGTACCACCATTTTTTTGCATAAGCCTCAATAATTTCCTCGGGGAAGCCAGCCCCCTGTAATTGACGAAGCATATCACTTGGAAGGTGCTTCATTTGAACGATAAAGAATTGTGAGCCATTAGTGTTTGGGCCTGCATTTGCCATAGAAAGAGCACCACGAAGATTAAATACTTGATCTGAGAACTCATCCTCAAAAGAGTTACCCCAAATAGATTCGCCACCCATACCAGTACCTGTTGGGTCGCCACCTTGAATCATAAAATCTTGAATAACACGGTGGAAAATAATGCCGTTATAATAGCCTGATTTTGCATGGCCTAAGAAGTTTTCAACTGTTTTTGGTGCATGCTCTGGGAATAACTTAATTTTAACTGCACCTAATGTTGTTTTCATTTCTACAAGTACTTCGCCTGCTTGTACTTCTGATGTTAATTGTGGAAACATTGGAGTCTCTCCTTTAAATGTAATTTCAGTTTCACTGAATATGATAGTAGCCTATCATATCTGACCTCATTTTAGTCTAACACACTTCCTACAGGTTTTCTCCACCAAAGTATTGACGATTTTTGCACTTTTATCACCATTTATAATCTGAATCTAGTTAAGAGAAATTGATAAAGCCTTCAAATTTTTATAAGTGCAAATAGGTCCGAACGCGTATTTGGAAACCATCCAAATTATGTTATTCTGTTGAAGGATTCATAATTTAGAGTGGAGGCACACATGAACAAGGCTTTTGGTTTTTTTTATCATACTTCTATCCTTACCTGTTCTCTGGTGGGTTAGCACTAATATTAGAACAGAAATTAATACGGCAAAGGCACACGAAGAGCAAATTGCCAGCGCTATTCATTTACCGGAAGTACAGACACAGCTTCCCGTAACACTTATCGATCGAAACGGAGAAATTTTTAGTGAGGAATATGTCGAATGGAGACAGCCACTAACCTTACAGGAAATTCCAGAAATTGCCCAGGAAATTTTTATAGCAAGTGAGGATGCTCATTTTTATGATCATATTGGTTTTGATTTCAGTGCCATCATTCGAGCTGTTGTAGCAAATTCAAATACAAACTCAGCGTCTCAAGGTGGAAGCACTATCACCCAACAACTTGTTCGAATGCGCTATTTATCAGATGAAAAAAACTTATGAACGTAAATTAACAGAGCTTTTTTTATGCACATGAACTTGAGAAAGAATTCGATAAGGATACGATTTTAACAATGTATTTAAATGAATCCTATTTTAGTAATCAGGTTTATGGAATTGGCGGAGCAGCTACCTATTATTTTCAAAAGCCGCTCAAGGAACTTTCTATTGCTGAGATGGCATTTATTTCAGCCATACCAAATAATCCGTCGCTATATAACCCTTTAAAGAATTTTGGTAACACAAAAGCACGACAGGAGCGGCTATTAGATACACTGGCAGCGAGCGGTGCTATAACATTAGAAGATGCTGCTACATATAAGGCTGAACCCATTACATTGAATGTAAAAAATAAAATTCAACAGTATCCTACATACAGCACATATGTCCTGCAAGAGCTTAGATGGTTAGTGGCAGAAAAAGAAGGGTATGCGGAGCGACTTGTCAAAGCACAGAATGAAGAAGAAAAGAAAAAAATCAAAACTCAGCTAGACAATCGACTCAATACATTATTCCAAAATGGGCTGACAATCTATACAGCCCTTAATCCAAGCAAGCAGTCACATGATGAAAAAAAATGACGACCATTTTAGGCTCTGGCAAGCTACAGGCAGCAGGAGCAGTCATAGATAATAGTACTCGTGAAATTATTAGCCTTTATGCAGGGTTAAATTACGAAAAATTTGATTTTCACCGTGCCTTTCAAGGTACACGGCAGCCAGGCTCAGCCTTTAAACCACTAGCTGTCTATGCGCCGTTCTTTGAAACAACCGCACATACGCCTGATTCCATCGTTAATGGTGGAAGCTACTGTGTCGGATCATTTTGTCCGCAAAACTACGGGGGCTATAAGTATGGTGATGTGCCAATTCGGGTAGCATTTCGTCATAGCTATAACACATCTGCCCTACGACTTTTCCAGACAGTTGGCATTGAAACAGCATTTAGTTATCTGGATCGCTTTCATTTTCGCTCTATCATAGCAAAGGATCATAACTATGCTGCAGCATTAGGGGGATTAACATATGGCGTTACAGCACTTGAGCTAGCTGATGCCTATACTAGCTTTATTGACGGTTCCTATGTCCTGGCTCACAGTATACGTAAGGTAACAGCCGCTGATGGAACTGAGCTTTATAGCTGGAATACGGAACGCGATCAAATTTGGTCCCCAAAAACAGTAAAGTATATGCGTACGCTGCTGGCAGATGTTGTTGCAAACGGCACAGGACAAGGGGTCTATAGTACAAGTAGCTACATTGGAGCAAAGACTGGGACAACAAATGACTATCGTGACTACTGGCTAGCTGGATTAACGCAGGAACATACAGCAGCTGTGTGGCTTGGCTTTGATAAGCCACAATCTATGGAAAATTTAGAGGCCTATAAAATTCACCATCAGCTGTTTAATGTATTAATGGAATAAGCAATTTGCCTGTAGAGGTGGGAGTCCTTTTCCAAATGAAGATAAAAAACAAAGAGCAGTCCAAAGTGAAGTATTTCACTAATTGGACTGCTCTTTGTCATTATGTAATTTAACTAGCAAATGGTAAACTTGCCAAAATACCATTATATAATTTTAAAATCACATAAACTAAAAGTGATAATAGTATGGTCCACATAAAAAGCTCAAAAACTAGTAATCCAATTGTTCCACTCATCGGCATAAAATGGCTCATCTTATAAATAAGGTAGATAAAATAGATAAAAATAGTTAGCACAAAAATACCTACCAATACATAGATGAATTGAATAGCAAAGGCTGAACAAATTGCACCGACAAGTAAAATAATATAGCCGCCTCGAGCCTGACTAACTGTCGCACCGTCCTGATCTTTAGAGAAAAATAACATTCCTAACTCATGAATAGTTTCTCCCACTAATTTTAAAGCTGAAAATACCATAAAGAAAATCACTGCGAAGACAATTAATAAAAACACACGAAGCTCAAAATCTGATAAAAACTCTCGCATACCTGAGTATACGCCAATGGATTGGAAAATTTGCAAAGATTCCCCCACCGCATACATGCCAAATGTTAAACTAAACAATAAAATTGTAATTAATGGTAGATAACCATAAATATAAGGGTTCCTCATAAAAAATTTTTTCCTCTATTTTTATTGATAACTTCCTATTTATAATATAGCCAATATTCTTCCATTATCGCAAGCTAAAACCTATATGTACATATGCATTCCGACAAAAAGTGCGTTATAATGGACACACTTACCTACATAAAGGAGGATTTTTTTGTTACAAGTACTTTATATTTTCATACCAATGCTTGCTGCGATATTAGTGCCCTTTTTATATAAAAGCATTAAAAATATCCACACAGGCTGGTTTGTTCTTGCAGTACCTGCTACACTCGCGATTATATACACCACTTATATCGCAAAAGTGGCAGACGGTGAAGTATTTCATGCAGAGCTTCCTTGGATTCCATCACTTAACATTTCCGTCGTTTCTTATTTAGATGGACTTAGCTTGCTATTTTCATTACTAATTACCGGAATCGGCTCATTGGTCGTACTTTACTCAATCTTTTACTTAGATAAACATAAAGAAAAATTACATAATTTTTATGTTTACTTATTATTATTTATGTCCGCTATGCTAGGTGTAGTACAATCTGATCATTTAATTACTTTGTACTTCTTCTGGGAATTAACGTCTATTTCATCATTTTTATTGATTGGCTACTGGTTTACTCGTGATGCATCTCGACTTGGTGCACTTAAGTCAATGATGATTACTGTCGGTGGCGGCTTAATGATGTTGGGAGGATTCATTCTTCTTTACCTAATGGGCGGTACTTATTCAATTCGTGAATTGATTGTCCTTGCACCAGATTTAGTGCACCACCCTTTATTTACTTGGTCACTTGTTTTATTACTTTTAGGAGCATTTACGAAATCCGCACAATTCCCATTCTATATTTGGCTACCAGATGCAATGGAAGCGCCAACACCGGTTAGTGCCTACCTCCACTCCGCTACAATGGTCAAAGCAGGTATTTATTTAGTAGCACGCTTTACACCGATTTTTGCTGTTTCTGAACTTTGGGTATGGCTTGTTACTGGCATAGGTATCTTAACTTTATTCTGGGGCTCTTTCTTTGCAGTCAAGCAAACTGATTTAAAAGGAATTCTTGCTTTCTCAACAGTGAGTCAGCTTGGGCTTATTATGTCATTGCTCGGTGCAAGTGCGGTAGCTTATCACACAAATGGTGCAATAGATAGCATCAAATTTGCAGCCTTTGCAGCTATCTTCCATCTTATAAACCACGCAACCTTTAAAGGTAGCTTATTCATGATAGCAGGTATTATTGATCATGAAACAGGTACACGTGATATTCGTAAACTAGGTGGCTTAATGAGTATTATGCCAATTAGCTTTACAGTCACAGCAATTGGTAGTTTATCAATGGCAGGTCTACCTCCATTTAATGGTTTCTTAAGTAAGGAAATGTTTTTAACTGCTATGCTAGCACTTCAAAATTTTGAATTTTTTTGGCTTTGAAACATGGGGGGTATTTTTCCCTATTATTGCTTGGATTGCTAGTATATTTACATTTATCTATAGTTTTTATTTTGTCTTTCGAACATTTACTGGCAAATATACACCAGAAAAATTGCCTCAGAAACCACATGAGGCTCCCATCGGTATGTTAATTTCGCCAATGATTTTAGCTACATTAGTCATAGCAATATTCTTTATTCCGAATTTTGTTGGTGATACTTTTGTAAAGCCAGCTGTCCAAGCTATCCAGCCGTTCCTGTATGACTCACCTCAGGATATTGACATTCATGTAGCTGCTTGGCATGGTAGTTTAACACCCGAATTACTTATGACAATTGGTATCGTCATTGTAGGTGTTGTAATGTTTGTCGCATTACCGAAATGGCAAGGTATGTACACACGATTCCCACAGGCATTCACGTTAAACAATGCCTACGACAAGTTGATGCTTGGTCTTGATGTTGGCTTGAATCGCGTATCACGACTTTATATGACAGGCTCTATGCGTCACTATTTACTTTATATGTTTAGCAGCATCGCAGCGATTGTCATAGGCTCTTTATTTGTAAAAAATGCCTTTACCTTCTCTTTCCAAAATACGGCACCTATTCGTTCGTATGAGATTATTTTAGTGGTGGTTTTGGTCATTGGTACAGCCATTACAATTTTAGCAAAATCACGTCTAACAGCCATTATAGGACTTGGATCTGTTGGTTATACAGTTGCATTATTCTTTGTTATTTTTAATGCTCCTGATTTAGCATTAACACAGCTTGTTATTGAAACGATTTCTGTTGCATTATTTTTATTAGCATTTTACCATCTCCCTAAGCTTGGGAAACGTGAAGAACGAATGAGATTCCAATTAAACCGCGCGATAGTTTCCATCGCAGTTGGAGTAATGGTCACGCTTGTAGCACTATCTGCCCAATCACAAAAATTAATTCCAACTATTTCAAAGTATTATGAGGAAACAGTTTATTCAAAAGCCGGCGGTGGTAACATTGTTAATGTGATTTTAGTAGATTATCGTGGCTTCGATACATTATTTGAAATTACTGTACTAGGTATTGCTGGCATGGCCATTTTAGCAATGATCAAGTTACGTATGAATAGAAAGGAGAAAACTCATGAAAACAAATGATGTTATTATACAATTTACAGCAAAAATTGTATTCTTCATTATTTTCTTCTTTTCCATTCATATTTTTCTGGCTGGGCATTATACACCTGGAGGAGGATTTGTCGGTGGACTTCTAACATCAAGTGCCATCGTACTCCTAGTACTTGCCTTTGATTTAAATACAGTTCGCCATGTTTTACCTATTAATTATACGTATCTAACAGCAATTGGCTTGTTATTAGCCCTTGCAACTGCTGCTTTTCCAATGTTTCTTGGCAAGCCTTTTTTTCACACATTTTTTTTGATTATTTCAATTTACCGCTTCTTGGCAAACAGTCACTTCACACGGCTATGCTTTTTGATAGCGGTGTCTATTTGGTTGTTGTCGGCGTTACGATGACCATTATTCAAACGATTGGGGAGGATGAATAATGGAAATAATTATGGCGTTTGTCATCGGCTTTCTGTTTATGGCAGCGATTTATTTAATCTTATCCAAAAGCTTATTGCGTATCATCATAGGCACTGGTCTTTTAAGCCACGGTGCGCATCTGCTTATTTTAACAATGGGCGGACTTGGAGGAGAAGCACCTCCTGTATTAAAGGAAGGAGCGAAAACATTTGCAGACCCATTACCTCAAGCACTCATTTTAACAGCCATTGTTATTAGCTTTGGGGTAACAGCATTTTTCCTTGTACTTGCCTATCGTTCCTATCAGGAGCTTGAAACAGATGATATTAGCTTAATGAAAGGAAGTGATGAGGATGAATAACTTCCTTCTACTGCCCATTATCATCCCTTTCTTCTTCGGCATGATTTTAATGTTCGGGCAAAAAAACCTAAAATATCAGCGAACATTTTCATTACTTGGTATAGGCATTGCACTTATATCAGCCATTTCACTGCTTATAAAAGTTAAAAATGATGGCATACAAAAGGTAACATTCGGTAACTGGCCAGTGCCATTTGGCATTACGATGGTGTCTGATATGGTATCTGTATTACTTGTTACAACAACACTACTAATTGCATTTTTTTGTAGTTTGGTATGGTTTTGGCTCCATCACAAAGGAGCGAGAACGGTTCTTCTATTACCCAGGAATCATGTTTATTTTAACCGGAGTGAATGGAGCATTTACTACAGGTGATATTTTCAACCTTTTCGTATTCTTTGAGGTATTGTTAATGGCTTCGTACCTGCTAATCGTTTTAGGAGGAGAAAAGGGACAACTTAAAGGGTCAATTAAATATATTTTAATCAATGTGATTTCTTCAGCATTATTTGTCATAACAGTTGCCTTCCTCTACTCTGTAGTTGGAACTTTAAATATGGCAGATATCGCGGTAAAAATAGCTGAAGTCAATCAGCCTGGGATTGTTACTGTTATAGCTGTTCTGTTTTTAATGGTATTTGGTTTAAAAGCGGCAATTTTCCCACTCTACTTCTGGCTTCCAACCTCTTATGCATCAGCGCCAATACCAGTGCTAACACTATTTGGGGCATTATTAACAAAGGTCGGTATTTATGCCATTACGCGGACATATACGCTGTTCTTTGTACATGATTTATCCTATACACATGACTTACTAATGGCTCTTGCTATTGCAACCATAATAGCAGGCTGTATTGGAGCACTTGCCTACTTTGATATTAAGCTTATTATCATTTACAACATTGTGATCGCAGTAGGCGTTATTTTATTTGGTGTCTCTCAAATGAATAAAGCTTCCTTAAAAGGAGCCATGTTTTATTTAGTGCATGATATGCTGATTAAGGCAGCCCTCTTTATGCTAATCGGTATTATCATCTATATTACGGGTACATCTGATTTACGAAAAATGGGTGGCCTTATGAAAAAATATCCTGCTCTCGGATGGTTTTATTTAATTGCGGCATTTGGCTTAGCAGGAATTCCGCCACTTAGTGGATTTGTCGGAAAGCTTCTTATTGCTCAAGGTGGCTTTGAGGCTGGCAGTATGTGGAGTAGTATTTTTATATTAGCTTCATCACTTCTCGTATTATTGTCTGTGATTCGTATTTTCCTTTATGCCTTCTGGGGTGAAGAAAAAGCAACAACAGGTACGGTCGATAAAAAAAATCTACAAAACACTGTTTGTGCCTACTGTTCTTTTAGTGCTCATTACTGTAGCCTATGGTGTGGGGCTGAGTGGATTACACCATTTATGGATGATGCGGCAAAACTATTATATGATCCATCTATCTATATAGATGCTGTTATGAAGGAGGATTAAAGCTATGGCATTTCAAATTATTTTAAATTTTGTACTTGCCTTCGTCTGGATGTTCCTTTCTTCTAATTACACAGTAGCGGGCTTTATTGTAGGTTTCCTTCTTGGTATTCTTTTGCTTATTATGATGCGGAGATTTTTTTGCAACACGTCTCTATGTCTACCGTATTTGGGCAATTATTAAACTGACTTTACTGTTTTTAAAGGAGTTAGTATTAGCAAATATACAAGTTCTTCAAGTAGTATTAAAGCCTAAATTGGATATGCAACCAGCATTCTTTGCTTATCCTACTGTTCTAAAGCAAGAATGGGAAATTACCCTATTATCAAGCCTTATTACCTTAACACCAGGTACTGTAGTTGTTCATGTATCTGATGATGCGAAAACGTTATATGTACATGCTATCGATATTAGTGATGTCGATGAAGCAATTGCAGCGATTCGAGATTCTTTTGAAAAAGCAATTTTGGAGGTGAGTAAATCATGACAACGTTTATTATAGCTGCGATTGTAGTGATTTGCTTATCAATGATAGCCGTTGTTTATCGAATGGTTAAAGGACCTTCTGCATCCGACCGCGTTGTCGCTTTGGATTCATTAGGTGTGTCCCTCATTTCGTTAATTGGGTTATTCTCCATATTAGTGGAGACAAGCTTCTTCCTTGAGATTATATTATTGTTAGCGATTTTATCATTTATCGGTACAGTAGCTTTCTCTAAATTTATAGAGAAAGGAGATATCATTAAACGTGACAATTCTCGCTAATAGTTTAGTTATCTTTTTTTATTTCTGTCGGGGTGCTATTTATTGTCGTGACAGCTATTGGTCTTATTCGCTTACCTGATTTGTACACTCGGGCTCACGCTGCCTCAAAGAGTGCAACATTAGGTGTCATGTGTATACTGATTGGCGTATTCTTTCACTTTTGGCTTATCGAGGACCACTTTAATCCCCGTATTTTGCTCGGCATTTTGTTTCTATTTATCACTGGACCTGTAGGAGGCCATATTATGACTCGCTCCTCGTACATCGCTGGTGTAAAACCTTGGAAAGGCACTGTCCGCGATGAGCTTGGACCAGAAATTGAACGCATGAAAAAGGAACAAGGCTTAAAATAAAAAGATAGGCCAATGAAATCATCTAGACTTCATTGGCCATTTTTTAATTATTTGATAGCATAAAAAACTCTCTTTCTAAGCCGACACCTTCCCAGAATTCGAGTGCTAGGTCATTTTCTAAATCTACATAAACATTAACGACAGAAGTATCATGCTTTTCATTAAACCAATTTACCAATTCATCTACAAGACGTTTAGCAATCTTCTGTCGTCTATATGCTGGTAAGACATAGATCTCATCAATTTGTCCATAAATCGTATCATACATTAATTCCTTTTTTTATGGAAGCCAATCCGAAGCCTATAATTTGATGGTTTTCATTAGTTGCAATATAAATAGCCCCATATTGTGATTGCAAATATTGCTCTAGTTGATTTAGAATAGCCTCTCTATCACTCTTCTCTAACTCACAATCTGCCGTCTCTTTCGCATTTTCATTCCATAGCTCCAATATTTCATTTCCTATTTTTTTGATTCATACTATCCTTTGTTAGTAACTGAATATGTATGTTCATTCCAAACAACTCCTATACCATTTGATCAATCTATCATCTCACAACAAATGGTATTACTCTAATAAAAACCCATAAAAGAATCTGCTTCCTCTTTGTAAGCAGATTCTTTTAAAAATTAGATATATCCGTTTGAAGTTAAAATTTCTGTAAGTTGGTCAACACATTCCTCAATGGAATAATGCTCTGTATCTAAAATAATCTCAGGATTTTCCGGTTCTTCATAGGGCGCACTAATCCCTGTAAAGTTTGGAATTTCAGCATTGCGCGCTTTTTTTATAAAGTCCCTTAGGATCACGCTGTTCACATGTTTCAACAGAGCATCTTACATAAACTTCTATAAATTCTCCTTCTTCTACGAGCGCTCGTACAACTTGACGATCCTCTCGATATGGAGATATAAAAGCTGTTAAAACAATTTGACCATTTTCCACAAATAGATTTGAAACTTCTCCAATGCGCCGAATATTTTCCCTACGTCCTGCTTCATCAAATCCTAAATCCTTATTCAAGCCATGACGAACATTATCACCATCTAGGACAAAGGCTTGATTGCCACGATCAAAAAGGCGACGTGCGAAAGCATTTGCTACAGAAGATTTTCCTGAGGCAGATAAGCCCGTAAACCATAAAATGAAGCTTTGATGCTTGTTTTGTGTACGACGTTCCTCTTTCGTAATGGAAGCCTCATGCCAAACAATATTGGAACTCATTTTAAAACCTCCTTGCGCATTCCTTTAATCAGAACATCCACGACCTCTTTACGACTAAACGTGCTTGGTGGAATTTCGCCATTACGTAGCATTTCACGAACTTTTGTACCTGATAAGATCACATGTACTGTATTATCATGTGGACAGGTTTTAGTTGTTGCCATCCCCTCACATTTGCTGCAATAGAAGCTATGCTCAAACTTTAGTGGGACAATGCCTAATTCATCTTCCTTAAATTGTTCAAATATTTTTTTGTGCATCATATGTGCCATAATAATCACCAACACCTGCATGATCACGCCCAACGATAAAGTGTGTACAGCCATAATTTTTCCTTACAAGTGCATGGAAAATGGCCTCTTTTGGTCCTGCATAGCGCATGGCAGCAGGAAACACGCCTAATTGCACACGATTTTCTGGATAATAATTTTGCAGTAAAATCTCGTAACTTTCCATACGGATTGCAGCCGACACATCGTCTGATTTTGTTTCCCCAACAAGCGGGTTGAGAAATAGTCCATCAATCGTTTCTAACGCAGCCTTTTGAATATATTCATGTGCTCGGTGCACAGGGTTTCGAGTTTGGAAACCGACAATAGTTTTCCATCCTTTATCTGCAAACAACTGACGTGTCTCAATCGGATCAAAGGAATACGCAGGAAACTTTTGTTCAATACGTTTAGTTAATGTAATTTTTCCACCCACATAAATACTTGGGCGTTCATGCAGCTTTTTCACACCTGGATGCTCTAAATCCTCTGTGCCATATACTAACAAAGCCTCTTTTCGCTTATTTGGCTCATAAATATCAGCCACCTCAATCACACCATAAACTTCATTAGCATAAACCAGCTTTGCCTCATCACCAGGCTGTAAAGTTGTTGCAACTTCCTTTGTTACAGGCAATGTAATTGGAATACTCCATACCACACCAGATGCTAGGCGTGTATGTTCCACAACAGATTCATAATCTTCCCTAGTTAAAAAACCCTCAATCGGACTGTAACCACCTATTGCAATTAGCTCTAAATCACTAAGGGATATGACATCAAGCTCTATTGTTTTATTTATCCTTGTCACATCTTTCTCCGGATGAAAAGCTTGCACTAATTGTCCACCATGTGGTTGTAAACTCATAAAAAATTCCTCCTATTTTTATAAAAATACTTAGTTTTATAGTTTAGTTTAGGTAGTGATTCAAAAAAAGTTACTGTTAATCTTACATTGGGTCCTAATTTTTCTGATCGGGTACCGCCATATTTTGATTGGCTTCCCCCTTTTTTTTGATCAGGTATCAACATATTTTGATCGGCTTCCCTCGTTATTTGATCAGCCCTTCCCTGTTTTGATTAGGTCCCTTCCTTTTTAATCAAATCACGCTCTGTTTTAATCCACTTCCTCACTATCTCAACGAAATCTCCCATCTTTTATCCTCCCATTGATTTAGATACCTTCGCCAGAGTCGTATATGGAGCTTTCCTCTTCTCGCATAGTCCGCATTAAGCTGATGACACCTAGCGTTCCAACTATAATGCTACCAATTAATACGATGGCGTAAAAATCTTTTTCTAAGAATAGCTGCACTAAAAAATAAGAAATGGCTAAAGAAAATATTGGGGATACAATCCAAATTCGGACGATTTTCCTAACAATTTGCTTATGCAAAATCTTTCTTCCGTTTTTTTGCCATTCCTATTCCAATAATAGAGGATGAAGTTACTTGTGTTAATGGTACTGGAAGCCCAAAAATAGAGCTAATACCAACAAGTAATGCTCCTGTGCTAGAAATTAAAATACCTTCTGTTTTCTCGAAACGTACAATCTTCTTCCCATTTGTTTCGAGTACTCGTTTTCCCAGTAGAATGGCACCAAGCGCTACAAATGCCCCACCAAGCCAGATTCCACTCGTCACACTCATCATTCCTGCGCCAACAAGTGGTCCTACTGCATTCGCTACATTATTCATCCCCGCGGAAAATGCTTCAAAAAAATCCAGCTAACACAAGGAGAATCGTTAATATCGGTCGATCCTTTAGCAAGCCCTTGATACGTAATTTATACAGCCATTTCCCAAAGACTAATGCCATGACAAATGCAATAATCGGAACAATCACCCAAAATGACATGATGACAAACAATGATTTAACATATAGCACCTTATAAGCTATCCCCACACCTACGACAGCTCCTACCGTTACTTCACTTGTTGATAATGGGATACCTAACAGATTAGCCAGAAAGAGCGAGCTTGTTGCAGAAATCAAAATAATAACAACAATCTTTACAGTGATGTACTCTTGTGGCATGATGCCAGCGCTAATTGTTTTTACTACCTCTCCACCACCAAGAACCGCTCCACTTAAAACACCTATTGCACAAATTAGCAAGGCCTGCCAAGCTTTAGGAATGGCCCCTGCACCGTAAGCGACTCCCATAGAAGCCGCTGCTCCACTAGCACCTATATTTAATGCAAAAAAATAGACTAATTGCTATTGCAACATATTCTAGCATGGCAAAGCTCCTTTATTCATGTAACCCACACTCAGTTTTACCAGATCCTTGCCATCTACCTGAACGTAAATCATCCATCGTAAAGGCTGGCTTTGTGCAATGCTCGCAGCCTATGCTCGGATAACCTGTGTCATGCAAAGGATTGTAAGGCAAATTATGCTTGGAGACATATCGCCAAACGTCCTTCCATGTCCAATGAATGAGTGGACAAATTTTAATTAACTTAAATTTATCATCACGATTGATAAAGTTTGTATTTTGACGGGTTGGCGATTGTTCACGACGCAAGCCTGAAATCCAAGCTTTTGCACCTGCTAATGATTGATGTAATGGTGTAATCTTTCGTATATCACAGCATTTATTTGGATTTGACTTCCATAGTTCATCACCATATTGAGCTGCTTGTTGTGCTAACGTAAGCAAAGGCTTTTGCATAATAATGTTTAACTGTGGATATTTTTCTTTCACCCGCTCAATAGTTTCATAGGTTTCTTTAAAATGAACATCTGTATCTAAAAAAATAATAGTAGCATCAGGCTTCACCTTTGAAATCAAATCGATTAAGACGATTCCCTCAATTCCAAAGCTACAAGCATAAACAATCTCCTCTCCATACTCCGCAAAACTCCACTGTAAAACCTCCAGCGCAGCCTTATAGGTTTCATCGATCTTAAAATCCAGTATTGACTCATGCCAAGTTGCAAATGTTAACATGTTATCCCCCTTATAACGAAAAAAAGACGCTCTAACAAAAGACATAGTTATAACATGCCTCATTGTTAAAACGCCTCTAGTTTGACTAGCCAGCTCTTATCTGATGATTGTTTACTAGTATTTGCTACCTTGTTCACAATCATTTTTCTTATTACCAAATATATACTAAATTACACCTAGTAGTCAACTAGGCTTTTTTAAAATTTAAATTATCTTTTTCAACTTTGTTTAACATATGGTGTATGTATCTGTTCCCCTTCTTTCTTTCTGTGTAAGGTCGAACTACCTCTTTTGATTTTTTTCAAAAAAATTTCAATTCCTTGTTGACTAATAGGAAATATATGTTTAATGTATAACTAAGATTTGAATCAAACCAATAAAATGCTGATCAGAGGAGCTGAAGGCCATCTACTTAGGACGAAATATTTTCGTTCTAAGAGATGGCTTTTAGTGTTTTTTAGATCAAAAAGGAGCGATTTTAGTGAAAAAGAGAAAAATTTTTCCAACCATTGGCACTTATATCCGTGCTGACATTGACCTTAACAGGCTGTGGGACTAAATCATCTGATAGTGATACAGGTGCTTCAGATACAAAAAAAATCTGTGGAATTATTTAATGTGTCCTATGACCCTACACGAGAGCTATACGATGCATTCAATCAGGATTTTATAAAGAAGTGGAAGGATGAAACAGGTCAAGAGGTGATTATCAAGCAATCTCATGGCGGCTCTGGAAAGCAGGGAAGAGCTGTTATTGATGGGCTGGAAGCTGATGTTGTTACCTTAGCCTTGGCCTACGATATTGATGAGATTGCACAGGCTCGGGATTTATTAAACAAAGATTGGCAAACTGAATTTGAAAATAATTCTACACCTTATACATCTACCATTGTCTTTTTAGTACACAAGGGCAATCCAAAGGGCATTAAGGACTGGGATGACTTAATTAAGAAAGATGTTTCCGTTATTACGCCAAATCCAAAAACATCTGGTGGTGCCCGTTGGAACTATTTAGCAGCTTGGGCGTATGCAGGGAAATTATATAACAACGATGAAACAAAAATAAAAGAATTTATGAATGCTTTATATAGCAATGTGGAGGTACTTGATTCAGGTGCTCGTGGCGCAACAACAACCTTTGTTGAGCGTGAAATTGGAGATGTCCTAATTGCTTGGGAAAATGAAGCCTATTTATCACTCAATGAATTAGGAGATGATGAATTTGAGATTGTCACACCTTCTTTAAGTATTTTAGCTGAGCCTCCTGTTGCAATTGTTGACAAGATTGTTGATAAAAAAGGGACACGTGAAGTAGCCGAAGCATATCTAAAGCATTTATATAGTGATGCTGGGCAAGAAATTGCTGCAAAAAACTACTATCGACCAAGGAATGAAGAAATTCTAGAAAAATATCAAAACCAGTTTCCACAACTTGAGCTCGTTTCCATCGATGATTTCGGAGGCTGGGCTGAAGCACAAGCAAAACATTTTAAAGATGAAGGTACATTTGACGAAATTTATGTACCTCAATAAGGAGGCCTGTTATGACTAGTTTAACGGTTAATAAAAAGCGTCGCATCATTCCGGGCTTCCATCTTTCACTTGGTTACACCATGCTCTATGTTAGCTTGCTAGTTTTATTGCCGCTTTCTATGATTCTTATTCATACACTATCCTTAAGCTGGGCAGAGTTTGTTGATATTGTGACTGCTCCTCGAGCTGTTGCTTCTTATAAAGTAAGCTTCAGCACTGCGCTCGCTGCTGGTTTACTGAATGTTGTTTTTGGCACCATTATTGCTTGGGTGCTTGTGCGCTACCAATTTCCCTTTAAACGCATTATTGACGGACTTGTTGATTTACCGTTCGCTTTACCAACTGCTGTAGCAGGAATAGCCTTAACATCACTTTATGCACCCAATGGCTGGATTGGTCAATTTTTCAATTTCAAAATTGCTTTTACACCGCTTGGTATTATTATCGCCCTAACATTTATTGGGCTACCATTTGTCGTGCGTACAGTCCAACCTGTTTTGCAGAATATTAGTGCGGAGGTTGAGGAGGCCTCTGCAAGTCTTGGTGCAACACGCTTACAAACCTTTGGAAAAGTCATTTTACCCGAGCTTGCTCCAGCCATTTTGACAGGCTTTTCACTAGCTTTTGCCCGAGCGCTAGGAGAGTATGGTTCGGTTGTTTTTATCGCTGGAAATATGCCGATGAAAACCGAAATTACACCGTTGATTATTATGACAAAGCTAGAACAATATGATTACGCTGGTGCTACAGCCATAGCATTAGTCATGCTCATTACATCGTTCATTCTCTTATTTAGCATAAATATCATACAATGGCTAGCAAATCGTCGCTTTGTACAGTAGGAGGTATATATGGAACAATCTACAGTTATTCAGCAAGCTGCTCCTGAAAAAAATAAAGCCATAGCGAAGTCTTCAGCCTTACAAGAACCCCACTTCGTACGATATACGTTGACATTTATTGCACTAGCTTTTTTTAGGGTTTTTTTTATTGTTTTGCCACTAGTATCTATTTTCATTAGTGCCTTTCAAAAAGGCGTAGACGTGTATATGGCAGCTATCACACACCCAGATGCTTTAGCAGCCATCAAATTAACTTTAACCGTTGTAGTGATTGCCGTCCCATTAAACGCCATTTTTGGTATTATGGCAGCCTGGACATTAACGAAATTTAATTTCAAAGGGAAAAATTTATTACTAACAATTGTCGACCTCCCTTTTGCTGTATCCCCTGTTATCGCAGGCTTGATATTTATCTTGTTATTTGGTTCACAGGTCTATTTGGTGAATGGCTCTTTGAAAATGATATTAAGATTGTTTTTGCGCTTCCTGGGATTGTGCTTGCTACCATTTTTGTTACGTTGCCCTTTGTCGCAAGGGAACTCATTCCTCTTATGCAGACACAGGGAACCTCTGAGGAGGAGGCTTCTATTTCACTTGGCGCAGGTGGCTTTAAAACATTTTGGCATGTGACATTACCAAATATCAAATGGGGCTTATTATACGGGCTTATTTTATGTAATGCTCGAGCAATCGGAGAGTTTGGTGCAGTTTCTGTTGTTTCAGGTCATATACGAGGGATGACGAATACAATGCCTCTTCATATTGAAATTTTATATAATGAGTACCAATTTGCGGCAGCCTTTGCCATTGCTTCACTAATGAGCGTCATTGCCATCATTACACTAATCGTGAAAGATATTATTGCTTGGAAATCGAAATCTGTTTAAAGGAGGTACTGCCGTTATGAGCATTCAAATAAAAAAACGTTTCAAAAAAAGTTTGGTTCCTTTCAAGCTTTAAAGGATATCTCCCTCCATATTCAATCCGGTGAACTCGTTGCCCTTCTTGGTCCATCTGGTTCAGGGAAAACTTCTTTACTACGTGTAATTGCTGGTCTGGAGACCTCCGATGTTGGGGAAATTTTATTTGACGATCAAGCAATTACAGACCGTCATCCTAAGGAACGAAATGTAGGCTTTGTGTTCCAGCATTATGCCCTTTTTCGACATATGACCGTATTTGATAATGTTGCCTATGGTCTTAAAGTACGTCCTCGTAAAACAAGGCCCTCAAAATCAGAAATTAAAGAAAAAGTGATGGAGCTATTACGCCTTGTTAAACTGGAAAATTTCGCTGAGCGTTTACCCACACAGCTTTCAGGTGGACAACGTCAGCGTGTGGCACTGGCTAGAGCACTTGCTGTGGAGCCAAAAGTACTTTTATTAGATGAACCCTTTGGTGCACTAGATGCTAAAGTAAGAAAAGAGTTACGTAGATGGTTACGAAAACTTCATGATGATTTCCACATTACAAGTATATTTGTCACACATGATCAAGAGGAGGCGCTAGATGTAGCAGATCGTATTGTTGTGATGAACAATGGCCAAATTGAGCAAATTGGTAGTCCAGATGAGGTTTATACAAACCCTAAAAGCCCATTTGTTTATGATTTTTTTAGGCAATGTAAATATTTTTAAAGGACGCTTACATAATGGTAAATTAACACATGGTGAATTTGCTATTGATGTACCGGACTCACATGCACACACCCAGGATGATGCTATTGGCTACGTTCGCCCACATGATATTCAAATTGAAAAAACGGCTGTTACAGGTACAGTTCCTGTCAAAATAAGTCACATTCATTTGCTTGGCCCAATCGTACAAATTGAGTTACGCCATGAGGATATTGGCGAATTTCTAGAAGCCGAATTGTCAAAAGAGCAATTTCTTTCCCTAGAACTTAAAATCGGTGATCAAGTATATGTAAAACCAAAGCAACTAAAAGTCTTTATCCCTGATGATTTCTCCATATAAAATTTACTTTCAAGCCGCTCTTTTTAATAAGAGTAGCTTATTTTTATAAAAACATGCCTTTCTACTTACTATTCATAATTTACTATTTTTTAACCTAATTTTAACCTCTCTCCTCTATAGTAGAAGAGAACCAATTTCACAACTTCTGATAACTGGTGTGGAAATTTATTTTTTATTGCCGCAATCTATTTTCGGGATTGTTTGTTTTCCAAATAAATCAAATCCTTTTAAACCTTACCCACTATTAAAGATATAGACAACTATGATTTATGGTTCAGTGAAACAATTCTGCAGGCTATTTTACATTCAAAAGATTAGCACTCTTTTAGACTCATTCTTTCAAATGGTTAAAACAATGAAGCATATTCCGTAGAGAGGGCAATCAACAAAGAAGGAGGAAAAAAATGGAGCAAATCAAGAAAATTATGGCACGGTTATTAGCATCGTTCATACTTTTATTCATGCTAATATCTGGACCTATTACAAATGTATCTGCATCTACACAACCATGTGTAACCATCGGAGATCAATCAAATTCAAATTATAGCAGCCTTAATCTAGGTTATTTCGATAGCCTAACTCAGACCTTTACAGCCAAACATACGACTAATTTAACCGCCCTGGATATTTATTTGCAGCATGACCTTGCTGGGAGTGAAGTATGGGTCGAATTATTATCTCTATCTGGAGATGATTTGTCACTCGGAACGGTAATTGCTCAGACAAGCAGTATGATACAAGGGACTGGATGGAGAACGATGAATTTTCCAGCATCTGTTTCGCTTGTCGCTGGACAGAAATATGCGGTCAAGGTCTATCAGGTTAGTGGAAACAATCTCGTAACCATGCTGTCTGTTTCAGCAAAAGAATATATGGACGGTATCTTATATGTAGAAAAGGATGCTGTACGCCAGGTCAGCAATGGGGAAAACATGAGATTAAGACTGTATATGAGTAAGGGAGATCCTAACAGAGCTACAGCAAATTTGAGCGGCTTAACATTGACGGACAATGTACTCCGTTTTGAAAGTGATCCAGACAATTTAAAATACTTGGTCATCACTCTTCCAAGTGCTTCTACTATTACGCTGACACCAATATTAGAGACCTTCGCAGATTCATATTTGGAGATTAACGGGCGTTCAGGAATAAGTGGAACTCCTTATACGATATCCGTGAATGAGGGGCAAAATAATATTGATTTCACTGTTATAAAAGGAGATTGTACCGAAAAGAAAACATATACAGTCAATGTCGTGAAGGATACGTTAGCACCTACAATTACAGGCACAATTACACCTCAACCAAACGCAGCAGGATGGAATAACAGTGATGTAAATGTACGCTGGACTGTAAATGATAGTGCTTCTGGAATTGATCCAATGACGATACCTAGTGATAGAATTCTAACTGCTGAAGGTGACAGTCTGCAAGTCACTGGAACTGTGAAAGACAAGGCTGGAAATAGCGCGACCGAAACGGTAAGAATTAAAATTGATCGTACACCTCCAACCATAAATGGAGAGGCAATTAAGCCCCCTAATTCTACTGGTTGGTACAATGGGGATGTAATTATAAGCTGGACAGTCTCTGATGCGCTTTCAGGGATTGATCCATCTACTTCACCAAGCAACAACGTTATTACAGGAGAAGGTGACAATTTATTTGTGACGACAAGCGTAAGCGATAATGCTGGAAACAGCACAAATGCAACGGTTAGTGGGATTAGGATTGATCGCACTGCACCAGTGACGACAATTGTATCACCTGTCCTTTTGTCAAACGGTACAACGAGGCTGACACTAACTGCAACTGACACCCTGTCTGGAGTAAAGCAGACTTTTTATCAGATAGATAATGGGAATATAGAAACTGGGAATATCGTTGACTTTAAAACAGATGGAAGTTTTGTATTAAAGGCTTGGAGCGAAGACAATGCGGGCAACGTGGAGCAGGCACAAAGTATTCAGGTGGATGTGGATCAGACCCCACCCTACTTTATACAAAATTATCCTAGGTTAGGGATAATCGGAGAGACTACTGCTGATTTACTTCTTAAAACAAATGAATCAGGTCACGTCTTCTACACGGTTGTCTCTAACGGAATAGCTCCAACTGCTGCACAGGTTAAGGCAGGAACAGATGCATTAGGAAATTTACTCTCTGCCAACCTGCGAGGAAGTGTTGCTATGGCAGGAAATAGCGAAGAAAAAATAAGCCTATCAGGACTGCAAAAATCAACGAAATACACTATTTATTTAGTAACGGAAGATCAAAAGAGTAACCTTATGCAAAATGTCAAAGCTCTTTCGTTAACAACATCTACTCCACCATCAGCTAATAGCTATACGGTATCCTTCGAGTCAAACGGCGGAAGGTTTGTAACCGATCAAAGTGTTTTGTATAACACAACTTTAAAAGAGCCAGTAACTACAAAAGAAGGTTATACATTCGGAGGATGGTACAAAGATGCAGCCTTTACAAATGCATGGGATTTTACTAAAGATGTCGTAACGGAACGGATAATTTTGTACGCAAAATGGATTATGAATAGTAGTTCAGGTGGTGGTTATATTCCAAACCCTGAGCCAAATCCAATACCAATACCAGTTGAATCACCAAATACAGAACAATCTGTCCCAACACCTGAAGAACCCGAGCAACCTGTAGGAATGACACCTACTTATCGCTTCACTGATATTTCTAACAGTTGGGCAAGGGATATGATTGAGGACATTGCAGGGCGTGGTATTATCGCTGGTTATCCAGATGGCACATTCAGACCGAACGAATCAATAAAACGACAACATATTGCGGTCATGCTTACACGTGCATTTGAGCTAACAACTAAACGTAAAGCTGTGCCATTTAGTGATGTCCCACAAAGCCATCCATACTATGATTCTATAACGAAACTTCAACAAGCCGGAATCGTAGATGGATCAAACGGTGCATTTAATCCAAACGCACCGATGACCCGTGCTCAAATGGCAAAGATTCTCGTACTTACATTTGGTTTAACACCTGAAGGAACAAATACATTCCAAGATGTTCCTGCCACACATTGGAGCTATGACTATATATCTGCACTCGCCGATTCTGGTATAGCATTGGGCGATAATGGTAACTTTAAACCCGATGAGCCAGTGACACGAGCACAATTCGTGGGATTTATGTATCGGGCACTGAACCTATAAATTGAAATACGCTACAAAGCCTTTGACTAGACTTTGTAGCGTATAGTATTTTTAATCCTTCTCATTCCCTCTTATTGATGATGAAATTCTCTTCCATCATAGACTGCTGTTACATAGCCAGCTCGAATCACAAAATCACCAAAATGCTCGCCCTCTAACCGTTCCTTGGCAAAGTGCAGAAGTATTGGACGGAGCTCTGCTAAAATCTCCTCTTCACCAATATTTTCACGATAGATTTTATTAAGGCGATTTCCTGTAAAGCTTGCTCCGAGATACATATTGTACTTTCCTGGTCCTTTGCCGATAAAGCCAATTTCAGCCATAGCAGCTCGCGAACAACCATTAGGACAGCCAGACATACGAATAACAATTTCCGTTTCGTTTAAGCCAGCCTCATCAATGATGGTTTCAATTTTTGTAATCAAGGAAGGCAAATAGCGCTCTGCTTCAGCCATGGCTAATCCGCATGTTGGTAACGATACACAAGCAATAGAATTTCGTCGTAGGGCAGAATACTGTGCACCATCTGTTAGCCTATATTCTTCAATAAGAGCTGCAATCTTTTTCTTCTTTTGCGGAGTAACATTGCCAATCATTAAATTTTGGTTTGGTGTTAGGCGGAAATCACCCGTGTGTACCTTCGCAATTTCCCGTAGCCCTGTTAGCAGTTGGTAATCTTCAAAATCCTTAATACGCCCATTTTGAATAAATAGCGTATAATGCCATTTCCCCTCTGCTCCTTTTATCCAGCCAAATTCATCACCTGTACGATCAAATGTAAATGGACGTGCCTCTTGAATATCCCAGCCTAGACGACGTGTCAGCTCTTCGTTAAACCATTCAAGCCCTCTTGCATCAATCGTATATTTAAAGCGAGCATTTTTACGTACGGAACGATTGCCATAATCGCGTTGAATCGTAATAATTTTTTTCTGCCGTTTCCAGTAATTTATCTGGTGTGATAAAGCCAATAACCCGAGCAAGCTGTGGGTATGTTTCATGATCGCTATGTGTCATGCCCATTCCACCACCTACTGCAACGTTAAAGCCTACTAACTTGCCCTCCTTAACTATCGCAATTAAACCGATATCTTGTGAAAATACATCCACATCATTGCTTGGAGGAACAGCTATACCAATCTTAAATTTACGTGGTAAATACAATGCACCATAAATTGGTTCAATTTCTTCCTCTTGACTATCCACTACTTTTTCACCATCTAGCCAAAGCTCATGATATGCTCGTGTTCTAGGAAGTAAATGCTCGCTTAACTTTGCAGACCAATTGTAGATTTCCTCATGTAATGCTGATTGATTTGGATTGACGTTACACATAACATTACGGTTTACATCCCCGCAGGCTGCAAGAGAATCCAATAATACATCGTTAATTTCCTGCATATATTTTTTTGACATTCCATTTTAAAATACCGTGTACCTGAAACGCCTGACGTGTTGTTAATTTCAAAGAACCATTGCCATACTTTCTCGCCATTTCATCCATTACTAGCCATTGTGCTGGTGTAGCTGCACCACCTGGTGTACGGACTCGCACCATAAATTGATAAGCAGGCTCTAGCTTTTGACGTTGTCGTTCATTACGAAGATCACGATCATCTTGTAAATAACTGCCATGGAATTTCATCAGTCGGTTATCATCCTCTGGAATTCCTGAACTTAATGGGTTATTCATCGTACGTTCAAGTGTTCCACGCAGATAATTACTTTCACTTTTTATACGCTCTACATCACTAGGGTTTCCTGGTTGTGGAGGTAAAATAATTTTTCCTGTCATGTATCTTCTCTCCTTTATTAATAAACATCACGTTGATAGCGATTTTGTTGTTTTAGTTCATTGACAAAGGCTTTCGCTTCCTCTGGCGTTTTTTTGCCCCTGTTGCTCTATCAGACGATGTATTGTGGCATCGACATCTGCCGCCATCGTTTTTTTTATCACCACATACGTAAATAACAGCACCTTGCTCCAACCATTCATAAAAAGCCACTGCATTTTCCTCAATTTTATGTTGCACATAGATTTTTTTTATCAGTGTCTCGTGAGAAGGCTACATCCATTTGCGTTAGTGTGCCAGAAGCAAGCCAACGTTGCCAGTCTGTTTGATACAGAAAATCTGTTACAAAATGCTGATCACCAAAAATTAACCAAGCCTTTCCTTCAATCCCTAGCTCCTCACGCTCCTCTAAAAATGCCCGATATGGAGCTACACCTGTACCCGCACCAATCATGATAATTGGCGTGTCCTGCTGCTCTGGTAATCTAAAATTAGGATTTTTATGCACATAAACTGGTAATGTATCACCAATTTGAATACGCTCTGTAATGCTACCAGAGCAAACGCCAAGACGTTGACGTCCATTTGTCTCATAGCTTACTTTCCCAATTGTTAAGTGCACTTCTTCATTATTCGCCTTTTGACTACTGGCAATGGAGTAAAGTCGTGCGGGAATTTTACGTAACAACTCTACAAATTGCTGTGCATTCCATGAAAATGGCGCAAAATCCTCCACAACATCAAGTAAATCTCTTCCTCTTGCATAATCCTTCCATGCGTTAGCGTCTTCTACTAACTTTGTAAATTCCTTATGCACTGTATAAGTACTAATCTTTTGTAACAATGGCTTGGATAGCACAGTTATTTCAAGCCTTTTTTTGCAATGCTTCCCTTATTGATAATTTTTCATCAAAGACATCTACCTCAGTTTTTGGATCAAACTGTAGTGCTGTTAATAAAGCATCAACTAATTTTTCATCGTTTTCTGGTAAAATACCGATGCTATCTCCAGGCTCAAAGTAAAAATTTGCCCCCTCAATGGCTAATTCAATATGACGCGTCTCTTTGTTGGAGCCCCTGCCATTTAAATTGATGCTTTCTAGTACCTCAGCATAAAAAGGATTTTTTTCGAGAATATGTAGAATCTCCCTGTACGGTCTGATTTGATGCCTCTACCGTAGCCGCTACATCAGCCTGCTGCAGGAGCTCCTTCTGAACAGCTGAGAACCATTGTGCTGCAGCATCATCATAATCCACATCACATTCTGTGCGAGGAACAATTTGAGTAGCCCCCAATTTGGCAAATTGCTCATCGAAATCTTTTCCTGTTTTACAGAAGAATTCATAGGAGCTGTCCCCTAAAGCTAATACCGAATAGTGTAAATTCTCTAGTTTTGGAGCGCGCTTACTATGCAAAAATTCATAGAACTGTATGGCTTGATCAGGTGGTTCTCCTTCACCATGTGTGCTGACAATCAATAAGAGATTTGTAAGTTTTTTTCAAATTATTCGGCTTAAATTTTCCTAAAGATGAAACCGTCACATCTACATCATTGCTTTTCAATATGGACGCATATTTTTCGGCTAGACCCTGGCTGTTACCTGTTTGTGAACCATATAAAATCGTCACTGTTTTAGTGCTTGGTGTTACCGTTGACGTTATTTCTTCAGCTATAGTATTGATTGTTGTTAGCGGTGCACTTAAATAACCGTTTAGCCAAATCCTCTGCTCGCCAGTTAGTTTTGGGAGCAGCTCATTTAATAGCTTTACCTGCTCCTCATTAAATGGACTGTTTATTACTTGCAGTTTCAAAGCTTGCCACCTCACGTATTAGTATCATTTCTGTTCTTTCTTTTCGTTGAGTCAGCGCCAAACCCTTATTTGGCTGGCGCTATTTTTTTCTACAAAATCAAATTATCGAAGTCTTATTTTTTTCCTTTTTTTCAATTTGGACCACATAGGAATTTTGGATAATTAAAGTAATTGATCCATGACTCACAGTATTTAAAATCTGACGGACATTATCTAACGCTAAATTTACATTTTCAGTCCTTTTATCTACCATGACAGAACACCTTCCTTATGACATGCTAGTAATTCGGCAATACGTTCCACTAAAACTTTCCTTACATTATCGTCATAGCCTAAGCTTTCACATAATGTGATAGTTCGACCCTCATATTCTTGCAGGCGCTTTGTTATACTTTGTCGAAGAATTCCTGTAAACAATAAGTACGGCACGATAAATACTTGATCAGTCTTATTTTTCTTTTGCTGTAGCCATTCCTCAAAAGTTGGACCTATTCCATACAAAAAGCATGTGTCTACGGCTGTATAAGCATATTTCTCACGTAGCCTTGCTGCGATTTTAGCTAAATCGCTCTTGACTACTGGATCACTACTTCCACGACCAATTAGTAAAACATTTGCATTGTTAGTAGGTAATTTTGTTTCTAAAATCCTAGTGTGTAGTGTATCAATTAATAATTCATGGACACCAAGTGGTTCACCGTATGTAAATTCTACATGTGGATACTGTTTTTTTTCGCTTTTTCGATTTCACTTGGAATATCCTGTTTTGCATGCTGTGCAGCTAGCAATAAAATAGGAATGATCGCAATTGCTGTAGCCCCTCGTTTAATACAGCTATCGATTCCTTCAGCAATGGTGGGTACTGCTAATTCTAGGAAACAAATTTCTTGAATTGGTATATCAATCTCTAGTTGTACGCTCGTTAGAAAGGAAATGGCTTGCTCTACACCTTCCTTTACTCGACTTCCATGAGCAATATATAAAATAGCTTGCATACATCCACATCCTTACACAGAATTTTTTTACTAACGGCGGCTGTGGAATGCTTTGCTCAAACCATTGAATGGATTCCCTCAATGTAACAACCTTTCCCACTACAATTATGCTTGGATTTTGGATATTTTCTCGTTGTGCAATCTTTTCTATAGTTGCTAAGGTACCTATAACTGTCTTTTGCCGAGAAAGTGTTCCCCAATGTATAAGTGCTACAGGCGTATCTTCATCGCGACCATACTTAAGCAGCTGCTGACGAATATAAGGAAGATTACCAACCCCCATATAAATTGCAATTGTATCAATTCCTTTTGCAAGGCTTTCCCACTGTATGGCATCATCCCTACCCTCTCTCATATGACCTGTAACCATCGCAAAACTTGAGCTTAAATCACGATGTGTAACTGGAATTCCCGCATAGGCTGGTGCTGCTATTCCAGAAGAAATGCCGGGGACAATTTCAAATGGAATATTATGCTGTGCAAGCACCTCTGCTTCCTCTGCTCCTCTGCCAAATACGAAGGGGTCACCTCCCTTTAATCTCGTCACAATTTTTCCCTGCTGTGCATAGCTGACAATTGATTGATTTATATGGTCCTGTATCATGGCATGTTGCTGAGGCAGTTTACCGCAAAAGATAAGTTGAGCATCCTTTTTAGCATAAGCAAGCAACTCTTTATTAATGAGTCTGTCATACAGGATGACATCCGCACATTCGATACACCGTAATCCTTTGACAGTGATCAAATCCACATCTCCAGGACCAGCACCTACGATAAAAACTTTCCCCATTTCATTTCACTCCTTCTCGTCTCTTGTTAGAGATAGAAAAAAGACTCATATTATCCATGGGCATAGCGATGCCAATGAACAATAAGAGCCTCTAGTTTGCTAGTCAGCTACGTTTTCAATTCTTAGTAATATAATAAGAATAATAAATAATTTAGTATATTCTGTCAACAGTTTATTTCATGCCATTTTAATGATTTTTTCAAGAACAATACCAATTAACAGCCATGAAAACATTTACAAATTAAGAAAAAAAACCAGTTGACGATTTATCTCGACAACTGGTTTACATATTTCACTTATTCAGCTTAATAAGGTCTACGATATGGTGGTGGAAATGGTCTACCTGGACGGAAATACGGTCCTGGTGGATATGGACGATAGTTTGGATAAAATGGTGGATATGGCCTAAATTGTGATCCAAGAAAACTACCTAAAAAGCCTCCAAAAAAACGGTGCGCCGAATGGCCAAAAGCCTCCTCCTGGATAACCTCCGAAAAATGGCATAAGCTACCTCCCTTTTTACTTTATCGTATGTTGGGAGGGCACAACTATCACATGTACATCGCCTAAGCTACTTAACATTATCGAGGAATAGCTTATCTACTATCAATATCACTACTGAAACAAGTTACATTCACCGTAACGTTTTTATTTCTCTTCCCCTAATCGTTGCACAAAGTTTGCAATAGTTCTTACCATGACACCTGTACCACCCTTTGGACCTAGATCATGTACAGCAACTGCATCAGATGTGCCAGCGATGTCTAAATGAATCCATGGTGTATCGCCAACAAACTCACCAACAAAGCCCCCACCGAAAATCATATGTCCATCTCGACCTGGAGAATTATTTACATCAGCAACATCCGATTTACGAATTCGCTTTTTATCACTTTCCGTTAAAGCATGCGCCATACAAATTCATCCGTTTCTTGTGAAGCTTCCATAAATGCAGCAAAGAATTCATCATTATTCGATAATGCCCCAGTTTTATCCATACCAAGTGCTGTAATCACTCCACCTGTTAATGTCGCTACATCAATAAGCGAGGTTGCACCTTGCTGTTTAGCATAAGTAGTAGCATCTGCTAATACTAAGCGTCCCTCTGCATCCGTATTTAATATTTCGACTGTTTTACCACTATATGTTGTAATGACATCATCAGGTTTAAAGGCTGTAGCCGACACCATATTATCAGAAGAACCAATAACAGCTACAACATTTTTATTTGGACGTAATTCACCGATAATTTTCATGGCACCCAGCACTGCCGCAGCACCGCCCATATCACCCTTCATGCCTACCATTGAATCCTTTGGCTTTAAGGAGTAGCCACCTGTATCATATGTAACGCCTTTCCCTACAAGACCAATTGGATCCTCAAAGTTTTCAGTAGCCTTATATTTTAATGTGATTAAACGAGGTTCTTCATGGGAGCCTTGATTAACACATAAAATACCACCCATACCCAGTTCCTCTAATTGTGCCTTATTTAAAATCTCAACTTCAAAATCGTATTTTATGGCAAGAGATTCCGCATAATTAGCTAAGTCTGTTGCTGTCAGAAGATTCGGTGGTAAATTAATTAAGCTTCGTGCTTCGTTTACTGCATCTGCATAAATAATTCCTACCTCAAAGCTTGCCACAATCTCATCAATGTCACTAGCTTTCGTTACTAGATGAATAGCCTCAATACGCTTATCGACTTCATTTGATGTTGTTTTGTAATGAGGAATTGCATAATACCCAAGACCTGTTCCCTCACCAGCTAAAAATGCAACATCAGCAACAGTAATATCTTCTGTCGTAAAGGATTCAAGCCAAACCGAATATTCCTTAACCTTTAAGGCTCTTAGCTCCTTACCTACTAAACCAAACGCTGCACGTATATCGCCCTCTGTTAGATTTTTACGTTCATCTAATCCCACAAATAAAATACGTTTGAGATTAGTGTGATCTTTCAAAAATGGCAATTTCGTTAATTTTTTTTAGCTCTGTTGATACGTCCCCTGCGCTTAGCCACGCATTAATGGATTCTCCGTAAAATGATGAAAAGGTTGCCCAATCCTGCATTTGTTCACGATGTTTTGTGACCCCTACTACCAGCACTTCAGTAGAAATCGTTTCAAATGTTTTTGCTTCTTTTACAATATGCATGTTAATTCCTCCATTCATTCTTTATTATACCTAAGTTTCAGAAAACGCGTAATAATTGGCTTTAGCTTCTTTTAGAAAATAATGAATGTTATAATAAAGGCAATTATAAGTGAAGGTTGTGATGATTATGAGTTTACTTCAAAATACCCCTTTACTCGTTGCCCTCTTTGCAGTTCTCTTTGCACAGTTTGTCAAAATTCCAATTCATTTTTTTAATGACCAGACAAATTAAATGGGGACTGTTTACTTCCACTGGAGGAATGCCTAGCTCACATTCTGCTTCCGTTACAGGACTTACAACCTCAATTGCCTATGAAACTGGCTTAAATTCTCCCATTTTTGCTGTCGCTGCTATGTTTTCATTTATCGTTATGTATGATGCAAGTGGTGTTCGTTATCAGGCAGGTCAACATGCAGCCATCCTAAATCAGCTACGGAAGGACTTTCAAACATTGCTTCATGATTTAAAGAAATGGCCACAAATGGATGGGCAAGAAAAAAATGGAAGAGCTGAAAACATTGCTAGGTCACAAGCGAAGCGAGGTTTTTTTCGGGGCACTAACAGGAATTTTTATCGCCATCATCACCTACCAATTCCTATTATAAAAAGGACACTTCTTCATGATGAGGCTGTGTTAGAAAATCAATTTCGCCTTGGCGTAATTGTAGCTGCCGCTTTGCTTTCGCTACAGAAAACATTTGTTGCTGTCGCTTCGCTTTCGCACAGATAAACATTGCGTCCAGATTTTGAATTGTGCTTAGGCCTGCACGATGCAGGTCAGTTAGCCGTTTTCGCAGTATGCGAAGATGTTAGGCTAACATCCTTTTTTTCATTCCTTCGAAAATCCGTAACATCCGCCGGAGGCTTTAGGCCAACACGATGTTGGTCACTCAGACGTTTTCACAGGATGTGAAGATCTTAGCCTGAGTTCCTCTATTTCAGTAGGTGTTTGGACACCCACTGAAAAGGAATCTAAACCACTTTCAACTCACCACCTGTAGAGGTGGCAGTCTTCTGCTGAATGAAGATAAAAATCAGTATTTATCTCTACATCAATGCATGGAGATAAATACTGAAGCTTGTTAAAACATTCGATATCCACTTTTTCGTAAATAAATCATGACAATCCCAGCTACAATAGAACCTGCAAAGCCACCAGATAGAATAGCAATATCTACAAATTGCAATGCTTGTAATTTATCAATCAAAGCTGGAAACGCAGTGCCTGGCTTGAAAATATAATCTAAAAAGCTTACATCATCGACAATGAAAATAACAACGATTGGATACACAATTGCCATTAACCATGTCATGCGCAGAAGCATATTTAATAAAAACCCGATACCAAAGAACATGACGAAAAATAACAAAATTGAAATGATTAACTGAACTAATGAAACTGGACCATCCATGTATGTATAACCTCCATTTTCCTCCCACTAGTTTACATGATTACGACAACGCTTTCAATGAACATAGCCTTGTTTTCGCTTGTTCGTCATATTTAGGAAAATCATTTCGATTCTGCTACGCCTAACATTTAATAGAAGAGTAAGGATTCTTTACAGCTCCAAATATCCGTCATCCACCATTATCATTTTTTTAAAGAATAATCGATAGGAGGAGTAGCCAAAAACATCACCTGGATTAATGCCCTCAATCCCCTGCAATTGGTGTTTTTCAAATTGATTGGAGGCCATCTCTCTTAACATAACGGATGTCATTTCATCTTGTGCCAGCTCTTGTGGATACATCCATCTTGCTTCTAACAATTCATTTTCTTGTATACAAATCAGCTGTTGCTCATCTATCATTCGACAATAGAAAATGGCCATATTATCACTAATTTCACCCCGAATAACACCTGTACGAAAACCAATTAAGCCAGATACATAACAATCAATGCCTGTTTCTTCTTTTAATTCTCTGACAACAGCCTCATCCACCGTTTCACCCGCATTGACAAATCCAGCTGGCAATGACCATCTTCCCTTTAAGCCACTATATGCTTTTTTTTACAACTAACCATTGACCAAGTTCATTCACAGCAACTCCAGCAACACCTAACCAAACTTTCCCTCTATCCTTTTTCATCACATTCACCTCTTATATCAATATTATAAAGGCTCATTTTCTATACGGTGAAGCATTAATTCAGAATTTTTAGTGCTTAGCAAAAAAAATTTGTCTAAAACACAAAAAGTCGATTTGCATTATAATTTTTGGTAGCAAATCGACTTTTTCTGTGCTCTTCACAATCAAAGGAGGCTAGTGATACTACTCAAAGAATTCTGAACGTATTCCATTCCTTAGAGTGAATCCTGCATTTCTAAATGTTCCACTTGCCAATTAAGCCTTAAGATATGTTTTAATTTGGTCACATGCTCTTCGCCTATCGTGTTGATAAGTTGCTGCTCAATTTCAGCCTTGTATAGTTCATTTTTTTTATAGCATTCTTCACCAAATTCAGTCATACGAATGGCTTTATGTTTCTTACTATGTTCAACTTTACAAACTGTTACAAGACCTTTGGCTTCCAAATTTTTTTATAAATTTGTGGGTTGCCTGTCTAGAAAAATCAACATCCTTAGCCACATCTGAAATCGTAAGTTGCTGATTATATATTTTTCCCAAAATACTCCATTCGGAATTAGAAATATAAATATGATTATGTTTATTCCACTTCTCTTCAGCAAGCCGTCGAAGTATTTCATGACGCTCGCTTAATAAATCAATGACATCCCGATTTTGCAATTCGTCCTTCAACTTTTTCACCTTCATTCCCTATTTTTTCGTTAATAATATACAAAAAAAATACCAATCGTCAACTAAGTTGACAAAAAAACATTTATTGGATTATACTTAATTTAGTCAACTTGGTTGACAATTTATTTTTTGTTGGAGGGAATTTACATGTATAGTGTTGGCGATGTAGTCATTTATTCATCACATGGTCTTTGTTCAATTGAAGATATTTGTGAGCAAACTTTCAGCGACATTACAAAAACTTACTACGTTTTACATCCATTAAATGATTCAAAGTTAACCATTCGTACCCCTATTGACAATGCAAAAAAAACAGCTTAGAGACATTATAAAAAAAAGATGATGCCCAAAAAAATTCTTCATTCATTTACTTCTCCTGGTGTTGAATGGATAGAACAAAACACACATCGTATGCGATATCATATAGAAATCATTAAATCTGGTGATCGACAAAAGCAAGCAAATCTCTTAAATACTTTACTAAGAAAAAAAGCTTGAATTTCTAGCACTAGAAAAAAAATTCCCAAATCAAGAAGAAAAATTACTTCAAACCTTACAGGAATCCATTTTCTCAGAGTTTTCGATTGCCCTTAATAAACCCTCAGAAGAAATTTACGAAGATGTATTAACAAAACTTCAATAAGCATTTTTGGGTACATAAAGAAGCCACAATAATCTCAAAATTGAGGTCATTGTGGCTTCTTTTATATTTAATCAAATCTAGTCTATGTATACACCTAGCCAATATGTAATGTTACTATCTCTTTTCAACAAATAACAAAATTAGTGTTGCCAATGGACCTAATACAAGAGAAAGTAAAAACCAATTTAACCCCGTTCTATTCTTCCCTTGTGCAAGTGCAGCATTTATCAACGCCAATGTACCCCAACCTACGAAATATTCATTATCCATCATCTTCCCCCCATCTTATTTAACAATACTGCACCATTAGTGTATAGTTCTCCACAAATTTGATTGTAACACATCCAAATAGCATGCTTCATAAAAGGTGTCGATACTGTTAACCTGTATATCACCATAACTTGCGCAAAACGTAGTCTTAACGTCAATTAAATCAGGTATAGAACCAATAGAAACAAGTTTGAAAAACATAATCACTGAATCCTATATAAGTACGTTGATCACAAATAATTCCAAGCGTGATAATGTACGGACATAATTAATTCATTTTCTCGCTTTCCCATTCTTGCTCTAAGTCGTTTAATAAAAAAAAGCGCTTCTTTCCATATCGATATTCAATACGTAAGAAAGCGCATTTAGCGTATATATTCAAATTCCTATAAAAACCAACTAACAACTAGTCAGTTTAAATACGTAAGATACGTTCTACTGTCAGTTCAACTAATTATTCACAAACCTCAGGCGTACCTTCACGTTTCGCTGCTCTGAAAGATGTGCCGCAGCCGCATGATGCGATTGCATTTGGATTATCGATTGTGAAGCCTCCGCCCATTAGCGATTGTTTATAGTCAATTTTTGTTCCCATTAAAATCGGCGCATCTTCGCGGGAAACAAGAATTCTTAAACCATGTTGTTCATCTTCAATATCATCATCTTTTTTCTCTTTATCAAAATGCATCCCATAAGACAGACCACTACAGCCTCCACCATTCACAGCTACACGTAAAAAAAGAACCTTGCTCTTCGTTATACTCCATCATTTCTTGAATATGAAAACCAGCTGCCTGTGTAATTTCAATTACTTGCTTTAAACTTGTCATCCCAATCACCTTCCTTCTTATATAACATCATATCAATTTTGACCATTGTATGACAAACATTCAGCTTCGAGCGTATTTTTAGCAATAATTCTAATATTTTTCACATAAATAGTATTTTTTATTCATGTTTATAGAAATTACATTGGTATAATAGTTATAACGATGTCGATGAAAGAGGTAAAAAAATATGGAGATTTCACCTTATTACGAAAAAAAAATTCAATGTCTTAATTGTAAAAAAAGATTTTCCTACGTTAAAAGTCCGCTCTAAATTCATTAAGGTTGACCATACAGAAACGGACTTTCAGCCTATTTATGCTGATGGGGTTAATGCTCTTTACTATAATGTTTTTGTTTGTGAGCACTGTGGCTTTTCCTTTACAGAAGACTTTACCAAATATTTTGCACCTGGTATTCAAGATGAAATTCGCACGCAAATTACTGAAAAATGGGTACATCATGATTTTAAAGGAGAGCGTACTGTATTTCAGGCAATTCAAGCCTATAAGTTAGCCTTCCTTTGTGGCACCATCAAAAAAAGAAAAATTTGTTGCCATAGCTGGTCTCGCATTACGTCTCGCATGGCTTTATCGTTCCCTTAACAATAGCGGTCAGGAGCAGCGTTTTATGAAATTGGCTCGGGATCAATATATGGAGTCCTATTCAACAGAGGATTACAGCTCAACCCAGATGTCTGATGTACGTATTATGTATATGATTGCAGAACTATCAAGACGTATTGGTGATATTGAAAATGCTACCCGCTTCTTTTCAAGGGTCATTGAAAAGCAAAGCATTGGTGGGGAAGCGAAAATTATTGATATGGCAAAAGAGCAATGGGCTATTATCCGAGAAGAAAAAGAACAGTCACGCCAACACTAAAAAGAAAAAAAGTTCTAGCTTGAATGGTCAGCTAGAACTTTTAAAATTGTTTAGAATACTTGCTCTACCTCAACGATACCAGGTACTTCTTCTAATAATGCACGTTCGATACCCGCTTTAAGCGTAATCGTTGAACTTGGGCAACTGCCACAGGCGCCTAGTAAACGTAATTTTACAACGCCGTCCTCTACATCTACTAATTCACAGTCTCCACCGTCACGTAGTAAGAATGGGCGTAATTTATCTAATACCTCTTGTACTTGGTCGTTAATTGTTGCTTCAGCCATTTATCTCGACTCCTTTCCTTATAATGATTATAATGTTAGCAACAGAAAAAAAATCCAATATAGTATCACGGGGAGAGGAAATACAATGGGACAAATGAAACCAATGATCGAAATTTATGGAACGGCAGTTATCTGCGCTAGCTGTGTAAACGCACCTTCTTCAAAGGATACATATGAGTGGCTACAGGCAGCGATTAATCGAAAATATCCAAACCAAGCTTATGATATTCGTTATGTAGATATCGAAGGTCCAATTGAGAATGAACGAGATCAAGATTATGCAACTCGCATACAAGAAGATGAATTTTTCTATCCATTAGTTTTAATAAATAATGAAGTAGTGGGAGAAGGATATGTGCAATTAAAGCCTGTCTTTTCAGCGCTTGAAAAAATGGGCTTCACACCAGATGAAACCGTATAAAAAAATAAAATGGATTGCTTCAAATAATTATAATTGAAGCAATCCTATTTTGGCTCTAAATGGCTAGTTTAATCGTTTTGGTATTTATACAGCCATAATAGTCCTGATTTCATCAATCGAGCTATACGTCCTGTTACAGTTGTATCTGCTAAATAAGCAAAGCCCTGTTTTTTACCAAGTGATCCCATAAAGCCTTTTAATTTAATATCTGGCATCTTCTCTGGTAAATTTTCACCTTTCCAACGCATACGAAGCACTTTCACAATATGTTCTGCTTGTTCCTCAGCTAACTGAGCACTAGGGGGAAAATCAGAAGAAGCACAATCCCCAACAACATATACATGTTCATCATCAAGGACATTAAAATATTGCGTTACTAGTGGACGACCTTGCTTATCTTTTTCAACATCCATCTCACGCACAATTTTCACTGGCTGTACACCAGCAGTCCAGACAACCGCGTCAAGTGGAATTTCATCTTCATGATTAAAGATTTTACCAGGCTCAACCTTTGTGATATTAGAATTGGCAATGACATCAACATCATGCTTCACAAACCAAGCCTTCACATAGTTACTCAATTTTTCTGGGAAGTCCTTCATAATACGTGGACCACGGTCAAATAATTTTATCTTTAAATCTGCGCGACTTTCACGAAGCTCACTTGCAAGCTCAATCCCACTTAAACCAGCCCCTACAATTCCGACTGTAGAGCCTGCTGGCAAACCACAAAGTGCTTGGAAGGTTGCACGTGATTTCGCCATAGTCTGAATGCTATATGTGTACTCCTCTGCACCTGGTACACCGTGATATTTATCTTCACAGCCAAGACCTACGACTAAATCATCATATTCAATACGTTGCCCATCTTCTAGAATGACTACTTTTTCAGCACGATCAATGTTAACGACTTCTCCATATACAGCCGTTAAACGTTCATGCTCCGGGAAGCTTACACGAATTTCTTTATCTGTTGAAGTCCCTGCTGCTAATGCATAAAATTCTGTTTTTAAACTATGGAAAGGGGCTCTGTCTACTAGCACGATTTCCGTGTCTAATGGAAGATTGTTTGGTAACAAACGAAGCATGACACGCATATTGCCGTAGCCGCCACCTAAAAGTACTAATTTTCCCATAATAGTCTCCTTTTATACCTCTTATAATAATTGTTCACAAAGTATCCACAAATGAGTATAACCGATTGTGAGATGTTTCACAATATAAGAATGCAATTTTGTGAAAGATTTCACAAAATAAATGATTACCTGCATTTTTCGAATGATTTTCGTAGTATTTACATTTCGTCATTACAGCCCTAATTCCCCTCATAGTTCCCTTCAATACCTTTTTTTTCAAGAATTTAACTAGAAATTAAATTCCTCCTTCAGCTCAAGGTAAACTTAAATTATTGACGAAAGTTTTAAAAGCGAGTAGCATTACTTTGGTGAGGTGACATGTATGAATCCAATGGTTGAATTTTGTATAAATAATTTAGCAAATGGCTCTCAAAAAAACATATGAAATATTAGAGCGTGATCCAAACATCGACGTTTTGGAATATGGCTGCCTCAGCTACTGTACGAAATGCTCAGAATCCTTTTATGCAATCGTCAATGGCGAATTAGTGGAAGCTGACTCTCCTGAAGCGTTAACAGAAGCCATCTATCAATTTATAGAAGAAAATCCTTTATGGTAGACGGTAAAGAACAACTATTATAAATTTGAACATATGAAAAGGATGTTATGCCAAAATTTCGACAAAACATCCTTTTTAATTTTATTAAATTAAAGCTTCTATAACATATGTTGGCTGCTGTTCTTTCTCTAACACACTACTTGTTGGTGTTACACCCGTATTAACATGAATAGTATCACAGCCAAAACGAATACCACACATGATATCTGTATCATAATTATCGCCAATCATGACCATCTCTTCTTTTGTAAAACCGTGCTGAGAAGCAATCATCTCAAGCATCGCAGGTGATGGCTTGCCTATATAAATGGGTTCAACATCAGCAACCTCCCCAACTAAACGAGCAAACGCCCCATTTCCAGGAAGGAATCCATATTCAGTCGGAAATTTAATATCTTGATTTGTTGCGATAAACGTTGCACCTTTTTGAATAGCAATCGTTGCCTTGGCAAGTGCCGTATAATCCAAGGTGCGATCAATACCCATAACGAACACCTCTGGCTCTTCCTCAACAGGCTCAATACCTTCATTTAATAACGCTTTACGAATACCATCAGAGCCCATCATGGCAACTTTTTGACCTGGGAAGTTTCGCGCAATATATTTGGCTGTCACCAGTGCACTTGAGTAAATATGTTCAAGGGGTGCATTTACACCAACGGCGATTAAAGCCTCCTGCAGCTGCTCTCTAGTCTTAGAAGAATTGTTTGTAACATAGAATGGTTCAATACCAATTTGCTGTAAACGTTGAATAAAAGAGATTGCAGAAGTGATGCCCTCTTTTCCACGATAAACTGTACCATCTAAATCAAAGCAATATGCCTTATAGTTTTTCATTGATGATCCTCTGGTAAAAATGCAGATACTGGACCAAGTTCATTTGTTAAATAATCATTTACGGCTGGTGGGAACTGCTTTAATGCTGGTAGACTTGCTGTTAACACATCGATTACTTCCTGAATATCGACCTCTATAAACTCACGAACAAGCATTTTACGTAAGCCTACAACTGCTTTTAATGGTGCTTCCATTTCTGTTGATACAACTTTTTCATCGATTAATATATCAATAATATCCTCATAGCTTCCCGGATCACGCATAATGAAGCCGTCTATCATCAAATTTCCAACATCCATCATTGACTCCATAATATTGTGACCAATTCGCTCGATTGCTAATTTTTTTAATATCATTTTGCAGCCAATTATCTTCTGCCTCTAAAATAGCTAATAATCCATCTAAGTACTGTAAATTTTTTGTGATTTTATTACGATCTACAAAATACACAAGGAAAGCCCCCATTCAAATCTTTAAAAGTTGATAGTCTTTTCTCTTCTATAGTACCATATCTATAGGACTGGAAGGAGATTAAAAGATGGAACGTTTTTTTTTATATGATGATGTAGAGGATACAAAAACACGCTTTGTCAGTTTTGCAGGAAAGAAGCTTCGTTATGATTTAGCTATTTTGCAATCGGGTCGTTTTTTTTGGTAAAGTGCTAGTCATGGATATTCAATTTGGACGCTTCGCCATTATTGGTCCAGACGATATTGAAGAGCCTGGCTATCTTGAGCATGTTTACAATCGTTCAGAGGAAGAAACTGTTGAATTACGAGAATATTTACGTGAATTATTGAATTAACACCCTTTTAAATAGGGTGTTTTTTTATAAGAATTGACTACAAAAAAATTCCGCTTTCTACAGACATATTGCATGTAAAGCAGAAGATAGCGGAATTTTTGGTAACAATCTTAAAAATAATTTATACAATCATAAGCTAATCATTAGTCAAAATAGAAGGATTATCTTGATTTCGTGGCTTATCTTTATTTTCATTATCGTTTTGCTTTTTGGCTTGATTATTTTGTCCAATAACCCCTAAGTCGTCGACACTAATATCAAAACCATACCCATACTCCTCGCGGTCTACTGTTTTTTTATTGTGCTGTTCTTTAGTCAAGTTCATCACCTCCATTTAGTAAACTATCCTTTTTTTATATGATTTATACGTGACTCCTTGTGCATCTTCAATTATCCAATTAGCTGCACTTATTAAATCTGGAAAAATTGCGTCTGCTAATGGATCTCTTTCCCCTAAAAAAACACCTTTGGTTCCTGCCCGTTTTCCCGCTATAATATCCGTGTCCGTATCTCCCACCATATAGGATTTGGATAAATCAATATTATACTTTTCCCCAAGGTCTACGATTAGTTTACTATTGGGCTTACGGCAGTCACAGCCCGACTTTGGTTTATGTGGACAGTAGACTACTTCGTGTATAATGGCACCGTCCTTTTTTTAATTCCTTCATCATATGCTCATGTATTTTTTTGAAGCTTTGACTCTTTCATATACCCCAAGCCAACCCCACCTTGATTAGTTACCACAAATATATAGTCAAAGTACTTATTTAATTTTTTTTATAGCCTCTGGCACACGGGGCAGGAAATAAAAATCCTTGGTCTTATTCACAAACTTAACACGATTCGTTAACACCTCATTAATTACACCGTCACGATCTAAAAATACAGCTTTTTTCATCTTATCAACACACCCTTAGTTTTAAATATACATTTATTAGTGTGCCCCAAATTACAGAAAATCATCTTTTACAAATTTAAAAACCTGATGCAAATGGCATCAGGTTTTTCCTGTTGTTGAAATACTATTATGTCAATGAAATCAAGGTGACAAATTAAAAAGTATAGCCCTTTTTCAAAACGAGGGGTTGATCTCCGTTCCGACTGAGTGCTTTCCTGGGGGCGTCCGATGAGCCGCTTCACTCGCGCTCCAGGGTCTCATCTGTGACGCTGAATCCCCAAGGAGTCACTCAGTCTACACTCCAATCAACCATTGCTCATAGTATTTTCATTGGCATTTCACATAAATGTATAGTGATAAATTGAAGTCTTAGCCATCACTATTTTTGTGGAAAAATGGAGCTTTGATAACATTTTTCTATGTAAATGCAGAGCGACAGTAATAAGTGGCTTTATGTAAAGTGACAAATTAGTTTTATGCATAAAATGAAAGCTGAAAGCTATAGAATTGTACCACTTTTCTATCCATGTTAATGGTGGTTAGTAATATGCTTTTACTTTACTTTTGAAGGAAGAAAATATTTAAAATTCTACACTATTGCAGATTGGAGTGCAAGGCTACTCGACTCCCGTGGGATAGCGAGACAGACGAGACCCTGCACGGAGCGTCAGCGCAGGAAGCGGCTCGTCGCTCGCCCACAGGAAGCTTTGCTCTGTGCGAAAGCGAAGCGTCAGCAACAAAGCGAGTAGCCTGGAACGGAAATCACCTTCATTTTGACTAAATATTCACAAAGAGTCCCTTGACCATTTAGTTTTTCAACACTATGAAAAACCCTGATGCAAATGGCATCAGGGTTTTGTTGTTGTTTATTCTAATATTGGCTCATTTTCAATTGGCTTTGTCACTTCGTTATCTTCACCAACAACCTCTTCTTGTTGGTAAATAGCTTTACCAGATTTACGTAATACGAAATAGGCACAGCCAAAATTACAAAACTCATATAAATAATCTTGAAGCGTACTAATTTTCGTATCAAAAGTGGATTTTTGATTTTTATCATCAAAAAAGCCTTTTAAGCGTAATTGATTATAGCCCCAATCGCCCACAATATAATCGTATCTGGCTAAAATATCTGAGTATCGCTCATTAAATACTTCCTCTTGAAAGGCGTCTCGGTAATCTTCAATAATCTCATATTCATATCCATCAATAATAATCAAAGTGACACCACCTATTCTATGACAGCTTTTGCTTTATAATTCTACTTGTAATTGTCGTTCTTTTGTTGCTGCATTCACTTGCTCATCAGCATGATAGCTACTACGCACAAGTGGGCCAGCCTCGCAATGCTTAAAGCCTTTTTCCATCGCAATTTTACGTAGCTTCCCAAATTCTATTGGAGAATAGTACTTTTTAACAGGCAAATGCTTTTTCGTTGGCTGTAAGTATTGACCGATAGTCATAATATCTACATTATTTGCTCGTAGATCATCCATTACTTCCAAAATTTCTTCATGTGTCTCACCTAAGCCGATCATTAAAGAAGACTTTGTAGGGATATCTGGCTGCATTTCTTTTGCCAAGCGAAGGAATTCTAAGGAACGCTCATATTTGGCACGTGCACGTACTCTAGGCGTTAAGCGGCGCACCGTCTCAATATTATGGTTTAAAATATCTGGCTTTGCGTCCATTAAAATTTGCAGGTTCTCTTGCAAGCCACCTAAATCAGATGGTAGGACTTCTACAGATGTAAACGGACTCTTACGTCGAATCGCACGCACCGTTTCAGCTAGTACTTGTGCGCCACCATCCTTTAAGTCATCACGCGCAACCATTGTAATAACAACGTGCTTCAAATTCATAATGGCTACCGAATCTGCTACACGCTCTGGTTCAGCTAAATCTAGCTCATTTGGCAAGCCCGTTTTAACGGCACAAAAACGGCAAGCACGCGTACAAACAGAGCCTAAAATCATCATTGTTGCTGTACGACGTTCGCCCCAGCACTCATGAATATTAGGACAGCGTGCTTCCTCACATACTGTATGCAGATTTTTTTTCACGCATCAGTTTTTTTAGCCCTTTATATTCATCATTTGTGTTTAGTTTTATTTTTAGCCAGTCCGGTTTTCTTAAATGTTCTTCCTTATTTGTGCTTGTAGGTTTACAAGATGTCATACGAATATCGCCCCTATCAAAAATGTGCTTTTTTTATATTAACTATCTTTACTGTTGTCAATGTAACATATTAAAGGAACGGCAACAACTATCACAGCAACTTTTCTATTTATCAAATGGTATAGGTATTTCAAGTGATGGCTGAGTCCCCTCAGTACCATTTGTATAAACATTAGGCACAGGCCCCCTTGTCAACCCCATTGCGACTGGGATATCCTGCGTAATGTTGAGGATTTACTAGCGAATGGGACAATGATTTGTACATTTACCTCTATACGAATTCCTACTTCCACAAACGCACTGTTAATACCATATTCCGTTATGGAAGAAGTAACATCACTATGCACGTTACCAATTACATGAAAGCGTGCTGGAATTTTAGGACCTAAGTTCCCCAGTAATGGAATATTAGCTGCTTGGCTTATTGGTATATAAAAGACAATCCCATTTCCTTCTTTTATTTTATTTAAATCATATTCAATATTATCGAGATCTGGCAAACTCGATAAATCTCCTAGTTCTGCTTGCTCCAAATACATTTTTACTTGCTTTACTGTGTCTGCACGTACTCGATTAATGATTTCTGTATTAATTTTCAAATCAGAGCTGCTGTTGGGAGATACTTCTACAAGAACGTCATTAATATCTAAAACATTTAAAGATGCTTTGCTCACAACATAGGATGCAATTTTATTGGTTTGTACTTCAGCATATTGTAAGTAGGTGGGCATAAGTCGCTCGTTCAAAAAATAAATGAATAAAGAAACACCTATAATGATGCTTACAATTAATAAGGTCAAACGATTTAACCGTTTTCCCTTTTTTCTATAGCTACCATAATGACTATAATTACTATATGATCTCAATTTCATTCTTTTTCGAGGGAAAAACAAAAAAATCTCCTCCTGTTCCATAAAATATGAACAGGAGGAGATTTTTATTCGACCTTGGACGGTACAACATAGTCTGTTTCTACACATTCAATTGTTAAGCCAGGGTAATCCACTAAATTAATTTCATATGTAGCTGATAATAATTGATTTTGCTCCTCAAAAACACGAATAAATGGTAATGCAGCATTCAAAGTATTTTGTCTTGATACGATGCCTCTACGATTATCCGATAATTTTAAAATAACCCCATTTGGATAATGGACAACCGCCTTTTTCAAAGCTCTTACAATACGTGCATCATAAATAGTACCTGCACCCGCCTCTACAATTGCTAGGCCCTGTGATGGTAGCATTTTCTCACGGTAAACTCGATTTGTGGTCACCGCATCAAAGACATCAGCGACACCAATAATTTTAGCAAACGGATGAATTTCGAAATCAACTAAGCCTCGAGGATAGCCACTGCCATCAATGCGTTCATGGTGCTGGAATGCACAGTGAGCTACTAGCAATGATATTGAATGTAAATTACGTAACAAATCAAAGCCATAACGTGTATGCTTTTTCATCGTATCAAATTCCTCATTGGATAAGCGTCCGGGCTTTGTGAGAATTTCCTTTGGTACCATTAGCTTGCCTACATCATGTAACAAAGCACCAATACCAATCAAACGTAAATCCTCTGCTGAATATCCAAGCTCCTTCGCAATAGCTATTGAATAGAGCGTAACCTGAAAGGAATGTTGATATAAATATTCATCAAATAAATATGCATCTGTAAGTATTGTTAAAATTTCATCATTTCCAGTAACTGCTGACAGTAACTCATCTACAATTGAGACAATCGCTTTTGACTGCTGGTCAAGTATATAAGAGGCATTCACTGGATTTAATCCATCCATTGATTGAAAAGAACTCTTAATGGTTGAAACTGCCTTATTTCGCATTGCAGTTGGAACGGTTTCCTTTACTTCAATCCCCTCAGAAATTTCATCATCTATATAGAGATAATGCATATTTAATTCCTGAAGTCTTTGAATAATGCGGTCATTTATCACAACATCCTTCTTTAATAAAGGATGTCCAGCCTCATTCCAAATAGTTCTTCCTAATACCATTCCTTCTTTTAATACATCGATTGAAATTAATCGCATGACCTCTTCCCCAATCTATTCTAAAAGCATTGATTTCTACGGCTTAAAAATTCTTTGCCCATAATCTATCATAATGTTTCGTAAAAATTCTGGTAGAATATAATTTTTCTTCGCATATTTAAAACTTGGATAAAAATAACCAAATGTAAATAAATCAAGTGTTACTAATTTATAAATTCGTTCGTTATCTGCAAGCTTTCCATTGATAAGCAACTGACGATCCTCATTCACGGAAAAGCCATAAGTCAGCATCTTTCCAAAGATTACGCCCCTAAATCCTAGACCTTTCAACTCAATATAGGGCCACTCTTCATTTTTGGATTGCTGGAATATTTCTTTCATTTCTGCAACCGTTAATTCAATCGTACATAAATTAATTGGATGTGGGAAAATCCTATGCAAGTCCAGTGCAGTTACAGTTCCCTTTGGTAGACTATCTAAAAATATTCCTGCATTAAATAATGCACAGTCTGCTCCGCTTTTATCTAAGATGGCCCGTGCAAATAAATCGGATAATTGCGAATAATGGAACCATTCCTTATTGTACGATTTTTCCGTTGTAAATATTGGGATATCTAGTAATTGCTTGCCTTCTTCCTCATATGACTGTACAATATCTATCTCATTTTTAACCTTTGGCAAATCCTTATTATGAATTAAACTATCCTTTTTTTCAACAATTTTCCTCAGTTTTTTATCATATTCTACCACAAGATGCCCTGTATATTGTCCAAATTTTCCTCCACCTGTCAATAAAACGCCATTAACAAGTTTTCCATTCGGAAGAATATGGTGGGTATGTGAACCAAATATTACATCTATTTCCGGGCACTCATCTGCTAAAAGCTCATCCTCTGTCACACCTAAATGTGACAAACAAACTATAATATCTACTTTATTACGAAGCTGAAGAGCCAGCCGAATTAGTGTTCCCCTAGCATCGTCCATTTGCCATTTTAATTCTTTATAATAAATTTCAAACATAGCTGTCGCTGCAATAACTGCCAGCTTAGTACCATGTGTAGTGGTTAATATAACATAGGGCTTCATCCAAAAAGGGTTACTTCCCTGTGAGGCATAGACATTGGCAACAACAACCTCAAATGCTGCCTCATCATACAAATGATATAGCTCTTCGTGAGACAATGTTATACCTTCATTATTACCAATGGTCACAACATCGTAACCTGCATCATTTAGCAGTTTCACATTCCCCTTACCGATTGTAGCCTCTGTATAAATATTGGAACGATCTAAATGATCACCTACATCAAAAAGAAAACTTGATTCGCCCAATGTTGCGAGCTCCATACGCTGCTCTTTCACAAAATTTTGCATTCGTGGCCAATACTTAAAATGACTGTGCAAATCATTCGTGTGAAAAATATGAATTTTTTTCCAGCATTTTAGCCACCTCTTCTTTTCATTCACATTATTATCTCAACAAGAGATATTCACAATAAACCTTCAATTATGGATCTAATTCCCATCAATAATAATATTACGCGCAACACTACTACAAGTGTCTCTGATTTTATTCTTTTATTTAATGCTGCTCCAAGCTTTGCACCGATATAGGCGCCTGGGATTACAGGGATTGTATAGAGCCAAGGTACATGTCCTAAATATATGTGACTCGCTGAACCAACAAGCGATGAAAGAAACACTAGGAACATCGATGTTGCCACAGCAACATGTGGTGGGAATAAAAATAAAATTATCATTGCAGGAACAATCATTGAGCCACCACCGATACCAAATAATCCAGAGGCAAACCCTATACAAAACGTTAAAATAATGGCAAACCAAATGGGATATCCATAAACAAAGGTATTGCCTTCAGTATCCGTAAATTCTCGCTGCGTCCCATTTTTTACAAACCATTTTACTGGTTTCAATTTATCACGTACAAGTAATATTGTCGCTAAAATAATAAGTAAAATACCAAAATATAAATTAAATGAAGGTAAATCTAATCCCTTATTTACCCACGCACCAAGCATTGTTCCTGGGACACTACCTATAAAAAAAATAGTAAACCGCTTTTATAATCAACCGTTTTGGATTTCATAAAGCTTAAGGTTGAGGCAAGCCCAGTAAAAATCATCATCACAACAGATAATCCAACCACTTTTTGGGGTGTTATATCTGGAATCATTCCTAAATTCAATCCTACGAATAATGTTGCTGGCACTAATATTATGCCCCCGCCTAGTCCAACTAGTGCACCTACTAAGCCGGAAAATAGTGCAATAATGACTAAAAGAAAAAAATTCCATTATAGTTCCCCTTCAAACATATTTAATTGTTTAGGTGCTAGTCCGACATCTTTAATGTCTAAGATACCTTGTAGCTCCTTCGCATTTTTAGCAGCGTGCAATCCTGAATTATTATTAAATAATACATAAAGCTCCTCCACCTCAGTCTCAAGCCCTTTGATATGATGCCCAAGCTGCTGCAACTCTTCTTTATTATAATCGTATAAGAACCGAACTTTTCGCCAATTTTCAGCATTTCCAGTGTTACGCCAGCCATGAATATTGCGACCATGAATTCGAATAAGTGCCTTCTTGGCAGTAACAGTAGGATAAAATGGAACTGATCCGACACCTGCTTGTGGTTCATCACAAATAGTATGAATAAATTGTTGCTCTCGTAAGAAATTCATAGTTTGCTGCACGACAGGCTCTGCATACCATGTTTGATTTCTAAACTCTATAGCCACCTCAAAATCCTTAAGCTGCTGTCGTATATACAACAAATATTGAACATTTTTTTGCCTGACAATCAAACCATGGTGGAAACTGAGTAAGAATCATTCCTAGCTTACCATGGAATTTAAATTCATTGCACATTCGATAAAGGCATTAAACATATCATTTTTTGATTCAAAAGGAATATCCCCACGTAAATGCCCTGTCATACCTTGATAGGCTTTGACAACAAAACGGAAATGATCCGGCGTATCCTGACACCATTTTTGTACATTCTCTTTAGATGGTATAGCATAAAACGAAGTGTCTACTTCAACCGATAAAAAAATGACCCGTATAATCGAATAATTTTTCTTTTGAGGCAGTCACTCCACTATAAAGTGAAGGGTGATCTCCCCAACCAGTTAATCCAACTCGTATCATGTGACTCCCTCCTCTATGTACATTATCATAGCATACAGTTTCTACTTCCATATAAACACAAAGTAAAAAAAATCGTATTCACTGATTCTCTAATAAGAACGAATAAAAAAACTGCACCCGATTGTTTAATATGTACAACAATCGGGATACAGCATACTAATACATTTCCTTTTTTTAATAAACCAAGTTAAATGGTTTGCTCCTTGTCTTCACCAATTATTTTAGAAGATATTGTTGAACACTTTCTAAGAATTTAATTCGGCTATATGCTGGGCCACCTTCCATAAGGGGGTCTACAACGTTGACAAATACTTGATCATTTTTAAAGGCAGTAATATTTTGGACAATTGGATTCTTTTTAAAATCTTCTAATGCATTTGGGGCATCAGCATTTTCATCAGCAGAGAATTGAATAAACACATAGTCTGGGTTCATATCAGCCAATTGCTCCACAGAAATAGCTTCCTGTGACTTAGCCTTGCTTACCTCATTAGGTACTTCTAAACCAAGCTCACCATATAATACAGGATTGAAGAACACTTCTTTTGGATATACATAAGCTTGTCCACCACGCATACGAATAGCTGCCACTTTTTGACCTTTTAATTTCTCAATTAAAGTTGCTTTAGCTGCTTCGATATCAGCCTTATATGTAGATAGGATTTTTTCTGCGTCTGCTTGTTTACCAGTTAATTCAGCTAATAAATTTAAATTATTTTCCCAGTCTGTAGAGATATGTGAAACTAAAATAGTAGGTGCAATTTTCTCCAACTTTCCACGTACTTCCTCTGGAAACTTTGTTGAGCCTAAAATAACATCTGGAGCTAATTCTACTATTTTTTTCAAAGTTCGGTTTTATTTTCTCCCCAATGGATTCAGCTTTGTCTGTCACAGAAGCATAGAGTTCAGGGAATTTTCCACCGACAGCAATAGCTCCTACTGGATGCACATCAAGTACAACCATATCTTCCATTGCCTCCATTGCACCTGTTACAACGATTCTTTCTACTTTTTCTGGAACTGTATAGCTTTCACCAAGATATTCTATTGTTCTTGTACCATTTTCTTCTGTAAGCTCTTGTTTTGTTTGAGCTGTTTCCCTGCTTTCGTCTTTATCAAGTGATGGATCTTGCTCACTTTCCTTTTCCCCGCCACAGGCAGCTAAAACGAGCATAAATAATGTAATAAAACCAATAAGTAAAAATTTCCTTTTCATTCTGTCAAAAACTCCTTTGTCAATTATGTGTGAATACCAATCTTTCTGTTTAACCTCCACTTTCTATGTAGTTATTTTGAAAAAGTATTACCAGCTCCCGATATAAATGATATTGATAATCATTATCATTGTAGTATTAAATCATTATAAAATCCAGTGTTATTTCATTAATAAGTGAAATTAATTATCAATTAGAAGAAAGGCACTCTTTTTGTTCTATACAAAAAAGGCATCCTAATTAAAGGATGCCTTTTTATGGGTATTTCATTAAAATTAAAGTTTTACGATGTTTGTAGCTTGTGGTCCGCGTTGACCTTCTTCTACTGAGAATTCAACTTTTTGACCTTCTTCTAATGTTTTGAAACCGTCACCTTGGATTGCTGAGAAGTGAGCGAATACATCATTTCCGCCTTCTACTTCGATGAAGCCAAAACCTTTTTCTGCGTTAAACCATTTTACTGTACCTTGTGTCATTTATATGACCTCCACTAATTGTATTAAATAAAATCATTATTGCTTCAAAAGAAAAAAATTCACAAATTACAAAAAGTATCTAACAAAACACGATTACTCTTTGTAATTTGTGAATTCATTGTTCTACCGCAATTAATTTTATTACTTTTACTTTATGATAAATTTTTGTATTTGTCCAGTATAATGTCACTATTACCCAAAAAAAAGTCTAGAAATCAAAAGTTTTGTGACGTTCTCTGTCTGACTTGTGTTCTGGTAATGGCAACTATGTATGAATTCTAACCTCTTTTCTCCCAAAGAGAGCGTTTGAAACCGAAAAGAGAAAATGAAATAATTAAATTGATATTTGGAGGTAATTGTATGCAAATAAGATTTGAATTAGAGGAAGGCATCTCAATCTTGAATAATCTTTATGTTGATGGCTATTTAAAAGTGTTTGCAAATGATAATAATGAAGACGAGCTACTTTTCTTTACCACTACTGGTCACAGTACTATTTTAAGTGATTTTACTAGCAAATTGAAAACACTTCATCAAACTGGTAAAAGTCAAAAATTAAACCCATTTGGTAACGCAAATATTCTTAACTTTAGAAAAAAAATAGATCCAAACTTATAGTTTCACATTCTAAAAAAAAGTTGGAGAAAAATAGTCGGTGGCAACATATATACAATTTTACAGAGTTTGTAGTAGCTTACATCAAAGAATTACAACGATATTTAGATACAGCGAAAAAAAAGCAGATACAAATATCACGACAATGAATACTTATGTTTATCTGAAGGAGGGATTAGACACATTACAGGCGATTATTAAATAATCTTTTATTAAACATTGATCCTAAAAAGACCAAGACAGCAATTCAGCTTATCTCGGTCTTAGGATTTTAATTTATCAGGGAATAAACATAAGTGTTATATGAAACATTATTTTGATGTATATATTTTTTTTAATACCCCTTCTTTTTCAAAGCAAGCTTTTGTTAACAGCTTGTTTGAGGCATCATTTTCGGTTAAAACGATTGCTCCTATACGCACTAACTCCATCTCTTGGAAGCCGAATGAAATTACTTTATTAACGGCTTCCAGTGCATAGCCTTTTCCCCAACTCTCTGGGAAAAGTGCATAACTTATTTCTGCTCTTTTATGCTCCGTTGACCACTCTTGAAAACCAATGGTACCAATTATGCCTGCTTGCCCTTTTAATTCTATTCCCCATTTAATTCCGCATTTTTCCTCATAGCTCTTTGAAAAGTTATTAATTATTAGCCTAACTTGATCTAAACTCGTTAATGAATTCTGCCCATAATGACGTAGTACATCAGGATTAGAAAAGCAATTTAGAATTGCCTGAGCATCATTCACTGTGAGCTCTCGTAACACTAATCGATCAGTATGTAAAACAGGAAACATTTTCACACCTCTTTCAAGTAAGTTATATCTTACGAATTTTATATGAAAAGTGTGAGGATTGCATTACTTATTTATCTTCATTCAGCAAAATGTTTTCTGTAGCGAAAGCATAGTGGCAGCTACAATTATGCCAAGACGAAATTGATCATGTCTTCACTAAATGGTAATATGCAAATCTAGTAACAATTAGTGATTATCTGTTCATTCCTCAAATCCTATGCCTGAAAACTTTAAACACCTTACACCTGTCCGTTCAAATTAAAAAGAACAATATTAAGTAACCAATCTTTTAAAAGATTAGTGATAATATATTTTTTCTGATGCAGCCATTTCGATAATATTTAATTCAATAAATCCCCTTTAAGAAAACTTAGTTACATTGTTTGACCTTCCCCTTACAGGATACTTTATATTTAAAGTAATTTAAAAGGAGGTGATTGTTATGCTTACAATTGGTGAGTTTTCAAAAATATCACATCTTACACTCAAGACGCTGCGATACTATGATGAAATTGGACTTTTAAAGCCTGATTTCATTGATGCTAATAATAATTATCGCTATTATAATTTTTCCCAGCTAGAAACAGCTTTATTAATAGCACGATTAAAAAAACTATTTATTTTCGTTAGAAGACATCAAAATTATTTTAACTAATAGAGAGGATACCGAACTCCTTAGTAATAAAATGAAAATCAAACAAGAAAATCTGACACAACAACTCACAATTTATTCTTCTATGTTAAAAGAATTAAAACTAGATATTCAAGTGTTAGACAAAGATGGAAATATCATGAGCTATTTAGATCAGATTGAGATTAAACTTGTGGATCACATAGCCTATGATATCTTTTCTCAACGAAAAAAAATAAATACCGCTGATTTTTTAAAACACTTTAGTGAATTATTTAGTAAAATCTTGTTTAGAAATTTATCACCTAGCGCAAAACCACTTACTATTTTCCATAGTTCTGAATATGAACCTGATAATTATGATGTCGAAATTGCGATTCCACTTACAAATGCCACGAATGAAACAAAAGTGTTTAATCCTGGTCTTTGCGCAATGGCTACGCTTATTGGTTCTTACGATAAACTACCTTCCATTCATACCAAACTACATGTATGGATAAATGAAAATAACTATAAATTGAATGGTGCACCGTTTGAAGTTTATCAAACAGACCCCTATAGCACACAAGAGGATAATAGTATCATAGAAGTATTTTTTTCCAATTAAATATAAATAACGAAGGGGTGCCTTATTGTGTATGGTATAAACAATTCTACGATAAAAGAAAAAATCTTAATTTTAGTAGCTGAGATTATCTATTTAATCATTGCATATTATTTACTTTTCATTACATATGAAAAATCCGCCATTTCTCTCGGACTTTTTATTGCTTTAATTATTACAGCTTTGCGATTAACAGCTATGATGTTTATATGGTTACCTAGAGGTATTGCAATGCAGGAAGCTCTCATGAACAGTATAGCCTTTGGGATTTATTATTTGGGCTTTCCCATTTTAATGATTACTAGTAAACAGGATCCAAACTTAACAATACTCATTGTAGGTTGGATATTATTTTTAGGAGGGAGTATGTTAAACACAATTTCTGAATTGCTTAGAAAACCTTTTAAAGACAATCCTCTAAATAAAGGTAAGCTCTATACAGGCGGTTTATTTAAATATGCGATTCATATTAATTATCTTGGAGATTGCCTTTGGGTACTAGGCTTAGCGCTAATCTCTAACAATATTTATAGTTTGTTAATTCCTCTTGGTTTATTTTTCGTATTTATTTTTGGCTATATTCCAAAATCAGATGATTACTTACAAAACAAGTACGGACAACAATTTACATTATATAAACAGAAAACTAAAAAACTAATTCCTTTCATTTGGTAAACAGTTACAAATTCAAAGTCAAAGATCACCTGTAATTCGGTTATCTTTTTTTACTCAAATCAAAATTAATTCAGTACCTAGTCACTTTCTTGATAACTAATATTTTTACATAGTTTTTTTCTCTATTAAACAAAGGCAGGCTAAGGTTTCCCCTAGCCTGCCAATTCTATGTCTTATTTTGAAAGTTGCTCATTATCATCTTCGTCGATTACGAACGAATGTGATTTTGCTGCTTCCTCAATTTCTTTGAATGCCCAGTGTGTTGCTTTCACATCTGGGAAGCTTGGTGCTGTCACGCCATGTAGTGGACCACGCTCAAACATACGGTTCATCATGATCACCGCTTGAGCACGTGTTAAATGCTCATCTGGCGCGAAGCTACCATCCTGACGGCCATTGATGATGCCTGCCGCACGATTTGCTTCGATAATCCATTGTGCCCAATGACCTTTTGTATCATTGAATGTAATCGCTACCTTCTCTTCGATAGGCAGTTGCTTAAAGTTCGCCACTACCGTTGCCATTTGCGCACGTGTAATGTTTTCACTGGCACGGAAGTTACCATTGACGTCGCCATTCATAATGCCACGCTCTTTGACAAAGGCAATGGCACCCGCTGCGTAATGATCACTTGGAATATCCTTGAACGGTGCCGTGTTGACTGGTCCATCTGTATAGCCTAGGATACGCGCAATCATTGTTGCCACTTGAGCACGTGTTACGTTTTTCTCGGGACCAAATGTACCATCTTGGAAGCCTTTAATATACGCTTCATGCTCTTTTACTTCTAGAGGTGGTTTTGTTTCTTCCTTCTTATTGACCTGAATAATTGTAAATGTACTGAACTTCTCCACTGTGAAGCGTAAGCCTAGCTCACCCTTCGCCATTGTTACCACCTCAGGGATCACCACTTTCTTCTCCCCATCAGAATGTTCAATAAATACCGCTAATTGCTTCAGGAATGCCTCACGCTCTTTTGCATCTGTAGGGATTTTCACGCCTTTTAACGGCAATGTTACCTGTACAGGACGACTTGGCATATTTGTTTCGATTGTCATTGGACGTGCTACTACATGCACATCATTGCTTTGCAGTGTCTCACGTACTACGCGCTCTGCACGGGCACGCTCTTCAATCGCTTGACGCTCACTTTCCTTTTTCACGGGTACTAAACGGAAGTAGAAATTATCGTCAATACCCTCCATTGAACTCACTGGAATCGCAATATGTCCATTTTCCGATGAAATTTCTAACGATAAACCGTTATCACGTAGTAATTTCAGGGATTCTTTTGGAATTTCGACCTTCGCTTCCTTCACTTCATCATTGACATCTGGCAATACGATACGAGCAATATTGTTGCCGATTTCCTTTGCCTTTGCCACAGCTTCTTTGGCATTCGCTTCTGTAAGAGCTACGAAGTCCGTGATGTCGCCGTTGGCATGCTTAGTACGTTCAATTTCTACTGTTGTTTTTTTCCAGTGGTTTTTCTCCATCGATTTCAAGCTCCACTCGGATTTTTGTTTTTGTGTCGCCCGGTGTCGGCGTAACTGGTGGTGTTGGGTTTGGCGTCCATGAGCCACCACCACCTGTGTAGGCATCGCGATATACTTTAATCGTATATTGTCTTACATTACCATTTGCATCTTTCACTGAAATGACAATGATATTTTCCCCTACCTGTAGTGGAATTTGTCCAATAGCACCTGGCTGTCCATTAACCGTTGTTGTGACTGTAGCGCCAGCCTCTACTGGAATCGCCGTAAAGTCAATGACTGATGTTGAATAGCCGACTGTCATTGTGTAATCTGTTACCCCTGTTTGGAAGCTTGGGCTTAACGTACCTGTAGATGGGTTTAATGTGCCTAACCCTTTTCCTACTTTGCCTATTTTCACAAGTGCATTTTGTGCCCCTGTTAATATGCCAAGTGCTGCATCAACTTCTTCCTGTGTTGCATTTGGATTTGCCAGTACCTCATTCGCTTTCTTTAAAGCCTCTTGATACTGTGCCCAGCTTGCCGGTGTATACTCACCTGCAACTAAATTTTTAGCTTCTTCTACTTTTTGTTGAAGTGGCACTTTGTTTACTATTGGTGTTGTTGCCACTGTGAATGTATGTTTCTTTGTAACTGTTTGTTGACCATTTGTTGCTGTTGCGATAATTGTGTATGTGCCATCTGGTAAATCTGTTGGTGGTGTAAATGTCCATTCACCTGTCGTTGGGTCGACTGTTGCCGCCACATCTACCAACAGAGGCTCATCCTTGTCATTTTTCAAGACAATTGTTACTGTAGATGGCGTTGTGGTTACATCCACCTTCCCATCAATTGTTGGCTGCGGATTAGCTGTCACTTCGTCTGGCTTCGTAATTTGGAACGCTGCGCTGTATGGGTCCTCTGCCACCATTTCAAAATTCTCTACAGGTGCACCTGTCGCTCCCTTACCTTTTAAATTACCTGCACCATTATAAATAACCTTCACTTCTTTATTCGTTACGTCTGTGCCATTCGGTAATGTGAAGATTACTTTTTTTATTGTCAGTTGAATCAACTTCAACTGTTGGTGTTACTGGCGTTCCATCCACCATGACAGTAAAGCCTGTTAAATCTGTTAGTTCTACTTCTTGATTGAATGTCAGTGTTACTTTATTACCATCTGTTACCGTTTGAGTCAATGCTACACTTGTTGGTTTTGGTGCTTTTAAGGCATTTTGTGCATCTTCTAATGCCTGTAATGCAGCATTTATCTCTTGTTGTGTAGCAGTAGGATTCGTTAACACAGCTTTTGCCTCAGTTAATTTCTCCTGTAAGGCTGTCCAGCTTTCTGATGTGTAATGTGTTGGTGTTAAGCCTTCTATTTCTGTTACTTTATTTTGAAGTGCGGTTTTATCGACAATTGTTAAAGGTTTTGTTTTTGTGACTGTCTTATCGTTTTTTGTAGCCTTCACTTCAATTGTATAGTCACCTGTTGCTAAATCTGTTGAAGGTGTATATGTCCAATTACCGTTTCCATCAACACTAGCCATACCACCTGCATTTGGTACTACATTTCCTAGTTTATCTTTTAACACAACTTCAACATCTGAACCAGCTTCGACTTCACCTTTTATGTCCGGTTTTGGCTTTGCCACAATCGTAGTACTTGGCTCATTGATTTTTAAAGAAGCTGCAAATGAATTTACTGCCTGTATTTCAAAATTCCCAACTGGCAGATTATTTGTGCTGCCTTTTAAGTTACCAGAGCCTTTTTCATATTTCACCTTAATAACCGATTCATTTGTAACATTATTTGATGGTAATGTTAAAATTATCTTATTACCATCTATTGTGTGAGAAACACTTTGTATAGGAATCTCTATACCATCTTTCGTAATTGTAAAGCCGTTTAAATCTGTTAAAGTCACACTTTGATCAAAAATTAAGGTCACTTTATTTTCATCAGTGATTGTTTTTGTTAGCATTGCTGTTTCTAGTTCAGGCTGTGTTGTCACAAGAGTAAAATATTGACCATCTGTGAACATTAACTTTGTTGTATAATACTCTTTTCCATTAATTGTTTTTAACGTTAATGGATATTCTTTTGCTGCACTAAAATCGGTATCACTATTCCCTACTAGCAATGCTCCTTTTTCTGGTAAGGCTGCTTTAGGAATGGCAAATTCTACTTGTCCAACATTTCCTCTATTTTGTACTTTCCAAATACGTTCAGTATGTGCTCTATCTCCAATTGTTTTAGTATAAGTAAATGGTTGATTATTATCTCCCCACATTAAATATTGCATATCATTTGAAAATGATGCTACATTATTAGAGTTTTTATCACTAATTTCATATAAACCAATAACCACTTGATGTCCAGGGTTTGTGCTGTTACTTTGCTTCTGCAGTAATCCACCATTATCATCGCGCGCGATACCAGCGATGCTATGATAATAAGCTGCATTTCCAGTTGCGTCCCAAAGAACGCTTGTATCAGAAGCTAAATAGTCTGCCTTCTTACTATTCGTAGGAAGTCCCTCAACTCCAAGTGTATAGCCATATTTAATAGCAAGATATGAACTTATTTGTTTGCGTTCTGCATCCTCCAGAGCACGGTCATACACAATAATATCGCCAATTGTTCCTATCCATTCTTCTGGTCGACCACTTCCAATAATACGTCCTACTCGTGCCTGTGTCTTAGCGGTATTCCAACTCTGTGGTGCTTTACCTATTTGTGTCGTTTTGCTATATAACGCACCATTCGTACCATCGTATGTTGCCACAAGTTCATTTGGCACATTTTTTTTGCCAGAAACCATCCCCACTTGAGAACGAGCCTCCATAAATAGACATCGCACCTTTTGTAGTTCCACTTAGCTGGAGCATGCCTATCATATTACCCCCAGAAGCAGTTCCCCATGAAATGATATAACGATTATCGGCTGTATTGTTCTCTGTTGCTGCTACAGCTACAATTGTTCGTGATGAATTACCCGTAGGAAGTTTATTGACTTCAAGATCAAAATACTTATTATTAAACTCTAACATTGGATTAAAATTCACATTATACTGTGTATCATTACGGTACATTGGTTGCAGAGTGGTTGTACTCTGTGTAGCATGATTTTCTTGATTACTTTGATCACGCCATTCAGATACAGATTGTCCACTTTCAACACTAATTCCCCTATCTGGTCGAAGCCATAAAACTGCACCATCTACACCTGCTGGGGATGATAGTGGTGTATCATTTGTTTCCGCTTTTGCCTCTTGTGGAACACCAACAAATGAGATACTACTTGCAACTAATACTGTGGCAAGAAATGTGTTTAACGAGCGTTTCCACCCTTTTTTTTGCTTCTTGGTTTGCACGTTTGTTCCTCCAATCTTTTTAAAAGTCTCATAGATTTTATATAATGTTCCAATCTATCCTCCTTTCTACAGATTCCCCCACGCTCAACTATAGTAAATCAACATATACAAAATCTGAACAACCTTTCTAACTAGGTATTAATGAACTTCCATATAAACAATTTCCTTTACTAGATAAAAAAAAGAGGTATCCCACATTGAGATACCTTAGATATTGGTAATGTGAACAAACTTTATTTTAAGACTACATCTGGAAAATAAAGTAGTATTCTTTATTAAAATTAATTTAATCTTGCATATAAAAAAAAGCCCAGGCTCAAAATTTATTGTGAACTGGGCTTCGTCATTGGTTAATGCGTATTCATTTGTTTGTTTACAATGACATTGTTAGATTACTACATCATTCTCAACAAAAACTGAACAATAGTATTTACTTTTACGTTGCTGAATAGTAAATGTATATTTTTTTCGTTCTTGTGAGCGATATGTTTCAGTGATGAAGCTATTTTTAATGCCGTAACACTCCTGGGATAACATATACGGCAAGCAGTTTGTGCAGCTGGTAATAACTCAGCTAAGTCTCGGCATGTAGTAGTTATGCTTGCATGTCATTTCACATCATCCTTTGGTTTGTCGTATTTTAAAGCCTGTGAACTGTCATTGGTACCCTCTGTCGTTAGGTCAATAACTCCACCAATGCGTACTAAAAAAAGTAATTCATTGCAAATGAAAACAGGCAAGGTAATTAACTTTACCTGTTTTTATTAAAATCTATTTAAACGTTAACTAGAGTGAAGTTTGGTAGACTTTTATGCAGTAGCAAATTTGATGACAATTTATATAGTCCAAAACAACAGAAAGCGGTACTGAATCATCAATAAAATGAACGTACAAATAGCTGCTACCAATATAGCATTCCATATTTTCCTTCTTCTGCTAACTCCCTTATCCCTAAATGATCTTAAAATAGGGATAGTTGCAATTATCATGCCGATAGAAAGAACTGCATTGATTATTAGGTGTATCCTAAAATCTCCAATTGGAGAGGACATAGCCGACATAAATCTCAATATAGTCACTATCATGTTGATCAAACTTAATAGACCGATAACTGGTAATAGATTTGTCTGTATATATGCCGGTATATAAAGAGAGGTTCCCTGCTTTTTACGTTTTCTCAATAAAATGACAGATATGAGCGCAGCGATGGAGCCTGTAATAAAAATTAATGTACAAAAAAACAAAAGCAATCTGATTGATCTGGATGTTTTTGTTTAGCGGCATTTTTAAATAGTCTCGAATATTTCCTGTGCGAACTTTATCAACCTGACCGTTTTCATCTAACTCAAAGGATAAAAAAGCGAGAGAGCCTCCGCTTCGTTCCAATATAGATGGATTGGAATCCATTCGTTCAAAAACCAAGGGGGCAACCTCTGCAAAGTGAAGTGTTTCTCGATTTGGATCGATGGAAGGTCGTACTTCAATTTCCCCGTTTCCCATGTCCTTTACAACAATACTATCACCAGAAACCAAATATAAACTTGACAGGAAGTTGCTATGAATCATTCGGCCCGAATAATAAGTTCCACTAAGATTTTGGGTATGGAAATTTGGCACAGTAACCGTTGCTTGATGAGAAAACTGGGCAGAGAGCTTATCTACAATTTCAGTTCGCACACCACCCGATTCTCCAGCTACGTTGGTAAGCACACTAACACCGAAATTCTCTTCTGGGACGAGACTTAAAAATGCGGAAAAATTGGTTGTATTTCCTCCGTGTTCTAGTAAACGAACTCCGTTTTCCTGACGCATCCAAAACCCATGTGCATTAGAAGGCATACCGGCAGAAACAGAAAGGGAATCGGTATGCATTTCTTTAAGCGTTTGAGGCGAATTAAATAATGAGTTTTCTAAAGCATCCTCATAATCCATGTGGGCAATCATAAACTTTGCCATGTCTTCTGCGGTTGAAGTAATCGCTCCAGCAGGTGCCTCATTTAAAAAGTTTTCTGGTAGCAACTCGAATCCTTTTGACGCACTGCCATAACCCTTGCTTTTATTTTCTGCAAACCCAGGTAGGTGATAATAATTTGCATAGGCAGTACTTCTTTGCATATGCAAAGGATCAAAGATATGCTTTTTTTACATATTCTTCAAAGCGTTCCCCAGACTTAACTTCCACTATATATCCTGCAATGTCTGTACCGAAGTTAGAATATGCGATAACCGTTCCCGGTTCATATATTTGCTTGGGCTGATGTTTTGCACTTACCCATTTTTCAAGAGGAATGATTTTTTTCTTTATCAAAAGTAAGCATTTCGCTTGCATTTTCTTCAAATCCTGCAGTATGGTTCATTAAATCTAATATCGTAATTGGTTTATCATAAACCAAATTAAGGCGCTCATGCCCGATGTATTCTCGTATATCTGTATGCAGATCAATCTTTCCTTCTTCAACTAGTTGCATTACTGCTGTCCATGTAAAAATTTTGCTGACCGATCCAATTTCAAATACAGTAGATGCGGGATCGACAGGAATATCCTCCTTAATGTTTGCTACCCCATACCCTTTGCTGAAAATTAGCTTTCCTTCTTTAACTATAGAAACTGCCGCACCTGGTACGGTAACCCCTATTTTACCTTCCATAATATCATCAACTATTGTTTCGATTTTTGAAATATCCACACCTGATGGAGTTACTTCAGCACTTGCAAATGTTGACATGGGAAGGTAGAAAAAGCAACTGAAAATTGTAATTACGGTGGTTACAAAAGCAACCAGCCTATTTGTTTTTTTTCATTATAAGTCTCCTTTTTTCCATTACATAATCTTAATATATTTTTAGAAACACAAGTTTTATCTCTTTGTTTGTATACCTTGCCTACCAGCCGCGCATGTGTACTATGTACGCTTCAGTGACTTGATTAATTTTTTTGGTTCGTATTAGATTCATAAATGGAGTTCTCCTGTGTGATGGTGAATCAATTTAGGCGTTGACACTCATACATCATACAAGAGGGCTTTTCTTTTTAAGCTCCCGAAAATCCTTCTAACAGGAATGCTCCTAAAATAGGAAATAAGAACACCCCAGATAGATATAGCTTCTAAAAAAAACAGAATAGAAATTCCGATACAAATTTGTCGACAAATTCTTGCTTTCTTGTCTTTATCCACTTTTATATGTAAGACAACTCCAATTACAAGCAAAATTTTGCTGACATTAATATTTAAAATAATGAATAGTGGTACCTAATTTTTTAAAACAATAAAGAAATACTTCAAAAAAATCCCCAGACACCTTCGTTTTACCTCCATTGATTTTTTCTCTCTTTATTCAAAAATTGTATCTATCGTACTATTTAATAGAAATTCAAATACTTCAAGATGGTCATAAGCAATTTTATCTTTTATTGTCACTATAAATAGCATCGAACTTATTACAGCATATGCTTTTTCTTTTTCAACTTTCAGTCTGAGTCCTGCAAGATCAATGGTCTCGTAGAAAAAAATTTACGCTATCAAAATGTAGTTTTTCGATACGGTCTTTAGGTATTTTGTTTAAAAAGGCTAAGAAATCTGGAGTTCCCAGATCATATAAAAATGGTGATTTATCAAATTCTTTAAAATGCCATTTCATGGCACTAATAAAACCAGCTTTGCCCCTTTCACTATTAATAATTTCTTGCAAATTGCTTTTTAACCTATTTTGCACACGCTCTAAGGTGTCACAAAACAAATCCTCTTTAGCCGAATACAATAAATAAAATGATCCTGTTGATATTCCTATTTTTGCAGTTAATTCACCAATACTTGTTTTCTTGTATCCATGTAATGCCCAACTCCGCTCACATTCAGTACAAAGCTTTGCTCTTAGCTCATTCTTTTCTTCATCAGAAAAGCCTTTCGGTCCTTTTGCCATCCATTACACCTCCTCATTTTATTATGAATTAATTTGTTTTTTTTAATTCATAATAAAATAATACTCCCTCTTGTATTGGCTGTCAACTAAATACTTGATTATATAAAAACGTTCAAGCATTAAAGATATAAGACTATCAGCTTTAATATATGCTTTTGTATTTATTAGCGAGGCAGGAATACGAATTAATGAGGCTTTGGCTTTACGCTGGTCAGATGCGGAGATAATAAAAAAAATGTTGAAAGCGAAGGGTGACGTAATAACAATAATAAATTAACATTAACAAACTTAAAAAACATATATGATTTTTCAAAACTCACTTGGAAATTATTTAACTCCATCAACAGTACGAAGAATGTATTGAGAGGTATTGCAAGGCAGCTGGCGTGGATTATATACGCGCTTACTGTTTCAGACATACACCCGCTGTTTTGCTTTTAGAATCTGGCGCAAGTATTAAATTAAATTTCAAATTTAGAGATAGTGAAAAAAAATAGAAGGAGACGAACTAAAAAAAGTTCGCCTCCTACACTGATAACATCTGAATCGGCACGTTTTTGGTACGCCCAATTTTCATTGTTTAACTAAAACCCTTATATATTAGGCATTTCAGGGGAATTACCCGATACTGCCTTCCATCTCAAATTTGATTAATGACTACTATAATAGGAAAGAACTCCATAGAATGATAATCTTAAATAGTTATTTTTATGATTTTTTCCAAAATGTAATAAAGTAGTTCGAAATGTATTTGTGGTCATTTTGTGGGTTTGTCCACATTAATGATAAATCTATTAAATAGATTGCTACCTATACCATTATTTCTATCTCTTTGATTCGGTTAGAAAGTAAATTATTCATAAATATTAAATCATTGTTGTCATATCTTCCGAAAACATTGTTATCATACAACAAATACAATAAATCTATTTCTATCTCATTAATTACTCTGGACCACCAATGACCAAGGTCAATTGACTGAGGCAATGGTATTTTGAAAATTTTAGAAAAAAAATTTCTAGCGCATTCAGTATTTCTTCACTAATATAATCCATACTCTTATCCTCCTTAAAATGAGGACATCCACTTTTAATTACAATCTTTTTTGGTTATAATATTGATTAATAACCGTTTTAGGTTATAATAAATATTGGTTTATTGGGTGGATGTCACTCGAATTTTTCCACATCTCAAGGTGCAACTTGAGGTGTGTTTTTTTATTTTCTCGACCAAAATATCTATCATCTCCGTTACAGATTTCAGAACAATAGTTCTCGTTATTGCCTGTTACTTTTATGGTAGCATTGTCAACATTATTTTAAAATGGGTTTCACAACCATTCAAAAAAATAAATGTTACTTTTCGTCAAAATACGACAAAATTCTCTGATTTATAGTGTAATAATGGCAACGACTTCTCCATTAAATGTTAAAATTACTTTTCTTACCACAAATCTACGCTTGCATTTGTACAAGCCATAAAAGGCTAAATTGCCATCCTCTTCTTCATAAGTATAAATTCTTAAAAATATGCATTTCGTTCGAATACGTTCAAAACAACGAATCGCTATAAGGTGTAATGTCTCGATGTCCATACTTTAGTATTCGTGTATATTATTAAATTTAATCTTTCTGATTATAAAATTAGCCACTCACAATGAGTGGCATTTGTATGATGTCATTTGTTTAAGTAATAAATTATCAATTCTTCAACTTTATTTTTGAGAGCTTGTTTTGCGTAACGTAGTACAACATCTTCCCCAGGTGTTTTTAACACAACATCGCTAAAATATTGGTCTATATGAATCCACTTCACTACCTCTATTTTTTGCTTAGCCAACAAGCGCTTTTTGTTATAGTAATCAGTTCTCAAGTGCTTTAATAAATCATCTACAACACTAATATAGACCTTGGACATTTTTAAATTTTCCAATGTACCATAGTCGTGCTGTAAGGATTTAACGGCCATTTCTAATAAAATAAATTGGTGTACATTCCTCCGTTCTTCGGGTTTAATCATCTGTGTCTACCAATGACGCTTTTTGTATCTGGTCAAACTGAATACGTTTTATAGATAAATCAGCATCTAATAGTAGTTCTTTCTTATATAAATCTGTCCCGGTTATTTCTCCTATTGCATCGTATAGTTTGTTATGATCCCACAATGTTAATTTGATTAGTTTTCTCATCTTAAAAGCTCGCTGGATGGTTTGCTCAATCTCTTCAAGCTCCCATTCGGTTAAATCTCGCTTTTTATCGTAAAATTGCTCTTTTTTTTCCACTCCTTTATCAACTTTATATGCTCTGGCAGCATCATCGCTGTCCATTTCATATTGCCACGGTCATGAATCATAAAATCACTCTCCACTAATCAACATCAGAAATACTTAAAATATCTAAGAAATGTACTTTATGGACAATCCTGTACTTATCTTTAATGTGAATTAATCTAGTGTTTGCATCCATTTTTGTGACTATACCTAAGAGTAGTTCATCCTTTCTATAAACTGAAAAAGCTTTGTACTTTGATTCATTTATTGCTTCAGTTAATGCGTATGCGATTTCTTCTAAATCAAACTCGTCTCGGTCTAGGTGCTTTGGTTCTTTTTTTCTTTGCTGGTGTTTTTGTTTTAGCTGCCATCCTTTACGCCTCCTCAAAGTAAGAACATTTGTTCGTGTATATTATAGAACAAACGTTCTTAATTAAGCAACAAAAAAAGACCAGGCTCACAAATTTTTGTGATTGCCTGGTCATTATTAGTTGAAGTCTAGTTTTAAGTAAATATTTGAAATCTTACATTAATCAGATATCACAACAACATAAATTCTACATCCCTACATTAGGTAAAATTAAAAGCCATATCTCCATTGAGATATGGCTAAATAATGTTAGTGTCTTTCCTAATTATAAATCCTAATTTACTACATCTGCAAGATGAATATTTTGATCAATCTTTAATGTTATATTGTAATCTTGCCAAAAAGCATCATTTTCATTATTTGCTACTATTTTTCCGTGCTTTAAAGATTGTTTAATTTCATTTCTGAACCTTCCTAAACCTAGATTCTTATACCTATTTAATCTTGGTGGTAACTTTTCGACATTTGATAAGTTGATTAAAAATGAATCAGGTATAAAAGATTCATAACTATTTTTATTAAGTTCAGTTATTATTCCATCTTCAATCCGAATCGTGATAAGGAAGTCTTCATAAAAAAAACAATGCTTAATTCGAAATAATCTTTTTTTTAAAAGAAATTTATTATTTACCATTCTTTTAATCGTTTGTTCAATATTCTTAATAAATATTTTTTCATAATCATCTACTGCAGAGGTTCTTATATGATAATCCATTGTTCATCCCCTCTTTGAAAGTTCTTTAACTACATCCTTTGTTACCTTAGTAGTATCAAGCTCTGAATAATCAGCAAGATCTTTGTCGAGTGCTTGTTCCATGACCTCTTTATATCATCTATTTCAACAACTAATTTATCTGTAATGAGAGTTTGATATAATGCTTCCATAAAGATGTTCCTTGAATTATGAATTTGTCGATAATTCTTTCTATACTCTGAATGTAAAAATGTAAGTACCTCGATAGGTAAGAAAATCGGTCTTGTATCGTAGTTTTCAGGAAGCTTTTTATAAAAATGATTTGCCATAGTTTCATAATTATTACTATTAAAGTTATTTGAAATAAATATATGTGCACTCAACTGCTTAATATTACTAAATTTCGTAATGTATTTTATTTTATTTAGCATTTCTACATAATCGTAAGCTTTCCTTTGTTCACCTTTACCTAAATCATATCCTTTGGAATTCTTATTTAATTTGCAATCATAAGAAAAGACATACTGTTTCTTTTGTTCTTCAGCCCCTTGAACTGTATAGGTTAAAGCAAAAATTCCTTCAGGTACTTCTTTTCCTGACATTTTTTTTGCCCCATTTTTCAGCATTCGGAAAGATATCTTTTATTATATTGAATACATCATCCTCAAAATCTGAAGGTGAATACTTGTCCCCGATTAATTCTGGTTCCGGTAAATCTTCTAATATATCAAATGATTTCCCTGCAACACTTGTTAAATAAGATTTTGCTCGATGTTCTATAGAAGTATAAATTTGTCCAAAGAAATTCTTTGATTCTTCCATATTATAAACTCTGCCGAAACTTATTGGAAAAATACAATTATTATTATATTTATCTAAATATTTCTCTAGAACCCCAACAAATACTATTACTGTAGGGGTTAAAGTACGATTTATTTTCTCAAGAACGCTATTAGGTATTGCTCCTTGTTGAATTAGTATTTGTAATGATTCGTTTGTTTGTTGGTTATCTAAGTTAATGAATTTATACTTATTTTTATTATAAGTTTTTTTCTGTATCTTTACTTAATTCCCACCCTGTTTCATTACAAAATGTAGAAATAAGCTCCTTCACAAAAGTTCTAACAGTGTCTAGCGAGATTTTTAGTGAGTCATATTTACATATTTTCAGCTCAGTATTCCCACAACTTGGGCATTCTTGTAAGTCAAGGGTAGTATCATCATTATAGTCACATTCTGGATTCTTGCATGAAATACTTTGCTCTGATTCTTCAAAAACAATCTTATCCTGTATTAGATTATTAAAAATTTCTTGTTCCATTTCCGTAAATTCTTTTTTTCGATGAAAAAGTCATTAAGTAATCTGTTAAGTCAGCTTTCCCTGCCATAAATTTAGAATTTGAAATCAATTTATTTAGCGGTATTCCAAATTTCAAGAAAAACTTTTCTTCTATCTCTTTTTTTATTTTCGATTCGATTCCACTATCATCTAAAGAGAACATGATATTTCCTTCATCCAATACTGTTGATCTAATTGTTCTACTCACTTTTGAAGATTTAAATGTTAAGCTCTCTATATCTTTAATACTTTCTAAATCAATACACTCTCTAATATGTGCATCTTTTACTGATGGTAAGACATCTCCATTACTCAGAAGAAAAATTAGACTAGGTGAATTAACTAATGGGCTTCCTCTGAAAACAATTTTGTTAACAATAAAATCATTAACTTCTTGTCCATTAGGTGGTATTCCTTCTAAAATAGCGCACTTTACTTCTTCTGGTTGATATTTAGTGAATAATTCAGGCTTTATTTCAGTTAATGAAGTTACAAAGGTTTTTTTCTATATATTTTTGTATTCCAATTTTTTCTTTCTGAAATTTAGATCTAATTTCTAAAATACCATCTATAATATCAATTTGAAACATTATTGGGGCTACTTCTTTATTCCTAACAGGTTCATCGAAATCCGGTTTTATCACGTCATTTATTTGTCGGTATACCATTATCACAAGCTTATTTTTTTCATGTGCTGCATACGAATATACAATGTAATCATTTTCTTTATTTGAATTGGAGTGCATAAAATCAACAAAATCTTTTTTTGAACTCAGTAGGAATCTTTTTACATTTTTCAAAGCTTACTTTTTTTATTTAATAAAAACTGAATTCCTGTTCCTTTACTATCCCAATGATGCCAAGTATAAATTTCATTTATATGATTTTTATTTTCTTTCATCATTTGATATAACTGACATATCTGAGAATTCCTATAAATTTTATTGTAGTTTATAGCTATTGAATTATAATATCTCATAACAGTTTTTTTCTTCCTACTCAAAAATTCTCGTAAAATAATAAGCTCTTTTATTACATCAGGAGATATCGATTTAAAACTATCAATTTTTTCCTCTCTATTATTTTTTTCATTCAAGTCAATACTTAACAAATCTCCTAAATCTTCTAATTCAACAAGCGGAGTATTATTAAGCATGTGCTTAAATCGAAACTGTAGTACAGGCATAGTCATCTCAAGAATTTTATCAATTGAAACCTCGACACGTCTCCAAAATTTAAGATCAAATTTTTCTAATTGCTTAGAATCTACATTCATTGACACTAACAAACACCCTTTTTATTCTTTTATTTTTATTGTCGACTTTTATAAAGGGGAAATCAATACTATTTTACCATTTTTATAGTAGAATTTAATCTTATTTCCATAATAACAGAACAAATGTTCTGTTTCAAGCATTTTTTTCAATTATAGAAGTATAAATACAATGTTAATTTTAGGGGACCCCTCTTATTACGCTCGTTTTACAACAGAAATAAGCAATCCCAATGCTTCACCATCTGACATACAATCTACTCGAACGCTATGGTCAACCTTCAAAACAATAAGAACGTTAGTTGTATATAATCTTCATAGTTTATATCGAGAAAGACATTGAACAGGCTAAGCAGTCTAATATGGAGCACGGAACAGATAACTAACAAAGTTGTCTGTTTTTTTATTATGGTAAATAAGTATAGGTATGGTTAAAGTTGTTATTGTAGGTTATTAAAAGAAATAACCTTAGACAATTTTGAGGAGGATACATAAGTGATAAAGTTTTTTTAAAAATGGTTTTCTTTATTTAGCATTAATAATGCTAACGCTAGTAAGTTTTAACGTTGAAGATGCACAAGCTGAAGACGGGTATTCTGAGAATTTAATTCCGATAATGACTTCAGATGAATCTGAGTTTGGTAAAGCATCTTCTTCAAGTACTTGGGGTAATAATACACCAAGTTGGAAAGCATTTGATGGAGTAGTCAACTATCATAGTGGGAAAACATACTATGCTTGGGGAACTTCTGAAAAATCAGGTTGGCTAGCTTATGAGTTTACAAGTCCAAAGGCAATTAGTAAATATTTAATGCATAATGAGGGGCAATGGCCTGAACAATTTCCAAACACTTGGACGTTTGAAGCTTGGGATGGTTCTAAATGGATAATATTAGACTCTCAAAGCAATTTTACAAGAAACGATTGGATTAAGAATCCTAAACAAAGTTTCACTTTCGAAAATACTAATTTTTATAATAAATATAGAATTAATGTTATTAGTACCAATAGTTCAAAAAAATACTGTTAATACGGCAATAGTTGAACTTCAAATGATGGAAAAATTATCAACACCTTCTGAACCTGAATCAATTACTTTAGACAGAAATGTGTTAGAACTAATAGAAGGCAGCCAAGATCAACTAACTGCTACAGTTACTCCAGATACAGCAAAAGTAATTTGGTCGTCAAGTGATGAATCAATTGCTACTGTAGATCAGAATGGTAATGTAACTGCTATTCGTGAAGGTCAAGCTATTATTACTGCTAAAGTAGAAAACACAGAATTAGTTGCAACTGCTACAGTTATTGTTAAGAAACCGATTAGTGAATCATCAAGTGCTATTTTAAGTATCACTTTGGTGAACGGTATAACTAAAGAATATGATGTAACGAATGCAGTTTTAAACAATTACTTAAATTGGTTTGATAGTGCACAAGGCACTTCTACATTCAAATTTTCAAAAACAATTTCACCATATAAAAAGGTAACTGAGTATGTAGTACATGATAAAATTGCTTCATTTGAAGTAAGAGAATATTAGACAAAAAAATACCCAGATACTCACCTTTAAATGAGTATCTGGGTATTCATATTATTTATTGTTTCGTCTTTGTTGAATCGTAACATACAATCCCATTAATCGATCAGTGGTCATTGTACCATTCTGTAAATCCTTTAAATGTGATTCTTGAATAATACCATCTTTTACAGCACAGGCAACGAAGTTTCTGTTTCAGTTTTCATTGCCGGAGAACCAGGGTTCCATGTTTGAGTCACTTTGATTTCCTCCTTTTTATCCTCTACGATTAGTTGTACTTGCATTTTGCTATTACTTGGTACAATCACTTGTCCTAATTTATAGCCTGCTGGCATCTTCCACGATGATTTAACTTCAAAGTGTGGTCGGTCAATACTACCTACCCAATCGCCACCCCACGTAATACCTAGCTTTCTTGCAATGGATCCTACTCGATTAAGTGTAGTTACATCATATAAAGACCGTGGAGGACCTACAGCAATGTCCCAGGCTAAGCGTGATTTGTGATTGCTAGTTAGTGTCCAGGTAACAATTTGCCCTGGTCTAGTGCGCCCCTGAGAGTATAAATATTTTTGTCGTTCTTGGCTTCGATAAGTCTCCGTAATGAAGATGTTTTTAATGCCAGCTTTAAAACACTCCTGGAATAACAATCGGCAAGCTGTTTGTGCTGCAGGTAATAGCTCAGCAAGATCGCGACATGTTGTTGTTACGCTAGTCATTTTCTTTCACTCTCCTTGTTCAGCTTCTCTAATGTTTCATCAACAATACCAGGCATATCTACTCCAATGGTTTGAAGATTTTCTGCAATACTGCCACCTTCCTTATATAAGAACAGAGCCAATGTAAAACCTGTTAAATAAAAATTCAGTCCAAACATTAAATCTAAAATAATTACAAATACAATTCCTACTAACTCACCAATCCATCTAATGATACCGTCACGCATAACTGCTGATTTATACCCGACAACCTTTTTCCAAGTCTTTAAAAGACCTGTCGTAAAATCTAAAACTTTGAACAATAAATAAGCTAAAAACATATAAAGTATTGGCTTTGGTACTAACGATAAAATCGGATGTTGAATAATTTGTGTAATGTCCATAAGACACCTTCCTTTTTCCAAAATAAAAAGGACACGTCAATGACGCGTCCTACAAATTCTATAAATCAAAGAGCATAGTTTTGTTTACAATTTATTAATTACATCGTTAGGAATTTTACTCTCAAGTGTTTCTTGATATTCTTTAAGTAAGTTATTTTCTGCTAAGATTTTGTAAAATTCCTCTCGTAAAATCTTAATACCTTTTGCTTCTGGTAAAAATTCAGGAAATGATTCTTTTGTACTGTCAACTGCATTATTGAGGATTTCATCTAAGCCCAAATTTTTTTTCTTCAGCAACTTTAGGTCGAAAATAAGCAATTATTTTTTTTCTCTTTTATCTGTACAAATATAACTGCACAAATATCTTCATCAAAATAGTTTATCCCTATTGCTAATGTCTCATCTGATTCATTATTGATTTTGCTATATTTAACTTCATGCATAGTCTAACACTCACTCTCCTTTAACCAACACCTTATAGGAATTTTCGACAAAAGGAAAGGATTTCCTGCTATATTAGACAATAAAAATAACGCTAGTCATTGACTGCGTTTATACACCTTCTGTATTTTCTAAAATGTAATCTTCAACTGCTAAACGATAATCCTGATTTGTGATGTCATCGATAACATAAACTGTATTCGTTTTTGGATTAAGACCATCTGATATAATGCGTTCTGCTGCTATTTTTACAACTATTTGATTGACCATTATAATATACCTCCTATTTCGTTTTCTGCGTGTAATAATAAAGCATCCTCAAGCTCTCTAATTTTACGTTGTTCCTCAGTTTCATGAATATCATAATGCATAACCACTGGATTTCCCTCATTATCAATCCTTGAAATATAAGATTTAAAATAATCAATTGAACCAAAAGGAACATCTATAAATGCTAAGTCTACCTCTGAATCATGTGGAACTACATCTCCTTCTGCTTCTCCAGTTTGGAAAATAATATTTCCGTTTACTCCGTTGTAATAAACTCTGTTATCTACTCTACCCATAATAAACCTCCTTGTTATCCAAATGCTTGAACTTTATATGAACCACTTGCAAACATCACTGGCATATAACTGTAAATGTTCCATTTCCATTGTTAACAATATCTCCTCTATAATTCCTCGTCGTTGCGTCGCTATACTCAGTAGTACTAAAAGTGGCTACTTTAACTGTCCCTGAATAATTACCATCAAAAGTTATATCATATATACTATGTTCAGAAACGGTGGTATTTGGATAACCCATCATCGCAACTACTTTGGGATTAAACGGCAATGTAAATTGCACATGTGCAATATTTGTAGGTGTCCCATTAACAAAAGTAAAAGCCCTATACCCTGCATATACTACTGTCCCAGACCAATATGGCACTCCTGTTCGAATGGCCTAATGTTTGCTGCTATTTGGTCGCCTGTAGCTGTCGGACTTGTCTGTACGCCCATGTCAGTGGTTGCCGCAGCTACCTTACTCTTTAAATCACTGACAGAATGCTTTAAATCAACACCATCAACAATAAGGGTATTGGTTACTGTAAGACTACCTGTAATTGTACCGCCTGTTTTATCTAACTTGTTATTCCATGATGTTTGTTTTTCAGGAGTAACATGAATACCTGTATTATTAGTGTGGTTAGTCTGATTCGTATTTAAAGTTTTGACGGTTTCGGCTGATGCTGCCTTATCAGTACCACCTGTTATTAGATCATTAACTAACATTACGTGTCCTGGTTTTTCAGTTGTCGCAATTTCAGCCTTATGTTTATTAAACTCTGTTTGCACCTGCGCCACTTTACTATCCACATATGGACGAGAAGCAATAATAACGGTTGGATCAACTGTTAACTTAACCACGTCAGCGTTATTTGTCTCGATAACAAAATGAATAATGGTTTCTTCTGATACTCCCTCACTTAACTGAGGCTTGTATTTTTCTGGGTACTGACCAACTGCAATTAGTTGATTTTTGTCGTCAAAAATACCAATCTCTCTAATTGTGAAACCGCCTGCTGTTACTGGAATCACAGCATCAATTACAATGCGGTTATCGTTGGTTGGATCGATGGAAAGCTCTGAAATAGGACCTCTCCATACTTCATGAACCAGTGCTGTTTGATTTTGTGTTGGAACGTAGTGAGCCCCGTTCCCATCACCTAGTGCGATATATTCCAGACCGACTTTCGACTGTGTGATTTGGGCGTTGGCAATTTGGGCTAGCCCGATATTCGTGATTAATGTGCCATATTGAGCCACAGTATCACTCCTCTCCTAATATTGGCATTATTGTAATCGTTGAAGCTGTTTTGAAACCAGCTAAGTTGTTGTTACGTACGTGTTGTTCAATGTTATCAATATTTATTGGATGTAATGTTATTTCTGAGCCTGACGCAAGAAAGCTTGGGATATAACATCGCTCACCATTTTGAATTTACGAGCCGTTCTAAGTGCTATATTTAATGGTACGATTCGTTCTACTAAGTTTTTTTACTTCCTTGTAATAGATTGTTTCAGGTGTTACAAATACATCCATTTCAAATCGATTAATATCTAAATCTATTTCATAAGTACCCTTACCCAGAAGTGAGTCCAGAATACTCTTTAGATATTCATAAACTAATGTTGAAATTTCTTGCATTCTTGCGAGTAGCCTTGACTTTCGAAATTCTAATGTTTCTGTGCGACGGTCCGCAATAATCCCGAAATCTTTTTCACGTATGGTAATAGCAGCCTCTCCGGAAGATAAAATAAATTGGTCTTTTTCTGTATTAAAAAAAAGCTTCACTGAGCTTGTCCCAGTCCAATACGACCGTTTCTGACAACTCCTGAAACTCTCTAATATCCCGATAATAAAAGGGTAGCTCATTCATGAAATCATTACTCATAATCCCACTTCCTTCAGCACAACACTAGCAAGCTCTGGAATCTCCTCCATCAAACTGATATTGCTAGCAATGTTATTTAACAACGTTGATGCAATATCCTCCAGGCCTTCAATTTCCAATAATCTTGATTCAATGTGAGTGATTCGTACATTAATATCTAAATCCTTGTACCAATTCGCACGTAGTTCTGCGAAATATTCTTCAAGAATTTCATTTGCTTGTGCTTCTATTTGACCGATTGTTACACCATTTAGAATGATTTCACATTCAATAGTAATGTCAACTACACCCACACCTTCAACAGTCACTACATGACCAATCGGTGCAGTTCCGTAACCATCCCCCTTAAATTCAACAGGATCAATGATTTCTTGCACATATGCGATAAATTCAGAGGTAGGAGCATTGAAATCAGAATCAATAATAATGACTTTTACTGTTCCCCCACCGTATGGAGCACGCCGTAGCCTTACACCGCCTACACCTTGTATAGCTCTGACCTTTTTTTCGATAATCTGCTCGATTACCACCAAATGCTTTGTCCCTGATATGCTCTAAATATTTTTGATATAAAGATTCATCAGACTCTTCATCTTCACCTGGCACAAGTACATCAGCTAGTATTGCTTTACCTAATTTGTTGTTAGCTTCTACTGGAAGTAATTCGCCGTAGTCTCTATTCCCAACCGCCCCCGCTGTTTGTGCCTCTACTTTAAACTCTCCTGGTGCTATGGCTTCGATAACTCGATATAATAATTCATCTAGGCGGTAAAGGCTATTTAAAGCTACATTCAACGGTTGACCATCTCGATCAGTAAATACAGCACGCCTTATAGCTTTGCCAGCTTTTTTTACGCTCTACCCCATGCTCATTTACACGTTTTTCAAGATCAATCCCATCTGCTGTTGCAGCAAAAGTACGTCTATATAATACAGCCATATCCCAGTATGTTTCAGCGAGTTTTAAAGCTGTTGGTGCAAGAGCATCATAAATAACACTGCCTTCTCGCTTATCAACATCATCTGGTACTCGTTCCAACAATTCAGTTAGGCATTTTTCAAAGGTTTGAGCTTCTAAATATTCAAGCAAGTCTCACCGCCTCCTTCAAAAGTTGTACGTCACCGTAGATTGTATGCGCTATAAAATCGACAAGTACATCATCTTTTGTGACAAATTCTAAACTGAAGTTTGATAAACTGGTAATACGCTCATCTTGTAGTAACGCTTCCTGAATACGTCTTCCAAGATCACCGCGTACATACAACTCATCATGTCCAATCATATTTTCAAAGCCGTAATTGTCCGTGTAGATTAAGTGCTTGAAGCGCACAGTATTCAATACTTTAAATATTGCTTGCTCCATTGCTTTTTGACCATCGATAAAACCTCCGCAGCGACCTTTTGCGAAATCCAATTTGTACGTCCTAGTTGGTAATTGCGCAGCGTCCACTACTTCAATTTCCGGTGTAATTGTTATCCCGTCTGTTGGTATTACCATACTTTATCACCTTCCTTATATCGATCTGATATAAAATACTTTTGGCCACCCTGTACCCTATGCAGCACTACCTTGTCACCTTCCTTAAGCCCATCTTCAAAGGTTAGTTTTGCATACTTCATTTCATAATCCTCGTATGGGTTTGAGTAAGGATCACTTATGTTTTTTTCGTTTAGAGCTTGCTTGTTTTAGTTCATCACCGATTTGACCTTTAGAAAAGTTTTTTGGATATTCATATTGAACTGATACAACCCGGTCATGTCTTGTAAGGTGTTCAGCAACAAGTAAAAACTCATCCGTTAAGATGAGCTTCGAGTGTACTTCAATTTTTAATGGCTTTGCTTCAATAACCTCACCCAAAATAATGTTTACAGGATTAGATGCTTGAAAAGCAGCCATTGCCGTTGTTTTTATTAAATCTAGTAAACTCATTAAACCACCTTCAATTCTAAAGTCATTGTATGGACTTTTGCTGACCAATCGTGTGTACAAGCTTCCACTAAAAACAATTGCTTCAGTCCCAATTTTTCAATATAGATAAAGACCATCTTTCCAGCGCGGACTCGCCAGTCACCTAGACACTTTAAAGATAACTCTTTCTTCTCTTTGTTGTGTACAGCCAATAAAGCATCTAACAGACTTTCCACTTGTGCTGATGTCATATTTTCGTCTACCTTTTTGTAATACTGAAGCTGCCCCCATTTGGCTATATTGCCACTATCCTGTGCAATAAACACTTTTCGCTTTGATGCCTTTTTGTCATCTACTACTAATTTAATTTTGTTGTACGCATCCTCAATAGACACTGAATAATCGAAGTCATACAAAAGACTTTCCTCGCCAATATAAAAATCTGTAGGTGGAATAATCATGTCTTTAATATTGTGCAGGCCAAGAGATCCGAAATTATCCATGAAGACAAAACTTTGATTTGTAGCTACGATGCTGAATCGATGTACTTCATAATGACATCTAATGCCTTTTTATCTTCCTCAACCATTGCTGGTGCTGTAAACCCTGTATTGGCTATAGTATTTAACGAGCGTCCGGCCTGACCGCAAATACGAGCAATAGCTACCTCTGCCTGCATTGAGGGAATTACATACGTGTCGTTATACATTAAATACTTCAACTGATCATAAGCAGTAATTTTAAATTCACTGTTCTTCCCGAAACCTGCTTTAAACGAATAACCGTAGAAAACCTTATGTGTACCATCTATTACTCGCACAATTGCACCAGATACAACTTTATCCTCAAGTGGTTTTGGATTTAACAAAGTAACATTCAGTTCTGAAGCCTTGCCAGTTTTCTCAGTCTTCCAGTTTATTGAGGTGACAGGTACTTCATAAATATTTCCGTCACGATTATCGACTAGAACTTCCATGCTTGTCACCTCATTTTTTTAGCTGTCCACTCAGGCGGTATTTTCACTTTTAAACCGATTGGTAACCTTCTTAAATCACTATCTTTAATACCATTCAGTGATTGTAAAGCCTTATAATTAGCACCGTTCCCTGTATACTTCTGAGCAATTTTCCATAAAGAATCACCCTTTACCAAGCTATACGTTTGTGGCACTGGCTTCGGGTTCTCTCTAGGTGCTTCCTTTTTCACGACCTGTTCTGTCGGCTTTTTATCTACGGATTTAACAGTTTCTGTTTGCTTCTTTACTAGTTCCATTTTTTTTAAATCCAAAGGGTACGTATTTTTTTTAATGAAATTGAATAATCAACATCAGCAGTACCAAACTGATCCTTAGCTTCAAAACTCTCAATCGTAACCAGGTCATTAATCGAAAATGAGCCACCGACATAAATAAAGCGAATGACCGTTTCTTCAGCCATCCACTTAGTTATCTGATCTATATACTTTTTTTGGTTCAACAAACTGTGTTTCAGCATAATGTGTATCAGTTGCTGGGAAAAACGATGAAAAAGCTATTTCAGGAAGTTGCATCGGTTTAGAAACGTTCACTGTCCCAGTTTTAGCAATCTTAAACTCTTCACCATCGGCAGCGAGTTTAAAAGGTAGTTCAGAGGGGTTCACTGGAATACGAAAACCTTCAGAATCATTCTTAGCACTTAGGTAAATACCAGTTGTCATCCATAAACCCCCTCAACTGAACGGTCTTGTTCGTCTTTTAATTCCTGTGTAATAGCTTTTACGATATCATTTACATCTATATCTTTATGAATATCTCCTGTGAAATAAATCTTCGGTTCACTTTTGTATGTGTTTGATGTTTGGGTTGATCTATATTGAGAGACAGATACATTTTCCCGAACTTCCTTCGATACACTCACTTCATCCCTCATTGGAGAATTCAACGATTGTGAAACAAAGTCATTTAATTTAGCCGCATAGCCACTAACATTTGATAAGTCGTCAATTTTATTAAGGACCTTACTTAGCACACTACCAGCCGTATCTTCAAAATTATTATGCACCTGTAAATTTGGTGTTAATGATACGATGTTGTTAATCGCTTTGCCTTCTGCAATGTCCTTAAATAATTCAAGATATTCATCTGCAAGATTAATTTTATCCTCAATCTTTCCTACCTTATCAAGTTTGCCTCCCTTCACTTTCCCTTTATTAGGGTCATTTTTAGCTCCTAATCCTGTTTCTGATGGAGCTGTGTTCACGACATTGTCCATCAAACTAGCCTTATCAAGGAATGGGTTGTCTTTGTTTTTATTATCTTTACCTAATCCAGCTAAACTTTTCGCTTTATCGACCAAACCACTCACTTTATCTGCGGCCTTCATTGTACCATTGTAAGCCCATTCGTTAGCTTTATTAAAAGCATCTGGAATACTCATTAAGTCGGTTTTCGGTAGACTAACTACGTTTTTATCACTAGTTGGTGGTTTTAGATTACCTACAAAATTCCGCCAATGCTCTGTAACAACATTAGATTTACCAGTTGATAATTCTTTCATCGTGTCTAGCTCAATACCAGGTATTTTTTTTAGAGCTTCAATAACCCAGTTTACTGCTCTAATGGCAATGTTAGCTCCAGCAACAAATGCGTTCCCTAAGAATGTCGCAGCTGCATCAAACGACCCTGCCATAGCCTCCATATTGTCAACCACCATTTTAACAAGGTCATAAAATAACTTCTTCACTGCATACACAGGGTCAATGAAAAGATTAATAAAGAATTCTGCAAATATCGTTAAGAAATTAGCTATGTTTATAAATTGATTCAATATAAACACACCTAATGCGGCAAATATTCCTGCTACAAAACCTACTACGGTGGCTGTTTGCTCGCCCCACATGACCATCGCCATTACAACTAATGCAATCACTGCAATGATAGCGATTAAAATCCATGTGATAGGGCTAGCTAAAAAGGCTGCATTAACTACCCATTGAGCTGCTGCCCATGCCATTGTAGCTACTCTAATTAAACCTAAAATGGCATATTTAGTAGCTAATATAGCAACGATTGAACCAATAACTGTACCAATAATTACCAAAATAGGAACAGTCCAATTAGCATTATCATACATAAATTGCCCAACTGCCCCAATTGTGTTATAAAGACTTTCTAAAGCATCGAATACGAGTGATATACCAGATACAAATAAATTAACAAACATCATTGCATGACCGGCTAATACACCGAATGCATCTGAATTAATAAATTCGCTAAAACGTGTAAACAAAGGAGCAAATCCAGTTTGTGCCCAGTTTTTAAATACGGTCATAGCATCTGAAAATGTTAATGGCATCTTACTAAATTTGTCCTCTATATCATCTGCAGCATTAAATAGCGCAGTCTTAATAATGTCTGCTGTAATTTCTCCGTCTGAGGACATCTTTTTTTAGCTCACCCATACTTTTTCCTACCGAATCCGCAATGGCTCTAGCTAATAAGGGTGCATTTTCGGTTATAGACGTAAACTCATCTCCTTGTAAACGTCCAGATGCCATCGCCTGAGTTAATTGGTGCATACCAGCAGCCTTTTCCTGCCCACCTGCACCAGACACGGCGAAAGATTTATTCATCAATTCACTAAAACGTATAGCTTCATCATTACTACCAAAAGCATCTCCTGCTAATAGATTTAATTTAGCCACGCTTGCGGCGGTGTCGTTATATGCACTTAAGCTACGTTGTGCAGCTCTGTAGATCTTGTCTTGCAATTCTGCTTGCGTTTGTAGACCGTCATTAATATTGGTCAATCGAGCATTTGTATTAGAGTAGTTATCCGATGCCTGAGCAAATTTATTAAAACCATTAGCAATTCCTTGTATAGAAAAGTACGCAGCTGCAAACCCCAAAAGACTCGTTAGCAAAGTGCGCACACTACTGGTGCTGAATTTGCACTATCACGAATACTATTCAAGCTATTTCGTAACCTATTACCTGCATTCTGCCCTTCACTACCTGCTAACCTGGCACTAGCTCTTAAACGCTCGAAAGATGCATTAGCACTCTCTATATCTCGCCTAGCTCGTTGTAAACTACGCATATCACCAGCTCTGTTAGATGCTGTATGCATCTGTTCCATCGCACGAATCGTACTGTTCATAGCTTTCATCATCTTTTGCAAAGTACCTGTCATTCTATCTGTTAAGGTCATCGTTGTTCGTACTGACATATCCCCACCTTCTTTCTAGGCATAATAAAAAGCACTCGCTAGGAGTGCTTAAAACATTTTTTTGCATAAATACTTTATAAATTTTTTTCATTAATTTCAATTAAACTTTTCTTTCCGTCCTTGAATTCAATAGCTAAAGTATGAGTTCCTTTATTTTTAGCAGATAAACCCGCTAATAGGCCGACTGGACCTAGTAACGCACCACCCACTAATCCACGAGCGACACCACTGACTGCACTTTTTCTATGCTCTTCAGTAATCAATTCGTAGGAATCTACAGTTTCTTTATTTAAAGGAAATTTTTTTAGTAAAACCTGTGAATAAAAAAAACTTCCTCCTTACTAAAGAAACCTTGTTGACCAATCATTATGTTTTTTTCCTTCATAATCTCCTGCAAGAACTTTATTCTGAGCCAATACAGTCCCTCCCTTTAGAAGTAAGTAGAATCATATGTGAATTTAGCGATTCCGATAGTTTTATCTTTTATCTCTTGAATCCACACATCATCAATTTTATCGGAAACAGGACTAAATCTTAAAGCGTAATTTGTATCTGCTACTTTCTTTATTTGATTATTATGCTCTATACCGAATAAAGGGAATATATCATCTTTCTCTTCAAAATTTATTGTAGAGTCATCATATCCCCAATATTGACCTGAATAAACGTTAAGTCTTGTAACAATATCATCAAATAATACAAATTCAAACTTATTTTTTTTCGTAAATATACAATTTACCTACAATGCTTTTGTTAGTTTTTGGTACTGACCATTCATAGTCCTCAATCTTTTCAGGTTCCCCCATAATTTCAACTAATTGAGCACGATTGATTTTACTAAATTGTGTCGCATCAATGATAGGTTCAATTGACTTATCTGAATTTTTACTTGTATTTCCTGAAGAACACGCACTAAGTAAAACCAAGATAACCAGTGTCAATATCAAATTTGTTTTTCTCACATAACCCCTCCTTATACATAAATATACATGGATAATGAAGGTAATTCTATTGCTATTTTCATATATCTACATCATTCTCACTCCTTTCAATGAAAAAAACACCCTCATACGAGAGTGTTTAAAAGTTGCCTTTTTTCAATTTGCTTAATTAATAACTGGTTCATTCGCTTAAGATATGGCTGATTGCTTTTAGATAAGAAACCAAAGTTTTTGAGATCTAATAACTGAAAGTCACTCATTTTTTTCTACTGCCTCCTGCCACCAATACCAAATATCAACCGATTTGGGTGGTAACACTCCCATACATTCCGCGAATTCTTGCACTAAGTTTAAAAATTTTTGTTGTTCCTTCTCATTCATGCCATTGTCCTCCTTAAAATGAGGACATCCATTTCTTCTTTGTTTAAAAGTGAAAAGAAATCAATCACAAAACTTTCAAATGAGTCGTATTTTAAAATGTCTATGTTGTGGTTATCCTTTATTTCCTCAAACATTGATACATAATATGTTAAAGAACGTGGTTTTTTTATGTGTTTTCATATGCTCCTCCTAATAGGAGTAACATCTACTTCATAAAGTAACAAATTTATGTTACAATTTGTTGTGTTGAAACAAATTAGAGTAGATGTACTCAAATTTATGTCATGTTTTAAGCTGCAACTTAAGACATGGCTTTTTTTATTTTCCCGAAACATTTATGATACCTCTTTCACTTGACCTAACAGTAATGGAATTAGCTCACTGAATTTAGATGGATAATACAAGGGCTGTGTTTCTTTTGAATTATGAGGCTGATGGCGTTTGAGCGAAATACTGTCCTTCATTCGTAAGTGACTTAAACTCTTTCGTTCCACCCTTTGAGCTTGGTCGTTCCTTAATTTCAAGCAACCCTAACTCAATTAACCTAGTATTTGCTTTAGCAGCACTCATTTTTACATCATGTTCTTTCAACAATTGTGTCAAAGATACTTTTAATTCTTCTTCTACATACACTGGCAAATGATTTGTTGGTACGCCATGTTGTTTATGAGCTTCTTCTAGCATTCGGATTTTTGATGGCTCGTCCACACGAAGAATCTCTGATGTGTATTTTACTCCAATTAAATGCTTCTCAAATTCAATCGTATTATCTGTCGGTGTATAAGCCTGCTTTTGTATAAACTCCTTCATTCTCCTAAACTCTTGAATGAATTTGATTTTGGTTTGAACAGCTTCTTTTGTGTTGTAGCTGAAAACCACTAATGCGAAAGCATCCTCTGTAAGATTAAACTTTGGTCTTGACTGGTTGTTCTTGTCTAAATATGAGCCGCTGTAAAAATTTACTTGGGCAAATTCTTCTCCAGCATACTCAACTTGTTTTCGAATATCCTTTAAAACATTTCCATGATCTTTTCCAAACATCTCAGCAATAGTCAAGCTATCAGTAACAACCTCATTGTTTTCAACAAATACTAATTGGTTCATATAATTTCTCCTTTATTTTTCAATGAAATCTTCTAATCTTTTTCCGAGCGCATTTACAATTTTTCCTATAGTATGTAGTCGTGGCTTTACATAACCACGTTCCACATTTGACACTACATTTTTACTAAGACCTGCTTTTAACGATAATTCATGTGCACTTAAACCTTGATTAGCTCTCTCTAAAGTAATTTTTTTCTAGATTTACTTTTATTGCATCTAGCATTCATATTCCTCCTTTCGTTCCCTTTTCGTACACAACTCTATTTTATATCCCTTTTCGGACACTGTCAATTAGTTTTTCCCTTTTTGGACACAATAAGATATAATCATATACTGAGGTGAAATATATGAACTTTGGTGAACGACTACGTTTTCTTAGAAATGAATTAGACTATAGTCTAAGAAAAATGGCAGATGAATTAGATATTTCTTTTTCTGCTTTAGGTAAGTATGAGCGTAATGAACACCAGCCAGATTTCGAAACTTTAGAAAAGATCGCTGATTACTTCGATGTTTCAATCGATTGGTTATTAGGTAGAACGCAAGAAGGTTATGATCACGCTGTAAGATTAATCGATAGTGCTGTAGAAAGAATGAATCCTGATTCAGAAGTCGATTTATATATTCCTCCAGCAATACTTAATGAAATGATTCTAAAAAAATATAGATGAATCTCAACTTTCCCTCATACCTGTGTATGGTACAACTAACGGTATACTAAATTTATCTGAGGCAAATATTATTCAGTATGAGTTCAAACATAACAAAGATATGCCTGAGGAGTCCTTTTTCTATATAATTAGCCCCGATGATAGTATGAAAGGCTCTAATATAGTAAAAGACTCAAAAGTCTTGTGTCGTAGACTAGATATGATAGATAAAAATAATTTAGAAATAGGCAAGATATATTTAGTTTCCTATCAAAACTATATATATATCCGTCGCGTCTTTGTTAATAATCAAGACCAAATTACTTTACAAGCTGAAAATGTTCAATTTCCGCCAATACTAATTCATAACATGTCTGATATTAATATCATCGGACAAGTACAAACTGTCGAAATTAACCCCAATGAGCAATAATGAATGAACAAACTCAACTCTTAATTACTATCTTTAATCACTACTTTCTTTTTAGCTTGAGGAAAAAATTTTTTTTATCACTCCTAACGATCTTTTGTTGTAATTAAACATTCTTTTGTTAACTGCTTCCTATATGGAGGCAGTTATTACCAACAAAAAAAACACCACAAGGATACTGATTATACAGAAAATAATCAGCAATTCCTTGAGGTGTCCTCATAGGCAACTATAATTCGGTTACATATAATTATAGATTGTCGTTTAAAAAAACATCAAGGGTTTATTTACCTTTTCCTCTTACCATTTCCTCGTGCCCCTCGTTTCGCTTTTGAGCATAAGAAAAGCACCCAATCTTGAGTGCTTTAGGATACATTAATTTAATGGTGTGACTATTGTGGTATCTTGTCTACTATCATTAAATCCACTTGAACTTTTTCGAGAATACTTGTGGATAAAATGATTGTGTTGGATGCTGTCGCCAAGTAGTCATTATAAGAGTCTGAGATGTATCATAAGTTTTATAATCAGTTCCAAATTCTTGAACAAATTTTCTTATATAAAATTCATGCAATTCATCAGCTGTCCTAAAATCCACATCCAACGATTTCCAATCAAGAGATGTTGAAATACTTTGCAGTTCCCCATTTTTAAATAAATAGTGTGTCTTACCTGGTAAACCATTTCTTCCTGATGTCGTTAATAAGCCAATATCACCATCCTTTTTGCCCGCATACAAATACGATTCAACTAAATCATACACTTCTGCTTTCGGCATACCTAATTTAATCTTTGAGTCATCAATCGGTTTCTGTTGGTTTGTTTTAGTATTTTCAGTTGAAGTACCTTTTAGTGGCACCTTTATATTTTGTGATTCTAAATATCTTACCAACCTCGCCATAAATACATGTAAATGTACAAACGATAATTTTTCGTTAGGTTTAAATGTTCCATCACTATAGCCAGTAGTAATACCAGCTGCTACTAATTTTTTTTACTGCATTATGCGCTTCGCTTGATTTTGGCACGTCTGAAAATTCTTGATTTCCACTAGGGAGATATTTTCCAAATGCTCTATCAACAAATAAAGCAAAGTGGCCACGAGTTAGTGGATTATAAGGTTTAAACGTACCATCAGAATAACCATTAACCACACCTAATTTACTTAGTTCTACAACTTGTCCACTTAGAAGATCTAATTCATGTATATCACTATAAGGTGTTTTTGCTGCAGAAAGTGGAATACCTAATACCTTTGAAAATATTACGACTACACTATATCTTTTGGCATCGCCACTAAACAACATATTCTCAGGGTTACCATATACCAACAAACCCCTATCATATAAAAATTTTAAATCCTTATAATAAGGACTTGTTTCTGGAACATCCTTAAAAAGTGATGCTGCATTAGCACTACTTGCAAAAATCGTCGAAAAGCTTAATAAAAACACACATGCTAAAATTAATATTTTTTTCATTGTATTTCCCTCCTACCCAATAATATACATAACAGGGTAGGTGATGACTATATTTTTTTAGGATAACTAGAAGTAAAATACTAGTTTAATAAGGTATAAAGTTACTTCTTCGCAGCCTCAGCCTCTTTTTCCAACTCAATATCTAAACTAGCAATAATAAAAGCTTGCTCCCTACGATCCATACTTAAAAATGAATTAGGCAGTAAATTAAAACGATGAAGCGCAACATGTGCATAAAATGCTAACCCGTCACGCTCATCTTCACTGCCTTGTATTAGTTTTTTTTACTTCATCCACCTGATCTTCAAGTGTCTCATCGAGTCCACTGATTTCTTGAACTTTTTCAGAAATTAACGAAGTCTCTCCTACCAAGAACATTTTACCGTAAAGGGCTTCTGCCCCTTTTACACCGTAAGATTGTTGTAATTCCGTATTATTTAAGTCTGGGTGCACAATCGCTGCTACATTCATTCTACGATTGTAAGCTACTGGATCAAACACTCTCTCCTGACGTCCTCTTTTTCCAGCTACATTTTTAAAACATCTTTCGTTAATTAAATCGGCTTCCTCAGATGGAACTGGTCGCAGTTTAATTGGTTCAGCAAATCGTGATAGAGTTAAATCTACTAGTTCAGCCTCTGCAACATTTTCTTTCATGAATGCTTTAAAATTACTCATTTATAATTTCCTCCTTACTGGATAACATTAAATTGATTTAACAGCTCGAAATCATCAAACGTGAATGGGAATTCGTCTTTTAACACATCCGCACTATCTGCATCTAACATTGCTAATAATGTTTTATCTGGAACGATATTACGTACGTCTACTGTTTGTTTACCAGCTGCACTTGTAATGTCTGTGTTGACTGTAGTAGCATCAAACATTGGTGATTTACCTGAACGTAAATAGTCCATAGCCATAGCACGGATTTCTGGACGGTGATAATAAATCGTCATTTCTCCAACGCCTTTGGCTCCAACAATCTTTGAACCTTCCATACGTGCATTCAATCGTTTTACTTCGACTTTGTTGTATTCGACCTCTGCTTTGAACTTAAGTATTTCAGCAATTTCAAAAGTCTGGCCTTCAATATTAATAAAGAGCAAGCCTTCACGTGAAGACATTGCGTCCTTGGTTTGCATAACGTTTGCCATAGAGTCCTACCCCCTTCTTATTTGCATTCAACACGCATATATAGTTTTTCCATAGCATCGATGAACTTGATGCCCATCACTGCAAATACTGCATCTTTTTCGTCACCTTGTTCAATAACAATTTCTTCAGGTAGATATGGATCGATAACACCTAGTCGTACATATGGATCTAGTACAGTTTTCATTAGTTGTTTCTTAAACAAGTCGCGACCATCTGCATTGTTGTTTACTTTACCAATGAAATATTTACGGAAGATGTGGCGTGTATTGTTTTCAATAATCGACATACCACGGTCAATTTTCCCTTTACGGAAATCTTGATTCTTTTTCGGTGTGAAGGAACGGAAAGTATTAATGTCCTGTTCCACCACTACCTCATCATTGTTGAACGAGTAAACGATGTGACCATCACGCAATGCTTGAATAATTTCATCATTTGTTAGTGTCTCAACTTCAATGGCTCCTGGATATTTCGCATACGTAAGAGAACCTACTGTTGATGCTGCAAATGCCGCACCAAACCAGTACACTGTTTCTTTTGCCGTTAATACTTCACCACCATCAAGAGTTACCCCATTTTTAACAGAGACTGTACTTTCATGGTCTGCCGCATTGTAGTTATTTGTCACCAATGTCACACGTTTTCCAGCCTGCTCACGAAGTTCTTTTACTTTTAGTGCAAGTAAGGATTTTGTTGTATTGTCATCAGTACCATAGGCTACTGTCTTAAAATTTAATGTATCTAAAGCAGAAGCAAATTCTGAAATAGATTCATTTGTCGCAGCTACAGTGGTGCCACCTGTAAGTGTCAACGTTGCATCACCAGTAGGTAATGTACCTGTAAATATGACATAATCATTTGACTTTAAATCCTCGAAAGTAGCAACTCTTTGCGAGTCTACCTGTATTCCATCAAAATACGTTTTCAAGTTAATAGAGCCATCAAGGCCTACAATAACAGTAACGTGAATTTTATTACCATCCGCCCCACTGTATTTTGCTGTAGCAGTGATACCATCAGCAGTTGCTTTTGCTTTATCTCCTTCTCCATTTAGGTTGTAGAGAAAAATGTTACTGGTAGCTTTAAATGCCTCTCGTATCGGTAAAATATCGCCTAAATTTTTACCAAACAGTGCTCTAAACTTTGTATTTGATGAGAGCTTAATAAACTTCCCAACTTCACCCCAGTCGAGCGTCACAGGTACAGCTAGGGCGCCATTTGAATCAAGCCCCATTGTATTTAAACTGTTGGTCTCAAAGTTAATATACGCATCAGGACGTACCTTATTTTGAGTTTCCCAAATACCACCCATTAAGCTTCAACTCCTTTCTGCTTCCACTCAGCTACTAGCTTGTCAGCCTCAGTTTTTGTATAAGTTGCACCATCTTGTAGTACAACCTCATATTCCAAGCGCTCCTTCGTAGACTGAGCGCTATCTAAAAAAAAGCAGCCTTGGAGAACTTTTTTATTCCCCAGCTGCTTCGCTGTGTTCTGTTTGTTCGTTGTCACTTGTGTCAAATTCAACGCCCTCCAATGTTCTCATTTTCACTTCTTCAAGAATGTCATGTAATCTAGCTTTCACTTGAAATTTCATGACAAGTGTTTCGTCTACAATCTCACCTTCAATTTCATGTACGTGAAACCTGTCTACGAGGTATTTAAAGTTGTTTTGAATGACCTCTAATACATTCAGGCATTCCTCGTCTACATCCTCTGTAGAGGGGAAATAGACCATGCTAAATGAGTACGTGCGGTTCGCTTGATACTTCATTCCACGCTCTTGATATACATTAAAAATGCGCACTAAAAAAAGCTGGTACTTTTAAGCCCTGCTTTACTGGTTTATCGTAGATATATGTTGAAGGTGATGGATACAGGGAGCGTATTTGCATGATTGCAAGTGTTTTAATGCCTTCTGTTACATTTACATTACTCACCTAGAATACGCCTCCATTCCTTCTGAATTTCTCGTTCCCACATTCGCGGTGCTATGCGCTCCATTTCTTGTTCAGTCAGTTCTAACATAAACTGACCATCTTTAAATCCTACTGTGCGGCCTGCAATCACAATTCGATGCCCTTTCTCAACGAATAAGGCATATTCAACTTGGTTGTAGATGACAATTGTGTAGGTATCGCCTTGTTTGATAATGTGATACTTCCAGTTATTACGAAGATCCCCAGTATCAACAGGTGTAAGCATCTTCACTTTACGGATGGCCAATTGTGCTACTCTTTCCGCAACTTTTCTGTGTATTTTCCCAGAAGCAATTGTAAGTTCTTTCAAATTTTTTTGCGAGTTGCTTCACTTCTTCAAATTCAAAAGCCATTAAGCATACACCTTCTTCTTCAACAGTACTTCCTGGTGCGTTACATAAAGGAATGACTCTTTAGCAGACGTAAATTCATCTGTCATTATCAACTCATCATCTTCAAATAGCTGAACTGTTATTTCGTCACCAGCTAAAATTTCAAAAGTTGAAGAAAGGATTAGCTTGGCATCATAAAGAATCTGATTAGCATCACCATGCACCGTATTGTTAAGTGTCTGCATACCAACCGTAGACAAACGACATGGCACATTTGCATGCTTAGTAATCCACTTTTGACTTGTTGAACCATTAGGCTTTTCGTACTCTTCATAACGTTTCACAATTGCTACACGGTCGTATAACAATTCAACTGATTTATTAGCAGTAGCCATTAACTTTCGAATATTCACGCTACCACCTCAATTTTCGAAATTTGTTCAACTGAGATGTGTAGTTAGTGAGTACTCGCATTGTTACTTGCTCGCTAGTAGTTGTACTGGTACCAAATTCAACAGCGACATCGCCTTCTTTAACTGACTTTGCAACAGCAAAATCAGACGGATTCATGGACTTAATTTCATCACCAATTAGATTAATCGTCATATTTGCATGTACAAACTTTAAATCATCCGGAATATCACTTCGGTTACAATAAGTTTTAATCGTTTGAGCAACCTCTTCTATTTTTAGAATAAGCTCATCGTCAGTGAATGTATCTGGTTGAACTTTACTTTTTACGATATCGAATACATTCAAGTTAAAACCTCCTATTCAGTAGGCTCGGTTTCGGAAGTAGTGACAGTTTTTCCACCTCTTTTTTTAGGTGGTTCAATAACTGCTAAAATTTCAAAACTAGGATGCTCAGCATGGTCACTAAGCACCTCAATTTCTTCACCAGCTTTATACGTTACACCATCATAACGGACAGGAAAGCTACCTTCTTTTACTCTTACTAAAGATTTCATTTAGCAGCACTCCTTCCTTAATTTACTTTTGCAATGAAAATATTATCGATGGTTTCAAAGCTTGGTAGAACAATTTCAGACACTATTGTTTCAACATTTACAGGATGAGGCTCTTTTATAGTTGTGATAGCAACGCCTGTGTTAACGATAGATACATCTGCTGTAGATTGACCAGCAAGTAAATCTGATTCTTCAGGAGTCGTACCATAGTAAGTACTACCAAGATTACCGTCTGGAATCAAAGTAAAGTAATCATCTGGATAGAAATTATGCAATGAGCCGTCTTCCGCACGGTACTTTTTGTTGTAAACTGCTACAGAAAGTCCAAATTTGTCTTGCAAATATTGCTTTAATAAAGCATCCGTCATAATTACATTTTGACCGCCAAGTGGATTCATATCTAAACGAATACTTGGATGTTTTAACAAATAGCCAAATGTTTTACGAGTCAAGATGGCATTCGTTGGTCTAGTGCCTGTATTCTCTTCAACTGTGTCCTGCCATCCCATGATGTCTTGAATTGGCGTAGCATCCGCATTACTCCATTGAGCCCCGCCAGCTAACGCCTCTTTGTGGTCGTCTTTCATTTTGTAATCATAGTCGTAATCTTGACGATTAGCTGTAATACGAATTTTCCCTGTAGAAAGCAACTGCATAATCATCCGTTCAGGTTGAACGTTCGCTCCATTTACTAGGTTTGTTACATCATCATAGATGTTTGCAATAATTGCTTTGGCCATTTCATCTAAATTAGAAGCCTGTAATTTATTTAATTCTTGTCGATCTTTTTCACCAATTCGCATTGCTTCACGGAAGAAAGGCATCTCCGTTTGAATTTTGCTAAATCCGATACGATCACGAACAGTCGCTTTCGCATCAAATTCAGAAGGCATTAAAGCTACTGGTAATCCATTAGATCCTTTAATCCAACTTAAATCTAATCCAAGCTGCTTTTTAGCAGGGAAAAGAGTAGCTCCTAAATAAGGAATTTTATTTGAAGGGTTGTTTTGGTGATAGGCTGCAATATTTTTAGCACTTACTAAATCAAAAATTGTTGACATTGATAATCATCCTTTCTTATTTTAAAAATGTGACTTGCTTTAATGCATCAATTGCTTCTGTTGTAGGTGCTTCTGGTAACTTATCCAATGCTACAAATCCATGAATTAAAGCAGCACCTGATGCAGGACCATAAGTAACATCGGTATCATTAAAAAGTACACCTTCTGCTCCAGCCCCATTGGTTTTTACTGCTTTAGCAGATTCATCCTCTAAGAAACCTCCACCTAAAATCGTTCCTGCTGGAACAATCTTTTTACCTTCTGAATTAGCGCTAACACCTGCGTCGGATATAGTAATTGCTAAATTCACGTAATGATCCGGGAACTTCAAAATCTCTTTTTTTATTTGTGTATGTCGTTTCTACAAATTTACTCATACTATTTTTCCTCCTTATCCGAAATAAGATTTTCTAGCTTCATCTAGCCCTTCTGTTCCTTTTGAGCGTTCTTCTGCGATCAACTTTCCGTAATCTCCAACCTTTGTTTCTTCATCAGTTTTACTACCTTCACCCGGCTTAGTACCTTTTGGTAACGGCTTGTCCTCAGTTTCAGGGGTAAATAAAAAGGCTTTAGATTCTCGCAGTGTTTTAATCTGCTCATCTAAGCCCTTTGTAATGTTACCTTCTCCATCTAATTCAATTGTTGATTTGTCGATAAGACTTGTCACGAGATCAGCATCATGTACCTTGTTTGCTAGCGCTAATTTTAAAGCACTCTTTAACTGAGTATCCTTGATTTTCGCTTCATACTCTGTCTTATCAGTTTTATTTTGTTGCTGAAGCTCAGTGATTTTTGTTTTTAAACCATCAGCATCAATCTTTTTAAGTTCTTCAAGCTGTGTATCGCGGTTAGCTACTTCTTTTCGTAAATCCTTTACCTCTTGAATTTTGTCATCAAGACGACTTTTCGGCACCATATGACCGTAACCAGCGATTACTTTATCTGCTTGTTCCTCTGATAAGCCTAAATCAATTAATTCTTCTTTTTTTCATGTCTAGCTCCTCCTATTCCGTGTTTTACGTGCAACGGCACGATAGGTTAGAAGCTTATTCTTTAACGTCTACAAGCTCGAAAAAGACGGAATTAAGGCATAATAAAAAGCCATAGATTCTCTATGACTAGTAACTACATCTCGTTATACTCTTGAATGGCTTTTTGAATCAGTTTATTTGCTTCAACCATTTCATCATCGCTAATTTCACCGTCTTGAATAGCCTCTTTCAAGTGGTATTTAATGCTCTCTATTTCATAAAGTTTAGTGAATTTACGGTACTTTTGCATTGAATAACCTTCTTTTGCGAAATCAATCCACTCTGGGATGCCATCAACCATATGTTGATATTTGATTAGATTTTCAGTGTATTGCTTAGGTAATTCCAACTGCATAAGTTCTTTTTTTCATTTTATTTTTTTCACCTCTATAAACTTCATATCATAAAATCTAGCAACTTCAACATTTACATCAAATATAAAGTCGGGCCAAATAGCACTTCGTTTTGCTTCATCTTCTAAACCAGGATATTTTTTTAGCAACTTCCCAATAAATTTTTTTCATACTTACTATCAAATGAAAGCGTCTTAAATATACTTGACTTAAAGTTACCTCTTGATAAGACGTATTTACTACTGTCTGCACATTCTAATGTTAACTCACCTATGGATTTAAAATCAATTATCTTTCTTATGTCTTCTCTTGAAAAAGGAGTCTTAGTTGGGTGAACATGGGTTAGCACTAAACTGTTTGGTTTCGAGTTTTTTTAAAGTCTGTGTCAAATCTTTTGTAAATGCGACTTTATCAATTGATTCACCACTGAGTTCATATGCCACTGAGTTAGTGATCTTATCTATTAAAAATAGCTTTTCTAAACGTTTTGTATTCATAAATTCATTTAGTTCAGTATGAATTTTATTTAAAATATCGCTACCTTTTAAATCAACAGCTAAATAATCAATCCAATTTATATTTGATTTTCTAAATGGATACACTTTGTATTCAATCTCATTAGACTCATCATTTACTTTTATTCTAGTGATAACGGCATTGTCATTCGAAACAAATTCATGTTTCCATTCTTCGTAATTTATTTTTGAATCAATTTTGTCATTTTCGTTTGTAGAATGATCACGAGCAAGTCGTTGTTCACCTTCCATGTACTCTGATTCATCAAAATATGGCACGGTAGTAGTACGACAACGCGTATGAAATGGAGGTGCATTTGTGCCAGGGTTATAGTCCTTTGTGTAATAAATCTTCAAATCCTGTGCTTGGCAAATTTCTGATGTTCGATGGTCCAACGTCGCTAATATTTGATAACGGTCAAGGTCTGCTTCGATATAAGAGTTATTTGCTGCTAAGCTATGAAAGAAATTTGCTTCTGTCCTTACAAGTGCCTCTGCTCTACTCAAAGCAACATCAGTAGCTTCACTGATTACTCTGGATGTTTTAATGAGCGAACGACCTTGCATAAAGGACTTATTTAACTCATTCTTAATCGTTGCCATAGCTTTAGCTTCATGGCCCCATATACGCTTCGAGAATTCTTTGCCGGACCAGTTGTAGGCAAGTACCTCTTTCATAACATCATCTGTTAGCATTTTTACAGGCTTATAGATGCCTGTTAGTGTAGCAATATCATACAGGGTCTTGTAGTAAGAGTTTTCATAAACCTCCGTCAGTCCTGTGTACGTGTATGCCTGCAAGCCGTTAGCGCTGCCATAGAGTTCTAACACTTTCATCTGAATTTGCAAGTTTAGCATCTCTAATCGAGAAATACGAGCACGATAACCAATAGCATCTAAAATACGGTCGTATTCAGGATTACCAGTCAACGAAAGAGCTTTATATTGCTGTAGGGTGATATTCCTAAAATCCTTTAATTCTTTGGCGGTCACATACTTCTTGGCCTCTGCATATGAGATTTTATTGTCAATAGAATAACGAGAATAAAAGGCTTCAATCTGCTGTATGATGTTCGCTTGTGCCAATCGTAGTTGTTCTTCCATACGGGCAATGTACTTACTAGCAATCAACTGAGACTCTAATTCTCGTTGTGCAGCTCGACTTTCCCAGTACTTACTCATCTTTGTTCATTCCCGATTGAGATTGTCTCTGTTTTTCTATGGCTTCTTGGTACTCATCTATTTCCCTCAGTTCTTCGGCTTTTTGTTTGGCTAGCCTATCCTCAACTTCTACTGTGTACCAAGGATGGTTTTCACGGTTTGTTTGGTCGTCAATAATACCTACTGACTTCTCGCACATTTCCACAGCTTCCATCTCATTAGTGATGATGTCACGATTAAAAACAAACTTTACTATTTCTTCAGTAAAATCACCGTCACCAATCATCCTCAAATAATGAGTGATGAACCACATCATGTGCTCAATACTTGACTGCATCTCACTCTCCAGAATGTTGCAATCAAGATCTAAATCACTATAACGGAATTTTAGAGCTACACCTGATGCATTTCCTAGATTTTCGTTAAGTGTATCAACACCACGGCCAAGCTCGTATATAGCCTTGCGTGTACGTTCAAGCTCTTTCTCATTAGCATCTGTTTGGATATCTGCAGTAAGCTTGTCCACGTCACCATTTTCATCTGTTTTGACCGTGCGATAAACGTTGAGATCATGGAGGAACTCTTTTAAATCAACGCCTCCATAGTTAATCAGTTTATAGATAAAATTAGGAATATCAGCAAGTACATCTGCGTTAGTAGAAGCTTGTGTATTGTAATTGTCAATGAGTGATTTAATCTGTTCAATTAAAGGTTGCTCTTCTTCGTTATACCTGAAATGAATAAGAGGTATCTTTTCCCACAGCACCGGTTGTTCACCTAATAAAAAGTGATATCCCTGTTTTCCACCTGCAGGGATATCTGGAACTAAATTCGAGCTTTCAAGTACATATTTATCAATACCTTCACTATGATAGTGTTCGATCTTTTTTTAAAGTCTTTTTGGTTGTACCTTCATAATGATTCGTTTCGTACACTCGTAAAAACGACTCAATTTTCATATTTTCAGAGTCTGCATAAAACGGTATGATTTGTTCTGACGGAAAGCGCATAAAGCTAAGTTCACCAATCTCATTAAAATACGGGTGTAGATAAGCAACACCTTTGTTAACAGCTTCTTTCCCTACCTTCCGTAATCGATTAATCATTCCAGCATCGAAGATTTCATCTAACTTTTTCTGATACCCCTCATTTTCACTTGTTACAGAAGGTTGTTTCGAAAGTACATACCCAACCTTTTGATCCACAAGCTTCTTCACATAGCCGTGCACTAGCTTTAAGTTAGATTTCCAATCAGCATCACGGTTCTTTTCTTCGATATCCATCTTGTTTCTGTAATACTTCTCACCAATGAGCATCATTTTACGCTTGTCCGACTTTTCCCAGTCTTTAATCTCATTAAGTATGATTTGCTCATTTTTAATCACACTAGCAACCATGTTTTTTATCACCTCTTCCATTTTCTCATGCCACTTTGGTCTGAATAAGTCCTCAATCAGCATTTAATCACCTCACTTTAAAACGGAGATAGACCGTCGTTGCATATCCCTTTCAAATCCATATCTAGTAGCATCAATACAGTGATTGTTTTTATCTTCTAGGCGTGGAATCGGATTCCCGTCTTTATCTGTTTGATAGTCGATGTTCTCAAACTCTCTAGCAATGTTTGGAGTGCGTTTCGGGTCAATACTTATGAAATCTAAATCACCTAGCCACTCCTCACCATATTCCACACTATCAGGACCTTTTTTTAACACCATAGATACGGGGCACTCCTTGTTCATCACGTAATTCGGCTATTGATTTTGGTTCGGCTGAATCAGCTGCAATACGGTCAGATTGATAACCTTTAGCTTTCAATTTCTCAGCTAACTTTCGGTTACTGATTTTCACTCCATAAATTTCATCTATTGCATAGATACCGTTTTTCTTTTTGTCATAATGCCAACGGACAAAAGCTAGTGGATCTGTAGCATAACCGAAGTCAACTCCATTGCGGATGTTGTCAAAGGACGCAACCATTTCATCTGTAATTGAGCCTTTTTCAATTTGTAAGTTATCGAACGGCACGACACCACTACCTATTGCTTCACCGAGGTATTCCCAACGGTATTTTAATGGCTTATTTTTCTTAACATTTTCTGCTTCTTCAATAAACTTTTTCGATAAATGCGGATTTCCTAAGTAAGTTGAATGATCTACATAAGTATTGGCATCAATCATTGAGCTCTCATACTTCTTATTCACCCATGACTGCTTACGTTTCGGTGGATTGTAAGAATAATAAAAAGAGTAGTCAAAAGGGTAGCTTGCTGCCTGTCAGCTTGCGAGAATATCTTCCCTTCCAACTCCTCACGTAGAATTGAGTTTTCAATTGTTGTTACTTCATCTTCAGACTTAAATTCTGCTAATTCCTCAAACCACACTATAGCTAATGGGAAATCAGCATCTTTTATAGATTTAATTTTCTCTGGATCATCAGCGCCTGCAAAATAAATCTTGTTACCTCTGCCTAGATAGGTAATTTCCAATTTAGAATCGACAAAACGGAATTGATCACGTACTCCCATAATGTTTGCGGCAGCCTTAAAGTTAGCGTACACAGATTTCAAAATGGTGTTTTGTACTTTCCTGATGCCGAGTGCCGATACTGGATACTCCATGATGTCTAACAGGATACGCATTGGAATGTGAAATGATTTGCCTGAACCACGGCCACCCTTTAATACATAGCGTAAATGTTCCTTTGCTCTAGAGGCACGCCAAAACGGTTTGAACTGCTCTGTAATGATACTAGCTAAACTAATACGTTGCTCTGCCATTACACATCATCCACAATAACCACTTTAGTTTTGCCATCCGTTTCAACCTTATCAATCCACATACGATATCGCTTACCTAGTAATTCAGCAGCTTTAATACGCTCAGCAGTAGTTGGCGGCATATCTTCATCAATTGTTTGGGCACCTTCACCGATACCACGTAGAGTTGCCGAAGTTGTCTCACCCCTTGCGATAGCAGTTAGTAGCTCTAGTATCTCTTGCTGATCTGCTACCTTCTCGGACTTCAATTCTTCCATGCGCTCGTCTATATATGATTTCACATTAACATTTGTTAACATTCGACTTCCTGCTGCTCTCGCTGTTGCTTCCTTCTTAACATTAGGATACGCCTTCAAATATGCTTCAGTTGCATTTCCCAGTTCGATATAAAAATCAGCAAATGCTTGTTGCTTCACTGTTAACTTTGGTTCAATCAATGGCATCACCCCATTATGCTAGTTGCATGATAAAAAAATAAAAGAGCTCTCCTAAGAGAACTCTGAAAATTATAAGTGGTAGGAATCATTTTCCTTCCATTCACCTTCTCCATCATAAAAGGAAAGTAATTGGTTCTTAGCATTTCTTAATGCTTCTTTTTCCGATTCGAAGTTAGCGGCTGATGTGATATAAACTCCAGCTTTATCTTTCCCACGGTAAAAATGACTAGTTCGCATTTGATAATAACCATCTGCATCAAAATAAATTTTAATACCCACTTTTTGATGTCCAATATATAGTGAATATTCGTTCACCAATCGTTTAATTTCACTAGTGTGAGTATTAGTTAATAATTCAAAATCCCAATCCATAATTTTTCACCTCCAACTCAATGGTAAGGTAGAAAATAAAAAAATATGTAATAACATTTTGATGCAATTATTTCACTCTCAAAAGTAAGTACCAAATAGTCAAGGGAGGAGGAAACTCTGTTCGATACTCACTTTTCAGGGCAAAAGAAAAACATCCTTCAGGATGTTTTAATGATATTGTTCTAATAACTCCCCTAATTCTTCTTCAAAGGCATTAAGACAACCCGATATCATGCCAATACAACTATTTAAAAAAAACTCTCTTGCATCTTTTTAAATTCTTCGCTATCTTTTGCACTAAAAACCTGCTGTGAAAACACCGTTCCTTCTACTTTAACGCAAAAAAAGAAGGTTTTTTAAACGTTTATAAGCTTCTGGGCTAATCGAAAGTCCTTCTTTTATTAATTCATTCTCATTAAAACGTTTTTCAATTTCGGATACAATAAAGGATGGACTAATATCAGAAATTTGTTTCTCGTAATAATTTAAACCACTCAACATTTTTTTCTAAATGGTTTTTAACCATATAGATTGATTGCACTTTATCAGGGATTTTACTTTTATATTCAATTTTAACACTAGCCTCAATTGTTTGTCGAACCCCCATAAGAGTGATATAACCGCCAATAATAGCTCCAATAAATGCAATAATCCCTGCGATTAAAGTATAATCCTTTACATTAAAGAAATAAGTATACACTCCAAAGAATATTATTAACATATTTAATATCAATAATGAGATAAACATGATAAACATAGAACTTTTTATATTACTCAAATTTTACTACCTCCCACTAAATGATAATCTGAGAAATAATAAATTGGAACAATTTTCTATAAATCCCACTCTCAAAACCACACCAAACTCCGCCCTATCGGTTACTAGTGCATATGAGCTTTTTTCGATATCTAATGTTCCTTAGATACTTACTCACCTGTAAACTAGTCCGTTATTATTTGTATGGCTGTTTGATGCAGTTTTCAAAGCACATTAAAAGCCACGCTCATAGAACGTGACCTGAAAAATTATTGATTAGCACTTATTAACTCATCTATATTTTGTATTGTCTCATCTACAATATCTGCCCCAAGGACCAGATGACTACCAACACACATTACATCATCAAAACTATTCATTTCTGGTAGATGGTCCAAGCTTTTAAAAAAAGTGCAATAGTTCATTTAATATTTCCTCAACCTTTTCCGCTGGATTCATTTTAACATCCCCTTTAATAGAAATTGACCTTACTCTACTTCGATTTCTTGAATGCGTGCTATTTCGTATTTTGCTTTTTCCTCTTCGGCATTCTCTTCAGTACTATAGCAGCCTACTAGTTGCTCATGAAAAGGGAAGCCACTTACTAATTTGTATACCAAATAAACAGTGTCTATTTTTTAACCATTTTACTCACCTCCTCTTATCCTAATCATAGTTTAAAAGGAAATGTTTGTTATAGGTTTTTTCATAATAAATAAAAAGCCTTACCGTGCTAGGGATAAGGCTCGTCTACTGCGGTAAAATATTCAATTGTCGAGTTAGCTCATTTCTCACACACGTTGAGCTGGACGTGTTTATTGTGTAGGCAGAAAAGTGTTTTAGTTTTATAGTGCATTTCCGTGCACTTTGATGCTGTAGTTAGTTTTTTTTGACTGAATTATGGAAAGTGGATGAAGTTCACATAAAAACCACTCCTTCAGCAATTTTTAGCCTTTTATATTAATTAAGATACCTAATCTCTTAAAAAATATGGGCCGGCCGTGTGTGTCATGCTCCGAACTAGTCTGTCAAGCGCGGGTCGGTCGTCGGTCTGTCTGTCCTGGTAATTTATTGTTTTGAAAAATACCAAGGGAAGAAAGATTCACCTGTCCGACCTCCCCTTAAGTTTACAAGATAAATTTTTAAATACCTAATGTGTAACGGATGTAACGTTTGTAACATCTATCACATTTGTAACATTTGTTACTTATTCCATAACGAAATATACGACATAATAATGAGATTTAATTACAGTTTCCTTATATCATATAAATTAATAATTGTAGTTTTCACGAACCTAAAGAAAATAACCTTTTTAACCAAAGAATAGTAGACAAAAGCTCTTATTTTCAGACACAAAATCGCCACATTCAAACTAAGTATTCCAATTAACAGAAAATTGTATTTACTTTTACCCAAGAATGTATTATATTGTTAATTGTACTACCAATTGACAAAGAAGGGATGTTATAACATGTTTAAAAAAATTACTGCAGGTGTAGCAACATTAGCATTATCAGTTGGGATTATTAGTACTGCTAATGCAGCAGAACTTACTCAACCTTCTTCACCAATTCAAGAGCCCATTCAGGTGAAATCTTCTAATATTATTACTCCTTTTGCTGCCTCAATTTATGTCACAAGGATAGATTACATCGAAAAAGGGAAACCGATTCCTAGTACTTATTTTACAACTGAAGAAAGAAATGGATATAAATATGGTGGTAATATACCTCTAGTAAAAACTGAAGATTATTCCAGCAAGTTCTATAAAGTTACATATGCTGGTAATATATCACGATTTTTAGAGTAATTATTTATAAAGAGTTTGGAAATTGATCCAAACTCTTTATTTTTGTTTTTCATATACAATAAAAACTAAACAATCTAAGTTTAAAGTAAATTTTGTCTTTCCTAATTATATATTGTAAATATTTTAAATTTTTTTTGTACCTCAAACAACTCTTTCCCACTCTCTATATTTCCTAAGAGCAAAGGTCCCTCATCATCTGTTTCACAATATTATCTTTAATACGCTTAATGCTCGTTGCCGATAAAGCCATGTGCTGACCTATCCAACGCTGCGATTTGCCGTCTAGCATCCAGTTAAGGACTTGTACCTCTCTGTCACCTGAAACTCTGTCTAGAAGTCTCTGAACCTCTAAAAGCTTCTTCTCATACTCCGCAACACGCTTAATATTTTTCGAACGTCTAATTGCCTCCTGCATAATCGGATCACCTACACCACCTGCTGCTTTCGGTAATGTAGCCTCAATCCCATACTGTGCCGTTTTTGCCCCAACGACCATTTCTGCTCGCATTTCTTTGATGGCGTTAACCATCCAGTGGTAGTCTGTAATCATTGCGTCTAGCTTGTCTTGCGTTAGTAATTTCATAGGTTTGCCCTCCTACGGTGTGGTATAATGATGTTGTTAAGCACCGTCAAAGGGCATAAACCAATTCGAGCTGTAGCGTGTGACGACGCTGCGGCTTTTTTAATGTATAAGTAACCTTAATCTGCACAAATTAATTATTGAGTGTATCGCACACACTTGCTGTGGCGTTGGTTGACCGTCACGGCCTCCAAATTACTTAGGGTCACTACCAGTCGTGTGACCCTTTTATAGTTACTTTTTTTCTCAAATTGTTCAGTTAAAGATTTCAATTTCGCTTGCATCTACATAAAATGAAACTTTTATAACTCTCTTTCGTAAATACATACATAACCAATTCAATGGAGGTGTCTAAATGAAAGATATTTTTAAAGGGATTCTAGCATTAATCTTAGCCTTAGCTATATGGGATGGAATTAAATACATATGGAACCTTCTTGTTTAAAAGCCGAGAAAACAGCCACTTTTTGGTTGTTTTTTTCTATTTACGCTACTATGCCTCCAATTTTTTTTGAACAATATCTTTCATTGGCTCACCACTTGTAATTGTGAGTGTTTTAAATGTGAGTTATTTACTCAATCTCGTGTTCAATCTTTAAATCAAAACTTCGTCTACAACTAGCACATTTACAATCATAAACTTCAACGAAATATCCATCTTTTTCATATTCCTTATAATGTTCATAAACCCTATAGAAGTGACGTTCTCTGCAATGTGGACATCGTTCTGATGTTGTAGTATGTCCAGATACATTTTCAGGATTGTCTTCATTTACTGCATAAATAGTTCTTACTTGTCCGCAAAATTCACCTTGAAATGGGACTATAAATGTCATAGCTACCTCTCCTTTTTTCTTCGCAATACGTTTCTAATCTGACTAACAAATCAGTTGGAGCTGACCTGTTGTATCTGCAATTAAATCCGTTGCATAATCTTCGTTAATAATGACCTTGAAAATAGCCTCTAATACTTGTACAACAATGCTGTTTCCAGCCAGTGCGTATAATGTTGCATTTCGCAGGCCAGCCTTCATAGGGAACTCTTTAAGCATCAAATCAAAATCCTTATCATCGAAGCCCATCAAGCGCCAACATTCACGCTCTGTTAAATATCGATACTGTTTTTCTGCTACCTTGACTACACCTGCATTTGGACAACGATCTTGACGCTCTGTGATTGTCGTACAATAACTATCAATAGTTTCGATAAAACGGTGTTTTTTTCTTAGCTGCTTCAACCTGTTCTGGAGTTGCTAAGTCCTTCAAACGACTAAGCATAGATGGAATATTTATCATGTATCGCTCATCCGTCACGTCATCCTCTAAAAACTCGTTTATATGTCGCAATTGTTGCTTTTCGAGTTTAGAAAAATCGAAAGCCACGCCACCTAAAATCGATATACAAAAAACACGCTCTCTCGATTGCGGTATTCCAAAATCCATAGCATTTAATACCTCAAATGAATTGGTGTAGCCTAGTTTGTTCATTTCTTGTAAGTAGTTATTAAAGATAGGCATGACACCCTTATCCAGTACACCCTTCACGTTCTCCCAAATAACCACTTTCGGCTTCCACTCACCCATTTCAGCAATAATACGGAGAGTTTCGAGCATCAATTCGGAACGAGAACCCTTTCTTGCACCTTTTCGATTAGCATTGCTTCGACTGTTGTCCTGACAAGGTGAACCATGGACTAAAATATCAGGGCGTAAATTCCAACCAATCACATTTTGTTGTTCATAACGATGTGGATTCATTGCGTTATATGCCTTAACCCTATTCTGTTTCCACTCAACATAATCAATCAATTTATACTCGATACCCATATTTTTCAGCGCCTTTGCATCTGCTCCTATACCGCCAAAAAGGGAAAGTAATTTAATTCATTTTTTCACCGCCTTATGCTGCACAAAATCTTTCAAATGTTCATTAACTAATTTTCAACTAACCACTTTTCGTTTCCCCATTAGTCCACCAGCTCTAGGCTCAATGCGTCCAGCCATCTCTAAATCCATAGCAATCAATGTAACGCTTACCTTGCTAGTATTTAACCTGTCAGCTATTTTACTGATTGGATACCCTAGGTTCCAAAGTGTGATAAAAATTTCAATCTGTTTTGTTGTAAAATCGAACTTTACCTTTTCATGAGCCTCACCAGTAAATAAAATGTATTTCTCTTTTGCTTTTCCGGCCATTTAGTTTTCACCTACCCATTGATTGTTTGTATCTTTTTCAGGTCCTTACGTGCCTTTCTAGCCTTTTTAAGTTCTTCATGAGTTATCCATCCACCATCAATCTTTGAATACGTCAGAAGCTTTAATTCGTACGTATAATGGTATTCGAATAATTTCTTCCTCAATTCGAATTGCTGTGTAACCATACCCTTAATGTCAACCACCTCGGTGTGACCATCTGCATAATGAACAGTAAAATCAGCGTTATAACCAATCTCACGATATTTCTTGCCGTTCTTTTCGAACTTCGGCAACAATACGAACCTTGGTTGTAATTCAAAGGAGGTCACAATCCCTTGTGCTTGTAGGTGCTTCAAGTGATCGTAATATTTCGCTTCCATTGCTGAATCGAATGTATTTCCATCACGTACAACTTTTTTTATTGCCGTATTTTGCTTTGCTCATGTTTACCTCCTGTCAGCACTCTTAGCAGTCTGCTGATAAAACAACCTAATGCCGTTCTACTAGCAGCGTGTATTTAATAATCAAAAATGCTTAATTGCTTAATTTCAAAATTCATCAAAAGTAATTCTTCTGCATCTGCTCCTAAGTTCTGACCACCAACTACTTGTTTAAAGGTTTGATGTTTTTCAACTCGCCACCCTTTATAAATCTCATGAAGAATCGGATCGTCATAATAACTCAGCATCACTTTTCCTTGTACTTGATTAAGCAGTTCAGCAAGTTCGTAATGGTCCTCTAAAGTAAATCCACCAGCATAAAACTTCTCTCGGCCGATGTAAGGTGGATCGATATAAAATAAGGCCTCATTTGAATCATATTTAGTTATGATTTCTTTATAGTCTTTGTGTTCGATCATTACACCTTGCATTCGTTTTGCAAAATTACGAACGGCCTCACATGCATTCACATAACCTTTCGCCGGATTTTGACTCGAGCTGGTGCTATGCCGCCAACCTGTATGGGGTACTTCCTCGGAATTGCCTTTAGATATTGCTGATCTGTTTAAGTAAAAGAATCGTACGGCCCTTTGGAATGGATCCGTTGGCAATGGTTCCTTTCGCCATTTTTCATACAATTCTCTGCTATACGGTAGTTGTTGGCATGTCTCAATCAATCGCTCTGTATTTTCGATACTCTGCATAATGAAATTCACTACGATTCCATCAATATCGTTATAAACTTCATGATTGATCCTTGGCTTTCTAGAAATGACGTGCGCTGCCCCCCCAAATGGCTCAATATAAACTTTGTGACTCGGCATTTTACTAATAATCAGTTCTGCTTGCTTCCCTTTGCCTCCAAACCATATTAGTGGGGATCTCGAGTTCATTAATACCCACTCTCCTGACGCTCATGATTCACCTTATTCTTAGCGTAGTAAGCTTCTTCTACTTGCTCCCATGTGAAGCCTAATGCAATACCTAGATTGATAAAGCCCTCAAAAACTGAATCATATCGATGTCGTTTTGGATTTTGTTCAAAATTATGAATGAAGCCAAACATGGTATTAAAATCTTTTAAAGGATCTTCTCCCATCTTTAACCTTTGGATAGTGCCAGGATTGATATGAACATCTGTATATCTCTTTTCAATTCCAATACTCAAAATGAAATGTAAACAGTCAACGTATTCTTCAAGGAGTGGATTGTAGAAATGACAACCACAACCATCACAGCTTTTACAAAGAATCCAATCCTTTATTTCCTTGTGTTTATCAAAATAACCTTCGCCATGACATTCCTCACAAAGATCATCTGGATTTGGTACATAAACTCTTGCCTCTTGGTCCTTACTCCACTTCTTAAATCCGCGCCATTCGTTAGCACACTCTGCTAATTCAACTTGTAACGCTAGTAACTTCCAATCAAGATTGTTCTGCCCACGTAACTCTGGATGCTCCTGCATGATGTGCTCGTCCAATGCTGCTTGTGTTTCAAATAGTTTTGTTAAGTTCATATTTACGCCCCTTCGCTAACCATTTTTTTCTCTACTAAAATTTGATATGGATACTTTTCATGTTCATAAAACTTAACCGCGCTAATTGGCACATAAGCTGCCTTTTCTTGAAACTTAATTTGCTTTTGTAATTCTCTAAGTGTTCTGCCATACAATATTTTGCGTTTTTGTGTATTTGACATATAAATCACTCCTTAGAATGGCAAATCTGATTCATCGACCTCAATTGGCCCTTTACTATTCGCAAACGGATCATCATCGACCCTTGTATAATTTTGCTGGTTGTTATTACCGCCATATTGCCCTTGTGAAGCTCCTGTATTTGCTCCACCTGTATTTGTACTAGATTCGTAGTTTGATGTGCTCTGTGAGCCTCCTGTGCTGTTTGAACGTGGTTCTAAAAACTGAATGCTATCAGCAACAACGTCAGTAGTGTAGACTTTTCCGTTTTGCCCTTCGTAACTGCCTGTTTGGATTCGCCCTTCCAAACCTATTAAATTACCTTTCTTCATGAAGTTTGCTAGATTCTCAGCATTTTTACGCCATGCAACACAGCTAATGAAGTCCGCCTGTTGCTCACCTTCATTTTTGAATGGTCTGTTGACTGCCACTGTAAACCTTGCCGTTGCAATACCTGACGGAGTGTACGAAAGTTGTGGATCTTTAGTTAATCTTCCGACTAACACTGTACGATTTATCATTAAGCTAATTTTCCTTTCTTCTTCAAATGTGTATATTGCCCCACACATTTCAAACTGCAACATTTAGCTTTACTAACATGTGAAGGTTTCCTGTAGAATTCTTTTGAGCAAACAACGCATTTTAGGTATTTGCCCTTCCTACGTTCTTTAGCATGGAGTCTAGCATGCTCTGCAATATCAACAACTTGTAAATTTTCTATCCTGTTATCTGTTTTAATTTTGTTGACATGGTGAACTTGTTCATTAGGTTTGAGATGTCTTTTAAGCCACAATTCAACAACTAAAATGTGCTCAAAAACATAACCGTTCTTTCTAGCTCTGTGATGCTCTGGCAAAAAGATTTCTACATAACCGTTACCAGAAATTCGTTTTCCGCCTTTCCAGGTTGAACTTTTTTTCTCTTTTGTATTTTTTTCGAGACTCAGCCATTTTTCTTTTACTTTCTTCGCTATGTTTCCTACCATACATAGGATTATTTTCACCTTTGTTATTCACTGGCATTGTTGTCACCTCCAACTAATACGACTCGGTTGATCATGCTGTTGCCCCCTCAATAAACTTCAATAAATCTTGTTTCATCACATCGAAAGCATTTGTGTGTCCAACTACTTGAAAGGCTGGTTCACCATCTAGCATTTCGTTCATACAACTTTTGTAATACTGACACTTTTTAACACCTTTGCCGTCCGCCAGGTCAAGTCCGTTTACATACCTACCTGAAACACCTAAGTAGATAAAATATTTGCTTGGTGGATGCCCTGCATAGCGATTGTGTATGATGTCGCCTTTACGCCATTTACTTTCTGTCATGCTGTTACCTCCAGCAATTCAGGATTTTCGTAAATGTTGCCGATGATATCTAGTTCGTGCATTTCATTCCATAACGGTACTGCCGCTGTTCCACTGTCAATCCACCAAGCGCACTCAAACATTTTTACTTCACCGGTAAATGTCCTGATTTCTCCGAATGCATAAACGTCACGATTAACAATATCCCCCTCGTATATCTCCTTGCCGTTCTTGTCCTTTAAGCCTGTGTATTGCATATAAGTAATTTTGCTGAAAAGCTTATTAGGCACTTGAACGCCACTTAGTGCAAAATTATCGTTTAACAACCCACCACTAAATTCAATTTTGTAATTCATGTAAGGATACACACTTGTGTCCCCTCGTTCTGCAGCTAGTGAATTTTCAACCCATGCCCGAAACTTAATCTCTCTACTCATGCAGCCTTCGCTCCTTCCAGTTTTTCAATCGCATAATCCATAGCTTCATCCTGTGTATCGAACCCTTTGAGTTTTCGCAGATCCTCAAGATTCTGATAAAACCCCATTGCATTTTCGTTGTACTGATATTTTTTTGTAGAGTCCGACATGTAGTACCATTTGATCGATTAGAAATTGTTCAGTCATTATCTTCACCACCTAGTGCCTCACGAGCAATTTTGTAAGCAGGCGTTTCCCAACCTTCCATGTTAGGTGCTTCAACTTCCATGATTTCTTTTAGAGCTTTTCGCAGACGCTGATCTTCATCTATAAAATCATTTGTAATATTTGAAATCGCGCATTCTCTATCAATTACCAAACCTTCATTTTCGCGCTTTAGTTGTTTTAACTCTTCTTTTTGTTGTTTGAGTGTCTTAGCAGCAATGTTTACTAAATCAACATCACCTTTTTCAATTTCAAAGTTAAAACCTAAATCAAAATGACGTTCAAAAGTTGTTGCAAAAGATTGAAATTTTTCTATTTGTTCTTGTTTCATTACTTCTTCACCTCACGTTCATGTTCTGTTACATAGATATAAGGATAGGACCTTAATAAATCTCTTTTTTTCTGGGTATTGAATTTCCACTTCAGGATATTTTTGTTCAATCTCGCTAATGGATCCTGAACCTATAATTTCCTGTTCAAATAATCGAATACCCGTCATGCTGTAGCGAATATTATCAGACCAACCCTGTTGCTTTAAAAATGATAGGCCGTATTCCATTGCATCTAAGTCGTTATGGATCACACGGATAGTTTCTTTACTTTTCCTCTCAACGATATGCATTCCTTCACCCTCCATCAAGGGGCTGTTGCCCCTCATTATTTCAACCGCCAATCAATACCTTCCGTTTCTAAAACTTCACCGTTTTTATCTAGTAATCTACTAGCCCCTGCATACCCAATGCGCTCGGCTATAGTAGCTCTATCCTCGTTGCTGTTAAAAATGATTGGCAATTTTCGTTTGTAACGTTCGTCAATGATGTGGTAATACAAACCTTCGCGAGCTTCCGTCCACTTTGCCTTTCCAACATCATCCCAAACGAGAACGTCTGCTGATAACACGTTGTTCAATAGCCCGTAATATGTTTCGCTATTGTCGTCCATTCGTTTAGCTGCCATCATTTCATCCATGAATGAAACATCTGATACTACCAGTACATTAAAGCCCTTTTTAATCAATTGTTTGGATAAAGCAATCTGTAAATGCGTCTTACCTATACCAAAGTTGTTATGTCTATTTTTTTAGCTCTAATCGTTCATTAGGTGGTAAAGAGCGTATACGTTGTTCTCCGATAGTTGCTATAAAACCAATGTTTTGAGCCCCTTGCTTTTTAAGTGCATCACGATCAACAGGAAATGATTCTAAGTAGTCTTTTACCATTGAGAACATTCGCTGTTGCATATCTGTTTCTCGAACATAATTATCAAATTTGGCATGTACAAATTCCTCTGGAATCAATGCATTCTTAAATCTACGTTTCCAACTATTAACCTCTCGGCAATCACAAGGTTTATGAATCTCGTATTTTTGGTTCCCTTTTTCTTCGTAATGAGAGAAAACGAACTCTGTTCCATTACATTTAGGGCACTTATCCTCCCCAGGCTTGTTTGTCTCGTTCGAGCTGTTCGTAGAAGGCATCGATGCTTGTTCCTGCATGAACTTTAGAATTTGCTGAAATCTGTCCGTTTGCATTGTGTCCTTTAGTGATTCCATTAGGCTTAGCCTCCTTTAACTGCCAGTCGGCATAAGTATTGATGCCTTTTTCGATAGACCAGTTACGTAAAATACCTTCTACATATTCGATACTTGATTTTCCTAAATCAGCAGTAAGTTTAATCGCTTCGATAACGAGTAAATGGTCTGGATATAAATCTAGAAGCTTGTCCATCTTTCGATGATCTGTAAAGTTACTGATTCGGATTGTTGTATCAAAGCAATTTTTAATCTCTAGAAACGGATTGACCGACTGACTCTCTTCTCTCTCTTTCAGTACTTGGTTATTATCAGTATTTGGTTCATTCAATACTTGGTTATTATCAGTACTTAGTAGTGGCGGATTTCCCACTGGTGGTTTTTCCATCAATGGGTTTTCCACTGGTGGAATTTCCACTAGTGGCTTTTCCGTTTGTGGAAAAGGTACTTCGTGAACTATCGTCTCCCAAGACACAATTCTCTTGGTTTTTTCATCTTTGATCGCCTTACGCTCAACATAACCATTATCTTTAAGCTCTTTAAATCCACTCTTGAAAGAATCTTTGCCATCTGTTGAATGAGTAATTAACTCGTCCATATAAAACACCCAATCATCCGGCATTGAAAGCATGTATGCCATTATGCCTTTAGCTTTCCAAGATAGCCGGTTATCGTTCAATGCCGTTCGATTCATCACTACATAGTTGCTGTTCTTAGCTACTCGGATGATGCCCATTTGCCCTCGCCCCTCCTAGCCTTTGTACGGTTGAATAATAACCTTGTCAAAATGCTCTAATTCGTATTCCCAGTCGTTAAATGGAGCAAGTAATTCGACTACTGAATCTGTTACTATGATCAAATGAGCTCCACCTTCATTTCCCACTTCCTGTACTCCAATACAATTCCTCAGACTGTGTATTAAATCCTCATAGTTGCTTTCCTCTCGTTTCAACCTTTCGTATTCTTCAACTGGCATTGTTACAGTGATTTGTTTATCCATGACTAACCTCCATATTCACAATATTCAAATTTTTAATCACAGACTTATTTAAAAAATCCACATGATACTCATTAAGCTGATTTATCTTTTTCATCGATGATTTCAATGCCCCATTTGTAGATCAACGTTTTTAATTTCAAGTAGTATTCATTTGCGTCATTCACGTTACTTACATCGATTAACGCGATACTACTTCCTGTTAAAAGCCATGCTAGTGTAGGTGTTAATGCTCCATATTTAATGCCGTCTGCGTCTTTCGCCTTTGATTCAACAATTTTTACAGCAATCGATTTCGTATCGTCCTTTTGTAAAAGGTAAAAAGCAAAATACGAAGGAAATTTCGTCATTTCATTTAATTTTTCAAACCATTCATTGCTTCCAATTTTCATCATTTCATTTTCCTCCTACGGTATATAAATCATCTTGCCTGTTGCCCTTGTTACTGCTTTAAAGATGCGCTCCATGTTGCTGTTGCTGTCGGATAAATGCAACAGGTGTATTTCTTCAACCTTGCTTAAATCGTTTGCTTTAAAGAACTCTAGTAAATTTTCTAAACTGAAATGCGATCTCATAACACGCTTTTTCATCGCTGGATGTACTCGGCCACTCTCGACATTCTCATCTAATGTCTGTTGGTCATAGTTGCACTCAATCATGATGTGTGTTAAGCCAGTAAAACGGTATTTAACGTAGTAGGTATCAGTTGCAAATAACATCTTGCCAGCGTTGTCACTCTGTAATATAAATCCTAACGGCTCATTAACATCATGCTGCACATCAAACGGCAATACAGTCCATGTACCAACTCTAAATTGCTTCTTACTTTCAACCGTCTTTATTCTATGATGATCAAGCGATAACGCCTCTTGAGTACCTTTTGACATATAAACATCAAGCCCTCGATTTAACACCGATTCCACGCCTTTACAATGGTCTTTGTGCTCGTGGGTAACAAGTACACCACCAAGTCTAGAAGTCTCGAAATTGACACCTTTCTGAACGTCCTTGAAGCTAATACCGCACTCTAGAAGTAGAGGGGTGCTACCATCTGTAATGTGATAGCAATTCCCCTTACTACCAGTTGCTAGAGTCTTGATCTGAATCAAAATCCTGGTCCATCCATCGACGTTTGCTGTTGCTCTTGTGTTGTTTGTTGTGAAACTTCTACATACTCAGCTTCCTGGACAGACGTTTTCTCTTTTTCAGGTTTCGCAGGTGCAACATCTAATTCTTCAGTATTTGCATTTTGTTGTATTTCCTGTTGTAAAGATAAATCAGTAATGTCCTTTCGTTCACCTGTATTTAATGAGTCATCTTCTGTATACATAGCTCCTAGATTTTCAGGGAACGCCTCACGTAATCCATTAACTACTGCGCTTTTACGAATCATTGTTAAGGGCATTGATTTCCAAGTTGATTGACCTTTATTAAATTCTTCAAAGCTGATTTTTGTAGTAATTGGAGTTTTACGATCCTTACGGTATACACGGCACCAACCACCAATGATGACATCGTTTTTAAGTTTTACAGCACCTTCAATTTCTACCATTTCTCCATTTCGTTCAACGATAATCCCTGCCTCAAAGCCTTCATATTGTGGGTGTGATTCAGCACGTTTCATAAACGCTTCTTTGGAAGTAATAATTTGTGCTGGATTGCCACCAAATTTCACAAGATAAGCTTCTTTTAAGAAAGGATTGAGCTTTTGATATTTACAAAGGTTCATAAACATTAGAACCTCTTTCGGCTCTATATTGCCGTTCCCGCTGACTAAGTAATTCACTACATCCATTTCAGAAAGAGTGATGTTTTCGCCATTTGCTTCAAAACTAACTGGTTCAAAATTTTGTTGTGCTACTTGTGCCACTTGATTTGTCATTATTAAATTGCCTCCTTAAGCATTGGTTTTTGACCTTCTACCTCTACTCGTAACTGCTTGTCTTTCTCGGAAACCACTAAGCTAATAAGTTGAGTATCCACATCTATAAACTTGGTTACAGCTTCAGCGTTGTCCACGAAAATTGGTGCCTGGATACAGAAATGAGCAGATAGAGTATTGATGATGTCTAAGCCGACATTAATTTTCGCTGCATTGTTAAGGCCTGTTCCATAAGGTACACCCTTATAAGTCGTTTCACATACTTCGTTTAGACCGCCATTCACTTGAGTGTCGAACAGTTTGAATCGAGCATATTTAAACTTACTATTAATGCGATCTGTAAGCATGTTTACCTTTGTGCGAATAAATTCTTCTATTAAGAAGGTTGTTTGCTCTAGCTTTTCATACTCTTGAGCAAGTTTTACTTGCTGATCTTCCAGTTCGATAATGCGTTCCTTACTTGCTTCAATATTTGCGTGTTGAGCAATTGCGTTATTGCACTCTTTACGCTCAAAATTGAGCTTAACTATTTCTTCATCGATGCCAGCAACTGCCTCGTAAGCATGTTCATTAAGTTGCTTAATTTCAGCCAGTAATGCTTCAATTTGTAGATTGATAGATTTATATTCATCAGTTGTTGTAACGTCCTTGACTGCTGATTGAGCAGTTTCAAGAGCCTTTTGAGCTTTTTTTGAGTAGATTTTGTTGTTGAGCAATTTCGCCTTGTAAATTACTTGATTGAACTGCCATTTCTTCAATCGCTTTATGTTTAAATTCAAGCGAACTGCTCAATTCTTCAATTTCTGTTTTAATTGCCTGTCCGCTAGTAGTTATAGCTTGTAAATCCTTAGTTTTTTTCTCATTAAATTGTTCTAGCGCATGGTTTCGTGCATTTGCTACTTGAGCCTCTGGTAATGATTGATTACAAGACGGACATATGCAATCTTCAACATATTCAAACTGACAGTTATTTCTGTTATGCCACTGATTAATTAAAGCTTCTCTTTCGTTTTTCTTATGTTGTATATCTTTGAATAGACGATCAGCTTCATTTTGTTTAAATTCACGAGTGTTATCCAAAGATTGCATTTTAGATTGTGTAATTTGTAAATTACCTTGGCATTCCTGTAATTTAGCTTGAGCCTTATAAACTTCTTGCATGCTATCAGCTTCAAATGTACGTTTGAGATCACTACGTTTCATTTCTAATTCTTGCAACTGGCGTTGTTTATCAAGTACTGAGGCACCATTCTTCACTCGGATTTTTTTGCTCCTGCAGCTCCTCGATATCTGCTTCAATCTTAGCTACTTGCTGACGCATTGTTTCAATATTTACCATTGTTTCAGGCATCATTTTATTGATTTCATCAATACGTACTGGAATCTTTTCTAGTTCTTCATTGATGTGCTTTTTCTTGCTGGCAATGATTTTCTTCATATCCTCTAGTGATTTGCCGTTTAATAAGTTGTTTAGTTTTGCTAGTGCAGCATTAGAGGCAATTACTTCATCGTCAGAAATGTCACCACAAATGTCTAATAGTAACTGCGGCGATCTTGCCACTTCATTTGTTCATTGAAATATGTTGGTGATGTAAGACGTTTAAATATTTCTTCATCTACAATGCTTTTGATTTTATTGTTATACTCCGTTTTAGACATCGGTACATCGTCCACAAAATGTTCTACTACATGGCCTGTAAACTCTGCTACAGCTTGTCCACGCTTTTTAGTCCACTTCTCTTTGTAAATTTTCTTTAGTGTGACCGCTGTGCCATCTACTAAGAACGTACCTTCAACCGTATGCTCCAGGTTATGTTGTTCGGATCCATCGCCATTTAATGTCTTGATAGCAAAATCCTTTTTGTTATTGCTGTCCTTATCGAATAACAGCCATAAGAACGCATCAAATGTAGTAGTTTTACCTACCTCGTTATCACCAAAAATTTGTGCATTACCACCATCTAATTGAATGTCTAGCGATTTAATGCCCTTGAAATCACGAAGTTTTAACACAATCAACTCAATTTTCTTCATATCTTTTGCCCTCCTGTGTAGAATGATTTAAATAATGTTTTGTTAAGACCACTGTTCCAGCAGTGGTTTTTTTTATTTTTGATGGCATAACCACCAATCTACTTACAAAACTGTCATCGCAACTGGGGCCTATTGGCTGTCGCTCGCAAATGGTCATGGCGTACTGGCTCGGTTTAATAAGTAAATTGCTAGTTCCATCAAGCAGCCTGCAAATTCCAATGAGGATACGGCTAACCAACCATTTGCAAACTGCTGGACGGAAGCGAGATTGTTCTCGCAAGCGTCTGATTTTGTGGTATAATAGATTTGTATATGTTAGTCGCTGTTTAACCCCTCGCTTAAGGTTAAGCAGCTTTTTTTATTTGCCAAAAACTTTGTGTTAGCTTTCTTTTCTAGCATTAAACTACGAATCTTTTTGTTAAGGTGTAACCAATCCCCTGCTTTAATGTTCATGTTTTTCCCTCCTATAAATTGATAACCTCACGATTATTTTTACTGACTAAATCCACAGCATGTAAGTACAGTTCCTTTTGTCGTTCCAGTTGCTGGATACGAATAATTGAGTTTTGCATGTCACGACCACGATCAGCAGCTAGTTGATAGCGTCCTACTTTTGTATGGAGTGCAACTTCTTTTACTAAGTCATCCACACACAATTTTTCTTTAGTGATTTGAGTTTCGATTTGTTTTAAAGGATCCATGTGTACATACCTCCTATGAACGCTGGTACTAGTTGAAGCATCTGAGTTACAAGCCCCATATCTATGTTGAACATCATTGCCATTAACACGTCTTGAGCATTTGTCTTTTGTGCAATACTCATTAATGTATTCACATCACAAGTGATTTTATTTTTCTCCAGTCGACTTACTGTTGATTGAGATAAATTCGCGTTGAAAGCTAATTCCTCCTGAGACCATTTCATCTTTTTTTCTACATTGTTTTATAATTTCACCGACGTTTAACATCATTTATTTTCACCCTTTGAATTATGCAGATTATGCATAATGCACATCGTGCATAGTAAGTAATTGTATAAATTAGTAATATATAGATAAGAGGTAGTTGCCCCTACCTCTCGATTTTTACTAGATTGGTAGTTTGACTTGAGGCCATTTGCCCTGGCCTCTCCTAGTTTTTCGGTTGTCTTTGCCACCACTTGCGAATGTACTCATTTGCAAGTTCGGCATCCATCCACCATTTAGAACCAATTTTCTTTTTTTGGAAAATCTTCATCATAAAAGAAATGTTCTTTCATAAATGGAATACTCATTTTTGTTTGTCGAACAAGTTCTTCCATATCCCAAAGAGTATGTTGAATAACTAAAGTATCAACTTTCTTTTTGGCTTCTTGGCGGACAATATCTTCAACTGATGCGTCATCTAATTCAAAAGTTTTAATCATGTGATGTCCTCCTTATTCGATTGTTGGTTTGTCTTTTTGACTAACCAATACAATTTTGTTTTTTTATACATATCAACTAGATATTTGTTAACAGTTACTGAACAATTCGTAATTGTGGTTTATCATTACGTTCTATCACTGGGACAATGCCTTTAGACTTCAATAAGTTGTACAAGAATAAACGACCTTTTTGAGTCCACTTAGTATTTAGCTTTGTGTCAGGACTACCATTCGAACGTGTAATATCAATTGTTTGTGAATGAGTAAATCCTTTGTCGTGATATTTACTGTATAGAAGCCATTGACCCCCTTGGTTATATTGCACACCTAAATCATGAAGCTTGTTGTTCATCGCTTGTCCAGACATACCATAATCTTTGGCTATCTGAGTAATTGTCATTAAACCTTTGCTGTTTAAAATTCGATCTGTGTAATCAGCTTTGGGTTTCATTTCACCAATGATTTGATCTTTCTGTTTGTTTGCTAATTCGAGTTGTTCACGCTCTTCTTCTTTTTCTAACAGAGCGATTAACGCTTCTTTGTAATTAGAAGGAAGTTTAGGTTCCGTTTGAACAACTTTCAACTCACCCTTACGGAGTTTTTCTAACAGGTCATAAACAAAATCGTAAAATTCATCTGCTTTAGGCTGCTGACTTTTACGAATGATTTCGTAAATGCCTTTTTCGTTATAGATGTACGTTTCATATTGCTTGCCATCGCTGTTAACCAGTTTGGTTAATACTGAAAATTGTTTCAAACGCTTCTCGTGTCGTTTATGAATTTTACCAATTGCAATCATTGGCTCTGAATATTCAAGTGCCTGACCAATTTGTTCGCGGGTCATAAACACATCACCATTTTCGTTTTTCCATAAATCACATACAACAGAGTTGAATGCTCGACTTTGAGCTAAGATTAAATTCATTATTTCGCCTCCTAAGCTAATTGTTTTAACCCAAAATTAAGCGCATCGCTTAATTTGTCATCAAAAAAAACCGTGACATTGACTTCTAATATAGAAGCAATAAGCTCTAATTTGTTTACGTCTAATACTATTTCACCTTTTGAAACTTTAGAATACCATTGTGGAGTATGACCGCAAGACCTTGCTATATGAGATTTTGTTACACCTTTTCTTTTACGAACTTCTTCAATGTTTAAATAAACAGTAGACATAAATTGCACCTCCTTATTTTTGCTCAAAATTAAACGTTTCGTTTAACTTAATTACAGTATAAATTAAGCGTAACGTTAAAGTCAAGGCAAAATATAAAAATATTAAACTTATCGTTTAATTTAGTTTAACCATACGTTTAATTAAGCTATATTAAAACAAAGAGGTGAGAGAAATGGCTTTAGGGGAAAGATTGAAAAAAAGCTAGAAATGACAAAAACCTTACTCAAATTGAAGCAGCTAAAAAAATTAGGTGTAACAAATGGTGCTTTATCTGGCTACGAAAGAAATTATAGAGATCCCGATACAAACATGCTAAAACAAATGGCTGAACTATATGAAGTTTCTCTTGATTACTTACTTGGAAACAAAAACAATAATAATAACGAACAAAACTTATCAAAAAAAGATGAACGTGACGTGGCTAAGCGAATGGATGAACTACGTGAAGATTTATCATCTGCATCAGGTCTACTATTCAATGGTGAACCGATGTCAGATGAAGCAAAAGAATCTTTATTAGAGGCAATGGAGTTTGGTATCAGACTTGCGAAGAAAAATAACAAAAAAATTCATTCCTAAAAAATATAGAGACGATGACGAATAATCTGATTTGAGGGATGCAAATGGATTTTATCCAATCTAAGGTTGAAAAGTTATACAAAAAAATATGGCACTAAAAATCCATTTACATTAGCTAGAAAATTAAATATACAAATTTTTTTATTGGGATTTACCTGCTAATATAAAAGGGTTTTATCAATATGAAAAACGTAATCGTTTTATTTTTATTAGTAGTAACTTAAGTATTCAAGAACAACTTATTGTTTGCGCTCATGAACTTGGTCACGCAATTTTACATACTAAATTAAATACTCCTTTCATGCGATCTAATACTTTGGTTTCTGTTGATAAAATTGAAGTGCAGGCTAATACTTTCGCTGCATACTTATTAATCCCAGACGAAAATTTGTTTGAGTCATACGATAAAATGACAATTTACGATATAGCTGCCTTATATAATGTTCCTTTAAAATTAGTGGAACTGAAATTTAAGGGGCTATTTTAATACCTAAAAAAAGAACGTATATTCCGTTTTTTAAGGGAGGAATTATTATGGCTAGTTTTCGTAAACGAAATAATACATGGCAATACCGTATTAGAATAAAGGATCGTCAAACAGGTCAATGGAAAGAGACAACTAAAAGTGGGTTCAAAACTAAAAAAAGAAGCACAACTTGCAGCAAGTAAAGCTGAGATTGACAATGAGTATTACGGGTTTCAAGAGGATGGCAAAGAAACAATAGCTCAATATATGCCAAAATGGTTCGAATTATATAAACGGCCACATTTAAAGGAAAGTACCATCAATCTACAAGAACGAACTATAAATAATGTAATTTTACCGAGATGGGGTAACTATGCCTTAAAAGATATAACTAGAGCTGAATATATGAAGTGGATTTTAGAACTTAGTGATACTTACTCAGACGGATCAATTAGACGATTCCATAGTATTTTCGCAAGCGCATTAAATGATGCTGTTTTTGAATTTAAGTTATTAAGGGAAACCCCTTTATCTCGATTGAAGTTACCCAATAAAACCCGCGACAAAAAAAGTTAAATTCTTTACTATTGAAGAAATGAACTTGTTCCTAGATGCAACAGCATTAAAACCCAAAAATGCGAAGTACCAGCATTCTGTTGAAAGATATGCAATGTTTTTTTTACTATGGCTCGAACAGGTTTACGTATTGGTGAAATTTTATCACTTGAATGGGGTGATATCGACTTAATAAATAACACTATAGATGTTAATAAAACAGTCTACTATGACAATGATACAAACTTGCCAGTTGTTTCTGATACAAAGACAACTTCAAGTGAGAGAGTAATAGAATTTGATGAAGAAGTGGCGAAGGTTTTAAAAAAAGTGGAATATCAATCAAAAAGAGATCCATTTACGTTATCCATATATGAAACCACAAGTTAAAGAAAAAGAAAAAAATGTTAGTTTTTCATAATACGAGTGGCACATACTGGCAAGCTAATGTGGTCCGAGAACATTTTAAAGAAATTTGTAAGCGTGCGAACGTTCCAGTTTTATCCCCTCACGCATTAAGACATAGTCATGCAGTGCATCTTTTAGAAGCTGGTGCAGACTTAAAATATATATCACGAAGACTTGGACATAAAACGATAAAAACAACCGCAGATACATATCTGCATATAACAAAAAAAATCGAGCGTAATGCACTCGATTTATATATAAAAAACACATTAATTCGTAAATTTGTGGGCAAATTGTGGGCAACAAGGGTTTTCAGCGTTTTATCAAGCGACTAAAAACCCTTATATACCAACGATTATCGGTATTTTATCCGATAGAGCCTTCCATTTCAAATTTGATAAGACGGTTCATTTCTACTGCGTATTCCATTGGTAGTTCTTTTGTGAATGGCTCAATGAAGCCCATTACGATCATTTCTGTCGCTTCTTCTTCAGAGATTCCGCGAGACATTAAGTAGAATAATTGTTCCTCTGACACTTTTGAAACTTTTGCTTCATGCTCTAATGAAACATTATCATTTAAGATTTCGTTGTATGGAATTGTATCTGAAGTTGATTGGTTATCCATAATTAATGTATCACATTCGATGTTTGCACGTGCACCGCTTGCTTTAGGACCGAAACGAACTTGTCCCATATACGTTACTTTCCCACCTTGTTTAGCAATTGATTTAGAGACGATTGTTGAAGATGTGTTTGGTGCCATATGAATCATTTTCGCACCTGCATGTTGGTGTTGTCCTTTACCTGCCAATGCGATGGATAATGTCATACCACGAGCACCTTCACCTTTTAAGATACATGCTGGGTATTTCATCGTTAATTTAGAACCAATGTTCCATCAATCCATTCCATTGTACCGTTTTCTTCAACAACTGTACGTTTCGTTACAAGATTGTATACGTTGTTCGCCCAGTTTTGAATTGTTGTATAACGGCAATAAGCATCTTTGCGTACAATAATTTCTACAACTGCTGAGTGTAGAGAGTTTGTTGTATAAACAGGAGCTGTACATCCTTCAACGTAGTGTACGTGTGCACCTTCGTCCACAATAATTAATGTACGTTCGAATTGCCCCATATTTTCAGAGTTAATACGGAAATAAGCTTGTAAAGGTGTTTCAACCTTCACACCTGGTGGTACATAGATAAATGATCCACCTGACCAAACAGCTGAGTTTAGTGCAGCGAATTTGTTGTCTGTATAAGGAATTACTTTACCCCAGTATTGTTTGAAAATATCCTCGTTTTCGCGTAAAGCAGAGTCTGTATCTTTAAACACAATACCAAGATCTTCAAGGTCTTTTTTTCATGTTGTGGTAAACGACCTCAGACTCATACTGCGCAGATACACCTGCAAGATATTTTTGTTCTGCCTCTGGAATCCCTAATTTATCAAAAGTAGCTTTGATTTCATCAGGTACTTCATCCCATGAACGTTGTGTGGCCTCTGATGGTTTTACATAATACGTAATTTCATCAAAATCTAAGTCACCTAGATCGCCACCCCATTGTGGCATTGGTTTTGTATAGAAAGTTTCAAGAGCTTTTAAGCGGTATTCAAGCATCCATTCTGGCTCTTCTTTCATATTAGAAATTTCACGGACGATTTCTTCAGTTAAACCACGTTTTGAACGGAAAATTGATACGTCCTTATCATGGAAACCGTATTTGTAATCGCCGATATCAGGCATTTTTTTTAGCCATCGTTTCTCCTCCGTTCATGCTATTGTATCTAGTCGTTAAATCCTTTCTAGCTGAGTGAAGACACATGTAGTGCCTTCGCTCAACTGAAAGAAACTATTTATTGCTTTACGCCTTTTTCCATTGCTTTCCAAGCCAATGTCGCACATTTGATACGTGCTGGGAATTGAGCTACACCTTGTAGTGCTTCAACATCCTCTAGGTCATATTTGTCGCTATATTCTTCACCCATCATCATCTTCGAGAAAATTTCAGCAAGCTCTAATGCTTCCTCTACCTTTTTCCCTTTAATGAGCTGTGTCATCATAGACGCAGAAGACATCGAAATGGAACAGCCCTCACCATCAAATTTCGCATCCTCCACAATACCATCAGTCACCTTTAATGTTAAGTGAATACGATCGCCACAAGTCGGATTGTTCATATCAATTGTTACAGCATCATTTTCTATCGATCCTTTATTACGAGGATTTTTATAATGATCCATTATGACTGAACGATATAATTGATCTAAATTATTAAAAGACATCGCCAAAATACTCCTTCGCAGAACGTAACCCTGCAACTAAGCGGTCAATATCCTCCTCTGTATTGTACAGATAGAAGCTTGCTCGCGCTGTCGCTACTTGCTGAAGACATTTCATTAGTGGCTGTGCACAATGATGACCTGCACGAACAGCTATACCATTCATATCAAGCACCGTTGCCACATCATGTGGATGTACATCGTCTAAGTTAAATGTCACTAGTCCACATCGCTTCATTGGATCACGTGGGCCGAAAATTTTAAGTCCGTCAATTGTTTCAAGCTGATCCATTGCGTAGCCTACAAGCTTATGCTCATGCTCTGCAATTGTATCAAGCCCGATCTCAGTTAAGAAATCAATAGCGGCACCTAACCCTATTGCACCTGCAATAATAGGCGTTCCACCTTCAAATTTCCACGGTAATTCCTTCCACGTTGACTCATAAAGTCCAACAAAGTCGATCATTTCGCCACCAAATTCAATTGGCTCCATCTTTTCTAGGTATTCCTTTTTACCATATAGTACACCTATTCCAGTTGGTCCGCACATTTTATGCCCCGAAAAACCTAAGAAATCTACATCCAAATTTTGCACATCAATCTTCATATGTGGAGCTGCTTGTGCACCATCAGCTACCATAACTGCACCGTTAGCATGTGCAATTTGAGCAATTTCTTTAATTGGATTAATCGTACCGAGCACATTTGATGCCATTGAAACCGAAACAATTTTTGTTTTAGGTGTTATCGTTGCACGGACTTTGTCTAAGCTTAGTGTGCCATCCGCTTCAAGCTCAATGTATTTCAAAATTGCTTTTTTTCTCTTTTGCGAGTTGCTGCCAAGGAATAATATTTGAATGATGTTCCATATGGGTAATAACAATTTCATCACCCTCACCAACATTGGCACGACCATAGCTTGCTGCTACTGTATTTAAAGCCGTTGTTGTTCCACGCATAAAAATAATTTCTTGTGTGGATTGAGCATTGATAAACTTACGAACCTTCTCCCGTGCGCCTTCATATTTGTCAGTAGCACGATTTCCTAATGTATGCACACCACGGTGAACATTGGAATTATCAAGTTCATAATAATTCTTCATCGCTTCAATTACTTGAATTGGTTTTTGAGAAGTTGCTGCACTATCAAGGTAAACCAGCTTATGACCATTAACTTCCTGATCTAAAATTGGGAAATAGCTTTTAATGTCTTTATTCATCATTAGCGAACTTTCCTTTCAATAACCTCCGTCAGTTGCTTTTGAACGCCTTCAATAGGTAATTGCTTAACAACTGGCGCAAGGAATCCATGGATAACAAGGCGCTCTGCTTCCGCTTTCGAGATACCACGACTCATTAAATAATAAAGTTGTAATGGATCTACTCGACCAACAGATGCTGCGTGTCCTGCTGTTACATCATCTTCATCAATTAATAAAATAGGATTTGCATCCCCACGAGCCTTTTCTGACAGCATTAAAACACGCGATTCTTGCTGTGCATCTGCTTTTGTTGCACCATGCTCAATATAACCAATACCGTTAAAGACTGATTGAGCTGCGTCCTTCATAACACCATGCTTTAAGATATGCCCGTTAGAGTTTTTACCCCAGTGACGAACCTCAGTAGTGAAGTTAAGTTTTTGTTCTCCACGACCAACAACTACTGTTTTTGTATCAGCATTAGAACCGTCACCAACTAAATGTGTAATGTTTTCAGAGATTGTATCTGAATCATTCATTAAACCAAGAGCCCAATCCACTTTTGCATCGCGTGCTAAACGAGCACGGCGGTTTACATACGTAGTATAGCCCTTTGCAAGTACATCTACTGCACCATATGTAACTTGTGCATTATCTTGGACTACTACTTCTGCAATAATATTCGCTTGACCTTTTGCTTCTTCAATAGTTGAAATATAAGTTTCAACATATGTTACAGCTGAATTTGCTTCCGCTACTACTAAAACGTGATTGTATAGTGAAGCTTCTGCATTATCATTTAAAAATACAACTTGAAGAGGTTGTTCGATGATTACGTTTTTTTGGTACATAGACAAACACTCCACCATTTACAAGTGCTGCATGAAGCGCTGTTAATTTATGCTCATCCACTTTTACTGCTTCTGTCATGAAATATTTTTGAACAAGTTCGCCATGCTCACGAACAGCTGTTAACATATCTGTAAAAATAACACCTTTATCAGATAATTCTTGTGATGTTTTAATATATGCTGGCGTATTATTTCGTTGAATATAAAGATTTCCCTGAGCTTCGAGATCAATTAAGCCTTTCGCTTCTTCCGGTAGTGCATCAAGTGTAGTAAATTCTTCACTGACAACTGAATGAGCCGGAAAATTCACAAAATCCCATTTTGTAATATTCGTTCTATCTGGTTTTGGCAAATCTAAACCAGTTACTTTGTCTAGTGCTGCCGTACGAAGCTCTGTAAACCAAGTTGGTTCTCCATTTGCTTCTGAGAACGAGCGCACGTCCTGTACTGTTACAGGCAAGTTAAGTTCCACTGTCATGCTAGTTCGTCCTCCCTCTTATGCTTCTTGTTCTTCTGTTTCTTCTTCGATACCTAATTCTTTTTTTAATCCAGTCATAACCTTCTGCTTCTAAACGTTGTGCAAGCTCTGCACCACCTGATTTCACAACACGTCCTTGCATCATTACGTGTACATGATCTGGTGTAATGTAGTTAAGTAGACGTTGATAGTGCGTAATCATTAAGCAGCCAAAGCCTTCTCCACGCATTGCATTGATACCTTTTGATACTACTTTAAGCGCATCAATATCAAGACCAGAGTCAATTTCGTCTAAAATTGCAAATGTTGGTTTAATCATCATTAATTGAAGAATTTCATTACGTTTTTTTCTCACCGCCAGAGAAACCTTCATTTAAATAACGTTGAGCCATATCTTCATTCATTTCAAGGAATTCCATGTTTTTATCTAATTCACGAATAAATTTCATTAATGAAATTTCATCGCCTTCTTCACGACGGGCATTAATAGCTGAACGTAAGAAATCAGCATTTGTTACACCTGCAATTTCAGAAGGGTATTGCATAGCTAGGAATAAACCAGCTTGAGCACGCTCGTCTACTTCCATTTCAAGTACGTCTTCTCCATCAAGCTCAACAGTACCTGAAGTTACTTCATATTTCGGATGCCCCATGATAGCAGAAGCAAGTGTCGATTTACCAGTTCCGTTAGGTCCCATGATTGCGTGAATTTCATTTGTATTGATTGTAAGGTTTACACCTTTTAAAATCTCTTTCCCGTCGATTGCAACGTGAAGATCTTTAATAACTAAAGTTGACATGAAAATACCTCCATAGTGTGTTCAGTGAATGGGGAACCATTCCTTAATTATCATCATTCTAATCTTAACTGAAAATCGTTCTCTATGCAAACCATTTCAATTTCTTTCTCTCTTCTCAGTTAAATTCCTTAAAAATAAGGATTTTGTAAGCATTTTCAGATTATTGCTAACCGTTATTGACAATGAGAATCGACTTTCTTCATTTTCAATGAATTAACTCTAATTGAGAATTAATTTCATCTAGCTACATAGTGGAAACCCCGCAGAAAGCGTTAATTGTAGCGGTTTTGTGACAAATTTGCATAAACAACACTATCTATACTATAACCTTTTTCTTTAGAATGGAATCAAATAAGGGAAACAAATAACTAGAGAGTTATTCAATAAAATATCGAATATCCCACCAAATCAATCGGTTCTATACCTTTAACCATACCTTCTGCAACGCCCCACCTAAAATTCCCCTGTTATCAGAAAGGGTTACCTTTGCCCTTCAGTAGTAATTCCTCAATTTTTGTAATAACAGAGGATTTTTTTAAGCCTCTGTTAATTTATAATCATTTTTCATCTTAAATAGTATATAATTAGAGTATAATCAATCTTATTTTTCGATTAATAGAGGTGAAATTTATTGGAGTTACGTCAATTACGTTATTTTGTTGAAGTTGCTGAGCGTGAGCACATCTCAGAGGCTGCAGAGTATCTTCATGTTGCTCAATCTGCAATTAGCCGTCAAATTGCCAATTTAGAAGATGAATTAGGGACACCCCTATTTGAACGTGTGGGACGAAACGTCAAATTAACACCAATTGGAAAGATATTTCTAGAGCATACAATTACCGCTTTAAAAGCAATAGATTTTGCAGCAAAACAGGTTGAAGAATATTTAGATCCCGCGAAAGGTACGATTAAAATTGGCTTTCCAACAAGCTTGGCAAGCTATGTCCTACCAACGGTTATTTCAGCCTTCAAACGACAATATCCAGATTTACAATTTCAGCTTCGTCAGGGCTCCTACCGTTTTTTTAATTGATGCTGTCAAAAATCGGGAGTTAAACTTAGCCTTTTTAGGCCCTCTTCCCCCGAAAGACGAATCCATTCAATCAACAATTTTATTTACGGAGAATATCGCTGCATTACTGCCAGCCAACCATCCATTAGCGAAGAAGGAAAGCATCCAATTGGCCGAATTACGAAATGACTTATTTGTACTGTTTCCAGATGGCTATATTTTACATAAGGTGGCAATGGATGCCTGTCGTGCTGCTGGTTTTCTGCCGAATGTTATTTCAGAGGGTGAGGATTTAGATGCATTAAAGGGACTTGTTGCAGCAGGTATTGGGGTTAGCCTACTACCTGAAAGCTCTCTTTACGACTCAGCTGCTCGCTTCACTGTAAAGGTGCCTATTCAATCACCTACGATTCCCAGAACAGTCGGCATTATTTCACCTATTAACCGTGAGATAGCACCATCAGAAAAAATATTTTTAGATTTTGTCACAAACTTTTTTTTCACGTCTATCTCAATTCCAATAAAAAAATCGCCAGTGCTGGCGATTTTTATTGCTTCGTATTTGCTACATGTCCCTCTGCTGTTTGTTCACCAATCCATTCTAACGTCTTTGAACCTAAACCTCCTGCACGCCATAAAACCACATTATTGTAGTTTTTCTTACGCACATAGGAAACCCATTTTTCAAGTGTTTCCTGATCAGCATACCAGACTTCATGCTTCATATTTTGATCATCTAAATAACTAAAATAGGCTGCACCACTTGCTTGATCTCGCTGCTTTACCGCTTGCGTTTTAGTCAATAATTCCTCTGCCTCAATCTCCGTTATCGCAACCGTCTTCCCTTGATTAACCCATTTAAAGCCGCCAGTAGCAAAGGCAATTGCTAGATTCTGATTGGATTTTTCAATCTTTTTCATTAAATCATCTAAAATGAAAAAGTCGCCTTTGCGCCTGGACCACTATGATAGCCATAAACATTATAGGCCATCACCGTATATTTCGGTCCATCTGGTAGCTTTACATCGAATGGAAATCGTGGCTCTAAAACAACATGTAAGGTAACATCCTTTTTTAATAGCTGCTGATAGAGCTCCTCTAGGAAAAGTACATACGCTGGAATGTCCTCTTTTGCAACCTTCTCATAATCAATTTCAATCCCCTTCAAATTGTACTGCTCGACTATTTGCATAATATTATCGATGTGTTTCTGTCTAGTTGACGCATCTTGTAGTAAACGATGTAATAGCGTACTATCCTTCTGAACAGATGGGGCATTATCTGTAACATAATCATTAATTAATGTAAGCATCACATGATGTGTTTCGTTAAATTGCTGCTGTGTTTGTTTCAACATTTCTATTGCATCTTCAGTAAATAATAATTGATCTTTACTATTAAAATAGGCACCAAAAACGCGAATATCCTGTAAGCCCTGCTGTGAATTTTTCACATCTTCAAATGCTGACTTTTTTTTGCCACTCAGGCAACCAAATGGATAATTGTAGCTTGTTCTTATCCTTCAGCTCCTCCTTTGCCTCAGCAGGTGCTTCTTTGCTATTATTACAAGCCGTGATGATTAATAGGACTATACAGATAGACAATAAAAAGTTTTTCACTTGAATCTAATTTCCCCCCGTTTTAGAAGGTTTCAATAAAGAAGTCAACTACATGATTAAATATTGTCACTGTTTTATACTTTACTTTATCGAAATTCGTATATTGGTTAGTAAAAATTGTTTGATCATTCTTATCTGAAATTAATATATCTTCGATCAATGTATCATATATATCGTCCGCATATTGTTCATGGGTGGTATCCTTCTTGCTGAACAACGCACCAAATCCGATTTGAGTGCCTTGGATTGCTGGATTCACTTCAATTGTTTTGGACAATTCCTTATCAACATCTATTTTTATTTTATCTTTATTTACTGTAATATTAAATACTCTTTTTTTTGTAAGATTTCTTGGATATTCTTCCTCATCTATTCTAGAGCCCCTTTGCGTATCCTGATAGGAGTAGACAGTTGCTTTATTAAATGCATACTCCTCTTCATTCCATTTTATTTCATTTAATGGGAAACGTTCCTTCTCAACAACACCAGCTCCTGCTGATTTTTCAGAAACAACAATTTCATTATCTACAAGGGCTACACGAATATAGCTATTATTTTTTTCGTCATAATTTAAATAGATAGACTGTTGTCCAACAACATTTCCTTTAAATTCAAAGTTAACAGTATATTGTTCTGGCAATGCTTTCTTTAATAGCACTCGACCTTCACTAGATGGGGGTGAAGTGATGGTCATCTCATTGTTTTTAAATTGTACAGCACCATTTACAATTGACCATTTCTTGGCTAACTCTTGATCGCCTACTTCAAATTCTACATTTTGCTTACTTGCCTGACGAATTTTCATCATCACATGGTTGGTAGACCAATAAGGAGATACCTGTAGCCGACTTAAATTGTAAAGATCAGCATCAGCATTATTATAGGCTCCCTGCTCGCGATTGAAATGCATACTAAAAGTTTCCTTAATTTGCTTATCATTCACGCTTTGTACTAACGGCTCCATATTATTATAGAGTGAATTTGCGTGCATAATGGCATAGGCTCTAGGAACTTCTCCTAACTCCTCTTTATAAATATCATGCATCGATTTATAATCTTTTTTTAATTCGTGCTTCCATTTCCTTACGTGTTTCACTTGGGATCATGTATGGATTACGAATAAAATCCATTAAATAGTGATTATAATATTCAATCGTTGTTTTATTCGGCACATCATTTTCATCAATCATTCCTAATGACTGTCCTTTATCATTATAAATATTAATATATGTCAATCGGTAGCCATTAGATCCCAATTCCCAATACCCGCTTTTTTCCATTAACAACAAGTCTTTTGGCTTCAAAAATTTATTATCACGCGTATCCATTTTATTCGCATACGTAAACATCGTCGCTTTATAATTTAGATTTTCCATGATATTTTGAGCAAAGATACTGGAATCCGTACGACCATCTTCGAATGATAAATATAACGATTTTTCTGGAAGTGGTTTATTTTTTTTCATAAAAATCTAGAACATCCTGCTGAGTAATTGTTTTATAGCCCTGTCTTTCGAGCAATGCTAATTGTTCTTTTAAATTTTTCTTCGAAACATATTTAGGAGAGTCACCTCTGCTCACACCAAAATACGATAAGGCGATAAATCCATCTTTATTTTCTAATGGAACCTTTTCCTCTACCCTTTTTTTCTGTTAAAAATACGACACGTATTAAAACAGCTGCCAAAAATATAACGACGATTAATTGTGCTATCGAGCGGATGATTTTCCTTCGATTCTTTTTAGCTGGATTTAATACAACATTCTTTTTACTCATTCCTTCTCACCCATTTTTCTATTTTTTAGAATCGAAAATCGGGATTTTCGTAATTTTTGCTTTTCCAATTTCTTTTCCTTCGCTATGACATCCTGAGGTGTCTCTCTTGTACCCCAAGTAGATTTCCAAAAAGTAACCCATGCAACTGGCATTTGCCATAGTAAAATAAATTCATAGAAAAGGACAAAGATAAAGCCAAATGCCCACAATTTACTCCGTCTAAAGAAAAGATGGGCCAAACTCATCAGCATGGCCATTAATAGTAGACCCATTAAAAATGTGGTTGGGAAAATACCATGCATGATTGGCACATAAATTAAATTGTAGACAACTACAATAGGAGCTGCTATTGGCACAATTAAACCGATAACAAAAAAACAGAAACATAAAGGGTTCCTTTTTCCACATAAATAAAAATGCTCGTAGTGATTCACGTAGCCATGACCGTTTCCACCTCATTTGCTGCGATAAAAAAAACCTTTGACTCTGATGGAACAATCGTAGAGCATACGGCATTATCCTGATAGCCCGTGCGATGTGTTTTTAATATATAGTTCGTCATACTTCGGTCATCACCAAAGGTTGCAGGCTGCCCAAGAAATTTTTGATTTAGCCACGCAGTCTCGTTCTTCAAAATAAGCTCTTTTCGGTAACATGCTAACGGTCCAGATAAGCATGTTACCGTATCAAACCAAGATTCAGCAGCCTTCATTATACGGAAGGCAATATAATAACGAACTGTCTGTAATTTCGTTAATGCATTGGTGAATTTATTTTCAACCTCTGTACGCCCAGCTACACCACCCATTTGTGGATCCTGGAAAGGCTGCACTAAATTTCTAATGGCATGAGGTTCTAAAAAGCTATCTGAGTCCACGAAAACGACTAAATCATGCTTGGCAAGATGTACACCAGCCACTAATGCCTCCCTTTTCCCACCATTTTGAGGTAGCTTATGGAAGCTTAAGCGATCCTCTGTTTTAAAGCGTCCACCCTCACTATGAATCAGCTCAATCATTTCCTTGGCCTTTTCCTCAGTCCTATCCGTTGAGTAGTCATCTACAACAATAACTTCCAGCTTATCTACAGGATAATACTGATTTATACAGCTTAAAATGGTGCGGTGAATCCACTCCTCTTCATTAAAAACGGGAATTATAATTGAAACACCCGGTTCGTAATTAGGATTTATCGGAACATTTCTATAGAAAATTCCAAATATATATCTGCTTAGTAGAAATGTTGCCGCAATAATACTATATAAATATAGAAACTTATTAAATCTAAAGTAAATGACACTCTCTGCCCGCATCAGCATGACGATAAGCGAAACTATCAATAGAAATAGACTTGCTACAAATATTGAAAGTCCCCAGCGCTTTTTTTGTCATATAATCGTTTAATGGCTCCAAAAATTCACAGGCATAATAGTACCTTACTTCACCATCTACCTCTTTCGTAAAGGAACGTACTACTTTTGCTTTTAGATTTACTTTAGATTCATAGCCCTCTGGCATTGCTCCACCAGGAATAGTGAAATTCATTTTAATAATTTCATCCATTAATAAATTGTTCGGACTTACTGAATAAATGAGAATACCTGTAACAGAAATATCCTCTGCAAAATGCTTTTCATTCATTACTTTTTTTTCTTGCTCTTTTAATTTGTACTTCGAAATTAGTTTCGTAACGGAGACTTAGAAGCTGTAACCGATATATTTCATTGACATCTGTAGGGTCGATTTCCTCAGTTTGATAGGAAGCACCTCGTCGATTAACAAGACTTCGTATATTTTCCGGGTCAGGAATATTTGATAGTATTCGCCGATCAGAACGCGGTATCGTTAAGACCTCTTTTTTTCTTATTCATGATTATCAATTCACTTTCTTATTCGAATCTTCTTCAATCCAAGTAGACATCTTTGAAAAGCTATACCCTTCTTTTTGAAGCTTTTCAATTATTGATGGTAATACTTCTACTGTTTTTGTCCCATCTAAAATATGCATGACAATTACCTTTCCTGGAGCAGCTCTGCTTATAACACGATTGTAAATATCCTGAGCTGATAACTCTAAATTCCAGTCAAAAGAAGCAATATCATACATGGCAATAGAAGTAACACCTGTAGCAGCTATAATTTTTGCAGATTCTTCATTAATAACACCTTTATTTGGTCTAAAATATAGTAAAGGCTTTTCCTGTAACGCATATGTTAATGCCTTATGCGCCATTACCACATCCTCCTGTAATTCTTCAGGAGTCATGGTCGTAACATCGAGGTGATTGTAGGAGTGGCTTGCAACCTCATGACCTCTATTTACTATTAATCGTGCCAATTGAGGATCCTTCTCCACACCCTTTCCTATTAAAAAGAAGGTTGATTTTACATTGTACTTATCAAGAATATCTAAAATCTCTTTAATTCTTTCCTCACTTGCCCAATCATCAAAGGATAAAGAAATTTCTTTTTTTGTTGTATTTTTGCGATAGAATATATTAGGTTTAACATTTTGATAATCTGGATTTATTTTAATAGCATCATAGCCCTCAATTTCTTCTAAAGGTTTGGCAATATATTGTTCATCTAACACTTCCGTTAATGTGGTAAAGACATATCCTTTTTCCTTTCCGTATTGGGACAAAAGAGGAATCACATCAATAACCGCTGGATTAATATACGTATTTAAATGAATAATCGATCCACTATTAATAAAACGATGAATATAATCCATTATCTCCTCTGCACTTTGCATATTACGATCTTTAGGATTAATAGAAGATTCAACGACACCCTTCATATTTAGTGTTTTTGTTGCTAAACGCATATTATCCGTTGAGTCACCAGAGCGACTACGAACATACTTTGGCGAATACCCTAATTGTTCTTTAAATACTTCATTTGCTAAGAAAATTTCCTTATAGGTTTCCTCATAGCTTAAATCTGCCATTTCGGGAAACGTTAATGTTCCATTCTCTACTTCATGTCCTCTTGCTAAGATATCTTTTACTAAATCAGGATCCTGTGCTATTCGCATACCTTCCACAAAAAAAAGTTGCCTTCATATTGGACTGATCTAACGCCTTTAAAAGCTTTTGCATTGTCTCAATATCTGCAAGCCCATTAAAGGTAATTGCAACCTTTTGGTCAAGTATGCTGGCATGACTATAAACTGTGCTCATCGTTCCATCATGCTCTTTAATCTCAATGGTGGAGTCGACAGGGTTGACCTGATGATCTTCATTAGAAGTTTGACATCCAGTTAACAATAAAATGAATAGTAGACTACATATTTTTAGTTGTCTCATGTCTACAAAATTCCCCTTACAGTTTGTAATATTCTTGATTTTTAAATAAAAAAATGAGTATTTCTTGTGTCGAAAATTAAAGCGGCCTGTTGATCTATTAAGGTATAATCAATATTTTTATGATTTGTTAGAATTAATATTGCATCTGCTTTTTGGACTAAAGTCTCAGTTAACAGCACCGTATTATAAACTTCCTCTTTTATCGTAAATGATTCAATAAACGGATCAACTATCTTCAACTTACACTGCGCTCTCTTTAGCTCACCTATCACCTGTAATGCGGGTGATTCCCGGAAATCGTTAATATTTGGCTTATAGGCAACACCGATTACGACAATCTCTGCTTCATTTAGCTTTTTGTTCTGAGCTACTAAATAATTATTCAATCTATCAACTACAAAACTAGGCATTGAATCATTAATTTTATCGGCAGCCTCTATTAAAGTTGCCGGCATGCCATGCTGTTGGCTAGCCCACGATAAATATTTAGGGTCCACCGGTATACAATGACCACCGACACCAGGACCAGGTGTAAAGGGCATAAATCCATAAGGCTTTGTCGAAGCTGCTTCAATGACCTCCCAAACATCAATGTCCATTTTATGGCAAATCCGACTTAATTCATTGACAAGTGCAATATTTATTTGACGAAATGTATTTTCTAATAACTTCTCCATTTCAGCTATCTTCGGACTTGTGACAGAAAATACATTTGTATTAAGCGCAGTTTCATAAAAGAGCTTCGAAACCTCCAAGCACGCTTTTGTTATACCGCCTACTACTTTCGGTGTATTTGAAACTGAAAAATTTACATTTCCAGGATCGACACGTTCAGGTGAATAAGCTAAAAATATATCCTGCCCTATGACAAAATTGCTTTTTTTCTAGAATTGGTTGAACAATTTGTTCTGTAGTACCTGGATAGGTCGTGCTTTCAAGAATAATCAGTGTATTGCTAGAAAGATTTTGTTGAATGGCTGTAGTGGCTTCTTCAATATATGAAATATTTGGTGCTCCATCGGCGGTTGTTGGCGTTGGTACACAAATAACAATGACATCAGCATGTGAAAGTTTAGAAAAATCATTTGTAGGGACAAATCCATCCTCACTCACAGCCTTGTGAATGACCGAGCTTGGCAAATCCACAATATAGCTTTGACCAGCCTTTAATTTGTCAATTTTTCTATAATCCTTATCAAAACCTATTACCCGAAAATCTTTATTAGTGATTTCTAGTGCTAGTGGTAGCCCTACATAGCCCAGTCCAATAACGCCAATTATAGCCTTTTTCGTTGTAATTTTTTTTGATAAAGCTAACTTTGGTGATTCTGTTTTGATCTCCATTAAAAATTACTCCTTTATCTATTTTTGACTATTTTTAACATATTTCTATCTAACTAGAAATGAAGTTACGAATGACTCTGCACTTCATTGCTAAGTATTAGACCATCATTTCACGCACTCTAAATTCCTTAGTTAAAATAGATCGCTTAACTCTAAATTTTTAGATAAACAATTTCACAACATGTATATAGTACTAAATACAACTAAACAATTTCTAAACATTTTAATTCAAAAGAAGAAAAAAAGAACTATTTATTTATAAAAAAATTAAAGCATTTCCATTTTATAACCCTTTAGAACTATTCACTTTTCGATAATTTCAATACAGCTATCAAGTTGACTAAAGTTATCCAAAATCTGTTGTAAAAAAAATTTAGAGTTTTTGTTAGGAGTTTTTTATTGGGGGCATATTTACGATGACATTAATTTTATCCAAAACTGATTTATCTCTTATTATTATTAATTAAGAAAGCCATGCATAGTGAATTTTCAACCTATAATTATTTTTCGGCTATTTTGGATTTCTTTTAAGTGTGGTAAAAATTTTTTTTAATACAACACTGAAGAATGTTAATAAATAGATAGTTAATAAAATTCAGGGGATTTTCCACAAACAACATGTTACTTTTCACTACATTTTTTTATTTTGCTCCATGTCAATCAATTGATATGAATATAATACGCTTTTGTCATTCTCAATTTTTAGTGATTTGCCAAATTAAAATATATTTTCTTAGACCTTCCAAAATGGTTGGATTAGTAAGTATAAAATACTCAATCACCATCTTCGAAGATACAGGTCGATTGAATTTCAAAATTCATCCTAGATTCATTATTCACTTTAAAGAAAAAGCGAAATGATTCGTTTCAATAATGGCATAAAATCGAAGTAATTTACCATCATCCCTCTTAGATACAAATGTTACCGTTGCCTTGGTCGAAAAACCCCAGACAATATATACAAAATAGCCATCTATCAAAAAAGCATTATGATAGATGGCCATTGGATGGTGCGTACCACGAGGGTGTGCTATTTTATTATTTCAGCTTACAGTAGACAAGAGTATACTGTGCTTGCTTTAAGGTTCATTTATTCATTTCACTAATATTGCTAGATAATTTGTTGCTTCAAACTTTACTCGTTTCGTTTAAATTATATGCTAGGTGTGAATGACCAACATATTAACTTCTATTTTTATTTAACTTATTGTTTTGTAAGCTGTAACCCTTCCTTTGTATTCACTGGTAAAATAGAATCTTTACCTAAATCATTAATATATTTCATAATTTGTTCTAAAATTTCAGGTGTTGTTTCATACTCTTCTAATCGATCTTCTGTAATACCATGCAACATAATGATAACCCAAGAGTTCTCAGCAACTGCTTTGTCAATCCACTTTTTCACATCCAAAAATTCTGTTGTATTTATAATGGCATATGACTTTAGCCAGTATGGATCATAATCATTCATTATATTCGTTTCTCTTCCAAGTACACGAATACCGTCGAAATATTGCATAGCAATTTCCCGTATTTCTTTATTGTAATCGGAATAGGGAATTGCAACTGTTGAAACGACACCTTTTCCTAATAAAGACTCTATTGTATTGATGCTTTCGGCAAATTCATCATGAATCTCATCTTCAGATTTCCTTGTTAGAAATGGATGATTTTGAGTATGAGATGCAATTTCTAAACCTAAATCATGTGCAACCCATAATTGAGATGGATTCATATAAACTTCATCATCTGAGTACACCTTATTCCCGATAATATTAAAAGTTCCCGGCATATTATATTTTGAGTGAAGCGGTAATGCTTTATCATACCAATTTCGATAGCCATCGTCATACGATAGTGTCACAAGTGCCTGCCCATGATAATTAGCAGTATTTAAAGGTGTTATTTTTTTCCATATCCTCAATTGCAAAATTAGTAGTAAAAATCAACTTGAAACTATTTTCTAAGAGTTTTGATTTATCATTCTCTATATTATTTTGGACATTTAAAGTATATGTCGTATAGTTTTCATATGATTTTTCAGGCTTCACTTTCACTTTATTTTCATTAACCTCTAATGTAATCGGAAAATTATTTCCTGCTTCATCTTTAATTGTAATTGAAGAGTCAGTAATGGATGCTCTATTAACAGGATGATTAAATGTAATCGTCCATTCCTTATTCAAATCTGTAATTTCTTTGTGCTCTATGAAAGATTCTGCTTTCGTTATAGTCATGCTATTCATACATAAAAGCACAAATGGTATGGCTATAATGAGAAGCTTTCTCCACTGAATCAATCTTTATCTCTCCTTTAAATTACTATTCAAATTTCTTAAATGTTTCTTGCATAATTTCATAGGATTTTTTTTAATCGTTCTTTTGTTTTAGGCATCTTCCAATTATCCCATGTAAAACTATGCAATTGATTAAGTACACCTTTTTCAATCTCTGGCAACGAAGACACAACCTCCTGCTTATCATTAACAAACAATGCACCTATATTTATTTTATCTACAAAAACTGATACTTCTCCATTATCTTTATAAAAATCCCCTATAAATTCTTTATGACTAGGATCCTTTGCTTGAAGAAGTAACCAAGGGATACGTAATTCTATAATTCCTTTGTCGCTCCAATTATAATCAACAAGGGAATTATAATTTTTTGCCTTCGGATTACCATTCCCCTCTATTAATTTGCCTGTTTCATAAGCTGCAAAAGGTACTGCTATATCCTGTTCTGGCAAGTAGAGCTCCTTATTTAAAGCATAGTATATCGGACTGAACGTAGTGTTTTCTTTCATAACGTTTGGAGAGAGGATGTCGATAAGCTTTAATTCATGCCCATATAAATAAGAATAGAAATCATAATAAGGGTCAATGACAATACGTGACTCCTTCTTCTTATTAAGCTCAACAACAAACTCAATACCATTACTGAACGTTACTCCTTTCAAATCTGATTTTGCTGTTTTTCCTTGATTCGGAATCACATCTAATAGAATTTGAGTAGAGGATGTTTTATTGAGTAAATCTCCTTTTAATTGGAGGTACAAGTATCTTTCATCATAATCAACGCTCATTGAAGGCTTGTTTTTTTTGTTGTTTATATAAAAAAAGGAGCTTTCCATTCTGATATATCTCCGTCAACCTGTACCTTATGCTGATCAAAGCTTAATAAACCAAATTGTTGTTCATTTGTTTGTGCATTAGACCAATAAGGGCGTTGGTTCGGATTATCATAGTCCATCGTATTCCAAGTACGTTTAAACCACTCATCTTGCCAAGTAAATACTAATCCGCCAAGTAAATCCTCTGCCATAATATCCTCAAACAGATGAGTTAATATTTCACCTTGCTCCTGTTCTGATACAAATCCTTGAGTCCAGCCATACGGGTTATCATGAGTTAAACCACGTGAACCAGGGATTCCAAACTCAGCGATTAATATTGGCATACGATGTGCAGCATGTAATTCCGCTAAATAACCTGCATAACTATTTTTTTTCTCCACGATGATCTACATACGACAAGTATTTTTGATCATAGTTAAAGAAATCTGGATAGTATGGATACACATGGTACGATGCAAATTGACCTGTTTGTTTCGCTAAACCTTTTGTATAAATGACATTCGGATTAACACTTGCAATATCTTCATCCGTATTCGGCTCAGATGGATGATCTAATAAATCTGTTGTAACCCAGTTTGTGAAGCTCATAGGATGCATCCAGCCATAATTTTTTTTGTTCATATTGTGTAATGTAATCCATTTGCTCTGCAATCCAATATTCAAATGGAGAAGCATCTTTTGTTTCGAAATAAACACCATCATACTGCCCAATAGTAGCATGCTTTTCATTTGTTCCGTTCACCATATGAGGGTACCATTCTATACCAATAATCCAACCGATTATATACTGTGAAACATCTGTATCATAATAACCAGATGCATGCCCTACTACATGCTCTACATATTTATTACCGTGAATAACATCTACAAGGGTTTTCATTTCTTCTTGAAATTTCTTAAGCGTTGTAGGATCATAAGCATCTAAAGTTTCCTCTAAACCTTCCTCTTCAATCCACACTCCATGTAATACATATAAGGGATTTTCTGCTTCATCATTATATCTTTTTAAGGCTCTATAAAAACCAGGTGGATGTAACGTATAGACTCGGATTGTATTGGCATTCATTTTACCAATCTGCTGGAACCAACGATAATATTCATCCTCCGTTATGGCGGCCTCCCCAGGGAAATAACCTGGTTTTCCCATTCCCATATTAACGCCTTTGAGGGTGATAGATTCCCACTGCCCATCTTTTAAAATTTGAAATGTTTGATCATTAATACGCGCATTATAACCTAAATTATTTTTTGCTGAACCATCAGATTGCTGCTTAACTTCTTTTTTCTCAAATTCTTCTAAAATAGACTTCATCATCGGTACATATGCTGACCAATAAAAAGCATCATCTGCGAAATTTTGTAAAACTTTATAGACTGATGCTAGCCCTTTTATTTTATAGAAGAATGGCACTTTATTAATATCATTAAAATCGCCTGCAAAGTAATATTTTGTAGCATTTTTTTTGTTCACCCGAAACAACTGCTGCGAATGAAAAAGGGACATCATGATCACTTAATAATTTTTTACCCTCGTCAGTTAAGCTCCACTCATAATTCGCTAAAACATCTTGCTCATTTTTCGCGGTAACAATATCAAACCAGTAATCATATCGTGGGTTTGATGAAACATGCAAGAACTCTTGTCCTGCTTTAGTGAAATTAAGATAAATACCTTCTTTATCAATATGTTTATTTAATTCTAAAACAAATACCTCATCTGTAAAGTCATTCACTAATATGAAGCCCCCACCTTCATATTTCCAGTCATCCTTAAATTTATCAACAACCCATTGTGGAATTTCATTATTTTTTTTATAGTCTAATTCTTCAAAATAGCGGCCAATCCAACCAGACCAGTCTATTTTCAAATAATCTAGCACTTGATTTCGCACTTCAGGAGATGTTGGTGATGCAATAGAGTTAAATTCTGCTATAAATAAACTTTTTTTCTGCACTAGTTAAACGTTTCATAATCGCATCCCATTCTTGCGATTCTAATCCACCAACAATTTTCTTTGTGCGTGCCCCCAATCTTTCTTGCTTCGAGTTAAGATCATCTTCATAGACACCATACGTGTCCGCCAAATAGATTGCATCATAATCTTTGTAATCCTTTGGTATTTCAGAAGTAGACACACTGTTATTTTTTTTCATCTGGAATTGTGCCAAAATAATCCTTGGACTCATCATATTGACCATCTCTATGTTCGTACTTCAAAAAAATTTAATAGCCAAGTCAACCCTAAATGCTCTCGATATGATTCATCCTTCACTGTTTTATCAATGATTGCAACATTTAGTTGTTTAGTAGGTGACACAAACCAAAGAGCTATTGGTATCATTATAAGCAATAGCACTACTATAATTCCCAAATAAATACGCTTCATATCGATTCTTGCTCCTTGCTTGAAATGCCTTTGCGATCCATTTTGCCCCACTCTCGTCTTCTTACTAAGAAGTTCAAAAGACCTTCACAGCGCCAAAATAGTGTAATGGGACGATACCAAAAAAATTTCTGTAAAACTTAGTAACATCATACGTATTAAGTCAGCAATCTTAAACGTTTTTATTTTTGCTCCATGCTTCAAATAGCACTGCCATCATTGAAAATACAACACCATAAAGTACAAATGATAAAAGTAGCAAAATGGCTATCTCATAATAGATATCACCTAAGAAAAACGCAAAAACAATATAAATATATCCACCAAGTTCGACAATCGGTCCTAATCCTTCAATAAGCCAAAAATAGGGGAAGGATAATAACCCAATACCGCCATATCTCGGATTAAAAGTCATTGATTTATGATTCCATAAACTCTCTAATAATCCTTGATGCCATCTTCTTCTTTGTCGCCTTAAAACAGCCATCGTTTCTGGTGCCTCTGTCCAACAAACAGGGTTCTCTACAAATTCAATACGTTTATTTTCCTTCTTTTTACGGATATATCGATGAAGTTTTACTACGAGTTCCATATCTTCACCAATCATACTTTTAGTATAGCCACCCGCTTCTACTACCCATTTTTTCGAAAATACACTAAATGCACCTGAGATAATTAAAACCAAGTTAAATTTACTTAGCGTAATTCGCCCTATTAAAAAAGCTCTAAAGTATTCAATAATTTGCATAGTCACTAAATAATTTTTAGATAAGTTTGTTTCTAATATGGAGCCAAGTTGCATATTCATTCCATTGGCAATTTGGACATTGCCTCCTGCTGCAATTACCTCACCATCAGATGAGGCAATAGGTTTCATTAAACGTAATAAAGATGTACTCTCTAGAATGGAATCCCCATCAACAGAGCAAAAATAAGGATATCTTGCAACATTAATACCGACATTCAAAGCATCTGCCTTTCCACCATTCTCTTTCTCAACTAAAAAAACAATTTTGGTGAATTTGCGATTGATAGATTTGAACAATCGGACTTGCTTGGATTTCCATTTTTATAACTTTTTCAATTTTTTTTCATTTGAAATTGCTCAATAACTATTTCTTGCGTGCAATCAGTAGAACCATCATTGACAATGATTATTTCAAATTCTGGATAGTGTAAGCTAAGTAGAGAATGGATACTATCAACAATACCTACTTCTTCATTATAAGCAGGTATAATGACAGATACTGGTTTAGAATAGAACGCATCAATATACATATCATCCATTTCAGTTTGATCAAGTCTATGTTCCTTTCTTAACTTTAAAAGAGCAAAGAAGAACATAAGTCCATACGTTACTATAACTAGTAGCATATAAATTATGATTAACCCACCAAAAAACCACATTAAATAGTCACGTAAAATCATACTGCACGCATCCTTTTTCCTAATACTTCATTAGCCATATCAATAGCATATTGGTCATTTGTTGTGGCAATGAATTCTTTTAATCTCTGATAACCTCGTGGATCTTCTATTATTGTGCTTGCTGCTTGCGATCGTACCCACCAATTACTATCCTGTAACAATTTTTCTAAATGCTCGGCAGTATATGTTAATGGTGCATACTTAAATAATTTTGCGACCATTAATCTTTCTTCCCATATTGACGAATTGACAAATGGAATATATGTCTCTAAATCTCGGATAATCCCAATTCTTTCTAATCCTCGAAGAGTACGAATACGAATTTCAGTATCCTCACTTGCTAATAATTCTTCAAGTCCCTCGATAACATCCATACTACCTTTTGCTGCAATTGTATCAATCAAAGCATATTGTGCTGCTTGTTGTAATCTTTCCATATTTTCCATAAGTCGTTGGAGCATCTCTACTTCTAAATATGAGAATAACTTTTTATACTCACTTTGTGAAAAAGAATAATTATATAGCCATATTTCTTGAATAAATTTTTCTTTTTCAAGAATAGAATAGATTTTAAATAGCTGAAATACTTCTATTGAATGTTTGCGTTTAATGGATACTTCACAAGTACTGATAAGCTCTTTTATACGGAAATCAGCAATGCGATACATTGCATTCATTTTCTTACTCCAGTTTCTGGATTTTAATTCATTTTGGTAATATTCCTTTAAATACATCTGTGCAAAAGTATAGATCTTTTGTTGAATAATTGGATTGGATATATTTCTTAAATACGATAAAAATATGTGTTCTACCGCTAATATTTGATTTTTATTTTTAGGAATTAGCGTAACAGTAAATCGGTCGTCCTCTAGAAAGTATTCCTGCCAAAGTATTTTTGTATTTTGTATATACTTTTCCATCACATGCTTCTTTCTTTCTTCGTACCTTCTCTGATAGATTAAATAAATCATTACTACACCACAAAATAATAAGAGAATAGCAATAATATATAATAATAATTGAATCGATAATTCAATCATAATCATAACCTCGCAAATGTTCGTTTTAATTGTGCTTGAAATAGATTTAAATCAAATGGCTTAATTAAATACTCATCAACGCCACTTTCGTATGCATAGATCATATCTCCCTGAGACTTCCTATTAGTCATCATATAAATAATAAATTTCTTTTGATTAGCCATTTGCCTTAATGTATGCAAGACATTGAGACCATTTTTACGAGGCAAAATATCATTCATAATGACAATATGCGTATGTCCAGATAAATACCAATCCGACTGTAAAAATTCATGTCCATCTGAAAAAAACTTTTGTTTCTAATTGAAAATGATCCACTACCATTTTTTGAACTGTTAATTCTAATACTTCGCCAAAAATAACATTTTCCTCTAAAATACTAACTTTCACTCTTTCCATTGGCTGCGTCTTAAAACTTGTTACTTTTTCAATTTCCCAAGGTTCTGTTAGTTGACTAAAAACATCAAACTGTTTACCAATTAGATCCTCAAACATTACTTGATCATTTTTAACCTCTGCAATGATTCCCTGCAATGTAAAAGCTAAATCGATTTTAAAAGGGGAATCCTCACTTTTTACGAGTTGAAAAATTCGATTTAAAAACGCATTTCCCTCCTCTTCACCATTTTGTGTTAACAAAATTCCCCACCGTAAACTTCCCTCTACCTAAAAAGCATATCGGTATTTCGAACTTCGGATACAAGAAAATGAGCAATTTGTTCTTCTAAATCTTCAATCATACTATTTTTCTGGGAATTCGATACAGTTGCTTTTAAAAAAAATAACTGTTAATTCCATATGTGAACGAATAATATTTGCCTTTAACACATCAAAAAAATGGGGGAATATCACTTTCTTTCAATATATCCACTTTTTGTGTCGTTTTAATTAAAGTGTCCATCCTATGCTCCTCTAATATTTTTCAATATGATATTTGTTTGCACTGTGGAATAATCGTAGGAAATAGCTGTTATTCAGTAATTTTTCATTATATTACCTATTAATATGTTGTTAAATATGTGCACTTTTGCTTATTAACTACTTCTCTATACAAGCACATGAATGTTTAGGCAATCAAAATCCAGCTAAATCAACTGTACTAGATTATCTTACTTGCTACTCCATGTAAAGTTGTAATACACATAGGTAATCAAAATGTACATACTTATTTGGGCGTTTATCGTGCATGAGTGTAACTATTAATAGAAACTTCGTGGTTTAAGAGGTACGAGTTATTTTACGGCTGATGTTATACTTTCAAAGAAAAAAACATCTACCAAAAGAAGATAAAAATGGATAACTATCCCACTTCGTATTGGATTATTTTTCTATTTTAACATACATTTTCGAGAAATAAGATAAATGTAGGAATTTTTTTTACACAATGTTGTTAGAAACTTCATTAAAGTTTCACAGTATATCATATTCAAATCCTTTTATAAGAATATAACAATATGAACTGAACAAATTCTAAACAAGATGAAGATTCAAGGTAGGAATACAAATAGAAAAAATCTGCTGTTTTCCCATATAAAACGGAGAAAATTTGCAGATTCTTTACTTTATGATGACAATGGGGGAAAATGCTCTTTTTGCTACTTACAGGTTTTCTAAGTTATTTGAATGGCTTCTCGCCTATGGTCGCATCTCCATCCAACTTTCCAGATGGTGGATTGCAATACCTTTAAAGCTCGTTTTTTTAGAAAAATATTTTTGAACTTTGCTCAACTGCCGATTCATATATGCTTCTCCTTCTTCTGAGAAGCTAATAGAGTCTCCCTCTTTTGACTCCAAAGTCTCAACACCTACAACAACTTTTTTTTATTCATTTGTTTGGCATATTCGATTTCATTTTTCGCGATTTTTATAATTTCCTGTGAATTATCTCGATAAGCCATTATCGTCACACCATCCGAATGGTCAATTAACCATTCAGATAAAATACCATTACCATATTTAGTGTCGTATGAAATCTCATCATACCAAAAGGGTATATCTAATTGTAGTGGTAAATTGAACGACTGTGCTTTCTTTTTTTGCTTGCACAACTAATTGTTGATAGGTCTGAATCGCAGTTGTTTGTTTTGTAGTCCAAAGAGTTGTATCATAGGGCTCAATATCTAAATGTATCCCTAAAAAACGTTGTACATCTGTTGCTTCATGTTGATAGTGCTCTAACCAATCCATAAGTTGATTTTGATACTCAATTCCATTCTCGGTAATCCAATAGCTTTCTCCAGCTAGTGCGTATATCTGGATGTCTTTAGCTGTAGCCTTTTCAATAAAGCTTTGATAAACTTTTTTTAGATATTTCATAATCAATTTGTAAATAAACCTTGTTTATTTGTTTAGTTTCTAAAAACTCCAAGGTATTAATTTCGTTATCTACAAGTATCCACGGATTCCAAATCCATGTAGAACGTTCATCTTCTGTAATATTATCCGCCTTTATAATTGTACTATTAAGTGACATAAATAAAATGCATATGATCACTAACTTAAAACTTCGACTATTAATAATTTTACACAACTCCTTTCTACAAACTAGTTATACCATATCGAAAATTTTTATAAATAGGGATATATTTCATTTTATAATTTTTCTTCATAAAGTAGGTTTTTTTTCTTAAATACCTGTTTAACCTAACTCAATTTTTACAAAAAAATAGTACAAACCTTAGTTTGTACTATTTACCAGTTTATTTTATTACAATAAATTATTGAACTGGTACAACTGAACCTTTCCATTCTTCAAGGATGAAGTCTTGGATTTCTTTCGAATTTAGGACTTCTAATAATTTTTTTAATTTCTTTCTTTGTTTCATCCCCAGCACGAACAGCAATAATATTCACATATGGAGACTCTTTATCTTCAAGAGCAATTGAATCATTCACTGGGTTTAAGCCGTTATCGATTGCAAAGTTAGAGTTAATTAGCACTGCATCACCTTCATTATTTTCGTACATTTGTACGAGCATTTCAGGTGCTGTATTAGCATCGAATTTAAAGTTTTTAGGGTTTTCTGCGATATCTTTGATTTCTGCTGCTGTTTTATCGATACCATCTTTAAGTTTAATTAGGCCTTTTGCTTCTAGTAATGAAAGCATACGACCGTGGTCTGCAACTGAGCTAGAAAGTAAAATTGTTGCGCCCTTTGGTAGCTCGTCAAGTGATTTATATTTTTTTAGAGTAAATGCCGATTGGCTCAATGTGAACGCCACCAGCATTGACGAAATCATAGCCATTATCTTTAATTTGAAGCTCTAAGTAAGGAATATGCTGGAAATAGTTAGCGTCAAGGTCTTCTGATGCTAAATCTTGGTTTGGTAATACATAATCTGTATACGTTTCAATTTGAAGATCAATACCTTCTTTTGCTAAAATCGGTTTTGCTTTTTCTAAAATTACTGCGTGTGGTGTATTAGAAGCACCTACAGTTAATGTCACATTTTCTTTACTATCTGTTTTATCATCTGTTGATGCACCTGAACTTGCATCGTCTTTTTTACCAGCACCGCAAGCCGCTAAAGCTAGCACTAATACTGATAAAAATAATCCTGTCAATAGCTTCTTCATTTTATTACACTCCCTTTTATTTTGTTCAAAGTATGTTAACGGCAGAAAACCGAAATAACCTTTAACGTTTATCTGTTTTAGCTGTAATCATATCGCCTATCCATTGAATAATAAATACGACTACTAAGATTAGAATAGTTGCCATTAATGTCACATCTGAGCGATTACGCTGGAAGCCATCCAAGAAGGCTAAGTTTCCTAACCCGCCTGCACCAATAATTCCAGCCATTGCTGTATAACCAACCAGCGCTACAGCTGTTACAGTAATACCTGAAATAAGCGCCGGTAATGATTCTGGAATTAACACTTTCCATATAATAGTAGATGTTTTAGCACCCATTGAACGAGCTGCCTCGATTACCCCTCTATCAATTTCACGTAATGCAATCAATACCATACGTGCATAGAATGGGGCAGCACCAATAATTAGTGCTGGTAATGCAGCATTGGCTCCACGGATTGTGCCAAGCAAGAATTTTGTAAATGGAATTAATAAAATAATTAACACGATAAATGGAATCGAACGGAAAATATTTACGAGTGAACCTGTTAAGAAATTCACAATTTTATTAGCCCATAGTTGATGGGGGCTTGTTAAAAACAATACGATTCCAATTAATAAGCCAAGGATGAATGTTACTACGGTTGAAATAGCTGTCATATACAGTGTTTCATAGGTAGCTGCCCACATTCGTTCCCAGTCGACATTCGGAAAGAGATTAGTTAGCATTTGCAATCACCTCCGTTTGTACTTCAACTGTATTTAAGTAACCTAGGGCATCAGCCACATTTGACTCGGTTCCATCTATTTGCACAATAAGTGTACCGTAAGCACCATTTTTTTGTTTGAGAGATATTACCGTGCACAATACTTACTTCTACATCAAAGTGCTTGACGAGGTGTGAAATAACGGGCTGTTCTGTTTTTTTCTCCTACAAAAATTAGCTTAACAAGTTGTCCAGTTGGATAATTTGCTTTTATTTGTGCAACCGTCTCCTGCGTTTCCTTCGTATCTGTAATTTGTGACACAAATTTTTTCGTAATAGCAGCTTGAGGTGCCTGGAATACTTGTAATACCTCACCACGTTCTACTATTTCGCCAGCCTCCATTACTGCTACACGATGGCAGATTTTACGGATAACGTGCATTTCATGTGTGATTAACACAATAGTTAATCCTAAACGCTCGTTTATATCTACAAGTAAATCCAGGATTGCATCGGTAGTCTCTGGGTCAAGTGCTGAGGTTGCCTCATCACATAATAAAACCTCTGGATTATTAGCAAGTGCTCGAGCAATGCCGACACGCTGCTTTTGACCGCCTGATAGTTGTGATGGATACGCCTGATCACGTCCATCTAAACCAACAAGAGTAATCAATTCCTTTACACGTGCATCACGCTGAGCCTTTGAAACACCTGCGATTTCTAGTGGAAAAGCGATATTTTCAGCAACGGTTCTAGACCATAGTAGATTAAAGTGCTGGAAAATCATACTTACCTTTTGTCTTGCATCTCTAAGCTTTTGCCCCTTAATAGATGAAAACTCTTGATTGTTAACCATCACCGTACCAGATGTTGGCTTTTCTAAACCGTTCAATAAACGAATCATTGTACTTTTACCAGCACCACTATAGCCGATAATGCCAAATATTTCACCTTTATTTATAGAAAGGTTTACGTCTTTGACTGCTGTTAATTCGCCATTTGCGGTTTTGTATTTCTTCGTAATATTTTGAAGCTGGATCATAGCGAATACTCCTTTTCTCATATAGAAAACCCCTTCACTCACAGACAAGTAGAAGGGGTCACGTATTTATACGCTCAACCGTTCTCTCATCTTTCAAAGATAAATCTTTGGGTGATTTGGCACCTTTTCACGTTGTGATGGTTGCCGGGCTTCATAGGGCACTTCCCTCCGCCACTCTTCATAAGAGTTCGATATATTCAATGTTTTAGTAATATATTTGTTACTTTACCATGCTAGCAAACTTCAGTCAATTGATTTTTTTTAACAATTCGTATAAAAACGGTACGGATTGAAAAGCATAGACTTTTTCTGTCACTTTTCCGCCATCACAGACGAGCAAACATGGTACACTTTCGATTTCGTAATCTAAGGCAATTTCTTCAACAAAATTTAAATTTGCTTTGCCGATTTGAAGCTTTGGCAGTAATTGCTCAACGATCATCATCATTTTTGATGCAACTGCACATGTACCACACATAGGTGTATATAAATAAAAGGCAGCTTTTTTTCCCCGACTGGACAGCCGCGATCCACTGCTCTTTTGACCATTCTTCCATTTTTTTCACGCAACCTTACAAAATATATTGATTATGGATTGAGAAATGTGCTCGCAACAATATCATGGCTAATACCTTTCTCGGAGTTGTCTCAACTTCTTTATACGTTGGCATTGTACGTAAATGCTCTGCCTCTGGATAATGTCTGTCCATTAATGCCCGTAGCTTATCCCCTGATGGATCTGCATCAAAAAAATGTATAAAGCTCACAGCCCTCATATGGATCAAGCAGCACTTCTAATTGATGCACACCAATTGTACCATTCGTACAAAGTATTGTGACATCTTCACTTAAAATAGGTTCAATTTGAAGCTTATCCGAACGGCCTTCAACAATTAAGCATTTTCCCTCGAACATCACGCCACCCCCATTAGACATATCCCTTTTCCTTATAGTCATTATATCAATTAAGCGTTAACGATGGTAATGTTAGACACCCATTGCAAGCGACTATCTCCCCAGCCATGAAGATAATAAAAAACGTCGGTAAATGCCGACGTTTTTCTATTAGGGCTTGTCTTATTCAGCGACCATTTCTTCGTATTGCTCTGCTGTCATAAGCTTTTCAACTTCTGATGCATCAGCAGGCTCAACAACGATCATCCAAGCTTTTTCATATGGTGATTCATTAACGAATTCTGGGCTATCTTCTAAATCTGCATTTACTTCAACTACAGTACCTGAGATTGGCGCATATAATTCAGAAACAGTTTTTACTGATTCTACGCTACCGAATGGATCATCTGTTTTGATCTCATCGCCAACTTGTGGAAGCTCAACGAAAACGATATCTCCTAATTCAGATTGTGCGAAGTGTGTAATACCGATACGTACTTTTCCATCTTCTACTTTTACCCATTCATGTTCTTCAGAGTATCGTAAGTCTTTAGGTGTGCTCATGCAAAAAACCCCTCCATAAATATGTAATATATTCACTTTCAGTGTGCCATACTTCTCCTATAAAAACAAGGATAATTACGGCTATTTCCAAGCTTGCTCAAAATCAGATTCTTTAAACCCTAACGTTACTTTTTTTTCCATCAGTAACGATTGGACGTTTGATTAACATACCATCAGAAGCAAGTAGCTCAAGCTGCTCCTCCTCGCTCATATCGGCAAGTTTATCCTTTAAACCAAGCTCTCGATACTTCATGCCAGACGTATTAAAAAACTTTTTCAGAGGTAATCCACTTGCTTGCCATAACTTTGTTAATTCGTCCTTTGAAGGTGGCTGTTCTACAATGTGTACCTCTTCATACGCTATTTCATTATCGTTTAGCCATTTTTGAGCTTTCTTACAAGTTGTGCATTTTGGATATTGGATAAATTGAATCGTCATTGAAAGGCTCCTCTACTTTCTTTTTGAGGACACTGATTTTCTGTGTCTTCCTTATTTTCTGTAGTATACCATCATAACCATACAAACCAAAATGAAACAATTTTCAGTTGCTCTCACACCAATCCCTAGGCTTCTACTACAGTCTATCCATTTCTTTCTTAATTCTATCCGTCACTTTCTTAATTCTATCCTTCACTTAACTGTTTCTATCAGTTGCTTTTGCAAATCTATCCTTCTCACCCACAAACAGCCTAGCTATCTATTACAGATAGCTAGGCTGTTTGATTTATTACACTACATATTTTTCTGCGTCAATCAACTTAACTGATGCTTCACGTTTCTTCGCAATTAAGTTGTAAGGATTATTACGTGTTAGCTTACGTAGTGCAGATAACGTCATGCGCGCTGCATCTCCGTCAGCTGAAGCAAGAATTGTATCTTTTGCCTCTTTTTCAATTTCTGCAAATGCTTCTTGACAGAAGATTTGAGTGTACAATAATTTTTGATGAGCTTTTTCAGCACCATCACGAGTAATCGCTTTTTCTGTACGTAAGACAGCTGATTCCATAGCGAATAGTTGGTTTGCGATATTCGCAATATTTACCAATACCTCTTGCTCCTGATCAAGCTTCGGACCAAAGCGTTGTGCTGCTAATCCCGCTGCTAATACTGCGATTTTCTTTGCATTTTTCACAAGGTATTTTTCTTGTGCTAGTGGCTCTGTGCCTATATCTTCAGGCATTAGCATAAGCAGCTCCTGCTGTAAATTTTGGGCTACTTGTAATAGTGGAAGCTCACCCTTTATAGCCTTCTTCATAAATGTACCTGGCACAATCATGCGGTTAATTTCATTTGTTCCTTCAAAAATTCGATTAATACGAGAATCGCGATAAATTCGCTCTACCTCGTATTCAGCCATAAAGCCGTAGCCACCATGTAATTGCACCGCTTCATCTGCAATATAATCTAATGTTTCTGAACCAAACACTTTGGCAATTGAGCATTCAATCGCATATTCAGCAATAGCACCGGCAATTACCGTTCCTTGCTTTTGCTCCTCAGGGTTTAACTGACTTAAGCGATCCTCAAATAAGCCTACAGTACGGTAGTTTAATGACTCAGATGCATATAATTGAGAAGCCATTGTTGATAATTTTTCTTTTGTTAAATTGAAATCAGACAGCTTTGTTTTAAATTGCTGACGTTGGTTTGTATATTGAATCGCTAGCTCTAATGCACGCTTAGATCCACCAATTGTACCAACGCCTAGCTTATAACGACCAATATTTAAAATATTAAAGGCAATCACATGCCCACGGCCAATTTCACCTAATAAATTTTCTACAGGCACTTCTGCATCCTCTAACACTAATGTACGAGTGGATGAAGATTTAATCCCCATTTTCTTCTCTTCAGGTCCTACTGACACGCCATTGAATGCACGTTCTACGATAAATGCAGTGAATTTATCGCCATCGATTTTAGCGTACACGACAAATACATCAGCAAAGCCGGCGTTTGTAATCCATTGCTTTTCACCATTTAGAATATAATGCGTACCTGCATCATTTAATTTTGCAGTTGTTTTTGCCCCTAATGCGTCTGAACCAGAACCTGGCTCTGTTAATGCATAGGCAGCAATTAATTCACCTGATGCTAGCTTTGGTAAGTATTTTTGCTTTTGCTCTTCATTACCAAACAGTACAATTGGTAATGAACCAATACCGACATGTGCACCATGCGTAATTGAGAAACCACCCGCTACGGACATTTTTTTCTGCGATTAAGGCAGAGGATACTTTGTCTAATCCTAAGCCTCATATTCTTCAGGTACATCTGCACCTAGTAAACCTAGCTCACCAGCACTCTTTAGAAGACGAACTGAATGCTCAAATTCATGATGCTCTAAGTTTTCAACAACTGGTAGCACTTCATTTGTTACATATTCTTCTGTCGTTTTTGCAATCATTTTATGCTCATCTGTGAAATCTTCAGGTGTAAACACACGATCTAATTCCACATCTTCAACAAGAAATCCGCCGCCTTTAATAAAATCCGTTGTTTTTTCTGTCATGATTAATTCCTCCCACATATATCAATTTTGATTGTTTAATCCCTAATTTACACCTCAGCATAATTGCGTTCAGACTTTGCTCGAAAAGCTCCTTTTCAAAATCTGTGACATCCGCTGGGCCTTTTCTAGATTTAGCGGTCATAAATTGACGCTTCAATCACGATGAAAATATATAGAAAAGCTTGAAATATACAATGTTCGGAGGCAACCGTAAACAGTACACCTCAAGCTTATCTAGCGAAAAATTATAGAATTTCAAATACGCCTGCAGCACCCATGCCGCCGCCAATACACATTGTCACAACTCCATATTTCTTACCTTGACGCTTCAATTCATGAATAAGCTTTAAAGTTAAAATAGCTCCTGTTGCGCCTAGTGGGTGACCTAATGCAATGGCACCACCATTCACATTTACTTTTTCTTGGTCGATGCCTAAATGACGTACAACCTGTAAAGATTGTGAGGCAAATGCTTCATTAATTTCCCATAAATCGATGTCATCTATTGATAATCCTGCAATTTCTAACGCTTTGGGTACTGCCACGATTGGCCCTATACCCATTACTTCAGGAGGTACACCCCCAACAGCAAAGCCTAGGAATTTTGCCATTGGCGTAAGTCCCTGCTTGTCAGCCTCCTCCCGATCCATCACTAGGACAGCTGCTGCTCCATCAGATGTTTGAGAGGCATTTCCAGCTGTCACACTACCTTTTACATGGAAGGCTGGACGTAGCTTTGCTAAACCTTCAACAGATGTACCTGGACGTACACCCTCATCCATACTAAACGTGAATTTCTTCACTTGTGGTTTATTGTTAGCATCCACGAAATGCTGCTCCACCTCTACTGGAACAATCTCATCATTGAACTTTCCTTCTTTAATCGCCTTTTCTGCAAGCGCATGTGAACGAACGGCAAAGGCATCTTGATCCTCTCGACTAACATTGTATTGACGTGCTACTTCCTCAGCTGTATGACCCATTCCCATATAATATTGAGGAGCTGTTTCAGCTAAAGTCGGATTTAAGCGTGGCGTATTCCCTACCATTGGCACCATACTCATTGACTCGACGCCACCAGCAAGTATCGCCTTTGAATGACCTAGCATAATTCGTTCTGCTGCATAGGCAATTGCTTGTAAGCTGATGAACAGAATCTATTAATAGTTAGTGCTGGTGTTGTATCTGGTAATCCTGCAAGTGCGCCAATACTGCGTGCTACATTCATTCCCTGCTCAGCTTCTGGCATAGCACAACCTAAAATCAAATCATCAATTGGCCCTTCATAGCCAGCTCTTTTTAATGTTTCTTTGACAACTACGGCACCAAAGTCATCTGGTCTCACTGTTGCTAAAGAACCTTTTTTTTGCTTTTCCAATTGGAGTTCGTGCTCCTGCTACAATAACGGCTTCACGCATCGTATAATCCCCCTTTGTTTCATGTGCAAGATTTGTCTAATTCTTCTATTAGTTACGGAGTGGTTTCCCTTTTAACAGCATGTGCTGCATTCTTTGCTGAGAAAGAGGATCTGCAACCAAGCTTAGGAATGCCTCACGCTCTAGGTTTAATAGATATTGTTCATCGACTAAAGTGCCATATGGAACTTTTCCACCAGCAATGACATACGCTAATTTTTTTAGCGATTTTTAAATCGTGTTCACTAATATAGCCTGATTCAAATAATCCTTGCGCACCGATTAATAGCGTACCGTAACCTGATGCACCAACTACGGGAACTTTCGTAGGTACAGGTGGTTGATAGCCTGCCTCATAAAGCGCTAGTGCAGCTTGTTTTGCATCATATAGTTGGTGATCTGGATTAACAGAAATCCCATCAGCAAAGTCTAAGAAGTTATTCTCACGTGCTTCTTCACCAGATGTTGAAACTTTTGCCATCGCAATCGTTTCAAATACTTTATTAGCAATATGTTGATAGTCTACCTCAACACCATTTGGTAAACCTTTAAGGAATTTTTGATAGAGTGCTTTATTGCCGCCTCCTCCAGGAATTAAGCCAACGCCCACTTCCACTAATCCCATATAGGTTTCCATCGTTGCTTGAATATGTGCAGCTGGTAAGCATACTTCTGCTCCACCACCAAGTGTCATGGCAAACGGTGCTGCGACAACAGGCTTACGAGAGTATTTAATTTTTTTGCATCGCATCTTGGAAAGCTTTAATCACGAAATCTAGCTCAAAAATATTATCATCCTGTGCTTCTACTAAAATCATGCCTAGATTTGCACCAACACAGAAGTTTTTCCCTTGATTACCGATGACTAAGCCTTATAGTTGGCCTCTACTTCATCCACCGCAAAATTAATCATTTGGATAATATCTAAACCAATAGCATTCGATTGGGAATGGAACTCAAGTAAGGCAATGCCATCACCTAAGTCTATTAAGCTAGCACCTGTGTTTGATTTAATAACACCATGCTTTTTCTTATAGCGTTTTACGTTAATTTCCTTTTCATTCACTGGTACCTTTACATATTCGGAACCATTGTAGTACGCTAAATCACCATCAATTTCTGTATAGAAAGTGTCAAAGCCATTTGCTAACATTTCTTTCACAAATGCAGGTACTTCACGACCCTCAGCCTCCATTTTTGCTACGGAATCTTTCACGCCAAGCGCATCCCATATTTCAAATGGACCTTGTTGCCAGCCGAAGCCCCATTTCATGGCATTATCAATTGCTACGATATCATCAGCAATTTCGCCATGCAGTTGTGCAGAGTATATGAGTGTTGGAGCGAAGATACCCCATAGTAATTCTCCTGTACGATCTTTAGCATATGTTAAAGCTTTTACCTTATTAGCTAGACCGCGCATTTGTTTTGCCATTTCAATAGAAGGTGTTTTTAATTTTTTTAACTGGGCTATATTCTAATGTGTTTGGATCAATTTCAAGTATTTCTTTCCCTTGTTTTAAGAAGAAGCCTTGACCAGATTTTGCACCTAGCCAGCCATTCTCCACCATTTTCTGTAGGAATTCTGGTACTGCAAATACTTGCTGTTCTTCACCAGTAGTTTGATCATAAACATTTTTCGCTACGTGGATAAATGTATCTAAGCCAACAACATCTAAAGTACGGAAGGTTGCAGATTTGGGACGACCGATTAATGGACCCGTTACAGAATCCACCTCACCCACTGAATAATTCCCCTTCACCATTTCTTGTAAAGTGATTAGTAAGCCGTACGTTCCAATACGATTGGCAATAAAGTTTGGTGTATCCTTGGCAAGTACCACACCTTTTCCAAGCACATCCTCGCCAAATGTTTTCATAAAGCTTACAACCTCTGATGCTGTTGTATTGGCTGGAATGACTTCAAGTAATTTTAAATAGCGTGGCGGGTTGAAGAAATGAGTACCCAAGAAATGCTTTTGAAAATCTTCTGAGCGCCCTTCAGCCATTGCATTAATGCTAATACCAGAAGTGTTTGAACTAACAATTGTTCCTGGTGTTCTGACAGCGTCGATTTTTTTCGTAAAGACTTTGCTTAATTGCTAAATTTTCAACGACAACTTCAATAATCCAATCCACATCTTTTAACTTCCCTAAATCATCCTCAAAGTTGCCGACCGTTAGTAGTGATAAATTTTTCTTAGAAGTAAGTGGTGCTGGTTTTTGCTTTACTAACTTTTGAAGCGCCCCATTAACAATACGATTTCTTACAGCAGGATGTTCTAGAGAAAGGCCCTTTGCCTCTTCGTCTGCTGTTAGTTCTTTCGGTGCAATGTCTAATAATAGTGTTGGAATACCGATGTTTGCTAAATGTGCAGCAATACCAGAGCCCATAACACCTGAACCTAGAACAGCTGCTTTTTTAATATTGTAAGTCACAAGCAATTCCCCCTTATTCTCCCATTGAATGAATAGCCATTCATTTGGCCAAAAATATCAAGTTTGCCTTCGTGTATTTTTGTCAAGATTTATATGTATGACTAGCTTAATCCAGCCTAACATCTGTGACATACAACTAAGGCCTATCTTCGTTCAGCAATTATCAATACTAAATGAAGATAAAACTACTTTTTCTGTTTTTAGTGTAGATTATTTTGTCTAATTTAGCAATCTTTTTTTCTTCATTTATTTTTGCAGTATACAACTTTTTTTTTGTTTTTTACGAGCAAAAACAGGACAGTAAGTAGCTATCAATTATCCCAAACAGAAACTTTCAGGATACGTAAAAAAATGTGTAGAATGGAAAGCAAGGAGAGTGAAATACTAATGAAAACAATTACTACTGCTGAACAATTTAATGAACTGATCTCTGGTGACCAAAAGGTACTCGTGAAGTTCTATGCTGGCTGGTGCCCTGATTGTACACGTATGAATATGTTCATCGATCCAATTATTGAGGAATACAGCCAATATGATTGGTACGAGCTGAACCGTGATGAGCTACCAGAAATTGCTGACAAATATGATGTTATGGGTATTCCAAGCCTATTAATTTTCCAAAACGGTGAAAAATTAGCACACTTACATAGTGCTAATGCAAAAACACCTCAGCAAGTAACGGATTTCTTATCTATACAGCAATAATTAGCTGGACTAAAAATTGTATAATTGTCTGAAATGTAAAAGCCGCAAGCAACAGTCACAAAAACAGTACAAGAGCTGCATTTCTTTTGAAATGTGGCTCTTGTTACAAAGGAGAATATGATGCGCCAACAACTATCCTTACATGGGAAATCACAATACGATGCAACCATTTCGCCAAACTATCGAAATTCTGCCTGTGGACCTACAACTGTACATGTAATTTTAAACTATTTAGACGAGTCAGCTCCTTCGATAAATGAGCTTTATAAACTCCTTGGTGGTACAAAGATTGGGTTATTTAAATGGCGCCTCATTCGTAATCTTCGCCGCCTCCATCCAACATGGGATATCCGTAATTGTTCATTAAAGGAGGCACTACAGGAAATTGATGCGGGCCGTCCTGTAGCCATACGCTTTGACCGCTATTTCAGCCTGAATTGGCGAGATAAAAAAATCTACCTTTGCCTATCACTGGGTACCTCTTATTGGCTATGAAATACGAGATGATGAGCTGTTGTTAATTTTCCACGATAATGGTGGTCCTAATCGCGAAAGTAAAATCCGAACAGCCTTATTTAAGGATAATGAGAAAGTATTGAGCTTTATAAAAATCACGCCTATGCTTGCCTGCTTAGTTTAGATATGCTCTTAATTCCTCCCCTCAAGATAATTTTTTACAACTTGTGCAAAAATATCAGTTGTTCTATACGTCTCTTCCAGCGTATTTTCTATACTTCCAATATTTAATAAAATAGAATTATCATGAAGCTCTTGATTATAAGTATTTTCAGGAGTTATTTCCTTTTCTTCTACACCCCTCGAAAGTCCTGGATATAGTTCCTCCAGTTGCTTATGAAGCTGTGTTGCAAATTTTTTTGTTCACTTCATAGTTTTCGCTTGTTTTTGATATGGTAAATTGAATTCTTGCATAATTTTCCCCTTTAATTTCAATCGTTGAATCTTGTCTTTTCAGAGAATCTCGATGTATATCAAAAATCATCCGTATACTATTATGTTCAGCTAATGCTTGTTGTAAATTTTCCCCTGATACTTTATACGAATCTGAAAATGGTAAGCCTTTTCGTTTTAAGATTCCAGCTATATCTGTTTCATCATGAATTGCTTCAATCTGCAATTTTTTTTAATGCTTTACTTAACTCTTTTCCAACCAATGTTACATTTTTAGTATGACTAAACATCTGATTAGATTTTTTTGTTTGAAGTTCTGGAATAAATGATTCTGTATTATGTGAATGATAAATATATACTACAGGCTCTTTTTCGTCTATTGCATTAGACGATGCTGCTCCATAACCATTGATTTCTATTGAAACCTTGCTATCTTCGCTAGATAAAATTAACCACGAAAAAAATAAATGAACAAAGTAAAAAAAATACTTGTCATAACAGAGAATCTTGTTATTATTCTTTTTTTACTCATACTTCGCGCTTGTTGTCTAAGTTTGTTTTCAGTCAAAGTAACAAATTTTTTTGCTTGGATGCTGAGGGTACAAATCTTTTAACAGATCAAATATCTCTTTATCATTTTGCATTTGTCAAAACCCCCTCTATGTCAATATTCAGTTTTCTTTTCAACTCTTTTAAAGCTCTATGATAATCAACTTTCACTTTAGCTTCACTACATTGTAGAATATCGGAGGTTTCTTTAATAGAGCATTCAGAAATGCCTCGAAGAATCATTACTGCTCTGTAATTAGGTTTTAATTTTGCAATGGCCTCATGTATACATCGCTTTAATTCCGTTACCTCAAATACCTCATCTGGCTTCTTTTCATTCGAGGACAATTGATTAAAAAAAATATCTTTAAATAAAGAGACAAACCGTTTTTTTTCGATAATGATCAACTGCAACATGTTTTGCGATTGAAAAAATCCATGTTTTTAAATTATACTTACCATTAAAATTTGTTAAGCTTTTTAACACCCGAATAAATACTTCTTGCGTTAAATCCTCCGCATCATTTTGATTTCCAGAAAAACAAACAAGAAATCTGTACACGTCTAAATAATACAAATTGTAAATTTCAACGATTCTTGATTCCAAGTTATTCGAATCAACCAACCTTTCCCCTCCTTTACTTATTCATCTATAATTCGTTTGAGATTCGTAAAAGTTTACAAAAATTTTCATTAAAAAAAGCAGAGCATAATTCTATACTCTGCGTTTGATAACCATGGTGTTTTTTTAATTTTTAAATTAGTGTATACAATGAACGTGCCTGCTTGGCTATTAATGTAAAACCACGTTCCTCAATTTCTTTAAACAATTGTGGCTCATAGCTTGGTACTATGAGATGAGAGAATTCTGCATCAATTGGTATATTTGTTTGAATTGTTGCAAGCTCGTGTGATAGTTTTAGCATGTCTACATTTTCTTGAATTTTCGTCCGTTGACCTGGCTTTAATTCATCTAATGATGTCAGCACATTTTCAATGGAGCCATATGTTTGAATAAGTGTAAGTGCCTGCTTCGGACCAATGCCTTTAACGCCTGGGTACCCATCACTCGTATCCCCCATAAATGCCTTAACCTGTGCAAATTGAATTGGCTCAATGCCATACTCCTCTTTAAAGCGTGCATCTGTATATACGTCGTACTCTGTATAGCCTTTTTTTCGTAAAAGCAATTTCTGTTGATGGTCTTAAAAGCTGCAGTAAATCCTTATCCCCACTAATTACGGTAATGTCAGCCTCATCCTGCCATTTCGTAATCATTGAGCCAATTAAATCGTCAGCCTCCATCCCTTTAACGCCAAAATTTTTCCAGCCGATTTGTTGGGATAAATTTTTCGCCATATCGAATTGTGGTAGCATTTCATCTGGTGGTGCTGGTCGATTTGCCTTATAGCCATCAAATAATTCATTGCGAAATGTATGTGCACCCATATCCCAACAAACAGCAAGATGCGTTGGTCTCATAATAGATTGGGCGGTTAGTACATGACGCACAAATCCTTGCGCACCATTAGTCGGCGTACCATCTGCAAGACGAATATAATGCCCCATCGCAGCCGAGGCAAAGAATGAACGGAATAAAAGAGCCATGCCATCAACTATCAGTAATTTCGGTTTCGTTGTCATTATAAATAGTCCTCTCTATAACAATACAATGATTGTATTTATCCATCACTTAATTATTAACATTGTTCTATTATAGCAAACTATTATTAATTATGCTCCAGCGTAATTATTGTGTCTGGATTAGCTCAATCAAATCTGTGACATCCTCTGAGAGATTAATACTAGGCTTGATTAAAATTTCATTGTAAATCATTCATCATATCACTACCTAATCAAGGCTTTCGTTTTTGTTGTTAGACGATTACGATGATCCAATTTAATACCTGTTAGCCATTGTAGAAATGCGGTTACGCCCATCTTTACTGTTTCTGGACGTAGGTCACCTTCCTTTGGATCAGCGTAAACAAAGTCAATATGACGAACACCTTCATTTTCACCAATGAGCTTTAAAATATCAAATAATTCATAGGCTGTTAATCCTCCTGGCGTTGCTGCTGGGACATCCGGTGCGAACGTAATATCTAAGGCATCTAAATCTACGGACACATAAATGCGATCTACCTGATACATCAGCTGACGTAGCATTTCACGAATTGTTAGCTGAATGCCATCACGACGCATCTGCTTTAACGTAATCATATGAATTCCTTGCTCTTTTGCATATTGAATCATTTCAGGTGAATTAAAAAAAGCCATGTAATCCGACATTATAGATATGTCTCCCCTCTACAGTGCCTGCAGCTATCAGCTTCTGGATTGGGGAATCCATCGCTAAGCCAATTTCCTCTTGATTACGAGCATCCAAATGTGTATCAATTTGAATAATACCAATTCGTTCCTGTGGGAATGCATTCTTAATTCCTCTAAGCGAGCAACCTGTAACAGTATGATCTCCACCTAGAAGACAGGTAAAGCTTTTTGGATAGGCTGTACTTAAATTTTCTGCTGCTGCCTCGATAGCCGATTCAGAAAGCATTCTATCTGTTGGTTGAATGGCTACATCTCCGACATCTACGACTGCCAATGAACGTAAATCGACTTGCTCATCTAAATTATAGGATTGAAAGCTTGGCCATACCTTTCTAAATGCTGTTGGGTATTGGGCCTTTTTCGAGGGATCACTTGCATACGATAATAAAGCTCCATATATGATAATATCTACGTCATTTGGATGCGGATTCTCCTTTTGCTTAATCCATTGATGCATAGCTGAACCTTTTTCCTGCTTCCATTGACATTCTGGTTGAATAAACATATTAACCGACCACCTTTACACCTTTTTTCCAAACTTTTTTTCACATGATTGACTCCAAAAATATAATGTAATTTTTGGTGATTATGTACATCCCATAGTACTAAATCTGCTTGTTTTCCTACTTCAATAGAACCTACTCTGTCTTCAATTTGAAGAGCACAAGCAGCATTATATGTCGCAGCACACAGACTTTCCGCAGGTGTCATTTTCATCATAATGCATGCTAGGTTCATCACAAGCGGCATTGAAATAGTAGGAGAAGACCCAGGATTACAATCCGTAGAAATAGCTACAGGCACACCTGCGTCAATTAATTCTCTTGCACGGGCAGCTTTTCGCCAAGATATAAAGCTGTTGTAGGTAATAAGCATGCTATGACACCTGAATTTGCAAGCGCTTGAATCCCCTCATCCGATACTTTCAATAAATGATCAGCTGAGATTGCTCCTACCTTTGCTGCTACAAATGCCCCCTGGTTTTCTGCAATTTCATCAGCATGGATTTTCGGAATAAGTCCCTTGTTCTTACCTGCCACTAAAATACGCTCTGATTGCTCAGGGGTAAACACATCAACCTCACAAAAGACATCGATAAATTTAGCTAAATCTTCCTCCACAACTGCAGGAATCATCTCCTCTATGACAAGTTTGATATAGTGCTCTGGATTACCCCGGTACTCCTCTGGCACAGCGTGAGCACCCATAAAGGTTGGCACAATATCTATTGGATGTTTTTCATGCAACTTTCGCATCACGCGTAATTGCTTTAACTCATTGTCCAAATCCAGTCCATAGCCACTTTTACTTTCAAGCGTCGTCACACCATGCTGTAAAAATAAATCTAATCGTCTCGATGTTTGATTGAAAATATGCTCTTCGGACAGTGCTCGTATTTTTCTAGTTGTCGCATGTATTCCGCCACCAGCATTCATAATGTCCATATAACTGGCACCTTCTAAACGCATTTCAAATTCATGCTCTCGACTGCCACCAAAAACAACATGCGTATGTGGATCAATCAAACCAGGCGTTACTATTTTTCCTGTAGCATCTACAATGTCCGCTTCCTCTGCTCGTGATAAATACTTCAAAATCATTTCACGTGTTGTCCCTATATCATGAATAACGCCATCTTCAATCCAGACACTTCCTCCTTCAATTATACCTAACTCTTTCATTTCCTCACGTATACGCGGACCTTTTTTTTTCACTAGCAAGTGTCACTAATTGCGAAATATTTTGAATCCAAATTGGCCTTTGCTGTCTTTCTGTCATTCTTTTATCCCCCTATTAATACTTCAAGCTTTTTCAATATGTTTTAGTATCATAAGTAATTACATTTTCGGCATACTCCTGTATTTTCCCTTTATTTTTTTAAAAATTGTCACTCCACGGCTAGAACTTTTATTATTAGAATAAAACAAAAAAAACAGCAAACTAGAGCATTTTCTAGTTTGCTATTTTTTTCTGTTTAGATAAATGATGACAAAGCTCTGCCACCTCATACATAGCATAACTTTGAAAATTATATTTTTGAGATAGCTCTTGATAATACTGTAGGATCTCTTCAAGTATGGCTAAGTTTTTCCCTAATTTCTTGCTAAAATTATGCGGATGCCACCATAAGTGATAAAATGTCTTTGTTGTCGCAGCTTCATGCATGGCCTCTTTAATACGTTTCATTTTTAAGCCCTCTAAAAAAACGTAAAGGGCCACAATATGGTCTTAAAAATGCACTTGAGTGAACATTAATTAATGTATCCTTTTGCATTTCCTCCATTGTTACCAAATGATTTCCTGTTATATTCATATAACTATCCAACCATTTTTTTGCCCCTTATTGTGTAACCTGCATTCTGAGTGCTATATAATGGATGATTTTCATTCCCACGATAGCATATCAACCCCACTTCACGACATGCTGCAAAATAGGCTTTATTTATCTGATTCCGTGGAAAGACAATCGACTTCATAGGTCCAGTCAACTCCTCACAAATCATTGCAGTAGCATGTAAATCGGAACGAAAATCGGCTTCTGTTTGACCCTTTTCTAAACAATAAAAATGAGAAAATGTATGGCTTCCAATCTCCTGGTGAGGTGTACTTTTAATTCTCTCGATTAAGGATTTACCAAAATGTAAAAGATCCTGTTCTTCATTTTCTCCAACCTTGGCAAGCTGCATATGAGCCGCATAGCGCATATTGTCATATTTTACAGGGATCCCTCTTAAATAATGAGCCATTTCCTCTTTTGACTCTGCAAATAATAACCCAACAGTTGCCCAAGTTGCATGAATGCCATATTGTTCAAATAACGCTAAAATTTTAGGTAATGCCTGACGTACGCCAATCATATTTTTGCTGTAGCGCCCATATCTAAATGTATCATGGACACTCCAATTTAACTTCAAATCCAATGATATCACAAGACCCCCGTGATTTAGTTCGTTTGCTACTTCCTCCATTTTTGCACGCCCAGTAAAAGTGCACTAATTTTAGAATGAGCAATGTAGCCCGAATAAACATTGACAACTTGTCCACCAAAGCTTAACTTAAATTCACGAATATTTTGATCATCCATGAGTCTCCCCATATCGTATAAAACAAATCCTTGCTCCTTTAAATGCAATAAGTTATGCCATAGTAAAAAGTGATTAGCATAACGAATAGGTCGTTTTAAATAATCAAGTGTCGTTTGCGAATGACAAGTGGCAACATAATAGGACATTGCTTTTTTAGCATGTACAATATCAAGCCTATAGCATAGAGTTTGTCCACAAATGCTTCGAATCTCAGACAACCATAAAGCTCCCTGATTATTTAACAGCATAATGGCTTCCATTTGAGATTTACTAATGGATTCAAGTTTTTTTTCTTTTGGCAAAATTATTATAAAACTGCTGAAAGGCTCGTAAATTTTCTTCAGATGGCTCCTTATAAATAAAAACTTGATAGGCTTCTTTTTGAGCACGACGAAGTATTTTGCGGTTACTTTCTGATAATGCAAGATACAATGACAGCGCACTTTCTGTAAGATGGATATGAACTGTCTCACTTTTCACAAGCTTTCGACTCGGAACAAGTGAATGTGTATAGCCAATTACCTTCATTGATTTTCGAACATTCGCTGGCTTTTCTACAAAGTAAAAATGCTGCATTGCGATATTCCATCGCTTACTTTTAATGGACAGAATGAACATCGCCCCCACTCTCTGTGTTTTTTTCTACATGCGTTCGTTGAAAACGAGCACATTTGAAATGTTTCATTCGAGAAATAGGTTTATAGCCTAGTTTCATCAAGCGTTTCCGCTTACGCCATTGCCAAAAGTTTGCTGTTACCCAGAGTGTTTGTGTAGGTTTGATTTTTTTGAAAAAAAAGCTGTAATTATATCGATATTTTTATAAACATCATAGCTTAAAAAAATAAGTCTGCTCTGGCAAAGTCTCAATTATTTGCAATGTATCTACATACAACTTGGACGTATGTAAGGCAAACGCAGCTGAATCGTTTTTGCAAAGGAATCTTTATATACGGTATATCCCTTATAAAGTAGAGTAATGATTTCCTCCTGATTAAGCTGCATCGCCTCTTGTGTGGACATTTTCTCAAACAATTTTCCTACAGGTCGTTGTGGCGGTACACTTTCTGATGGGGATAATTCATATATATTCACTTGCTTAAAACGTATAAACTTTTCTACGAATAGTTGTCCATATTCTAGCCAATCTTTGACTTTTCCATACTTTACTAAGTATCGTAATTGCTCTAACGTGTCGCGGCTCCATTTAGCAAAGCGCTGATTCTTTGTTACATATTCCTTTAATTGTGCTTTCAATGTATACATAAATGCTAAAATCTTTGCCTGCCTCGTCCCACTGCTGACAAGCATTTGTCTTGTAAAGTCAATGTTAGAGCGCCAGTCAAGCTTATATGGTTCATAGCCTGTACCCATGTCAAACAAATGGTAGTTTTCAGAGAAGGCTCGTTTAATATTCTCCTGATTCACTAGTCGACTGGCTCCAAATATTTGAAACATTGGCTCATAGGCAAGGGCATACGTCACATATCGACCTCGACAGCAAACTCCATAGGTAAAGGCAATCCATTGGTTTTCAAAGACTAATGCATCTACCTTTACTTGCAGCGATTCACCTTTAAGAAGCATTAGACGTTCTAGAAAATCTCGCTTTTTTTCCTTTTCGATAAGCACCCGTATCTAACCGTTTAGTCCATCGTCTATCCAATATTTTAAACATTTCCGAAAGCTCGTCCTGAGAGGGGGTTATCTTTATTAAAGAACCTACATTTCGTAGCATTCTTTCCCGATAATTCATATCGTGCTTTTTACTACACTGATGAAAATAGATATGGAAGTCTATATCGTGAAAGTCAATATACGGAGTTACTACTCGAAAAATACTAGGAGGTAGCTGCCTTTCTACAAAATATTGCTCTAATATTTTCGTAGAAACCTTGCTTTCGAGTAAACCATGAAATGAAAATAGTAGATGCTTATGCTTTTTTATAAGCTGATCAAAAATAAAGGTCGTCGCAGACAGCATGGACTCTTTTTGTGCTACAAGCCCAGAGTAATTGGCGCTATTTTCGCCTGCAAATGCATAAATTCTTATTCCCAAACGAAGTCGAATCGTAAATGGAAAAAAAGGCAATAATTTGACCATCATTTTCAACTGCATAAAGCTCCACACGCTCTCTTCGCCCCATAGTTTGCCACCAGTTATAAAACCAGGCAAACTCAATAAATGGATTATCATTGCCTTCATTCGCTAAAATGTCATCCCACATATTTTTGTACCACATAAGCTCATCATCAGTCTAATACGAATTAATTGCACATCAATCACCTTTCTTAACAAACTTAGAGACAGCCTATTCAACTGCATTTTTAGCACTTAACTCTATATATTCATAGCGATGATTTCTAGAACTTTTTTTGTCAGGTAATATAAAAAAAGAAGGCTATCAAGAAAATTAACATCTTCTCGAGAGCCCCCACCCTTTTATCGTAGATCATCTTTATTTTTGTCTTGGATTTCTAAGCCTGCAATATCTGTACGTAGCATTCAATTTGAACATTACCCTTCAATGCCTTGCTGATCATACACGTCTGTTCCGCCTTTTCGGCTAAGCGATAAATTCTTTTTAACTCACGTTCAGAGCAGTTCTGTACCCTAATACTTGGCCTATGGACAATTTTTTTCATAGGTAAAAACACCATTGGTAACATCGACAAACCCCTCAGCCTGCATAGATAGATCTAACACCTCTATCTTTGAATTTTCTAGTAAAGCAGCTAATGTAATTAAATAACACGTAGCTGCGGCACCCAATAGCATTTCATCAGGATTTGTCCCAATACCTGGCCCATTCATTTCCCGAGGAATAGAAATACTCGTGTGCAGATTAGCTGCAGCAATTTCCCCTAGCCCATTTCTTCCCTCTGACCATTTTAACTGCATATGAAATACATGTTGAATCCTAAAAACCTCCTTTAAATGATGCGTGTGTTCATATACTATCTTTGCATTTTAGCTTAACAGATTTTCTCACAGTGTGGTTACCTACTTTTAACGCCATGAGAGAGGTCTCGGTCAACTGAGCGCCTCTTCCTTTCAACCGAGCAATTTTCTCTGCCAACCGAGCGGGGTTCTCTGCCTGCCGATCGAAATTCTCAGTCAACCGAGCGATTTCTTCACTTAGCCGAGCAGGGTTCTCCACCAACCGAGCGATTCTTCCACTTAGCCAAGCAGGGTTCTCGGTCAACCGAGCGGTTTTTCCTCTCAGCCGAGCAATTGCCTTGGCTACCCGAGGGACTTTTCCTATTTGTCGAAGCAATTGCCTTGGCAACCTAAGCATCTTCTTTCTGACTTAATCGCAATAAAAAAATGCTCGCCCTCTTTGCAAAAGCATGAGTCGAGCAATTTTTCTATTCTGTGGCAGCAACGTTCTTTTCCGTTTCAGTATGGCGGTTTTTTTTCGTCGCTGTTTGGTATTCTGCTAAACGAGCAGTTGTGCGCCAATAGTGATAGACTAAACGATCAATCCATAGAAGCGCTTCTACTTTCGAAACAGCTGTCTCTAACTCTACGACATTTTCAACAGAATGCTCGAAATAGGCATTTCGTTTATCTCGTCGTACAGCTGCCATCTCTGATGATGTTTCCATTAATAGAACAGAAATCTCTGGCAAGCGTTCATCTTCATCAATTATCACTAAAACTACCTCAAGTACCTCCAACCATTTCTGTGTTAAAGTGGACTGTAGCTGAAAGGTGCTTGGATTTTGCTCTCGTAACGCCTTTGTCAAGCGAAGCAAGTGATCAAGTGCATGTAATAGTGAAATATGCTTATGACGATCTTTCGTGGCTGTTGATTGGATAGCATCCATAAACAGACGTGTTTTTTCAATCGCATCATCAATCAGAGTTAATTTACTTTCAGCTTCTGTTGTCATCTTTTTACTTCGAATAAGGGATACAATTACTGTTGTTAATTCCTTTGTAATGTCCTGAAGGGTATTAAAGGAAACCTCTACAGCTACCCCAGGAATTTTTGCCACACTATCATCCAGATTTCGCGTTAAATGATTACCCTTCTCTGGTATCATTTTTTCAATGGCCCTCGCAAACGGTCGGACAAACGGCACGAAAATAATGGCACCAATGACACTAAATAAAGTGTGGAAAACAGCAATTCCTAATGTTTCATCAAAGCTACCATTTATGAATGTCGTCACGTTTTTCGTTAATGCAAACATCAATGTTGCACCAATCGTAACAATAATGGCTGTGGCCACGTTAAACAGTACATGCGTCATCGCTGTCCGTTTTGCAGCTGTTGACGCTCCAATTGCAGCAAAAAGGGCTGTGGCAGTGGTTCCTATATTTTGTCCAATTACTAAATACGCTGCCTGTTCAAAATCAATAGCTCCTGCATAAAGGGCGGTTAAAGTAGCCGCAATTGCTGCACTAGATGCCTGCATAATCACCGTCATGACCAGACCAAGCACAATTAAAATAAGCTGACCACCTATAGAATCCGCCTGAAAAGAATCAAATGGAATTTTATCCTGAACGGATGCCATTCCTCCCTGTAATACATCAATGCCTAAAAATAGTAAGCCAAAGCCTGTAAAAAGCCCGCCTATCGCTTTAAAATCACGTGGTGCTAATAACTGCACAAAGACACCGAGTGCAATAAAAGGCAATGACATTGTCTGCATATTAATTTTGAAGCCAATAAGTGAAATAATCCATCCTGTGCTTGTGCTACCTATATTTGCTCCAATAATAACACCAATTGACTGTATAAAGGTCAACAGCCCAGCACTTACAAAACCAATCGTAATCAGAGTTGTTGCAGTTGAGGATTGTACAATCATTGTCATTAAAGTACCTGAAAGAACTGAGCTAATTGTTCCACCTGTAAATCGATTCAACCATTTTTTTTAAGAGCATCCCCTGCAAGCTCCTTTAAACCGTTAGTAAGCATGGTCATCCCAAGTAAAAATAAACCAATGCCTCCTAATACATTTATCAAACTACTAACACTCCCTACAAAATAAAATAAATATCATATGTGGCTAATGAACCTATATAATCAAACATTACTTAATATTACCATTATTAAAATTAAGAGGATAGCTAACATTTCTTTTCTTGTGTAGTTTTTTTTATAAAAGCTCCATCGTCTCACCACCGATTTATGAAAACATTCACATTAAATTTATGGTAGAATAGAAAAAAATGATTTTTTAGGAGATTTAATAATGATATTAACGAAGCAGCAAGCACTACAAGCACTAAATAAAAACAAATTTATCGGTTTTACTATTACAACAGGAAATATTATTATAAAAAAAATTAATAAAACCGATTATAATATATTCGTTTTTGAGGAAGAAAAAGAGAAACCTATGCATTATCTAGGCTCTATTATGAATGTGATGGCAACAATGAGCGACAAAGCTTCCCATAAAGATTTTGTTATTGTGGATCAGCTCCCAGCACAAGAAGAAAAGGAAGAAACAAAAGAGGAAAAGAAGGCTGATTGCGATGAAGTCAGTCGTACGATTACTGGATATGATGGCTTGTATGAAATAACACAGAGTGGTCGAATTATTTCTGTACGTGAAAATCGCCCATTAGCTCGATGCAATGATGAGTATGGCTTTCATATTGTTCGCCTAACAAAGGAAGGGACTGCAACTAGCCATAATGTCTTTGAACTTTGGCAGCAAGCATTTCCGGAGCTTGAACAAAATGCCTTTAAGGGTGCCCTAAAAGCAAAATATGGCACAGGTTGTAAATTAATAGATAAACCAGGTATACACTTTTAATGAAAATATCCTCAGTGCTACTTCACTGAGGATATTCCTTTTTATGTAAAAAAAAGGGAACGCGTAATGGCCTTCCCCTCATTTTTATGGCTTAAGAATTACTTTTATGCATTCATCCTCACGATCATTGAAAATTTGATAGGCTTTACTTGCTTCCTCAAGAGGTAGCTTATGTGTAATAATCTCCCTTGGATCAAATTCTCCTGCCATTATTTTATCATAAAGCAGCGGCATTAAATGTATAACTGGAGCCTGTCCCATCTTCAAAGAAATATTTCTTTCAAATAAATGCCCTAATGGAAACTGATTGTATTTAGAACCATAAACACCAGTGATTTGAATCGTACCAAATTTACGAACAGCATCCATTGCAATACGTATTGGACTTAAAGTTCCCCCTTGAAGCTTTAATTTTTGTTCGATGGCCTCTACAGGTGTTTTCTTCCCATCCATCCCTACGCAATCAATGACAATATCCGCTCCACCCTTGGTAATTTCTCGAATATAAAAGGCCACTTCATCATAATCTTCTAAATTAATAATTTCGACATTGTTTATTTTCTTCGCATGAGTTAAACGATAGTTAATATAATCAACAGCAATTACACGCTTAGCCCCCTTCATCCAAGCAAATTTTTGTGTCATTAAACCAACAGGACCACAGCCGAGCACTACAACTGTATCTCCTTTTTTCACTCCTGCATTTTCAACACTCCAATAGGCTGTTGGGAGTACATCTGACAAAAATAATAGTGCCTCATCCTCTAGCTCACAGGACTCTGGAATGACAAAGGGCATAAAGTTTCCGTATGGCACATGTAGATATTCTGCCTGTCCCCCTGGATAATTGCCATATCGCTCTGTAAATCCAAGATATCCTCCTGAATTCACTTCGAGGTTAGGGTTGGAATAATCACATTGACTCTCCATCTCGTTCTTGCAGTAATAACAATCACCACAGGATACATTAAAGGGCAAAATGATACGATCACCTTTTTTTTACCCTCGTCACCTCAGAGCCAATTTCCTCAACAACCCCCATTGGCTCATGTCCAATCACATAATCTTTATCTGCTGGAACTGCTCCCTTATAGATATGCAAATCTGAGCCACATATAGCCGTAGATGTAATGCGTACTATAATATCATCTTTCTTTTTTTAATACAGGGTCTTCTACATTTTTTTACTTGTATATCTTTAATACCTTGGTAGGTTACTGCCCTCATATAAGCAACTCCTTTAATGTTTACTTAAAGCAATCGTCTATATTCTCTCCTTGATTAAGTTGTAGTATTCAATCATCGCCATTTGGTTTCTTTTTCTTTTAAACTTACGATTATCATATTCATTTCTACTTAGCATATATTTTGTAATACGCTGAAAGTTTGGGATGAGGTGGAGAATTTTGCAGTTGAGTGCAATGGTACTTGGTGGTTTTCTTTTTTTTTAGTATTAGCATAGGAGGAGCGATTGCTTGGGTGTTCTCGAAGCTTTTTCAACATACAACCCAGGGCTTATCATTATTATGTGGTGGATTTCTAGTTGGCTTACTAGTACTTGATATCGTTCCATCTTCCTTTCACCTATATCAAACATTTGGTCTGATCCTTGGCATTTTTATTGGTTATTTTATTTTTCAAATATTAGATACTATCTTTCATTCTTCCCATTCACAAAACCCTTCTGTCACCCTACTAGCAATCGCAATGATTATTCACACCATCCCTATTAGTCTTACTGTGGGAAATTTACTTGGAAATGCGGCATTAAGCATTACCATTACAGCATCTATTATTCTTCATCACATACCAGAGGGCTTTGCACTTTCAACAGCACTACTATCCCAGGGAGAACGACTATGGAGACTTTTTCTTTATTTCATTGTATTCTCTATTTTTTTTCAGCTTTTTCATATTGATTGGTCAATATTGGGATTTATCTGAAAAGCCCAAGGATTATTGATGGGGATTTCCATTGGCCTAATTGCCACTACTAGTATATCTGAATTTATTTTGCATCATATTCGTTCTGTCACACTAAAATCCTTAATCATCTATGTTTGTCTAGGCTATTTATTAAGCTATGTATTCCATACTTTAGTCGAATAAAAAGCAATCCACCGAGAAAATGTGGATTGCTTTTTTTATATAATACTATTCTTTTTCAATTACTAGATTAATGCACCCAGTAATCATTGAAGCTAATTGCTCAAGTGTTAGCTGTCTATTTGGATAAGAATAGAATTTCAAATATAGGATTATTTTGCTATTATATTTATAACAAGTTAACATTTATTAAAAGAAAGGGAGTTTAATACTTGATTAATATATTAGTAGGGCTATTTCTACTAAGTGGTTTCATAGCTGCGATCTTTCTGCTTCTTGCCATTTTTAATTTCATAAAGTTGGATAAAATAAAAGCTGTAAAAATGTTGAAATTTACAGGCATCTCAATTGTCATTTTTATATTGTGTTTCATTGCAGTAGGGGAACTTGGACTTAATAATGCTGAAACTCCTAAAAAAAGAGAAGCAAGAAGAAAAACCTGTGGCGAAGATTGAAACGTCAGACGATGTAACTTGGCAAGATAAAGTGAAAGAGATTGCAGCTCTTAACAATACACCTACTGAAAAATTCGATACTATTGTAGCTTATGCTAAAAAATATCCTTCGACAAAGGCTGAAATTAAAGAATTTGAGAATTACATTATAGCTGAGTATAAAAACAAAAAATATTTAGCGGATATAAAAGATGAAACCTATTTATTAAGCAATATTTTTAAGGCATATGTTATTAATAGATATTATGGGGATGAAGAAACACCTATTAATGATTTTGTCTATGGATTTTATCAAAATTCTAATAATGTTTTGAGAGGAATCGAATCAAGCAATAGCAATACAATTAAATATAATTAACGCCAAATGGATAAAGCGCTAGCAGCCATTGAAAGCCCATAAAATGTCACTTTTTTTTGTGACATTTTTTTTATGTTTAAAACACATACTTGAAAAAGAGATTTTCAAGTTAAAAGGCAAATTCTTTATATCATTATAATAAATGAGTCTTTCATTTGATTTTTTTATATCCGAAGAAGTAGTATGGAGTTGTAACAAGAGAGGCAGTACATATCCACACTATTATATTAATGTAATAATATCAGAGGAGGAATTCATGATGAATTATCAAACATTACAGTTGCAGGTAGCGGAGTATTAGGTAGTCAGATTGCCTATCAAACAGCATTTAAAGGCTTTAATGTAACGGTTTACGATATTAATGATGAAGCTTTGAAAAATGCGCAGGATCGTATCACAAAATTAAAACCATTTTATCAGCAAGATTTAGGAGCCTCACAGGAAGAAGTAGATGCGGCATATGCTCGCCTAACATTTAAAAGCAATCTTGCAGAAGCGGTTGCAGGCGCTGATCTTGTCATCGAAGCAATCCCTGAAGTAGTCAAAATTAAAATTGATTTTTACACTAACCTTGGCAAAGTAGCCCCTGCGAAAACTATTTTCGCTACAAACTCTTCTACATTATTGCCAAGTCAATTTGCGGAAGCGACTGGCCGTCCAGAAAAGTTTTTAGCACTTCATTTCGCAAACACAATCTGGAAAAACAACACTGCTGAAATAATGAAACACCCAGGCACAGACATGAAGATATTCGACGAGGTCGTAGAATTTGCTCGTGCAATCGGCATGGTGCCACTACCATTATATAAAGAGCAGCCAGGCTATATTTTAAATTCATTACTCGTACCATTTTTAGATGCAGCTGAATCTTTACTCGTAAAAGAAGTGGCTGATCCAGAAACAATTGATAAAACATGGATGATTGGTACAGGAGCGCCACTTGGACCATTTGCTATCCTAGACATTGTCGGCATTAACACAGCCTATAATATTGTAGAAGCAAAAGCAGCAGCGTCAGGCGATGAAAACATGAAAAAAACTCGCTAATCTGTTAAAAACAGAGTATATCGACAAAGGCAAACTCGGCCGCGCAACAGGCGAAGGCTTCTATAAATATCCAAACCCAAGCTTCGCAAAACCTGATTTCTTAAAAGGCTAATTATCAAACGATGCACATAGCTATTAAAGCTGTGCATCGTTTTTTATTGGATAGAGTTCTCAATATGACTTCGATTTAAAATGATTTGAGCCAGCAAATAAAATGATTGGCTGTAGGGCAAACTGATTGGGTTTCACTACAAACCAAACGGGCTACACATTTTATTGATCGACTTCCTCCACAAATCGCTCGGGCTACCCCTTAAATTGATCAGCTTCCACTCAAAACTGCTCGGGTTACCCCTTATATTGATCAGCTTCCTCCTCAAACTGCTCAGGCTACACACTATATTGATCGGCTTCCACCACAAACCGCTCGGGCTACACATTTTATTGACCTGCTTCCTCCTCAAACTGCTCGGTCTACACACTATATTGATCGGCTTCTTCCTCAAACCGCTCGGGCTACACATTTTATTGATCGACTTCCACTCAAAACCGCTCGGCCACCCATTGAATTGATCAGCTTTTACCCATACTGATCGGCTAGGAAATTTTTTTGATCCGCTCCCATCACTATAGGCAACGTTCAAGATATCGAGAAATAAGTCTCCTCTAAATTTTCATAACAGATTCTGGTTATACGCATAGTATAAACCAACACTAAGAATTACTAATCGGAGGGATTATTATCAGCAATAATAAAATTGCATCGATTAATTTTGTGCTGACTGCCTTACTTCTTTTAGGCATAACAACCTATTATCTTTACAACCAATCACCTCTTCAAATGGAACGCTTAGGTAATGTAGGATTTTGGCTGGCCTTCCCATTGTCTATCATTAATATACTGGTGAGCTTTAAGCTGCTGAATAATAAGGCACATAGCACTCGAGACCCCTTATAACCTACAAAACTCCAAATTCAGTGAAATTTGGAGTTTGCTTATTATAAAAATAAAACCATATAATCCTCATCAACATATTGCTGTCCTACTTTTAGTGCTCTTCTCTCTGTTCCAAAAACCTCAAATCCCAAAGAAGCATACAATTTTTTTTGCTGACGTATTTGTAGACACAACCGTTAAATTAAGCTGCTCAATCCCCTCTAATTCCTTTGCCTTCTTGATAATTTCGTCCATTAAATATCTACCAATACCATGCCCACGCATCTTTGGAGAAACGTAAACAGCAAAGATACTTGCCTTATGTCTTAACTTCTGCTTACTTTCTTGTACTAGCGTTGCAACACCCACTAATTCTTCGTTATAGAATGTTCCAAATGTGTAAGAACCCTGTGATTCTAACCTCTTTGCAAATTGCTCAAGGGTAAAATCTTTTTCCCCCTCAAAGCTAGAACCAAATGCCTCTGGATTAATTTGTAGCCCTTCTAATCTTATACTCCGATACATTTCAGCATCTGCTGCACTTAATATTCTAATATCCATGCTTTTTCCTCCAAAAAAATTTATTTTATATGTACATCCACTACTCTTTTCCCTAAAATGGGAATATCAGAAAAAAAAGGAGAGCTTACATTGAAATCTAATAGTATGATGAAGCATTTTCACACCTTACAAGAGCAAAGAGCTCACTATTTGCCCTCGATTCATGCACTCACTCTCACAGAAAGAGCTATGGTATCGCAGCGAGGAGGGAAAATGGTCTATTGGTGAACACTTCTATCACCTTTATTTAATTCTTAGAATGCTTAAAACAGCAACTAAATGTTCCCTACTCCTTATCCCCTACGCAAAAATGCGAAGAAATAAGCCTTCCGCCACTGAAATACATGATATTTACGAAGAATATAAACACAAAAAAAGGAAAAGGAATGAAGGCTCCAGGAATATTAGTGCCATCTCAGAAAATTCAGTATTCCTTAAACAGCAAAGATATTGAGCAATTCCTCATAAACGACACTTTGGCAATGAAAAAATTGGTGGAAGGTATTGAGGAGGATATCGCAGGACATATCATTTTTCCTGATCCTATTGCTTATTATCCAAACCTTATTCAAGCTATTCAATTGCTTGCTATACATGAAAGGCATCATTTTGAGATTATAGAAAGATTGATAGGAGCTAATCACTTCATGTTTCGAAGTTGACCTAAAAAAATTAATGCAAAGGCAATTTTTTTAGGTCATCTCTAAGTAAAATCTCTAAAGCAGCATTCTTAAAAACCTTTCAAAATGCACGCCTGCCTCGGGCGGAACCTGCTCCTTAGATGTTGCTTCAATCGCAGCAGCTAAAAACGTCTCTGCAAGCTTCATTGACTCCACTAAATCTTGTCCTCGCATCATGCCACCCATAATAACAGATGCAAACAAATCACCTGTGCCTGAATAACTCTCACCATTATAATCACGGATACTATAAAAAGAACGCTCTGCATCCACATACATATTGCCCACATAACGCTGGCCTTTATCTGCTGCTGGTGGATTTAAGCCGGTAATAATAACGTTTGCCTCCGTCACCTGCTGAAGCTGATGACCAGCCTGCTCCAGTGCCTGAAAATACGCTAAATCATTGTCATAACTCTGAAGCTTCTCATACGCCAAACCAGTAAGCAAACAGCATTCTGTAACATTTGGCGTAATAATATCAGCACACTTTACTAACTCTTTCATACGATCAAGTAACTCGCCAGTAAACATTTTATAAACCTCGCCATGATCCCCCATCACCGGGTCAACAAGCAGTGTCGTTTCATTTGAGTGAAACACACTTAAAAAAACGAAAAATATTATCAATTTGCTCCTTACCTGTAACAAAGCCTGTGTGAATACCATCAAAGGTTGCTCCAAGCTTACTCCACTCATCCACAAAGTAGTCCATCCTTGACGTTAAATCCTCACAATAAAAGCTCGAGTACCCTGTTTGTGCTGTTAAAATCGCAGTCGGCAAAGGCACTGCCTGAACACCCATCACAGATAGCACAGGGATCGCAGCCGTTATTGAGCACTTTCCAAAGGATGACATATCCTGAATTACAGCAACTTTTTTTCATCATACATTCCACCTAACTAATCCTGCTTATACTCTCCCCATCGTATCACAATTAGAAAGAAGCGAAAATAACCGCAATCTGACCCCTACCTTTTTTTATAAAATTGGCACTTTTACAACAGTCAGACCTTTGCTAAAGTAAAAATCATCAAAATATTCATCATAGTGAGGAAGATACAGATGCAAAATATACAAAGGCAATCCTATACAAAATCACGCACGAAAACATTTGATTTAGTGATTACAGCCATTTTAGCTGCACTTGTTTTCGTTGCCACAATGTTTATCAATCTTAAGCTACCATTGGCCAAGGTGGGCTTATTCATCTAGGGACATCTATGCTTTTCATCTCAGCGATTTTATTCGGTTCTAAAAAAAGGGGCACTTGCTGGAGCAATTGGGATGGGCTTATTCGATATCGTAGGTGGCTGGTTAATTTGGGCACCAACTACTATTATTTCGCGCGCATTACAGGGCTTTATCGTTGGTAAAATCGCTTGGTCTAAAGGAAATAACGGTGACAATATTGGACTAAACATTTTAGGAGCAGTCGTGTCAATGCCCGTGATGATTGCCATTTATTATGTTGGGCAAGCAATAATGTTTAATAGCTGGATCGCACCATTAGCATCCATTCCTGGAGATGTCATTCAAAACATTGTCGGCTTAATCATCGCGATTCCTGTATGTATCGTGCTGAAAAAGACACCCTACTTCAAAAAGAATTTTTAATCTAAAACAAACATGCCATCTTGCTGTTGTGCTTGCAGCAAAGATGGCGTGTTTGTTGAATTTTTTTTCAAATGGCAAGAATGTAGGATTTTTTTTCATACTATATCTTGGAGGTGAAAAAATGCCAAGAGTAAAATACATTGATAATGACGTTTCCTTAGTGGCAAGAATGATGAGAGCTGAAGCGGTAGGAGAAGGAAACCAAGGAATGCTATATGTTGGCAATGTCATTGTGAATCGTCTTGTATCAAATTGTTTAGACTTTAAAGATTTAAGAACAATTGAAGATGTTATTTATCAGGTACAGGGAGGAAATTTTTCTTTTGAAGCTGTTCAAAAAGGGAATTTATTTTACCAAAGAGCGCGATCTTCTGAAAAAAGATTAGCAAAACAGACTTTGGATTATTGGAGACAACATCCAGCCAAATATGCACTTTGGTACTTCAATCCATATGCCCCATGTCCCCCAACATGGTATGGTCAACCGTTTACTGGGCAATTTAAGAACCATTGTTTTTATGAACCAGCTCCAGATACTTGTGAAGGTGTTTATACGGGATAGATAACGTAATAGTAATGCTACAAGTACAACCATTTTTACAAAAAGAAATCTTATATATTTAATGTATTTTTCCTCATAAACGACTATTTTAAAACCACACATTTCACTTTGCTAAAGTCAGAAATGTGTGGTGTAGTTATTTACTATTCCTAAAAAAAGATCCATCGGCATATTTTCCATAAATTCCCTTACTTCTCGAATACCAGGAAGCTCACTTTCTACAAGTTCCACACCTAGTATTTTTGCAAGCGGTTGAAGCATTGGTCTTACTTCTTTAGAGACAAATATTTTACTTGGTCTTACCTCTAAGCCTTGTAAATATGCCCATAAAATGCTCTGTGCCATTGGGGGCGTTTTAGGCATAGAGATTACCTCATGTCCAATCACCAAATTGCTTCCTCGTTCAACAAGTATGCCAACAATCGGATAAACATAGCGGTTGGTTTGTTCCATTTCTACACCAAAGGGCATGTAAAATAAATCATATTCTAATTGTAACGCACTTTTAGGCTTTTTCTTATATTGCGCTTTTTCAAACATTGAAATTTCCTCATAGCACTCGAATGTTGGCTTTGAGACCTGAAGTTTCAACAGATAAATTTCTTGTAACTCGCCATCCGTTTTTACTTTAAATGCTGGATATTCATGTGCACCTACCTGCGGATATTGCCAGCCATCCTTCCGAATTTCTGTTATATTAATCATCGTACTGATAACATCAATTAAAAGCTCTACTTCTATATAATTTGGTCTTTCAGGATGTGTTCCCTCTAGATAGCTACGGAATTGAATCCAATTCTTCTTTCCTCTATATGTTAGCCCACAATCTTTAATAAGCTGATAATCTGCTGGTTCTAACTCATCTCTATCAACAAAATTAACAGTTAAAGCATTTAAACTATAGGAAAAATCGCTCGATAAATTTTTCTCAAAAAGAATTTTCGCTAAGCTATCATAGCCATGCTCAAGATCAAATACCATTAATCCAAACTCTCCACCAGCAGCTCCCATAACAGAAACAAGTACCTTGTCATTCATATCTCCATAATCAATCACAATAATCTCATTGCTTTCTAAGTATTCCCACGGCTTTAATTTTTTTTAGATCATTCGCAAGCTCCAATAAAGTAAGGTAATCTGGTTCCTGACTTTCTAGAAAATCTATAATTCTTTCCATTTCCCTAGCCGCTATCCATTCATTGATTTCCTCGATATTAATCTTGTTTAATTTCCCCGTATGAATATCACCTGCTCCAGCAATACAAATTGCCTTTTCTGAATCCATTGGTAATTGCACATAACTATCTAACCGAATAATAAATAATTCATTAGTATCAATAACCTGTCCAATCGCTTCATCACCAGACTTTCGGAACCATTTAATGATCAGCTCCTCCTCTGAATCTAAATCCGTGTCATTGTCAGGTAAAAATAATATTTTTTTCTTTATTCGCAGACACTTGTCCATCTTTTTTTAACCATTTCAAAATTAACATATTCCGCATCATCCAAATCAAAGCTTAGCAATAAAAGCTCATCTAATAAATCAAATCTACTTTCCTCTGGTAACAAAAGCTTTCGATAGATTTTCGGCTTTTTCTTGCTCTCTATATGGAGTTGTATCATGATTTAACCTCTTTTCTATTTGTTAAACTGCCGGGATGAAATCATAGCTTATAAATCTGCTCTTCATTGATAGCCATCCTCATAGTAAACCACTTTTTATTAACTTTACTGACAATTTCTCTACGCTGCAAGATTTTATACTCCTTGTTTGCCATGTTCAAATTAAATAGCATGGTTGCAAGAAAAATAGCCCCTTCCGAAATAATGCTAGATTAGAGCATACAAAATTTATAAAAATGGTATTAAATTTCCTATAATATTGATTTTTCTTCCTAAGCACTTAAAATAATAGTGTGAGTTAGTGTTTGAGATGTATAGATTAAAATCCTATACAGGAAATTTTCGGTATATTTTTGTGCGGGAAAGTTGATATTTTATAATACAATTTTCTAAAAAAAACTTCGCAAAGGATGAAATGCATAATGTATGAATTTGGTTGTAAATGTAAGAAAACGATGGGTGCTACTGTTATTTTATCATTAATATTAGTTTTGTTTGGATGTCAAAATAAAGAAGATACCAGTTCACCTGTCGATGAACCACATGTTGATGATAGTGAAGAACTCATTGTTTCTGTATTTGATAACGAAGGCAAAAGTAGTGTAGTGGAGATAAATGCTGAAAAACATGTAGAAAACGAATTAGTTAATAATGAAGAGGTTTGGTTACATGCATCACTTTCAGGCAATAAACAATATCTTGCCTATACAAGTGCAAAAGGTGATGGACCTTGGGAGATTTATTTATTAGACAGAAACAATAAAAAAAACTTCTCAAGTTACAAATGATACTTTAGGACAACTCATTCCTAGATTTGGTGATGAGGAAGGCAAAACCATCTACAGTGAAATAATAGGGCCAGCATACCCTGTTTCCAAGATTGCGAAAATAGATGTGCAAAAGAAGAATTCTATTGTATTTGATACAAAACAACCTGACCGTGCTGTAGAAATGTATGATACTTCTAAAGACAAAATTATTGGAGCATTTGTCTCTGAGGAAGAGAATATAGCAAGAAGAATGGCTGCCAATGATGCTGGTGTACCTTTAGGGCAAATTGTCTACTCAATATATGAAATGAATTTAGATGGCGCTGACATGAATTTGGTAACAAATATAAAAGCCGTCAATATTGATTCGATGGCATATGGAGCTAATGGAAATTCTGTTATTCTCGGAGGGGAAAATATAAATGAAGATGAAGGAAGCGGCATTTATCAGTTATCTCTAACAGACAAAACATTAACTACCCTATTAACAGATCAAATGATAAAAAAAAGTAAGAATCCCCTATTATCAGAGATTGGTCAAAGAAGGCTAGCGGTATTGTCAAAAAAATGAGCGATTTATTTATTTTTCAGGTATCCCTAAAAATGCAGCAGATGTTAGTTTTGACGGTATAATTTCAAAAATACAGTGTATCTATAAGTATGACTTGGATAATAAAGAAATAACAAAAGTATATGAGTATAAAAAACCAGCTTTTATTACGGATATGACGGTTACATATTAAGGTTTGCAGTTGTTCAGTCGAAACAAAATCCATCCCTTTGATAAATAAAAGCTACTAGATGTATTATAGAATAATCAGGTTTAAGAAATATATCCTCTGATATTGTGTCAATTTTGATGTTTGGTTATAAAATACTAATTATTATATTTTGCGAAAAATACATTACTTTATATAAAACAACTATTACCATATCTCTTGCAAAGGACCTTTAAACCCAGTTTTTCAAAATTTTATACTTGTCTGCCGGTTCAAGAATAGTGCTTTTTTACGACATACAACACATAAAGCAACACAATTTTCAATTATATCTGGTCCTCCTTATGATAGCAGTTGAATATGATATGGATTACCAATTTTATCATTATATTCACTTCCTACACACCCATCACAAATTTTGATATTTTAACTAAAACAAAGGTTCTTCACCATAACTTGTGGTTGATTTTCTATTAATTTAATAACTTTACATATCATTATAGAAGAAAGGCGAAAACTCTCGTATCGTAATTGTTGCCGAGACAAACACGAGAGGAGTTTTCGCTTTGTACTCCAAGTTTATAAAATGCTATTACCGTTATCACCAGGAAAATTTACCTACAAAATAGATTTATCAATCATTGAATCATATGAATTATATACTGAAAGCGGCGACGATTTACAGAATGATTTAAACGGTATCAATTTCATCTTTGTAGTCCCGTTTCTAAAATCGCAAAAACATTGATAACACGTGAAAAAGCATTGCTAGATACCATTATTTCATCGCTATCAAATGGCATAATGGAAGGGACGAATAATAAAATTAAACTCATCAAAAGACGTGGTTTTGGCTATCAAAATGAAGACCGTTTTTTTCTTCGTTTACGTTTAGAAACAGGTCGCTGATTTTGTTACCCACGAACCTTGGTGAAGAACCATATAAATGGTAATTAAGTTATATTTAAGGATAACAGACTTTTGGTCACAGTTTTTCTGTACGAATAACTTTGATTTTTGCTGGATTTGACTCCAAAATTTCAGAATACCAAATCCTCACTTCATCTCCACTTTTAATTTCTCTCATAGAAAGTTTTGATTCATTAATTAAAATTGAAACTGATTCAAATTTATTTGAGTAAATGGGATTTTCGCTAGAGAAACTCTCTATATCTGATTGTTGAACGTCCTTTCCTTGAATAAAATAGACTATTCCTTCATGCATTACTATATAGCCAATTTCACTTTCGGTATTTTCTTTATTAGATAATAGTTGGCTAACATTACCTAAGAACCATAAAGCAACAAGAAAAAGAAACAATAAGACCGTGTTGATAATAGGTTTGGAGATTCTATTCTTCATTCAAATCATCACCTTATACATTTAATTATTTTCATATTGAATACAATTTAGCGTTTTTAAATGTACATAATATATCAAATCCTGTACTCACTTCTATCCTACAATACAAAACGATACTTTACTTGTACTAATTCCCAAAAAAAGTCGAGCTTAGTATCTTATCCATAATTTTCTTTTTAAAAGAGAAACGACGGCTATTTAAACCTTCGTCTGAGAAATGGGATATAAATTTAGTGCATGAAAAATGCTACTACCAGATAATGTTTTTTTTATTGCTATCTGGTAGTATTTTTGTTGTATGAAATACATAATTGAAATGATTATAGCTATCGCAACTTAAAGCCAAATGGTTTACTTTCTCAAATAAAAGGCTTTATTTTTTAGGAAACAATGTATAAGACCATGAGTAGATAAAATCAATGATAAAAACAATGCTCCAAATTGCTCCAATTCCAAAAGTAATCTCATTAGCATAGGGTGATTCCTTTGCTATCCCTTTTTCTATCCATGACAAATCAGTTAAATACATTTTCATCTCTGTAAGGTTTTCCGTTCCCATAATCCAAAAAAAACGCTTGCACTGTAACAAAAATAACCAAATGTATATAAGATGACTTACGATACTTCTTTGCAATATATTTAGGGTTATTATTTCTTTTAATAATTTTATAGTCTTTATCAGATAATAATTCAACACCACGAAACGTCCCAATTTTTCTACGCATCCAACGATCTAGCTTTATAAAATCAAATATACCAAATGTAAATGCATAAATAATAAATATAGTAATAACAATTTGAAATGTTGAAATCTCTCCTGTTTGCTGATACACATACAATCCGAGTAACCCTTCAAGTATTAACATAAATAAAAATAGAAAAATGAACATAATGCTAAGTGTAGGTTTATTAAAGAAATAACGAAATATACCAAATAGGAGTAGTACCCCTATAGATAATAACTCAATAAGTATAAACAATTCCCAACTATATTCAAGAATAATTCCCAATCAAACACCTCCTTTGTTGAGAAAAAACAGTATAAGATATTACAGCAATATGAAAAAGGAAACCTTTATATAGATTTATGAACGAATTCTATTTTCAATCTGACTTATCCAGTTTAAATCTGCCTCTAAATGTAAAAGTGTGCCATTGATTAATAAATATTTATGTTCTTCATTTTGAATAAGAAATTCCGTTTTTAATTTAGTCAATTCTAAAACATCTTTCATTATCATTGCTTTTTGTTGTTCTAGCATCATTTTTTTTCTTGCTCAAAATGGATTTTTCGAGCACAGCTCCATTTAAAATGAAAGTCGTCCTTAGTAGAATGATAAGGTACAGGTTCTAATAACCATTTTTTTCAATTCATTTTCTCCTGACTTTTCTAGCTTATATAGCTTTCTTTCTTGGTCATCTATCTCTGCAGATGACACGAGTTGATCACGAATGAGACGGTCAAGAGTAGTATAAATTTGACCAGGATTAATTTTTCCTTTGGTACTTAGTAGAGACTCCAATTCTACTTTTAATTCGTATCCATGATTATCCTGTTGGTATAACAATGTTAATAGTCCATACTTTACTGACATAATTGATCAACCTTCTTTAATTGAAGATAAAATATTTATTTTACTAGCAGTCATACTGGATATCCAAGAGGCAAGAAAACTTAGTAATAGACCAGCAATCAATGCTACTCCAATATTAGCAAGAGGTATATGGAAAGGTAAGAAATCTCCTAAAAGCGTGGATTGACTAGTAACGTAAAGTAAAATCACACCTAATACTACACCCCCGATGACTCCTACTAAACCTATGAGTAACCCCTCACCAACTACCATCTTTCTTACTTGTTGTCTAGTAAATCCAAGTGCTCGCATTGTTCCAATCTCAGATGTTCGTTCAAATGTATTCATTAAAAGAGTATTAGCTGTGCCAATACTAGCTAAGCCAATAATTAGGAATAGCATAATTAATATTATTTCGTTCATACCAGATAACGCAGAAGTAGTTGCTTTAATTTCATCTTCAATAGTTTTAACTTTTGAAAGGTGTTCATTGAAATCTGTCCATAACTGATCTTGTAATTCCTCTCCTTTATATTTATCATTTAATGCTAGTAGCATATCAAAACTATTAGCCCAACCAAATTCATTATTTAAATGATCTTCATCCATAAAACCAACATATCCTGAATAATGTGAAGTATCTACAACATCAATGACTTCAAATTTTTGATTACCAGAAGGTGTATTTATGTGAATGTATTCCCCTACTTTACCACCCCATTCATCAAAAGCTCGCTTACCGAGCAGGATAGATGGTTTCTTTTGTAATTCCTCATACAACGATTCTTTTTCAATATCTTCAAATAATATAGGTCCCTTTTTACTTACGGCAAAAATAGAAAATTGTCTACTCTCATCATTCATTGTTTCCCATGTAATAGGTGTAGCTTCTGTTAGTGGAGTAACATTTGCTACAGAATCATAAGAAAATAGAGTTTCTATATCTTCACTAGACCAAGGGGCTTCCGATGTAACCCTTAGATCACCCCCAAATGTATTTCTAATATCACGTTCATACCCTTCAGGAGCAGTTTCTATAACAGAGCTTAACAATAAGATGACTGCAATTCCAATGGCAAGTATAGCAGAAGTATTGGCATTTCTATTTAATTGCTGTGTAAGGCTATGCGTAGCTAAAATTCCTGAATAGCCAAAAAAAACATTTTGAAAATTGGTTTAAAGATCTTACTTATTCCTATTAACAAGAATGGAAACAGCAAAATAATACTTGCTAAAATAGCTAAATAGGAAATAAAGTGATCAATAAATATAAAGGAAAGTAAGCCAACTCCTACAATACCTCTAAATAGATATTGTCTTTTCGACGATAATGTTTGAGTCGCCTCTTTTAATGTCAAGAGCACCGAAGTTTTCCCAGCATTGTAAATAGGAAATAAGGAGAAGATAATAGGAAATACAATTCCTATTACAATGGCTGTTATTGTAGGCATTTTCCAATTCAAAGTGTACACCGTATCAAATTCAAATACACTAAGCAAAGTTTGCATAAACATATCGCCAAGCCAAATCCCAATTGGAACCCCAATAGCCGTACCAATTAATGATAAAATGATTACTTCAATGAATACAAGTTTAGAAATAGAGCTTTGCAAATAACCAAAACTTTTCATTATTGCAAATTCCTTTTTTTCTTTCCATAACACTTGTATAAATCAAATTAAAGACAATGAATCCACTAATAAGCATAGATAAAACAGCAATTAAGTAAAAAAAATGTGTAGAGACCCCCAATATCGTTACTTTGTAGATCATCTGCGACAACTGGTTGGATATATATATTTGAATTAGTAAATTCATTCTGTAAATCTTGAAAAAGTTTTTCACCATCTTCATTTGTTTGAAATCGTACATATGAAAGCTCATTATCCATACCTGTCCATTCTCTTAACAAATCAAGGGGAGCCATAATTCTAAAACTAGTTGATTCAGCACTTTCCCAATCACTAGGACTCGCAAGCAACTGTGTATACCCGACTATTGCCGAAACCTTAGCCTCTCCTAAATTGCTAAACCGAATAGTATCTCCAACACTTTTATTTAATAAATTTGCAACAGGCTCGGTTATAATTAGCCCTTCATTATCTAACTCTCCTTTTATAACTGGTAGTTTTAGTAAAGAACTATTCTGATCATTCACACCCGTAATTCTTACAGAACGTTGATTTTCCGATTTATCATCAAGATCAAAGAATACATGTTTATCAAGTGCAAGCAACGAGTCAGTAATGATTGGATTGTCTAAATGAGAGGAAACAGCCTCTTCTGAAAAGGTATGTTCATCACTTAAAAACCAATAATCAGCATTTGCTACATACATTTGTTCATAATAATTAAAAACATCATTTGTTGTTTTATCAGCAATTAACATGGAAGTTATAAAGGAAATGCCAATAATGATCCCAAGTAATGAAAAGAAAAATCTTTTTTTTCCTTTCTATTATATTACGCCATGAAATTCGCCACATATTTAGCATAATCTTCATCCTTTCTAGAAATCACCTGATCGACAATTCCATCTTTAAAAAGAATAATTCGATCTGCAAATCCAGCTGCGAAAATATCATGTGTAACCATGATTATTGTTTGATTGTAAACTCGATTAAATCTAGTCATTAACCCAAGAATGTCCTCGGCTGTATTTCTATCTAAATTACCTGTTGGCTCATCTGCCAATAATACGGCGGGGTTGCTAACTAGTGCTCTAGCTATAGCTACACGTTGCTGTTGCCCACCACTAAGCAAATTAGCCTTCTTCTGCCCAAGTCCCTTTAAACCGACGGAATTAAGTAATTGTAAAACTGCTTGCTTTTTATCTTTTGTTAAAGTTCCATCTGCATGAAGTGGGAAAGCTATATTTTCTTCCACATTTAGATTACTAAGTAATTGATAATTTTGGAAAACAAAGCCAATATTCTGTCTGCGAAATATTGTCCTTTTCTTTTCTGTCATCCTATTTAAATAATGTTGATTAATTATAATGTCCCCTTCTGTAGGTATATCAAGACCACCTAATAATTGAAGTAAAGTACTTTTTCCAGAGCCACTAGGACCCATAATAGCTACAAATTCACCTTTTTGAATTTGTAAACTAACATTTTTTTAATACTTTAATTCTCTCTTGTCCTTGTAAAAATTCCTTTTTAAGATTTTCAACCTGAATCACTTTATCAAATCCCCCTAATATCTTTTACATTATTATATACTAAGTATATAATGATTCAAGATTTTATTTTACATACGTTCTTAAAAAGTCTTGTTTTGCAATAAAAAAAACATTTTATAGATATATACTAAGTACTCATAGAGCGGGATAAGAAAAAAAGATATCTATAAATTCAGACATCTTCTACTCGTCTACAATATGGGTCTTATTTAATCATATTTAGCTTAATCAAGCTAAAAAGTAGATGACAAAATTCCCTACCAAAATTTCTTATTGGTGGGGTTTTGGTAGGAAACTATCCCTAGTTTCCCTGTATGGTTCTAGGAGGCATTTCAATGAAAGACAATATTAAATCATATACTAAAAAAAGATGGTAAGACCTACTACATGTTTAAGCTTTATTTAGGAATGGATAGCGAAACAGGCAAACAAATTCACGTTACTAGACGCGGCTTTCTAACAAAAAAAAGAGGCTAATCTTGCCTTAGCTCAATTAAGAGTCGAAGTTAGTAAAGGGGGAATATAAGAAGCCTAAAACCGAAACATACGAGGATATATATAATGTTTGGATTCAACACTACGAAAGAACTGTCGAAGAAAGCACCTTTGTCAAAACCCTTGGCATTTTCAGGAATCATATTCTCCCTGCAATTGGCATTATCGAATCGAGAAATTAAATGTACCAATTTGCCAAAACTTTGTTGATGAATGCTCATTAAAATTAAAAAAATTCCGAACCGTGAAAACGTATGCATCTAAGGTAATTGATTTTGCTATTAAGCGTGATTACATCAAATCCTTTTAAGTTAGTGGTTCTTCCTAAAATCAAGGCGTCAACTGTATTAGATACTGAGGTTAACTTCTATTCAAAGGAGCAGCTAATTTACTTCCTTCAATGTTTAAAGCAATTTGGTAACGCTCAAATTACCGCATTTTTCTATCTGCTTGCTTTTTCAGGTATCCGTAAAGGTGCTCTCCCTTAAATTAAGGGTACGATGGTCAGGTGTTTGCATGCCTGCTAACATGCTAACAACATGGCAGGCAAATTTTCTTCAACCATTCGCTTCGTACTTCGGCTAGAATATATTTTTTTTGCGTATAGGCATATAAAATGTTTTTTTAGTAACAGTTTAGGATAATAGGGGGCACGACCACCACCTACATAATGAGAAATAAGTGGTGCAACACATTACGAAATAAAGAAGCGGTTGGGTCATAGCTTTAAGGACATTACATCAGATGTTTATATTGTTGAAATAGAGGAAATCAAAGCTAATGCATTTGAAAATTTTATTCAGAATTATTAGAACAAGCTTCGTTTTGGCTTGTTCTTTTTAATTTGTCTTCAAACTCTAATTGTCTTCAAACACTTTACATAATATGATAAGTATGGAAGGTACTACTCTATCTTACACTCTGTCTCTGCAAGCAACGCATTATAGAATTTCAACTGCACTTGAAGACAACTTTAACTGATATAGTGCCAACGATTACGACGGAGGTTTATGGTTAGTTATGAATATGGTGGAGGAGAAACAAATCTTGGTTATATTTCAGGACAAAATTTGGAGGTTATTGAACAATGAAAAAGAATAATGTTTACAAAGTAATAATTGCAATTTTAACATCTATTATAGTGATGGGTATCATAGCTATATGGTATCTTGTATCTCCCGACAGTTATCTTACAAAGAACAAGCAAGAAAGTTTGAGCCCTGAAGGTGAAAATGCTGAGGTGGTAGAAACAGAAGAAGTAGAAGCGGTTGAGATGATCCATAAGCCTGCTACTGATAAATCTTGTCTGTCACCTGAAAACGCAATCGCTTTAGACGAAATGTATGCAAATTACCTAGTGTTTAAACGAGTGGCACTTAATGAAGATGGATCACTAAATTTCGATAACGCAATCAGCGCTTATAACGGCATCACTCAGAACTTAGCTACATCGACCCTTATGACCAACACAACGGCTTATGACAAAGAAGTATACAAAGTGGTGAACAAATGGGCTGAAGACGCTTCTAATGTCTCAGATGACATGCTAGGATTCATTCAAGGTACGCTAGAGCTGAATGACTCTAATTTAAATATCTTCAGAGCTTCGTTTGATGATCTTGATAACTTCTACGGAAATAAACAGAAATGGGAGAATTGCCAATGACTATGTATGACGTGATGGGAGTAACTTCTAATGATTATATACCAGGGATGGGAGGTCGGAGAATTATTCTCCGTCTCCGGTGAAGCGGTAGGGTATCGCAGCACAGTGAAGGATGAAAATAAATATAGCGGTGATGGTTTATATTGTTGAAACAGAGGATATCAAAGCTAATATTTGAAAATTATATTTAATATATGAACTATTAGAGCAAGCTCATTTTTTTGACTTGTTCTTTTTATTTTTCTACAAACTCTAATTTGTCTTTAAATTGCTATAAATAATACGATAAGTATGGAAGCTACTACTCACCTTTTACTCTGTTCCGTAAGCAGTACAAAGAAGGATTTACACTTTTTATGTGCCACTGTATACCTCAAACTGCAACTGATTCATAGCATCTTGAGCCTCTTTACGTGATTTAAATGCATCTACTTTATCTTCCTGATAATCCATATTTACAACAGCAAAGCCCATTAATTCAGCAACTTCTACAATATCATGAATAGGGTAGCTATACTAATACAAGCCCAGTCATTGAAAATCAATGGCTACATTAGAAAAACACTGGTCTAAAGCTTTAAAATGGCTCACAGGATTAAATTGAAGTTATAATGCAAAACCTATTATATATATCTAAATATTCTAATAAAATTATATTAAGCTCTTGCTAATACGATTTTCATATTGGTTCTTTTTCACTTTTTATTTAAGCTTGTTCCGGTTGTAAAAGGCTTTTCTTCATAATTTGAAACACGATATTGTTCAATTATTTTATATTTCATCATTTGTTTTCTGCTTAGGTACAAAACCTGTTTTAGCTAAGCCTAGTGCATTTGTAATTATTTTTAATAAATATTCTGGTTCAGGAGATTCTTCAACAGCGGTTAATACTAAAGCCTTCCTTACATACCCTGCATTTTTGGAAAGCAATTGTTCATTGAATTGTAAACCTTGTGCCTCTGCAAAAAGCTTCATAATTATCGAGACAGTGCGAGTATTTCCTTCACGGTAAGGATGAACACGCCATATATCTGTCATGAGTCTGGAGAAATTCTGAGCTAATTGGTTGTTAGAAACACTCTAACTAATTGAAGCAGTCCAATCAAAAATGAGTTTTAGATCTGTCTCAATACATGAAGTATCGCTATATGCAACAGATACACCACCTAAAACTTTTTCGCTCTTATAAATATTGACTGTACGAAATTCTCCTGCCCACTCATAAATTGATTGAAATAGAAAATAATGAACCTTTTGTAGACTAGATAAATGAAAAAAATCAATGTCTGATAAAATATCATCAATATCTAAAATACCAACAATTAAAAATTGGGCTTCAATATTAATTAATTCTTGTTCATCTCGAATGTTTAACTTATTTTTTAAAACATTAGAGTTTTCATATACATACGGATCCATAATAGTTATTAATGTGCCGCCCTTGCATACTTTTCAATAATAGCTTGTTTTAGATAACTTGTTGTTACTTCACCTTTTTCATATTGGTCCAGTAAGTTTTGTGTGAAAGCAGTAGGTTTTCCACCATCGATAGCTGCCATGCCAACTGCAAACTGAATACGTTTACGACGCTCTTCTTGTGAAATCAGATTCAATGATTTCATAAATAACACCCCTCGTACTATTATCTTAGCGAATAGAATATTGTGAACAATAGTAAAACAGTTTTAGTCATTATTTATTTTTTTATTCCTCGTTTATCTTTTTAATAGCAAAAAAAATAATAATTCAAAAAAAACTTTCAGATGGTACTATTATATTCATTGTTTCCATATAGTTGATTATGATGCGAATAAAAATTTTATTGCTTAATTTTAAAATTATTCATAATGGAATTATTAGGAATTAAACAAATACTCAACTAGATCATTTTGTGTCAGAGTGAAATAGGGATATTCAACAAGAGTTCAACTCCCATTCAATATCCCTAACCTCGAAAATCGTTGATATACCGCCGTTTACAGGCTGGTAATTTATGGAGACGGCGGGAGTCGAACCTACCGTTTAATAAAACGCTATAATGCTAAAGTTTTCAAGTATATTAGCTACTATTTAATTTGTTTGACTACGTATTTGACTACGTCTGATGAAAAATTGTGTTGCGGGGACAATTTAAAATATATAAGTTAGAGCTCAACCATCCTATTTTTAGAAGAAAGTACCATTCAGTTTTTCTTTATCAATAGACAATTATTATTAAGTTTCTAAAAACTGTATAATAATGGTTGTTATGTACTTAGAAGTAATGTGATATTAATTATATCAAAGTATAAATGAATAGCTGTTAAACAAATTTTATATTAAAATATAATGTAGCATATTTTTTTAATCCAAGTACCTTTGAATTGAAAAATATATCAGGAGGAATATAAATGCAATTAGAGTTATTTGAAGAAATAGAACATAATTTTCAAGAATTTAACAACAAACATAGAATTACAAATTATGTTGATACTTTTAACACAATTCAATCTAGTGATAAATTTACTGTGTTATCCCTATTTTCAGGTTGTGGAGGACTTGACCTAGGTTTTAGAGGTGAATTTGAATTTTTAGCTAAAAAAAGTATCCAAAAAACAATTTTGAAATTATTTGGGCTAATGAAATTGTTGAAAAAGCAGCCGAGACATATAAATACCATTTTGGTGAGCATATTGTTTGTGAAGATATCAATAAAGTACCTTCTGAAAAATTCCCTAAAGCAGATATAGTAATAGGTGGGTTTCCATGCCAAGATTTTAGTCTAGCAGGTAAAAGACAAGGGTTATCTGTTGAACGAGGTAGATTATATTTACAAATGAAAAGGGTTATTGATACCGTTAAACCAAAAGCATTTATTGCTGAAAATGTGAAAAATTTATTAATGATGGAAGATGGGTTAATTTTAAAAACTATAATAGAAGATTTTGAAGAAAGTGGTTATGAAGTTTATTTCCACCTATTCCATGCAGCTAATTATGGTGTACCACAAAATCGAGAAAGGGTTATTATTTATGGAATACGTAATGACTTGAAAGGCGTAGAGGCTTATTTACCAAAAGAAACTCATTCTCAAGAAAATTGGATTACCTCGTCACAAGCTATTGATGATTTATGGGATAAATTAGATGATCCAAAAGTTCCTAATCATAGAACTAAAGATTATTCAAAAGCAAAATTTTATGAAGGTAAAAAAAATGCAAGGGAATACACGGATAAAAGCTGATAGTATTGCACCGACTATACGTTCCGAGCACCATGGTAATATTGAAGGTCATTATAAAACTATAGGTGATGATGAAAATGATATGACAACTTGGAGAAGATTATCTGTTAGAGAATGTGCTCGACTTCAATCTTTCCCCGATGATTTTGATTTCCCATGTGCAGCCTCGAGTGCATATAAGCAAATAGGTAATGCTGTACCTCCTGTATTAGCATGGCACATTGCAAATGCTCTTTATTATTCTTTAACTAAATAAAGCAATATAAAGAGTGGATGAAATCTTTCATCCACCTCTTTATATTATGTATTCTTCCCTTTAATCTGTGCTTTTTTCATTTTCAATTTCGGTTTTAAGTTTATTTAATAATTTCTTTTGGTCTAAAGGGCTTAATTGTTCGTAGCTTTCCAATAATTTTAAAGTGAATTTTTTTTATTGTATGGTTGAACCAAGGAACTTTCTTTTTAGTACTAGGTATTGCAATAACATCTAGCCATCTATTCACTAATACATTTTGCCAATCATTAATAAGTTCCTGTTTTTTTTATTTATTAAATCAATAGGATACTTTATTTTTAGACTCTCAGTATCATGATTAATGAATTCATCGTTCCAATCTAGTATCGTTTTAAAAGAAACTGAGGGGCGAGGACTTCTATCTGGAAACTGCATGTTCTCATTTACAGCCCATAAATATCTTCCAATAGTTACGTTAAAACTTTTAGTTGTATGTTTTACAAAAATAACCCACTCATCACCCTGAATTTGCTGAACACTTGAACCAGGAATACTATTATCTTTTGTAGATTTTAATTCTAATGGTACTAAGTAATGAGTTTTACCATCCGTAACAATTAATAATAGATCAGGGTGTGTGTATACAACATTCGGTCTACGTAAATGAATTTTTAATTCCTCTGTAATTTCATTGGGTAAAAGAATTCTTGTAACTTTAAAATTGAAATAATCTTTATATTCATAGGATGATACAAGGTTTTCCTCTTGATCGTATAACTCAAGTGTTTTATTGTATAAGTTATTTGGAATATTATTGAATTTCGTTTGTAAAATATTTTTTTATAGATTCTTTTAGAGGTCTATCAGTATTAGCTTCATCTGAATGGAATGTGACTTTTTTTTAACTCTTCAAGGCAAAACTGATTTAAGTAACGTTCCAATTCAAAAAAAATAAATATTTAAGAATACACTTATTTGATCTTTAGGAATCACATTTAAAACCACCTTTCTTTATACAAATTATATAATAGAAAAGTAGTAATAAATAGAGGGGAATGAAAAATTTGGACAATTGTATTATAGTTAGCATAAAGCCTAAATTTAAGTCTTTATTATTCTCTAAGGAGAAAATTCATGAATTTAGGAATGTTATACCAAAAAAAACTGTGAAATATATATGTGTTTACGAAACAACACCTATTAAAGAATTAAGTTACGTTTTAGTAGTGGATGAACCAATTGTATTACCAAACATAATTATAGAAGATACCTATGGAAAAGAAAGATTTAATAGTGGTGAAATGAATTGTAAGATAGCCTATCCAATTATCAACATATACGAATTTAACCCAATTAGTTTAGAGGATCTAAAAAGCAATTTTAATTTTATAATACCACAGTCGTTTATATACTTGGACTCAATCCCTAAATTAAAATTATTTTTGAATAATGTTGATATGAAAAAGATATGGTAAATATGTTTTAAAATAAATAGAAACTAATTTATCAAACGTGTGTTACTGTTAGGAAATCGGAGAAGAATATGTAATAAGAGAAATTATAAATATATATTATCAACTGGAAGAAGCCATAACATCTGGAATAGATGTTATGGCTTTTGCCATTGAACTAAACTATTAAAAGGAGGAATTCATATGAATGTATATGAATTACGAAAAACAACGCAACTAGAACTACTAGAAGAGGGCTTCTGCATGGAGAAACAAGTAAAAGTAGTACCAGCAAAACGTGTAAATATTGTACAAGTAAAATTGGTAAGAGAAAAAAACATTACTTTACAAAAATCGTAAAATACGTTCGCCCCGTTGTGCCTATGAACTGATTCGTGACTTCCTAGGTGATGTAGATCGAGAGCATTTCGTTGTTCTTTGCCTTGACACAAAGAACCAACCAACTTGCATACAGGTAGTGCATATTGGAAGTCTTAATGCTAGTATAGTTCATCCTAGGGAGGTATTGAAACCCGCTTTGCTTAGTAATGCCGCTTCAGCAATTGTTGCTCATAACCACCCCAGCAATGTATCTAATCCAAGTCCTGAAGACATCGAGGTTACAAAGCGCTTAGTTCATGCAGGAGAAATCCTTGGGGTAGATATACTTGATCATCTTATCATCTGCACAGATACATTCCATTCTCTTAAAGAATCTGGAAATATGTAAAGATACATTAAATAGCTGCTATGAAAATACTTTCAATGAAAGCCGCTATGTATTTATTCCAACTCCAATTCTATTTACACCAAATGGATTTGTATCTCCAATAGATTTATAAGTAATTAAGGTGGTGATAAATATGCTTGAAAGAATTCTTGTGTCCGTTGCTGTAGTGATAATCAATGAAGTAAGAGAAATTATTCAAAATAAAAAATGGATAAATTGATAAAATTAGGATTTATCTTACTATTATTAGTTCCTTTCTTATTGAGTTCATATTAAACAAAGAGTTATTAATGCTTAGAATTTGTATTAATAACTCTTTCCATCATATTTATCTATCATAAATTTTTTAGTTAATAGTAATTAATATATTTAGCTTCTATAACAGGCGCCTGATTTATGAATGTATCTCCACTGTACTCAAACATTATCGACTCTCCTAAAAACTTTGCTACCTTTTTAAAGGCGCTACCATAGTTCCCCTGCATAATTAACATGTATGTTAATGTAATCATTTTCTAAAGCGTCAATAACTCCATCATAATAGACTAAAATATCATCTCCAATATAATAATCATCCCCCGTATTTTTTGTAGCAATAACCATGAATGTTTTTTACCTTTTTGTTGGATATTTACAATAGTTCCCTCAAAAAAAAACATGTCACCTTTAAATTTTTTTACTATCCTTTTTTTAACTCCAAATATCCTACTGTCTTAGATTGACTTACCTCATAAGAGGTTGTAACAGTTTTCAAGGCTTGCTTAACCTCATCATATCGAGAGTAGCTTTTAGAAATATCTTTATATAATTCAATCGCTTTTTCATACTCCATATTTTCTAAACTTACCTGTGCATTACGAAATAATATTTCATTCTCTAATTCTTTTTTTACGTTTCTTTACTAAAGAATATTTCTCAAAATTTTTAGTGATTTGATCTAAGCTTTCAATAGCAGCTTCAAAATCACCTTGATCCTCTAAAGTATCTGCTGAATTGAAATATTTTAGATTTTGAGCATTTTCTTCTGCATTATTTTTTTTGCTCAAGAGCTTGACTTGCAGCTTTTTCTTCGGAATCTTCTCTACATCCTCCAAGAATCCCCAAAGAAACACAACATAAAATAACTATTAATCTATTTTTCTTGATCATGAATTTCACCCCAATAAATTTTAAACGAGTCACTTAAAGTGTTTTTTTTGTATTCAATCATCACCGATTTTTTATTATTGCTTAGTAGTATATTCAAGAAGCTAACATCCCAATTCCAACGATTATTGCTAGTAGAATGCCAATTATTATGAGTACCTTCTTCACAAATAGCCATCTGTCATAACGTAAATCAAACCATAAATCGCTAATAAAATCGATGGACCAAACACATGCCTTTCGAAGTAGCTTAAATGAAATCCAAAGAAGTGTAATTGGCCAGAACATCCACATTAGCCAAAACTTAAAATTAAAATCTAAACTGAATGATTTTGTGGGGCTTGAATGCAATGATGTTTGTGTTGGCTTTCTTTTTTTCTACACAAACGTACTGTTGCTCTTTATGATAATTCCTAGAAACTTTTTCGGGATACACAGGATTTTTCTCGTAATAATTTTCATCTAGGCCAATATCTTTGGCTGTTATTTTTCCTGCTAAAAATAATTTAAATTGAGACTCAGTATATTCAAGAATCTCGTAATCATCGAAATACTTACGATAAATGCAATAGTCCCTTGCGTATTGTCTAGCGTCTAATTCTGTTCTCGCTTGAATATATTCTTCCGCACTTGTAATTTGTTCTCCAAAAAATAAATCAGGGAAATATATGTACTGATAAGCATGTCTCATTTCATGTGCTAACATAGAAATAAGATAATCTGTATCAACAATTTCTACTTCATGTGAACTTTCTATATAAAAGCCCAAATATCCTCCAGATAATTTGGTACCACGTGGATACACTACAATTGTAGGATATACTTTTAAATTCTCTGCAATAATTTCATAGTTTTCATAAAGTGTTTCTTTTATAAATGGATCAACTGGTCCCAAAAATCGAATTTTTTTCTTTTGCATATTCAGGTCTATTAATTCCATTCATATCATTATGCTTTAAATATCCATTACGTTGCTCCGAAAAAGCCAATTCGACTAAATTATTTCTATCGGCATTTACTTTTACTGATTTTTTTCACAGGGCGGCTAGATTTAGATGGAGGTTTCCTTATTGTCCTTTTTGTAAAATCATAACCACACTTTCTACAATTTTGCGAAAAGGGTCCACAATATTCAGAGCACCTAGGACAAGACCTCCCTTCATCTTGAATAATTGTCTGCCCACATTGTTTACACGTTCTTGTCCCTAAACTATTATGACATTTGCATTGACCACATACTGGCATATACTACCTCCATTTTATAAAATATATTGAGCAATTATTTTTCAAGTAAAAAAAAGAAGATAAATAAACTACTGAACCTCTTATAAAACTTCTGATTCCACCCTTATATTTTCACACAAGTTATATTATATTACAACAAACATAAGAATATAGTCACTACTGTTTCACTAAAATAAAACGTTCATCTCTGATATTAATCAAGATGAACGTTTTAAAATGTATAGGAATTAATACAATTTATTCTGATTTTTTATTTTTAGATTCATAAAACTTTTTATACGCATCAGCATATGCATCAAACAAATAGTTTTCTTGGTTGTTATCGGCTGAAGGAGCGTAGATGTTCAATTCTCCTTCAAGAACATTCTCAATAATATCTTCAAAGGGTTCTTCTTTTGAAAAAAATACGATATATAGCAAAGTCTAAACGTATCTTTTCTGGTATATGTTTGAGGGCTAAAAGAAAATCTTCATGAATTTTATTCAATAAATTACTTTTACAGAATTTAAAAATTTGATTATAAATATCCCAGATTTCTTCATTATTAAATAACTTTTTACTTTCAAATTCATTAATAAGTAGAGTTTTGACACCAAAGCTATTTATATTTGCCATCCTACTTACTTCTTGAAAATTCGCTTCCCTAATCGTATACCATTCTCCACTCTTCAAAAACTCTGAAAAGAGTGTTTTAAAATTTTCATTCTCTAATGTTTCTTTTTTTGTTGTTAACTAAATTAAAAATATCATATAAATTCGTTGTTTCATTGAATAAATACAAATTAAGTGATTGGTTATAAATAGTATTAACTTTTAAAGATTTAATAAATGATTTAAAATCCCTCTGCGATTTATCAAGTAATTCCATCTCTTGAGCATTTCTACTTCTAATCTGTTTTAAAGGTATGTATCTCTCTTGAACTATATTAATTTCTTTATCATCTGAATATTTAGGTAATATTTTATAAGTGTTGGTCAAAGCATATATATACCAGGGGAAAATTATTTTAGGTACTTTTAAATTGATATTAGTCCTATTCATATGAACTACTTCCAATAAAGCCTCTGTTTCTTGAAAATTAATTTCTGACATATATTGGTTAACTTTTTCTTCGAAAGTTTTAAAATCAAAAAAATAATTCTTTAACAATTTCAGTATTATGATTCAGATGTATTTCTTTTTTTATTACTAAAGAAATCTATTAAATTAACTAAAGCATCATTTAATATCGACATTTTTACATCAGAAAAAAAATTGATTTAAAAGATTTTTTTTATTTTGCTCTAGTTCTTGTTTAAATTCTTTATCTTCTGAAAGATTAAAGGTGTATTCAAAATAATGAAAAGTAATAAGTAATTCAAAGAATGCATCAATTTCCTCATTAACTATTTCTGCATTAAGACCCATATTATCTAATTTCCATTCAAAAAAAAGGATTCTCTTTACTATCTTCAAGATTTTTAATAGTTAACCTTATTTTAGGTATTATTTGTTGCGTAACGTCCAACTTTATCTTCCTCCCAAAAATTCCGTTCAACTTGTTCAATGTAATTTAATTATCTTTATTATACATAATAATTACATCTCATTTTTATTAACTAAAAAAATAATATTTAAACTTATTTTATATACCTTTATTAATAAAACTTTTATTGAACACTATGAACAACTTGAACACTATTAACGAGTCTCAATACCATAAATTCTATATTTTCGCAATACCCCTAGATTACAAATCACAAATACACACCTGTAATCTACATACCTTTTTTTAAAAATCTTTAAAAATATAAGATTTTTATAGTTCTAATGAACAAAAAAAGAAAGGGTTGTTAAATATGAAACCATCAAAATATTATAAACAATTTAAAGACCTACAAAGTTACAGTTTGGAAAATCAAGGAAATGCATTTTGTGTACAAATACAGGATGAAATACTATTATCAGGGCTTACTAAAACGCCAGTAAAGCTTCATACTGCTCTTTTAATACTTCAAAAAGATACCCAATCTTTTGTTAAAGGTTGCTTTGATGAAAAAACATTTGAATTCTCCTCAATTGAGGGTTTTAAGTCTTCATCTAATATTTATATCGGTGTCGATTGTAGAAAAAAAAGAAAACAACATCATTTACGTTTCATCTGAAGATTTTAATTTAAAAATTTCATCTAAGAGAATTCTTAACAGTAGTGATAGACTTTATATTTACTGGGAATATGAAAATACAGCAGCATTAACATTATGTACACATGATCCAGTAACTAATGACACTGTGAGAGAACATGTCTTCGCTACGACAAAACCCTTACATCGTTTATTGAAATCTATAGTTAGAGATGCACTCCCAAGGTTTCAAGAATTAGATGAAGAATGTCATTTCGAAAACGGCAAAGAGAAGGGGGAACAAGACGATGGATTGGAATAAAGATAAAAAAAATCCCATGAATCTTTTTGGAGATACATTGGAACAAAATTTCAAGAAAATTGAACCTAAAGAACATGACATTAAAATCAATACTTTTGGAGATATGTTGTTCCCAAATCTAAAACTTCTTAACAAAGACATACAGGAATCACAATCAAAAGAAGTTAATTCCTCAAAAAAAACACTATAATCATAGAAAATCAATAAAAGTTTCAGATCCGGATGAACATTACAATTTATTAAATACTTTTGGGGATAAACTGAGTCAAGAATTCACTCCGCTGAACTCAGACTTACAAGAATCACAATCTAAAGAAATTATTTATAAAAATAAAATGTCATATCAACAAGTTTCATCTACCCTTAAAAATAAAAGTCAAGTAAAAATGTCAAATTATTTACTAGCAGAACTATTAATGAATACCCATAGGTTTGCAGTTATAGAAGATAATTTGTACTACTGGAATCAAACGTTAGGGTATTTTGTAGGTCTTACAGGTGAAAATGCAGATATTTTTATTCGACAAAATACACCGGATAAATATAAAAATCAAATTTCGTTTAACACTAGTCAAGAGATACTCCGGTGGATAATAGCTAAAGATGAAATGAAAATAAATGATGAGTTATTGGTACCACGAAAGTCATTTGTTGCATTTTCTAATTGTATTATTCGCATAAAAGATTTTTCAACCCATCCACATAATCCTGATTATTTCTTTACATCTGTATTAAATGCAGAATATCCGCTAAGGGGTATACCTAAAGGACCAGTATTTGAAAACTTCATGAGTCAAATCACTGGTGGAGACCAAAGGCTATATATGAGGTTACAAGAGCTTTTTGGTTATGTGATTTCAGAGATAAGAGATGTCAAGGTTATTCCTTATCTTGTTGGAGTAAAGGATTCAGGTAAATCCATTATCTTGAGACTTTTAGAATACTTAGTGGGTCCAGATTTCTTTACTAATCTTAGTTTTAGTGAACTTAATCAGCAAAGCTTTTTATGTCAACTTTTCGAAAAAAAAGTTAAATACCTGTGGTGAAACATCTGAAATAGCTCTTAATCGTTTAGATAATTTCAAAAAAATTATCTGGTGGAGACTATGTTATGGCTCGCTACTTATACGGCCAAGCTTTTAAATTTATTAACAAAGCGGCTCTTATATTTGCGGGAAACCATTTACCTACAATAAAAGGTATTGATAAATCAAATGCTTTTAGTGAAAGACTTGTAATTTTTCCATTTAATCATCAAGTACCGAAAGAAGAGCAGGATATTCGTCTATTTGACAAGCTAATAAAAGAGACCTCATATATTGCTCATTGGGCGTTAATCGGTTTACAACGTTGGATTGATAATAATTATCAGTTCACTTCATGCGAGCAAATTGAAAGGATGGCTAAGGAATATTCTGAGCAAACTAATTCAATTGATAGTTTTATAAAATCATGTTGTTATATGAATCCTGATTCAAAAACACATAATGACGTTTTAGAAACTGCATATAAAAAAATATTGTCGTAGCTACGGTATGATTGAAGAGAGCTCTAGAATGTTTCATAAGCATATGAAAACAATAACCAATTTAACCTATACTCGTTTTAGACTAAATAGCGAAAATAAGTATGGATATATTGGTATAGGGCTAAAAGATACAACTTACGAAGTGTAAAGTATTAAACTCTTCATAAATATATGGAAAATCCTAGTAAAAAAAATAAATAAAATAGTAAATAGAAAAGATTTCTTTGCTAAAAACAAGGTACAACAAATATTTCTAATACACTTTAAGGAGACAATATTATGTTAAAAGAAAAAGAATTTGAAGAAAAACTCAAACAATTTATTGTATCAGAAACTAAGAATTTATTAGAAAAATACCCGAAGCCCTTAACATTACAAGAATGGTTTAGTCTAACAGACGGAGCAAAGTACACTGGTGTATCTTATAACACCTTTATAAAGTTTAGAACTTTAGGGTTAAAAGTATGCGAAATTGAAGGCATCAAACGCGTATCAAAAAAAAGAAATCGACCGCTTCCTAGAAGAACACAGCTTTTAAATACTACAAGAGGATTTTTCACCAGTTAAATTATATATTATAACTGTGAGGATCAATCCTCTCTTTATATCTTGCCCCCGCAACGATATTAGGAGGGTCACTATGACAAAAAAATAATTCTTCACCCATCAAAAGTTATGAAAATAAAGATGGCAAAACGTTATATAAATTCCAAGTTTATTTAGGTGTAGACGAGCTTACAGGTAAAGCTCGCAGTACTACCCGTAGAGGTTATAAAACGAAAAAAAGAAGCTGAACTTGCTTTAGCACGTATCAAACTTCAAGTCTCTGAAGGCACCTACAAACAAAAAAAGCACAGAGACATATCAGGAAGTATACGATCTTTGGATCACTCAATACGAAAAAAACTGTTGAAGAAAGTACATTTGTTAAAACAGTCGGCTACTTTAAAAATCATATCTTACCTTCTATGGGCAACTATCGTATCGAGAAAATTACGATTGCTATTTGTCAAAAACATTACAATGAATGGGCTTCAAAGGTTAAAAAGGCTCGTACCATTAAGTCTTATGCTAAAAAGGTATTAGATTTCGCTATTGTGCATGGCTTTATTCAAACGAATCCTTTCACTCATGTTGAGACAAAAGTTAAGAAGGCTTTTACGGAGAGTGCTGAAGATGAAAATGAAAACTTTTATACAAAGGAAGAGTTAATTTTATTTTTAGAGAAAGCAAAAGATCACCTTAACTATAAAGCATATGCGCTATTCCGTTTAATTGCTTATACAGGTATGCGTAAAAGCGAGGCGTTAGCTTTAACATGGAATGATGTGAACTTTGTGGAAAGTGAGTTAACTATTAATAAAGCTATTGGACGTGGCAAACAAACACAGCTTTATTTGAAGACCACTAAGACTGGTAAACCTCGCATGATCAAATTAGATGAAACAACTTTATCGATCTTGAAAGAATGGAATAAGCTTCAAAAGCAGCAATATATTCAGTTAGGCATCAATACGCTGAAGAAAAATCAATTGATGTTTAGTAATACAAAAAAACGATTTTGTCCAGCCTGGTCAAGTTCAGAAATGGATGTATAGTGTTCAAAACAAATACACTTTGAAGAAAGTATCACCACATGGTTTACGTCATACGCACTGCTCACTTTTATTCGAAGCTGGTGCGAGCATTAAAGAAGTTCAAGATCGACTTGGGCATTCTGATGTAAAAACTACTTTAGACATTTATACACACGTCACAAAAAAAGGCGAAAGAAGGCGCTATACAGAAGTTTGTTAGCTATTTAGAAGGTTAAGTTTTTGACTTAGTTTTGACTAGAAATTGACTAGATTTGAATGAAAACAGGTGAAATTGGATGAAATTAAAAAAAGTGCCAAAACCTTGTATTATCAAGGGTTTTGACACTCTGTGAAATCATTTGATTCCATAAAATGGAGACGGCGGGAGTCGAACCCGCGTCCAAAGACTCCAATACTTCAGCTTCTACGCGTGTAGTTTGCCTATTTACGATTCACGTAACATTATGCCGACAAACAGGCGTCCTGTACGCTAACCTGGAAATCTCTTGCCGATGACTCAGGTGGCACCATCGACCGTATCCCACTAAAGTTGGGCCCCACGTTCTCTACATGGGCGATAGAGAGGCGGAGCGCTTAAGAGCTTACGCTGCGAAAGCTAAGTTTTGTTGTTTGCCAGTTATTATATAACTGTCGTTGATGACGGAGCCGAGCCCTCCGACGCGCGACCAAAGCTTGAACCATCCCTGTCGAATCCGTAACGTCCCCTTGAATATGAATCGAAGCGGCTTGGCCTCGTTCAAGGAAAGGAGCTAGAATTGCTTCTAGTACGGTGGGAGCTAAAAGTACGCTTCCATGAAATCTGGCAATCAGTAATACATATTATAAAACAAAACTAACGATAGTTCAAGTATCCTGCTAACTTAGAAGAAATTGGCTTGAACAGTAGAACCTATCCATCGGTTTCTCTATTCTATCCATCATTCTCGCAGTTCTATCCGTCACATCTCAACTTCTATCCTTCACTTCCGCCATTCTATCCGCCTCGCCTCACCTCGCCACGCACCGCACTCCCACCCGCTCCAAACCCAAAGCAAAAAGCTCACCAACACTAGTGAGCTTTCTCCCAATCTATTAAAATTGATTTTTTTTGCTTTAAAGGCACGTTCCATCTCACGTTTGGCTTCTTTTTTTGCGCATGTCGTCGCGTTTGTCGTAGTCTTTTTTTCCCTTTACCTACGCCGATTAGGAGCTTGGCGTAGCCGTCCTTGATGTACATTTTTAATGGGACGATTGTGTAGCCGTCACGTTTAACGGCACCGACTAGCTCGCCGATTTGCTTTTTATGGAGCAGCAGCTTGCGGGCGCGTAGTGGGTCGTGGTTGAAGCGGTTGCCTTGATCGAATGGCTGACATGCATATTGCTGATCCATGCTTCGCCATTGCGGATGCGGACAAAGGAGTCTTTGAGCTGGACTTTGCCTGCACGGATGGATTTTATTTCTGTGCCTGTTAGCATCATGCCTGCTTCAATTGTCTCTTCTATGAAGTAGTCATGTCCTGCTTTTTTTGTTTTGTGCTAATACTTTCCCAGTACCTTTTGCCATATTCTTCACCCTCTAATTTAAAGGTTGAGCAGGGGTTAACCTGCTCGCATTGGATTGTTAATGAATTTATTTACGTTTTGATTTTTTTCTTTTTGTTCTTCTTAGCAATGCCCTCATAGAACTTTTGTTTTTGCTTTACGCGTTTTTTAGGACCTGGGCTTGAGCCATCTTTGCGGCTGCCTCGTGGATCACGGTCGCTTTCACGGCGCTCTCCGCGTTTGCCTCTTTCTTCCTCGTTGCGACCACCTCTGCGACTGCCACGACTGCTTCGTTCTTCCTCGCTGCGACCGCCTCTACGACCTCCACGGCCACCTCGATCGTCCTCATTACGACCACCTCTACGGCTGCTGCTTCCGCCTTTGTTGTCACTGTAATTTTTACGAGCGTGAATAACAGTAGGGGCTGCTTTGCGTGTTCGTCCATATGAAGTTACCATTCCAACGATTTCAAAGTCAATGGATGACTCCTCAATAATAACATTTGCTACACGAACCATGACCTCATCACCAATACGGAATTGACGATTTGTTCGTTCACCAATCATAATCATTTGACGATCGTCAAAATGGTAGTAGTCATCTGTCATATTGCTAATATGGACAAGTCCTTCAATCGTATTTGGTAGCTCCACGAAAATTCCAAAGTTTGTGATGGATGAGACGATTCCTTCGAACTCCTCACCAATTTTATCGGACATATATTGGGCCTTTTTCAGTGAATCGGTATCACGCTCTGCATCGACAGCTCGGCGTTCACGCTCTGATGTATGGTCAGCAATTTCATCCATTGCCATACTCCATTGTGCAATCGTTTCTCTCGATGTATCTTTATTAATTAAATACGTCCGAATTAAACGATGCACGATTAAGTCTGGGTAACGACGAATTGGTGATGTAAAGTGTGTATAGAAATCTGTTGATAAGCCAAAGTGACCAAGGCTTTCTGGATAATATTTTGCCTGCTGCATCGAGCGTAGAAGCATCGTTGAAATCACAGGCTCCTCTGGCATTCCCTCAATCGCCTTTAAAACATCCTGTAAAGCTTTTGGATGAACGGTGTTGCCAGTACCTTTAATTAAAATACCGAAATTCGTGACAAATTCAAAGAAGCGTTGGAGCTTTTCTGGCTTTGGATCTTCGTGAATACGGTATAGGAACGGTACATTCATCCAGTGGAAGTGCTCTGCTACGGTTTCATTGGCAGCTAGCATAAAATCTTCAATTAATTTCTCTGCTACTGTACGTTCGCGTAGTTCAATATCTACTGGCCAGCCATCCTCGTTGACAATAACTTTGGATTCTTTAAAGTCAAAGTCAATTGCTCCACGCATTTCACGTTTATGACGTAAAATCGATGATAGCTCTGCCATGTTTTTAAACATTGGTACAAGAGGTTCGTAACGGGTAATTAGCTCCTCGTCCTGCTCTACTAATATTTTGTAAACGTCCTTATACGTCATGCGCTCTGTTGTTTTAATGACACTTTGGAAAATTTCATGTGAAATCACATTCCCATTAGCATCGATAATCATTTCACAGGACAATGTTAATCGATCAACCTGAGGATTTAAGGAACAGATACCATTCGATAAACGATGTGGAATCATTGGGATTACACGGTCTGTTAAATATACACTTGTCGCACGATCATAGGCTTCAATGTCAATGACTGAGCCTTGCGTTACATAATAACTAACGTCTGCAATATGTACGCCAAGCTTATAAGTACCGTCACCATTTTTTTGTTACAGTAACTGCATCATCCAAATCCTTTGCGTCTGCTCCATCGATTGTGACAATCGTTTCATGACGTAAATCACGGCGGCCCTCTATATCAGCCTCAGTAATTTCATCTGGTACTCTTTGTGCAGCAGCAATCACTTCATCAGGGAACTCTGGTGGAATATCGTGCTTATATAATATAGAAAGAATATCCACACCTGGATCATTTTTATGGCCTAAAATCTTTGTAATATAGCCTGTAGCTGATTTTAAATCCTCTTGCCAAGTAGCGACCTCAACGACAACCTTGTGTCCGTCAACAGCACCTAATGTATCACCTTTTGCGATAAAAATATCCATTGGTAGCTTTTTATCGTCTAAGACAACAAAGCCAAAGCCACGATTTGCCTGGAAAGTGCCGACAAAGCTTGTTTGTCCACGTTCAACTACCTTTGTTACCGTTCCTTCTCGACGATCACCGAATGATTCCTTTAACACGCGGATCAGGACAATATCACCGTTAATAGCACCATTTACTTCATGTGGTGGAATGAAGACATCATCCATTCCCTCGATATCAGGCGTCACAAAGCCGTAGCCTTTGCATGACCGATAAATTTACCTCTTAGTAAATTCATGCGCTCTGGCAAGCCATAACGATTAGAGCGTGAACGGACAACTAAGCCCTCCCCCTCCATGCGCACTAAAGTTTTTACAAGCTCTTTAAACTCGTCAGCATCCTCAAAGCCAAATACGTCCTCAATTTCGCCAACGGTTAAAGGTTTATAATCTTCTTCACCGAAAAATTCGAGTAAACGATTTTGTAGTGAATCCTTTTGGTCTTTCATAATTTCCCTCCTTCATGAGAAAATCCTATTTGTTTATTGTGCCCAATTTAGGCCTTCTAAAAAGCGATAAATATCTTCATGTAACTGATCTTTTTCTTGATCTAATGTAATAACATGCTTTGAGTTTTCATACCACTTGATGTGCTTTTCAAGTGACTCTGTTTGATTATATATAATGTTGGCAGATTCTGTCTCAATTACCTCGTCATTTGTTGCTTGAACGACAAAGATTGGGGCATAAATCATGTCAATTTCTTGACGGGTACGTACAATAAATTCTCGTAGCTCCTGTAAAGATGGCATACCTTTTTCAGCAATGCTTGTAACCTCTGCTTCGATTTGCTCATCCTGTTTGCCTTGAAATTTCTTATAGTCTCTTGCATATTTCAAGACTCCCTCAAACATGACATCGGTTGTACGCATTGTCATCGGGGCACACATTGTAACGATTCCTTTTACTGGGTTATTTAATGCCACATTAAGTGCCATCACACCGCCTAATGAAAGACCTGCAACTGCAATCTCCTGATAACCAGCATCCTGTAACTGCTTATAGGCAGCTACGACATCCTGCCACCAATCAGCAGGTCCTGTTGTGATAAGTTCTTCTGGTTCCACACCGTGACCTTTATAGTGAGGTGCTAATGTAGTATACCCTTTTTTTCTCTAAAAATCTACCAAGCATTCGAACATCTGCTGAGCTTCCTGTAAAACCATGCAATAATAATACTGCACGTGGTCCTGCCTGAAAGAAAAATGGTTGAGATAAAGTTTTGTTCATTGCAAGCTCTCCTTCATACCAATACATACTATCACCATTATAGCCATTTACTAGAGATTCTACATCAGTGATGATGCGCTTATCCGTCTATTTAATGGTCCTATCCATCACTTTCGGTTTCTATCCGTCTATTCTCATTTACATCTTGGATAAAAGAAAACGCCCAACCAATTCGGTTAGGCGATATATCTTCAACTATTAGATTTTTGTAATCGCGATTGCTAAAATAAAGAATAAAATTGCTAACACAATTGTTGCACGGTGAAGGATAAGATCCATACCACGTGCTTTTTGTTTTCCAAATAGTTGTTCAGCTCCACCCGAGATGGCACCTGACAAGCCTGCACTTTTACTAGATTGAAGTAATACGACAACAATCAATGCTAATGATACGATAATTAATGAAACTAATACTACTGTATGCATCCACTGCACCTCCCGAACTTCGAAACATCACAACACACCACATTATAACAAAAAAAAGGTTGCCATGACAAACTTAGATTAAAAATATCTGTAAATTGCCCAATTTCTCTACCTGTCCTTACCCATCCTCCTGGCTTACATTATTTGAGATAGGGATGAATTCGAAATTCCGCTAAATGACATGAATAGCTTGCTTGCTGGTTATATTTTGAATGGACCTCATTTTAGATCAAGGAAATGAATATTTGACAGATATTAAAAAAAGAAAAAAAATGATACCTTTGTCAATTAATGATGTTGATCCAAATGAACCTTATGCAATTTCCTACGAATATTTTTTTGGGAATGATGAAAAACTAAGTTAAGATCATTTAGGCAACTATTTAGTAGCTACAAGTAAGGACTAGTTTTATGTATGATATGTGGTATGTCGATACGAATGAAGATAAAGCATTCGTGACAACTTGGTATACGCTTTGATTTAACAACACGGCAAAATAAGCAACACTTTAATGCAGTGATTATGACAATGGTCGGAGGAAGTGTTATAGAAGAGGTATGGAATCTCTTCATCGCTAATGGCATTTTATATTTGAAACAGTAGACGGTGGGAATATGTACAGGGTTTATAAGAATTTGCACTATAATTTATCGCAACAACATAGCTGGTGAGATTGTCTGAATAAACGTTCGTTACACTACTTTTAAAATTAACCTAAAGGAGATTACATCATGAAATACTTACTAAAATGGCGTTCATGGGTTATAGCTAGTGCAATGATTTTTTTCGGCGACAAATATTGCCCTACCACAAGTACAAGCTGCGAAAGTTACTCAGCCGGCAAATGTTATTATGATGGTGATGGATGGGAGTAGTAATAACGCTGTCACACTCTCCCGATGGTATAAGGGTAGCAATCTGGCATTAGATGCGATTTTAACTGGTGCAGTTCGTACGTACTCTGCAGAATCTGCCCTTACCGATTCTGCACCCGCCGCTACTGCATTAGCCACTGGACATAAATCAAATCGTAAATTTGTTGGTGTGCTGCCAGCCATTGTCAATTCTCCAGGGTTAGCGCAATTAGCCAAAGATGATGCTACTCGTCCTGTAGCCAATGTTTTAGAAGGAGCAAAACAGCAAGGCATGGCAACTGGGCTAATCTCTACTTCTGAAATTCAACATGCAACACCAGCAGGCTTTTCGGCACATGTTAAAAATAGAAGCCAATATGATGACATCGCTGAGCAGCAGGTCTATCAAGACATTGATGTTGTGTTAGGTGGTGGCTTCGTATCTCTCATTCCAGGTACCACTAAGAATACTCGTAAAGATGGCGAGAACTTAGTGAATGTCCTAAAAGAAAAAAATTATGACATTGTAAAAACTCGTGATGAGCTTTTGAAAAGTACCTCATCAAAAATTTGGGGAAGCTTTGCTCCAAATGCACTTGCCTACAATATAGATCGCCCTTTCACCAGAGCATCCGAGCCAACGCTTGCTGAAATGACAAGTAAAGCCATTCAAACGCTTAAGCAGCATGACAAAGGCTTCTTCTTATTTGTAGAGGGCAGTAAGGTAGATTGGGCAGCACACGCCAACGACACAATTGGCATTATCAGTGAAATTTTAGCGTTTGATGAGGCTGTTCAAAAAGCACTTGATTTTGCCAAAGTGGATGGGCATACAATGGTCATTGCCGTGACAGATCATGGTAATAGCGGTATAACTATGGGTAATACGAATACAACAAAGACTTATGCCAGCATGCCTGTTTCTAACTTTATTGATCCGTTAAAGAAAGCCAAAATGACTCTTGAGGGTGCTTTAAGCCGATTGAAGCAAGACCAATCCAATATGATAGAGGTAGCAGCACTTTACGGTTTAACAGACTTATCTAAAGATGAGCGGACAACCTTAACAGCTTCAAGGAATGTGAGCAAAGAAATGGGACAGATGCTGGCCAAACGAGCAAATATTGGTTTTACAACAGGCGGACATACTGGTGAGGATGTATTTCTTTATTCATTTGGACCCTCCACAATAACTGGTCTTGTTGATAACACAGAAATAGCATATGCAATGGCGCAATTTATGAGCTTTGATTTAAATAAGCTGACAAAGGATTTATATATCCCTGCCACAAAAGCTTTTACAGAAAAGGGCTATACGACAAAGATAGATCTAACAGATAAGGAAAATCCGAAATTTATTGCACAAAAAAAGGATATTACATTAACAATCCCTGTAAATAAAAACATTATGATTTATGAGCAAGCCTCAAGCAATATGACCAAAACATATACATTTGATACCATTAATGTCTACAATGGAACAGATTTTTATGTTTCCAAAAAAAGTGTTAGATGCTGTGAATTAATGATGTTCCGTACATTTTAGCGGGATAAAAATATAGGTGCCATCATAAGTTGATTTGATTAACTGATGATGGTCCTTTTTTTTGATTTAAGGGCATGATGATCTATCAATTTTTCCCAAACCTTAATTTAATCTTAATTTAATCTTATGATTTAATGAATATTACAAAATACAGCAACATTTTCTCCACATTCCGTCAAAACAGTGTTAAAAATTTTAATACAAAGATTATAAAAAATAACTTGAAAAAAATATCTATTTATTTAGTATATTTACAAGGTTATAATCCTTTTTCATTATTAATTGGAGGTGACCTGATGCAATCCATTAAAAATAATGAGCTATTACGTTTTATAGGCTTTACATTATTTTATTTTATCATATTGGTGCTTTTGTTTATTATTCATGGGTTCCATGATATGAACGCTGGACCATTTATATATACGGAATTTTAAAAAAAAGGAGAATTATTGATGTTAAGTATATTAGCAGCTATTCAAAATGTGGCGCTACAGCAGCCACAAAAAAACTGCGTATCAAACCAATCGTGAGTCCTTAACGTATAGTGAGCTTTGGTATCTCTCTGATTGTGTAGCACAGTACTTACTAGCTCAGAACTTAAAAAGAAAACTGCCCATTGTCGTCTACGGTCATATGTCACCATTGCAAATTGTTGCCTTTTTAGGCGCTGTAAAGGCTGGGCACCATATGTACCAGTTGACTCGTCCACGCCTTCTGAAAGACTACAGCTTATAATTGAAGCCTCTGAAGCCTGCATGCTACTAAAAACAGAATCATTAAGTGCTCCATTGTCTATTCCTGAAGTGGAGGTAAGTGATATAATCACACAGCCTTCTACGATTTCGATAGAGCCTTCCTTATGGGTTCAGGAGCAGGATGTTTATTATATTATTTACACTTCTGGTTCAACTGGTAAACCTAAAGGTGTCCAAATTACAGCCAATAACCTAGCTCATTTTGTTGATTGGATGAATAAGCACTTCCCATTACAGGAATCTGGTGTGTTTTTAAATCAGGCTCCCTATTCCTTTGATCTATCAGTAATGGATTTATACCCTGCATTGGTAAATGGGCAAACGCTTTACGCTATTACACAAGAGCAAATTGCTTATCCCAAATCTTTATTTGATGCACTAGCTACAGCTGAAATCCGTGTTTGGACCTCCACACCGTCCTTTGCGAAAATGTGCTTAATGAACAAAGAATGGCATCAGGAGTTAATGCCCGCTTTAGATACATTTTTATTCTGTGGAGAGGTTTTGCCAGTATCCGTTGCACAAGAATTAATGCAACGCTTCCCACAGGCGACTATTTTTAATTTATACGGGCCCACTGAAACAACCGTTGCTGTATCTTTTGTAGAGGTCTCATCGGATTTGTTGGAGCAATTTGATCAACTGCCAATTGCTCCGCTATCAGAACCAAATCTTTCTCTAGTAGAGGATGGCGAGATTATTATTTCAGGACCAACAGTTAGTGCTGGCTATCTTGGTGCACCTGATTTAACGCAAAAGGCCTTTCCTACTATAAATAGTCAGCGCATTTATAAAACTGGGGATATTGGCTATGAAAAAGATGGCTATCTGTTCTTTTCAGGTCGTAAGGATTTTCAAGTAAAACTACATGGCTATCGTTTAGAAATCGAGGAAATTGAAAAGCAAATTGGCAATCTACCACCCGTTTCTAGCTGTGTTGTTGTACCTGTATTAAAAGATGGCGAGATTGTTTCGCTGAATGCGTTCGTTGTTCTACGTGAGCCATTACTGGAATCTGCCTTTAAAATGACGAAGCAACTTAAATCGTTGTTATCTGAGTATTTACCATCCTATATGATTCCAAAAACCTTCAAATACATGGACACTTTACCTCTAAATACAAATGGTAAAGTTGATCGTAAAGGATTGGCGGTTATGGAAACAGTATGACGCCTTACGGAAATATCGTTTTTTTCATTATTATTGGGATTTTATTGCTGCCCACAATTATATTAGGATTACGAGAAAAATCTGCAAAAGGCTATAATATCTTTGTTTCGATTATTGTTTTAGCTCTTATTTTTGGTAATTCTTTAAATGGCACAATCTCTCTTATACTTTTTACAGTATTTCAGTTACTATTAATCATTGCTTATCAAAAATACCGACTACAAAAGAATAGTGGGACAGTATTTATTGTGGCTGTACTGCTGTCTATCTTGCCACTTGTGCTTGTAAAGGTTCTACCGATTCTTGGACTACATCATTTATTTGGATTCCTAGGAGTGTCCTACATTACCTTTAAATCTGTTCAAATGATTTTAGAAACACGTGACGGTCTAATAAAGGATAAAATTTCAGCAGTTGAGCTGGCCTATTTTTTTACTATTCTTCCCAACCGTTTCATCAGGTCCTATCGATCGTTGGCGACGTTTTTATAAAGATATGCATACAGTTCCGTCAAATCAGGACTACCAGAAGCTACTTTTAAGTGGGATTAATTATATATTTGTAGGCTTTTTATATAAATTCATTTTGGCTTATTTAATTTATAATTACACACTTATTTATTTACCAAATCATACCTATAATTATTTGACACCTTTTCAAGGGCAAATCGCGTATATGTATATGTATAGCTTCTATTTATTTTTCGACTTTGCTGGCTATAGTGCCTTTGCCGTTGGAGTCAGTCGCATTATGGGCATTCAAACGCCAATTAACTTTAATCGTCCTTTTTCAAGTCGCAATATAAAAGATTTTTGGAATCGCTGGCATATGAGCCTTTCATTCTGGTTTAGGGATTATGTTTATATGCGCTTTGTGCTTTGGATGACTAAGAAAAAATGGATTAAAAATAAATTTACAATCTCATATATTGGCTTCTTTTTACTGTTCTTTTTAATGGGGATTTGGCATGGACTAGAATGGCACTTTGTGTCTATGGCCTCTACCATGCCCTGCTAATCATTAGCTTCGATAAATTTGAACGCTGGAACAAAAAAACGTAAGCTTTGGCCGAAAAATAAATGGACACATGCAATTGGCGTGTTTATCACTTTTAATGCTGTTTGTTTTGGCTTTTATATTTTTTTCAGGAAAATTATTTTAAACAAGGCTTTGTTAAACACTGCCTAAATTAAAGGAGAATTTGAACTATGGAGAAACAACAAGTTTTAGAAATGCTAGTAGAATTATGCGAAGACGATATCATTGTAGAAAACCCAGATATCGATTTATTTGAAGAGGGACTACTTGATTCATTCGGTACCATTAATCTATTAGTTGAAATTGAAAACCGCTTTAATATCTCAGTACCAATTACTGATTTCAATCGTGAGGAATGGAACACGCCAAATCGTATTGTAGCGAAATTAGCTGAAAGACAATGATTAAGAAAGGCTTTTTATCGCTATTCATTGCCTTTGTTCTATTTGCTGTCTTCGTATTTTTCCCAAATTCATGGATTAAAGCATGGATTTCAGATGAAGATGTAGAACAGGCAAAAACGAACATGTCTCCATTAGTGTTCCAGGGCATGTACTTACAGGAGAGAATGCTACAGGAGCCGAACTCAATGCCTTTATACGGCTCATCCGAATTAAATCGTTTTGACCCCTTCCATCCCTATAATTATGCACGTGCAACAAATGCACCGTATTCGACATTTATGATAGGGCGAGGGGGAATGCAGTCTATTACACACTTTTTAAATTTTGCTGCACAGGAGAAAAATTTAAAGGATAAAAAAAATTGTTTTCATCGTTTCTCCTCAATGGTTTACGAAGAAAGGAATGGGTGAATTACACTTTTCCCCTAACTATTCTATGCTGCATGCCTATGATTTAGCTTACAATAAGGACATTGATGTAAAGCTTCGAAATCGAGCAATGGAGCGTCTGCTAGAATTTGAAACAGTGAATCGAGATCAATTATTAAGAACAATCTATCAATATCAATTATCGAATGGCAAAGAACGACCTATTGTTGGACGACTTGCAATGTTGGCAGGTCATTTCCAAAAGGCATTGCTAGAGAAAAAAAGATTTATATTACTCGCTTTTCCCTAGAGAGTCACATAAATTAAAAAGTAATGACAAGCTGGTGGCAAACCAAACATTTGAGCAGCAATTAAAAAAATGCTGAGAAATATGGCAAGAAACGTGTAACCAATGATTTAATGATTGAAAATAAATTTTATAAACGTCTTGTCAATGCTGATTTAACCAAGTTTAAAGGCTCTCGTAAGAACGAAGATTATACAGTATCACCCGAATATGAGGATTTTCAGCTCGTCATAGATATTTTAAAGGATGCCGGTGCAAAGCCATTATTTATTTCAATTCCTGTAAATGGCTATTGGTATGACTACAATGAATATCCACAGGAGCGTCGTCAAAAATATTATGAAAAAAATGGAGCAAGTATTAACAAATGCAAATGTTCCATATGTTAATTTCTCAGATCATGAATATGACCCTTATTTTATTATGGATACGATTCATATTGCATGGAAGGGCTGGGTATATGTAGATCAAGAGCTAGATAACTATTGGACACAATCATAAATTGTCGTTAACAAATGAAAAGACAGTCTAAAGTGTTAATCACTTAAGGCTGTCTTTTTTACTGCTCAATTCTTAGACTAAACCCATTAACTTCAAGCAAACCAAAATAGGCGTTGTCTAAAGGTTGAGCCATGAAATTCGATTTCTTATGAAGGATTTTAAATACGATTCAAATGCCATTATCCTAATGTATGAAAGAGTTAGTCCACTAATGCACAAATTACTTCACGAGCATATCCCTCTCCCTAAAACATAGCCATTTTCTACAATGCTAAAAGTGTATGAAGTCATAATCTCCAATAAGCTCGTTAGTCTCAGCTAAGGCAAATTACTTATTCACATAAGATTCTGCTTCATAGCGATTGATATTTAGCAATTTTAGAATCAGCTCGGTATTCATAAAAGGCTTCTGTATATCTTTTTTTAAATCTTAAAAGAAGACGATTTATTATAGCGAAGTTTTCCATAAGAATCACTCTTCAAAACGTGTTTTATGATAAGAGATATTTTTTTGGTTTTATACGAAAAGAAATAACAAAACTTAGAAGGAGCAAAATAAGCTGAAGTGATAAAGCTAATAGGATGCCATTTATTATACCCCATTGTAAAGTCTCACTAATAGCTAAAAAAAGCTCCCCCAAGACCAATACTTAAGCCAGGACTAAATGCATCTGTAAACTGTATACTCGCAGATACTTCGCCTTCTTCCCCAACATTTGCATGCTGTAGTGCAATCGCTGCTGTTGTTGGTTGTGCTAAGCCAATACCAAATCCAGTAAGTATTTGAGATATAATCGCCAATACTATTCCACCTATAGGTAAACTTACAGCCAAAATAACGGCTGTAACACCAATTATCATAAAGCAAACACCAATTGTTATCCGTATCTTTCTTCCGCTTCCTCGATCCTTAGTATCTAATCGCGATTGGAGCCATGCAGCTATCGACCAGCTTAAAGCTCCAGCAGCAACAACTAATCCTGCAAGATCAGCAGGTAATTTCTTGACTTCCGTCAATGCTAAAACAACATAGCTTTCAGTAGCGAAATAACAAGCAACAAATAATCCTCTAGTGGCAAGAGTCGCAGGTAGTCCTCTTGTTGCCACAAACGTTCCCCTTGGTAATAGCTTTCGTAATGGCTGAATCATTGCCACGATACCAATAAATGAAAGTACTATTCCCTTCCACTCTGTGATAGTTCCTAATCCAGCTAGCAGGATGCCCGTTCCAATAGCAAGCAACACGGCATATAGTTCTTTACTACCGCTAGTTGACCCTTCCTTCTCTATTACTGAAAATTTACGAAATACAGGGAGAGTTAGCATTACAGCCAATCCAATTAATGGAATTACTAGCCAAAAAAACAAATCTCCAAGAAATTAATTCTGATATAAGTCCAGCTATATAAGGTCCAATTAACGCGGGTAAGATATAAGCACTTGAAAACATTGCAAGTATTTTTGTTCGCAGATGATCAGGATATCCTAGAGTAATACTATAATAGACACAGGTAATAATTGCGCCGGCACCAAATCCCTGAAGCACTCTCCCAATAATCAGCATATACATATTTACCGATGTAGCAGCAAGAACAATCCCCGCTACAAATAAAAGATTAGAAACTATAAATACTGCAAACACACCATTTTTGCTTATACGCTGCCCAATTACCATCGTTCCAATGATTTGCGCCAAAAGAAAGGCAGTGAATATCCAGCCATATAAATGGAACCCGTTTAATTTCTGCGCCAAATTCGGTGCGATGGTAGTGATAGCAAGCCCTTCAAAGGCAACTGTAGTAACAGCAAGAATAACCCCAATTGTTAAAGCTCTATACTTGCTGTCAAATATTCCTTCATTTTTTTCAGGCATTATTTACTCCCCCTATATTATTGTCATGACATTAGTTGTCTTAGCAACTATTATATTAAAAATTATGTAGCAAGCTTTAAACTTACTACAACATTAATAGACTTGAATATAGTTGCTGCGACAATTATATTCATAAAAAAATTAACTGTCAACTTAAAATTCATGGGGAAAAGTCATTGGGATAAAGAAAAGCCACCAATATTGGCAGCTTCATTTTATCGCTAATAAAAATTAGTTACTTCAGCTATAAGTCCTTCACATTATTATACATTACAGTAAGAATTCTTCTAAATGTTTCGACCTCTTCTTCAGATAATCCTTTGATTGTATTCTTGTACGCTTCCAAGGAGGGCTCAAGTATTTCATCTTTTATTTCACTGCCTTTTGGTGTTAAATACACACGTAACGATCTTCTATCTGTTTCATGGACAACACGATAAATAAATCCCTTTTTCTCTAATTTAAATAACATGCGTGCAATGTTTGTTTGATCCTTATGAAGTCTTTCAGCAATTTCCTTTTGGGTAATGCCTTCTTTTTCCCAAAGAATAACAAGTATTTCCCATTGGTCCACTGTAATATCAAACGGATTAACCACTTTTTGATAATAATTATTTAATTTTAGTGCTGCTCGTTGTACATTCACACCAATATATTTTTCTAATTCCAATATAATTCTCCTATATACTAGTTATGATTATAGTTGTTACGACTATTATAGTCATGTTATTTTCTAGCGTCAACGCTGTAATACAAAAGGCGAACTATTAAAACCCTCCAAACAAAATTTACAACCAAATATTCTTTGAGTAACACTACGCTTTAGGAAATTTTCCCCTCTGTAGGATATTAAGTAGGTTAATAATATTGGATATTTAATTTTATGAATATTGTATCTCTGACATAACATTTGCAAATCTAAAGTTCGAATCGAGATGTTCTTAACTCTTCCTGAGCGGTTTTCTCCTTACCCCGAGCAACTTCTGACCCTTCCTGAGCGGTTTTCTTCTTACCCCGTGCGGTTACTGACCCTTCGATGTTAAGTGAAAGTATTTAGTTTTCATATAAAAATAAGCCTTACCAATCCAACTACATTGCAACTAAGAATTTTCCGACAAAATATAGCATTTCCAATTATCGCCCTCCACTAACATTTATAATTTCTCCTAGGATATAATTTGAAGCATCGGAGGAAAGGAAGGCGATTACCTCTGCTATTTCCATAGGTGTTGCAGCCCGTTTAATAGGTACAGATGAAGCCATTCGCTCAAGTCGATTATCGTCAGGAGCAAATTTATCGTGAAAAGGTGTCTCCACCATTCCAGGTGCTACCCCATTCACGATTATTCCATAGTTAATTAGCTCTCTGGACATTCCTATTGTCATTGTATTGATCGCCCCTTTAGCAGATGCGTAATGAATACTTTCTCCTGCCCCTCCAATTCGGGCAGCCGCTGAAGAGACATTAATGATTTTTCCACCTTTTTTTCGGAATCATATGTCTTAATACAGCTTGGGAGCAGAAGAGAATACTATTAACATTTAATTTGAACGTTTCTTCCCACAGCTCTTTGCTCATATCCATAAATGTACTTTGACGGACACCACCTCCAGCATTATTAATTAAAACGTGAATTGTGCCAAATGAAGAAATAGCTTGTTCAACCATTGAATCCACTTCTTCTTTATTCCTCACATCAGCTTGAATTGCAATAGCCTCTCCACCCTTTTCTTGAATACATTGAACGGCTTCCATGGCACCTTTTACATTTGAATGATAATTAATAATTACTTTAGCTCCTTTTGATGCCATCAACTCAGCCGTGGCAAGCCCAATACCTGAGCTAGCGCCTGTGACAAGAATAACTTTTCCTGATAAGTTATGCATAGCGTCCCTCCTAGTTTTAATAGTCAATTCTACATTTTACAATGTTAAACCTTTTAAATTGGATTTATATATATGAGAAAATCAGGTTTTTGTTAGATGTTCCGTGTTTCTTATTGAGCGAACCTGCCCATTAGCCCAATCAGAATGAAAGAATTAAAAAAACTTAATTATCAGTTAATATGAAAAGTTTTTTTCCTCGCATCATTCCGACTTTGTAGGCAAAAAAAATCGCCTACAAGGTCATCGGATACCTTGAGGCAATTTTTTGTGAGCTTATTTTAAATTATAAAATGAGTGTAAGCCTAAATATTCAGCTGTTGCACCAAGCTGGTCTTCAATGCGAAGAAGTTGGTTGTATTTAGCTACGCGGTCTGTACGTGATGGAGCACCTGTTTTAATTTGACCTGCGTTTGTTGCAACTGCAATATCAGCGATTGTTGCGTCTTCTGATTCACCAGAGCGGTGAGAGATTACTGCTGTATAACCAGCACGTTTTGCCATTTCGATTGCTTCAAACGTTTCTGTTAGCGTACCGATTTGGTTTACTTTGATAAGGATTGAGTTTCCTACACCTTGCTCAATACCAGCTGATAATTTTTTTTGTATTTGTTACAAATAGGTCATCACCTACTAATTGTACGCGACCACCAATACGATCTGTTAATAGCTTGTGACCAGCCAGTCATTTTCGTCTAAGCCGTCTTCAATTGAAATAATTGGGTACTTATTTGTTAACTCTTCGTACCAATCAACCATTTCTTCAGAAGTTTTCACAACACCTTCACCATCTAAATGATATTTGCCATCTTCTTTATTGAATAATTCAGATGAAGCAACGTCCATTGCAAGTTTTATTTCCTCACCTGGTTTATAGCCTGCTTTTTCGATTGCTTCTAAGATGACCGTAATGGCTTCTTCGTTAGAGCCAAGGTTTGGGGCGAAACCACCTTCATCACCTACTGCTGTGTTATAGCCTTTTGCTTTTAATACAGCTTTTAGGCTATGGAAGATTTCAGCGCCCATACGTAAAGCGTGACGGAATGATTCTGCCCCAACAGGCATCACCATAAATTCCTGAATGTCTACATTATTGTCAGCGTGCGCGCCACCATTTAAGATATTCATCATTGGTACTGGTAGTTGTTTTGAGTTAAAGCCACCAAGATATTGATAAAGAGGTACATCTAAATAATCTGCCGCAGCATGTGCAACTGCCATGGATACACCTAGAATTGCGTTAGCACCTAATTTCCCTTTATTCTCTGTGCCATCTAGCTCGATTAAAGTTTTGTCGATTACAACTTGATCAAGAACTGAATAGTTTCCTTCTAATTCTTGCGCAATAATTGTGTTAACATTTTCAACTGCTTTTAATACACCTTTGCCTAGGTAACGAGATTGGTCACCATCGCGTAACTCTACTGCTTCGTATTCACCTGTAGATGCTCCTGATGGTACGATTGCACGTCCAAAAGCTCCTGATTCTGTAAATACTTCAACCTCTACTGTTGGGTTCCCACGTGAGTCTAAAACTTCGCGCGCATAAACTTGTGTAATAAATGGCATAATTAATTCTCCTCTTTTTCAATTAATGATTGTCCTGTCATTTCAGTAGGCTGTGATACCTCTAATAATTCTAACATGGTTGGCGCCAAATCGGCTAAAATGCCACCATTTCGTAAAACTAAATTCGGTTTCGTCACAATTACGGGAACAGGATTTGTTGTATGAGCTGTCATTGGCTCCCCTGCTAAAGTCAGCACTTCATCAGAATTACCATGGTCAGCTGTAATAATAGCTGCACCGCCTTTTGCAAGCAGTGCATCCACTACTTTCCCTAAACATTCATCTACTGCTTCTATCGCCTTAATCGTTGGCTCTAGCATTCCACTATGCCCCACCATATCTGGGTTAGCAAAATTAAGGATGATTCCATCAAATTTTTCAGCAGCTATTTCTGCAAGTAAGGCTTCTGTCACCTCATAGGCAGACATTTCAGGTTTTAAGTCGTAGGTCGCAACCTTTGGAGATGCAATTAAAATTCGCTCTTCCCCTTCAAAATTATCCTCACGTCCACCACTCATAAAGAAGGTCACATGCGGATATTTTTCTGTCTCTGCAATACGTAGCTGTGCTTTACCATTTGTGGCTAACACTTCACCTATCGTATTTTTCAGGTTGTCATTTTCATAGGCCACCTGTGCATGAACTTCATCACTATAGTGTGTGAAGGAGACAAATTTTAAATTTTTCGGATGCCTAGCTGATAAAACAAAGCCATCAAATTGATTATTTGTAAATACTTTTGACAATTGAATGGCACGGTCAGGGCGGAAATTAAAGAAAATTACTGCGTCATTATCATTAATTGTTGCCACTGGCTCTCCATGCTCTTGGATACTAAATGGAATCACAAATTCATCTGTTACCTCACGCTCATAGGATGCTGCTACACCACTTGTTGCACTTTCTGCTGTTTGACCAACGCCATCAACAAGCACATTATAGGTTAGAGCTACACGATCCCATCGTTTATCACGGTCCATTGCATAGTAGCGTCCATGAATAGAGGCGAATTTACCTATACCAATTTCATCCATCTGTCTTTTAGTTTCTTCAATATAATCTAATGCTGTTGTTGGTCCAACATCTCGCCCATCTAAGAAGCCATGTACAAAAACATCTTCTAGACCCTGCTGCTTAGCAAGCTTTAATAGGGCAAACATATGCTCATAATGACTATGAACGCCCCCATCCGAAAGTAGGCCCATAACATGCAGCTTCGACTGATGAGCCTTTACATGTGCCACTGCCTCTAAAAATGCAGGATTTGTAAAGAAGTCACCTTCACGAATCGATTTATTTAAACGTGTTAAGCTTTGGTAAACAATACGTCCAGCACCGATATTCAAGTGTCCAACTTCAGAATTGCCCATTTGACCTTCTGGTAACCCTACTGCTTCACCTGCTGCCGTTAATGTAGCATGGGGATACTGGTTCCAATAACGATCAAAATTAGGCTTATTTGCTTGTGCTACAGCATTCCCGTATGTTTCATCTCGAAATGCGAAGCCATCTAAAATAATTAATGCTACTGGCTTTTTAGGCATTTGCCGCCGCCTCCAATAATGTTAAATATGATTCTGGTTGTAAGCTAGCACCACCAACTAAGGCACCATCAATATGCTCTTTTGATAATAATTCTGCGATATTTTCAGGCTTCACACTGCCACCATACTGAATACGTACAGCGGCCGCTGTTTCAGCATTATACAAATCTTCCACAACCTCACGAATAGCTCCACATACTTGGTTTGCATCTTCTGCCGTTGCTGTTTTCCCTGTACCAATTGCCCAAATTGCTCATAGGCAATGACCATATGCTCCACCTGTTGCGCTTCAAACCCAGCAAGTGCTACTTTAATTTGACTAGCTACCTTTTGCTCAGTCGTTCCTGCTTCACGTTCTGTGAGCGTTTCACCACAGCAAATAATTGGTACGATGTTATGTGCTAATGCTGCTGCTACCTTTTTATTAATGGCTTCATCTGTTTCATTGTAGTACTCACGACGTTCTGAGTGCCCTAAAATGACATAATCCACTTGTACACTTGCAAGCTGATTCGGGCTGATTTCCCCTGTAAATGCACCTTCATTTTCATAATGCATTGTTTGTGCACCAATCGCTAACTCCGATTCACTAGCAACCTGCACAAGTGTAGGTAAATAAAGTGCTGGTGCGCAAACAACAGCATCTACTTTGTCATTTGAAGGAAGTTTGTCCTGAATCGCATCGACAAACTCGATGGCCTCCTCAAATGTTTTATACATTTTCCAGTTACCTGCAATAATTGGTTTACGCATCATTTTGCCTCCAATAGTTTATTTATCGTTTAGTGCCACAATGCCAGGGAGCTCTTTACCTTCCATTAATTCTAAAGAAGCACCGCCACCTGTAGATATGTGATCCATCTTATCTGCTACATCAAATTTTTCAACAGCTGCTGCAGAATCGCCTCCACCAATTACTGTATAACCTGCTGTATTGGCCATTGCCTCAGCTACAGTTTTAGTGCCATTTGCAAACTTATCCATTTCAAAAACGCCCATAGGACCATTCCAAATAATTAATTTAGAATTCTGAATGATCTCTGCATAATTTGCCGCTGTTTTTGGACCAATATCTAAGCCCATCCAATCTGCTGGAATCGCGTCTACATCTACAATTTTCGTTTCTGCATCTTTTGAAAATTCATTTGCAACAACTGCATCAATCGGCATATGTAATTGCACGCCTTTTGCCTTAGCCTTGTCAATAAAAGATTTGGCTAGCTCAATTTTGTCCTCTTCCAATAAAGATTTACCGATATCGTACCCCTGTGCTTTAATAAATGTAAATGATAAACCACCACCGATAATTAAATGATCTACCTTTTCCAGTAGGCTTTCAATAACACCGATCTTATCCTTCACTTTAGCACCACCAATAATGGCCGTAAATGGACGCTCAGGGTTAGATAATGCTTTGCCTAATACATCAAGTTCCTTTTGCATAAGGAAACCAGAAACAGCTGGAACATGCTTTGCAATACCTTCTGTTGACGCGTGTGCACGGTGAGCAGCACCAAACGCATCATTAACATAGACATCTGCTAATTTTGAAAATGCTTCTGCTAGTGCTGGGTCGTTTTTCTCTTCACCAGCGTGGAAACGTACATTCTCTAGTAAAAGAATGTCACCATCTTGCATGTCTGTAACAGCCTTCTCTACCTCTTTACCAATTGACTCATCCAATTTAGTAACAGGCTTGCTGATTAATTCAGCTAATCGAACTCCTACAGCTGTTAGACGCATCTCTTCTTTTACTTCACCCTTTGGTCGTCCCAAGTGAGAGGCTAAAATTACTTTAGCTCCTTGCTCCACTAAATATTCAATTGTAGGGATTGCTGCACGAATACGTGTATCATCCGTAATTACACCATCTGCCATCGGTACATTAAAATCGACACGTACAAATACGCGCTGCCCTTTTACCTCAATATTTTTCATCGTCTTCTTATTTAACATGAAGAAACCCCCTTCAAAGTTTTTAATTTGCGAATTCCCTGGATCACCCATCTTGGCTCCTCAATTCTTCACAATCACTCTATTCAATCAATTATGTCCCAGCGGAATTGTATCCGGATTTTTTTAGAGCTCGCTCTTCAAAACCCTAATATCGGTCTGGGGGCTTATCTTGTTTAGCGGCGTTTTATGTCTGCTAAATCAAGATAAAAATAGCGTATCCCTAAGAATTCACTAAAGGAACCAGCTTTTGATAAAGTACCCTTTTACTTGCTTTTATAGTAACAAAAGTCACGTTCTATGTCTTGCGATTGTATATATTTGTTTGAAAGACCCTTTGTTAAACTTTACACCTATTTTCATTCAACGCTATATTTCTGTATCAATGAAGCTCCAGCACAATTGGTTCTGGCTTTTTTTGCAGCTCGCTCGAAAAAGCTCAATCCAAATCCCCGATATCAGCCCGAGCATAATCTTGATTTAGCAGGTGTTTAGTATGCTTGCTGAATCAAGATAAAAAAGAGTAAGGGGTAAACATCCCTTACTCTCTTTACCCTTGTATATTATATCTTTTAGATATTATAAAGGCTATACTTTTTATGCCTAAAAAGCGGTATTATGTCACACTTTTTACTTTTATTTTTGAAATATGACGCTTATTTATGATTGAATCCTTTTTCTGCAATATATAGAGCTAAGTCCATTAAACGAGTTGAATAGCCAATTTCGTTATCATACCATGCTAAAACCTTCACCATACTATTTTCTAACACCATCGTAGAAAGACCATCCACTGTTGAAGAATTATGATTGCCATTGTAGTCAATAGAAACTAAAGGTAGTTCATTGTATCCTAAAATACCTTTAAGTTCGTTTTCTGAGGCTTCTTTTAGTGCCGCATTAATGGATTCTTTCGTTACATCCGCTTTTAGTTCTACTACTAAATCAACACAAGAAACGTTTGGTGTTGGTACACGCATAGAGAAGCCATCTAATTTACCTTTTAATTGAGGTAAAACTTTAGAAACTGCTACAGCTGCCCCTGTTGTTGTTGGAATCATTGACACAGCTCCTGCACGTGCACGACGTGGGTCAGAGTGAGGGAAGTCAAGAATTCGTTGATCGTTCGTATAAGAGTGAATTGTTGTCATCATACCGCGGACAATACCGAATTTTTCATCCAATATTTTCGCTACAGGTGCTAAACAGTTTGTTGTACAAGAAGCATTTGAAATAACATCGTCTGTTTCAGGATTGTAATCCTCATGGTTGACACCCATGACAAATGTAGGCATTGCACCCTTTGCTGGTGCTGAAAGGATCGCTTTTTTTAGCACCTGCTTCAATATGCTTACTTACTTCTTCCATAGAGCGGAATTTACCTGTACATTCAAGCACAACATCTACACCAAGCTCACCCCATGGTAATTGAGTAGGATCTTTTTCAGCATAAACTTTCACATTTTTTTCCGTTCACTACGAAAGAATCGCCTTCTGCATAAACCTCAGCATCGTAGATACCGTGTACTGAATCATATTTTAATAAATGTGCAAGCTGACCAGCATCTGTTAAATCATTTACTGCAACTACTTCAAATTCATCGTGCTCCATTGCTTCACGAAATACTAAACGTCCAATACGCCCAAATCCATTAATCGCTAATTTTAATGCCATTGTCAATTCCTCCAATAATGTTTAAATATTATTTTGCCAAAATGGCTTTATTCTCAACCAGAAAGTGTTGATCACTCACTGAAATAGAGTACTTTTTCAAACCTAAAACTATTCTATAAGGAAGGTAAACCCTCAGCGATTGCTTTTGCTGCCGCCTCATCAGTAATAAATATGGTTTGCTTTGGCGCAACCTTAAAATACGATAGCATTGCCTTCACTTTTTGTTTACCTGCAGCAACTGCAATTACTTGCTTACTCTCTTGAACTTGCTCTAGCTGAATACCGATTGTACGTATTCGATGAACTATCTCACCTGCAGCATTAAAATAATAGCCAAATGCTTCACTCACAGCGCCCTTTTCTTCAAGAATTCGTAAATCCTCAGGTGATGAGTTCCGCCTTAAAGCCATTTCCTCCGCAGAGCCTATCCCATGGATAACACAATCTGCACGCTCATAATAATTCATCATTTCCGTTACCATTGGCTCTGTGAGCATAGCTTGATATGCCTGCTCACTTAAATGCTCAGGTAAAAACAAGGTGCGATATTGGGCATCCATCTGCATGGCAAATGTTGCAACGAGTGTATTGGCTTGCATTTGCATTTCATGTCCAATTCCACCACGTGCAGCTACAAATGTAATGTTTTGTGCATGTGCAGGATGTAGAAATGGTGTCAGTGACGCAACAGATTTGCCACCCGTAACAGCCACGACCTGCCCATTGAAACTGGAAGACATAAATACTTGCGCTGCCTCCTTACCAAGTAAGGTAAGTACCGTATCGTCCTCATTATAATCACCTGGTACAACAATTACATGCTGTAAACCAAAATGCTTTTCCAGTAATTTTGCTAGCTGAGTAAGTCCCGACCATTCGTAGACGAGTGTTCTTAATTTTTCTATTACTTCTTCACCATCATCTGTACATACCATACCCGACTTTTGGGAATCTAATAACCCTTGCTCACGTAAAATATCTGTTTCTTTTCGTATTTCACGTTCAGTCATTTTTAGTGATTCTGCAAGTGTTCGGCGCCCAATAGGCTGCATTAGCTGGATTGTCTGCAAAATACGGTATCTTGTTTGAAGAAGCGGATACATTTCTGGAAGTAGCCTTTGCTGTGCCTCAGGTACAGATAACATATTTATCTACTCCCTTTTCAATAGTAATGGGTCTTATTTTGTCCCACTATATAATTTTATGTCCCACTTATGGTTTTATTATAATATGCTTTGAATTAAAGAGCAAGTGTATGTTGTGGTAATTGGAAAAAAATTAATATTGGTTTGTTTCCAATTATAAATAAAGAAAGGCCTCATAACTTTTAGTATTAGTTATGAGACCTCAGTCGTCTTATTTTGTAAAAGATAAAATGGCGTTTTTCTTAAATCCTTCTAAAGCTTTTTTTTGCTTCAATTTTATTTGCATACTCAAAAATACGAACGTCTTTTTTTCTCAAATACTGTAATAACCCACATTGTAAAATCTCCCTTCGGATTTATCTTTTGTAATATAACAACCACTAGAAATCGTGATACTTTTTCAAACTGTTTTATAACAATTTCTTTCTTGACTCTTATTCTACTCCGATTTATTTAAAAAGAAAGCGCAATGTGAAGGTCTTCACAAACTGTTCAAATTCAAAACGCTTTCATTGAACAATTTGTGAATTGTGAGATTGTTAACGATCAAAACAAGCTACAACATTGAGATTGTTCTTTTATTCTACCTAATAAACTAAAAAAATTCCGCTTTTTCTTCGCTACTATTTTATCTAGCAGGAGAAATGCGAAATTTAAATAAAGGGTTTGCTTTAAAAAAACGTGCAATTTGCTACTCATTTGTTTATTCTATTCGTAAGATAAATGCTCCATCAATGTTGCGTAATCTAAATTACCATATTGTATGACTTGCCCATCCTTTTCTACTACTGGAATCATTAGCATATATTTTTCATGCACTGCCTCATTTTCTTCAATGTCAATGATATCGACATGAAAACCTAAGTCCTCTTGTACAAGTTTTAATGTATGCAAACCCTCCACGCACAGCCCACAATTAGCACGAGTAAAAAAATTTCACATTCACTTTACAGCACCTCCTCAGGCTATTATGCCATAAAAAGCTTCTATCGTTTTTTTCTTATATAGAAGCTTTTTTTAGCTATTGAAGCGTTTTTGCCAATGATCACTGACAACACAACAGCAATTGCTATGACAATTGTAAATACTGAAATCGATTCATGAAGAAATAAAGCCGCAAAAATAATCATTAAAAATGGCTGTAAGTATTGTATTTGGCTAACCCTAGAGATACCGCCCATCGCCATACCGCCATACCATGCTACATAGGCTAGAAATTGACTTACAATCGCTAAATATAAAAAACTAATCCAAGCTTTTAGAGGTGCATGTAACATCTCCCTGAAACGTTTAGAGATACTGGAATAATCAGAACAGGAACTGCAATAATAATGGCCCACGCAATTACTTGCCAGCTACCTATCTCCTGTGCAAGCAATCCACCCTCCGCATAGCTGAGCCCTAGTATTACGACAGCAGCCAATAATGCGAAATCTGCAATATGTAGCTGACCCAGTCCAAGATAAATAGCATAAATGATTACGGCTAGAGCACCTGCAATACTAGATAGCCAAAATTTAAGTGACGGCATTTCCCCTGCTCTCATCATTGCAAAGCCTGCTGTAGCTAAAGGTAGCAGGGCTAGCTCTACCGCTCCATGAGATACTGGCAAACTAGTCATTGCCCATGAAGTTAGAAGGGGAAATCCTAACACGGCACCTAAAGAGACAATTACTAAGCTTTTAAACTGACGAGCACTAGGTAATTTTTCTTTTCTTCCAATCAAGATAATAGCAACTAAAATTGAAGCAATTACTGCTCTTCCTAAACCAACGAATGTAGTACCAAAATATTCAACAGCTACACTAGTTGCAGGTAAGGTTAAACTAAAACAAATAACACCCAATAAACCTAATAATATCCCCATTTTTTCATTTCTACTTTCTTGCACAATCAATCAGCTCCCCTTATTGTTAAGTACAAAACTGTCTCATCTGTACTGGTATAATACATAATAAGAGAACCCATCGTTAAAAGAAATAGAGTTTTCTAGCATCTGTCCTGGTACAGAGTAAGGAGAGGATTTTTATGGATACAAAATATGATGGAATAGTTAAAGACATTAAAAATCAGCTTTTGAATGGTTATCTGCAAGCAGGCAGTAAGCTTCCCTCAGTCCGACAAATGTCTGAGAAATTTTCCTGCAGTAAAAACACTGTTATTAAAGCATACGATGAATTAGAAAAGGAACATTTAATATTTTCTATCCCCAAAAGTGGCTATTATGTTGTCAATGAATTTCAGCGCCTTGACTCTAAAAGGACAACCATCGATTTTTTTATCTGCTGGTCCTGATAAAAACATCATGCCATACATTGATTTTCAGCACTGTATCAATCAAGCAATTGATACATATAAGGAAGAATTATTTACTTATTCCGATCAACAAGGCTTCTACTCTTTGCGCATACAATTGGTGAAATATTTACAAAGCTTACAGGTTTTCACCGAACCAGAAAGGTTATTTATTGTCTCCGGCTCACAGCAAGCATTAAATTTATTAGTATCCATGCCATTTCCAAATGGCAAAAAAAATATCTTAATTGAACAGCCTACTTATTTTGGCTTTATCGAATCAGCTAATTTACATTCGATAACTACCTTTGGAATTGATTTATCTATGGATGGTATAGATTTTGATCGTCTAGAGTATATTTTCAGGAATAATGATATAAAGTTTTTCTATATTGTACCAAGGTTTCAAAACCCGCTTGGTCATAGCTACACAAATAAAGAGAAAAAGAAAATTGTTGAATTGGCTGAAAAATACGATGTGTATATCGTTGAGGATGATTTTTTTAGGGGAGCTCGATCCAAACACTAAATCTGATCCTTTATTTTCATACAACCCTTCTGGAAGAGTCATTTATATAAAAAGTTTTTCCAAGATTTTTCTCCCTGGTTTAAGGATTGCTACCATCGTTCTTCCCCCAAAAATGAGCAGCCATTTTTCACGCTATAAGTTTACGGCTGATTTTAATAGTTCCGTGCTTTCGCAGGGTGCATTAGAGATTTATTTAAAAAAATGGCATGTTTCAAAGCCATATAAAAAAAATAAAGGAGCTCTATTTTGGAAAGATGAAGCATCTACAGGAAGCTTGTGAATTTTTTTCTACCCAATAACACGCTTTACACAAAGCCAGCATCTGGATTTTACCTTACCATCTACTTACCAGAACATGTTGCAGCAAAGCAAATTGTTCAATTGTTAAAGGAACAACATATTTTTGTTGATGATGCCTCTAGAATGTTTCTGCCAGAATATAAAAAGGAGAACCTAATTCGCCTAAGCATTTCCCAGGTAGAAGACAACCAAATTCATACTGGTGTAGAAAAGCTGGCTCATTGTATCACGTTGATTAACAGCAAGAGATCCGCTACGTCCCAATATAAAATTCAGCTCCTATAAACTATGCTTCTCACATAAAAAGACTGCGCAGCTCGGTGCACAGTCTTTTTTTTCTATTATTTTTTTTAGATGACTATCTAAGAATTTTAACATCGCATTATAGAATTCAATTTTATTTTCTTCATTGTGGAAGCCATGACCTTCATTCTCTTTCAGCATGTACTCCACGTCAACGCCTCTAGCACGTAATGCTTCTACAATTTGATCGGATTCAGCTTTGTTTACACGTGGATCATTTGCACCTTGAGCCACGAATAATGGTGTTTTAATTTTATCCGCATGGAACACTGGAGAAGCAGCTGTTAATAGCTCTTTATCTTTCTCTGGATGCCCTACTCGCTCATAGAACATTTCACGCATTGTTTCCCAATATGGAGGAATTGTATTTAATAACGTAAAGATATTCGAAACACCTACATAGTCAACTGCTGCTGCATATAAATCTGGTGTAAACGTAATACCAGCTAAAGTAGCATAACCGCCAAATGATGCCCCGTAAATACCAATTCGTTTAGGGTCCGCAATACCTTGGTCAATTGCCCATTGTACGCCATCTGTAATATCATCTTGAATTTTTAGACCCCACTGTTTATTACCAGCCTGCAGGAATTCCTTACCGTAACCAGTAGAAGAACGGAAATTAACCTGTAAGACTGCATAACCGCGGTTCGCTAATAGCTGGACCTCTGGATTGAAGCCCCACATATCACGTGCCCATGGACCACCATGTGGATTCACGATAAGTGGTAGATTTTTAGCTTCTTTGTTTTTTTGGCAATGTTAGATAGCATTAATTGTTAAGCCATCTCTACTCTTATAGGAAATTGGATGCATTTCAGATAGTTCCTCAGATTTTAACCAAGGGCTTAATGTAGCCAATTCTGTCAATTTATCTGTTAAAGAATCATAGTAATAATATTTTCCGTAAACCGTATCACTAGAAACGCTAACAATAAACTTAGTCATTTCCTTATTGTAATCGTTAATACCTAATTCACTTTCATGAACACCTAATTTATCTTGTATTTTACGGAATAGCTTTTCAAAGTTCTCATCAAAGATTGGTAATGTGGTTTATCTGTTATATACGCACCATATAATAGTTTATCCTGCTCAGCACTATATAGTACACCTGTAACGTCTACATCTTTATTAGACATAACGACTTCTTCTTTGCCTTCTAAATCATATTTAACAACTTCTACTTTGTCTCTTCCTTTATTAGAGGTTGCGTAAATATGTTTATTGTCCTTGGAGAATGCAAGTGGTGTAACTTCATCCCCTGCTGCTAATTCAATAAATGGCTTGAATTCATCTTTTTCGGAGTCACGATAAAGAACAGTTCCAACTACCCCATCTGATGCAACCGCAACACGCACTTCTCCATTACGGTCTGCTAACCAGTTCGAGATATTACCAGGGTTTTTAGCAACATGTGTTGTTTCACCAGTCTTCACATTAAGCTTGTACACATCGAACACTGTCGCATCTTCTTTGTTCATCATAATCAGAATTTCATCTTTTACACCCTGCAAACTACTCAATAAACCTACTGTCACATTTGGATACGGCGTTAAATCCTTTTCCTCTGTCCCGTTAAATGTTGTAGAGTAGATATGGAAATTCTCATCTCCACCTTTATCCTTAACATATAGTAATGTATCATCCTTCCAGAAGGAACCAGCTATATCTCGATCCTTTGAACTTGATACACGGACAGGCTGACTATCATCACCCATTTTTTTCACAAAAATATTAGAACGGTTTTCCCATGCTGATGAGAACGTTATATAGTTACCATCTGGCGAAAGCTGATAGCCAAAGTTCCCTGGACTTTTCATGAAGTCTTCTACAGAAATTTCCTTTACGCCCTCATTATTAGTACCGTTTTTCACTTGTTTAGCATTATTTAACATTTTGACTGCATCTTGCTTAGAAAGCGTATTATCACTAATTAAAAGCCCAGTAAATAATCCAAGCTTAACTGCTTTTTCTTTGTACTCATCAAGCGTTGATTCTTTTTCCTCTTTATTTAAAGCTCTTACTAAAATACGTGCTGCTTCATCCCGTTTAATAGCAAGTTAAATCCTTTAATTCCTCACCTTTTACCCACGTTGCAGTGATTTGCTGACGCATAGATTCTGATCCATGCTGGAAGGTTAAAGCTGTTACAGCTAAATTAAGAAATTCCTGTGCTGTGACACTTTCCTCTTGGGCTACTACTTGTTGACTAGTTTCATTGGCAGCTCGTACCTCTTGCATTGTGACTGGATAAACAGCAGAAGTCGTTAAAATGACCGCTAATGATGCCGATAAAAATCGTTTTTTTCAAAATGATTCCTCCTTATATCATTGTGCGTTATATCGTTTGTCGATATATTAAAATTATAACAACTTTAGCGCTTTTGTCAATAAATGATAATAATTAAATATAATTACCTTTTAAACCAATAAAAAAAATTGAGCCATAATACATGGGATTTTTGAGCTGAACTAATCCACACAATTTAGTTCAGCTTTTATTTATGAATAAAATAAAATTTAGGATATTTAATTGTTAGATTTTATTGAGCGAGCAGCTCGACCAACAGAAAGCTGGGGCTATTATTACTCGCACAGTGTCCATGCAACTGGTTACACAACATTGATAAACTTCGAAAAACTCTCTTAAATTGGTTAAAAATGGTTTAAGGACACAAAAATGTCAAAGATCACTATTGAAATGTAATTATTTGTAATGATAGGATTAAATTAACTCGAGCGAACGTCAATTGCTGTAGCAACTTATATTTTTAGATACAATTCTATTATTTTTTTTAAATTTGTGAAGGAAGGTTAGTGTGAGAGATTTAAAAAAAAGGCACTATTTATGCAATAATTTCAGCTATTTGTTTTGGTATTATGCCCATTTTCGCTATAAAAGCTTATAGCTATGGGATTTCTGTTTATACATTACTGGTTTTAAGATTTTCAATAAGTTCTTTACTCTTTTTTTTGTTTCTTTTATGGAAAAAAAATACCTTTTAAAATTAGTAAAATAGATTTAAAGTTATTTTTTTCTATTGGGTGGTGTTTTATTTACACTGTTATCTGTCCTACATTTTGAATCATTAAAATATCTATCATCTGCTATGGCAGTTTTATTATTATTTTCATTTCCTATATTTGTTTCAATCTTTTCCTTTTTAATCTACAAAGAAAAGCTAAAGGTAAAATCAATCATAGCTTTATTTTTCACCTTTATTAGTATGATTTTTTTTATTAGGCGTTTCTTTTCAAGGTATAAATATGAAAGGCGTATTGTTAGCGATATTAGCAGCTATTGTATATGCACTATATATGATTCTTGGAAAAAAAGTCACCGACAATAATTCCCCCGTTGTAACAAGTACTTATGTTACCTCATTTGCTGCATTGGGTGTAATTTTCATAGGACTAATAACTAGTGAGTTGCATTTGAATTTTGATTCAAATGCATGGATATATATATTCGGCATTGTTGTTATCTCAACGATTATAGGTGAAATAACCTTATTTAAATCACTACAGATTCTTACTTCAACAAATGTTTCGATGATAAGTATGGTAGAGCCCATATTCACCTCTATCTTTGGCTTACTGTTTTTGCAGGAAGTAATGGAACCACTTCAACTATTGGGAGGTATTTTCATCTTAATAGGCTTAACTTTCTTGATTTATTTTCAAAATAAAAATTAATATGATTCAAATACTCATCGAAAGGAAGATTCAAAGATGATTTCTAACCTAAACGAAAAAAACTCTATCAATTCCTGAGGGAACCGAAGATGTATTAGGAATTGACATGAGATATCGCGAACACATCATCAATATAATTAAAGGCGTTTATGAAAACTATGGTTTCAATCCACATAAAACACCTATTTTAGAATACTTAGAAACATTTAACGGACATCACGGGGAAGGAGAAAAGTTATTTTTTTCATATAAAAGATAAAAATGAAAAATTTCTTATTCCTCGCTATGATCTAACTGTACCGCTGGCCAGAGTAGTAAGTATGTATCCAAATATACCGAGACCTTATAAAAGATATCAAATTGGTCCATCTTTTAGAGATGATCAGCCTGGAAAAAGTCATTTTAGAGAATTTACACAATGCGACGCTGATATCATTGGCTCAGACAGTTTATTAGCTGAAATCGATATTACAATAATGGCCCATGAATTGATTAATAAGTTAGGAATAAAAAACTTTGTTTTGAAAATAAATCATAGACTACTTATTCAAGCCTTGGCACTTAAAGTTGGTTTGAATACCAAAGAAGAACAGCTCGGATTACAAAGAGCCTTAGATTATGCAGATAAAGTTTCAAAAGACGGATTACAAGGTATAAAAAAATAAACTAATAGAAAATAAAATTCCACCGAATATTGCTAATCAAATACTAATTGAAATTGAGTGTTTTTCTAACCTTTTAGCTCAATATGAGGATTTACAAAATCAAATAAGTCAAATTGAAAAGTTCTTTAATTACTGTCTCTCTTCTACAAAGGCGACAGCCGATTTAAAATTTATCCTCTCTTATTTACCAAAAAATGTTCAATCCAACATCAAAATTGATTTAACATTAGCAAGAGGGGCAGATTATTATACAGGCTATATATTAGAGGGTTTGGTTATTGACTCTGAAATCGGAGCAATTTTAGGTGGTGGACGATACAATAATTTAGTTTCTGCTGTCGGCAATTTAAATGAACCAGGAGTTGGCTTAGCCTTTGGTTTAGAAAGATTATTATCTGTATTGAAAAGCCTAGATTATATTGATAAAAATATATTACTGCCTCATAAAATATTATTAGCTGATGCCAACGAAGAGTTCCATCCTAAGATTTTTCATATCGCTCGTGAATTAAGAAAATACTATGATGTTGACATTTATTATAACCACACTCAATTTGAAGATATAATCCATTTTGCTCAAGAAAATAAGCATCAAATTATTATAGAGCTTATTGGGGACCGTCCATTCATTCACTCTGTTATAGAGAATGAGACATTTAAGTTGGAAGTAACAGATATTTTAAATAGTTTAGATTTTATATAATGATTCTCGACCTTTCTTAATGGAGATTCAAAGGAGTTGTATATAAAGTATTGCTTTAAAAATTTCGCATCAAATAATTTGAATTTTCTCCAAAATAAAAATGTACATTACTAAAAAAATTTAATTTAGTAATGTACATTTCTATTATATGTGCAACATTATAATCGGGGGTAGTAATGTACAAATTCTTATTTTTAATGTTACAAAGTAGACAGTTAGAATTTACGACTTGCTCCGCCTCCAGCAGATGAACCACCTCCAAATCCACCAAAGCCGCCTTCACCTGAGCCTCGGCTGCCAAAGCCACCGCCGAAGCCTCCTGGATAGCCTCCTCTGCCACCTGAGCGAGGTCCTCTTCCACCACCATTTGAAATAATAGAGTAAAAAACAAGTACAATGACAACAAGGACAATAATCATCCATGTTGGCATCTCTTCCTCCTCAGCTGAATTTGTAGGAGTCTCCCCCTCCCAATTGTATTCCTCTGCAACAATTTGAAATACTTCAGCATATGTTGCTTTAAAGGCTTGATCAATATTACCAGCACTTGCATTAGGATAAAACGCTGTATCTAATATCCGTCCAAGCTTACCATCTGGCAATGCTCCTTCAAGTCCCTGACCAACGGCAATTACGACATCATTATTGCCTTCACCCTGACCAAATGTTGCTAATAATAATACACCGTTATTTTTTTGTGCATTACCAATTCCCCATGAACGAATCATTTTAGTCGCATACATTTTTGGGTCCTGTCCATGAATGGATTCCACAGTGACAACCATTATTTCGGCACCTGTCCCTTTGTCTAGCTGCTCTGAATAATGATTAAGCTTCTCTTTTACTGAACTGGACAATACATTAGCAAAATCATGAATATACGTATTTTTCATGGGGGTTGGCATTGCTGCATCTGCCATTCTAATCAATACAAGAAATGAGAAACAAACAATTGCAAATTGCACAATAAAACGTTTCATTATTGCTTACCTGAATTACTAAAATCAATAGATGGTGCCTTTTCAGAACCTGCTGCAGCTTTAAAATATTCCTTCTGCTCAAACCCAAACATTCCTGCAATTAAATTTCCTGGGAAACGTTTTACATTTTTATTAAAAGTTTGAACTTCATTATTGTAGTCCTCACGAGCGACTGCTAGCCGGTTTTCCGTTCCAGCTAATTCATCCATTAATTGTCGAAAATTAGCGTCTGCCTTTAAGTTTGGATAATTTTCTACCACAACAAGCAATCGACTAAGTGCGCCATTCAGTGCATCATTCGCAACCGCCTGTTCCTCTGGACTACGTGCATTCCCCATTTGTGAGCGTGCCTCCGAAATACTAGCAATAATATCCTGCTCATGTTTAGCGTACCCTTTTACTGATTCCACTAAGTTTGGAATTAAATCATAGCGACGCTGAAGCTGATTTTCAACCTGGGCCCATTTTGAATCCACACTCTCTTCCGCTGTAACAAGGCTGTTGTATTTAGGGATAAATAGTAAAGCTAATAGAACTAAAATAATAATGATAATCCCAATAGGTCCAAGAACTTTTTTTCAAATGGTATTCCCTCCTTTACACACTTACTTTTCCTTACCTCTAATGTGCTGCAAAAAAAACATCTCTATTCTACATATATGCAAATGGAGTTATAGCGTATGAAATATATCTAATTAGACATACTAAATACTGCAACAAAATAACATTTAGGAGGCGTTTTTTTTTGTCACAATCATTTCACAATGAATCAGCTAACCAACCATCATTCAACCAACAACAAAGCCTAAATCATGGTGGACATGAAGTTATGGACATGCATGAAACACTTGGCGAAATCATTGCTGGTATGAATCAATCCATTATTCTACGTCCACATGTTAAGGACCTGAGTTACTTAGTATTTTGGATCGCCAATATAACTTCACTTTAGGGATGTATAACACTATTGTGGAATCATTTAAAACTGGACATGATCCATCTGTTCCAACTGGACGTTACCAAATGGAGACAGGCAATAACTTTACTTATGGATTAAATCCTGGGCAACCTAAAAAACCAATGCAAAATGCAAATGAAATGAATGATGAAACAATTTCTGGCTTCTTATTAGGTGCTCAAAAAGGTACAGCCAAATGTATGACAGCTGCTGCGACTGAGACTACAAACCCTGTTGTTCGCCGTGTTGTTGCAGATAGTATTCCCAACTGTATTGAAATGGCATACGAATTATCTATTTACCAAAATAAACATGGCTACTATCAAGTACCTCAATATTCTCAGCAGGATATGCGTACAATACTCGATTCATTCGGTACAACTACAAATCCGCTTCATTAACAAAAAAGCAGTCTCACATGTGATCTAAATCACCTGAGACTGCTTTGCTTTGTGGTTATAAAACTTTTCCTAAAAATGCTTTTGTTCGTTCATTTTGAGGATTTCCGAAAATTTCCGCCGGTGCTCCTTCTTCTACAATATAGCCACCATCCATAAAGACCACACGATCGCCTACCTCACGTGCAAAGCCCATTTCATGTGTAACGACAATCATTGTCATTCCTTCAGCTGCTAGATTCTTCATTACATCTAACACCTCTTTTACCATTTCTGGATCAAGTGCTGACGTCGGTTCATCAAAAAGAATGGCCTTTGGTTTCATTGCTAAAGCGCGAGCAATAGCTACCCGTTGCTGTTGACCACCTGAAAGCTGTTCAGGGTAGTTATATGCCTTACTATCTAAACCAACCTTCTTAAGAAGCTCATGTCCTAATGCTTCTGCATCGGCACGACTCATCTTACGAATTTGCATTGGAGCCATTGTCACATTATCAATAACCGTCATATGCGGGAATAAATTGAATTGTTGAAACACCATGCCCACTTCTGCACGTATTGAATTTATATTTGTTTTAGGATCATTAATCTTCACATTTTCAATATAAATGGCACCATCTGTCACTTCTTCGAGCATATTAATGCAGCGTAAAAAGGTACTTTTTCCTGAGCCAGATGGTCCTATTACACAAACTACCTGTTTTTCTTGTATTTCATAATCAATACCTTTTAATACTTCTAACTTGCCAAAATATTTGTGTAAGTTCTGAATTTTAATCATCGCGCTTCCCGCCCTTCTGCCTTACGAGGGACATAGCTATTACTGAATCGCTTCTCGATAAATGCCACAATTTTTGTTACACCATACGTTAAAACTAAATATAATAATGCTGCAACAATGTACGGCTCCCAGAATCGGAAGCTAGCTCCTGCTACTACTTTACTTGCATATAAAATATCTGGAGCTGCAATAACGGTTACAAGAGAGGAATCCTTTAATAGCGCAATGAATTCATTCCCTAACGGTGGTATCATTCGTCTAAATGCCTGTGGTAAAATGACTTTTCTCATCGCTTGGTTATGTGTTAAGCCAAGTGATCGAGCTGCCTCCATTTGGCCTTTCGCAATACTTTGAATGCCGGCACGGAAGATTTCTGCATTGTAGGCCGCACAGTTTAATATAAGTGCGGTGATTCCTGACACCATGTAGCCTAAAGAGTGTCCAAAAATCGTAGGTATTACGGCTAAATGAATTAATAAAATTTGCACTAGCATTGGTGTTCCACGGAATAAATCAACATAAAGCTTACATGGCCAATAAATCCATTTTTTTCGTTGATAGTTTTCCGAGCCCTAAAAATAATCCTAAAAAAAATACCACCAAAATAACCACTGAGTGTCAAAATTAGTGTTACGCCAATACCACGTATAAACATATCTCGGTAGTTCCAGACTATGTCCCAGCGTAAATCAAAGATGTCCATCCGAAAACCCCATTTCCCCTAAAAAGTTACGAAAAATATGAAGCCGCTAGCATAAGGCTATGCTAGGGGCACCATTCATTCTTTTCTTACTTAAAGTCTGAGCCAGTAATCTCTTTTAATTTACCGTTATCTTTAATCTTTTGTAGACCTTCATTTAATAGGTTTAAGAGCTCTTTATTTCCTTTTTGAACCATGAAGCCATAATATTCTTTATCAAATGCATCATCTTCTATTACTTTTAGTTTTTGATCTGGGTGTGCTTTGATATACTCGTAAACTACTGCATTATCACCAATCGCAGCATCTACATTGCCATTGAGCATTTCTTGGATAGCAACTGGTTGATTTTCAAATGCCATAATGTTTGTACTTGCATCACCCTGAAGCTTTTTCGCTGCTAAATGACCAGTCGCATTAATTTGAACTGAAACTTTTTTTATCTTTGAGCTCTGCTAATGATTTTATCTTTGAATTCTCTTTTACAACGATTAATAATTGAGATTCATAGTATGGCTCAGTAAAATCGAACGATTGTTTACGTTCTTCTGTTATAGTAATTCCAGATGCCCCAATATCTGTTTCACCATTTTTAATTGTTTGGAATACAGGCTCCCAGCCAATATTTTGCCATTCTACCTCAAAGTTCATTTCATCTGCAATAGCCTGCAAAATATCCACATCAATCCCTACTATATTCCCTTTATCGTCAATCGATTCAAACGGAGCGAAAGTAGCCTCTGTACCTACCTTATAAACTTTTTTTACCGCTTCCGCCATCCTCTGCCGGTGCACTACCTGATGATTTATCTTCCTTCGCGCCACATCCTGCTAGAGCTAGCATTAGTGCTGCCACGAGCATAAGTAACATAGATACTCTTTTTTTCATAGCATTTCCCCCTAAAATAAGTTTTTCCGAAATACGACTTCATTTTTCACAATTCGGAAATGTTAGACTATTAGGTCAATTATAGTAACATTATTGCTAATAGACAATAACTTTTCGTATAAAAGTAATTATTTTTTTCATAAAAATTTATTTCCATGTGTATTTTTAGCAAAAAAACGGTATGAATAATTAAAAATAGCATTAAAAATGAATATTTATACATCAACAAATCATGCCAAAATTAGATAGTTTTAGGCAAAAAAAAAGAATCCCCTCAGATAGGATTCTTTTTTTCGACTAGATGGCTAGTCCTCACGTACAGTATGTCCACTAAAAAATAATTTGGAGTTGTTGCTTTTTTGAAGGTTTGAATGGAACAAATACGGGAATAATGCCAATTAGGGCAGTATTTCCACAATTTTCCCTTCTTTCTCCACTAAGCAGGCTGCTAAACTACTTATTAGGAGAATCGAGCTATAAAAGTTTATCAAATAATCAGTAAAATGGCGCCCTCGGAGGGAATCGAACCCCCAGTGCAAGAACCGGAATCTTACGTGTTATCCATTACACCACGAGGGCAATTAAACACAAAAAAAAAGTACTCACTCTAGGCTTTATGAAAAGCATGATGTAGATAATCCTCATTTTTTTGAAGCATACCCGCAAAATAGTGTACCGTACTTTAATCTATGACCTTAACTATTATACAAACGTATTGCCAACAATTCAACTATAGAATGCAAAAAAAACAATTTATTTTTTTTATTTCACTTTAGCAGGGTTAATATTTGACCTTCCCTGACTATAATGTGTATGATAGGGATACAGCTGAAATACAACGGAAGTTTTCAGCAAGAGTATTCGAATTTAGTTTTATTAAGGAGGATTTAACATGAATTTAATTCCTACAGTTATTGAACAAACAAGCCGTGGTGAACGTGCATATGACATCTATTCACGACTACTAAAAGACCGCATCATCCTTTTAGGAAGTGCGATTGATGACAACGTGGCTAACTCAATCGTAGCTCAGCTTTTATTCCTACAAGCTGAAGATCCAGATAAAGATATCTCACTTTATATTAACTCACCGGGTGGATCAATCACTGCTGGTATGGCCATCTATGATACAATGCAAATTATTAAACCACAAGTGCAAACAATCTGTATTGGTATGGCTGCATCTATGGGAGCATTCCTACTTGCGGCAGGTGAGCCTGGAAAACGATTCGCTTTACCAAATGCAGAAGTAATGATTCACCAACCATTAGGTGGCGCACAAGGTCAAGCAACTGAGATTGAAATCGCAGCTAAACGTATTTTATTCCTACGTGAAAAATTAAATGGTATCTTATCAGAACGCACTGGGCAACCGCTTGAAGTCATTTCAAGAGATACAGATCGTGATAACTTCATGACAGCTGAACGTGCAAAAGAATATGGCTTAATCGACCATATTATGGACCGTAGCGACCGTAAATAACAAAGTACAGACATCTCAGATTTAGTTCTGAGATGTCTTTCTTTTATTTTAAACGTTCTATCCGTCATTTTGTCATTTTCATCCATCACTTTGACATTGCTATCCGTCACATTAGCTCCGCTATCCACCACTTTCGGTAATTAGAGCATAAAAAAAACTGCCCAATTATTGGACAGTCTTCATATTTAATCTTCTTTTTCGATTAACTCTGCCAATGCTGTAACCGCTTGCTCAGCATCGTTGCCTTCACTGCTTAAAACTACTTCTGTTCCTTTGGCAATAGCTAAGCTCATTACACCCATAATGGATTTAGCATTAACTTTTTTTCTCATCCTTCTCAAGAAAGATATCTGCACTAAAGCGATTTGCTTCTTGAACAAATAATGCTGCTTGTCTAGCCTGTAGTCCTAATTTTAATTTGACTTGGACTCTTCTCTCGGTCATTCTCAAAACTCCCCTTTACTACCGTTCATCTTATTAGTTTTATCTTACCTTACTTACTAGCAAAAGAACAATATGTGTTTACGCATCACATTCATACCTGAAAAGTATGAAAACTTAACCACCAATCTTTTCTCCACGTCTTAATGCATCCGCTATTTCGTCGATTTTGCGTAAACGATGATTGACACCTGATTTACTAACCGTTCCGCTTGATACCATTTCACCCAGTTCTTTTAGGGTGACATCTTGATATTCTACTCGTAAACGTGCAATTTCTCGCAGTTTTTCTGGTAATTGATCTAGGCCAATGGAATTTTCAATAAATCGAATATTTTCAACCTGACGCAATGCAGCACCTATTGTTTTATTTAAGTTTGCTGTCTCACAATTGACAATACGGTTAACGCTATTCCGCATATCTCGCAATATACGGACGTCCTCAAATTTCATCATTGCCTGATGAGCTCCTACAATATTAAGAAAATCAGAAATCTTTTCTGCCTCTTTTAAATAGGTCACAAAGCCCTTTTTCCGTTCTATTGTTTTAGCATTTAGATCAAATTCATTCATAACATCCATTAAAGCCTCGCCATGCTCTTTATATAACGAATAAATTTCTAAATGGTAGGCTGACGTTTCTGGATTATTAACAGAGCCACCTGCTAAAAATGCACCTCGTAAATATGCTCTTTTTTGACCACTCTTTTTAATAAGCTTTGGAGAAATCGTATGATTGAATTGAAAGTCGTCTGAGATGATTTCTAAATCAATTAGTAGCTCACGCGCACCATCTCTTACACGGCAAATATATACGTTATTTTTTTTCAAACGCATTTTCTTTCGAACAAGTAACTCTACGTTATATGGATACAACTTTTTCATAATCGTATAGAGTCTTCTTGCAATTGCAGCGTTTTCAGTTTGTACGTCTAAGCTTAACTGTTTATTCGCAAAGGATAATGAACCATTCATACGAATTAGGGCAGATACTTCTGCTTTCATACAATGATTGTCCGCTTCTATTTGCGTTAATTCTTTTTTTTGTTTCAGAAGCAAAAGACATATCACGTGCCCTCCTTTCAACTTCAGTTCTATGTATATGCTCATCTTATCATATACAATCAGCGCTTTATGTTTGTATTTTTGGATTGTTTACTTTTTGTTTATAAATATTTGCGTATTCTACAAGCCATTTAGCAACGTTTGTCGCATTATGACGAACCGTCCCATCTGATCGAATTGTAGCAATATCGCGTTTAATAACCTCTAATCCCATACTTTCAAGCTTTGCCACATCAAATGTTACAGGTTCCGCGCATTCTTCCTTATAAAGCTCCTGTACAGGATGTGGTAATTTCTCTTCATTTACTAAAATAGAATCGATAAAGGAAGCGCCAACATGCTCGTAAATTGCTTTTACATGATCTCCTGCTGTATAGGAAATGGTTTCACCCTTTTGAGTCATTAAATTACAAACATAAATTTTTCTTCCTTTAGCTCTTACAACAGCTTCACCAATTTCTTTGACAAGCAGGTTAGGTATAATACTTGTATATAAGCTACCAGGACCAATTAAAATATAATCTGCACGATGAATTGCTCGTATTGCCTCTGGTAACGGTTTCACATTTTCAGGCACTAAAAAAAACACGACTAATGCGTTTTGTAGCCGTTGGAATTTTAGATTCACCTTCGATTGTAGAACCGTCCTCAAGCTCTGCATGTAAATTAATTTTTTTTATTGGCAGCTGGTAGTACACGACCGTGGACCTTTAACACTTTTCCCATTTCACTAATGGCATGGTTAAAATCACCAGTAATCTCTGTTAAAGCAGTGAGCATTAAATTGCCTAATGAATGCCCTCGTAAATCTTGTGATGCTGAAAAGCGATATTGAAACATTTGCTCTACAAGTGGCTCAACATCCGATAATGCAGCAATAACATTTCGGACATCGCCGGGTGGTGGTATATCATAATCATCCCGTAAGCGCCCTGAAGAACCACCATCATCCGCTACTGTTACAATAGCAGTAATATCAAATGGATGATGCTTCAGCCCCCTTAGTAATGTAGAAAGCCCTGTACCACCACCTATAACAACTAGCTTAGTATGCCTTTTCCCCATTCACTCAATCCTTTCTTCGATTGATGTCACGATGCGTTATAACCGTATTCTCTTTTCCACTTAGATATGCCCCAAAATACTCTGCTAATGTTACCGAGCGATGCTGTCCACCCGTACAACCAAAGGCAATAACAAGCTGTGATTTTCCTTCTTGTCTATATAGAGGTATCATAAATTCAAATAAATCCTTCAGTTTTTGAATAAGCGTTTGTGTATCCTCAAGCGCTAAAACATAAGAGGATACCTCCGTCTGTAATCCCGTCTTAGGACGCAGCTCTTCAACATAATAGGGATTTTTTAAAAAAACGCACGTCAAACACTAAATCTGCATCTATTGGCATACCATGTTTAAATCCAAAGGACATTATATTAACCGAAAAAAAACATGATCTGAATCACTCGCAAACTCCTTGGCGATTTTTTCACGTAGTTCCTTAGGCTTCATAGTAGACGTATTATAGACAAAATTAGCCCGCCCTTTCACTTCAGAGAGCAAAATACGCTCTTGTTGAATACCATCTAATGGTAAGCCATTGACAGCTAATGGGTGCGAACGTCTTGTCTCTTTATAGCGTCTAACTAATGCTGCATCATCTGCATCCAAGAACAATATGCGTACAACAATATTCCCTTCTTTTTGTATTTGGTCAAGAGCACCAATAAGAGAATCAAAAAAAGTCACCGCCACGCATATCCATAACAGCTGCAATACGTGTAGTATTTTTTCCCGAATCCCTAAGGAGGGTTAAAAAAAGTTGTAAGTAACGCCGGTGGTAAATTATCAATACAGTAATACCCTAAATCCTCAAAGCTTTGAATAGCTACTGTTTTTCCAGCTCCAGACATTCCTGTAATAATAACCAATTCATGTGTTCTTTGTTGGCCTTCAACCACCACTGTCATGCAGCTCCTTTTATTGTTCTTTTGATATTTGTATTTTTTCATGCAATAATTCAAAGTCAGTCGTATATTCAAATGTTCCATACTGAATGCCTGCTTGTGAGATAGCAAATTGTAAATTTGTCCGATCACCTTCAGCCATTGGCAAATGGTTTAAATCCTCTACTGGGTGCCATGCAAGCTTGCCTTCTCTCGTTTCATCAAAAGGTATACCTTCTATATCCTTGGCAACAAACGTATAAAGCATCCATTCATCAACGACTGCATTATTTTCTTTAATAACCATTGTATAAACACCCTTTAAATGCGCATTTAATGGTGTGACATTTGTTTCCTCCTGAAACTCACGTACAGCAGCCTCATAGATGGATTCGCCGCACTCCATTTTTCCACCTGGAGCTACGTACCAGCCACGTCTAGGCTTTTGAAGTAATAATACTTGACCGTCTTTAACGGCAATTAAATTTGCAATTCTTTGCATAGGCACACCTCTAATCACTTTGCATTCTATCCTTCATTATAGCAAGACCCAACAATATTTGTCCTCCATTCAGAACTTTGTGCCTGGCAATTTTCACTTTAATCGTATTCCTAGCAATCATGAATTTGCCATCATCCACGAATCTAAAATAGCTGGCTCACTATTATCCTACATAACAAAAATAGGTTGCCCCACCATATTAGGCGGAAACAACCTACTAAACAAAATAAAAGGGGGATTGCTAATTACACAATATATATTACACCTTTTATATGTCATTCAAGTTACAACAATATTAAAACCGTGTTAAAAATTGTATTTTTTTTCCTTGGCACTTTTATTTACATTAAGCATTAATTTTCTCTAATAGTTCTTCTACATAATGCTGCACTGCTTGTGCCGCAATACTTCCATCACCTGTAGCTGTTACAATTTGACGAAGTGATTTTTCGCGTACATCACCTGCTGCAAAGATACCTGGTACAGTTGTTTCCATGTTATCATTTGTTAAAATATAGCCTGCATCATTTAAAATACCTAAAGATTCAAATGGCTTTGTTAATGGTAGCATCCCGATATAAACAAATACACCATCAGCAACAAATTCAGATTCTGTTCCATCTACAGTAGATTGTAATGTTACGCTACCAACTTTACCGTTAGCTTCATTTATTTCTTTCACTGTTGCATTCCAGATGAAATCAATTTTTTTCATTTGCAAAGGCACGATCTTGAAGTATTTTTTTGCGCACGCAATTTATCTCGGCGGTGAACAATTGTTACTTTCTCGGCAAAGCGAGTTAAGTATACCCCTTCTTCGACAGCTGAATCTCCGCCACCTACAACTACTAGGTTTTTTTGCTTGAAGAATGCACCATCACAAACTGCACAATAGCTGACACCGCGGCCACCTAATTCTTTTTCGCCAGGCACGCCCATTTTTTTATATTCTGCCCCAGTAGAAATAATAATGGCACGTGTTTTATATTCTTTCGCACCCGACTTTATTGTTTTATATTCTTCACCATCGATAATTTCAGAAACATCGCCGTAAGCATATTCTGCACCGAACTTTTTAGCATGCTCAAACATTTTTGTAGACAGCTCTGGTCCTAAAATCGTATCGAATCCTGGATAGTTTTCTACTTCTTCTGTATTCGCCATTTGTCCACCAGGGATACCACGTTCAATCATTAAAGTTGAAAGGTTCGCACGTGATGTATATACAGCAGCAGTCATTCCTGCAGGACCTGCACCAATTATTACAACATCATAAATTTTTTTCTTCCGACATAAAATCTTCCCCCTACACAAATACTTTTTTTATCCCGCCTTCATGTAAAGTAAAACTCCCACTCTCCAATTTAAGTGATGCAATAAGGAAGAAGGAAATCAACTACCCATGAAAGCTTGATTGGTTCAACTCTAATTGTTTGAAGTTTTACCTATTAATAACGATTGTAAGTTCATCGTATGTGAAAGTAAAAAGTTATTCAACTATGTTGCTCAGAGGTTACTTATGACCGTTTGGTAAGAACTTTAAAATTTCATCAATATACTTTGATAAAGTCGCCACAGATACCCCATATTGCTGAGCTATCTCTTTTTTTTGTAACCTTGAGCATTCGAGATGAACGAAATAAAAAAATCATTCGCTCCTGCAATCGCTGCTGGATTTGTAAAACGATAATTGCTGTTAAGTGCCTGCTCACAGAGAACAAACCACATTTGAAACATTGGTGCAATGAGGGCCGTAAGCTTACCATACTGTTCTAATAAAATTTCTGGCACACTTACTGCTCGTAAAAAACTAGCCTCAACCTTGTTTTTCATATCAAAGTGATGACCAAGTGCATATGCTAAGAATAACTTTTCAAACGAACCATATTGCTCAACGTCTATCCATTTGGGATGTGCAATAATTTCTTGTTTATGCGCTGTACAGCTCAATAAAAACAACCCAAAAATACGCTCACTAGTATAATTACTCTCTAGTTTTTCTACAATATAATCACGGTCATGCTCTAATGCATCGAGCTCATAAACGTTTTCCTGTTCACGCCAAGGTTCAAAGCCCTCTTTGTCCGGATCTAGCTCTAAAAGTTGCTCCCAAGCACTCTTAGAAATTTCCTTATGTCCTGAGAAGTATGCCGCATGGGATAACCAAAAATAAAAACCAGCATCCCCTATATAACCACGTTTTTGCATACTACGTAACCATTTAAAGGCCAGATCATATTGCCCAACTAACGCTAATGTTGCACCTAGCTTGTAGCGATGTTCCCAAGTGTAAGGCTGGATTTTAACAAGTACATTTAATAGGTCCTTTAATTCTTCTTCATTTTTTTCATAATATGCAATAACGGTTAAATTACACAACGCATGTAAATTCCCCTTATTTTCACGCAAGACAGTATTTAAAAGTGCCTTTGCCTGTTCTGCCTCACCAACATAAAAATATGCAAGTGCTAAATTATTATAAGCTGACCAAAAATCTGGTCGATCTTCAATTAACTCTTCTAGAATATTAATAGCTTCGGGGAAGTCCCCTTTTTCCATACAACGCCTCGCCTGTTCCTGTCGATATAAATCCTCGCCAGTACCTCTAGCTCCTCAAAATCATCCTGCTCAAAAGCAACGAATTCTAATATTTCTGCCGCCTCATCTGCATAGGCACCATCTGGCTCTTTTTGCAAATATTGCTCCGCAAAGCGTTTAGCATCTTGTATCATACCAACACATCCTGAAACCTCAGCCATATAAAAAAATGATTTCTAGATTCTCTGGATCAATTTGATAGGCATGACGAAGAAGATCATACGCTTCCTCGAAACGTTGACCCTCTAACTCCACGATTGCCAATTGCAATAAGATCATTGGATCATCTGGACTTAGATCTACCGCACGCTGTAAATATTTATAAGCTTTATTCATTTGTCCACTATTCATTGCTTGAATTGATTTTTTATAATAATAGTCGCCTGTTGGAATGAACGACACGACATTCGTTAGATTTTCTTTTTGATGTTTCTTTTCCAAAATATTTCCTCCGAAACAAGAAATAAGGAACGTTTTTCACGTTCCTTTACACAGTAAACTTTATTATACCATACAATTAGCAATATGCTGTTATTTCTCTTCGTGACGTTTTTCTAACACATGTAAAACATCATAAACGCTTACTTTTTGTTCTTGCAGTAGTACTAATAAATGGTAAAGTAAATCGGCTGCTTCCCATTTAACCTCTTCTGCATCTCGATTTTTTTGCACCAATTACAACTTCCGTTGCCTCTTCCCCGACCTTTTTACAAATTTTATCGATTCCTTTATCGAATAAATATGTAGTATATGCGCCTTCTGGCATTTCTTGTTCACGTTTTGCAATAACGTTAACAAGCTTAGAAATAATCTCAACAGAGCCAACCTTCGTATTTTGCTGAATAAGCTTTGTAAAGCAGGACGTTGTGCCATTATGACAGGCTGGACCAGCAGGGAGTACTTCTATAACTAACGCATCTCCATCACAGTCTGCTTTCATGGACACTACTTTTTGTGTATGACCACTAGTTGCCCCCTTGTGCCAAAGCTCCTGACGTGAACGTGAGTAGAACCATGTTTCACCTGATTCAAGTGTTTTTTTTCAGCGATTCTTTGTTCATATAGGCTACAGTTAATACTTCTTTTGTATTGGCATCTTGCACAACTGCAGTGACAAGTCCTTTATCATCAAATTTAATGCTGTCTATCATCTTACTTCCACTCCTTTTTCACGTAAGTATTCTTTTACTTGCGCTACGCTCGTTTCTTTGTAATGAAAGATCGATGCGGCAAGAGCTGCATCTGCATCAACATCTTCCGCTAATACTTCGTAAAAATGCTCGGCATTCCCTGCACCACCACTAGCAATAACAGGAACTGTCACAGCCTCTCTCACTGCCTTAGTTAAGGCTAAATCAAAACCTGATTTTTCACCGTCCTGATTCATGCTTGTTAATAAAATTTCTCCAGCGCCCAAGCGAACCGCTTCCCTTGCCCACTCTGTTGCTTGCCAACTAGTTTTGTTGCGACCACCATGCGTATAAACCATCCATGTGCCGTCTTCATCACTATAGCGCGCATCAATAGCAACAACCATACATTGGGCACCAAAAAAAGTCAGATCCTTCTTTAATAAGCTCAGGTCGCTCTAAAGCAGAAGTATTGACTGATACCTTATCAGCGCCTGCACGTAAAATGCGTTTCATATCGTCCAATGTGCGAATTCCACCACCTACTGTAAATGGAATAGCAAGTGTCGCTGCTGTTTGTCGCACGACATCCACCATTGTTTCACGTCCTTCATGTGAGGCAGAGATATCAAGAAAAACAAGCTCATCTGCCCCCTGTTCATCATAAAACTTGGCTAGCTCTACTGGGTCGCCCGCATCTCGTAAAGACACAAATTGCACTCCCTTTACAACTCGCCCCTCTTTTACATCCAGACATGGAATAATACGCTTTGTTAGCATGAAGCCACCCCCTTCAACCATTGCTGTAATAAAAACACACCTAGCTCACCTGATTTTTCTGGATGAAATTGCATTCCCGTTACAGAGCCAGTAGCAACAATACCCGGAACCCGTATCCCATGATAATCTGCATAGGCGACAAGCTCTGTTTCATTTATATCTGTTGCATAAAAGGAGTGAACAAAATACACATGCTTCGCTGGTGGCAACGCTGTTAGCCAAGTTGGACGATTAGTCATGATTAGCTCGTTCCAGCCCATATGTGGTACTCGATATGCCTGACCATCATTCACACCAGCAAAACGTTTGATGCTACCTTTGAAAAATCCTAAGCCTTTTGTCGCTGTCACCTCTTCACTTTCCTCAAATAGCAACTGCATGCCTAAGCAAATACCCAGCAGTGGACGATTGTCTGCTTTTACCCTTTGTAAATAGCCATCTAATTTTGTCTCAGCAAGTCGTTTCATAGCATCTGGAAATGCTCCAACACCTGGTAATAAAAGGGCATCTGCTTTATCCAATGCTTTTTCATCAGCCGTAACAACCACCTCACAGCCAAGTCGTACTAATGCTTGCTCTACACTAAATAAATTACCCATACCATAATCGATCACACCTATTTTCACGTTAACAGCCCCTTAGTTGATGGCACACCTTTAACACGTGGATCAATTTCCACTGCTGCATCAATCGCGCGTGCTAACGCCTTAAAAATTGCCTCTATAATATGATGTGTATTCTGTCCATATGGTACAATGACGTGAACATTCATTCTTGCTTCTAGAGCAAATTTCCATAAAAACTCATGAACTAATTCTGTATCAAAGCTACCCACTTTTTCTTTTAATTGCGGTACGCGGTATTCTAAATGTGGACGATTAGAGCAATCTACAACAACCTGTGCCAACGCATCATCCATTGGTACAAATGCTGTGCCATAGCGTTTAATGCCTTTTTTTATCACCAAGTGCTTCACGAATCGCTTGTCCTAGTACGATTCCAAGGTCCTCTGTAGTATGATGATCGTCAATGTAAGTATCACCATTCGCTTGAATTGTTCCATCAAAAAGTCCATGCTTGATAAATAAATCCAGCATATGATCCATAAAGCCAACGCCAGTTTTAATATCAGCCTTCCCTTCCCCATCTAAATCAATAGCTACTGAGATTTGCGTTTCATTGGTTGTTCGTTCTACTTTCGCAAAGCGTTTTATTTCTGTCATTGTCCTACTCCTTTTCCCATCCACGTGATTCCACTGCACGCGCATGCCCCTCTAGGCCTTCCATGCGTGCAAGCCGTGCAATTTTTGGTGCATTTTCTGCCCAAGTTTTTTTCGCTATAAAAAACAATACTTGATTTTTTTCACAAAATCATCAACGTTTAAGCCACTTGCAAAGCGAGCAGTACTATTTGTTGGCAGTATATGGTTTGTCCCTGCAAAGTAATCACCAACCGGTTCAGAGCTATAACGCCCGATGAAAATCCCCCCGCATGACGTATCTGTTCAGCCACAGCCTCAGCATTTTTTTTGTTACAATTTCTAAATGCTCAGGTGCTAATGAATTAACGGCTTCAATTGCATCTGCCATTTTCTCAGCAACATAAATCGCTCCAAAGTTTTCAATAGATGCACGTGCTATCTCCTGACGTGGTAAAGTGGTTAATTGCTTCTCCACTTCATCAGCTACTTTTTTTTGCCAACTGCTCAGAAGTCGTCACTAAAATGGCACATGCCAACTGATCATGCTCCGCCTGCGATAAAAGATCTGCTGCAACCTCATCCGCAAATGCAGTATCGTCTGCTAGCACCGCAATTTCACTTGGTCCCGCAATCATATCAATTGATACTTCACCAAATACTTCACGTTTTGCTAGTGCTACAAAAATATTTCCGGGGCCAGTAATTTTATCCACTGGCGAAATGGTTTCCGTACCATATGCAAGTCCTGCAATGGCTTGAGCTCCACCAACTTTATATATTTCCTCTACACCTAAAATTCGCGCAGCAGCAAGTACACCCGGAGGTAATTTTCCATCTCGACCTGCTGGGGATGATATAACAATGCGTTTCACACCAGCAACTTGTGCAGGAATAACATTCATCAAAACTGACGATGGGTAAGCCGCTATACCCCCTGGAACGTACAGGCCCACTGCATCGAGCGCTGTAATTCGTTGCCCTAGCCATGACCCATTTGCTAGCTCTAAGCGATAACCTGATCGCTTTTGCTGCTCATGATAATGTCGAATATTTTGAGCAGCTTCTGTTAAATCAGTATAAAGCTGTTGATCTATCGCATTTGCGCCTTCTTCTATTTCTTCCTGTGTGACACGTAAATTTTCAGGTGCAAAGCCATCCCATCTCTCTGTATAAAAACGTATAGCCGTGTCGCCCTGTGCTCGCACATCTGCCAATACTTGTCGTACTACCTTTAATTGTTCTTCATTACCACTTTCAAGCTGGCGCTTTAAAGAAATACCCTTTGTTAGCTTTGTTATTTTCATAGGATTACTCCCCTTTTATCTTCATGTTTCTATTTTTTTTAGTTAACACATTTCTTTAAGCGTCTCACTAGATCGATAATACGATCTCCCTTCATACGATAGCTTACTGGATTAGCAATTAACCGTGATGATACGTCTGTAATAAATTCATATTCCACAAGACCATTTTCTTTAAGCGTTCGGCCAGTTGAAACAATATCGACAATACGATCTGCTAAGCCAATCATAGGTGCCAATTCAATCGATCCATTAAGCTCAATAATTTCTACCTGCTCCCCAATGCCCTTATAATATTTCATAGCAATATTTGGGTATTTCGTGGCTATTCTTGGTGCTATTTCATTCATCACTGTATTAGGCAATCCTGCTGAAGCGATGTAGCATGTACTAATTTTGAGATCCAGCAATTCATGCACTTCTCGTTGCTGCTCTAATAAAACATCCTTCCCTGCTATCCCAATATCTGCAACGCCGTGTTCTACATAAACAGGCACATCCATTGGTTTAGCTAAAATAAAACGAATTTTCTCCTCAGGAATTTCTATCATTAATTTACGGGACATTTCTACTTCTTCAGGTAAATTAAAGCCAGCCTCTAAAAGCATTTGATATGCCTCTTCAAAAATGCGCCCTTTTGGCATAGCAATCGTTAATTCATTCACCGCCAACTTCCTCCTGTCCAACAACAACTACCTCTGAAAAATAAGCTAAAAATGCTTTTTCATCGACTAAGCTACTTCTTAATTGCAAGGTAGCCTGTTTACCTGCCGCTCGTAAAACCTGTACCTTTGCTAGTGCCTCCTCGAATTGCTCTTCCTCAAAAAGCACAACCACTGCCTCTTCACGCTCTTTTGCCAGTCCATTAAGTGTTTCTAAGAGGCGATCAACGCGAATACTAAACCCAGTAGCACCTACTTTTGAGCCAAACACCTCAAGTAATCCGTCATAACGACCACCGTTACCTAATGGGAATCCACTTCCTAATGCAAACACTTCAAATAGCATGCCTGTGTAGTAGCTCATATGACTAGAAAGTGTGAAATCAAAGGCTACATAATCTGCTAAATTTGCAATTTCAAGTAGTTTAGCAAGCTGTTGCATATATTCTAATGCGTCATTTTTTTCGCACATATTTTTCAATATCTTTGATTTCTTTTAAATTCATTGCTTCCTCAATAAATTGTAGTAATGCATCTGTTTTCGCTTTAGGTAAATCAAAAGATTCTACCGCTTCTTCAAACCCAACATAGTTTCGTTGCACAAGAAGTGTTCGGAGTATGTCTTGCTGTTCCACGCTTTCCGTATAATCTTGTAAAATGCAATTTAAGATGCCCGCATGACCGATAGTAACTTTAAATTGAGATAAACCATATTGCTGTAATAGCTCCATTGCCGTCACAATCACTTCAGCGTCAGCAAACACAGAATTGTCTCCAATTAGCTCGATTCCCATCTGATCAAATTCTGCAGGACGCCCACCTTCAGTTTCTTGTGCACGAAAGACACTTGCAAAATAAGCAAGACGTATTGGTATCATCTCTTTTAATAATTTAGATGTGGCAACCCGAGCAATTGGTGTTGTCATATCTGGTCGTAGTACTAATGTGTTTCCCTGACTATCTACGAGCTTAAATAAATGGGCATCGGCAATCGCAGAGGCTTTTCCAACTGTATCAAAATACTCTACGGCAGGTGTCATAATAAATTCATAACCTCTGCTGCATAAAAAGTCTCGTCCAGTATTTCTTACAGCCTCTACCTTTTCGTATATTTGTGGAAATGTATCGCGCATTCCAAGTGGTTTCTCAAACATTTTAATTGAAGACATGTAGACACTTCCTTACGTTTCACTTTAATTCACTAGAGTATTAGAGAATTAGATTATGAAAGAATTCTAACTTATTTCCCCCATTCAGTCAACTTGAATTCTCTAACAATTTCAATACTGATTATTCTGTTAATTATACACATTTACTAATGGAAAATAATGAAATTCAAAATATCTCCAAATTTTAATTTATGAATAGAGATTTAGTCGCCACTGAGAATGAAAGTGAATGTGTTAATATTGTGAGTTTTTACCACAGCATGTCCATTCGTCCAACTGAGTGAACAAATAATCATAGGTATTTGTAAAAGGAGGGTTTTATCTGGAGACAAAATAGCATTACACACAACGGATTTCATTGATGGGACACTGATTAAATCAACTTTTGTAGAGTCCAAATTATTATGAATTTATGCCTGAATATGTAGTCGCAAATTCCAAACATAAAAATAAAACTGTTCCAGAAACAAA
>BBDJ01000002.1 GCA_001312325.1 Lysinibacillus pakistanensis | reverse complement strand
AAAAAGACAGAGCGTTCTACACTCTGTCTTTTCATTCTATAAATATCTTCTTAATTGCTCTGCCTCATTCATTCGCTCTTCAGCCTTTAATCGTTCTTCTCGTTGTGAAGCTGTTTCACCAGCTAATGATTCAGGTGCTGTTAAACGTGGATCTAGCGGATCATGTCGGTAACGATTTTCTTCTGAATAGTCTGTAGTTGTCTTGGGATCAACTAAATCTTCATGCTCTGCAAATAAAACAATGGCTCCTTGCTCCACTAGCTGCGCATAATATGCTGTTTGTCCTTCGGTCAGATCGAAACGCTTTAAGCCTTCTGTTACTGCTGTATCACCTGTGAACCACGATTTAAATTGATCCAGCCAATTACCTGCCTCATGAGTTTTCACATCAGCATCCCATTTAACATCCTCGAATTGATTGGCATCCTTTGCAATAATAAGAATGTCCTCTGTGCGATAGCCTTCTAATCGCATACTTTCTAAAATATGAAACATTTCTTCCTTTGTATGTGCCACTTCAATTCTTGGGTTTTGTTCATTCATCATGTTCAATTCCTCCTATTTTGTATGGCTTACTAGGATATTACCCTACTCTCCACTGTAAAAACCTTTTTCATAAATCCTTTATCAAACTGTCATAATTGTTATACAGATTTGATATCTGTTTAATTTTTGTCATTTTCGTATCAAATAAAAATAGGCTAATTGGAGCTAATACTGCTCCAATTGCCTATTTTTAAAATCCAATTGCTTGTCTCTATTTTTATTTACCAAGGAAGGCTTTTAACATCCACGTATGCTTTTCTAGAGATTGGTACATGGCATTTAGCATATCCTCTGTACGGTCGTCCCCTTCCTCCGCAGCTAGCTCCATTGTTGAGTTTAATGCTTTCATCAATTTTTGGAAATCCGAAATCGTTGTTGCCACCATTTCTTCGGATGTTTCATTTCCTGTTGCCTCTTCTACATATGATAGCTCAAGATGCTCTTTTAACGTCGCAACAGGTTTACCATCTTTGGAAAGAATGCGCTCCGCAGTGTCATCGAGATTTAAGGTTGTTTCATTATATAATTCTTCAAATTTTGCATGCAGTGTAAAGAAGGCGTTCCCTGTCACATACCAATGATAATTATGCAATTTCGTATAAAGTACAGACCATGTTGCTACAAGCTTATTCAATTGTTTGTTTAAATTTTGTGTCATAATTTCTCCTCCATCGTGTCAATTGTTCTAGCCATTAGTATGCGTTACATTCATGATTGGCTATACACACATTTTTCCCAATTGACACATTTTCAAACACAGCTATTTTCAGATAAGGGTTTTATTCTTTCTACATTATGAATATTTAAACTATTCTATAAAATTATTTCACTTTCCGAAATAGTTTCGTTATAATTAAATCACTTACTTTTAAAGGGGTGTTTTTGATGGAGGTTTTACCATTACGAAAAGATGTGCCAGTAGAGCAAACGTGGGATTTGAAGGTTTTACTTGAAAATGATGCAGATTTTGAACCTGTTTTAGCGCAGCTTGTCGAGGATGCATTGTATTTTGAGCGCAACTATCAAGGTACAATTACAGATGCTCATAAGGTCATTGAGGTTCTCACAGCTTTTGAGGCATTAGAAAAAAAGCATTGTTCCAATTGGTACTTACGCTAGCTTAACAATACAAGCAGATCATACAGATGATGTAGCCAAATGCGTGCTGCAAAGTTTAGTACAGCAGTCGGAAAAATAACTAGCTCACTCTCTTTTGTCCGTAGTGAATTACTATCATTAGACGAGGAAATTTTAAAGGAAGCAAGTCTTCTTAGCCCTGTTTACAAGATCTATTTAGAGGATTTGTTAAAAAGAAAGCCCCATCAGCTACAACCAGAGGTGGAAAAAGTATTAGCTGCATTAAACGCTACTTTTGAGGCACCTTACGAAACATACAATACAGCAAAATTAGTGGATATGCATTTTGGAGAATTTGAGGCAAATGGTGAAAAACATCCTTTAAGCTTCGTTTTATATGAAAACGGCTGGGAATTCGAGGCAAATACAAATGTGCGCCGTTCAGCATTTAAAGCATTCTCGAATAAACTTCGAGAATATCAGCATACTACTGCCAAAATTTATAACACACACATTCAACAGGAAAAAACAATGGCTGATTTACGAGACTTTGACTCAGTTATTGATTACCTATTATTTGATCAGGATGTCGATCGCTCACTCTACAATCGTCAAATAGACCTTATTACAAAAGAGCTTGCACCACATATGCGTCGCTATGCTAAGCTAATTCAAAAAGCAAATGGTATCGATAATATGACATTTGCTGATTTAAAAATTGCCCTTGATCCAGATTATGATCCAAGGCTAACGATGGCTGAAGCGAAAAATTATGTTGAAAATGCGTTAGCGGTACTCGGTCAGGATTATACAAATATGATTGAAAAAGCGTTTAATGAACGTTGGATTGATTTTGCGCCAAACAAAGGAAAATCCACTGGTGCCTTCTGTTCAAGTCCATATGGAAGTCATCCATATATTTTAATGTCGTGGAATGAGCGTATGAATGAGGTCTTCACACTTATTCATGAGCTTGGACACGCTGGTCACTTTGCCAATACGCATGCCCATCAATCTTATTTTAATAGTCGTCCATCCCTATACTTTATCGAAGCACCATCAACAATGAATGAAATGCTACTAGCTAATTATTTATTAACGCATAATGAGGATCTTCGCTTTAAACGATGGGTTATTTCTAATATCGTGTCTAAAACCTATTATCATAACTTTGTCACACATTTACTGGAAGCAGCCTATCAACGAAAGGTATATGAATTAATTGATGCTGGTGAAGCTGTTAATGCTACAATTTTAAATCAATTAAAACGCACTGTTCTGGAAGATTTCTGGGATGATACGGTCGATATTATCGAGGGTGCAGAGCTTACTTGGATGCGTCAGCCTCATTATTATATGGGCTTATATCCATACACATATAGTGCTGGTTTAACGATTTCTACTCAAGTATCTCAGCGTATATTAAAAGAAGGCGATAAGGCTGTTGAAGAATGGTTGGCTGTTCTTCAGGCTGGCGGTACAAAGTCACCCGTAGAACTTGCTCAAATGGCAGGCGTTGATGTTACAACAGATCAACCACTGCGTGAAACCATTGCTTATATTGGCCACCTTATTGATGAGCTGGAACGATTAACAGTGGAAATGGAAGCAATAAAAGGCTAAACATAACTATTTAAGGACCATCTATGCTTTACTATAAGCGTAGATGGTTTTCTTTTTTTGGTTCTATTCAGAAAAATTCGTACATATACTAGAACTAGGGCGTCCCTCTATGTTTTTTTTGATATTTCTAAATAGACAATCATTTTTCTTCATACAAAAGTACCGTTATTATTAAATGTATGCAATTTATTTAGCAAAAACCGACTAACAATTTTCAAAGGAAGTGTATCCAATTATGGTAAAACGTAATGATCCATGCCCATGTGGTAGCGGCAAAAAATACAAAAAATGTTGTGAAGGTAAACAGCAGGTAACAGTTGAAACTGTAGCAATTGAAGAATTAGAGCGTGTGCTGCAAACATTTTACATGGAATATCCAGAGCGTAAAGATGTTCGTGCCTATATCGAGCATGTAGGAACATGGCAACCTAAATTAGAGAGCGTGTTACAAAGAGAACTGATTGAGGCAGTTGCGTTAGATGACTTCTTCTTCCATCAAGAGCCATCTATTTGGAAAGGCTATTTAAAGAAAACAAAGAAAAAAACGGTCAGACCTTCTACTTTAAAGGTTTTAGAAAACTGGTCACAGCCTCATTTATTTATTGGATCTGTCTCCACTGTAGAAGAGAAATATTTCAAGGCTATCCATGTGCTAACAAATGAAGAAATTTATATTCGTCGAGAAAACGACAAGCCAATTCCTGAAGGCATGCATGTTTTTGCCTTCCTCTTACCAGATGGAACAAAAAAATCAGAGCATTATTTAGCTGTTTCAACACTGATTTTCTTCCCTCAAGATCATGCAAAAGTATTTGAGAAATTTAAGGAATCCTTTGAGGGCTCAGAGAAAAAGGTTGGCACATTCCTAAAAGAAAAGCATCTATCCTTCTGGGAATTACTTGTGTCTAATGGCTATAAAGGAGAGGAATTCACAAACTTTGAGAGCAATGTCTTAACCCAAGTAAAGGATTTCCTTGAGCAAAATGATCGCGAGACATCTCCGATGTTAGAGCTTTTAGAGGATTACTTAATTGAAGGACAACCATCTGCACGTAAAGAAGCTGCGATTGCTGCGGGTGCGATTCGCTATGGACAAGAAAAGGCGTTATTCGAGTCCCTATCCTTGACAGTAAAAGAAATCGCCGCGACGTTCGATATTTCTGCTTCCTCTCTTACAAAGTATTATCAAGATTTAAGTAATTATGCGGCTACTAAATAGAGAGTAACTTCGCTTGCACTATTCTAAAGGCATAGCGGAAGGCCACTAAAATCGTTTCAAAAATTCAACTTTTAGATTTTATTTGCAAAATTTACTTAAAAATGCGCCGTACGCTGGAGAATACTCCTCAAGCGTACGGCGCATTTATGTATTCAATTTTTCCTAGGTATAATTGTAGCTGTCGCTATAGAAAAAAACAATTGTTGCTGCCGCTTCACTTTCGCTACAGAAAAAAACATTTGCTGAATGAAGATAAAATAGAAAAAAAGCTACTTTGTTATCAGCAGAGCCAACAACAAGGTAACTTTTTCTATGGTAACCAACCAATAGTAGTATTTCCGATCATATTGTTATTTATGCATTAGTTTTAGTAAATATGATTAAGTTTTATTAAAAAGTAAAATTTCGATTACTTACAGCTTTTTACTATATACTTTTAAAAGCTCGTCTCCTAGAAACTGTAGTCGCTCCCCCACTGTGCATCCCTCGATGCAGAAACGATGAGCCCCTGGCTTACCGCGATCTTTACGCAGCTGCTTAATCACTAAGCAATCCGCGCAATACGTATCATGCAGTTCATCAATATCTTTCATAACTGTCACTTTATCCATGTTGAACTCTCGCTCCTCCCCTGTCCAAAATTTGCTTCTTCCTATTATGAAGTGAACATTTTGAACAAGCAACTATTTTGTTTATTAATACCTGAATAAAGTGTAACTACAATCAGGCTTGCTTTACTTCCTTCTTCAATGGAGACTTACTGCCCGTCTATACGATAAAAAAATGGCATGAACGAATAATACCTTTGTTGTACAATTAAAATAAAACAAAGAAGTAGGGATTTTATGTTAGAGGTATATATAGATGCTGCTAGTGCAGGAAATCCTGGTCCCAGTGGCATAGGTATATTTATTAAAGGTGAGGGCCATCATATTCAAATTAGCGAGTTTATAGGTTCTGCCAATAACCATATTGCTGAATTTACAGCTTTAGTTCGTGGCTTAGAGGAGGCTCAAAAACTTGGTTCAAGCCTTGTCTCAATTCGTTCTGATTCAAAAATTGTTGTAGCCTCTATGGAAAAAGAATATGTGAAAAATGAGGAATTTAAACCATTTCTCGAGAAGGCATTAGCACTTGCAGATACTTTCGATTTATTTTTTTTATCAAATGGGTCCCTGATACTCAAAATAAAGCGGCCGATGCTTTAGCCCGTAAGGCCATTCAAAAAGAAAAAAACTAATCCAAGGACTAGGAACTGTTTTTGCTTTAGCGTGCAGTTCCTTTTTTCTATCTTCCCATTTAATATCCCCTCATTTTTTATTTTTATCAGCTTTCTTAGTCATCAAATGTTGCTCTAAATGTAGGCATTTTCTAATAATTCAATACGGATATTGACAATTTTAAAGTACGATGATATTCTTTATCACATTAGTGATTTAGTTAACGAAAGTGAATGATAGAAATCTATTTAGAATGTTAGGAGAATGCAAAAATGAAGCGAATATTCGTATTACTTTTCATGCTGACAGCCGTGATGTTTGCATTAGCAGCATGTAGTTCATCAGAGGAGAAAACAAGCGGAACAGGAACAGATAAAACAACTGCTGACAACAAATCCACTGATAAAGAAAAATTAATTATTGGTATTGACGATAAATTTGCACCAATGGGCTTCCGAGACGATAAAAATGAAATCGTTGGCTTCGATATCGACTTAGCTCGTGCAGCAGCAGAACATATGGGCGTAGAAGCAGAGTTCCAACCAATTGAATGGAAAACAAAAGAAGTAGAATTAATTAGTGGTCGTATCGATTTAATTTGGAATGGCTATACGATAAACGATACTCGCAAAAAAACAGGTATTATTTACTAAACCCTACTTAGAAAACGCACAGGCTGTAATGACACTTAAAGAATCTACTATAAAAGAATTAAAGGATTTAGCTGGAAAAGAAATTGGTCTTCAATCACAGTCTTCTGCGGCAAATGCACTAAATGCAAATCCAATTCACAAAGAAATTAAAACAGTTACTGAATTCGGAGATAATGTTTTAGCATTAACAGATTTAAAAACAGGTCGAGTAGATGCAGTTATTATCGATTCAGTTGTAGCTGAATATTATATGACGAAAGAGCCTGACACATTCAAATTGTTAGATGAGTCATTAGCACCTGAGCAGTATGGGGTTGGTGTCAAGCCTGGCAATGAAGCATTATTAGAAAAACTTCAAGCTGCATTAGATAAAATGAATGAGGATGGCACTTCCGCTGAAATCTCTACAAAATGGTTTGGGGAAGATAAGGTTTTAAAATAATTGAATGCTATAAATCGTTAAGAGTTTCCTTGCGAAGCTCTTAATCTATTTGGAGGGAAGAAGAAATGGCGGATTACTGGCAAACAATGGTTTTGCCGATGCTTGAAGGGGCTAAAATGACAGTATTACTGTTTTTCATCGCCATTCTTGTATCGATTCCACTTGGTTTCATATTAACATTAGCAGCAAAGAGCCGTTTTAAACCCCTCTCTTGGCTTGCACATACGTATATTTATGTCATGCGTGGTACACCACTATTACTACAGCTTTTATTGATTTGCTTCGGTTTACCTATGCTGCCAGTCATCGGCGAGTACTTAGTACTTGATCGATTTGTCGCAGCATGTCTTGGCTTTATTCTAAATTATGCTGCTTATTTTGCTGAGATTTTCCGAGGTGGATTACTAGCCATTGATAAAGGACAATATGAAGCAGCTCAAGTACTAGGTTTATCAAAATGGCAAACTACGACACGCGTTATATTGCCTCAAATGTTTCGAGTAGCCTTACCAGCCTTATCAAATGAATCGGTTACATTAATAAAAGATACAGCTCTCTTATATGCAGTCGCTGTACCAGAGCTACTGCACTTTGCACAAACAGCTGTTAATCGTGACTTTACAATTGTGCCGTTCTTTATCGCTGGTGCTATTTATTTAGCAATGACACTCGTTTTAACTGTGCTGTTTAAATGGTTAGAAAAACGCTTTAAATTTGAATAGAGGTGACAGTATGGCGCTGATTGAAGTAACCAACTTAAAAAAAATCCTTTGACGAGCTTGAGGTGCTCAAGCGAATAACTTTTTCTATAGATAAAAATGATGTAATTGCTGTAATCGGCCCTTCTGGATCAGGTAAAAGCACTATGCTCCGAAGCTTGATTCATTTAGAAGAAATAAATGGCGGTAGTATTTGTGTAGACGGTGATTACTTGGTGCAAGATGGTCAATATCCAAAGCAGCAGGAAATTAAAGCAATTACAGCAAAAATGGGAATGGTTTTTCAGCACTTTAACCTATTTCCACATTTAACGGTTCAACAAAACCTTGAAATGGCACCAAGCTTAGTAAAAAATGAATCTGCAGATGACATTGCTCGTCGCTGTCAAGATTTATTAAAAAAAATTGGACTTGCTGATAAAGCGAACGCTTTTCCGGCCAATCTTTCTGGTGGTCAAAAACAACGTGTAGCCATTGCTCGTGCCCTTATGATGAACCCACAAATTTTATTATTCGATGAACCAACCTCAGCTCTTGATCCAGAACTTACAGGTGAAGTATTAACAGTTATGAAGGATTTAGCTGAGGAGCATATGACAATGATTGTGGTCACGCATGAGATGGGCTTTGCACGTGAAGTAGCGAACAAGGTGTTATTTATGGATGGTGGCCAAATTATAGAAGCTAATCATCCTGAAGAGTTTTTCAACAATCCTCAGCATGAACGAACAAAGGCTTTTTTTAAAGAAGAATTTAAAATAGAAAGACGGAGAGTAGCTTTATGCTATTCTCCGTTTTATTATGTTTAATTGTATCCTTAATGTTATTTTATTGACATACATTTGTAATGTTCTAATGTTAATATCATTTATATATTAAGAAACACGCTTTCAAGTTATAGGAGGATACATAATATGAAGAAGAATAAAAAGTATAGATGGGGATGGGGAATAAAATTAGCGGCACTAGCATTAAGTTCATCTGTACTTTTTTTCATCGCTTGAGACAGCATCTGCTGCAACGTACACAGTAAAATCTGGTGATTCTTTATGGAAAATTGCTAGTCAACAGGGAGTTTCTTTACAAACATTAATGAGCTGGAATCATTTATCTTCTTCCACGATTTATATTGGCCAAAAGTTAAACCTTAATACGACGCACTCTACTGTACCTAAATCACCTGCCAATCTAGTACAAATTGCCAAACAACAACTTGGTGTTAAATATACATTTGGAGGAACGAAACCAAGCACAGGTTTCGATTGCTCAGGTTATATCACCTATGTTTATAATAATGCGGGTATTTCAACGCCACGTAAAACGGCTGCTGGCTTTTACAATACGGCCGAAAAAGTAAGTACACCTAAAGTAGGTGATTTAGTATTTTTCGCAAATACATATAAAGCAGGCATTTCACATGTAGGTATTTATGTTGGTAATAATCAAATGATCAATGCAAGCAATAGTGGTGTGACGATTGCTAATATTAATAGTTCTTATTGGAAGAAGTACTTTGTAGGATATGGCCGTTTATAGAAACTAGCTGAACTAATATAACCATTAGTTCGGTTTTTTTGCAATGAAATCCATTTCAAAAACCTGCTTGCACTTGCTAAAAGAATATGCGGTGTTTTACCATAGTAAACAATAATATGGGCAAGTATCCCTTGTGTATCTAGAAATTTTTATCCTAAGGAGTGATAGAATTGTCGCGAATTTTATTTATAAATGGCGGATCTGAGGGGCATATCAATCCAACTATTGCGTCGTACAAGAGCTATATCACGCGAAGAAGAGGTTGTGTACTTTACAATAGGAGATTTTAGAGAGTGTGTGGAGAAAACAGGTGCAACTGTTCGCACATTTGATGGTCAAAAATTTATAAAAGCATTTATCTCAGGAGGAAGAACCTATTTGCTTGAAAGAGTCAATGGACTTTTACTGACAGCAGATATTGTTATTCCTGCCGTACTTGAACAGATTAAAGGTGAGAAATTTGATTATATCATTCATGATCCATGTTTGGATGCGGACGTCTCCTTGCACAAATTCTTCAGCTTCCAGCAATCAATTCATGCACAACTTTTGCTGAAACTAAATTATCATTTGATCACACAATAGAGCAATTGTCACAGCATATTCCAAATGCAATACTTGAAAAAATAAATGAAAATTATCAAACGCTGATAGCTAAAATCAAATCTACTTATAATATTGATATTTATTCTCCCTATGAAGTATTTTGTAACCCTGCCCCACTTACAATCGTTTATACAACTAGAGAATTTCAGCCCTTTGGAGATAATTTTGACCAAACCTATAAATTTGTAGGCCCATCCATTTATCCTCGAAATGCACAAAGGAATTTTGATTTTACTGCTATCAGGAACAAAAACCTTATTTACATTTCAAGGGGTACCGTCATTAATCAAGCCCTAGAATTTTACAAGCTTTGTTTGAAAGCTTTCGCAAACACTCCATACACTATCGTTATGTCTATTGGACAAAAAACCCAACTAGATAAATTAGGAAAGATTCCTCCAAACTTTATTGTCCAGGATTATGTTCCACAAACTAAAGTATTAAAAAAACGCTAAACTATTTATTACGCATGGTGGAATGAACAGCACGAATGAAAGTCTCTACTATGGTGTTCCACTAATTGTAATTCCTCAAGGCGCAGACCAGCCCATTATTGCAGAGCAGGTTGCCAAAATAGGTGCTGGTATTCCACTACAGATGCAAACATTAACTGCACAACAGCTGTTCAAAGCAGCAGAGCATGTTTTAAAGGAGTCCTCCTTCCAAGAGGCTGCTGCAAATAGCAGTAAAACATTTCAAAATTCAGGTGGCTATCATCGTGCAGTTGATGAAATTTTCAAATTTAAAGATCAAACTACTATCTAGAATTCTTTTTTGTCGCTTTTTTCACAAAAAAAGCTGAACTACTATTGCTAGTGGTTCAGCTTTCAATTTTCTTTAAAATCGTATATCCCCTGCTACATGTTTTGTTTTATTTTAGCTAAACGCACTAAATAGATAATAAAAACAACGACTAGTAAACCTGCACCGGTTAGATAAACAGCTCCATAGCCCGCTTGTACCGCTATTATACCTAAAATATAAGAACCTATAGCAATTCCAAGGTCAAACATTGTAAAGTATGTTGCGGTTGCATAGCCACTACGTTGAAGTGCCGTTGATTGCACGGCCAATGCTTGCAAGCTTGTTGTTACTGCCCCATAGCCAAATCCAATAAAAATAGCTGCGCTTAAAAATAATACTGGTCCTGCCACAAAGGCAAGCATAACTAGCCCTATAGCAAAAGATATAATACCAGGAATAATGACAAACTGCGGTCCTCTTGTATCATAAAGCTTACCAGTATAAGGTCTTGTAATTAGCATGGCTGCTGCAAAAACTGCATAAAATAAACTGGCGATGGCCATAAGTCCTTTTTGCTGAGCGTACACGGATAAAAAGGATAAAACACTCGCATAGGAAAAAGCAACTAAGCTAGCTATAGCCGCTATAGGAAGTGCTTTGCGTTCAAATAAATCATTCAATTTAAAGGTTAATTTCCCCTGATGTGCAGGTTTAGGTAAATCATCTGTATTCACAGTAGCAGCTAAAATGCCACCAGCTACTATACAAATACTCATCACAATAAATAATACATTGAAGCTACTATATTGAATAAGGAGTAAGCCAACGAATGGTCCAATCACGACAGCCAAATTAGTGGACATAGTGAAATAGCCAAGACCTGCGCCTTTACGCTTCGTTGGTACAATATCCGCAGCTAAAGAACCTGCTGCAGTTGTGATAATACTAAAGAAGATTCCTTGAATAAAGCGTAGTCCAAGTAAAAGTCCGAATGGATGAATAAATAAATATAAAACTGTACATAAAAAAATAGCCGGCAATCGATATAACTAAAAGCATCTTTTTTTCCAAAAACATCTAATAATTTACCTGAAAAGGGACGTACAATAATAGCTGATAATAAAAAGCCTGATAGTAATAAACCTGCCTCCTTATCAGTTTGGTGAAGCTCACCAATCGCATAAAGCGGTAAGGTCGTTACGAGCCCATAAAAAAACAAAAAAACACTGAAATATTTGTTAAAAACAGACTAACAAACCGCTTCGTCCATATTTTTGAGTTTTCCTCATGCTGCATGTCATTCAACCTTTCATTTTTTCCAATAGACTTATAAATTGCTGTTGTTCTTCAACAGTCAGTGACCCTACCATTTCTTCCTCAAATGCTAAAATTGTTTTTGTAATAGCAGGTAATCGTTTTTCTGCTTCTGGTGATAGAGTAACAATCTTTTCTCGTTTATCTTCACCATCTATTCTTTGTACCCATCCTAACGTTTCGAGTCGAGTAATTGCTCGAGTAATACTTGGTGCTTCAACATTTAAATACTTCCAAATTTGAGTTAATGTCATTGGACCGTGCGTATGTAAGCAGTATAAAATGGTCCATTGTGAGCTATACAAATTATGCTGTTTTAGAACTTCATTTAAACAATTCGTTAAATAGCGACTTTTTTTGGAATAAGGCATGGAATAAGGGAATCAATTTTTACCTCCTCGGTTATCCCGCATTAACGGGCAATAAATTTGTATTTATCCAAGTTTCCTCGCAATGAAGTTAGGTGAATGTCCGATTGATGAAGACTGATAATCATGCTTTAACCAATTTATTTACCTAGCTAAATAAATACTATACGCTTCATTTTTTTTCATTGTAAAGTAGGTTGTTTGAACTTCATTAGCGATTTGCCATTATATATATCTACTTCTTTCAGCTTTTCTAAACTATCAGCAGGGAATTTTTTTGAAAGTGTCGAATTTAGCTAGTAAATCACAATAAAGGAGATGGAATCATGGTGAAAAAAAGTATTAATAATCGCCGGGGACGCTGTAGAAGCGTTGGAAATTTTTTTATCCTTATTACCGCTGCTCAGAGGCTGGCTATAATGTAACGATTGCAGCACCATCAGCAAAGAAACTACAAACTGTATTGCACGATTTTGTAGATGGGGTCGATACATATATCGAGCGCACAGCATATGGCTTAGAGGCACATTCAGCGTTCGCTGATATTGATCCAGCACAATTTGACGGACTCATTATTCCTGGTGGTCGAGCACCAGAATACATTCGTTTAAATGAGTACGTTCCAGTACTAGTGAGTCATTTCTTTGAAGAGAATAAACCAATTGCTGCTGTCTGTCACGCAGCGCAAATTTTTGCAACTATTCCAGAGGTGCTAAAAGGTCGTGAGCTCACAGCTTACATTGCCTGCAAGCCAGAAGTTCAAGTAGCAGGGGGCACTTACATTGATGCGAATCTTCATACTGATGGCAATTTAGTTAGTGGTCATGCATGGCAGATCTACCTGAATTAATGCGTGAGTTTATTCAAAAATTAGAACAATAAGGGTTTGTAAAAAGGATGCCTAAACCAGGCATCCTTTAAATTATTGCTTATGAGGTTGCTTCCTGTAATTCAATGTTTTCTATCCTATTCGTCTTTGTGACATATTGGATTTTTACATTGACCCAAATTCCTTGTCATTTTGTTTGAGCCATAGCTTAAATTTTTCTATTGTTGAGTCTTCTTGTATTTCGCTTCCTTCATGTAAATAATCAACAATCTTAGCTTGCGGATATTTAATCCTTACCTCTTTAATCGCTACTATACTCCACTTGGCATAGGCCGGAGCCTCCTGTTGGGCAAAAACAGCCGTTGGAATATGTAATGGTGAACTGAGTAATACAAGAATAGTACCCACTGTTAAACCAAATTTTTTTCAATTTAATATCCCCTTTGATGTATAAACTGTTGTACAAAGCAAAAAATAAGTGCTCCAAAAGCAAAGCATACTTTAGGAGCATTTTTTTGATTATTGTTTTGGTTGCTGCGGGTTATTATGAATTACCTGATTAAACTCTGCTGAATATTCTTCCCGATCATTTTTTTTATGGACATCTTCTTTCTTTTTCTTTTTAAAGCTTGTTTTATTTTTCTTTGCCATTTTTAACCCCTCCAAGTTTAGTTATTTCTTTTTATTGGATTGCTGATTTTTATCGTGGTTTGTTTTATTATCTTTATTTTTAGCCTTTGCATCAAACTCAGCCGAAAATTCTTCATTCAGGTTGTCGTTCGGATTATTGTTATTACTATTACTTCTATCGAGGTCTTTGCTTTTGTAGGTACCGAAAGGATTATGTGTTCTAACATTCATCGTCTTTTTACTGTTTTTATTATTTCTATTGCCCACAGATATTCACCTCCTACCTGTAATGTGCTCAGGAATAAAGGATTTATGCTTTGGTGAAAACTTCAATGGTAGAGGATTTATGTATAAAAAAATGTACATTACCAATCTTCTTTAGTAATGTACATTCTTTTTGCCCTTTAGACAATTGTATATTCAGATATATTTAGTAAGGCTCCAACTGCCCCAGAAAAACCGTGGTCATTTATAAAAACGGGTATATGTTTTTTTGTACGTGTATAATTGGCAATTACGCGAGCCAGATGATCGTTATTGCTTAAGGTAGAGCCAATATAAACAATATGTTGTGCATTTTTCTCCTCAGCATATTGTATACTAAGTGTTGTAATCACCTCTCCTACAAGGCCTTGTACAGTAGCAATAATATCTTCTGCTGGATGATTGACAAACTCAGTAATACCGACCTTCCCAAAATTACTAGCTGTTAAATGTCCATCAATTGGTGTATCCATCCCTTGATAGATGTCTTTAACTAGTAAATCAATAGACTCCCGATTACCATGTGAACTCATTTCTCTTATTTCATTGTAATCTGTAATACCCGTTGTAAGCGCTGACAATCCAATTAAAGTTCCGCCGCCAATACCTGTTCCACCAACACGAATATGCGTATTGCCTTCCATATAATGAATTGAAGTCCCAGTACCAATATTCGTGATCATACTACGCTCGAAAAAATAGCCTTCTTTATGTAGCAAAAATCGAACACCTTTCAATGTAGCTTCAAATTCTACTATATAATGAATCGATTTCATTGCCTTTATGACTTCCAGTAATTGCTCCGTACGCCCTCCCGTAACACCAATATCCTCAATATCTGGATGTTTAATAATCCAATCCTTTACAGCTAACAAATCATTTGACGGAAAAGTTGTTAAAACAAGCTCATTGTGCTTATCTAAATAAGCAACTTTTGTCAATGTGCCGCCTGCATCAATACCTATAGCCTTTGGCATACCATTCTCCTTTAACTTTATTCAGTACAATCTCTATTTAAACGGTGAGATATATACTAGATTTTGCTTTTATTCAGGATGCGTTTAAATGCCTGCTGAATAAAGTTCATGCCCCCACGTTGTCATTGGATTTTGCAAGGAGTTATTGTGTCAAAATCCTGACGTATCTTCTATTAATATCACCAGCAAAAATACAGTTACCATTTTTGTTCCACGTAATTGTTTATTTGCCCTTTCTAAACTTTAACGCTGTTGAAATGATTGTGCAATAACTTAGCAAACTTTCATGAAAAAAACACGAAAAATATCAAAATACTTCTATTTTTCATCTTTATTGCGAAAGCATTTTTATTACTTTATCATTTTTCTATTAAAAGAACAAAAAAAAGTGAAAATGTATGAATAAACACACATTTCCACTTTCTTTTTTTCAAATATTATTAACGAGCCGAATACCCGCCATCAATCACTAGTTCAGCACCGGTAATATAAGATGCCTCATCTGATGCAAGGAATAAAATAGCGTTAGCAACTTCTTCCGGTTGCCCAAGTCTACCCATTGGTGTAGCTTGTACAAGCATATCCATCGCTTCTTTTGCTTCAGATAATTTAGCTGTCATTGGCGTTTCGATTACACCTGGGAAAACAGTGTTTACGCGGATGTTAAAAGCTCCTAATTCAGCAGCTGCTGCACGAGCAATTGCGCGGAGTGATCCTTTAGATGCTGTATAAGCATTCATGCCTGCACCAATAATTGCTGTGTAGGAAGATGTATTAACAATAGAACCTTTTCCCGCTATTTTCATATAGTTTGAAGCATGTTTAATGCCTAGGAATGGACCAAAAGCATTGATATTATGCATAATTGTCCAGTCTGCTTGCGAAATTTGGTCAGGACCCTTTTCAGATGAAATACCAGCATTATTAATTAAAATATCAATACATCCGTATTTATCGATGACTGCTTTCGTTACCTCTGCCCAGTTTTCATCTGACGAAACGTCTAATTTCATTCCCTCTACATGCTCTAGCTCAGAAATTTTTGCTAGGTTTTCTTCGTTAATATCAGCAGCAATAACTGTAGCTCCTTCTTCAGCAAACAATTTTGCCATTGCAGCACCCATACCTGATGCGCCACCTGTAATAATTGCAATTTTGTTATCTAAACGTCCCATCAATAAAACTCCCTCTATGTCATATTTTGTATCGCATAAGTCCAGCCATTATTTTGATAAAATAATGTATAGAGCTAAATAGTTTACTATTAAACTTTATCATCTTTTTTAAGCGTTTTCAAAGAATATGACTAGAAAATTAAACAATGTGTTTTATCTTTCCTCACATTTGCGATACGATATACTATAGATGTGTGACCATGTGAACGGAGGAATAGTAGTGAAAGATCAAAAAACACTTTATAAAGAAGCGATGCAGGTTTTAAAGGGAACTAGCCGCACTTTTTATATACCGATTACTTTTTTTAAAAAAAACGATTTGAAAATGTCAGTGGCTGCTGCCTATTTAGCTATGCGTGCTATTGATGAAATTGAAGACCATGAAAGGCTTTCAAATGATGTAAAATTTGATTTACTAACTGCAACAAGTGAATTATTAAAGGAAACATTTGATGCTGAAGCATATGAAACATTATTAGCACCATATGCTGATCAGCTACCTGAAGTATCTCTTCGCTTAGCAGACTGGCTAACTTTCTGCCCTGAAGGCTCTCGAAAAATTGTCCAAGCATCTACGAGCGAGATGTCTTTTGGGATGGCCAAATGGGCAAAAGCAAACTGGCAAGTACACACTCGTGAGGATTTAGATGATTATACATACTATGTGGCAGGGCTTGTTGGCACAATGTTGTCTGAGCTTTGGGCGTGGGGTGCAGATATTCAAACAGATCGCGATTTAGCTATTGGCTATGGACGAGGTCTCCAGGCTGTGAATATTTTACGTAATCAGCACGAGGATATGGATGAGCGTGGCGTAAGCTTTGTTCCAGATGACTGGACACGAGAGGATTTATTTGCATACGCAGAGGAAAACCTTGCGAAAGCTGATCTTTATATGAAGGATATCAATAAACGGACAGTACTTTTATTCTGCCGTTTACCACTAGCACTTGCTCATAAAACTTTGAAGGCGATGAAGGATGGCCGCGAAAAAAAATGACACGAGTAGAAGTCGAAAAAACGGTAGAAGAGGTACAGGCTGAATAATGTAGCTGATTCAAAGAACCCGAGTATGAGAATATTCTCTTACTCGGGTTTTATTGCTTATAAGGTACCCAGTAGATTAACTATTAATTCATAACTAAAATACACAGAAAGCAAAGTTAACAACATAAATACTACTTTTTCAACTTTACTGCCTGTTCTGGTTGTTAGTGGGAAACGGACAGAAATAGATACTGGAAAAAAACAATTTAACACCCTTTTTTTGTCCACATATCCAGAAAAATATGACTTGCCATTCCTAATAAAATTCCTATTGAAATCGCTTTAAAAGGAACTAAAGTATGTAGCACCATCACCATTAAAATTAAAAAAAAGTAAACTATGTGTAAAGGAACGATGTCCAAACAACTTATTAACCATTTTTGAAATGATGGGAAACTTTCTTCCGATTTTGCTGCCGCTATGGCATATATCTGGAAGTAATGCACCAATAATACCTGCTCCTACCAAAAGTAGCGGATTATCATTCGAAATTTGCGCAAAGGCTAGGCTAGCAGTAATGCCCCCAACAATATGAGTATTCCCTTGCATAAGAACTTCCCCTCTCATGTCTTTTATGATTGATCCTTCTTAATTTAACATACCTTCCCTCAAAAGGGAACATATATTCCGAACATACACTCCCTTTTTCCAATTAGAAAGAAAAGTAAAAACATAAGAAATTGCTCAAAATTGTGTAGAACTTCATTTTCACAACCATTTTAGGAATTTATTGTATACATAGGATGATTTTCGATAAAAATAAGGACTGGAGGTTATTTATGAAATCAATTAGAGGGATTATATTTATTATACTTATTATGGGAACCAGCTCTTTACTTTGGTTTTTTTGCGATACCAGTAGAGCCACTTCACTCCTTGGATAAACTTAGTCACATGATTGGTGGCTTGGCAATTACAGGTTTTTTTTGTTGTTTTTTTTATTATCAACTAGAATGAAAATGTTAGATCGGTGGTTTCATGGTCTAGAAAATGTCTATCGCTACCATAAATATATGGCTATTATTTCACTGGCATTGGTGATTTTACATGGACAGCTGCAGGAAAGGGTTCCAGAAATGGATAAAGGGTTTGAAACTTCTCTTAGTGAATTTTCAAAAGAGCTTGGGGAGCTTGGACAATATGGCTTTATCGCCCTTATTTTAATAGCCTTGCTTGCAAAATTTCTAAAATATGAACACTGGCGCGTTATTCATCGATTCATGCTTATTCCCTATACTTTCGGAATATATCATGCATATTTTTCTAGCAAATATGACTTACTACAACCTACACCTTTAGGCATTTTCACTGCCATTACGACAACTATAGGATTTATGTCGGCACTATATATGCTAACGATGTATCAGGATATGTTTTTTTAAATACACAGGTAAAATTACAGGCATTCAACAAATGGGTAAGAATGCAATTGAGCTAGAGATAACGCTTGATAAAAAAAATTCCCTATCGATACGGTCAATTTGTTTTTATAAAATTTTTTTCAAGATGGACTAGAAAAGGCGCCACATCCTTTTTCAATTTCTGGGGGAGATGGTGAAAAAAATTTTCGTTACCATAAAGGTACTTGGAGATTTTACACACCAAGTTTATCACTCAATAAAAATAAATACGGCTGTTGCACTTAATGGGCCATACGGGCAATTAAATTTTGAAAAAGATGCACAATCACAAATTTGGATTGCAGGTGGCATCGGTATTACTCCTTTTTTTTATCTTATTTGCAAGCACAGCCCATTAATCGTCCTATTCAATTATTTTACACATACCAGGGTGAGGACAATGCTATCTATAAAAACTTTTTACAAGGATATGCATCGACTAACCCGCATTTTAAAGTAAATTTTATTGATACTACTCAAACGGAAAGGCTGTCATTTGAAAGTTATCATGTACCAGCAAATACCAAAGTTTATCTATGTGGTCCTGAAAAAAATGGTCAAGCATTTTACTAAGCAATTGAAATCCCATAATAACGATATCACAATAGACTTTGAAGCATTTAAATTTAGATAATACTCAGGGTGCAAAGTGATACAACAAACAAGCTATAAAGCCTTATGTATCAAGGTTTAATTGAATAGCAAAGGCATAGTGCAAGTTAATGCAAAGTATGTTTAATGAGCTAGTTGGGGCTAAAAACTAGGCGAGCGTGTTTACAGGAAATGAATGAGTAGATTGAAGCTAAATACTTCAATCTTTTTTTTGTTGGTCAATTAGAATAGCTTAATTGCCTAAAAAAATAGCACTGTTTGACGCATTGCATTTCAAGGTACATTAGATAGCCCTTCACAAATATTTGTGCAAGGTAACTTTATTTTCAAAATAACTACAGTTAGCACAAAGATAATCTTTATTTATAAATATAGCACTGTACATATTTGACCAAGGAATATGTTCAAAACATCTTTCGCATTTATCTACATACTTATCACGTAAAATACCATTCTCTAAAAAGACACACCATTGTTTATCCGATAAACTTTCAGGTCCATTTTTTATGATAAGCAATGATATTTCTAACGCTTCACCATCGTCAAATCTATTCTCGCTAATTAGTTCTTTCAAATATGAAATAAACTTAGACGATTCTCTTAATATTCTTTGTTTAAGCTGTTCTCTTTGCATAAAACCTCTCCATTTTCCATCTTCTAATTAAAAACAATAGGGAATGATCTCCTTCTTAAAAAGACAATAAAAATAGTTATAGCTTTAATCTGCTAGCGGCTCATGGTCCAATTCTATATTTCATATTATCACAATGTTAAATTCCATTTTGCAAATCCCTCAAATGTGATTCCTGAATAATGCTGTCAATAATCGCCCCTACTATTACCATAAGGCTTTTTGGTTGAGGGCTAAGTTATTGCGTTAAACGGACATTTTATGAGCCAACACAATGGCATTAACCGCTGATACTATGTCCGTAGCTACTAGCTGATCATCTAAATGAAGTTGTAATGTAGAGATTGGTGGATTTTTAGTTGAAATCATGAGCTCAACCTCGTGAGAAGAAAGTACCTTCGTTTGCATGATTTGCAACCATGGGATAAAATCCGGTAATGATTTGTCCTCCGAAGAGCTGGTTTCCATGCCATTCACCCCAATAGGTGAACGCCCATCGAAATACTCAATCCTGAGTGTAGCATAAGAGAGGGTACTGTTCTTCCTCAGGGTCGTAGTCGTCTCCAGCAAATGGCGGACGTTTTTTTGGGGACCGAAGATCATATTCCACAAAACAATAAACATAGAGGGTATGAGGAAGCCGAGCACTGCCAACCAACCACTCGAGGTATTAACATAAACAATAAGAAAGAGGGCGGCAGACAGAATGGCAAGCAACCATATGTAAAGCTCCTGCTGCCATTTGGGCTGGCGCTTCTCAGATGTTGAAGGTATTGACTGTGCCAGCTGAATTTCTGAAGCTTGCTCTGGTTGAGCTATCACACGTTCTCTCCATGGCAAGTGCTCCCCATTTAGCATATAGAAGTTATCAGCCGCTCCCTGCCAAACCTTCTCCTGTGAGGGATGCGGCGACTGCCAGAGGGTAACGTATTCTTCAATGTCTTTTAGATAGAGGACGGGATCGCCTGTGAACGAGAAATATTGCGAAAGCTCCAGATGAATAACGGCAGCAGAATACTGCTGTACATGGGTAGACAAGTTTTCTAGCCACTCATGCAAAGGAGCGGCTAGCGATGGGAAATGGGCCAGCGTGCCAGGTAAGCTCAGGCGCAACTGCTCTGCAGCATCCGCCCATGGAATCTGCCATTGGAATGCCTTGGAAAAGCATTCCCACTCAGGTAGATCCTCCACATCCGGTTGGTCTATATAGGGTTGAATCTTGCTCCATGCTTGCATAAGCTGTCCGCTATAGCGCTGGAACTGCTCTTTGCTGACCAGACAAAACCATACTGGAGCAAGGAAATTATTCGTCTCGAAAGCTGTATTCTCATAATCAAACGAATCTGTATCGGCATTTGTAACGCCCAAGAATGTCCGGTTTCCCATATAAGATTCTTTCCTCCTACCTTTGTTTCACATCCAATAATGGAATCAAAAAGCGATTCTAATAGTCCATGGTTTTTTGTTGGAAATTAACGGCTACTATGGTTTGCTATCTGTTCAATATCTGTCAGGTTAAAGAATATTTATTTTTCTAAATACGCTATACTGTAGTATAAAAGTGTAGTGCCAATGGAAACAATGTGAAAATTGTTTCAAAAAAAAAAATTCAAATTAACCCTTACAATAAATAGGGGAAAGCACCTAATATCATTATTGTTGGGAGTTTTTAATCTTTCTGTACAGGAAAAGATTGTAGCAAAAATCGCAAATAGAAAATAAATATAGTATAACAGCCATTTTAAGTATCATTGATTCATAATGGAACCATATTATTTTCTAATAAAAATCAACCATATCGAAGTTGCGATGAAAATTGTAATATCATAACGGATATTGTGTAATTTGAATAGAAAGTTTTTTTATAAGTTTACCTGAAATCCTCTTTTAGGGTGCCTATATGTCCGCGAACCTTCCTATCAATCTTCAACTTCTATTTTTTCTATAATAAATTCTAGCTAAATATTTCTAATAAATTCTTTCATAAATCATCTTCTAACAACTCATGGATACTGTGAGATTTTTGATATATGAATATATACTTGGTAATAGAGGAAAAAAACACCTATGGAAATATTTAACTGAATAATAGGTGGGTAAAAATGAAAACATATGGGATTGATTCTGTTGATTATAATACACCAGAAAGCTATATAAAAGATTTGATGATAAGCCATAAGAAAAAGTATAATGATGAAAAACATTTACTTTGTTCTATTTCTTCCTTTTGTAACAATTAGTTTTACTCCACTTTTATATCTAACTAGTATTTCAGAATACAATATACCATTTTTTACAAAGAAATTTTAGAACATAAACTTCTATCTTCCCCAGACACATCCGGATGAAACCTTTTAGAAGCTAAAGATTTCATGCAGCACTTTCTTTTGATCATCTATTAGTTACTTTGTGAAGTGGTGCACGACGCCTTGTGTATTCTTCTTGTACCATTTTCTCTCCTAAGTTACTGGATTACGTAAAGTTCTAAATACATCATAACAATACTTGTATTCCCTGATTATATTCTTTCTTAAATGGTGCTTCTGCTGTTTTGTGTGCTAATCAATAATAAAAACGTCAGGAAACAATTATTTAGCAAGAGTCCTATCTATATTATGCTATATTTATTCAATAAAACGAAAAGGCTATCGTCCTAATAACTGGACGATGGCCTTTTCAATTACTATATAGTAAATTTACCTGTTTCCTCTTGAAGATCCTGTGCCAGATGTGCTAATTGCTCAGAAGCTACAGCCATTTCATTCATCGTAGAAGCTTGCTCCTCTGTAATTGCTGACACATTTAATGTATGATCATTTGTCTCCATTGCTTGCTGACAAATCTCTTGAACCTTCGAAGTCATGTCATGAAGCTTTTCATAGGCATTTGATGTATTGGTACTCGTCATTTCAATCGTTTGTTTTAAATCTTCAATCGCACTGCTGATTGTATCAAAGGTACTTCCAGCCTGTTGTACAGAATCAATGCCATGGTGAGCAATTTTACGACTTTGTTCCATCATCGAAACAGCCTCATTGATTTGCTCTTGAATTGTCCGAACAACAGTGGCAATGTCTTGTGATGCAAGGCTTGTTTGAGTTGCCAATGCCTTTACTTCCCCTGCAACCACTGCAAAGCCTTTCCCCGCTTCTCCTGCACGTGCTGCTTCAATCGCTGCATTTAAGGACAATAAATTTGTTTGATCTGTTATGGTTGAAATCAGTTCGCTCATCTTTTCGATTTGGATGGATTGATTTTTCAAACTACTTATCAGATTTGCACTATTTTCCACCTGTGTATGCAACTCAGCGATTTCATTTACGAAGGCACGAATTTGCTTGGAGCCTCCACTTGCCATCTGAGAGGTTGTTGCAGATTGCTGAACGGCACTATCTAAAGCTTTGACAGCAAAATGCATATCCTCACCTAAAACCGATGTGACTGAAGTTAGTTGGTCGCTAACTGTCTGTTGCTTACTCGTATTCTCTGCTACATGCTGCATAGAGACGGCTACCTCTGTGACGGATTTATTAACCTCTTGGACACTAGCTGTCAGTTGTTCAGCGGTGGAAGCAACTGTATCTGTTTCAGCTACGATTTGCTTCATCATTGTTCCTAATGCTTCTACTGAATCATTATAATACTGTGCCATCTCACCAAATTCATCTCTTGTACTAATCGACATTCTTTGGGTTAAATCACCTGTAGCAAGATTGCCTAAATGGCCATTTATTGTACGTACTTCCTGACGAATATAGCGTGCAATTAAATAAATAATTACCGATATTACACAGATAAGAATAATACTAATAATAATTTGTTGATATAGCATTGCTTGTACTTCACTATATAGCTCAGTTGTCGGAACAATTAAAATAAGCTTCCAAGGCATTCCTTGTACTTGTTTATATTGCAATGTGTATTCTTTACCATCAACCATTGTTTGAATCAATTTTTTTATCTCCAGCAAATTGTTCGATAGGAATTTTTAAATAGTCCTGAACCGTTTCTTGATTTACCTTTTTCACATCTGGATGTGTTAAAAATGTTCCCTTATCATCGATAACAAATGCATAACCACTTTCTCGTATTTTCACCTCAGAAACAATGGATTGGATAGACTCAAGTACATAATCACCAGTGATAACACCAATTGGAGTTGAACCATTTTTAACTTGAATCCCAAAAGTAATAAACATTTCTCCTAATGCTTCATCATAAAAAGGCTCTGTATGTATAATATCATTGGATTGCAAGCTATTTTTATACCATTCCTGCTGATGGAAGGCATAGGCTGGATCTTGATAAACATCTGTATAGACAATATTTCCTCCATCTTTATAGGCATATGGTCCAAATAATTCTCCATTAGAATCATCCTTTTCTAGCCAAAGACCCATTCCATAGGTTTCTTTATTTAATGGCAGTAATTGCTCAGCAAAACGTGTAAATTGTTCTCTTGACATGCTATTATCTGCAGTTTCTATCGCAGATTTAGCACTATAGATAAGCTGATTATGTGCATGTAATTTATTTTCAACAGAATTAGACACATCATCAGCTAATAATGACATTTCATGTTCAATCGAGTTTCCAAGTTCATTGGAGGCTTTTAAATAACTTATGAAGGACATGCCCCCTAGAAATATAGTGATGATGGGAATAAGTATACCAATTTTCGCAAAAAGTCTTAGATTACCCAGTAGTTTTTTCATTTACCTTCACCCATTCATATTATTTTAGTTCTATAGTTATCTCTAGTATAAAGGTAGTACACTACGATAAATATGTTTTTTTTGTAACTTTTTACATGATGGGTAAGTAATCAAATTCTCCTATGATTTCTTTAGATAAATAATACGCAAATGATTTGTTAATCGCTATTAGCAGCTGCGCCCGCTTATGGCTCCTCTTGTCTTGCATTAAAAAAACATTGCCACATTCATCTAAAATGTACTCCATAACATTCGTCAAAAAAAAATAACGAAGTAGCCGCATGGCACGGCTCCTTCGCTTATATGTCTAATTTCGTTAGTGTCTCTGCTAAGATCTTCATTTCAGCGGGTGAAAGTGTAACACCCTTCCCCATTTTTGTATGATCCTCTGACCAATCTCGAATATCAAATTTGGCTTCTCTACCATTCCAACTAATTAGATTTAACTCCTTCTTCCAGCCCTTATTCCCCTCTGATAAAACAGCGAGTGTTTCAATGATTTCATATTTAATATCTGCCATATACATCCCTCCATTTATTAATTTGTCATTAAAATTATAGCTCAAAATGTGGAGTAGCAAACATTTAAAATATGAATTCCCTTTGCTTGAGCTAGATACATGTATTCTATACCTTTTTCTTTATAACCTTCTTTGGTTCCCATAAAGTTGTGTATCCATTCATGATGGAGTAATCATATAAATCGATCAGTTTCGTATTTTGATATGTACGAAAGTAAAAAGGCTCGTTTATGTTTGAGGATAAATAATCATTTCTTATAAGCATTGTTTCTAAATAGAAGCGAGTGGCAATTTTATCACTCTTCTGTAAATTACAATCATTGCAGGCTAACACTAGATTCCATAGATTATCATTTTGAACGAAGCTCCATGGGATAAAATGGTCAACATGTGTTTTTCGGCGACTGGATGATAAATCACAATGACAGTAGAAACAACGATTTTGTTCAAATTGTGTAAGAACCTTGTAAAAGGTTTCTAATGAACTACGCTTTGAAATCACCTCAATCTTGGAAAGCAAAGCCATTGTGCTTGTTGCTTCATTCACTTTCTCTAAATATTTCACCAAATGATAGTTTGTTAAATTCATAAGGACACGCTGATATTTTTTCATAAACTCATAAACAGGACGATTAAAACGAAATTGTGCCCGTTTAATATCAAATGCATAGAATACACCTGCTGTATCGCCGTAAAATGCCCCAATCACATTTTGCTTGCAGTCACATTTGACATCATGGACAATTTTTATCTGTAACGAATCTTCAAGTTGATCAAATTGCCATTCTGAAGGAACGCTATAGTCATTTACATACTTTTGCAAAATGGTTTGAGCACGACCTGGTTTATTTTTATTGGGTGACTGCGCTAATTGATGATGAATGATTAAATTCCAATAAATATTGGTGAAGGAGTAAAAAAATTTGATCATAGCTAAGTGTTAATTCATCCTCTACATTATATAAGTTTTCAAGTAATGCTTTAAAAAAATACATATTTATAGGAAGTTGCGACCGATGAACGATAATAGAAATTGTTAAGATGTTGCCAAATTTCATGCTCCGTCATATATTTCTCCTGTATTTCACCAACCCTTAAATCATGTGACACGTTCCCTTCACCTACTCCTCTACTTCCATCAAATAAATCCCTTTAAAAAAACCCTCCACGTTGTTCTTTCTTCTGAGTACGAATTTGCTCCAATTGTTCATAGGAAACACCAAGCTTATGTATGGCCGCGTAAACTAGCTCTAAAATATCTGCAAGCTCTTCTATAGTCTCTTTTTCTGAAGCCGACTCCTTAAATTCTAGAGCCTCCTCTTGCATTTTCTTTTTGATTTCTTCCAAATATTCTTCCTGCTTTACTATTCTTGTTACACACTTTTTGCCACCCGCTTCTATTATTTCTGGTATTAAATCACGGACTAATTTATTATACATTCGCATATAATCGCTCCTTTTTGAAATCCTTTTCGTCTAATGCTTTCCATATCTTTGCTGTATCGTGCGAATATGTTTTTTTTCTTCATTGCCTTGGAAATTTGCATTTGTGGTAATAACTGATTGTAAATGGCTTGAATATCTACTTGAGAAAATATTAGACTAGCAGATTTTTGTTGATCTTGGATGAAGCGTTTTAACTCTCCTCGTTTTATAACATGTACATTAGAGGAAGTCATCTCCACCTTTTTCAAAGTACAGTTTTCACCAAAAACAATAACTGAATGGATGGCATTGTTTGGCAGTTTCAAAAAAATCTTGAAGGGCACGGGTATGTATAGCATTTTGGCGGATTGGATTAAAAAATCTATCTTCATTCAGAAAATGAAGATAAAGCTCCGGCGGGATGTCACGGATTTTCAAAGGAATGAATTGTGCAGGCACAATTCAAAATCCGGACGCAATTACGCCAAGGCGAAATTGATATTTTTTTTCCTATTCGTCATTATTTGCGTCCATTGCTGGTGTGCTTCATTCCCAAAAATCCAACCACTATAATTTTTTTGATTCCAACACGTATAAGCCTGTTCGATCAATATAAAGTAGGTCAATTTCTGTTAACTCATCCGAATTTCTTTTCGGAATATACACATTGACTAATAATTTATGATCTTTTGAAGCATACTTGTCAATCATTTTTGAAGTTAAGTACTCACCATGTCTTCCTTTATTCCATTTAACGGTTATAATATGATGTTTAGTTAGCTGATAATAGGTACTCTTACGATAATTTTTTTTCCATGAAATAAATGCACAGCAATACACATAGAATAACAACTAGTAACAGGCAAATCCCCCCTTAACCTTGCAATTAAAAAATGAATCTTCAAAACTAGTATACCAATATTTCCAAGGATTTTTTTTGCAATTTTTTTCAGTATCCGCTCAAAAAATCATCATAAAAGCCTCACTCAAAGAAATTATTCTAGTACAAATATACGATTTCAACTAAATATTACCTATAAATTGTTATGGATTTAACATTTTAGGATTGGTATGATTAGGGGGTATTTTCATTTGAAGGGAGGTTTTATCAATGAGCTATGATTCTTATTATTACAATGATTATGATGCGGCGACGTTTGGCGGATTTCTTTTGTTAATTATTATTGCCTCTCTTGTATTAGGTTTAATTGCATATGTTATTAGTGCACTAATTTATTTTATGGCTTCTAAAACAAACGGCTTCGGTGATATGGCTTACATTGCTTGGATTCCACTTATCAATGTTTATAGCCTTTTCCTGTTAACTGCAGATGGTGTTGATAATGAAACTGTCCGTGCTGCAGCTTTAAAAAAACACGCTTATTTATGCGGGTTTAATTATCGTTTCGTTTATTCCATTTCTCGGCATCATTGCATCACTAGGCGCTGCTGGCTTCATTTTATACTTCAGTTACCGTCTATTCTATAGATGGACTGGCGAAGCTGGGAAAGCTGTCCTATACATTATTCTCACACTTTTAACAGGTGGAATATTCTTTATGATTTATGGTTTAATGCGTATGAACAGACCTTTCGTTGCCTAGCCACAAGTGAAACCTCTTTTTGTCACCTGACAAAAGAGGTTTTTATTAATCACGCAGTTTTACACTATAATGTCTCATAGATTTGGGAATACCTTTTAATGCAAGGGCTCCATTATAAACTAATAATCGAATTCTATATTCTAAATAGAAGAGATTCGGACACTCGTCCATCTGAGATATCAATTCTGCAATTACAGTTCCTGTCTTAATAAAATCCTTCATTGTTTGTTCCTTATGTAGTTTCGCGATCGTATTTATAATCAATGCATCAAAATAATCCTCTGATACACTTATTATTTCTCCATTCACCCATCGTCGCAATACATTCCTCGTTTGTGATAAATGTTTCCATTCTTTTTGAGAGATAGTCTCTCCTGAACAGTTAAAGGCTTGATTTCACTATTCATAAAGAGTTGGCTTAATTGCAGCGATGAAAGATGCCCTGTATCTCCATATTTATTGTGCTCAGAGGTTTGCATTAGATAGATTTCGTTTGCTTTATCGTTTAATAAATAAAGAAAGAATCGTAAAAGACATTGTTCATTTGCATTGTTTCCGACCCAAATGTAAATTGGTATGTGCGCAGGAATATCATCTATTTCACGCAAAGTATTTACAAATTTATTAAATTCAACATGATCATCCTGCTCATTATTAATATTTTCAAATAGCCATTCTTTACGGAAAGCTTGCCCTAACTTGGCTTCTAACTGACACACTGGACCGATAGAGAGGTCATCAGGAAATGCAATAATATGTCTTGGGGGAGCAAGTGCCACCCTTAGTGACCCTGCTGCTGATTCTGAGCAAGTAATATGAACCATCTGAGAAGAAGGCGTTATGGATTCATAATGTGATCCAGAACGTTGCTGTTGAATGGCACCGTTTATCATTTCTACGATAGTATAAAGTTCCTCCTGCTCAAGATAGAAACTCCAAGGATTCTCTGAGGGTCTACTCTTATCATGATTAAACACTTCAAATTGATGAGAATGCTGTAGTTCATAAGCCTCCCATTCACCTATATTGATTACATCTGTTAAATTGACATATTCAAGTGATTTGATTTTATAAACAGCAACTATATTGGGTTCAATTAAAAAATATACAGATGGAAAGTGAACTTTTACCTTCATAAGCTCATCCCCTTTTTATTTAAATATTACCATATTTCCTTAAATAATTTCTTTTTCTATTCTCTACCATTTTTTTTCGAAAAGGAGTTAGCTAGCAGAATAATATGCTATATTATAGTTAGAAAATTTCGAATTTCTTATTTTACAAAAAAGGGGATTGATGAATGTGTATGAAAATATTTTAAGACATCCTGGACCTACACCTATTCCAAAAAAGGTTCAGCTTGCAATGAATAAGGATATTTTTAGCCATCGAAGCACAGAATTTGTGGAGCTTTACCGTGAAACGACTGAATTAGTAAAGCCAGTATTCGGGACAAAACAAGATATTTTATTACTTCCTTCAGGTGGTACAGCCGCTTTGGAAGCAGCTGCAGTGAATACTGTTTCAGCTGGTGAAGACGTTGTTGTTGTGACAGTTGGAGCATTTGGTGATTATTTTGTTTCAATTTGTGAAAAATATGGCTTTAACGTACATAAGCTTGAAAAAGAATGGGGACAAGCTTGTACTGCGGATGAGCTACGAGCATTTTTACAGCCCTTGCAAGCGATTAAAGCTGTTTTTGTAACCTTTAATGAAACTTCTACAGGTATCTTGAACCCTGTCGCTGAACTGGCACAAGTTGTCCGAGAAGAAACAGATGCTTTAGTCATTGTAGATGGAGTAAGCTGCGTTGGTGGAGCACCTGCTGAAATGGATGCGTGGGGTGTCGATATTCTTGTTACAGGCTCTCAAAAGGCTATGATGCTACCGCCAGGCCTTTCACTTGTCAGCGTCAGTGACAGAGCATGGAAAGTTATTGAGGAAAATAAAGCACCATCCTATTACTTAAATTTATTGAGCTATCGTGGCTGGGCAGAAAAAGGGATGACACCAAACACGCCTACCATCACACTTATCTATGGACTTCATGAGGTATGCAAACTGATAGAGCAAGAAGGCGGCTTTCATAAAACCGTAGCACGTCATGAATTAATGAAAAATATGGTGCGAAATGCGATGAAGGCACTAAATATTGAACTGTTAACCGAAGATGAATATGCCTCACCAACAATTACAGCAATCTTGGCACCAAAAGGAATAGACCTTGGTGAATTCCTAACACATTTAAAACAACACTATCATTTAGATTTCGCTGGTGGACTTGGCCACTTGCAAGGGAAGATTTTCAGATTTGGTCATATGGGCTATTGCTTCCCAAGCGATATTTTACAAGCTATTTCATTAATGGAGGCGGCACTACAAGACTTCTCCTATGACTTTGAGCCAGGTGCCGGAGTACGCGCTGCTCACGAAGTTTTTTTTAGCAGCTCAGCAAAAACAGCTTCAACGATAAATTATAAAAAATTAATTTTAAAATAATGTGTATAGAAAATAATAATTAACCCAAACTATTTAAGATTTCACTTCAAATCCAATGACTAGGAGGGTTAACCCGATGAGTGGGATGGATTGAAAACTCAGAAGGACCATTCAGAACTGAATATAGCTAAAGCACAGTCTTAAAAATTTTAAGACCCATTTGCGGAAGCGAGGCAGTGTGTCATGGAGCATTTAAAGTAAGTGAGAATCAAGCCTGGAATTCTATTTCCAGGCTTTTTATTTGGATATTTATCCTACATAAAGTTCAAAATTGTATTCTGTTAAAAGTGTTATTCAATACTCAACAACAATACTTCCATTCACAAATTATAGATAATCAATAGTGTAAAATATTAATATCACGCCAACTATACAAATAATCCAGGATAAAGCAGAACTTGAACTGCTTGCTATTTTATTCCGAAGTTTAACTAAGGTAGGGTTTATCAATTTTCCAAACACTTTATATCCTAAAAATATAAGAAGAGCTGGTAGAACCATTATAATATTGTATACTGCTATAGTTGAAATCCTTTGATAAAAAGGTATATCTATTGTAGTTAATAAACCAATAGCAGCAAAATATGGTAAGGCCATGCCTGCCTCAATGATAAAGGTTGTAACACCAATAATAATAATTGAGAATAAGCTTTGTGTTTTAGGCTTTGGTATGTTACTTTTTTTTATTTGCGGGGATAAAAAAAGCTAGCAGTAAATAATATCACCCCTGTGATGAAAATTACCCAGCTAACTATTTTATTTTGAAAAATAGTTGAGAATGCTTCTATAATAAAATTTAGACCTAACATCATAATGATACCTAACGAAAAATACAATAGCACAACCGTAAATAGATATGTCAATAATCTTGATGTTAAATTTTTATTATCTGTTAAAACTAGAAATAAAGTAACACCCATAATTGTAGGCTTAACATATCTAAAAGAGCCAAGCCGCCCAAATAAATTAATATATCAGTTCCCATCTTTCCCTCCGTCTGTGTTCAAATAACTATGATTTATTATCGAGATAATGACTATATGACTTCTCCAAAAAAAGTAAGGACCTCTTGATCAATTGGATATAGGCTAAACTTTTTTTGATTCCTCAGGCGACATCCTAATGTCCCATAGTTTATCTAAAAAAAACATCTTCGTCAGTAAAGTCTTCACCTTTTTTTTACATCCATTCTTTCAATAATATTTTGTATTCGTGAATGACTATAACCAAGGTGCATATATTTTTTTTAATTGCCCCACTAAAGCAATCCACTCTAAAGAGTCTGGATCACTACTAGCCATGTTAGGAAGTTTTTCTAGTACTTCCGTGTTTTTAATATTTAATTCAACTAGATTATAATTTAATGCTTCTTTAGCCTCCTTATTATTATATAAATCTATGATTTTTTTTAATTTTAAATTCTTCTCCATCAATCGCTATACCGTTTATTAGCTCCCTTAAACTAATTTCTATCTTTGAAAGACGGTCCTTTTCTTTTATCACATAAGATAGTTGTGTCATTAGACTATTAGACCAGTCCCATTCTTCGGACTCTAACATTATTTTGATCTCGCTTAATTGAAATCCTATAGTTTTTAGGAATTGTATTTGCTGAAGTTTCTTCAACTCAGTATTTGAATATAATCGATGACCCCCTTCAGTTTTTGATACAGGTTTCAAAAGTCCAATTTTATCGTAATATCTCAAGGTTCTAACTGATACACTGCTCAGCTTTTTAAATTCATTGATATGAAACAAGCTAATACCCTACTTCTTATTCATTTGTATTATTAAAAATAATCATTTTAAACACATAACCAATTCCCAAACCAATTAGCACCCCCGGAAAAGCATTATCAAAAAATAAACCTACTCCAGCTCCAATAATAACAAAAGCATAAATAATAATATCGTCTTTCTTCATCTTAGGATTCCCCTTTTAAATTAGTGTTAAAGTAAATGCTGCTCTTTATCAGTATAAAAGATGACGTAAGGTCACTTTCAACTAATTTAAACATCCCCTTGTTGAACCCCACTGAAAAGGAACCAAAACCGCATTTTTATCTCACCCTTGTAGAGACGGGAGTCTTCTGTATCTATGAATGAAGATAAATATCCAACAAAAATCACCTCCAGGAAAAAGAGGTGATTTTTATCAAACTTTATTATAATCAAACAACCTTTTACCAAAGCTTCAGATGTCTACTCATTTTGTAAATTAACACTGTTCCTACTAAATTTTAAATACTTTTCACGCATCTCTTTTGGCACCATACTCCCACCTGTCGCCCAAACAATATGCGTAGCTTGCTCCATTTTGTTTGTTAAATGATGCTTTTCCAAATAATTTTGCCCGTTTTTCATTAACTGTATCGGTCCAAACATCCCTGTATGTGCAGATGGCTCCAAAAATATCCCTTCGCTGTCCATTGTCAAACCTAATGATGTAAACAACTGTTCATCTGTCACCGTGTAACAACCACTGATATACGTTTCCATCACCTTGCCCACAAACTTTGACGCACGACCAACAGCTAAACCATCTGCTTCTGTTTTATTGTCAAGTCCAATATCCTCTACACTGATTGCATCATGTAGTCCTGTCATTAAACCGATTGTCATGCAAGGAGACGCAACTGGCTCTGCAAAGAAAATATGCACATGCTCTCCAAAAAGCTCTCGAAGTCCATATGCAACGCCACCGGGTCCACCACCAACCCCACACGGTAAATACACGAACAATGGATGTGTTTCATCCACTTTAATGTTCGTCTTTTCAAATTGGTGCTTTAGTCTTTTCGCTGCCACCGCATAGCCAGCAAAAAGATCCTTTGAATTTTCATCATCAATAAAATGACAGAATGGATCTTGCTCAGCCTCTCGACGACCTTGCTCCACAGCCACACTGTAGTCAGCCTCATATTCGATGACAGTTGCACCCTTTTCACGCAGCAATGCTTTCTTCCATTCCTTTGCGTCACTCGACATATGTACTACGACATTAAAGCCGAGTTTCTTGCCCATAATGCCGATGCTTAATCCTAGATTACCAGTAGAGCCAACTGCAATTGTGTACTGCTGGAAAAATTCTTGGAAGTCCTTCGTTCCCAACACCACATAATTATCCTCCTTTTTTTTAGCTTTCCACTGGCAATAGCTAGTCGCTCTGCATGCCTTAATACTTCAAAAATACCTCCACGAGCCTTAATTGAACCTGAGATTGGCAAGGCATGATCGCATTTTAAGATAAATTGACCAGGTATTGAAACATCAAATTTCCTTTCGAGAGCTTTCTTTATCAATGGTATATCCTGAATAGTCGATTCAATGAATCCTTGACTTTCCAAAAGCTCTGGGAATGCTACTTTTAAATAAGAAGAAAAGCGTGTAAGTGTTTCTTCCGCTTCATCTACTTCCTGCATCGAAAAAAGATTGGTTGTCGTTTCTTTTTGCCAATTTGTATTTTCCCAAAGCACAGTATGCTTATTTGCTAGTTCTTTTAGTATTGGAAATTGATGAAATAGTTCGTGTTTAAGTTCATTTTTCACCTTCAGATTCCTCCATTTTTTTTCGCTAAAATTGCTCGTTCACAAATTTGTCGAAATTTCATTTTGAACGAAATATTGTTTTCTTGTGTTCTTTTTTTTAGGTCCCTTTGTGCGTCCACCTGCACGTCTAATTTTCTGTCCAACATGTCTCATTTCGAGCAAACGTTCGATATTTTCATTGGACATTTCTCGTCCATTTTGATCAATTGGATACCCTCCTCTTGCCAAAACCATTGCTGCTAAACCATAATCCTGTGTAATGACAATATCGTGTTTTGAAAGCGCATTCACTAGCGTGAAATCAACCGAATCTGGACCTTTAGGAACAATTATTGTTATTACATTATCACGTTCAATACGATGAGATGTATCGCAAAATAAGATAGTTTCAATCTCAAACTCAGATGATATAGATAACGCTAAATCCACTACTGGACAGGCATCAGCGTCAATTAGAACCTTCACAATAAGGCATCAATCCCTTCTCTTAATTAGATGAATTACTCACCCTATAATTATTTCAATATAACAATTTCACAACCCCTCTTGCTCAATTTTTCACAAACTTTAGACTGTTGGAAAAAGTATTTTATTGAATAGTGTGAAAAATAGATATACGATACACCTATCAAATAATTGGAGGTTTTCATTATGACAACTACAACTGTTAGCAACGAACAATTAGCAAAAGAATACGTTGATGGTGTATTCGAGCAACTAAAACAACAAAATAGTCATCAAGCGGAGTTCTTACAAGCAGCTGAAGAAATTTTCATTTCATTAGTGCCTGTATTTGCACAACACCCTGAATATATAAAAGCCAATATTTTATCACGTATCGTTGAGCCAGATCGTATCATTTCCTTCCGTGTTGCTTGGCAAGATGATAATAATCAAGTACAAGTAAATCGTGGTTATCGTGTTCAATACAGCAACGTAATGGGACCATACAAAGGCGGACTTCGTTTTCATCCTTCTGTTAACGAATCAATCATTAAGTTTTTAGGTTTTGAACAAATCTTTAAAAATGCTTTAACAGGCCAGCCAATCGGCGGTGGTAAAGGTGGCTCAAACTTCGATCCAAAAGGTAAATCAGATTCAGAAATCATGCGTTTCTGTCAAGCATTCATGACTGAATTATACCGTCATATTGGTCCAGATGTCGATGTTCCTGCTGGTGATATCGGTGTAGGTGCTCGTGAAGTTGGGTATTTATGGGGTCAATATAAGCGTTTAACAAAAGCAAACGAATCTGGTGTGTTAACTGGTAAAACGCCAGGCTACGGTGGTTCTTTAGCTCGTAAAGAGGCAACTGGATATGGAACTGTGTACTTTGTTAAGGAAATGCTAAAAGATGCAAATGATTCTTTTGAGGGTAAAACAGTCATTGTTTCTGGTTCAGGAAATGTATCAACTTATGCGATTGAAAAAGCACAACAATATGGTGCGAAAGTGGTTGCTTGCTCAGATTCTTCAGGCTATGTGTATGATCCAGAAGGTTTAGATCTTGATGCGATTAAGGAAATTAAAGAAGTAAAAGGTGACCGTATTTCAACTTACGTAAACTACCGTCCAAATGCTACATTTACTGAAGGTTGCACAGGTATTTGGTCAATTCCATGTGATATTGCGCTTCCATGTGCTACTCAAAACGAAATTAACGGTGATTCAGCGCGTACATTAATTTCGAATGGTGTCAAAGCAATTGGTGAGGGCGCAAACATGCCATCTGACCTTGAAGCGATTAACGAATTCTTAAATGCAGGTGTTTTATTCGGACCTGCAAAGGCTGCAAATGCAGGTGGTGTTGCTGTATCTGCTCTTGAAATGGCACAAGATTCAAGTCGTGTATTCTGGTCATTTGAAAAAGTAGATGCGAAATTACATCAAATTATGAAAGATATTTATGCAGATAGTAAAGCAGCAGCTGAAAAATACGGCTATCCAGGAAACCTTGTAATTGGGGCAAACATTGCTGGCTTTATCAAAGTAGCAAATGGTATGCTTTCTGAGGGCGTTTATTAATATTATTCTTTTTTTTGCTAATTTAAAATAGCTCTGATAATAGAAGAGTTAACCATGCTTTAAATTTAGAATTTTCTTATTTTATTTAAGGTGATAGCGAACATTCGTTATCATCTTATTTTTTAGTAGATAAAAGTGAAAAAAATCACAAAAACAAAGCACTTAAACGAACAATTTTAATATTAAAATATTAAATTATTCGTGTTATACTAATGGAGTACTATGAAATATTGGAGGGTTTATTGTGGAATTATTGTATACAGGTAAAACGAAAAATGTGTTCAAATTAGAAGATGGTCATTACTTATTGAAATTCAAAGATGATGTAACTGGAGAAAATGGCGTATTTGATCCAGGTGCCAATACTGTAGGATTAACAATTGACGGTGCTGGTCTTGCTGGTCTTCGCCTAACTTCTTATTTCTACTCAAAGCTAAATGAACAAGGTGTTCCAACTCACTACGTAGATGCAAATTTTGACGATGCCACAATGACTGTAAAGCCTGCAACGGTTTTTGGGAAAGGCTTAGAGGTTATTTGCCGCTTTAAAGCTGTTGGTTCTTTCTTACGTCGCTATGGCGCTTACGCACAGGAAGGACAAGATTTAGATTCCTTTGTAGAAGTAACAATAAAAGATGACGATCGACTTGATCCTCCTATTTCTGAAGATGCTTTAGCTATGTTAAACCTGTTAACACACGAAGAATATGCTATTTTAAAGCAACGTACAATTGAAATTGCTAAATTTGTTGCTGCTGAGCTTGCAAAAAAAGGAATTAACACTTTATGATATTAAATTAGAATTTGGCCGTGATGCAAAAACCAATGAAATTTTATTAATTGATGAAATTTCTGGTGGCAATATGCGCGCTTACAAAGGCGAACAATACATCGAGCCGTTAGAGCTTGAAAAAAATTATACTAGCTGACTAATCATTTATTTCCTTCAAATTGCAAGGGATGTTCATATCGCATTTTAATTTGTTCAGTAAGTATTTTCGTACTTCTGAACAATTTTTTTTATTAGACGAAACTTTTCACCAATCCATCCGTATATTGTATAGAATCATATATTTCAAGTTTTATCGCTCTCATTTGTATGAATTATATTATTATTTTATTTGGAGGTAGTTTAATGGAACATTATAATGACACACAACAGGAAAGGCCGAAACTTAATCCATTTCTATCTGTTTGGCTCCATCCAAAGCAAACAGCCCGTTATATGATTGACGAAAAAAAACAACAACTGGCTATGCCATTCTGATTCTTTCCATTAGTTATATTGGTTCGTTACTATCAGGCTGATCGATCAAGAATTCATTCCAGATTTTTCTCCTTGGATACTGTTGTTATTATGTGTGATTTTCGCGCCCATTGCAGGTATTATTGGAACAGGGTTCTCTGCCCTTTTAACATGGTTATTTGGTAAGCTTTTCAAAGGAACTGGTACATTCTCAGATTTATTCAGAAGCTTGAGCCTAACAGCCATACCTTTTATTGTTCTTATTCCATTTTATATTGTTTGGCTATTCACTTCACCTGAGTCCTTAATGGATCCAAATTTCATAGGCACCCTTCCTTGGATTTTCTGGCCAACAACGTTGGTGTCGTTTGTGGTTTTCATTTGGTCATTCGTGATTAGTGTAGGCGCTGTGGCAGAGGCACATCAAATCTCAAATTGGATGGCTTTCTTTACAATCTTAATTCCATCAATTATTTTATTTGTCATTTTCTTTGTACTTTTCTTTATCATCCTGATTGGCATCATTGGTATTGGCATGATGTAAAAAAATCCCCCTTCTTTTGAAAGAGTGGGGATTTTTGCTTTAAAGTTTAAATTGTGAAACTAAGCCCTTCAATTTTAAGGCTAATTCTGATAATTGCTCAGATTTTCCTGTCATTTCTTCCATCGAACTACTTGTCTGCTCCGTTGTCGCAGTTGTTTGCTCAACACCAGCCGCTGATTCCTCTGCTACTGCAGCAATTTCCTGTATAGCGCTATTCATTTTTTTGACCATCTTCAGACACAGCTGATAAATTTATTGAGATTAATTTAACACTTTCTACTACTTCATTGATGGATTCACTGATTGTGTTAAACGTTTCACTTGTAGCTTTTATTTGATTTGTTCCAGCTTGCACCTCTTGGTATCCACCCTCTAAAGAGGATGTTACAACATCAAAATCTTGCTGAATATTTGTGACAATACCTGTTATATCATTCACTGAAAACGCCACTTGCTCTGCTAATTTTCTAACCTCATCTGCAACCACTGCAAATCCTTTTCCATGCTCACCAGCTCTTGCCGCTTCAATTGCAGCATTCAATGCTAATAAATTAGTTTGATCCGCAATATCTTTAATGACAACGACTAATTTTGAAATTTCTTGCGCTTGAGCATCAAGTTTTTTTACTCTCACCACAGCGTTCTGCACAATGCTATCTATTTTAACCATCTGATTATTAGAAGTCGCCATCAAATGATTTCCCTCTTCGGTTAGTGCCAACACATCAACAGAAGATTGGTGTATATGTCCACCATGTCGATTCGTTTCCAATAAATCTGAGGTGAAACGTTCCATCAATGATGTTAGTTCATTGGCATGGTGAGCTTGTCCCTCAGCACCAGATGCCAATTCATGCATCGTTATTGCTACCTGCTCGGTTCCCACCTTTACTTCTGTTGCAGATTGCGTTAATTCTTGACTGGAATGGTTAATCATATCTGAAGCTTGATAAATATGATGAATCATATCCTTTAGCTTTAGTTGCATTTGATTCATGGCACTCGCTAATTTTCCAATCTCATCTTTGGATTTAATTGTCATCAGCTCTTGAGATAAATCTCCTTCTGCAAAAAGTTCCATCGCTTCAGCTACTCGATTAATAGGCCTAGTCATGCTACTTGTGTACATCCAAATTACGAAAATACCAACAACAATTGCAATACCGATAACCACTAATGTTATTGTTAAAATACTATCAGCTGGTTTATTAAATTCGATTAAATATGTACTAGCACTAATCGTCCAACCCCAATTCGGTTCTGTTTCGGCATATATTTCTTTCTGCTCTAGTTTCTCTGAATTGGGCATTTTCCAGTCATATGTAACAAAGCCTCCACCATTATTCCCAACTTTAATTGCATCTTGAATATATTTTACGCCATTACTATCCTGCTCTTCCCACACATTTGATCCTTCTATACTGGGATGGGCAATTGATTTTCCCTCTTGGTCAACAATAAAAATATAACCGTTTTCACCTAATTTGATATTTTTATTTATTGGCCGCTTTCCTTCGGTATCTTTCTCACCCAAAATTGCTACTTTCACTTTTTCTTGAGCTTCTGTTAACGGTATTTTCCCTGCCTGCACCTCTTTATTTAATTGCTCAATCATCACTATTGTCATTTCCACACTATTTTTCAAGTTTTCTTTCCCAACCATTTCCAGATTGGTCTTACTTTGTTGATAGCTGAAAAACCCTAAAACAACTAAAGGGATCATTAAAAGAAGTAAAGAAAAAGCAATTAGTTTTGTTTTAATAGATTTTAATTTCATATTAATAAACCACTCTCCTTATAAAAAGACTAAAGACCTATTTTTTTATTAAATTTTAAAACAAATAAATATTTTATACTTTCAAAACATAACTGTAAATCATTACAATATACTCATATTTTATTACATCAAAAGACAAATAACAACATTTTTCGAGCAAATTCTACGCATATTCCACAAGTGCAAAAAAACAGATGTGAAAAACGTATTGTTTTCCTACATCTGCTTTAAAGTTGTTACACGGTAAGCACTGTATTTTGTTGGAATAGCTCAGATACGCCAGATTCTACAGCAGCACCACTTACTGCACGTGATACAGTTTCAACAACACGATCGTCTAAGGATTTTGGAACGATATATTCTTCATGTAAGTCCTCATCACTTACAAGAGATGCAATTGCCTCTACTGCAGCTAGCTTCATTGCCTCATTAATATCTGTTGCACGTACATCTAAGGCTCCTCTGAAAATCCCAGGGAAAGCAAGTACATTGTTAATTTGATTTGGATAATCAGAGCGTCCTGTTCCCATAACACGTACACCCCAAGCCTTCGCATTCTCATACGTAATTTCTGGATTTGGATTCGCTAGTGCAAATACCACTGGATCATCATTCATTGAATTAATATGGGCTTCTGTTAACAAGTTAGCAACAGATACACCTATAAAGACATCTGCATCAACCAGCGCATCATCCAAAGTACCATGTATTTTTTGAGGATTCGTTAAATGAGCAACCGTTTCCTTAATTGGATTCATGCCTTCAACGCGTCCTTCATAAATAATTCCTTTTGTATCACACATATAAATATTTTTGTAGCCCATTTGCACAAGAATACGCAAAATAGCAATGCCCGCTGCCCCTGCACCGTTAATAACAACCTTCATTGTGGCCACATCTTTCTTTACAATTCGGTTGGCATTAATCATCCCCGCTCCTACAACAATGGCCGTTCCATGCTGATCATCGTGGAACACAGGAATTTCACATTCTTGACGTAGACGATCCTCAATCTCAAAACATCTTGGTGCCGAAATATCTTCTAGGTTAATGGCACCAAAGGTTGGAGCAAGCGCCTTCACAATGCTGACGATTTCATCCGTATTTTTCGTATCTAAACATATAGGAAAAGCATCAACATTGGCAAAACGCTTTAATAAAATCGCCTTCCCTTCCATTACTGGTAATGCTGCCTTTGGACCAATGTCTCCTAACCCTAAAACCGCTGTCCCATCTGACACAATCGCTACCATATTCCCCTTCATTGTATAGTCGTAAACAAGTGAAGGATTTCTCTCAATCTCTACACATGGTGCAGCAACTCCTGGAGAATACGCCAAACTTAGATCATAGGAATCCTGTACCGGCACCTTTGAAATAACCTCTAATTTTCCATTATAGTGTGCATGCATTTCTAACGCCTTTTTCATAACATCCATTCTATCCCAACCTTTTCCCTGTGAATTTTTATTATATTTCAGAATCATAATACTTTGTGAAAATATAGTCAACGAAATTTTCTGTCAATTTCAAAATTTCTTTGAAAGAACAATATTTTCTATCATTTATCAAACTATTTAGTCTTGTTACTAATTTCACAATCAATTATTTTTATATAATTAATGCGTGAGGTACCTTTTTAATAAATGTATTTATACCGCGATTAAACCTGTTCAACTATTCACATAGTATTTTTCTTATGTAAATGAGAAATTTTTCACAAACTTATGTAAGCGTATCCATTGCAAAATCTAGCGTTGTCACATTTTCTCCACATTTTTTTCACAAACTTTTTTTATTATTCTGTTTTAAGTATTCTGTTTTAAATACAGGAAAGTGGCATGGATTTGAGTGGCTTTTATGGGAATAATGGCGGTTCTCTTCTTGGCAACTGAGCGGTTCTCTCTTGAACCCGAGCACTTTTCCGTGGCACCTGAGCGACTTTCACTTGGACCCGAGCGCTTTTCGGTGGTACCTGAGCGATTTTCTCTTGAACCCGAGCGCTTTTCGGTGGTACCTGAGCGACTTTCTCTTGGACCCGAGCGCTTTTCAGTAGCACCTGAGCAACCCTCTCTTGGACCCGAGCTCTTTTCAGGTTCAGAGCTTTTAATCCCCATCAAACAAAAAAAGAGCCCTATGTAAAGGACTCTTGCTTAAACTGCTGTATAAAAGCGGTAATGATATGCTTGGAAGACCACTGCTCCCCTGATACTTTTGTAATTGGATATTCGCGAGGGAAGATAGACTTAGTGATTTCTTCCACTGTATAACCTTGATTAAATAGTTGCTTCACTCGCCCTTCCATGTCCTCTAAATAAGCGATTTTATTTAGAATTTTCGATCGACCATCCGCAATATAGCCTGCATGGCAGCAATATATTGCCTCGAAATCATAGTTTAATAGCTTCTTTAAAGATGCCAAGGTATGTACAATGTTTTCTTCATCCAGAACAACCTTGGTTTTTGTCTGTATAAATAAATCACCTGTGAACATGGCGCCGGTTTCTCGATTGTAAAACGAAACATGATCGGTTGTATGCCCAGGAGTTTCAATGACATCCCATATTGCTGATCTTGATTGTAAGGATTCACCTAGTGGTTGAGCAACAAATGCAGGTCGCTCTCCCCATAGTGCATGTCGATAAAGTGGATACTCTCCATCTTCGGCACAAATTTGCACGGAATCATGATGAACAAAAATAGGGGCCTTCTTATACTGCTGAATCCATGCTGCATTTCCTGCATGATCCTCATGGGAATGTGTTAATGCTAATTGCTCAATCGGTATCTCTGAAAAGAAGGATTGAAACTCCTGTGATAGTGAGTACGAGCCTGCATCAATAAGTAAACCATCCACGAAAAAAAACTATAAACACTCATGCCAATGCCCTGTACTGCAACTTTACCTTGCGCACATTGAACATCCTGATTCTGTTGAATTTCTATACTTTTCTCTCGTTTAAACATCCATTTCCCCCCTTTGCTTTCTGTAAAAAGAGTGTAACACAAAATGAATGGTCAGTCATTTTTACAAATATGTAACGACAAATGATTTTTTTCTTTACATGCTTTCGTAGAGATAAAACATGGAAGAATAAACGGATATTCACTACAAATAAAAGAAATGCCCCCAGCACCAACAACCCTATCTGCCAATCTCTTGGTAAATTGCTTAACATTGTCCAACTTACAATAACAGCAAATACAATTATGACATATTTTTTTAGCACACGGGCAGTAGGACCATGAGCATTATAGCGCTGTTCTAATGAAACTAATATTTTGCAAAACTCCATAATAATTAGTAAATCCATTCCTGCAATGAAAACAGTACTCCAGTAGAACAATAGCTGCTGAGAAAAAAATATTACTTACTAATGCCAAAACTATAGCTATACCAATGTATTTTTTTTACTGGTGTAACCTTTTTACTATATGAAAGACTCTTTAAATAGGCCCCATAAACCAATATATCTTGAAGAATATTGACATACTTAAAAATATTGAAATAAAGCAATTGTAAAAATAAAGCTATAGCAAACCATTGTAAAAGTTTAACATGTTCCTTTGTTTCATTCATTCATTTCACGCACCTTTTTCACCATACTTTCTGTAAAGTAGACTTGGGAAAATACTTTTGTTAATAAGTAACCATCTGGCCCACTTAAACCTACTGAAGCATTCATATCAAAAGGAGAATCCTTAAACTGAATAATCAGTTCAATACGTTGACCTTTTTTCAATGAAATCGGAAAATTTTTCGAAGTAAACGGTTGATTATTAACTATAAATTCCTTTAAGATGATTTGGTTTTCTAATAAGGGTGGAACATAAAAATCATCTAATACAGCATCCTGCTCAAGTATAAAGGAAATCACATGCTCATCTTGGTCTCTAGAAGCACGAAAGCTTTGATGAGGTACCTGATTGTCATTTTGATAAATATTTAGAGAAAGGGGAGCCTTTATTTTTGCATCATCACTTAGAATAAGATATACATCCTTACTTGCCATAATTTTTTCAATCTCTGATAAATCGGCTTGAAAATATGCGTCCCGAATATACTGATAACGTAATGATTGGTAGGTATCGTATGGATAATAAAATCCATTAATAAGATTGTCTTGCTTTGATGTAAAATAAGCTATTGGTAGGATTACATCATCAGCCTGTAGAAATTTTACATAGCGATGGTCATTATGATTCGTTATATAACGTATCTCAAAACCATTTTGTTCATCTTTATTTACCTCTATTGATGTTGGAATAACTAAAGGGTTAACTAACTGATGTTGTAAAAATAATGCACTGTTTCCGAGTAATAAAATCAATACTGCTGCAACGCCAAGCGTTTTTACTTTATCAGATCCTGATTCTATTTTTCTTTTAGTTATTAACAATATTATCGATATACATAAAATAGCAATTCCCAAATATGTATAGGAAGAAAATTGCTCTTGAACCAAAGTTGTACTTGCCCCCTGATGATTGTTTGTCCCCCCCTGCTCTATGCTCAATGCAATAAAGCCTCCTGCGGCAAGTGTCACTGCAATCGTTATTATTTTTGGTAGCCAACGCTGAGACTTTTGCTGCTCTTTCCTTGCCTGTTCGATTCCTTGTAGACTACGCTTATGTAACGATTTGGGAATATCAATTTGATCCATCTGCTTTTTAAAATCGCTCATTCTTACCCCTCCTGTTCTAGCGCTTGTTTTAGTTTTTTTTAATGCACGATACAAGATTGTTTTTGTAGTTCCTAATTTTAGCTGCAAAGCCTGCGATACTTGAAGTAATGTATAATCATTGTAAAATCGAAGTAATATCACGTCTTTTTCCTCTTTTGAAAGCCTTGTTATGATATCCTCCATCACCCATTTTTGAGGAAGCTCCTCATGCGGCTCTTCACCTTGCTCTAGTTCCTCCATTTCATATGGCAGGAATTGTCCCCGTTTTTTTTAGTAAATCTGTTGCACAATTAATAGCAATCCTTATCAACCAAGTTTTTATATGAAACGAACTTTGCAAAGAATGTATGTATTTAAAACTTCGGTAAGCTACCTCCTGCACGACATCCAGTGCATCTACCTCATTGCCCACGTATACATAGGCCATTTTATATAAATCCATTTCAAACTGTGAAAATAGCTGTGCGAACGCCTCAGCATCGCCCTTTTTCGCTCGTTGTATAAGAATTTCCTGCACTTGCTCACCCCCTCTATCTATTAGACCTGCATAGATGGAATTTGGCTTTCAAAAAAAATATTTTTCAAACATTATGTTTTTTTCTTCGATATTCATAGTTAATTAACTGCATTTTTAATAGAATTTTAGATAATATGGAATGGGTGCAAAGTGAACATAGAAGACGAATGAACCGTTGATGTATCAATGTTTTAGAATATAGCTCCAGTTTTGTATAATGCAGAATATTGCATATAAAGCTTTCTTGGGGCTAAGTGGGGCTGAAGGGGGCTAATAAAAGCTAGGCAAGCGTGTGGATAAGAATGTGTAAGTTGATTAAAGTCTTCATAAAAATCCTTAAAGATTTTGTAAGAACTTGTGAAAGCATCTTTTCCTCATTTGTATTGTTATACCTGGGTAACAAATCATGGTATTTTGAGAACATCTTCTTAAAAATAATTTAATGAAGATAACTAACTGAAATAAAAAAATCTTTACCCTAAAAAAGACAGCAGTCTATGGTATAGAGTGAGTTGAAGCCCTGTAGAAGAGAGTCTACAAAAACCGCAGACTCTCACAGCACCTAATGCATGATTAAAAAGTCACCTTTTTACTACAATTGTAAAAGCTTTAAAAGCTGATTCTAAAGTACTCGTTGGTTTACAAATTAAAATGGTTATTTCTCTCAATTAATAACTGATTTATCTTTAAATTATTAATAAATAAACTGTAATTATGTTAGAACAATTTTCTCGGATAATCAATAATAAATCTAGGTCTCATTAATAAAAGAGCCATGTTACCCAATAATATAAAATGACTAACGTAAAGATGACTGTGGGTGGAATAACGATGATAGTAACTTTAATGTATTCCCGCAATGTAATTTTTACCTTACCTTTCCTTATGATGTGCATCCACATTAGCGTTGCAAGGGTACCCATAGGAAGTAACAGTGCACCTATATCACTTCCGATAATATTTGCCAAATAAGCGACTTTCAGGGAAATAGGGTCAAGCCCCATATTGGTTAACGTAATAGTTCCAACCATAAGCGCTGGATGGTTATTGAAAATATTGGATAGTACTGAGAGTAGAACACCCATTAAGACACTTGTATTGAGTAGGTTTTCGGAAACCAGCGGACGCATAAATTTAATTAACATTTCCGTTAAGCCAATATTATTGAGACCATAGATAATGACATACATACCAAATGCAAAAACGATAATATACCAGGGTGTTTTTTTTCAGCATATCACCTGGAGGTATTTTCAAATAAGCCCATCTCCATCCTAAAAGAACAAGGGATCCAATTACTGCCATAACGGAAATTGGAATTCCTAAAAATGATGCGAAGAACAGACTCAACCTAACGCCAAATACAAATAGAAGGACGAATAGCATGAACCTAGTACGCTTTTGCTTCGAATCTCCTAAAGCAATTTGTTTAAGTGGATGATAGGAAGGAAGTGACATCCCAGTTACATTTGTAGGAACAGTTTTAGGTATATTCTTTTTGAAATATAAAAACAGTAAGCCAACTAGTAGTAATAAGCCGAGTGTTGCAGGAACAAACATCATCGCAGTATGTGAATACAAGCTCATATCGACAATTTTTAATGCAATTAGATTTACGATGTTACTTACCCCGATTGGAGCACTGGATGCTGTTGCAATTAATCCTCCGGAAAGTAGATATGGAATCTTTTGGTGATTTTCTAATCCCATATTGTTTAATAACATAATTAATATCGGTATTGCGATTAAAATACTACCGTCATTATTAACGAAGAGTGTCATGAGAAAGCATAAGAGATTGACATACCAGAATAATCGAATACCAGATCCATTTGCTTTTTCAGCAAGTAGCTCTGCAACCCAGTTAAAGAACCCAAAGCTTTCTAATACAATCGCCATGACAATTGTAGCCATAATGGTAATCGCAGCATCACTGATAGTTTTTATAATTGTGAAGAGATCTGTCATGGTTACACTTCCACAAAGAATTACAATAATTGCACCGACCAAGGCAGGAATAGCTTCATTCATATTTCTTGGTCTCCAAAAAATGAAACCAAGAGTAAGTAAAAATGTAATTACTGTTATTATATCTAATATTTGCATAGTAATTTCACCTTCATGAAATTTTATTTAATTCTGTAAAAATTCGTTGTAAGTCTATATTAGGTCCTTACCTCTCATTCATTAGGTTAGTGATGCTGTCGTAATATAAATATGTAAAAAATCAAAGTTCTCTTGGTTTTACACCTATTTTCTCTAATTTTTATACTAAATTATCCAAATATTAAAATAGTATATTGTAAAGAATTAGTCTTGATTTACTTATGTGAAGTTAAAAGCAAATCAATTTCGCCTTGGTGTAATTGTAGCTGCCGCAGCCGCTACGCTTTCGCGCAAAAAAACATCTGCCGCTTTGCTTTCGCTACAGATAAACAAAGCTTCAGGATTTTGAATTGTGCCTAGACCTGCACGAGGGCCGACATGATGTCGGTCATTTCGGTAATGGCACAGGACGTGGCGTTTTTACCGATGTAGGTCAGTTAGCCGTTTTCGCAGGATGCGAAGATTTTAGGCTAACATCCTTTTGTTCATTCCTATGAAAATCCGGGACATCCGCCCAGGAGCTTTGGGCCAAGAAACTACTTTAATATAAATAAAAATAGCCAAATCTCCCAATAGGGAAATCTGGCTGTTTTAATAAATAAATTATTCACTCCTCGTTACTTATTGAATGTGCATTATGATCTACAGAGGCAAATCTTGAATATGGGTTAAATGAATCCGTCGACATAAGAGCAGGCGTACCATCTCTAAGAATTGGCGTAGAATAATATTCTCTCATTGGCACAGCAACAAGATCAGCAGTATCAGTAGATAATGGATATTCTTTGAATTCTACATAAGAATATAAGCTAACTGTATTTGAGCTAATAGATGCGCCTTCTACATTTAATGAATAATTTTCTCCTACTCCTGTAAACACAGGAGAATACCCAGGCCAACTTGGATTATAAAGGACCGATGCCCTAGCTGATAACGAAGAATCAGCTGAAGAATTTTGTTTTTTAAAATATATTTTGGATAGAGAATAAGGACTCCCTTTTGGGGAGACTCCAGTTCCAGCAATATTGGCAGATAAGGTCATAGGAACTGTAACAGGGCCTCCCATAATATAAAATGTAGCGATAACTTTACTTCTAGCAGGAACTAGTACAGGTTGAGTATATTCCCATAATCGTTCATGAGTACTTGTTGTAGTTTGAGTTGTACTATGATTATATTCACCTGTTAAAGATACTTCTACAGTTTGTTCGATCTCTCCAGCCATTAAAAATCCTACTTTTATTTTACCTTTAGTAGTAGATTTAATACTTGTGCCAATCCTATATCCTGTTGTGGTACTTGTTGTAGTAGTTTCTGTACACTTTTGTGAAAATTTAAGAGTTTGGGACTGCTGTATACTTGTATCATTTGATAATACTTGAACAGATGTTAACAATATTTTAGGATTAGTTTTAAAATTAACTGTATCTGGCACAGCATCTGCATTATTAATGTTATAACTATATAAACTAGGATTTGTAAATGAATTAGGTTGTGCGTTTAATACTCTAGTAGCATACCATTTCAATTCTTCATAAGCTTTTTGCTCAATATCAATGATTGTCATAAATTCCCACCTATTTTTAAATTTTTTTTAATCATCTATATTTTTGTTATAGAAAGAAGTTATGCATAAATCTTGTTGGGTATTCTAATACTCCCTTCAGAGATTAGATGCTTCAGAGGTACCTGACTTGATCGATGCGCTCTAAGGAATAAATTTATCAGCTACGTACCTAGTGTTTTTGGTGAGATTCATAAGCAGGCTTCAAGAATTAGCCGCATCGAATCTGCAAGATACACCAGGCTTAATCGATGCATTCATAAGAAACAAGGTTTTCAGCTGGGTACCTCCTGGTGTTTACAAATGCACCTAGAACATGAATGTCATTTTACGATGCGCTTTTAGTACAATGAAATTCTTCAAAAAATATCGACATAAAAGCAATTTGACATGAATAAGTTGTGTTGTGTTGATTGTAAAATATTCATTGGACTAATTTCTAACCAAGATGATGTACGTTGCGATTATGAATATAGATTTTTACAAGTTGAATGTCTCGCAAATGTAAGTAAAGGAGGCATCAGGTACATTATTGATACTTATTGCCCCCTTGCACCAATAATGTTGATGTTTATTTTTTTATTTAAAAAAAGTATGGAAAAGCCAAAATGGGGTTAACATTTTGTCATCTCAGTTAGCTTAATGGTTAACTTATTCAGTTAGTTTTTAGTGATAGTTTGAGTATTGAATAGAAAGCGAGGTAATTTTGATTATGTTATTGCGAAATCTAAGTAAAGAAATTGTTGTAATTGGTCTCTCGGGCGGAAAAATACTGAAAGGTTCAGTAATTGATTCGAGTAGTGATATTATTGTGATTTATGATGGAAAAATGTTTGTCTATTTACCCATCGATCATATTCAAACTTTAGAAATAGATTATGACAATGAAGATAACGTTCAGGAACCTTCAGAAAGACCGATATTTACTTCTCAAGTATCTAATAATGACCTAACCCTTACAAATATACTTTCACATGCAAAAGGGGTACATGTGGAGATTTTGGTAACAAGAAACCATGCGCTACATGGGGTTATAGCGTCTGTTATGAATGATTATTTTGTATTTGAGTCTCCCATTTACAAAACAATGTTCATTTTAACAAAACATTTGAAATGGCTCATTCCATATTCAAAGGATCAGTTTCCTTATGGACTAAGTAAAAATGAGTTTTCAAGTCTGTTGCCTATTAAGAATCAATCACTAAACAATACATTCGAGTCCCAAATTGACCAACTCAGAAATCAACTTGTTGTATTAAATCTTGGAAAAGAATATTCCCATATAGGTAGAGTAATTAGTGTGAAAGATCAAATTATTGAGATACAAAATGGAAAATCTGATTCAATTTATTTTAACCTTTCTCATATTCAAACTGTTCATCAAGTGTAAGATTTATGTACTCAGAAAAGTAGATTATTCTAAGTCTCTTTTTCTGAGTATGTTTTAAAAAGAGTAGGACATGATGTCAATAATGGCTTTGTCATGAGTAGAGCGATTGTTTTTTTCGTTCCCTTTATCTAATTTCCCTCTGTTTGATAGATGTCGTAAAAGAGCAATTGTCAAAATAGTGATAAATGGAATAACAAAACAAGTTTTTAATTCGTGATGGAAACATTTGCGATGAAAGGGCTAGGGGTGGCGGAGTATTGCGGTTTGAAGCATAGCCAAATGAAGGAAGTACAAAAGCGTGTAAAGCAATTGGAAAAAGAGATACAAAAGAAGGATAAGGCTTGTGGAAGCTGCTACATTACTACTGCTTAAAAAGACATTAGGGAGGATGACGTGGAAAATAAAACGGAGCAATGAAAAAACTACTAAAGTCCCCATTTCCCTGGTGATTAAGCTTGAAAGCAAACGTTTACTTTCAATCTTAATCACCAGGTCAGCAAGCTCAGTGTGATAGCCTTAACTGAACATGGGGATACACAGAAACTTTCATAATAATCAGGTAACTAAATGTGACAACCAAATTAATAAACATTGAAAACTATATTACTTTATATAAATAATTTATTGTATAAAATCATTACCTTCTTCTATTATTCCTCACATTTCTTCCTCTGTTATTCACTGCCTTTTCATTATCTGTCTTATTATTTGAACTTTCATCGCCATCATTTGCCTCATTTTTGTTATTTTCATTAGTCTTTCCTTGTTCTTTCTTTTCTGCATCATTTTTTTTCACTAGTTGTTCCTAAACTAATATTTCGAACATGATACATTGCTAGACGAATAATTTCTTCTTTTGAAAAGATAGTAATATAATCGTCCGAAACTTCATCCATTATTCCTTCTAACATTTCTGGACCACCACGATTCACTTTAACCCAATGGTGTCGTAGGCTACTTACTACTGTTTTAAAATCGGGTGCAAGTAAGTATGAATCTGCGGCTGGATCTTCAACACTAAATTCCATACCATCTCTTGAGTTAAGAGTAATGCTTTTAATGTGCTGTGTTTTGTAATAAACAATCCCATCTTTTTCTGTTAATAATACAAAATGATCGTCTTCAGCAGCCATTAACTTCCCTATACGTGATTCAGGTCCTCCCCGATCCACCCTTATAACCTTATTCATTAACGTAAGTAGAAGATTTTTATTCATTCTTTTAGCCTCCTAATGGTATTGTCTTGTTATCTATATGTGTACTTGAGTAATGGATCTATGCAAAATGCCCATTTAGGTAAAAATAATACTTTTCATCGTCATACATCTCTTTTTCTATATATTAAAGTCACGTCTAATCAGATGTATCGCATAATTTCTTTGAAGAAATGTGCAGCCACCAATAGTAATTGAGTAACTGAGAAAATTATGCTATACACCCCTTCCTGTTGAAAGAATAACTTTCCTAAAACTACATAAAAAAAACGCCCACCATCGTGAGCGCTTTTTCCATCATTTATTCATTTGTACCCTTCTCGATATCATATTGGGTAATCCAATCACTATAGCTTCCAACATATAATTGAATATTTTCGTAGCCTTCATCAGCTAGAATAGCATATAAAGCGATGCCGTCACGCCACTTCCACAATAGACCACAACATGCTCGTCAGGTGATACTTTACTTCGCAGGGTATCATTAGCCTGCAATTGACCTTCAGATTTCAATTGCTCCCAGTCAAAGTTTTTGGCCGTTGGTATATGTCCTGCTACTTTATCTAACGGCTCCACCTCTCCTCGATAACGAGCTGCTGCCCGAGCATCCAATAATGTTGCCTCTACCTCTCCATCTACAATCGCTTTTACCGCTTCACGTGGCGCATAGCGTTCTTCCTGCCAGTCAAACTCAATTGTAGTTGGCGGGTATTTAATAATATCCTTGGTGAAGGCTATCTTTTTCTCAAGGGCTGGTGCACCTCCATTGGCAATGACTACATTTGGAAAACCAGCGTATGTTAGCATCCACCATGCTCTTGCTGCAAATGGTGCCGCCCCTTGATCATATACGATAATCTGATCATCATAGCTTAATCCTAATCCTTGAAAAACGCTGATAGCTTTTCTTTGTTTGGCATTGGATGACGGCCATTGTCAGACTCCATATCCGATAAATCCTGCTCAAGGTGAATATAAATAGCACCTGGCGCATGCCCTTCATCGAATGCTTTTCTTCCTGCTTCATTGTCTTGTAAATCAAAGCGAGCATCTACAAAACGAACACCCTCAAATTGAATTTCCTCTACTGATTTAAATACTTTCCCCATACGAATCACCTCATGCGTATTGTAATTGCGCGTAAATCGTTTTCCAAGAAGCCAATCGACTTTCTTCTTGCAGTACAAGTCTTTCTGTAGCAATTTGCTCAAGTGCCTGATGGTAAATATGCAGACGCAATCTCTCCGCTTCCTCAGCAATGTAGGAAATGGCCCATGTCATTAATGATACTTTCTGAGCATCCAGATAATTTTGTGCATCTGGCTTTGTTAAGGCCTCTAACGCCTCACTTAATTTCACCTTTTCATTTTTCTCAAAGAATGCTTTAGCATTACGGAAGTGCGTTTTTACGCTTGAATATTTTGCATTATCAGTAAACGGCCCCTCAAAATCAAGTAAATCTGGCTCAGCTGCTTCAAAGCCTAAAAACGAGAAGCTACGGTTTAATTCTTTTAATTCACGTACTTCGTCCTTAAAGCGCAATTGCATCTTCTTACTGATAAATTGTGATAAACGGAAGTTCGTAACACGCATTTCTTGTGTGAAATCAAATCGTAAGCTTTGTAAAACTTCCTTTAAAGCATGCTCCAATGCTTGCTGTGCTGGCATTGCTGCAAATGTTGAAGGATTATAGCCTTCTTTAAAGAACTCTGGATAACGATAGTATACGCGTTGTAGAACATAGTATAATAATTCATCCAGCTCTTGCTTCGTTTCACTTTCTACCATACTTGTATTAAGTGTATTGAACTTGGATTTGATATGCTGTTCAAGTGTTGTTAATTCCTCTAAACGTTCATCCTTGCGCTTTAGGTTTTCCTCTGTTTGTGCAATTAAATCGCCCAAACGTTGCTCCGTTTTATCAACTTCCTCTGCAAGTGCCTGCACTGCTAATGCACTTAACTCATCATTTAAAAAGGTATAGAAAGCGTCCTCAAATGGTGGCATACCAGAAGATAATTCAGCTTCTTCAACTTTTTCCTTTAACGCCAACAAACTGGAAACACCGTAAAGTCGAGGGAAGCGTATGCCAAAGCGCTGCAATTCTGAACGTACATAGCCCTTTACATCCTCTTGTTCTTCCTCTGTAGTTGCCAAATCAATGGCATTAACAATAAAGAACATCTTATCTAGCTCGAACGCATCTTTTACACGACCAAGCTGAATTAAAAATTCACGGTCTGCTTTTGCAAAGGCATGATTGTAATAAGTAATAAACAAGATTGCATCAGCATTTCGGATATACTCAAATGCAACACCTGTATGACGTGCATTAATAGAGTCAGCTCCAGGCGTATCAACTAGTGTAACACCCATCCGTGTTAGTGGACTATCATAATAAAAATCAATATTATCAACAAAACATGATTTGTTTTCTTGCGCAACAAATTTTTCAAACTCTTCTCGGTTAACACGTAACACTTTGCCAAGTTCAGATTTAAATGTTGGGAACCCTTCTTTATATGCACGAATAAATGATTTATGGACATTTAAACGCTCATCAGAAAGCTGCACAGCAAGTCCTTCATCCGCACGGTTAAATGCTTCTTCCATTGAGGAAACAGAAAGTCCGATTGCTGCATAGGAGCCTTTTATATCCTCTAGCATTTGCTCAGCATTTTTTTAGCTGTACATCAGCTGTTTCATGTGGATGGTCTGGAGTTACAGGACGTATTTTATTAATGGCCGCTGTTGTAGGGTTTGGTGAAACTGGTAAAACCTTAGCACCCATTAGGGCATTCGAGAATGAAGATTTCCCTGCACTAAATGCACCAAATAATGCGATGGTAAAATCTTTCTTTTGCAATCGCTCTACCTTATTCTCTAAGTAACTTGCTACTTCGGCAAAGCCTTGAACCTCTTTAACGGCTTTCGCTGTATGCAAAGCTCGTTTAATAACACCTTCAATAGGAAGACTTGTTGCACTCACAGCTTGCTGCACCTCTTCTTGTTGAACAGCTTGCTCTTTTGGCTTCAGCATCGTTTCATCGAATAATCGAATTTCTGCTAAATCCTGCTTGAATGCGTTGTCCCAGTTTGTCAGTTGCTGATTCGCTTGTTTACGAATTTCATTGCTCGCCTGGTGCATAACACTTGCACTATATTGCTGGTAGCCTTCAATTTCAAGCACAGCCTGAATAGCATTTACCTTTGCCTGCATTCCTGCCATTTTTAATTTAGATGGTGCCGCTGTTTCTGTTGCTACTGACTCTAATAATGTTGCTTGTGCATCCTTCCATTGATCTGATTCTTGAATAAAGTAGCGCTTTGTTGCCTCCGCTACACGATTAGCAAAGTTTAATACGGCATCTCCTGTTAATAAAGCACCTACTTGCACCTGCTGTTCAATCAGTGAAAATGGTAGAGCAAATGGATAGGCATCAATTGCTGAAGCTCGCTCTTCATTTAGTGCACCAACATCCTTTAAAACCTTTTTCATTAAGCCCCTTAAATGGCCTGTAATTTGTGCATGTGCTACATTTTGATAGGCACTATAGGCATCTTCTTTACGACGGTTACGTTCTTCTTCCGTTTTTTTCTTAGCCGTAAATAAGCCACCTACCTTAAAACCTTCCTGCTGGCTCTCTAAATACAAACGTAATTTATCTCGTAAATCGGCAGGCATAATGGCTGCATTTGCAAGTAACTCCTTACGCTCCTCTTCAAATGTCTCGTTCCATGCCTCTACGGAAAATAACTCAACTTGACGGTTAAGCTTATTATATTGCTCTAAAATGTCCTTATGGTTTGCCCAGTCATCCGCACTTAATACATCTTCATCTATTTCTAAACGATCCTGTCTTTCTTCCATTAAATAAGTGTCATGCTCGCTTTGTAATAAACGCAGTGTATTTGTTGCAGTTAGTACAAGCTGATCCTGCCAATCATTCATACTATCCATCACAATTTTCTTCACAGCCTCAAAATCATTGTGAGGGTGCTCAGGCTCTCTTAAAGAAGTGAAAAACACACCTTTAGGAATAACTCCCCAAGCGGCAAATGATTGATGGACAGTAGCTTTAAATTCCTCAAAGCTTAATTCATTTTCCTTATGCTTATCAATCATATTAACGATTAAATAAACATTTGGATTGTACTTCATCAACTGCTTTGTAAATTGGAAATTTAATTCAGATTGCACGTGATTGTAGTCCATTGTATAAAATACGATATCAGCAATATGAAGAGCTGACTCTGTAGACATACGGTGTGCATCATCTGTGGAGTCCACCCCTGGTGTATCCATCACTGTGACACCGAATGGTAATGTCGATGCACTGTGCCCGATTTCAATTTGAGATACTAGATCTCCATTTTTACTTAGTTCTTTCACAGTTTTAAAATCATAGCCTGCTTCAAACTTGACAGGCTTTTCATTGTGCATATAGACAATCGCATAATCTTCCTCTGATTTATGGACCTTCACTATATTAGCGCTCGTTGGAATCGGGCTAGATGCAAGTAAATTTTCACCAGAAAGTGCATTAATCATACTCGACTTTCCTGCTGAGAAATGGCCTGCAAATCCAATAACATACTCTTTTTGCTGTAATTTCCGTGCAAAAGTGAGGTTTTATCCATACGCTCTGTATCGCCATTATGCTGATATATTATGTATTGTAACGCTGCTTGTTTTAACAGCCCCTCCAATTGCTGATCAAAATCATTCATAAAACCAATATCCCCTTTATTTTTAATCAATTTCGCCTTGGCGCTTTCAACAATGCCGTCCGGATTTGAATTGTAGAGCACAAAACACTTCTTTTAAAGTCTACGACATCCGCCAGAGGCTTTATCTTCATTCAATGGTGTTCGTCATAAAGATAAATTATTCATATTTAGTATTCTACCTTATTCGACAAGCAAAGTATAACACTAATTTACTTTAAAAAGCATATATATCAAGGTTTCAGACGTAATATTCGTCAACACAGGCATGTTTAACCAACACGATATTAGGATGCTTAACTGAAACACTTAGAATTTATTTCATATTTTAAAGGGAATGCAATGATTTCAAGCACTTCTATTTTTGCTGTATGAACTAAACCAGAATAGTAGATATAGGGGCATTAATAACTAAATGGAGGGATTAGAATATGGTCAACAATAGGAATTACCAAAAAAATTGAACAAACATGTGAATGTGGCTGCGAAGATCGATTTGTATGGCCCCGAATAAAAGCTAGTACAGCGTCTTCCATTACACCTCCAGTCATTATTCCTAGTGGAACGATTATTCCAATAGTGAATAGATATTTTTATATTGTTACAGCTGATATTCATCTGACAAATGGAGCTACATTAAACGCTAATCTATTTTGGGACGATAATGGAAACCAAGTAGCTGCATTTACAATTTTTCAACCAAATGGATACATCAATCTTTTTATTAATGGAGTCATGCAAGAGGGCGGGATTTATACTGTAACCCCAGCCTCCTTAGTCCTAGATGCTGATAATGCAACCATCTATAGAGGAACGCCTATTATCATTGAATCGCTCGGTTTTATAAACCAAACGACCTAATATCATTTGAAAGGAGGTGAATAGACGTGGCGCTTTCCATTATTAATATCAATGTGAATGTTTCAGGCACTTCAACACGATTTTTTTAATATTTTAGCTACACCATTAGTAATTACAGATGGAACAACTATTGCTGCTACTTCATTTTTAAATGATAGCGGTAGTGCGGCAACTACTTTTCCAATTGTAACAAATGGATACTATAATTTATATATTAATGGTGTACTTCAGGAAGGTGATTCTTATACAGTTTCTGCAACAGAATTAACGTTTAATACTGTTACAGGCGCTATTTCTGCTGGTACGCCAATTATTATCGAAGCTGTTGAATTAGTAACGATTATTTAATTCCCCTAACTAAAAATGGATGCTCTAAAAATATTGGTTTTTAGGGCATCCACCTTTTATAGTTATTTGATCTGACATTTTAACTCATAGATTTTTTTTCGCATAATCCAGAGCATGTGGGCCGTCTCCATGTATACATAAAGTTTGTGCAGAAATGTTGATTTTCTTTTGCTGTACTGACATCACTTCATTCGACATCAAAATTCCTTTGACATGTTCAAGCATTTCAGCTTCTGTTTGAATCAATGCATTCGATTCTTGTCTACTTACTAATGTACCATCATCATTGTAATTACGGTCAGAAAAAAACTTCCTCATAAACTTGTAAGCCCTTATTCCTCGCAATTCCTACCATTTTACTTCCAGATAAGCAATATAAAATAGAGGTTGGATTTACATCATAGATAGCATTAACAATTGCGGTCGCCTTTTCGATATTATTTGCACTCTGATTATAGAGCGCTCCATGTGGCTTCACATGATGAAGTGAACCCTTTTCAACTGAAATAAATGCTTGCAAAGCACCTACTTGATAGACAACCATATTGTAGATTTCCTCTGTACTAAAATCCATATCTCGTCGACCAAAGCCCTTGAGATCAGGATATCCAGGATGTGCACCAATGTGAACATTTTTACGGATAGCGTTTCGTACTGTCTGATGCATGATTGTATGATTACCAGCATGGTAGCCGCAAGCGATATTAATGGACGTAACATAGTCTAAAATTGCTTGATCTTTTAAAACATCATTACTTTCTCCCATATCACAATTTATATCTATAGACATACATCTTCCTCCATTAGGACAAATTTTATCGTATTAAACATGCGCATCTGGGCAACTTTATGTAAATCCTCCTCATGGATTGTGGCAATGATTGGATACCCACCTACCGTCTGGGCATCTGCCATTAAGATAATAGGCTCACCATTTTGCGGCACCTGAATTGTTCCAAACTGTGTGGCTTCTGAAAAGATATCTTTCATTTTTTTAAGCTTAAGTATCGAACCTTTTAAATAATAGCCCATTCGATTCCCACCCGAAAACTGAAAGGCAACCTGCAAGAATTGTTGTTGACTCTCTTCCGTAAAAAGCTCAAAATGAGGACCTTTAAAGATTCTTACAGTAATGTCGGATTTAAAAATGGGACGGAAAGGAGCATATAGTCCCCTAGTATAATGTAAGGTTCCTGTGTTCTTTCCATATAGAATACTACCTTCATTAATAGCTTCACCTACAAGTGGAAAGCATGAACTACTGCCAAGTATTGACTCTGTTTGAAATCCCCCTTTAGGTGTAAGGTAGACAACAGATCCGTGACTTACACTTTTTAAGGACAAGACATCTCCCTTAGTTAAGTGAAAGGTTTTCCACATTTCGATTGGGACACCATTCAATAAACACCTACATTTGGCTCCAGTCAAAACATAGATCCCATCATCGATCGCTTCAAATTCAAAACCGCCAATAAACATTTCAAATGTGGTTTGGTTTTTTTCGTTATTTAAAATATAATGCGCTGCTTGGAAGGACACTTTATCCATAGGTCCAGAAAGAGGAATACCATACTCACGATAGCCGTATCTCCCCTGGTCTTGCAGACTACCATATACACCTTGCTTTTTTTTACTATAAGAAGTGGCTTCAAATGCTACACTCCTTTACTTTTTATTTCATAAAACTCCTGCTTTGTTATTTCATAAAATTGGACTTGATCTCCTAGAGAAAAAAATAAAAATTTCTTTCCCATGTACATCAAATAAATTGAGAGGTGTCTTACCTATAATATTCCATCCCCCTGGAGAATCAAGTGGATAAATCCCCGTCTGAAAACCGCCTATTCCAACAGAGCTTGCGGATACAGAGCTACGTGGCTTTCTTAAACGTGGCACAAACAATTCTTTGTCTAAATCGCCTAAATAAGGAAATCCGGGTAAAAATCCAATTAAATAGACACTATATGATTTAGACATGTGAATTTTTTTTATGTTCTCAAACGATAAACCTGTATAATTCATCACATGATCCATATCCAAAGCAAATTCCTCATCATAGCAAATTGGGATTTGCAACTTGCGACTTATTACTTCATTATCTTTAGTAGCAACTTGCATGATAAGCCATTGCTTTTGTAAAAAATTAATATCTATCGAATCCTTCGTTTGCTTAAGATAGGCTGTAACCGTATGATAGCTAGCGACACTTTCAATAAGGTTTTGTTGTAGATGTTTTTTTCAAAAAACGATTGAATTGTTGGACTGCCTGAAAATTTTCTTGTGATATTTCCTCCCTAAAAGCAAAACGAATTGTGTGTTGGCTAATCCACATAGTATGAGGAAAATCAATTTTTCGCTGCACGAATTGTCTCCTCAATACAGAGTTTAATGCTTGTTATTAAATCCTGGATATTCCAACCTGGTATTTTACCATGCTGGATTGCCAATTCAAAAGATGCAGGAATATGGATGAATCCCGCTTTAACCCCTTCATTCTGTTTTGCATAAGCTAGTCCCTCATACATAATATTATTGCATAGATAGGTACCTGCTGTATTTGAGATTTCTGCTGGAAAGCCCTCTTTTTGTAAACGATTCACCATATTGCGGATAGGTAAATTTGTTAGATAAGCATCTGCGCCATTCTCATAGATACTTTCATCAACTGGTGTATATCCGTTATTATCTGGTTCACCATCTTTTACATTAATGGCAATTCGTTCAGGTGTAATTTTATAACGTCCACCAGCTAATCCTAACGAAATGATCATCTGTGGTTTTACTTCATCAATATACTGTTTCAATTGATCAGCAGATTGCTGAAAATCTACCGACAATATACGTCCAACTATTTCGTAACCATGCATCTCTTTGTTACTTAGTGCTTCTACAATTTGCATAGTTGGATTAATTTTATAATCAAGAAATGGTACAAATCCTGTTAATAGTATTTTTGTCATGTTATTCACCTAGATTTCTATAGGACGTTGCTTTATCGGCCATCCATTTTTATTTTTTTTATTCACTGGTGCAGATACTGTAGCTTGAATAATAGCTTGATTGAAAAGCTTATGAGCCTGAATACATGAATTTAATTCCTCATCATATACAATTTCATCTGCCACTTCAGAAATTATATCTAGTGCCACCCATTGGGGGTAACGCAAAATACTAACAGATGAATATGTTGGTGTCACTTCCATGCTTCTGTAAAAATTTATATTAGCCATTTCTTCAATCGGATACTTTTGAGGTTCCCATTTCGTACCATATTTATAATATCGATCGCGCCAGTAGGCATTATCTTGAGCGAAGGTTGTCCCTTCAAAAATAGCATTCACTTTTTCTGCTATCTGCTCTAAATTTTTAGCCTGAATCTCCTTTGTCTCACTATCTGCATAGCGACCAATTCCATATATCTTTGCGCTTGGTAACGTGTAGGAGACAGGAAATATCGGTGGGCAAGCATATCCTGCAAAAGGCTGTACCCATTCTCGTGCAGGAATTCCATGATCGTCAATCACAACATCCGGTGCCCATTTCTTTAATACAATTGGTAAAATATTCGCCTCTCCAAATACACTTTTTTTGAAATTTCACATGAGCAAATTCTAACCCTACTGCATTATATCTCGCAGCATGATGCTTCCATTTTGGATGCTCTTTTGTCAACATTTTCATAATCTCATAGCCATCTGGGTTTGCTAGAGGAATGACGATAAAATTAATTTTCTTTAATAGCTCAGGTTGCTGAAGTATAATATCCTCCATTAGCTCTAATATAGCCGGTGTACTAGATACCTCATTAGGATGATGTCCAGCTTCAAAAATAATAGTATGCTTTTCATTCGATTTCTTTAATCCAGAGAAATATTCACTTGTAATAGGTTCTGTAACTTCAAAAAAAGGAATCAAATTCCCCTTATAGGATAAATCGGCATAATTTATCTTAACTTCAGGAAAATTTTTGTATTTGCTCGTTAATTGATAAGCATCTATTATTTTATTTTTTAATTGCTGCTTCACAGTGACTACTTTGTGCGTAGTTCCTACATAAATATCTGCACGATCAAATTGACCATTTTCATCAAAGACTATTCGCTTAGTTATGCAGTCTGTGTACTCCTTTTCATGCCATTGATACACCCTTACAAAACTATAAATAGGTTCATAAATATCTTCCTGCCTATGAATATATGGAATAACTCCTCCAGGTGCTTTAAATGGTCGATTAACCATTTGATTACCTAATGTAACAAAGTAATCTAGGGTATTAAAATATAAATCTTCATACAATGCCTCGAATGATGAGTTAGCTTCTTGTTTAACAGGGAGCTCTTTTTCAATTCCCGAAGAAGTAAAGTCAATTTCAATTCTATCAAATAATGGAAAGAGTTGTCCTTGGTTGACATTACTTTTATCAATTGACAATTTTTTTCTCCATACGTGGTAAATAATCATTAATATAATATTTATAAAACCGCTCCCGATCAGACAACACGGCTTTTTCTTGAATAATATCCGCATCTTTAAATAATCGATAGCCCGCTGTTGTTGGGTATGTTTTTTTATTGTTATCGACGTAATCTAATTCGCTAATAAGAGGATTTAGTACAGCTACTAATAAATCATCTACATAAACGCTATAAACATGCTGTTGTATACTTGAAATTTCAAATTGCACATTTTCTTTTGGTACTCCATACTGTAATTCGATTAATTCATCAATTGGATACAGTTCCATGATCCATCTATTCCGTTGCTCTAATCCTTTTTTTTCTTACTGCCATCCTTGCAAATAATTTTCACCTGTGTAAAGGGACTTTGAACAGAAGGGAGAACTTCCTCTAAAACCCAATATAATCCTGTTTTAAAGGCAGAGCGCACTTTAATCGACTTTAATTTAGGAAATTTTTTTAGACAAATCTAAACCATATCGATCTCGATTGTCCTTTGATGCAGTCATATAAATTTCTGCATCTACTATTAGTTCTTTCTCTTCTTGAAGTGCACTAATTATATACGATGCTTCGGATTGGTCTTGCCATGATTCTTCATATAAAAGTTGTGCTTCATTAACTTGTTTTTCATTGAATTCCCAAATACCAAGTAAACCACCTTCAGAAAAATGTTTTTCTTTAGCAATCGAATGAAGAGTAGTTGGTAGACTTTCTTTCGTTCCCGAAATATGAATTGTATTTCGATCAACAAGCTCCATCCTATTTTTCGTTCCATGCTTAATAGCAATCGCTAAATGACGTTCATCCTGAGTCACTACAGGAAATGAAACCGATGTTGCATACAAACCTAAGCGAAGTCCAAGATAACAAATTTCTTTTAACATAGCATGGCTCTTAATGTCTTGCTGTACATTAATTTGTACACTTAAATGCTGTAAGGGGTGTGCCTCATCCTTTTCACCTGTACCATAGGCTGACCAAAGGTGACATAAGCTGTTATAATAGGTAGATGATGCTGTTTCATTACTATTCGTAGTACCTTCACTGGCTAAATCCCTTAGCAAGTCTGATAATGTTTCCTCTGTTTCATAATAAACAATGAAAGTAGCATTCTTTTTCATCATGTATGTTGTATGATGCGGATAAAATATCATTGAATAGTTTTGATTGGCTGATTCAAATAAATCAAAATCAATTTCATTGGATTCTAAGCCTAATCGTACACAAAAATCAATTAACCCTAATGGTGCAAGATGTGTAGGTAAATCTATATATAAAGATGGTTTTTTTAAGAGTTGGTCCTTATTAAATAAACTAGAATATATAGTAGTATTCACATGATCACCTAAACTTTCATATTCGGATCTAAGCGGTCTCGTAGCCAATCTCCTAATAAGTTAAACCCTAATACTGTTAACATAATCGCAATACCAGGAAATACCGAAATCCACCACGCAGATGTCATATAATTTCGACTATCCGCTAACATTCCACCCCAGGAAGGCACAGTAGGTTCAACTCCTAAACCTAAAAATGTTAAAGATGCCTCTAATAAAATAAACTCTGCGATACACATTGTCGCTAATACTAAAATAGAAGATGCAACATTCGGTAAAATATGCTTAAGAATTATTTTAAAATGAGTCCCTCCAATAGCTTTAGCAGCTTGAATGTATTCTTGCTCTTTTAATGCTAAAATTTCTCCACGAATTAATCTTGCAAAGCTAACCCAATATGTAAGTCCAAGAATAATTATAATTTTCTCAATACCTGTACCAAAAACACTCATAATCACGATAGCTAATAGGATAAATGGTAATCCCATTTGAACTTCAGCTAATCGCATAATTAAATCATCCATCCATTTGCCGAAATAACCCGATATAATTCCTAAAAACGTGCCAAGAACCAAAGAGATTGCAACCCCACAAATACCAACTAAAAGTGAAATGCGTGCACCATAAATAATTCTACTTAATAAATCTCGACCTACTTGATCGCCCCCAAGTAGATATTGCGATTTACCTGTGTCATCTATCCACCTGGCATATCTAGACGATGCCCTAAACTTGCTGCACCAGGATCGTATGGAGCAATATACGGTGCAAAAATGGCACAAAGTACAGAAGCTAGTACTAGTAACAATCCAATTATTCCTGTCGGGTTTTTTTTGATAAAGTTCAAAACCTTTATTATTTTGCTTTTCTTTTTTTGTAGTCACTGCCACTGTATCGATAGCCTGTGTCATTTAATTAGTCACCTCTTCCCGTTCTTATTTTTGGATTAATTAACGAATAACATAAATCAACAATTAAATTGACCAAGATCATTAATAGCGCTAAAACAATAACTCCACCTTGTACAACCGGATAGTCCCGCTGATTAATGGAATCAACAATTAAACGGCCAATGCCTGGCCATGAAAATACTTGCTCTACAATAACTGCACCTCCCAATAGACCTCCAAACTGCAAACCAACAAATGTCACTGTAGGTAATAAGGCATTTCTAAATGCATGTCTTACGATTACTAGCCATTCTCTAATCCCCTTAGCTCTTGCAGTTGTCACATATTGCATTTTAAGTACCTCCAGCATTGATGTACGAATTAAACGTACTAATATACCGGATAAAATAAGACCTAATGCAATAGATGGTAAAATTAACGAACTAAACCCATCAAATCCTGATACAGGAAGCCATTTTAGCTGTACAGCAAAAATTAAAATCAACATAAACGCTAACCAGAAATTGGGGAATGAAATACCTAGCAATGAAAAAAATACGACCAAAAATATCAACGGGTTTGCCTTTATATACAGCCGATAGAATTCCAATTGGAACAGCAATTAACAAGGCAACAGCCATACCACCGAAAGCAAGTACAATCGTTGGCCAAGCTCGTTCCAGCAGCAAATCTAGGACTGGGCTATTTGAACGATAAGATGTACCGAAATTAAGCGTTATTAAGTCTTTCAAAAAAAATAAAATATTGCTCCCAAATTGGTTTATCCAAGCCTAATTTAGCCGTTAACTCATCAATTGCCTGCTGTGATGGTTCACCTGCACCGAACATGATACTTACGGGATCACCTGTTAAACGAATCGAGAAAAATATTATTAATGAAACAGCAATTATCACCAATACTGTATGCGATAAACGTCTCAATATATAGGAAAGCATAATTCCATCCTCCTTACTTAAAATCAATTTCGCCTTGGCGTAATTGTAGCTGCCGCTATGTTTTGGATCCAAAAAACATTGGCTAAATGAAGATAAAAGAGATAGTATGCAAGCATACTATCTCATAGTTAATACTTACTCGACAGTAACGCCTTCAAATCTAAAACGACCATCATGCGGAGGTTGGAAATTTTTCACTCTCTTATTTACTCCGTAAATTTCCACATCTGAATATAAGTTCACTTCAGTTGAATCTTCATGTAATACTTCTGTTAACTCTTTAAAGATTTTTAAACGTTCTGTGCTATCATTAGTAGCTCGTTCCGCAGATAATAATTTCTCAACTTTGTCGTTTTTATAAGACGGGTTCCAGAATTCTCCCTCGTGATACATTAAATAGGCTGTATTATCGAAATCTAAAGTCCAGCCACCCCAGCCATTTTTATACATCTGTCCTGCTTCACCTTTTGGTATTAATTCAGATTGGAAAGTTGTATTCTCCACACTATTAATCGATACTTTTAAGCCTACTTCTTCTAAATAGAAGGCTACAGCTTGCGCAATCTCTTTAAATGTTCCGTCTGTACCGGGGATATAAAAATCTAAAGTTGTTCCCTCTGCAATATTGGCTTCAGCAAGAAGTTTTTTTCGCCTTTTCAGGATCATATGGATATGGTTGTAAATCTTTGTTATAACCAAAAGAAAGTTCACTTTGGAATGAGCTAATTAAGTTACCATAACCACTTAAAATTTCTTTCACAATTGTTTCCTTATCAATGGCATAGTTGATTGCTTGACGAACACGAACATCGTCTACAGGTGCTTTAGCTGTATCAAAGCGAATAGAGTATGCGGTAGGCGTTGATACATCCATTAAAGTAACGAAATCTGTGCTTTCTGCTGTCGCAGCTTGAGAAACTTCTAAGCGTGTCATAATATCAATATTTCCTGTTTGTAATTCTGCTAAGGCTGTCGCTGTTTCTGGGATAACCTTGAATGTTACTTTATCCAGTTTAATTTCGTCTTTATTCCAGTAATCCTCATAACGTTCAACAACAACTTGTTTATCACGCTGATAATCTGTCATTTTGAATGGACCTGTACCTACAGGATTCATATCAAAATTCTCAGCTCCATGCTCTTCAATATATTTTGGTGGAACAATTACGGCACCATAGCCAGATAATTTTGTTAATAATACTGGGTCAATTGTGTTAAGATACATTGTTATTTCATATTCACCATCTATTTCAACACGATCAATCGATGTATAGTTTGAATATTGTGGTCCTTTTTGACCCTCTTCACCTAGTAAACGATCAAATGTAAATTTAACCGCTTCTGCATTAAAAGGTTCCCCATCATGGAAAGTAACACCTTGACGTAATTTAAATTTAATTGTTTTATCATCTACATATTCCCAAGATTCTGCTAACCCTGGTTGAATTTCTAAATCGAGTGAACGGCTTACTAAACCTTCAAATACTGATGTTGCAACCGTACTCCAAGCAATTAAATATGTATCGATTGGATCCCAGTTTTGCGGGTCACCTGGGACACGTACGACTAATTCATTGCCACGTGCTGTTGCTGAATTTTCTCCAGAAGCCTTTCCACTTTTTTTTATTATCTCCTTCTGTTGATGTTCCGCCACTACATGCTGATAATAATAGCATCAGACATACAAGTAGCATTGTTATCCATTTGTGTTTCTTCATTCTGTACATCCCCTTTGTTGTATTGTTATTTTTATAAGCCATAAGGATATGGCATTGAATAACCTAATTCAGCTGAGATTGAAGCTGCTGTACTCCATAGTCCCTCCAAAAATATATCTATTTTCTCTTTAGGTAATAGTGATTCTATGCCTGCGATACTAATGGAATATTCTACTTCTCGATTACTACCAAAAATCGGTACTGCTATTGATACGGTCCCTTCCTCTAATTCTGAAACACTGTAGGCATACCCATTAGTTTTCCCAAATTCAATATGTTCATAGATATCCTTGTCTGTTACTGGTGTTCCACTTGCATATTTTTTTACGAGGTTTCTGTAGCACATTATTTATTTTTTTCCTCTGATTGGAAAGATAAAATGATACGTGAACAAGCACCTGCATATAGTGGCGCTCTTCTTCCCACTCGTGTATATAAAAGAACGGGTTTTAAGCTTTCAATTTTTTTCAATGTAAAGACCATCAGTTTCATCTATCATTATTAGTTGAACTGCCAAATCAAATTTTTGCTGTAACATTTTCATATACGGCATAGCAAGCGATCGAATTTCAATAGAGTTGGATGCAATGGCTCCCAATTCTATTAATTTATTTCCCAGCAAATAATGATCACTAAGTACTAATTGACTACCACTTTGAACATAAGGACGCTTTAACACACCTAAATCTGTAAATGTCTTCAGAAATCTATGTAAAGTAGGCTTAGGAATATCTGTTACATTGGCCAGTTCATCTAAACGCCATGAAGGTTTTTCTTCAGTAAATAATGTCAAAATATTAATTCCTTTTTCTAGTGTTTTACTCATAATTTTCGCTCCATTTTCTCTTCATAAAGTAAACAGGATACGTCATGGTCATGCTTTTCACTAATACTTTTTAAAGTAGGAGGCGTCACTTTACATATCTCCATGCAATTTGGGCACCTTGTATGGAAGGTACAACCAGAAGGTGGATTTGCTGGATTCGGAACATCTCCTCTAAGCACGATTCGTTCTTTTTCTTTTGAAGGATGAGATTTCGGTAATGCCGATAGTAATGCTTTTGTATAGGGATGTTTTGGATTATTAAATAATTCATGCTTGTCCGCTACTTCCACTATCTTTCCTAGATACATCACCCCAATGCGATCACAAAAGTGATGGACTACACTTAAATCATGTGAAATGAAAATATATGTAAGATTCATTTCCTTTTTCAAATCTTTCATAATGTTCAATACCTGTGATTGAATAGATACATCCAGAGCAGAAACAGGCTCATCTGCTACAATGAGTTTAGGATTTGTCACTAGTGCCCTCGCAATCCCAATACGCTGTCTTTGACCACCTGAAAACTCATGAGGATAACGCTCTAGTTGCTTTTGTGTCAATCCCACTTGCGCAGCTACTTCATAAACACGTTGTTTTCTTTCTTCCTTTGTACCAATCCCAAAATTAACCAAAGGCTCTTCAATAATTTTAAAAACTTTCATTCGAGGATTAAGTGAAGCAAATGGGTCTTGGAAAATAATTTGCATATCACGTCGCTTTTGGCGCACCTTTTTGTGACTAAGGGTTGCAATATTTTCTCCATTCAGCAAGATTTCACCGTCTGTTGGTGTTAATAGCTGAATGAGTGTTTTTCCCATAGTGGACTTACCGCAACCTGATTCACCAACTATCCCAAGAACCTCACCTTCATTTACAGTGAATGAAACATCATCTACCGCTTTTAAATAATCCACCTTAGATCCTTTTAATGGGAAATATTTCTTTAGGTGCTTTACTTCTAATAATGGACTGGCCATTTACATTCCCCCTTCTAAATCAACATTCTCTTTCTCATATAACCAGCATTGTACTTTTGTGCCGATATTAGTTGTAAATAAACTCGGTTTATTTTTACATTTATCCGTTGCAAACTCGCATCGATCGAAAAATCTACAACCCGAGGGCATATCCGCTGGTGCTGGTACTACTCCATCGATTGATGGTAGGTATTCTTGTTCTACCTCAATATCTGGTAATGAGTTTAAGAGACCCTTCGTGTAAGGATGAAGTGGATGATTAAACAAATTCAGAACTGTTGCCTCTTCAACAACTTCTCCAGCATACATAACAATCACCCGTTCGCAAACCTCAGCTACGACCCAAGATCATGGGTAATTAAAATAATAGACATTTGGAGTTTCTCTTGAAGATCTTTCATCAACTCCAGAATTTGAGCCTGTATAGTCACATCCAATGCGGTAGTTGTTCATCAGCAATTAATATTTCTGGTCCACAAGCCAACGCCATGGCAATCATAACCCGCTGACGCATCCCTCCTGACAATTGATGAGGATATTCATTAACTACTCTCTCTGGACGAGGAATTCCAACAAGTCGAAGCATGTCAACGGCACGTTCATGTGCTTCTTTTTTTAGAAATATTTTCATGACTGAGAATCATTTCAACTATTTGTGAACCAACTTTGTAAACTGGATTCAATGAACTCATCGGCTCCTGAAAAATCATTGAAATTTTTTTTCCACGTATTTTACGCCAATCTTTTTTTTGATTTTTTTGTTTATTTGAGCTTGATCTATGTATATATCTCCATTCTGCCAATCGACACCAGGAGGTAACAATCCCATTAGTGATAGTGATGTCATGCTTTTGCCGCATCCTGATTCACCAACAATTCCTAAAGTTTTACCTTTTTCAAGTTGTAATGATATGCCGTTGACAATGGTAATTTCCTTTTTATCTTGTTTAAAACCAATTTTCAAATCTCTTACTTCCAAAATATTCACGCCCATTTTTAACCCCCGTTCCAAAATATGAAAAGCGATTTCATTTTTTAAAATGTTACAGAAAAATTTTCACAATTTCAATAGATTTCAGAAAAAAATAAATATTTATTCTAGTTAAATTATTCTATCAAAACAAAATAATCTTCTCTCATTTGTAATTTTTTTGTGAAAAACTTAATCAGGTTCGTTTTCTTTCCTGCTAGTTATTAGTTCATATCTTCTACCTAATTTCTTTTTTTGGTTGCATGTTGAGGCGGGCATATTTTAACTGATTTTTACTTCTTGTACAGATAAATTAATAACTGTTTAAAAGAGCGTATTTATAATTTTTTTGCATAAAAAAAAGAGTATGACTCAACAAACTACATTGAGATCATACTCTTTTTAAAAATGAGCTAAACATATAGCGTTTTTATTATTTTAAATGTGCAGTCGCCTGTTTCATGACGTATTTTCCTACTCCAACATAGATTACCACTGCCGCTCCAATAAATACGAAAGTCATTGCTGACCGCTCCTTTTAAATAAAAATTTTGAATTAAAAACAACGTTTAGAAATGAAAAAAAGCACGAATTGATTGAATTTGAAAATCATTCTCATTAATATAATATAAATTTCCCTTTAATTCGTCAAGACATACTTTCATCTTACCCTTTTAACATGGTAAGATGTAGAAAAGTCGGAAAAAGGATGCGGTAAAGATGAGTAATTCGAAGTACTTTCAAACTATTTTAAACGGGACAATTCATGCTTTAAAATCGATTCTACCCATGGATATTGAAGTGAAAACGCCAAGTATTATTTCAGAACCTTTCCAACAGCAGCAAATGGGTGTATTAATTGGCTTAATTGGAGATTTAAAGGGCCGTGTCATCATTGATTCTTCTCCTGAAATATTTAGTGGCATCGGTAATACGATGTTTGGAATGCCGCTTGAGGGAGAAATGTTAGAATCCTTCACAGGGGAATTTGGTAATATGATTGCAGGTAATTTATGTACTACTGTAGGAAAAGAAAGCTTAGAAATTGATATTACACCTCCAACTGTGATGGTTGGCAATACAAAATTGTACGGGTTTGAAAAAGCGTTTGTACTCCCTGTTACAATTCCTAGCATTGGTGCATTAACAGTTCTATTAACAATTGAGGAAGAAGCATAGAATTCAAGAATCTTCAACTGGTCCAAATGATATATCCTATGCTACTGTGTCAAGCATTTATGAATACGTTCTGCGATTTGCATTCGTTGCATCTAAAGGCTTACACAAAATTTTAATTAGTAAAATTTCTTGAAAAATACGTAGTTTTGATAAAAATAACGCCAAACTCTATACACTAGAAGCTATCTCGATGACTTTTGAGATAGCTTCTTTTTTTATTTAAGCTTATATTTCACACTTTTTTTCACACAATCCCCTCCATTGTGTGATTTTTTTTCACATCTAAAAAAAGATTTATTTTTATATTATGGCAATAAGAAAGATCACTATAAAGCGGAGGAGGAGCAGAAATGGCAAATAAAAAGAAATCCGACGAGAATTTGAAAGGTTCACTCTATGCAGTATTTGGAGTAGGCATCATTATTATCTTGCTTTGGGTGTACTGCTTCGATTTGTTCATCGGACGTTTTTAATCTACTAGGAAAGGACAGAGACATATGCACATACATAAGTATGAGAAGTATTGGCTTGTGTTCGGAGTCACTACTTTAGTAGCATTCCTAATTATTCTCGGCATCGGCGCATTCCATCAAGCTCACATCCGAACAATGGTAAAAAAACACTAGATTATGAGAAGGTTAAGGAATTTGCGCCTTTTGATAATCCAGGTGTTCATAAAGTGGAAGGTAAAGATTGGGATTATGAGGTTGTTGTTTTAGCTTCTGCATTTTATTACAATCCTCCTGTCATTGAAGTTCCACTTGGAGCAAAAGTTAAATTTATCGCAACAAGTGAAGATGTAATGCATGGCTTTGAGGTTGCAGGTACAAATATTAATATGATGCTTGAGCCTGGTTATATTTCTGAATATGTAACAAAAGTAAATGAAGTAGGCGAGTTTTTAATTGTATGTAATGAGTATTGTGGGACTGGACATACAATGATGCACTCTATGCTAAAGGTGGTGGATCCAAATGAGTCTCAACAGTAATTTGACAATGGATCAGCAGGTAAGCGATAAACAACTTGATCTCCATACCAGTCTCAACAGTAATTTGACAAAAGTGGATCGTCGTGATGCGAAGCTAGCAATGGCACATATTTACGTGGCTTTTATCGCATTATTATTAGGTGGTCTTGCAGGATTATTACAGGTTTTCGTACGCTCTGGTCAATTTACATTGCCAGCGGGCATAGGCTATTATCAAATTTTAACTGTACATGGAGTATTACTCGGTCTTATTCTAACAACATTCTTTATTTATGGTTTCCAGATTGCTAGTGTTAGCCGTACTTCAGGGACATTTTCAGCTAGTCAACGACGCTAGGCTGGATCGGATTTTGGTTAATGACCATTGGCACAGCCGCTGCTGCTGCAATGGTTTTACTGAACAAAGCAACTGTTTTATATACATTTTATGCTCCACTAAAGGCTCATTGGATTTTCTATTTAGGCCTGACATTAGTCGTGGTTGGTTCTTGGGTTGGCGGCGCAGGTCAAATTTTACGATATGTACAATGGCGGAAAGAGAACAAAGGAAGCGGACAACGTAGCCCATTATTATCATTTATGGTTGTTGTAAATAATTTAATGTGGTTTGTGGCAACATTAGGTGTTGCTGCTTCTGTTCTATTCCAGCTACTTCCATGGTCCTTAGGTTTTATCGAACGTGTTGATGTAGCATTATCACGTACATTATTCTGGTACTTTGGTCATGCACTTGTATACTTCTGGTTATTACCAGCTTATATGATTTGGTATGTCATAATCCCAAAAGTTATTGGAGGGAAAATTTTCTCAGATTCATTAGCACGACTTTCATTTATGTTATTTTTAATCTTCTCTGTCCCAGTTGGGATTCATCACCAATTAACAGAGCCAGGGATTGATGGAACATGGAAGTTTATTCAGGTGGTTTTAACATTTGCGGTAATCGTACCATCCTTAATGACAGCCTTCTCTATGTTTGCCATGTTCGAATTACGTGGCCGTGAATTAGGTGGTAAAGGGCTTTTCGGTTGGTTTAAAAAAATTACCATGGAAGGATGCTCGCTTCTTTGTACCATTTATCGGTATGGTGTCATTTATTCCTGGTGGTGCAGGTGGTATTGTAAATGCATCCTACCAAATGAACCAATTAATTCATAATACAATTTGGGTGACGGGACATTTCCATTTAACGATTGCATCAGCCGTTGTTTTAACTTATTTTAGTGCTGCCTTTTGGTTAATACCGCATTTAACAGGTCGTACACTCACAAAATCATTAAACAACCTCAGTAATTTTGCAGGAATTTTATGGGCTGTTGGTATGACAATTATGTCTGGAGCAATGCATATTGCAGGTTTAATTGGGGCCCCTCGTCGCTCAGATTACTCAGAATATGGTGGCGCTCAGCAAGCCTATGATTGGATTCCATATCAAATTGCGCAGGCAGTGGGCGGAACTATTCTCTTTATCGCAATCTTAGTGATTATTTATATCGTTGTTAAATTAGCTTGGTTTGCCCCTAAGGGTGAGGAAGAATTCCCAGTCGGTGACGTACATGAACAAAGCGGCCCAACACCAGCTATTTTAGAGAATTTTAAAGTATGGGTTGTTATTTTAGTCGCATTAATTTTATTTGCTTACACAGTTCCAATTATCGATATTATTTCAAATTCACCACCAGGCTCAAAAGGCTATCAGTTATGGTAAGAAAAAAAGCGATTTCTCTGTATTCGAGAAATCGCTTTTTCTTTAAAGTTTATATAATGTTGTGTACTTGTCTTGTAGATAGTTTGCTAAATAGTTGGCATTTAAGGTCTCTCCTGTCGCCTCTTGCAGTAATTCAAACGGCTTTTTCAAAGCACCATATTGATGGACCTTGTCTGTTAGCCATTCTCGAATTGGAAGGAGCTCCCCCTTTTCCAGCAGCTCATCAAAGTTTGGAATATCTTTATCCATGGCATGCTTCCATTGTGCAGCATAAATCATTCCTAAGGCATAGGATGGGAAATAGCCAAACATGCCTCCAGACCAATGCATATCTTGTAATACCCCTTGTGCATCTGTCTCAGGTCGGATACCTAAATACTCCTCGTACTTATCATTCCATACTTGCGGGAGATCCTTTGCCTGCAAATTGCCATTAAATAAATCACGTTCGATTTCATAGCGAATCATAATATGTAATGGATATGTCAGTTCATCCGCTTCAATACGAATAAAGGATGGCTCCACCATATTAATGGCACGTAGGAAATCAGCCAATGCTACCTCCCCAAACTGTTCTGCTGAAAAGTGCTGTAATCTTTCGTAGTTATGCTCCCAGAACTTTTCATTTCTACCGAAAAAGTTTTCATAAAATAATGATTGGGATTCATGAATTCCCATTGATGTACCGGTTGCTAACGGCAAACCATCCAGCTTTTCATCGATATTTTGCTCATACATCGCATGACCACACTCATGAATCGTACCGAAAATCGCTGAGCGGAAATCGCTTTCATCGTATTTTGTGGTAATTCGATTATCACCATGATTTAAGCCGATCATAAATGGATGTACACTTTCATCTAAACGTCCTGCATCAAAATCATAGCCAAGCTGTGCTAGCATTTCTAGTGATAGTGCACGTTGTGACTCACGAGGAAAGTGCTTAAATAATATGCTTGTCTCTGGTTTATTGGGTGAAGTTGCAATTTTTTTGCACAAGTGAAACAATTGTTTTACGTAATTCACCAAAGACATGATCTAACACATCTGTCGTCATATCTGGTTCATATAAATCTAGCAGAGTATTATATGGAGAGCCATTTTTTATACCCCAATAGCCAATAAATTTCTTCTGCCAGCTTATGATTTGTTCTAAATAAGGTAGAAATAATGCGAAATTATCAGTTGCCTTTGCTTCCTCCCAAGCTGTTTCTGCTTTAGATTGAAGAATAACGTATTCTTTATATTCATTTGGTGGTATTTTTTTTATTTTGATCGTAATTTTTACGCACTTCCTCTACTAAACGAAGGGTTACGTAATCAAGATCAGCCTTTTTTTGACTCTAGTGTACTCAATAAGTCTCCTAATTCTTCACTAGTTTCCATATCAAATAAGGAGGCTGATAATGTTCCAACTACCTCTGAGCGTTGTGCTAATCCTTTTTTTTGGCGCTCCTGTACGCATATCCCAATAAATCACATTCAGTGCTTCCTCATAATGCTTCATTTTCTTCACATAGTCTGTAAATTGTTGTACAGTCATGCTATCATCCTCCTTTTTCACGCTATTAGTTTATCATATTTTCGAAAATTTTGTATATTGTGGACTTTGTGGAAGTATAAGAAAAATAAAAAGCTCTATCCATTTTTCGGAAAGGATCTTAATGGAATGTGACTCATTTAGTCATGCATCATAGGGAGTATATATTCTTTAATAAAGTTCCATCTATCCTTTGGCTGCATCATAAATTCTGATGCAATAGCAACTACCATATTCAGCTTAGGTATACAACAAATTATATTACCTCCATCCCCTATTGCAGAATAAGTAAAGAGATCAGCATCTTCTTTTAGCCACCATAAAAAGCCATAATTGTTTGAGTTCCTCTTCGTTGATTTTGTTATCCAATGTTCCGAAAGAATCCTGTTATTCCCCCATTTGCCATTGTTTATATAAAGATAACCGAAACGTGCCATATCACGCGTTGTAAGGGTTAACCCCCAACCTCCTGTAGAAATACCGTTTGGATCATGCACCCAACACCTTCCCCTTAGGCAAAGTCAATCAGGATTTATGAGTATAGCAATCGTTCTATCCATTCTATGATTCTATCCATCAGTTTTCTTTTTCTATCCATCAGTTTTCTTTTTCTATCCATCACTTTTATGATTCTATCCGTCAATTTTCTTTTTCTATCCACCACTTTAACTATTCTATCCAAAACAAAAGAAGCTCTCCTCATTCAAAAGAGAGCTTCCTATTCTATATAAATTCGGGGAATTTTTACTAGCTTTCAAGTGCAATGTTCGGTTTCCAATCAAACATTTTAGCATCAATTACGCCCCAGCGTAATTGCATCCATCTCATCACCTATAGAGGTGAGAGTATTCTGCTGAATCAAGATAAAAATTTATATCGATATATATTGGGGATCTATATATCCATAAGGTAGCATTTAATAGGGTCTCTGACCTCCCTAATTAAATGTTTTGACAGATGGTTAATACCTGTTGTACGGCCTCTGCTGATTGATGGAGTGCCATTTTTTTTCTTCATTTGTCAGGTGTAATTCAATGACAGATTCAATGCCATTGCCACCTAATATTGTCGGTACCCCTAAAAATAAATCGTGGTACCCGTACTCTCCTTCTAATAGAGCAATTGACGGAATGATTTTTCGTTGATCCTTCATAATAATTTCGACCATCTGTGCACATGCAGCAGCTGGTGCGTAATAAGCACTACCATTCCCTAGCAACCCAACGATTTCTCCGCCGCCTTTTCGTGTGCGTTCCACGATTTGCTGGAGTCTGGCTTGTGGAATTAGCTTTTCTAATGGAATACCACCAGCATAGGAATAGCGAATTAATGGCACCATTTCATCTCCATGCCCACCTAATACGAAGCCTGAAACATCCTCTGGGGCAATTTGAAGCTCTTGCGCGATAAAAGTGTTAAAACGCGCTGTATCTAATACACCTGACTGACCAATGATTCTATTTTTGGGGAAGCCTGTTTCTTTATAACAGACATATGTCATTGCATCAACGGGGTTACTCAATACAAGGACGATACTGTTAGGTGCAAAGTGCTTAATTTGTCTTGATACTTGTTGAATAATTTTTGCATTCGTTGTAACTAAATCATCACGACTCATGCCTGGTTTACGAGGGATACCTGCTGTAATTATGACAATATCAGCACCGGCAATATCCTCGTAATTGCTTGTCCCTTTAATGGACACATTAAATTTTTCAATGGGACCTGTTTGTAATAAATCCAACGCCTTTCCCTTTGTTGGATTTTCTGCATCTGGAATATCTAGCAGGACAACATCACCTAGCTCTTTTTGTGCTAAAAATAGACTTAATGTTGCGCCAGTATGACCAGCTCCGATAACAGCTATTTTACTTTTACGAAATGCCATTATGCTTCACCTCGATTATCTGTCGCCTGAATTGCTTCGGTTGTTTTTTTAGCACGTGTTGTAGGTGTAGAAGCAGGCTTTTTCTTCGGTGCCTCTGGTCCTTTAATCATTTGAAAAACATCTTCATCAGGTCTCGGAATAACATGAGCACCTAATAATTCTCCAACACGTCTTGCTGCCTCTTTTCCAGCCTCAACTGCTGCCTGTACAGAGCCAACATCGCCCTTCACGACAACTGTAACAATCCCACCATCAACAAATTCTTGCTTAACAATAGTGACATCAGAAGCCTTTATCATCGCATCGGCTGCTTCATAAGATCCAACTAATCCTTTAGTTTCGATCATTCCAATTGCGCTACTCATTTTCCTCACCTCGCATCACTTCAGTAGAATCAATAATACCTATGACAACTGCATCGATTGGTAACGGATTTTCTTTCATAATATAGCGTGATGATCCGCCACTTGTAATGAGCACATCATCACCAATACCCGCTCCTATTCGATCAGCTGCAACAATTTCTGTGCGAATCGGCTGTTGATTGGAGTCTATCGGTTGAATGATTAGTAGTTTTAAACCATTCAGCCCCTCCTCCTTACGTGTTGCCCATACACTGCCTATCACTCTTCCCATTTGCATGAACTTCACCCTCTTTATGCTACACAGATTGTCTTCTTACTCTGAACGGATTGTTAATGTTTTATTTAATTCTCGCAACTTATCATAAGCCAATGCAGTCACAATGGTTTTCTTTGGTACGACAATTTCTTGCGCATCTATTTCTAACACTTCTATTTGTGAAAGTAGCTTTTTGTCATAATGATAGACAGATGGTTGCTCTACTTTCTGTACGGCTGAAGACTGCTCTTTCATAGGTTTTGGCTGCTCATTTACTTGATGATGAACGATTTCAGCATGTGTTCCTTGTTGAATTAAACCTGCATTGGCTTCATCTGTATCAATATGCATCTCTAATCGATAACGCTCTGACACACGGATGACCACATTCGATAAAATAATTGGGCGAATACCTTCTACCTTAATTTGTACAGACTGTCCATCTATTACATTGAATCTCGCACTATCCGCAGGGGACATATGGATATGTGCCTGTGCAATAATAAGACCTTCATGTAACACAACACTTCCCTTTGGACCAATCAATGTAACAGGACTAGAGCCTTGTATATCTCCTGAAATTCTTAATGGAGGTTTGAGCCTAATTTCATGGCATCTGTCCAGCTCACTTCCACTTGAGATAATGAACGAGCAGGACCGAGAATACGTACACGCTCAATCGATCCTTTTGGACCTGCAACCACGACTGTTTCCTCCGCAGCGAATTGCCCTGGCTGTGAGAGTTCAAATTTAGGTGTTAGCTGATAATTTTCACCAAATAGCTGTTCCACCTCTGCTTGCGCAAGATGAACATGACGTGCGGATACACCAATCGGAATTTTACCGTCATGTGGAGGGGAAGATTGATTTTTTTAAAACTTGTTGCAGAACTTCTTCCACAATTTTTTTGCACTAAATTTTCTTGCATCCTGCCTCCTCCTTACGATAATACTTTTACTAATTTTCCCTGTGCCTGCTGTTCAATAAAACCAGCATTTGCTTCGTCTGTATCAATATGCATTTCAAGACTAAAGTCATTTGAAACGCGTACGACAACACCACGGAATGTAACAGGTCGATCACTGACTACTTCCACAGAAACTAATTCATTATTTTGTACTTCCAATGCTTTAGCATCTTCTTCAGTCATATGAATATGTGCTTGAGCAATGATAACACCTTGTTGAATAACTAACTCTTTATCTTGGTGAATTATTTTGATGCCTGCAGAGTTGTCAATATCACCTGATTGTCTTAAAGGAGGTGTTACACCTAGCTTCATTGCATCTGTTCTGCTTACTTCCAATTGTGTTGCCGGTCTTACTGGACCCAGTACACGGACATTATGAATAATGCCTTTAGGTCCCTCAATCGAGACACGCTCTTTCGCAGCAAATTGCCCTGGCTGTGATAGGTCAAATTCCTTTGTCAGTGTTGCATTTGGACCAAAAAGTACTTGTAAATCCGCTTCACTGAGATGGATATGACGAGCCGAAACGGCCACTGGAAATGTTTTTATCGCTGTTGTCACATTAGCCACCTCTATATCTAGTTATTGTTTCGTAACATTACAGGATGAGAGCTGTCCTTTGTTTAGATCAGCTCTCATCCTGATCAATTTCGCCTTGGCGTAATTGTAGCTGCCTCTATGCTTTCGTTACAAAAAAATATTTATTGCTGTCGCTTCGCTTTCGCACAGTAAAGAATTGCTGATAAAGATAAAATTAAGCTTCAGCTTTTGGTAAAATCATTTCTAATTCGTGGTGTGGACGTGGGATTACATGTACTGATAATAGCTCTCCTACACGTTGTGCTGCTGCTGCACCTGCATCTGTTGCTGCTTTTACCGCACCTACATCTCCTCGTACTAGAACTGTTACGATACCGCCACCAACATGTACTTTTCCTACTAAGTTAACACTTGCCGCCTTTACCATTGCGTCTGCTGCTTCAATTGCTCCTACTAAACCTTTTGTTTCTACCATTCCTAATGCTGTACTCATTTGTCATTCCTCCAAATTATTTATTTTGTAATGTGATTTGTTTTAATACCTGATCAACGATTTGTTGAACCATTGTTGTATCGAGAGCAGGCTCTTGTGATACAACCGACTCGACAACGGACTGTACTTCAAACTCTGGTTTTGGCACTTCTACATCTTTAATGCCATAGGCCATGCGTTTGATATTTAAAAGATGTCTTGCTGTAATGTTATCCGACGTGATATTTCCGCCAAATGTACCACAGCCTAATGTAAATGATGGTGCTAACCCTGTTGTGCCACCTACTGCACCGATAGATGATAATGTATTGACTACAATACGTGAGACAGGTAATTCAACAGAGAATTGTTCAGCTAATGCTGCATTTTCAGTGTGAATCGAGCATGAATGTCCACGTCCACCAATATTTAATAGGTCAATCATGACTTGCTTCGCTTCTGTACTGTTTTCTACAATATAGAGAGCAAAGATTGGTGATAGTTTTTCAAGCGAAAACGGAATATTTTTACCAATCATCGTTTCCAACCCAACAAGTACTTTTGTATCTTCAGGTACAGTGATGCCAACTGAATCTGCTAAGCAAGTAGCTGATTTACCGACGATTTGTGGATTTACCTTTCCAGGAACAGGGGAAATCAATTTTTCCATTTTAGCCTTTTTCTTCAGCATTTAATAGATAGGCACCGTTTTTCTTTAATTCCGACTGTACTTGTTCAGCAATCACCCTATCCACAATAAGGGCCTGCTCTGTTGCACAAATCGTGCCATTATCAAATGATTTACTTTGCACAAGTTGACGCACGGATTTTTGAATGTTTGCGGATTTTTCGATATACGCTGGAACATTTCCTGGTCCTACGCCATAAGCTGGTTTTCCTGAACTATAGGCAGCTTTCACTAATGCTCCGCCACCAGTCGCTAGAATTAAGTGAATATCTGGATGCTTCATTAGTTGCTGCGTAGCCTCCATTGAAGACATTGTTAAGCATTGCAACAATCCTTCTGGTGCACCTGCCTTCTCAGCAGCTACTCGACAAACATCTAACGCCTCTTTTGTACATTTCACGGCATATGGATGTGGACTAAGCACTAAACCATTTCTTGTTTTCAATGAGATTAGCGTTTTAAAGATGGCTGTAGATGTTGGATTCGTCGTTGGCACAATACCTGCGATGACCCCAAAAGGACTCGCAATCTCTGCCACTTTTTTTTATCCGATCATAGCCTACAATACCAACCGTTTTTAATTCTTTAATATCTTCATAGACATCTCGTGAAGCTACTTCATTTTTCATTTTTTTTATGATTAGGGATACCCATCCCTGTTTCCTGCACAGCCATTTTTGCTAAACGGTCTGCTTCCTTAAAGGCAGCATCTGCAACAGCCTTCACAATGTTGTCTACTTGCTGCTGTGAAAATTGCATGTAGGCAGCCTGTGCTGTATTAGCCTGTTTAACGGCATCTCGCATTTCTTGAATTGCTAATAAATCTTTGTCTAACGTGGCCATAAAGCCGCCTCCTTTCTAAATCACTGGATTTCTAGCTATATTTTTAATAGCTTCTCTGAAAGCATTTGCCGCAGCCTCGCAAGATGATTGACTACCACTTAATAGGCCGCCACCAAAATTGGTTTCAGACGGAGGGCCAAAGAAAACCTTTAACTCTACATCTGCCGCCTTTAATGCTGCATCTAATCCAACTACTGCCTCTAGTGGCGGTGCGATTAAATAGGCAAGTGGTGTGCCAACATTTACATCCGCCAACTCGGCAAGATATGTCCCACAGCTTGCCACTGTATGGGCAAATAGGGCATGATTTTCATTGTTATTAATCGCCTCGAAGTACGTATCAAACTCAATTTTTTTGTTGAATAGCATCAAGACCGCTACGAATCTCATCAGGAGAGCTTCCAGCAATGATGCCAATCATTTCACCTGACAATGGGCCAGATGCATGAGCTGCTCCCGCATAGAAACTTTTCGCATAGACAACATCAACATCTGCCTTTTTCGTTGCTTCATCAATGGCAACATACCCAACATCATCAATTGTCAATGTGACAAGCCCAATGCTATGGTGATAAGGCTTTAAATCTAGCTGCTCTGCTAATTCACTATTCACTCTTGGAATGGTTTGCATCGCCAAAATTTGTGCCATTATTTTTTGAGGTATCATCTTTTGGCCCCCTAACCTTCTTTAGCGACAAGATCTACGCCGCTTGCCTGGTATTGCAGGATTTTTTGTACGACTGTACCTAGATACGCTCCAGCCTCTAATGGTGGAATACCACCTTTGTGAATGTTTGAAATCACCATTCGCTCAGCCTCCACTGTGCCAATTCTCGGCTTATAGCATAAGTAAGCACTCATCGATTCAGCTGATACAAGTCCTGGACGCTCACCAATTAAATAAACAATGACCTCTGGCTGTAAAATCTCACCAATCTCATCCATTAGTGCTACGCGCCCTTTATCAATATAGAATGTCGTACCAATTTCAATATTTAAATTGCTAAGACTTTGCTGTAGCGCTAAATAAACATCTTGCACATTTTCTTCAATCGCACTAGCACTTAACCCATTTGAAATAATAATTTGAACCTTTGGATTTTGTTTGCATTTGGATTGAATCAATGCTTTTCCTTCATCTGATAAACGGCGACCTAAATCTGGTCTTGTAATGTACTCTTCCTTATCTGTTACCTTCGTTGTCACTTGAAAGACATTCAGGTTTTGTAACAGCCTTCTGTTACTTCACCATATACTGCATCAACTGCTGCTGCATGATCGAGTCGGAATTTTAACCAAGTTTTTGTTTTAGGTCTTGTTCCAGCTCTGCCAACACCAATTCTTGCAGGGGTATGCTGTTTAGCTGCTTGTACACTTTCAGACACTTCATCAGCTTCAAAGCTAAAGGGTTGAATAGCTGCTCCGTTATAAGGAGGATCAAAGTAATTTGCCTGGACGTGCGAACCCTCTGACTGGAACGATTTATGATGATAAAGCTTAATTAATGGTTCATTTGTTTGGATTAGACTTGGAACTTCCTCTTGTTGGCTTGTTGCCGTATCATAAAATTTTATAAGTGTATCCTTTGGTTCCTCAGCATCTACAGTTGTTTGATTTGTAGATTTATCTGACACATTATTCCCCAGCTTCTCTACCACAAGCTGTGTAATCATTGATACTAATTGTTCATTCAATGGACTCACCTACCTTTCAAATAAAGATAAATCGCCAGCTCTTGCTGAAAGACGACCATTTTCATAAATGCCCATTTTCTCAAGCCATGCTAAAAATTCAGGCGCTGGTTTTTTACCAAATGTTTGAAGTAATGTAGCAACATCATGGAAGCTCATTGACTGATAGTTCAGCATGACATCATCGCCCATAGGTGCAGCAATAATGAAGTTGACACCAGCCGCTGTGAGTAAAACACTTAAATCCTCAATATCATTTTGATCTGCCTTAATATGGTTTGTGTAACAAATGTCAACACCCATTGGAATGCCATGCATCTTACCCATAAAGTGGTCTTCTAAACCAGCACGTATAACCTGTTTGTTATTGTATAAATACTCAGGTCCAATAAAGCCTACAACCGTATTAACGATATAAGGGTTAAAATGTCTTGCAAATCCATAGTTACGTGATTCAAGGGTTACTTGGTCAATTCCCATATGTGCCTCTGCTGAAAGCTCAGATCCTTGTCCTGTTTCAAAGTAAAATAAATTCGGACCAGTACCAGTGCCCTGCTTCTTCACAAGCTCCTCTGCTTCCCTAATTAAGTCAGCAGAAATACCGAAGGAACGGTTAGCTATTTCTGTTCCAGCAATACTTTGGAAAATCATATCTGCTGGAGCGCCCTGCTTAATGGCCTTCATTTGTGTTGTGATATGTGCCAACACACAGTTTTGCGTAGGAATCGACCAATCATTGATAAATTCTTTTGTAGCAGTTAATACTTTTTTTGACACTTTCAACAGAATCATCCACTGGATTTATGCCAATAACAGCATCCCCAATACCATAGGACAAACCTTCTTTTAGGGAGGCAATAATACCGTCTATATTGTCTGTTGGATGGTTGGGCTGTAATCGAGATGAAAGGGTGCCCTTTTGTCCGATGGTAATATTACAAGTTGACAGTATTTCTACTTTATTGGCTGCATGGACCAGGTCTAGATTGGACATAAGCTTAGTAACAGCAGCAATAATTTCAGAATTCATGCCTTTGCTTAAACGCTTTAATTCACGATCACCTGTATCATTCGATAAAATATATTCGCGAAGCTGCTCGATACTCCAGTTTTTGATTTCTCCGTATATTTGCTCATTTATGTCGCCCTCAATGATGCGTGAAACCTCATCATTTTCTTGCGGCACTAATGGATTTTCTCGGATATCCTTTACTAAAAGCTCACTTAGCACAGCCTTTGCTGCGATACGTTGTTGAACGGTTTCAGCTGCAATACCAGCCAGCTGATCGCCTGATTTTTCTTCATTGGCCTTAGCCATGACATCTTTTAATGATTTAAAATTATATTTTTCTCCACCAAATATCACTGATAGATTCACATTCATCCTCCTTACTTTGAGTGGAAGGCAAGAGTTTTCACAACAACAGGAACAACGCCAGATGGCAGAACCTCTCCTATGTCGATGTAATCACCTGTCTCCACTTTGATTTGATCGATGCAAATAATTGGAACCGTTGAATTAATTGCCTGAATGGTTTGTCCAATAATCTTTGCATAATCTGATTGAATGACTATGATAATTGGTATTTCCTTGGAGCATCTTGTTGCCAAGTGCTGTAAAATGGCCTCGCCTAATGCATGTACATCATGAAAGCTTAAATACGGTAATTCGCTAAAATAGAGGGCAAATGGTGAACGATTGCCCTGTGTGGAAAATAAGGCATCTGCTCTCTCCACTGCCATCTTCACCGTCTCATCAAATGCTTTTGTAGCTGTATTCATATGGCAATTGAACACTGGCACATTTTTCAGTGGTAGTACATCTTCATCCACCTGAATGGTTGCCCCGCTTATTTCTGTTGTTTGCATACCTGCACCCGTTACCGTAGCTCGAGCAGTTTCTTCAGGCTGTAGCCATAAAAATGATTGTAGCTGCTCGTGCTGTACTAACATTTTCGCTAATCTTTCGCCGATATCATCATACTGACGCTGTGTACAATCATTTTCATAGATACAGGAAGCTACACCACCAGAAAAGACAATAGCGTCAACTGGCTTAACCCAGTTAGGCAAATGGCCTAACAGTAATGGATGGTGCTCATCTGTTAATTGACCATTTAGCGTTTTTACTAATGTGCTTACCAATTCTTGAATAAGCTGTGCCACACGAGCATCGCTAGCTGAATCACCAAGCTGTAAAGGGTGTGACCACTTTTCCATTAGCTTCTTAATCGGTGGTGAAATCGATTGAATTCTCCCATTATGAAATTCTATGAGTCTACCACCAACATGAAGTGTGCATGTACCAATAACCTCACCAAACTGCATAACTGCAATATTCGCGGTACCGCCACCGATATCAATATTCGCAATAACTTTCGCAGTATTTTTTTTGATTGTTGCACTGTACCTGCACCTTTAGCAGCAATAATTCCTTCCAAATCAGGACCGGCAGTCGCCACTAAAAAATGACCAGCTGAGTCCGAAATTGCGTGAATAACCTCACTGGCATTTTCCTTCGTAGCAGATTCACCTGTAATAATAATGGCTCCTGTAGAGATTTCTGCTGGTGAGATTTGAGCAAGTTGATATTGCTGAAATATAAATTGTTCGATCTTTGCCATATCAATAATTTCGTGATTGATAAATGGCGTTTTAATAATAGGACTTTGATGTAACACCTTTTTTTTCAATTATTTCGATCCGTGGCACATGCGTTATCCCTGCAACATTTTTCAACAGAAAACTACTAACAACCATTTTTGTTGTACTAGTTCCAATATCAATACCTGCACTATAAATTTTTTTCTGTCTTCAACTTACTCCTCCCTCTCGCCGCTAAGAGCTATATATGAGATAAGGCTATCACGATCCTTGACAAATTGGCGAATTTCTTCGTTAGTATTGAGCTGAATTAATGGTGCAATCAACTCAATACCAAGATTTTGCCATGAAGAAGTTTTGACAATAGGACCATGTGTCATGACATTTTGTAATAATGCTGTTGCTCTATCAACATCTGCAAGAGGCGCATCGATTTTTGTAATCACGCCAATTTGAATCTTTGGAATGCCTAAACTAAATTGTGGGGGAAAAACACTTCTCGATGACGTGGCATCCTGCAAATAAATCACATGTGTTACTTCAAGTGATGTCGCCATAATATTTCTGTAATACATTGGATTTTCAATATATTCTCCGGGCGTATCTACAATCCAGTCATCAAAAACGAGAGCTTGCGTTTTTTTGGCTTGTCTATATTTCCCTAATAATGCATTCATTAGCGTTGACTTACCTGCTTGCACACCGCCTATTATCATTACTCGATTTTTCATACGGAGCACATCCTATGACTTCGTTATTTTTGATGGTGTATAGCCTAGCATTTCTGATAAAAAAACGGTTAATTTCTAACATCGCCATTTCCACCTCAGAGACACTACCAACAATCACTAGACTGCCTGTAAAGCGATCTAAAAATCCTAGTTTTACATTGGCTGACTTTGTGGCTAAATCACCAGCAATAATCACTGTTTCACTAGGTGTACATGTCATAATGCCAAGCGCACCTGCTTCTTGAATACCAAGCTTTTGAAACATATCAGGATCTGGATTTGCGATTAGATGACTTAATGTTAGTTGCTTACCGGGCACAAACTCCTGTATAAACCGCTTTTTTTCTTCACTCACACGTCATCACCTCTTTCTTCAAATTATTAAGACTTATTGTCTGTTAGGTATTCTCCTTCTTTGATAATGCCTGCCTTGCGATCTTCCTGTTCCAATCTTAAAGCTGTTGGTACAGACAATTTATAGGCCAGAATAATCGCAATCACACCAGCTAAAAACTTCCCAGCGATAACAGGTAAAATAATGGTTGGCTGAAAGTTAGCCGTAAACGATAAATGATCTCCAAGTAAAAATGCCGAACACACCCCAAAGGCAATATTAATGACTTTATCTTTTGGTGGCATATGACGAATCAGTGTAAACATTGCTAAGATATTAGCAATTGTTGCCAAAATACCGGCACTTCCTACTGATGATAAGCCTAATTTTTTTCCCTGCTGCTTCTAAAGGTTTAGAGGCATATTTTCTAATTAAGTACACCATCGGGAATGCACCCGCTAGCATAATACCGATGTACCCAGCTGTTTCTAACGCTCGGAATTGATCGATCTCATCTGCCATAATCGGATCAAAGCCCCATGCTCCAAAAACCTTCGTAAAGATTCCTGTGAAAATTTCTACAATAGAGAACACCAGTACAAGCTTGATACCAGCATCCATCACGCGCCCAAAAATCATGAAACCCTTAATCATGCCATTTGGAATTAACTTTAGTCCTAACGCAATTAAGATAACGAAAATAAATAAAGGCAATAAGTTGATTAAAATTTGTAACACAGAAATAGCAAATACATATGTTGGTGCCTCAGTTGTACTAATTACTTCACGAACCTCTGTATTGAATAGCACAATCATGATAGATGAAATAAATGCTCCAATTGGAATTGTTAAAACGCCAGCCATAATACCTAATGCCATATATTTATGATCACGTTTATCTAACATCGCAAGACCCATAGGAATTGAGAATACAATGGTTGCCCCTGACATAAACCCAACAACTAGAGCCATTACCCATCCCTCATATGACTCTTTTAAAGCATTTGCTAATTGATAGCCTCCCATGTCCGAAGCTAAAATAGTTGTCGCTGCAATGGCAGGATCTGCACCAATTAACTCAAAAATTGGACTAATAAAATGACTAATAAACCATGTTAAGTAAGGTATAGCAGCCATGATCCCTGCTGCTGGGACGAAAATATGACCAACTGTATGGATACCATTCATAAATTCCTTCCCAATCCCATACTCAGCATCTCGAATCGCTCCGATTGCCCCTAAAACAGCACAAATCATAATAATATAAACGATGATCGTTCCTATCATTGCCATTCTACTCATCACCCCTTTGTTTTTGATAAATCTATATAAAAAAAGACGCATTAAAGAAGAAATCTCTTTAAAGCGTCTTTGCTTCAACTATTTACTTGTAAGGTATTAATAATTCGTTTCGCGATCGTCACCATTTCCTGTTGAGTCTGCATGCTTTCATTTCGAATTTTTTTTATACGCCTCGTCCTCGCTAAGATTTTCTGACTGCATCAGTAAACCTTTTGCACGTTCGATCATTTTGCGTTTTTCTAATTCTGTTTGTTTATGCAGTAATTCTCCGTTTAAACGGTTGAATTTATCAATTTGATGAAATGCTACTTCCAACACTGGAAGGACATTTTTCTCAGAAAACGGTTTCATAACATATCCTAAAATATTATCTTGCTTCATGTATAGAAGCAATTCTTTTTCACTATACGCTGATATAAATAGCACTGGAATTCCCAATTGCTGTTCAATAATTTTGCTAGCCTTTAATCCGTCTAGCTTGGGCATTTTAATATCCATTAGGATTAACTGAGGCTTATGTGCAAAAGCCAGCTCAATTGCCGATTCTCCATTGTTCGCTTGTGCCACTACCTCGTAGCCATTATCTTCAAGCATAAATTTTAAATCAATAGCAATTAGTGACTCATCTTCGACAATCATTACTTTCCTAGTCATTTAGGATAAATACCTCCTCACTTACAGGAAACTGAATTTGAGTATGTGTACCTTCTTCACTAGGGATAATTGTAAATGTGCCAGCTAAATCATATTCAACAAGTCTTGTTATTATCTCCATACCAAACGATGCCTTCACCTCTTGCATCCCAACGCCGTTGTCAGAAATATGAAGTGAAATGACGGAAGCATCCTGTAAAAATTGAATATCGATTGTACCTTCCTCACGACCAACAAAAGCATATTTCAATGCATTTTGTAGTAGCTCACAAATGATTAACGCGAGAGATACAGCCTTCTTCGAATGACAGAATAACTGAATGTCTTCGTGATGAAAGACTAATTGAATGGATGGTGTATTGAATGTTCCCACCATCTTATGTCCAATTTTCTTAGATAACGCGATAACGTCTACTTTCTCTTCCGCATTATCCTCATTCTCTAAAATTAGTTCATAGACCGATGAAATACTATATATTCGATTTAATGCCTCTTGAAAAGCACTTGCATTGGAAGCTGACAAGTCATTTCGCATTTGCAAACGCAATAGGCTTGTAACTGTTTGTAAATTATTCTTTACACGATGATGAATTTCTCGGATAGCAAATGTTTTCATCATCAGTTCATTTTCTTTCAGCTTTAGCTCTGTTAGATCATGAATAATGAGAAGTGTTACTTTATCATTTTGACTGCGAATAGGAATTTTTTTACAATGAAGGATTTACGATCAATCGTAATTTCTAAGAAAAAAAACATCATCGCCTTTATCATAAACCTCTTGTAAAAATGGCAAAATCTTATTCAATGCAACATTGTCAAAACGTTCCAACCCCGAAAGCTCTGAAATAAATCGATAGCCTGCAGGATTACTATAAATTACTTTGTTCTCATGATTAGTAAGAATAATAGATTCTACTAACAAATCAGAAACGACTGGTATTGGTTGAGTATTTGGTTCTACAATATGCTCAATTAAAGCAAAGGGCATATTTTGAAAATCATCTTTCGGTGTTGTTTTCATTTCCACCTTTTTTTCCTGAATTAACACGGCAATAACCTGTTGCTCGTTATTAAAGAGAGGGACAACATTTTGTTCAACAGTTATACCTTCTTGTGTGATGGCTCTAGAAATGGATGATTTTTCTTTATTTTTAAAAGCACCAAATACTGCTGGCTCAAAACTCTCAAAAACAAATTTTCCAATAACAGACTTTTCGTATAAATGTCTTTCTTTTTTGGGGAATGCTTCTGCCACGACAATTGCATGTGGTAGGTTTTCCAACATACAATCTATAAACATATAGCAATCTGTCAATTCTGCATAATAGGATAGTGTAGTTTCTATTTCTAATAGCTTGTCTATATCTGTTGAAGATAAGTTTGTATATTGACTACACAATGTTCGAATGTTCGACAGGTTCAACACCCCTATCATAGAATAATCAAACTTGAAAATGACTATTCATAAAATTTCTTGTCATCATTATAAACCTTTTGCAAAATTATTTTCAACAAAAAAAATAATTTATTTTAATAATTTTCGTTGCATTACAAAGAACTATATAGCTTAAAAGAGAAATATTCAACACTTTTTTTCATTTCCATCTGCATTTCATGTCAATTTTACTATTTTGATATAATAAAAAGCGGGCTTGCAAACTTAAGCAACCCCGCTTTTTATTACTTTATTTCTGGTGTAACAGCTAAAATATTTTCAAACGTTTTACGCTGAGAAACCTCTTGTTCATTTAATAAAATATGAATATCCCCATGATCATTTGAAGTACGAATTAAGCGCCCCATTCCTTGCTGTAAACGCAATTGCATAAATGGTAATTCTACCTCTTCATACGGATTTTCTGCAAACGTACGTTTTGCGTCAAATAATGGATCATGTGGTGGGAAAGGCAAGTCATAAATAATGACACGTGTTAATGCCTCCTCTGGTAAGTCAAGACCCTCCCATAAATGATAGGAGCATAATATTTTGACGGTACCATCCTGGAAATCACGAACAATGGCGGAAAGCTCACGATCTCCTTCAAAAGCCATATACATCCGTTCCATAAGTGGTAATTCAGCTTTAAAATCTACCATAGCTTGTTTGGATTTAAATAATATTAACGTTTTTTTCTCCATCACGTAAAAGCTGTTGAACACGCGATGTCTTCTCCTTTTGAGAAAGCTCATGTAAATAAATTCGCATGACTTCTTCATAGTCAAAAGGCGATGGAACTGAAAATGATTGATAGTCCCGAATTCCTAAGCTATAGGAAATATATGAAAAATCCTTATTAACAGACAATGTCGCTGATGAAAAGACAATTGGAAGTTTTTAGAGAATAATTTTTCTGCTAAAACTTCTGTAATAAGTCGTGGCATGATAACGAGTGTTTCTTCCCCGTCTGTTTCCTCTAACCAATCAACAGCATCACCCTGCGCAATAAAAATACGTAAGGATGCTTGGTATTGTTCTAAATATTCCTCAGCCATATTCAATTCGTATTCTGGAATCATATACATCTCTGATTCAAAAACAAATTCTTCGAGTAATGTTTCTACATCGTCAACTAATTGTTTTCCATGCTTTAATAGTGTTGGCGATTTATTGATACGTTTACGCTCCTCTTTAGAAGCAACTAAATCATCACGAAGCTGATCGAAAAATAACTCATGATCATCTTGTAGTTTTTCCATCGCATACAGTGTCCGCTCTCGCACACCATCTACCATTAAACGTTCTAGAAGTTTAACTATTGTTGTCGCCTGCACTTTATACGTCATTGCTTTTTGAGCAGCATATTCTAATAGATGCCCCTCGTCTAGCACAATCATAGATACTTCTGGTAATAGCGCCAATTGCCCTTCACGCTCACGGGATTCCTTTGTAGCCAAATGCTCCATCAAGAAATCTTGTGAACATATAATAAGATCCGTGGATTTACGATAATGTGCACGATGTAGTGTTTGACCACATCGATTTCGTTGATCGCATACAGAGCACTGCATAATGGCATTATAGTTCACCTTTTGCCAATCTTCATCACTGACTGTTGGATAATCACTACGCTCTCCATAGGGCTGAATGGCAATCATCGATCCTTGAGCATATACACCATCAGGTATAGAAAATGCAATATCATCAATCCATTCATCAGTCTCTACTTTTTCTGCCTCTTCAAAGCGCTTTAGGCATAAATATTGATCTCTTGATTTTGCTAAGCGCACATCAATGTCAAGCCCTAACGTTTTCTGTAATTTATAAATATCTCCGCCCTCTTTTACTAGCTGGTCGATTAAAGTTTCATCCGCACAGGCAATAAGGGCTGGTTTACCAGTATAACGTGCATAGGATACAGCTGGTAGAAGATAAGCAATCGTTTTCCCAGTTCCTACACCCGCCTCAGCAAAAAGCACATTTTTTTTCTTTTAAAGCCTGCTCTATTTGATAGGCCATAAAAATTTGCTCATCACGGCATTCAAAGCCTTTTTCAGGTAATTCATCATAAAGGACGTCGCCCATCCAGTCACCTAATGACTCAAAAAAACGAACGATCCTTTGTTAATGCAAAAGGTAAAGATTTACGCAATTGACGTTCCCCCTCTAACTATCTGGTCCTATTATACGCGACGAAACGGAAGATAAGAAAAAAATCTTATCTTCCGTTATCATTGTTTAATCTCTTTTAGACTTTTGTCCCCAGAATTGATAATAATTCGTTTCAATGAAACCATTGAATAATTTACGTTTCTTCGTCGCTTGACGACCATACAATTCCTCAAAGTTTTTCATGGAGGACAACATATACACAGACCAGGTTGGATAGCTCTTCATGATTGTTCCCAAGTCACGAATCACCTGCTCTACAACTTCAACATCACCAATACGTTCACCATATGGCGGATTGCCAATCATAACGCCGTCTGTAAGCTGTGTCGTAAAATCACGTGCTTGCATTTGCTTAAACGTAATTATTTCACCAAAGCCAGCCTCAAGTGCATTTTCTTGCGCAATACTCACCATACGATGGTCAATATCGGACCCAAAAATTTCCAAAGGTTGCTCATAATTCGCTAAGCTGTCTGCCTCGTCCCGTACTTCGTCCCAGATTTTCGCCTTCATCCATGGCCAAGCCTCTGAAATAAATTCACGGTTATAGCCGGGTGCAATATTTTGCCCAAGCATAGCAGCCTCAAGAGCAATCGTGCCCGAACCACAAAATGGGTCTACGAACGGTCGATTCGGATTCCATTTTGAAATTTGCACAAGAGCAGCCGCTAATGTTTCTTTTAATGGCGCCTCACCTTGTGCTTGACGATAGCCACGCTTATGTAGCCCAGCACCGGATGTGTCAATAGTAAGTGTAGCCATATCTTTTAAGATTGAAACTTCAATTTTATAGGTAGCACCGGATTCGTCCAAAAACCCTAAACGCTTATAGTGCTGCTTCATACGCTCTACAATTGCTTTTTTTTGTAATTGCCTGACAATCCGGTACACTGAATAATTTTGATTTGACAGACTTGCCCGATACTGGAAAAGCTGCATCTACTGGCAGGTATTTTTCCCACGGTAAAGCCTTGACACTTTCAAACAATTGCTCAAAAGATGTTGCAGGAAATTGACCCACAACAATTTTTACACGATCTGCCACACGTAGCCATAAGTTTGTTCGTGCAATGGCTGTTTCATCACCTTCAAAATAGACTTTTCCATTATCTACTGTTGTTTCATAGCCAAGTGCCTTGACCTCTTGTGCAACAATCGCCTCTAAGCCCATCGCAGCTGTTGCTACTAATTTATAATTTGCCATATGCTAATTCCTTCCTTGATGCTCAATTTCCCAATACTCCATAAATTCAATTAGCTCATTTAATGGTAATGGTTTGCTGTAATAATAGCCTTGAATAATATCACAGTTCATTTTACGTAGTATATCCACTTGTTGTGCCTGTTCTACACCCTCAGCAACCACTTTCATTTTTAGGCGGTGGGACATTTGGATAATCGCATCCACTACAGCCTGTTTTTCATCGAGCGAGGCAATATGTTGAATAAAGCTGCGATCAATTTTTAAACAATCAAGCGGGAATCGCACTAAATAGCTCAGAGATGAATAGCCCGTTCCAAAATCGTCAATTGAAATTTTAAAGCCCATTTTTTTTAAGTCGCACTAGCTTGCTAATTGTTTCGTTCGCACTATTCATAACCGTGCGTTCTGTTACTTCTATCTCAAAATTGTTTGCAGACATATTGTAACGCTCTAATATCGCTTGAATCGACTCCAAAAAGTTTTGTTGTTTAAAGTGAATGCTTGATATATTGATGGCAATAGGTAACTTGCGTCCATGCTGTTGCATCTCAATTACTGCCTCACAAGCTTTTTCTATAATGACTTCGCTTAATGGAATGATTAGTCCCGTTTCCTCGGCATATGGAATAAATTCTGCTGGTGATACAAACCCTAGCTGCTCATTATTCCATCTTACTAGAGCCTCTATGCCCTGAATCTGTTCATTTTCAACAGATATTTTCGGTTGAAAATGAAGGTCAAATTCACGATTTTTAATAGCTTTTCGTAGTTCTGAATCCAATAATAACACGCGCTGTGAATCAGTTTGTAATTCTTTAAAATAAAACGAATAGCCGTTAAGACCATTCTTTTTTTGAATAGGTCATTGCTTTATCTGCACAATGAATTAATTGCTCTGTAGTTTCGCCATCTACTGGATACATACTTACACCGACACTTGTAGAGATAAAAACATTCTGCCCATTTATATCCAAAGGCTTTTCAATTATACCAATAATTTGCTCAGCAAATTTTGCTGCTTCTTTAACATTTTTTTACATTGGTTAACGTAATAATAAACTCATCGCCACCGTACCTTGCAATGATATCTTTATTTTTCAACAATGTTTTGATACGCTTTGCCACTTCTACTAAAATCGTATCGCCAACCGCATGGCCTAATGTATCATTTATTTGCTTAAATCTGTCTAAGTCTAAAAAATAGACAGCATGTTGAACTGAATGGGAGATAGTAGAAGTAGATTCTAGAAGACCATCCATTCTTTCAATATAAGCAAATCGATTGGATACTTCAGTTAATGAGTCCGTTAACAAACGTTTCTCTAGCTCATTCTCAACTATTTTTCTTTCAGATAAATCCGTGAAAATACCACAGTAATTTGTAACTTCACCCTTATCATTGGTTACACCAATAATTGTTAACCATTCTGGATAAACGTCTCCCGTTTTCCGACGATTCCATATTTCTCCCTGCCAAATGCCATCTTGTCGTATTTTTTTGCCACATCTCTAGATAAAAATTTAATTCGTGTACACCTGACTGTAGCACAGCAGGCGTTTTTCCAATAACTTCTTCACGCTTATAGCCTGTGACAAATTCAAATGCAGGATTCACCATTTCAATTTTTTTTATCTTTATCCGTAATCATTATGCCTTCAGAGACATTTTCGAAGATTTTTGTAATTAAGGCAGTGGGGTATTTGGAAATCGAATTAAGTTTCCCCTGACTATTCCAATCGTTCGCTCCGTTCATGTTTCCGCTCCATTCTCTCTCTCTAAACTACCCTCATTTATAGAATAGCGCCTATGCGCAGCCTACTAGTTTGTAGACAAATATGTACATCGTTGCGATAACAGTTTCAGATGTTTTGCTTAGATGCGTAGAGACAGAGGCATAACAAACAGTATGTTGCCTTATTCTTAAACGTTTATCGCGCATGTCTAGCCATGATTAACAAGTACCATGTTCTTAATCCATTACGCCCCAGCGTAATTGCGTCTGGATGTTTTCAAGCTCCCTCAAAAGCTCCTCTTCAAAATCCGTGACATCCGTCAGGGACTTTGGGCCAACGTGATGTTGGTCACTCCGTCGTGTGTTGTTGTTGTTGCTGTCGCTGCGCTTTCGCACAGGAAAAATCTGTTGCTGTCGCTGCGCTTTCGCACAGATAAAACCGTGTTGCTGCCGCTTTGCTTTCGCACAGTAAAGAATTGTTGCTGTCGCTTCGCTTTCGCACAATAAAGATCTGCTGAATCAAGATAAACTCAAAAGAAAAGCTCTCCACCAAATTGGAGAGCGCTTGTTATTTCGTAGTTAAGCATCATAAATTCCATAAGCCATGTTTTGTTCCCGAGTACTCAAACAGTTTGCACCTCGTACGACCGGGTAGTAATCATCTATCTACAGAGATAACTCTGTCCCTCTATCCGTTCAATTCCTTCTAGAGAGTGCCCCTACCATAATTTGGGTTTCTCACTCGTGGGGTTTACCTCGTTCCACCTTGCAAGTTTCCAAGCAAGCTTCGTCACTGTGGCACTTTCAGGAAGTTTCAACCATATCAGAAGACTTAGGTTTTCCTTCCGCCGTCAGCCTATAACAGCTGCCTTACCTTATTTTTTCAGTAAGCACGAACACTACGGTCGTCTCAGAGCCGTGTGAGCATGGACTTTCCTCTACGACGTCTAGCGCCGCAGCGATTACTCGAATTTCATGATGATACGAAACATTATACTAGAGTTTTATAATAAATACAATGTAAATGACAAAAATTATTCGTATAACTTACTGCCAAATACATGTTTTTCCAAATTCGAAAGACGTTTTAAAATATCAAAGTTTGTCGTACCAGCTGTCGATGCAACTGGTTGTCTTTTAGGAGTACTATCAATTTCTTCTCTAAGCTGTCTGTTCTCTTCACGTAGTTGGGCCACCACTTTTTCAAAAGTTTCATAATCTTGAATAATTTCATCAAGAAATGAATCGACTTCTTCTACATTGTAGCCTTTAAAATTTTTCTTAAATTCCTTTTCAAGGATCATTTTTGACGTTAATTTAATGTCCATTCACATCGCCCTTCCTCACACTACATACACGAAATCATTATAGCATACTTCACCACATTATATCGCCTGAAAACACCAATTGTAAGGCTAAACTTGTCGTTTCTTGCGCTTACCCGGGAAATTATTTCTTATTTCCTAATCGATATAATCTCTTTTCCCAAGAAATTTCCCATTTCTGTTTTTGTTCTACTCTCCATTTCTCATCCCTTTTTATTAATTGTATACCTTCCTGCGTATAATAAAGGGCCTGTGCGTAATCTTTTATCTGATGCTCATAGATTATGGCTAGCTGTTCTAAGGCATGCAACTTTTTTTCGTGAATCAATGAAATGAAGAGAAGCAACAAAGGCATCAATAGCTTCATTAAACTTTTTATTTCTTTTGTGTTGTAAGGCCAAATAATATTGAGCATGTCCTGCTTCAAGTGCATCAAATTGCGAAGTTACCTTTTCCAGTATCCTCACACTTTGAGTGCTCTCCTTTAAATCTGCATACCATTTCCCAATATTGGTGAAGGTATTGGCAGATTCATCATTCGACTCCTCAAACAACAAGTTTGTGGAGTGAGAATAGAGTGTAATTAGTGAAAGTAAATCCCACTCATTATGAAGCAGTACTTTCATCAGTGCATCAGGCATACCACTTTTAATAGCATCTAAATAAATAATAGGTGCGAGATAGCCTGGAATATCCGCAATGCGTGAAAAGCCAAGCTTCTCCTCTTCCACCGATTTTAACTTCATCCGTTCCATATCATTTTTCCATAAACGCTTCGAACTATGCAACAAATCGATTTGTCGTTGTGAACGTAATTTAGGTAGTTCTTTTTGGTGGAGCGTCCAACGCGTTTCAAGCTGTGGCCAGTCAAAGCTTTTACCATTGTAGGTAATGACCGTTGCTGTTTTTTTTCCAAAGCTTTGATTCAAAAAGTAATGCTGCTTCGTGTGCTGGATCTGCAAGTAGGTATTGCGTTAAAATAAAGCTTTCATCTGACACCTCTAAAAAAACCGAGAAGAAAAATTTGTGTACCTACTCCCTTTAAGCCTGTCGTTTCCGTATCGAAAAATAATACCTGTTCATTGCTATCTAGTGCATAGGGATGTTCAAACTTTGCCTCTTGCCATTTGGCTAGTGCCTCGAAAAATGATTGCAACTTATAATCCCCATGTTGATAATGATACGGATAATGAACCTGCCGCTTAAAAACAATACCAAAGTCATTTTCTACAACTGTCAGCCCGGCCCTCTTCCATCGCTCTGTATAGCTAGGGGTCTCGGGCTTTTGATATGTGGCAGGCTTCTCTTGTTTGACTGGTGTTGTAGTTTTTTTTACCAAGCATTTTTTTCATTTGTAGGATTTTGTTTTCGTATGACATATATTTCACTCATTTTCTGCCTATAAATTGGTATATCAATACTTTGCAACAACTTTTGATTAGAACTTGTAGGAGGATTTAACTTCCATATATTTCTAAATCAATGATTAAATGATTGTATTTTATAGTAACACACAATTTCAAAGGACTCTAGTTATGATTTGGTCCTTTGTTTATCTAATAATAAAACATATAAATAGGAAAGTTTATTTTTTTGGTTCATTGCAAAAAGAAAGCAATTTATGATAGCATTCAAATTATGGCATGTATTTAATATAACTTTTTCACACAATTTAACAGTCCATATTAATAATGTTATCTTCATTCAGCATCTTTACTGTGCGAAAGCGCAGCGACAGCAACACGGGTTATCTGTAGCGAAAGCAAAGAGGTAACTACAATTACGCCGAGGCAAAATTGATTTATAGATAGGAAGTGAATGAAATGCTAAAAGTTAATCGAGAAGATAAGAGTCCTATATGGCAGCAATTGCTTGACCAAGCCATTCATAATATTACAACAGGAAAATGGCCGCCTGGAGAGCTACTACCCCCAACTCGAGAGCTTGCCTTATTAGTTGGTGTTTCACGCTCAACCATCCAAATTGTATATGAGGAGTTATTCAGCCGCGGATACACTGTTACAAATTGGCGTGGTGGAACAAGGGTAAGTGAATGGGGCTATCAAGCTGGCACACAGGAAGAATCTATGCACCAAGGACCATCCACACCAGAAATACCTTACATAAGCAAAGCTGTAAATCAATTGAACAATTGGTTTAGAGGTACAGAACAGCAACATGTTGAAATTGATTTTTGTCCCCATGAGCCATACTTGGACGAGCATTTCCGGAAAATTTGGAGGCAGTCTTTTTTACAGGCATCAGCGGTTGCAGAATTAGATACATGGGGATATGGCAATCCGTATGGCTATACACCACTACGTGAACAGATTCAACGATATTTGACATTCGAAAGAGGAGTTCATGTTGATATTGATCAAATTATCTTAACTTCAGGAGCACAGCATAGTATCGATTTAATTGCTCAGGCGCTTTTACATGAAGGCGAAACAGTTTCTGTTGAAGACCCTGGATTTCCCGCTGCATGGATGACAATGAAATATCGGCGTATGAACGTTGTCCCTGTTCCTGTTGACGAGTACGGCTTACAAGTTGAGCACATTCATCCACAATCAAAACTTACTTTTGTTACACCTTCCCATCAGTGTGCAGTCGGCGTTATTTTGTCAGAACCTCGCAGACAGCAATTGCTACAACTGGCTGCTCAAAGGCAATTTTGGATTGTAGAAGATGATTATGATGGTGAATTTAGGTATCGCGGTGGCCCACTTCCTACTTTATTTAGTCAGCAGCCCCAACATACATTGTATATGATGAGTTTTTCAAAAATGGTGGCCCCTGGTATACGAATTTCTGCAGTTGTTGGCCCCAAAAACGCCATTCGCCAACTTGCACAGGTACAAGCTTTAACCTATCGCCATCTTCCAATTATGGAGCAACTAACGCTTTCCCATTTTATTGAACATGGTCATTTTATGCGTCATATGAGAAGAGCTAGAAATGTCTATCGCAGAAGACATGAGGCTATGACAAAGGCCATTATGGCAACAGGTCTCGGTAAACATTTTAAATTAAGCGGTATTGAAACCGGTCTTCATATGCTTCTCGAAGCCAAAGAATCATTTAAAGAAGTGGAACTGACAAATCTAGCGTTGACACAAGGAGTCCGTGTTTATCCACTTAGCAAATATTGTTTGGAAAGCAATCGTAAAGGATGGGTACTAGGGTTTGCTAAAATAGACGAGGCAGCGATTGAAGAAGGATTAGTCGATTGGCAAAGATCTTATTATAATTGAAGGCCACCATCTTACTTTATTTTAGATGGTGGCCTATATTAAGTCTCTTATTATTTAGTTTGTTGCACACTATTCGTATTTTGTTGTTTCTTTAGCAATTGACCATTTATCAATAAATGAGCGCCTAACCCTGCTACAAGTCCCCAGAACGCACCTCCTACTCCAAGTAATGTAACATTTGCGGCTGTAGCCAAAAATGTAATTAGTGCTGTTTCACGTCCTTCGGGATTTATCAAGGCATTTGCAAGGCTACTCCCTATTGTACCGAGCAATGCTAAGCCCGCTAGTGTAGCAATAAATGTTGCAGGGAGAATTAAAAACAAAGCAGCCAAAGTGACGCCAAAAATACCAACAATTATATAAAAAAATACCACAGATGATACCAGCAATATAACGTTTCCTTGAATCTTCGTGAGCGTCTTTTCCAGTACAAATTGCGGCGGTAATAGCTGCTATATTAAAGGCGTGAGAGCCAAATGGAGCTGTTAGGAGTGAGCCTAATCCTGTAATGATCAAAATTGGATTTGCGCTCGTTTTAAATCCGTCATTTCGCAGTACTAACATCCCTGGCATATATTGACCAGTCAAAGTAATAATAAAAAGTGGCAGCGCAACCCCTAATAAGGCATGAAGCGAAAACTCTGGTGCAACAAATACTGGTGATGCAAGGGCTAATTTGATATTGCCAAAGTCTGCCTGACCCATGCTTATCAAATAAATTAATCCTGTAAGCAAAATGCCTACGATTGCATATCTAGATGTAAATCTTCTTAAAATGACATACGTAATAAATAGAATAATGACAAGCAAAGGATCAACTTTTGCTCCGCCAAATGCTGAAATACCAAACTGTAATAAAATACCGGCAAGAAGTCCAGAAGCAATACCTGGTGGAATAAGCCGGACAAAACGCTCGAACATTCCTGTTAATCCTAAAATAATAAATCCCAAAGCAGAAATCATATAAGCACCTATCGCTTCCGCATAGGGGGTAACTGCCAATGCGGAAACAAGAAATGCCACACCAGGTGTTGACCAAGCTGTAATAATTGGTTCGCGGTAGCGGTAACTTAACCATATACCAGTTATTCCAACCCCGATAGAAATTGACCATATCCAAGATGCAGTCATTTCTGGACTAAGACCAGCAACCTTAGCAGCCTGAAAGACAAGAATAAAAGTACCCCCGTAGTTGACAATGACAGATATAAAAGCAGCTATGGTAGGTGATAGTAAATCATGAACACGCCATGAATTTTGTGTTTCGTTCAAGACTTTTCCCCCTCTTTTAATCATCATGTAACTTATTTTCATTCCAATAGTATTCATCTGGCAAATAGCGTTGCCCAAACACTTTGGTCCCTACTCTTATGATTGTAGCACCCTCCTCAATGGCAACAGTGAAATCACCCGACATGCCCATTGATAAAATATCCATCTCAACACGAGGAATTTCTTTTGCACGTATTTCGGTTTGAAGTTGCTTTAGTAATTGGAAGCAATGCCTAGTTTCATTATTTGTGGCATTCAATTTTCCAATCGTCATTAGCCCCTTTATATTCAATGTTTCAAATTGGGATAATTGTTCCACTAGCTCCAATGCTAATTCTGGTGAAACACCAAATTTACTTGTTTCACGAGATGTATTCACCTGTACCAAAATGTCCATCGTTTTATTCTCTTTCACAAGCTGATTATGTAATGCCTGTCCTAATTTCAAACGATCAACAGAATGAATCAAGGTTACATACTTCACAACATATTTAACTTTATTCGTTTGCAAATGCCGATAAAGTGCCATTCTACTTGGTTATGTTGTTCCATAAGTGGAAATTTGTCTCGAAGTTCTTGTGCTTTATTTTCACCAAACAACATTTCTCCTGCCTCCATAGCAATCTTTAATTTTTCTAGGGGAACCGTTTTTGTTGCCAGTAACAATTTGACCTCTTCATTCTTACGACCCACGGCTTGGCAAGCTAATGCCATCTGCTTCCTCACAGTCGTAAGATTCTCCTCAACTAAATGAACCATATTGTTTCCTCCCTTTGCTTTTATTTTGTAATGAATGCACTAAGCATACCTTATTATGGATTGCACAAAAACATCCATAAATATATTTTTTTCACAATCCATAAATCCTTTATAAACGACTCCTAAACAAAATAGCCACCACCTCTAGTGCGATTAGGGGTAGTGGCTTTTAGATTATATAGCTTTATTCATACCAAGTTCTGTACTTATTGATCTCCATCTTTTTTTTGAAATGCTTCCTCTAGATCAATATCTAATTGATTGGCTAGATCTACTACATTAAAAATTACGTCATACATCTCTAAGCCAATATTTTCTTTTGTTAGTCGGACCTTCTCCTCTGTTGGTTGAAAGGAAATACTTAAAATTTCTTGAGCTAACTCTCCAATCTCAGTAACTAAATATAGCATTCTAGTTTGAATTGTATTGACAGTAAATCCTTTTTCCTCACTAAATTGTCTAACATATCTTTGCATATTTGAAATATTCATATATTATTCCTCAGCCTATTTTTTTAATTAAGTCCTTCATATAAAGGAAATTGAGATGTGATTTCTCTCACACTATGCAATATTTGATTTTTAACCGTTGTGTTCTTAGGATTTTTTTAGGGCCAGTGCAATAAATTGAGCAATTTCCTTCATTTCCTTTGGACCCAATCCCCTAGTTGTAATTGCAGGCGTACCAAATCGAATCCCACTAGTAACTAATGGATTGGCTGTATCATGAGGGATGGTATTTTTATTTGCTGTAATGCCCACTTCATCGAGTATTGCTTCAGCTTCTTTACCAGTAAGCCCAACCGTACGCAAATCAAGTAAGATAATATGATTATCTGTTCCTCCCGAGACAACGGTTAATCCTTCACTTATAAATGTTTCCGCTAATACTTTGGCATTTTCCAGTACGTTCTTGATATATCTCTTAAAATCTGGATTTAGTGCCTCTCCAAACGCAATGGCTTTTGCGGCGACGATATGCATAAGAGGCCCCCCCTGTAATCCCGGGAAAATAGCTTTATCAATTGCTTGTGCCCAAGATTTACGGCACATAACAATACCCCCTCTTGGTCCACGTAACGTTTTATGAGTAGTCGTGGTTACAAAATGAGCATGTGGTAAAGGATTAGGATGTAGCCCAGCAGCGACAATCCCTGCAATATGTGCCATATCCACAAAGAAAAGGGCACCAACCTCGTTCGCAATTTGAGCGAATAACTCAAAATCAATCATTCTTGGATAGGCACTGGCACCAGCAACAATCATACGCGGTCTATGCTGATGAGCTAGCTTTCGGACTTGATCAAAATCAATTCGCCCTGTTTCTTTATCTACACCATAAGGAACAAAATTATAGAATTTTCCTGAAAAATTCACGGGACTACCATGTGTGAGATGTCCCCCATGCGATAAATCCATGCCCAAGATTGTATCTCCTGATTTGACAGAAGCATAATAAACCGCCATATTGGCCTGTGCCCCAGAATGTGGCTGTACATTCGCATGTTCAGCACCAAACAGCTCTTTCACACGCTGAATGGCAAGCTCTTCAATAATATCTACATGCTCACAGCCTGCGTAAAATCTACGCCCTGGATACCCCTCTGCGTACTTATTGGTAAGTATTGTCCCAGATGCCTCCATAACCGCCCGACTGACAAAATTCTCTGAGGCAATTAACTCGATGTTATCCCGTTGTCGTGAAAGCTCTTGCTGGATGGCATTACTTATCGCCCTGTCTTGCTGCTCTAAATATCTCATTTGCAAATTCCTTTCTTTTTGAACTTTTAATTTTCCATTCTTATTTATTCAGTTTGGAACATTTTCCCTTCTTCAATCGGATTTTCTTTTGCGCTTATATGTTGTGGATCAATTCTGTAGACTTGTACAGAACCACCAAATACTGCAGATTGGTATTTCTCTACATGTTGTTTGGACAATGGGCGTTTATAGTACCCAGGTACATATTTATCAATCATCTCTTGCAGCATATATGTAGCTTCATCTAAATTGACAACTGGCTTTGCCTCACCAAAAATCATGACACTCATATATGCCGTATCTGTTTTGGCAGGTACAGGATTAGTGATTGTTCCATATTCCTCACAGACAGTAAAACAAACTTCCGAATTCTCATGAACCACTTTATTTCTTCGCCCACCACCAGCACCATGAAAATAAATATTTCCATTCGACCAAACAAAATTCAGCGGAACTACATACGGTTGCTGGCCATCAACCATTCCTAGATGCCCAATACGAGCATGCTTTAAAAATACATCGATCTTGTTCATATCTAATACTTCTCTAATTTTGTAGCGTACATCCATCATTGTTATCACTCCTAATCAAGTATTCTGTAAGTCTATCAGCCTTTGGATTGAAGATAAATGTCCAAAAATACAGCAATGATACAATCCATAAATCGGATTTTACTAATAAAATCTTGTCAGAAAGTTAGGCGTGCAGGTTTCTGATACTGTAATTTAATAATGCTAATCCGTGACTGTTTTAGCATCACAGGTTTGAGAAGGAGATCTTAATTGGAAAATAATATTGAGTTAAATAAGAATAGAAAAGCACATCCGTTTCTTTATTAAAAAGAAAGGATGTGCCATAGTGTTGAAAAACTAAATGGTCAAGGGACTCATTGTGAATATTTAGTCAAAATAAAGCTGATTTCCGTTCCAGGCTACTCGCTTTGTTGCTGTCGCTTCGCTTTCGCACAGTTAAAACATTTGTTGCTGTCGCTTCGCTTTCGCACAGAGCAAAGCTTCCAGTGGGCGAGCGACGAGCCGCTTCCTTCGCTGGAGGAACGAAGGCTAAGTGCGTCACGTCCTGTGACAACGCCTTCGTGACCAACCTCGTGTTGGCCTCAGTTTCTCGTCTGTCTCTCTATAATCTGACCCCTAAAGTTTGAACTTTTTAAGAAACCTTTCGAAACTCAACTGGACTTTTTTCCGTTGAGTTTTTATTTTTATCCGTTCATGATTGCAATAGTGGATATAGTCTGCTAACGCTTTTTTTGAATTCTTCATAGTTTTTAAACGTAGTGGTATACAGAAATTCTGATTTCATTATGCCAAATAAGCTTTCTATCAGGGCATTATCTAAACAATTTGTTATAGACTTTAAATAATTACCTCAAATCCTGTGTAACGAATCTTCCTGGATAAAATTTTAGTTTTTCATTTAATCGGTGTTCCTTTGCGGTCAAATTTAGTGGCTTTATTTTAAAAATAACCGTTTTACTTCCTAAGGATGATTGGTATTTATCAATATGAGTTTTTGATAAAGGGGCTTTATAATAGTTTGGTACATATTTATCTAGCATACTTTGCATGGCAGCAGTTGCTTCATCTAAATCAGTGACAATTTCTACTTTACCATTTGCAATGACACTCATGTAAGCTGTATCTGTTTTGGCAGGAGTTGGGTCTACCATTGTGCCATAATTTTCACTAATTGTCATACATGCATTCACATTACTCTTCATGATGTCTATTTTCTTTCCTTGGTTTGCCCCATGAAAATAAAAAAATCCCATCCTTATATACAAAATTTAATGGAATAACATATGGCATGTTATCATCAACTAGTCCAAGAAAAGCAGTATGAGCATTTTCTAAAAAAATCATTGATTTGTCTTTCATCTGTACAGGCTCTTTTTGACATTCGAATTGCTGCTGGTTCCATTAGTTTTTTTATCTCCTTTAAAGTGTCTAATCGGTTAAAAACAGTCTACAATAGGGCTATTTTTATAAAAAGGGACAGTCTTATGAAAACTAATGGGTACAACTAAACAATCTTATAAATGATACTTCAATGTTCAGTTAGATATAAATGCCTAGAAACTTATCATAAACAAAGAATGATTACAGATGTTATGAAACAAACAATTCCAAGCGAGAGTTATTTTTTTATAAGAACCTAACAATCTCACTAGAGATCTTTTTATTATCTAATTTAAGCTAGATGGTAGGTACTTTGCTGATAAAGAACCTCTTGTTTTTTTAAACCATTGGTAAAATAGTAAATAAACGAGACCAATTTCAATCGCATCTCCACCATAATACATGATTATTGCTCCAAGTTCTGCCTGTTCGGTAGGTACATGACTAGGGGGATGAGCATAAATATATTTGGATAATATTGAATGAGCTGTTAATGCTACTAATAAAACGATTGAACGAAAGATATAAGATTGCTGATGAGGAGTTGGATCGGTATAGATAAAAGCAATGGTAAATAAATAGCCAGCTAGAAAAATATGAACATGGATCAAAATAAATAAAAGTGAGCTTTCATGCATCATGTTAAAGAGCGGTGTAGTATAAAGTAACCATAGACCACCTATATTTAAAATAGATGCTATGATTGGATTTCGGACAAAGCTAAAGTAAGAATTTCGCAATATATGGGAAATGATACGAGCCTTTTTTTACTGGAATTGTTCTTAAAAGTAAAGTCACTGGAGCCGCTAGAGCAATTAATAGTGGAGCTAGCATCCCAAGCAATAAGTGGCCAACCATATGTGCTGAAAAATTTATGTGTGTTAGCTCTGCAAATGGACCGATTAATGTGATGATGGCACATAAATGCCCAATTATCCAACTTACTGTGCGTAAATGAGACCAACTTTTTTTTATGCTGATTAGAATAATAAACAGCAACAATGTAGGAGATAAGAGAAATGAAAAATGGTAAAACTAATATCAGTTGCATGAGAATCGAGAAATTTTGGATATGAGATTCATGAGAATGCAAATTATAAACCTCCTAGTACTTTTGGTGGTTAGTTTGTATGAGTAAAACTATGCCAATAATGATTAGAATTGCTGCTAGTACATTCCAAACTAAATCATAGGGTAGAATTTCAACATTATAACGGATTTGATGCAGTCTCATGAACTTGTGTTGAATAATGCCATCATATAGTTGAAACACCCCTGCACCCAGAAAAATACCTCCAAGCCATCTTTTCACCCAAAAACCATGATTTCGATGAAGATCCGCGAGTAAAAAAAGCAGATCCTATTGTTGCAAAAAAAGCTAAAGGCATGGAATAAACCATCAGAAACTAATCCAATATTAGCTGTAGATTTATCATAGAAATGGTGCCAATGCAATAATTGATGAAAGATTACCTCATCTATAAATGCTACTACACCCAAACCAAATAATAAGCCTGTCCACAGATTTTGTTGTCCATATTGATAACGGTTTTCATGTTTATGTTTTTTTTCTTCGTACATATTAGATATGGCCAAACTTTCCACCCCAAATTAAATTTTTAATAGTTTATCCATATGATTAAATTTTTAACCTCTTTTACGTTTAAATAAAAAGCACCTTTATTCTAAAATAATTAAGTTATCGTTATTGTTACAAAATTAAAAAGGGTATCAATCCATACAAATTGGATTAATCCCCTTATTCAATAGCTAGTATTCTTTTCATGCTAATCGTTTCCTTCTCTAAAATTAGAGAAGTTCAGAGTTTTAACTAAGTAAGATAGAAAACGCAAAAATAGATATTATTTTGTTTCATGTCTTATACCTATATTATTTAATAAAATCTTTCCCTGCTTTGTTAAATTAAACTGAAAATGTATTTTTTTCTAGCCTAGATGAATTAAACTGAGAGTTTATTTCTTGGAAATCATTTAAAAAGAATTTATAATACTGAAATACTGGTTCAGTAATTGGGCCTATATCCGAAAAAGGTTTCTTCAGCAAATTCCCCTTTATAGCAGGTGGCAATTTGGCAACATGGCTAAGAGGAAGACTTGCTTTTTCCCCCTCACTATCTTCTACAGTAATGGTAAAATCAATCAGTGCTTCTTCTTCTTTTTCCTTACCTTCCTTCCCAATGGCAGCAAGTGAAAATACAAGGGAGTTATTTTGCTCTAGCACAAGCCCTCTATCAGGTAGTGTTATAGTATACGAGGCTGGGAAAGTTAAATCATTAGATTCCCACCCTAATTGCACAGCACTATACTGTGCCTCGGTAAACTTCAGTTTGACTTTTTCCTCTTTCCATTCCTTTAAATTTTCACCATTCAACTTTCCTCCTGGAACAGTGGTTGTATTAATATCAATATCCTCATTAAACGTAGCTATATAAGAGGTCTGCGAATCATAATAATTAGAAATGTACTGTGTGTCAGGAAGCCACTTTTTTTGCATATCCTAAATCTTGAAATATCTTTTGATAGTTTTTCTTTTCCTTTAACGTACTATCCAAAAATGCGGAGATTAATACTTTAGCAACTGTTTCCTGCTGTTCACGTGGCATAATTTGTTGTAAATTAAAAAAATTGATTCGCTGTACCCGCACCATCTCCACGTCCCCATTTTTCATTAAACTGTCCATGATTAGCTCCATAAATGTAGACTGAAGCATTCATATAATCTTCTTTATCTGAATAAGAAATACGATTATATTGATTGGAGCTAGTAAAGCTATTGACATCCATATCATGGGCTCCTTGAAGCGCCAAATAGTTTATATTTTTTAATGGAAGTGATTTTCCTGAAGGTAAATATTGTCCATCTGTTCCTGCAATAGAAACTAGGGAGCGGATAGAAAAATGATAATCAAACTTTATATTACCGTTATTTGGTGGGTGATTCATTTCATTAAAGGCAGCTGCAATTGCAATAGCTTCTCCACCTCTGGAATGACCAATGAGCGCTATTTGCTCCATATCCACCTTTTGATAAAATGGATTATTGTTATTTTTATTCCATTCTTCCCACAACTGTAAATGCTCCAGCAGTATAAGACCTCTCGCTGAATTTTCATTCTTAAGAGGACTGATTAAAAATAAATCATCATATGGAGAGAAATTCAGAAAATTTTCATCTACTGATACAGCTATATACCCTCTACTCGCAAGAAGCTTTCCTAAATACTCATAACCTGGATCGGAATAATCCGTCATTAGATGGTTACCGTGCACGATTAATACTAGTGGAAAAACACCCTGTCCGTCTGGATACCACACCTGACCATTTAATGGCAATTTATCCGGCCCAAAACCTAGTGTTTTTGTACGAACAGAGGACCAATTTTCTAAATAATTCGTGCCATCCACAGTTTCAGTCTGCAAAGAGTTCTTTTGATTAAATTCTTTCCGATAAGTATGGGGACTACCGTAAGTAAGTTTATTTACTCGATAGCTACCTGGATTTGACGGATTATTCAGCATAGTATTATCATAATGCTTCGAAGCTTTAAGCTGTGATAAAGTGAAATCAGGGGAATTTACTTCACCTGATTGAAGCAACCAATAGCCCCCAACCACCATACCAATCGTCATTATACTTAGCAACAAAGAAGCGCCTACTCTTTTAGAAGTTTTAGCATGTCTATAGCTACCCTTTATCCATTTAAATAGTAATGCTCCCCACAAAGAGACAAAAGCTACTATACATAAAATTAAAGGGATAGCAACTTCTAAAGGAATAATCACGCTGAATAAAAGAAAAACAAACGAGGTGACAAGTACCCAAATATAACGACCAGGTATTTTTTTTAGCAACTGAAACAAAAGGGTAAGGACCCCACTGATAATGATCACAGAAAAAAATAAATACCAAAATTCCAATCACGAAATCAAAAACACTACGCTGGTCTAATAAGAACTTTCCTTGAATCAAAATCATTAAAAAAAGAGACACTACCTAAAACGATGGAAGCCCCCTTCCATCCTAATGACATTGGTTCGTAATTCTTTATTTTTCTGAAAAATTTTTGGACAAAATAAGCCCACACTTTTTTTTAATACCTTCAATTTTTGATTCCTCCTGCATACAATCTATTCCACTTTAGATTACAGGATGATTCTTTCTTGAGACTTTCTCCTTTCTTTCAATTATCTTACAAATCAATTTCGCCAAGGTGAAATTACGTCCGGATTTTGAATTGTGCCGGCACAATTCATTCCTTTGAAAATCCGTGACATCCGTCGGAGGCTTTGAGCCAACAGATGTTTTTTGTGCGAAAGCGTAGTGTTAACGTAGCAGCAGCAACATGATGTTTTTTTGTGCGAAAGCGTAGTGTTAACGTAGCGGCAGCAACATGATGTTTTTTTGTGCGAAAGCGTAGTGTTAACGTAGCGGCAGCAACATGATGTTTTTTTTGTGCGAAAGCGTAGTGTTAACGTAACGGCAGCACATGATGTTGGTCACTCACTCTTGTGTTGTTGTTGCTGTCGCACAGATAAATTGTCACAGGACGTGGCGTTCTTAGACTGAGTTTCCCTATTTCAGTAGGTGTGAACACCCACTGAGAAGGAACCAAAACTACATTCATCTCACCACCTGTAAAGGTAGGAGTCTTCTGCTGAATGGAGATAAAACCTCTTTTTGTGGTCATTTTTGGGGCAAAAAAAAGTTTGAAGCTTGTCCAACCATTTGTTGTCAGCGTAATCTCTCCCCCATGCTTTTTAATCACTTGTTTAGCAATCGCAAGTCCTAATCCAGTACCTCCATCACTTTTACGTGTTTGATCACCACGGACAAAAGCTTCAAATATTTTTTTTCTTCTATTGCTGGAGGAATACCTATCCCATTATCCTGAATAACAATTTCTATGCCATTTTCCTTTGATAATAGCTCCAATTGTACAGTTGTACCTGCGGGATTATATTTTAATGCATTTGAGAGAATATTAGATATCGCTCGATATAACAATGTAGCGTTAAAAGGATAATCAATTTCATCTTGAGGAATAGTGCATTGAAACATAAAGTTTTTTTTCTGAAAATTGTTCATAATATTCTATTGCAATTTCTCTCATAAATTCTGCTATATCATTTTTTTTGTACCATAACAGGATAATTAGAACTATTTAACTTGGATAATTCAAAAATATTGTCGATAAGTTCTGATACCAGTTCAACTTTATTGGAGATTAACCTTAAGATTCTCCGTTTTCGCTCTTCTTCATTAATCAATCCTAATTCCAGTGCTTCAACATAGCCTCTAACTGTGGTAATTGGAGTCTTTAAATCATGAGAGAGGTCCACTAACATTCGTTGCTTGTTTTCTTCTAAGCGTTGGTTTTCTTTTTCTACTTTCTCCAGTTGCTCAGCCATTTTGTTAAAATCATTTTGAATTTGAGCAAGCTCGTAACTTGCGTTAAAGTTAAGTCGTTTATTGTATTGTCCCCGCGCTATATCTTGTATGCCGTCAGCGATTAAATGAAGTGGAGTGGTAAGTCTAGAGGCTGTCCACTTCCCAAAAATATAAACTGCTATTATTAATAAAGAGAGAAAAAGAAGTAGCGTTTGCATGAGTATTTTATAAAAGATTTGTTCATTTTTTTTCTTGTCCTTCAATAGTACTCTTGGAAGATTGACCTGCCTCCAAAAAAATAATTTACAATTTGTTCGTTTAATACAAACAATGAAAAGGCTGCAATTAGTGCAACAATTATGAAAAAGTATATATATGTAGTAATCAATACGCGCTGTAGCCGATTCTGTGATTTCATGGAATCAACTCATCTTTCTTGGCAAATCGATATCCAAGCCCACGAATCGTTTTAATAAATATAGGATTCCGTGGACATTTCTCAATTTTTTTCTCGAAGTCTACTAATTTGAACCATTATTGCATTGTCATCAGCAATATAATGCTCATTCCAGGCACGTTCGAAAATTTGTTTTTTTTGTAAAAACTCGTCCAGGCTCACTCATCAAGAGCTTTAATAATTGATATTCGCGTGCACTGAGAGAGATTGCTTTCTCTTTGATATAAAGCACACATTCCTGCTGGGACAAAAGTAAATCCCCTACCTTATTTGAGCGTTCAACTGAGAGGAAACTACATTATTAAATTCATACGATCTCCGCAAATGGGCTTGGATTCTAGCAATTACCTCCAAAGGGCTAAATGGTTTAGAGATATAATCATCCGCACCTAACTTTAGTCCGGTAATTTTATCATAGTCCTGGTTTTTAGCAGACAGTAAAATAACTGGAATTTTGTAATCTTGACGTATCATTTGTAACAACTGATAGCCATCAATAATTGGTATCATAATATCTAAAATAACAAGGTCAATAATGTGGTTTTTTAATTGATTAAAAGCCGATTTTCCATCAAATGCTTCCACTGTACGATATCCTTCTACATGCAAGTATAATTTCAGCAAGTTCACAATATCGAGATCATCATCCACTATTAATATTGTTTTGGACATAGTAAATCCCCCTTCCCTTCTTCTAACTATAGTGTATTCTATTTAGTAACTTAATCTCCCTAGGATGTGTGTAATGTAAGAAAATTGTAAGGTTAGTAAAAGTCTAATTTTGGATAGGCCTCTTCATGTTATTTTATGTTAATATAGAATCTGTTTTTTTTTAACAAAATTAAAGAAAAAAAATACCTACAAATGTTTTAAATTCATCCTTTTTATAAAGTAAGAATCTTCTTATAAGCTTCTTATTTTTATAAAAATTCAAAAAATAGTGTCGGATAATCTGTATTCTTCATATTAATTTGAATGACTTGATATAAAACCATAGTATTTAGATTTTTTTAGTTCAAGGCATCTGATCTTCTCTAATTAAAATAGATGACTGTTATTTTATAACTGGTAATCAGCTATTTTCTTGAATTTAAAATCCTTCCTTTCAAGGTTATCCGTTAACAATATTACCATAATTTATTTACATCTATTTAATTAAGACTTTACAACCTTCCTTTAAACTTACCATTGAACTTATCTAAAGGAGGAAAATCATGAAATATTCAAAAAAAATGGACTTCATTGTTTTTAGCAAGTGCTCTTACTTTATCAACAGTTAGTATCGCTACCCCACAGGTACAAGCAGAGGAAGTAAAAAAACCAACAAATGTTATTATGCTTGTGATGGATGGTAGCAGTAATAATGCCATTACACTTTCGCGTTGGTATAAGGGAGAAAGCCTGGCAATGGATGAAATTTTAACAGGTGCCATGCGTACGTATTCTGCTGAGTCTGCCATTACAGATTCCGCTCCTGCAGCTACAGCTTTAGCAACTGGACATAAGTCGAATGATAAATTTATTGGTGTATTGCCATCTGTTGTTAATTCACCTGGATTAGAGCAAGTTGCTAAAGAGGACGCATTTAGACCAGTAGCAAATGTTTTGGAAGGCGCTAAACAGCAGGGCAAGGCCACAGGATTAATTTCTACCTCTGAAATTCAGCATGCTACACCAGCAGGCTTTTCAGCTCACGTTAATAATAGAAGCCAATATGGTGATATCGCTGAACAGCAAGTCTATCAAAATATCGATGTTGTGTTAGGAGGTGGCTTAGAATCTTTATCACCTGGAACAACAAAAAAATGCGCGTAAAGATGGCGAAGATTTATTGAACGTCCTTAAGGAAAAAAATTATGCTCTTGTCAAAACACGGGATGAACTACTAAACAGTCAAGGATCAAAAATTTGGGGTAGCTTTGCGCCAAGTGCCCTCGCTTACGATTTTGATCGTGCCAAAACAAGAGCATCCGAGCCAACACTTGCCGAAATGACAGAAAAAGCGATTAATACACTGAAAAAGGATGAGGATGGCTTCTTCTTATTTGTTGAAGGAAGTAAGGTAGACTGGGCAGCACACGCTAACGATACTATTGGGATTATTAGTGATATTTTATCGTTTGATGATGCGGTGAAGGAAGCCATTGATTTTGCGAAAGAAGACGGAAATACATTGGTGGTTGCCGTAACAGACCACGGCAATAGCGGTATTACAATGGGAAATATTAACACAACAAATACTTATTCAAGCATTCCTGTATCAGCTTACATCGATCCTTTAAAGAAGGCTACAATGACGATTGAAGGTGCGCTAGGGCAATTAAAAGAAGATCAATCAAACTTAGTAGAAGTTGCTGCACTTTATGGTCTAGATAATTTAACAGAGGAAGAGCTTACTACATTAAAATCTGCTAAAGACTTGGCAGTGAAATGGTTAAAATGCTTGCAAATCGTGCCAATATTGGCTATACAACTGGTGGCCATACTGGCGAGGATGTATTCTTATATTCATTCGGTCCGTCTAAAATAACTGGTCTTGTCGAAAATACTGATTTAGCACATGCAATGGCAAAGTTTATGGGATTTGAATTAGATAAGCTAACGGACGAATTATATATACCTGCAAAAAAAGCATTTACAGAAAAAGGCTTCACAACAAAAGTAGATGTAACAGATAAAGAAAATCCTATTTTTATAGCCCAAAAAGCGGATGTTTCCATTACTATTCCAGTAAACAAAAATACTATGGTATATAAGGACGCATCAATGAATACGTCTAAAACATATACATTTGATACAATCAATGTTTATAACGGTACGGAATTTTATGTTTCAAAAAAAAGTTTTAGATACAATACAATAAAGGAAAAGACATCATAAGCAGGAAAACGAGCTTATGATGTCTTTTTTACTTGTCGGGTGACTTGATGATTTAAAATAAAGATTAATAATTTATAAAAAAAGAAGCGATGTTTGAATAAAGTCGCGACGTTTATAAAAAAAGTTGCGATGCTTCACCTCTTTGGATAAGGATATTTCAAAGGGTAATAAAGTTTGATCATTTCTAATAAATTCTGTTTTTCATTAGCCTTTTGATACTCTTTTATCATCTTAAAAAAAGTTAAGGAAAAAGATGGATTGTGCCAAATAACTTTTATCGCCGTGTAAAAAAATATTAGAATCTCCAAGTAACCAGCAATAAGAAACGGCGAAATTAAAATGAAATAAATCACCATGCTATGACCTAGACTGAAAAATATAGCAATAGACAGACCACGGCTGGCATACGGGTCGTTGTACTCCTAATTGTCTTCCTGATCGATGGCTGCCGACACTCAGCCGTTTGCAAAAAAAAACAAAAGAACCGAACCTTTTTTTGATAGAGAGACAATATAGTGTGTAAGCTTACTTAGGAGGACCCTCTGAATGCAAAATGAATATATGTACCAATTACTCCAAAAAATGAAAGAAGGTGATCAACAGGCGTTTCGTACGATGTATGACGCCACCTATCAGGACGTCTACCGGACAGTCTCCTTTCTGGTGGATCATCAGCAGGATCGGGAAGATGTCATGAATGAGATATATATGCAAATGTGGACCTCACTTGCTAACTATGATACGAACAGACCTTTCCACTTCTGGCTAAACGGCTTGGTAATCCGTCAAGTGCAGAGATTTCGGGTCAAAAGCTGGCGGAGATTCCGAATTTTTGAACGCATCCGTGCCTTTTCTCGGGAAGAGCCTCATTGGGATCAACCTTCTGTGTTGATGGATGGGACGAAGCAAATGATAACACAGGCAATCCAAAAACTGACCGATAAACAACGATCGGTGATTGTCCTCCGCTTTTTTTCACGACTATAAACTTGAGGAAATAGCGACATTGCTTGAAATTCCGCTGGGTACGGTCAAGTCCAGGTATCATGCTGGCCTTCAGGTGCTTCGAAAAAAACTTAAGTAATCTCCCCCCAGAAAGGATGGAAGAAATCAATGCCAATTGAACGCAAAATCCGTGAATATCTGCACAAAGAGGCAGAAACTATGGAGTGCCCTCCAGCCATTTCCAAACGAATAGAACAATCCTATTCTCAATATTTCCAACGAAAAAGGAGCGAAATAAACATGAAAAAAACGATTAATTAGTGGATTAGTTGCTACTGCAATTTTGATTCCAACCGCAGCATTTGCGGCCCCTAACCTGATTGAAATGCTTACTAGAACACCAATGACTGTTGAACAAGTCAAGGTGGATGAGGTTGGCAAAGCAACACTAGAGAAGCTGTATAACGCATTTCCCGAAACAAAATCGTTTGAGATTATCAATGCAAGCAAGGTTCAAGGTGTCCAAACAAGCATCATACTGCAGGAAAAAGGAGGAATTGGCAAAAAGATTTCCCTTCATACAAACGGTATTACGGGTGCGATTGAACACGTGAATCAGGAGAATTGGGAGCCAAAGGAGAAACCACTCACTGCCTTAACCGAACAGGAAATCAAGTCGAAGGTAGATTATCTAATTGATAAAATGTTTGGCAACATCGAAGAGTACGAGTTTGCTATGGAGCAAATGGAGAACCCGGATCAAAAAAACGTTTATGTTGAATTACACCAAAAAGGGATCAAAAACACCCTTCTACCAGGTATTTGTTCAAGAAAATACAATCAGTGTTTCTCTAATCGGAGGTGAGACTACACCTTCAAACATTAAAGTAGAAGGTTTTTTTCTCTACAAATGGTAAGCCTGATTATACTGCTGACTCCTTTTTAAACGATGAAAAACTGTTTTCTTTACTAAAAATTAGCCCAACAGAATTAAAACAAGAATTAGCAAAAGGTAAATCTGTTGTCGAGATTGCCGCATCTAAAAATGTCTCAAAACAACAAGTAATTGATGTAATTGCAAAAACACAGGCTGAAGGACAAATTCAAGGTGAAAATAATGACGATGTTCCTTCAAGTGAACAAATGATAAAAGCTGTTGAACCGAAAGTATTACAAGTTATTGAACATAAAACTGAAACGCCATGGTAGTAATAACAAATCCTAGACGGTTGAGGTTGGCAAAATATCGCTTGAGTACATCTAATTCAATGGTTGTTTCTTGAATATGAATTTGAATGGTAGCATGAGGGGCTTTTAATCAAACTTCATTACAAGCCTGAACTTAAACAAATGGGCCTTTAGTACAACTAGGGTTTAAAAAAATAATCAAACTTTTTTTATAAAGAATTTAATCTGCTACATTAAATAAGAGCATGTTTTGAACAATCTTTTTTTCAAAACATGCTCTTTAGAACTATTCTCATATCAAGGTTGATATCCATTAATTTAATCAAACTTTATTACAAACCTACATGACTGTGTTATCTTGAGGCATTCAGTATCACCATCTAGCTTATAGATACATTTTTTTGCTCTAATTTTAACTGTACTTCTTGTTGATTAATATTTAAATTTGTAACTTTCTTTACCTTTACATAATAAACGATATAACAGCCAATAAAGAACGCTCCTCCACAGTATAGAGCTAGTCGTTGAGATGGATCAAATGCCAAGCTTCCCATGACAATACAGTTTGCTACTAAACCTAAAATTGGAACGAATGGGTAGAGTGGGGCTTTGAATTTTAAATCCTCCACTTTTCCACCTTGACGTATATAGGATCTTCTAAACGCAATTTGGGAAGCCGTAATTGCAATCCAACCAATTTGTGCGCCTAAGCCTGCTAGAGATAAAAGCCAAACAAACACTGTTTTTGCAGCGAAGGCACTTGATAGCAATGACAAACCAGCCACAGCAAGTGTAATTAGTAATGCATTCATAGGAATCCCTCTTTTATTCACCTTCTAAAACGGGGCTTGCCATCTTTTCAACAGAAAGAGAGAATAGCATACGTGTTGCTGCATAAAGTCCAGAGTTAGCGACAGATAATAGCGCTGTCAGAATAACAAAATTCATGATATCTGCAGCATACGGAATTCCTATACTATCTAGCACAACAACAAATGGACTTTCAACAACTCCTGCTTTTTCCATAGGTATCATACCTGCTAGTACAACGACAGATAACACAAAGAAGAAAAGCGTCCGCCAAACTGTTTGTTTAATTGATTTAGGGATTGTCTTTTCAGGATTTTCACTCTCCCCTGCCGCAATACCAATTAATTCAGTACCCTGGAATGAAAAATTCACAGTAATCATGGTAATAAGCAAGCTGATACGCCATTTGGAAATAGCCCTCCCTCATAAAAATGAGAAAGAAATGGTGCTTCTGTTCCATCTTTTATATCAATTAAACCAAACATGGCCGCCCCACCAACTGCAAGGAACATAATAATGGCCAATATTTTAATGCTTGAGAAAACAAATTCTGCTTCACCGAACGCTTTTGCTGATAAACCATTCAATACAAAGAGCAATGCAGCAAATAGTAGGCACCACATCCATACGGGTGATTCAGGGAACCATCTTTGCATAAGTTGTCCAGCCCCTAAAAATTCAAGTGCAACAGTTACTGCCCAGCCTAGCCAGTACAGCCAGCCGACAGCAAAACCAGTAGCAGGGCCTATAAATTTCGTCGTGTATGTTTGGAATGAACCTGATACTGGCATAGCAACAGACAATTCACCTAAACATAGCATTGTTAAATACATGACTAATCCGCCAACTAAATACGAGAGAATGGCACCAGTTGGTCCAGCTTGATGAATAGTGTAGCCTGACCCAAGAAAGAAACCAGTTCCTATACATCCTCCAAGTGAGATCATAAATAAGTGTCTTGCTTTCATGCTTCTTTTTAATTCATATTGTTCTGCTGCCATATAAAAACTCCTTACGCAAATTATCTTGTAAGCACTTTCTTTTTTAAGTGCATGAAGATAACTATTAGAAATTTTAATAATAATTAGGTTATTAATTTAATACATTTAAAGAACTGTCAATATTCTGACAAAATTAATGCTAGTGATTACCTAGAGCTGTCGCCCTTTCTATTGTAAACTTAATTTAGGGAGAGCTATTTTCTTACATTTGGTTGTGGCGACCTACTATTCTAAGAAAAGTTCTTCCTTTATGGGATAATTTATTGCCCTTATCCATCATTTAAAGTAATGTATCGCCGAATAAAGAGCTGATTAAAGCGACTGCAGCGATAGCTGTTTTATTATATTTATCTAATACTGGGTTTGTCTCTACAAACTCTGCTGAGGTAATGATATTCGCCTCTGATAGCATTTCCATAGCTAAATGGCTTTCACGATAGCTGATGCCACCTGCAACTGGAGTTCCTACACCCGGTGCATCATTTGGATCAAGACCATCTAAATCTAGGGATAAATGGACGCCATCTGTACGTTCCTTCAAATAATTAATCGTTTCTGACATAACTGTTGTCATACCTAATCGATCGATTTCATGCATGGTATATACTTTTATACCTTGTTCTTTAATAAGCTGCTTTTCTCCTGGATCTAAGTCACGGGCACCAATAATCACGACATTTTCAGGCTTTACTTTTGGACTATAGCCCCCAATATTAGTGAGTGCAGGATGACCGAGACCTAAGCTTACAGCCAAGGACATTCCATGTATATTGCCTGAGGGAGAGGTTTCACCTGTGTTTAGATCACCATGGGCATCATACCAAATGACACCTAAATTCTCATAATGCTTTGAGACCCCTGCTAATGTTCCAATGGCGATACTATGATCTCCTCCTAAAACTAACGGAAAGCGATTTGAGGAAATGACTTGATCTACTTTTTGACCAAGCTTGTCATTAGCCTCTGCTACAGTTTTTAAATTTTTTTAAGTTAGTCGTTATTTCAGTTTCTTTGCTTTCATTTACTATTTTAATATTTAAATCCCCTTCGTCATCAATCGAATAGCCAAGGCCTTCAAGTCGATCTGTTAACCCAGCATATCTAATAGCACTTGGCCCCATATCAACCCCTCTTCTAGTTTGACCAAAATCCATAGGCACCCCAATAATTGTAACTTCTTTGTTCATGATGTTTTCTCCTCTCGAATAATTACTTTCACAGTATAAAGAAAATGAAAAATTGACTCAACCCAACATTTTTTTAAATTTTTATACAGTTTGGATTATTAAAAACATAGATTCTTTCTTGTATAAAAAAAATGCATAAACATTATTTTAGTGCATAACGATACACTATTTCCCAATTTTAAACGTTGTCAGAAATTTCAAAACAAAAAAAATAAATAACTATTCTATTTTTATAATATTTTTAATAGAAAATTAACTGGAACGATAAAAAATAATCCAAATATCGTACCCACATCCAAATCCAAGAAATTAAAACAACCAGTTGCTGCTACAAAATCGACAACCGGTTGTATGAATAGCAACCCCATTCCTTTGGATTTCTCATATAAATTTGCCCTTACCAATATAATACTAATCTATAACAATTGAATTTTGATAAAAGAAGGGTGATGTAAGGTGACGATTATCACAAAGCCATCCATTGGTTTAACACAATTCACTGATTTCACGATGAAGGGAAGTGCTGCCAAGACAAAGTTTGTGAAGGACATTAAGTACCAGGGAGACTATCATCCAATTAAAGATTATTGGAGAGTATTACGCGAAGGCTTAAAAAAATACCATGAAAATCGATATAATGATTCCTATTTACTTGCCATCATAGACGATGCCATCCCTGCACGTCAGAAAAATTACCAAGAAGCTGTAAAAGCCTATTTAAAGTTTTTAAAAAATAAAAAAAGTACAGTGGTTTGAGCCTGGTAAGTCCAATTGGTATTGTGATGAATTAACCGTACGTTCAAACCCTGAACTCGGTTTAATCATCGATGATATCCCCTATCTAATTAAGCTGTATTTCAAAGGAAAAAAATGAACGCATCGATAAACATAAATGCCGATCTGCCCTAACCCTCCTAAAAGATTCTCACTATTCAATTGAACATCCTAAATCTATAAAACACGCTATTTTAAATGTTCAAAAAGGGCGTTTGATTACAGTTGATGAATCGACAGAATATCATCAAATTGCCCTCGAATCCGATGCAGCACAATTTATGTTTATTTGGAATAGACTCTAACGCTTATCCCACTAGAAAATGTGGATTTGGTATTTATCTTCTACCAAATCCACATAACGTCTGCTGAAAAGAATAATAAATGTCAATCAATATTTTCAATATATCTCAAATACCTCTAATGATTGACAAGTATCAAACGGTTAAGTAAACTTAACTTAATAAATAAAATGAAGGACATACAACTATGCATGATTATTTAATACTTATCGACAAAATCAATCAAAAATTTGAGCAATTCAAATTGATAGTTTTAAAAGAAACCAAAGAGGTAGAGGAATTGGAGAACTTTCATTTAACCCCTCAGCAAGAAGTTATCATGTTTTACATCATTCGTAATGAGCCGGTAATTGCGAATGATATTGCCAATCATTTTGACATTTCTAAAAGTGCAGTTAGCCAAGTTATTTCAAAACTGGAAGAAATGAAAATGATAGTTCGTCAGGAGAATTCAATAAACCGTAGAGAGACTTTAATATCTCTTGGGAATAGGGGTCAAGAGTTTCGAGACCTTCTAAAAAAAATTGACGATATTCTCGTAGAAAAATATTATTCGAAGGTAAGTTTAGCGGAGTTAAAAAAATGTTCTTGATACATTAGATAAGATTGTCGGAACAAATAACAACAAAGGGAGTTAAGCTCATGGAAAAAAAATTTAAAGCAACTCACTAATCGCATACACTATTTACCACCAGATCCTGAAACAGATCGACCAATACTGTCTGCCATATGTGGGATACACCAAACTTTAATTATAGATGCAGGAAATTCTGACAAACATGCTCAGTTATTTCTTGAAGCACTAGATCAATATCAAACAACTAATTATCATTCTGTCGTATTAACACATTGGCATTGGGATCATTGCTTTGGAACAAATAAAATGAATTTATTAACAATAGCACATGAAAACACAAAAAGGTATCTTGAAAACATAATAGATTATGATTGGTCTGATGAAGCTTTAGATAATCGTGTGGAAAAAGGCTTAGAGATTGAGTTTTGTTCTGAAATGATAAAAAAAGGAATTTGGCGTGGACAGAAATATTACCATCACTTTACCTAATATTACTTTTAAAGAAAAAATGGAAATTGATTTAGGTGGAGTTCAATGTGTCGTCCAACATGTAGGTGGGGATCATTCTGATGACTCCTCAATCATTTTTGTAGAGGAAGAAAAAGTACTTTTCTTAGGGGACTGCCTGTATCCGAGTATTTACACACAACAACCACTATATAAAATTGATCATGTTAGACATCTCATAGAAAGTATTGAAAAGTTTGATGCTGATATCTATGTGCTTTCGCATGAACTCCCATTAACGAAAGAGCAGTTTATTGGTTATATAAATGCATTAAAGTTAATATGCGATTTAGCAGAGAAGCATCAAAGCAACCACTTGAATTTGGTTAATGAGCTGTCAACTCAACTTAATCGTCCATTAAGTCAGTTAGAGGAAGAAATTGTTTATTGTTTTATGAACGGATTATCAGTTTCATAAATTGGAAAAAAATGTAAATATTGAAGTTAAAACTAGAAATGAATGAGAACTAAAATTGGGGCTGCTTTGAGTTTGGACAAAATGAACAAGATTGTCTTTTGAATACTCTATTTTTTTTACAAGCTCAAATCGAGTAGGAGACTAGTCATTAATTGACTAGTCGACCTCCTCGATCACCGCCGTTAAAAAAAATTAGATTAAGTAAACCTTAAGTAAACGCACAAATATCTTCGTGAAGAATTTTGAGGCACAATGATCTTAGTATCAGTTTTTTTTGTAAAGTTCTATTTTTCTTATGCTTGCTTAATTGAGAATTTGGAGGATATTTAATTATTTTACATTAACATCAAAAACAAAAGATTCTTTTCCTTTATTCCAAATAGCATTAAGTTCATATATATAATACCCTTCTTTAGATGGCATAGTTATTTTTTCATCTTTAATTTCAACATTTTCAATTGTGCCATCTTCATTCATTTTAGTTGCAGAAATCAAGTTCGGATCCTTATCAATTTTAAATTTTAATACGTCCCCTTTTTGGACTTCTAAAGTTTCGAAGTTATCTGCTATTTCGCTAATATTAGGAGAACCTTTTAATGTTACTTCAACATCGTCCTCTTTCCATTCATATTTACTTGGTAACATATTATAATGCTCACCATCAAAAATAATTTGACCTTCTGGTTGTTTATGAATACCAGTTGGTAGTACATTGCATCCAGTCAAAATAATAACAATTAAAATTGGTAAAACTATTTTATTCATTTGACTATTCTCCTTTTACTTAAATTCCCTACAGTGTATCATACTATTTTCGTTAAAATCTCTTAATTATTCCCAATGATATACATATATGTTATAAGGAAAAAGAATGCTTAAGTAAGATGATATTTTCGAAAAATTAAAAAGCGCAAAATAATCCTAATTTAATCTAGCTTAAATGGAAGTGTTTGAGAAGAATTTAAAAGAATGTTTTTACGACGAAAAGTTATCCAGAGGAATTTCATCATTTGGAGAAGAAACTTCAAAAAAGAAGGTAGAGATTATAGCTTTTTGATAATCTGGAGCAATTCGAAAACTCCTCTCGTGGTTTGTCTGAACAACAATTACGATAAGGAGTTTTCGTTTTTCTTCCATAGCAAATTGTGATTAACTCAAACCTCAACCATAGTTTTGTCAAGAACCCTAAAACTTCACCCATTAACTTCGTTGTTTTATAAGAGCCCATAACTCACTGTTTATCAGTCAGCATTTTTACAACTTCCTTGATTTGAAGCTCTAATAATATTCGGTTCACTTGAGGAATTATGTATTGTATACAAGCAGACGGAAAGAGAACCCATTCACTGCTTGCTAACCAACATAAAACAATTAAGCATTTAAATCTGTTATAGCAGGGATATTAATTTCCTTTACACATGAAACGGGTGATAAATTTATCACACATTGGACAATGGATACAATATCCTGTACAGGAATACGGGTTCCTTCATATAAAAGAATGGCCTTTTCTATACCTTCTTCATATGGTACTTCTGCAGCAAGCTCTCCGGGATTAATGCATGTTACGGAGATTTTATCTTTTCTCACATGTTCACGTAACGCATTGGTAATGCCACGTAAGCCGAATTTAGAGGTGACAAACGAAACTTGTGCATTATTCGTATGATCTAAACCTGCCGTTGAGCCAATGAGAATTATTTTCCCATTTATCGCCTGTCTTAAATTAGGTAAAAGTGCTTGTATATAGGTAATTGTGGAAGTTAGATTAATGTTGATTAGGTTTGAAATATCTTCTATTTCATCCTGATCAAATGTATAGTCATCCTCGAAACCACGCTTTTCCCACACCCCAACATTATAAATTAATACATCGATGGTAATGCCTTGTAACGCATCTTTTAAAGTAGGAATTTGTTGTTGATTGGCTAAATCAATGGAGAGCCACTTACGATTTACTCCATCATTTAGATCTAAACTTTTTGGTCGTGTACGTGACACCATCCATACTGTATCACCATCAATAGGTAAACCCTTTACAAATGCATCACCTAGTCCTTGACTTGCTCCAAAAATAATAAAGTTCTTACTCATGCTATCAACCTTTCTAAATTTATAAATTACTAGTATAAAATTACCTTAAACAGAAAACATCTGATACCAGTTACTCTCTCAATTGTTATTATATTAATTAATTAACTTTTTAACCTCAATCTATTGTCTGAAATTAACTTTCATCAGATTGAACTAGTAAGAAGTTTCAAGTATACTATTAAATGATAATAATAATCATTTTCATCCAAATTGTCTGCTTAAAAACTGAATGAAAAAATATACTGATAAGCCAGCAGCATGATTCAAACACTACTGTCATATTTCCCTCTTATCTGACTAAATAGTTTATTCGACAATTATCATTTTTGGTAATCATAGATTTCTTTTACAAGTAGCTATCAAGAATAAATAGTTATGAAATATAAAAAATATAGAAATGGAGTTGATAGATAAATTGACTTTAAACGTTACTAAGATTCATGATTTATTTGATCAATTTACGGAAATGGTCGAAGGACACGTCCAGCAAAGAAACTGGGAACAACAACTCACCATTCCTTCTCATATAGGCAAGGGAAATCTGATTAGAACTAAGATTCGTCCCGGTATGGAGATTATGTTGACAGACGTCACATTCAAGCAGGATATGAAACTTCATATTCAGGAATCTTGCCAATTATTTGAATTGAGTTACTGTGTTAACGGAGAAATTCATTGTGATTGGAATGGAAAAAAATAGCCTAACAATTACCCAAACAGGGAATGTTCTTTTTTTGGAAGACGTTCGAGTTTATGAGGAAAAAAAAGCAGACATTCGAAATCAGCTTCTTGAAATCAGGTTTACTCCTGCTGAACTGCTACGCTACGCTGAGGATGTGACGGAGAAACGCAAAATGGAGAAATGGCTGAATCATCACCGTGGAAATATTGATCAATATCCAAATACGCCTGCCATCCAAAGATGTGTTTCTGAAATGATTCATTGTAAACATTTTGGAACCATGAAACGTTTGTATTTAGAAAGTAAGGCTCTAGAATTTTTAGCACTATTTGGAGAGTCAGATGGATATGGTCATGTTGGAGGAAATATGATGCTGCGTCGCAGTGATATTTCCAAACTAGAACTTGCTCATGAATTAGTGCAGGAGCATTTTGAACAACCTCTATCTATTCGTACATTGTCCAAGCGTATTGAAATGAATGAATTTAAGCTAAAAAAAAGGATTTCGTGAATTGTTTGGCATGACGATCTTTGAGCTTGTGCGGCAAAAAAAGAATGGAGAAAGCACTTTGGTATTTAGAAGTAAAGCGTTTAAATGTAGGCGAAGCCGCAGCGTCTGTTGGCTATAGCAATGCCAGCAATTTCACAACTGCTTTTCGCAAGCATTATGGTTGTAATCCAAGTGATCTTATTAAACGGATTAATCAATTAGATGTAGAGAATAACAAGCTAAAAACCGCTTCACACCATCAAATTAAATATGAACGGTAAAACGGCTTGACAATTACATGTCAAGCCAGTGTTATATACAGTGTAAATTATCAAATTCAAGGAACACTCTTTTTGTACTTTATGTTATATAAGTAATTGCCATATCCCCCGTAATAGGATTTGAATAAACCTCACAATCTATTTCATAGACCATTTCAATAAGCTCCTTGGTCAATATCTCCTCAGGCTTTCCTGATGCCATAATTTGACCTTGTTTAATTACATAAAGAATATCGCAATACGTGGTTGCCATTGTAAGATCATGCAAAGCCGCAAGAACACCTATGTTTAGCGATTTGACAACCTTTAAAATCTGAAGTTGATATTTAATATCTAGATGATTTGTTGGCTCATCAAGAATTAAAAATTGAGGCTGCTGTGCTATCGCTCTTGCAAGTATCACACGTTGCTTCTCTCCACCTGATAATGTCAAATAGCTTCTGTCTGCATACTCAGACAAGTTAACTTTATTTAGCGCATCCGCGACAATCTGATAATCCTTTCTGTTATCGGATTCCATCAGATGTTTATGTGGCGTTCTTCCCATCATTACCATCTCATGAACGGTGAAATCAAAACTTAATTCATTAAATTGCCCTACTACCCCCATCTCCTTTGAAATCATACGCGTGGATGAGTTAAGAACATCCTTATGTCCTAAAAATACAAAACCCTTTTGAGGTTTAATGACTTTATAAATACTTTTCAATAACGTTGATTTCCCACATCCGTTAGGTCCAATAAGTCCAACAAACTGACCATTTCCCACATGAAGACTGATATCTTTTACAATGTCTACTCCCGATAGCGTTACTGATATATGTTCTGCCGATAGATTCAATTTAGTTTCCCCCGAATCCATAACTTTTTTTTGATTAACATGTACATAAAGACTGGTGCACCCAAAAGCGACGTAACAATTCCAAGTGGTAATTCTCCATTAAGAATTATTGTTCGTGCAAATACATCCGCCCATATCATGAATAATGAACCAAACAGAAGAGCAACAGGAACAAGTCGCTTATGATTGGACCCGACAATACTACGCACTATATGGGGAACAATAAGACCCACAAACCCTATAATTCCACAAGTTGAGACAAGAATGCCGGTGATAATTGATGAGATTATCATATACAATCGTCTATAATAATTTAGATTAATTCCTAACGTAACTGCTGTTTCCTCCCCCATCAGCATGGTATTAAGAACTCGAAATTGGAACAGAAAAAAATACCCCTGCCGCAAGAACCACCGCTGTTACAAATGGAAGTGTTTCCCATTCAGCAGAAGCCAGGCTCCCCATTGTCCAGAAGGAAATTGAACGAATACCCTCTGCGTTTTTAGCAAAGTAAATAATAAAGTTTGAAAATGCACTACATAACGCATTAATGACAGTTCCAGCTAAAATTAATTTCACTGAGGAGGTTTTACCGCCGATGCTAGCTAAGCTCAAAACAAGAAGTGCTGCGGATAAAGCTCCGATAAATGCCCATGTCGCAACGCTAAGCTCTCCTAAGATGCCTCCTACTCCAAACCCAAGCATAATGGAGAACGTTGCACCCAATGAAGCGCCAGAAGATATTCCTAGTATAAATGGGTCAGCCAATGGATTTTGAACTGATGCCTGCATGATAGTTCCACATAGCGCTAAACCTGCGCCCGTTACCATAGCCAATAACACTCGTGGAAAGCGAATTTGCCATATCACATCTAGAAACATGCCATCTGCATCTTCGATAACGTGGCTAGTATGTAATCCTGTGATATGCTCCACTAAAATCCAAAAAGATTGATTATAGGGAATGGATACTTGTCCAATAGAAACCGAAACAACGACGGATATAGCAAGTACAATGAGTAGTATCACTATAAATGTTGAGGACAGGTAACGTTTATCTATCCATCTTTCCATACTTCTTTGTGAGGTTATCATGTCTATTCTCCTTTAAACAGTTCAGGATGAATATATTGGGCAACATCCTTATACAAATCTGTAAGCCCAAGACTTCCACGAACAGCTGTCGTATATTCGACAACCTTTACATTTCCATTTTTAATTGCCGTCGCATTTTTCAGCTTTGGATTGTTCAAGTATTGCTTAATCAACGCTTCACTATCTGATTTTTGAAATCCAGTAATGATAATTTTATCGGGATTTACAGATAGAATCGATTCCTCAGACATCTCTACATATGTTTCCTTAGACACTTGAATATACTCTCCTCCTGCACCTTCAATCATTTCATCAATGAGACAAAGTGTTGGACCATAATAATAAGTCGTTTCTCCACTAGTTCCTAGCAACAGAACTTTAGGCTTGTCCTTTGCAAGCACAGCTTTCGTCTGAATATCGTTGATCTGTTCTTTTTGCTTGTCTACAAAAGCCTCTGTCTTATCTTGGATGTTCAGTACATTTCCTAGATTCGTAATATCTTCAAAAAAAGCTGTCGATGGTGCGACCAGTAGTATAGTTGATTCCAGTAAGTACTGGTATGCCCCTCTTGTTCCAAAAAGAAATATCCCCAATCCGTTCTTTTTGGAAGGCAGAGGACATCGAGATAATCAAATCCGGCTGCAACTCCAAAATAGCCTCTTTTGAAGGCCACATATCCGTAATAATAGGAAGTTTTTTTAATTTGTTCTTCATATTCTGAAAAGGATTTGTCCAAATAAGCTAGTCCAACGATACGTTTTTCTTCTCCGAAAGCAAGCATCCACTCTGCAAAACCTTGCCCAATGACCACAATGCGTTTCGGTTCTTTTTCAATCGTTTGTTGTACTTCCTTCCCTGCATCGTCATAAACCGTTAAAGTCAACGGGTAATGGCTTTTTCCAATCGAGTTACTTTGAGTTGCTTCGGTAAGACTCTGACTTGGTTCTTTGTATTCAACTGTCCATTGCGAGCACGCAGATAACATTAACAAGCAAAGCATGACAATCATAAACATCGAGAAGTATTTTTTTCAAAAACATATATTCTTCCTCCCAGTTCTATATAATTTAATTTCTATTTGTTTTGTCGGTTAAATAAAAAAAACAAGACAAACATAAGCAGACAGAGAGAGTCCTCCACAGAGCATTAAAGAGGCGGAAAATGCACTTACATAGTTGGACATAGTCGCATTTGTCAAGGTATGTCCTAATACTATAGTGAATACAATACTACTCAATGCTACTCCTAATGAATTGGCCAAATACATTACTGTATTAAATAAGCCTGAAGCTGTTCCTGCTTCTTCCGCTGGAATGGTGCTCAACACAACTCGAGTAAGTGGCGTTGTAACCAATCCAAGTCCCAGCCCGTACACTAGCAGAGTCAAGATATAGGGCAAATGCAACAGATGTCTCGCATCAATATGCAATAACAAAATAAGTAAAAAAACAGCAACCTGCCGTAATTAACGCGCCAATTTTCAACACAACCATTCCCCATCTGTCCACCACTCGAGATGAAATTAGGGAAGTTAGGAAAAAAACCGACACCAAGAGGCAGAAAAGCAAAACTGGTCGCTTGGGCATCAAAATGTAAGCCAAACTGCAAATAATATGTCAAGATGAAAAAGAGGGAGAACATGCTAAGATAAATAAAAACAACTGAAAGCAATCCCACTCCAAATAAACGTTGTTTAAAAATCATCAAATCGACAAGTGGTCCATCATCTTGTTTTTGCTTATGAATTTCCACTACAATAAATGCAAGCAGGAGCACTAACGATAAAATTAAGCATCCCCATATCCAATGTGACCATCCCTGTTTCTGTCCCTCTGATAAAGGATAAACTAACAGAAACAATCCGCTAATCAGGAAGACTGTACCAGTCCAATCAATTTTCTGTGTGCGGTTGCCATGCGATTCCTGGAGCGGAGGTAAACATAGCAGAACAAGAATACCGAAGGGAACATTGAAAAAAAATACAGTTCTCCACCCTAAGGAAAATACATTCCAATTAACCAGAATGCCTCCCAATGTAAGTCCAAATGCAAATCCGAACCCTAGTAAGGCACCGTAAATACTAAAGACAAGACCTTTTTCACGCGATAGAAAATTTATCTGCATCATGGAAAGCACTTGGGGTTGTATTAATGCTGCTGCAATTCCTTGCACAATCCGAATGACAATTAGGATTGTCGAACTGGATGTAAAACCCCCCAACATAGACATGAGCGTGAATCCGCTCACCCCAATAAGCAGAAGCCGCCTCCTGCCATAAATGTCACCGAGTTTTCCACTTATAACCAGAGTGACGGCTAAACTGAGCGAAAAACAGGTCATAATTAGTTGAGCATCTGTAAAACTTGCGTTTAAACTACTTTGTATTAATGGCAACGCGACCTGAATCATATAGGTATTCAAAGAATTTAGCAGTATCGGAAGAAGAATGACCGCCAGCGCATACCAGCGTCGCGGATCAATCTGCTGCTCCAACTTTTCGCCTGTTGTCGCCATAGTACCTCCTCCTTCATTACTTGCTTGACGATCAATTTCCAATTTAATTTATAGAAATCTATCTATATGATATAAAGCTCCTAACCGCCGTCTGTAAAATCACTCCTCTGTCCATTTCTTATTCCGACATATAGCTTAATCGGAATTTTAATTGATAATTATTATCAACAAAATTAATTATCAATGATGTCTTTCTTTTTCTCTACCTGTAGCGGGAGATTCTTCTTTTATAGAAGGAGCAAAAATTTAAGAAAACAACGAAACATGGCAGGAGATGAGAATGAATAATTAACTATTTTTATCAAAAAAACAAACAACAAAAAAAACGATTGCATATTTGACAATCGCTTCTTACTCATCAATATACTAAATAGGTATTTTCTATCTTTATATTGAGTTCATTTAACCGTTCTAAATTTCTTTTACTTTAGTTACAAAACTATCAAATGCTTCTTCCGCCTCAACACGACGTTGTGCTTTACAAATTTCAGGGTATGTAGGACAAAGTCGTAACAACTTCTCTTTTTTTGATTTTAATAGGTAAATCACCATCAACCTTTACATCCCAAAATCCTAGTTTATTCTTATATGCAACGGCTCGAAATTCACTTTGCTCATCACTTTTAAAATAGATATGCCAATGACGTCCAGGTAAATGATCCTCAATTTCCTTCGCATAATCACTATAAGATGTTTTATAAAAACCAGTTCCATCTCTTCTGTTACAAGATTAGCAGGAATGGGCGCCTGACTTGGTAAATCTTCATTATCATATAGAGCACCCGCTAACAAATATGCTAAAGCCTTCTTTGCATTTTGAATAGCTTCTTCTTTCGTTGAGCCTGAGCTTAAGCAAACCTCCCACCCATAATCCGGAAGTAATGTTGGGAAATGAACTCCGAAACTTTCTTCCTCTTGTCTTATAAACGCTGGATAAACCACATTTTCAAATGCCATATCAGCTTTACCTCCCATACATATTGATAAAAATTCTAATGTAAACTTGTTTACTTAAACTTTAATTGGCTTTGCACTTGAATTTTGTACGGCTGTACTTCCAAATCTAAATTAATTTTCGTTTCCCATTCAGTTGTCCAAGAAACTAAAAACACCTCTCCATTTGGTAATCCAAGCATTTCTCGCACCTCCATAATTTATATAAATTTTAACGCATTCTTTAATTCTCTCCCCCTATTACTACATCAAAATAATTATTAACATTATTATTAACCGTAGCCTTGAAATAAAATTTGATTACATCCCCTTGATGATTGAATAAATGAATAGAAAAAGCGTGTTTTGAATTGATCAAACACGCTTTTATTTCAATTAATAATCCCGATTGTAAAATGTTAAAATTTAGACCTGTACAACCTCATCGTAAAAATTGGTTAGGATTAACAGAAAGTTACTGCTGTATGATCTGAATAAGGTTGCCACATGTATCATCAAAGACAGCTATTGTGATTTCCCCCATTTTTGTCGGTTTCATAGTAAACTTTACGCCTTTTTCGACTAATCGTTCGTACTCTTGGTCGATATCTGTAACACCAAACATTGTTACTGGAATACCATCTGCAAATAGCTTCTCTTGATACTCTTTCGCAGCAGGGTGCTCATTAGGTTCAAGTAAAAGCTCGATACTTCCTTCCTCATCAGGAGAAACAAGCGTTATCCATCTGTATGCTCCACTGGGAACGTCATGCTTTTTTTACAAAGCCTAATGTTTTTGTATAAAATTCTAGTGCCTTGTCTTGATCTTGGACGAATATACTAGTAATAATAATTTTCAACATGTTTTGTCCTCCTTACTATTTATCTATATGGTTCACTTCTAACAATCTGGCTGCAAAATGCAAAACTCATACATCATCATTAGTGATAATGTTAATTTAACCATCCTTTCAACAAATTTCTTAGTGGTTCTTTGTTAAACGTGAGTACTCTATATTTTCCCTTTCGTTTCGAAATTACAAGCCCTGCATCTTCCAATGTATTAAGATGTTTAGCAATCGCCTGTCGTGAAATGGCAAGGTTATGTTTCATAACGAGACGTGCAGTAAGTTCATATAGCGTCAACTCATTGCGGTCGGAAAGTTCATCTAATATAATCCGTCGAGTCGAATCACCAAGCGCTTTGAATATAATATCTTTGTCCCAATCCATATTTCAATTTTAGGCAACCTCACAGTTGCTTGTCAAGAATATGCAACTCTGGGGTTGCATAAAAGAGGGTGTACTATTATGAAACTTCACTTTCCCCTACCTTCATAAAATCCGCCACCAGTTAAGGATCTAATCACTACATTTGTTTTGCATAGCCTTACTCTCAGAAATAAATAATCCTACTAGAGTAAGTATGATTCCAGTCATAGCGAATCCTGTAATTATTTCATTCAGTACAAATACTGAAGTAATAACGGTTATTACGGGAACCATATAGATATAAACACTAGTTTTAATTGCACCCAATATTTTTACTGCAGAATTCCATGTTACAAAACAAAGTGCGGATGCTCCTACCCCTAAAAATAGGATATTTAATAGATTAGTTGGTTGCATCAATTGATTTATATTTGGTTTAAACCCAACAATAAATAATGCAGGTATCATAAAAATTAACCCATAGAAAAAAAATTCTTCGTGTTGTTTGAATCGTATTATACTGAAACTCACTAATTTTCTTGGTAAGTATAGAATAGATAGCCCATACTGCCGCAGCTAAAACAGCTAGTATATCTCCCAACGGATTTAGTTTTAAGTTGCTACTTCCATTGTAGCTAATAAAGAAAATACCAACTAGTGCAACTACAAAACCAATCAAAAACTGGTATCTTAATTTCTCACCATTCAAAAATAAATGTGCAAGGAAAGCAGTAAAAAAAAGGTGCTATTGAAATAATGACACCTACATTGGATGCAAAGGTATAAGTTAGTGCTATATTTTCGAGTAAATAATATAATGTAACACCACATAATCCTGCACCTGCAAAATATAGTTCCTGTTTTTTTTCTTTCACACTAAACCAGTGAGGATAAACAAGGAGCAGAACAAGGAAACCAATGATAAATCTCAAAAATAAGATTTCAATAGGTGAAATTGCATCTAATAAGATCTTAGTTGATATGAAAGTTGTACCCCAAATAAAAATAGTGATTACTGCTAAAAAAATGTCCGTGAATCTCTTTTTTTGTATTCATAAAAATCCTCTCTATGCAAATAAGATCAGTTTCGTGCATCTTTGAAAATATTCATATACTGTTTTGGTGTAAGCCCTATAAACTTCTTGAAAAGGTTAGAAAAATGGCTTTGGTCAGTAAACCCTGTCTTGAATGCCACGTCAATTGGTAATACTCCATGCTCTAGCATCTTTTTAGCCTTATCTATTCTTATAGTTTCCAAATAACTATATGGAGAGATACCCATTTGCTTTGTAAAAGATCGAAGTAAATAGTATTTACTCAATCCTGTTAGATTACATAGGTCCTCTAGTGTAATATTTTTCATGTAACTTTCTTCTAAAAATTCACAGATTGCTGTTATTTTAGTGTTTTGCTCTGAAATACTTGTTGATATTCCCTGCTTCGTATATTCTTCAATTAGCTGTTCCAAAAGAAAATAAAAAAACTTCCTCTTTCCTCAAGCAAGCTTCTTCCTGCATAAGCATCTGATGTAGATCCCTAAGTACAACTACCAATTCATTATGAAAAAGTACTTGAGGTGTAAAATAAGGTAGTTGTTCTTTTCCCGTAATTGCAAAGACAGCCCTTCTCATCACTTCTGGTTGGATATTTATACAGCGATAATCCAATGTCTTTCCATCAATTTGCTCGCAAGCATGATTGTCACGGGGATTAAATAACAATAAATCCCCTCGTTCAATGATATATTCCTTAGATTTGCAGGATAAAAGTCGTCTACCACTTTCTATAAACCCAATCACATAATATTCATGAAAATGATTAGGGAATTTTTGCATAATTCCCTTAAAATGATAGGCCTCAACCTTTAATTGTGCATCATATTTTACTATTCTCATTTCCTGCTTCATACGTTTTGCCTCCCTTCTTGATTACCTGCTGCCCAGTATAGCAAAAGTAGAAATCACATTCTTGTATGATATTGCCCTTTACTTAATCAAAATTCTAGATGACCTTCCTCGTTCCATTTATATAAGTAAAGCGCGCTGAATCGTCATCTGTTGTTTATCTAAAGAATATGGATTTTCAAATGCAAAACGATAAGGATTACAAAAAGAAAATGCTTTAAGGAAGGGATGGTTGATTGAGTAACAGAATTGATTTTACGTGAAGAAAAGTATTGGAATAGATAACAAACGTCAACTTTCGAGGTAAAAAGCATGAATGAAGGATTTATAGCATGGGATAATGACAAGAAGTATATTACGTTTCGAGAAATTCAGATTAAATAAGTAAACGAAAACTAAGGTTACTCTCTATTAGGCATAAGTCTGGCAGGTACTACGTTATTCGGTGCCAGACTTTGTAGTATGCATAGGTATTATGAAATACAGAATACTAGTCCTTTGCCTTCGGATATGGTTTCAGCAAAGAACTTGCGAATATCTTTAAAATAACTGTATAGATAGTCAAAAAAACTGTTCTGCTTCTCCATCTTTCTCTTCACCGTCGCTGTAGAGAGGATAGATATCCTCCTCAAGCATCTTATTATAGTTGTATTTAGCTAGAAGCTCATCTCGTGTCATCGCCTCAATGGCTTGATAGGCTTCACAAATTTGTCGGTGAGTTAAATAAAAGGCACCAATATCTCCAATTTCCAAGTAGTTAGCCTGATCCATTGGAACGACATAACCAAGAGGTGGCTCGCCATCGCAAATATCTTCGCAGAGTAAGTAATAAAGCGCCTGCCATGATTTATCAATATCAAGATTTTCTCTGTTATAGGGGTCCATGTCCTCTAGCATTTTGGTTCTGGCCGCAAGCTGCTGGATTTCTTCTTCTGGCAAAGCAATGTAATAGCCGATCATCCCCATTTTTCAACACCTCCACATACGTGCTATCGCTTTAACTATTTATAATATAATGTGAATATCGGAAGTTTTTAAGTATTTTTTTATAAAAACTCCAACTATATTTCTTAGTAAATTAGGGTTATAAAAATACAAATATTCTAATTTGCTTTTTAAGGTTTTAGCCAGAATTAAGATTATCTTTTCTACAAGTATTAAATAATCTTATAACGGAATTCTTTGGCGCATATCCCAGTATATGTTATACTAAAAATCTTAACAACAATCGCAATAACATGTGAAAAAGACACTAACTTTTGAAGAGAAATCTATTTAAAACCATCGATACTGTTCTTAAGTATGTCATTTACATACCAACATAAATTATTATACATTTCCTCTTCAAAATCTTTTTGACCCCGTATAAATTTTTCCTTTAGATTGTAATAGCAAATTTGAAGATATTCATTGTCATGATGATTTTTAAAAGGTTTAACATGCTTAACTGACTCTAAATTTTCAAAGTATTTATTCATTTTTTCATATGATCTAATTTGATAACAACGTTTTTTCATTTCTTCAATTACTTTTTCTGTATATACATACAAATCATTTTTAGAATATTCGTATATATAATTAATTAATATATGTTTATCTTCTTTGGCAAATATACTATTTAATTCTCTCCATTGTGAAAGTAGTTGTCCTTTTGGTAGATACTTTAATAAATCCACATGCCATAATCTCATTTTTTATTACTCCTTTTAATACGGTTCTATATATTACATAGAATTTAAACAAAAAAATTGTATTAATTTCAAATATCGGGTTATTTTTCTGTCATTTGCCAACTCAACCTATCCTTACATTTAGCTCATAAAATAAGCACAAACACCGACAATACACACTACAATGATCAAAATACAAAAAAAACTTCTTGGTAAATGACCAGCTCACACCTGGCCCATCCCACCACAATTTAAAATAAAATATTATACCAAGAAAAACAGTAAAAATAGAAGTGTACAATGCGGTTTCCATATTACTCCACTGATTCATATCCCTACTTTAATCCTCCCATATCTGTAATCAAGTGACTTAGAACCACGCTATTCCTATAAAAAAACTTCTCTACAATATATTCATTTAGGGTTAGTCGTCTTATATACAGAATATTACTGTAGTTTAATTGCTAACTGAGTTGTTTATACTGGGACAAGCTCTATTATTTAATCTGTTTAACAAACCGCCTATTGACCATGCACTAACTAATTTTTTCATCATTACCCCTATATAAATCCAGTTTCTTTAACATTACATGTCCAAAGTTAAAATTAAGTTAAAAATTTCAAAAAAACTTTAAAATTGCTATGTACTTGTTCATTAACAGCCATATCAAAATCACCAGAAATCCCCTTCGATGTAACAGAATTAATAAAAAAATTAGCATTTCCGCTATAATACACTAAATCAACTTAAGACATAACTCTGTATCATCTGTTATGATATAGGATCTTTCATTGGCCATTTTTACTTTGTTTGTCATAATTCCCCGCATAGGATATTACAAATATCACATTATATTTATCTTGGAATACATATCTATTGCCGCCGTAAATTTTGAAACTAATACTCCTGTACTTCATCTGTTGCTAACATTAGGTTCCAAACTTAAGATTATCTGAGTAAATATCTATCTCATTTCCGTTCCAAAGTAATAGAATTTTCAAATCCTTGCGTTATGTTGGGGGTTTTTGTCGAATACATAATGAAATCTTTGTTTTGAGGGGAGGATTGCTGAATTGACGAGAAAATGTGCATGATTGACTAGTATTTGTGCTTAATAGAAGGCTACTTGTACTTAATAGAATATGGTTTGAAATGAATATGAATGCAGCGCTTTCGCGACAACAAAAGCAAGCCCAGACTTAAAATAAATGAGTACCTGGGCGGCCTTGTGTATAGAGTTGAGGAATCAAGAATGACGGTAGAACATCATTATTTATAGAATTCTCTACTAAAATAGCAACTAAATAAAACAATTCTAAAGTTAATTTACTTCAACTTGACCCATCATCCCATTTTCTTCATGTTCAAGGATATGACAGTGGAACATGTAAATTCCTTTATCATTAAACTTTACTGCTAGTTTAACTCTTTGACCAGCTTCGATTGAAACTGTATCCTTCCAGCCCTGTAGGTTTGCAGGAGGTTCTTTTCCATTCATTGAAACTATTTTAAATTGCGTACCATGGATGTGGAAAGGATGCGTCATGCCACCCATCATATCTGGTTTATTGTATATTTCCCATACTTCAGTTTCACCTTGTTTTTGAGTGAAATCAATACGGTTCATATCAAATTTTTTTATCATTTATTGTTACCATTTTTCCCATTCCGAAAAGTTCAAGTTTTTTTGTTACTGGTAAGTTTCTCTCAGTATCTGTAACGGTATAATCATTTAAATTTTTTTGGGATTTCCCGTGCATTCTTCTTTTGTTCATCAACTGTGAATGGTAATAAAATTATATCTTCTTCATTTACTAAAGCCATTTCACTTTTAGCATCAAATTTTGAAAAGTCCAGAATAATTTCTGCTCTCTCACCTGGTGATAATGTAATTTCACTCATAGAAATTGGTTTATTTAAAAAACCACCATCAGTAGCTATTTGTTGAAACTTATTTCCTGTATTTAATTTAAATGTATAATTTCTTGCATTCGATCCGTTCAATAAACGAAGTCTCACTTTTTCTTTTCCAACTGTAAGTTTTGGATTTAATGTACCATTAATTAATAATGTGTCTCCAATAGTACCATCCTCATTAAGAACTGATCGGTAGTCAAATTGCTTTTCCTTAGTAAACTGTCTATCTTGAAATATTAAAGGAAAATCATTTTCTCCGTATTCATTTGGTAGTCCAAGTTTTTTTTGACTTCTCATCTTCAATATAGATTAAACCAGCTAAACCCTTGTACACCTGTTCAGCTGTAGCACCCTCTGGATGTGGATGGAACCATAATGTTGATGCTTCCTGACTTACTGTAAATTTCACATCTTTTAATGCGCCTGGTTCCAGTATTTGATGTGGACCTCCATCGCCTTCACCTGGAATTTCTACGCCATGCCAGTGGAATGTTGTTTGTTTAGATAAATCATTTTTAGTTCTAAATGTTACAATTTCTCCTTCTTTCAAACGGATAATAGGTCCTAAGAAAGCGCCATTATATCCGTATGTTTCAGTTTCGATACCATTAAAGATTTCTGTCGTTCCTTGCTGTGCAGTAATATGAACGATTCCATCCTTAGGTTCAACGAATGGAGGCAGCGCTACTTCATTTTCTCCAGTAGAATTATTTAATAATAATGGAATTGTATGACTTGCATGGCCGTTCTCCATATCTGCCATTTCCTCCTGAGTCATGCTGGAATGATCCATCCCCTCCATGTTCGACATTTCTTTCTGACCCATACTGGAATGATCCATAGTCTTGCCTTCATCAGCTCCTGAATTACCTGCACTGCATCCTCCAATAATAACAGTTCCAAGTAGTAATGAAGTAATCAAAATTTTAGAATTCATTATGTTTCCTCCTTTAATTTCATTACAATGGAACTGTAACAAAAAAAATATGGAGAATCTATGGATAATAAAAATAAATCATCTATCTGCTGTCTTTTTTCCTCTTACTCCCCCAGTCCAAATTGAGATAATAACGAAGACTACTATAATGACAATTTTCCATTGTAGATCTACTTGCATAAAACCAAAGACTGCACCAGCTTCCATAATAAGTGAAGGTATTTTTCCTAGAGTACTAGCGATTGCAAATAAACCAATCGAGACTTTGGAAAAAGCACTGCCTAATGTTATAGCACCAGAAGGAATAAAAGGAAGAATTCTCAAACATAAAATAATCCAAAAAGCCTTACTTCCTTCAAGATGCTTTAGTTTTAACATTACTGGGTGTTGGAAATCCTTTAATCTCCATATTTTCAGACCCTTTCTATATAAAACAAAGCTAATGACTGCACCTAATCCCTCACCTATAATTGAAACGATTAACCCGTGATAAAACCCAAAAAACGCAAGGTTAGCTGCTGTAATAAAAACACTCGGGAATACACCAATAATACTAATAACAATATTGACAGATAAGCTAATCAATATTGCAAAAAAACCTGCATGTTCAAATATTTGAAGGGTAGTTTCTTTCATAATTCATCCCATTCTTTAATTTTAAATCCTGTCCTTTCCACCTATCAGTACCCTTTCCTCGAAAGGTTAGTCTGGCTAAGTAGAGCGTTTTATGTTTAACTTCGAATAATCCAACAAACTTATTAATTATTGATTACTCAAAAATATTTGGTAACCGTTTAGGAATGTAAAATGAAACGATTGTGCCATGATTTAATTGGCTTTCAATCTGAATTCCTCTTCCGAAAATTCGTTGAAGACGATGGTTTGTATTGGCTATGCCAATACCATACTGATGTTTATTAGTCCTTAAAAGAATTTCCTCAATCTGACTAGCTGTCATACCAACCCCATTATCCTCTACAGAAACAACATGATAATTCTCATGATTTTTTACGGAAATCACAACGATTCCACCTTCTGTTTTTTTGAGAATGCCATGATTCAGAGCATTTTCTACAATGGTTTGAACAGAAAGAGGTGGTATAAGTATCCCCTTTAGTTCATCTAAATCCCATGAAATTTCGAGTCGGTCGCCAAATCTTTCACTTTCTATAAACAGATAGGAACGAACAAGATCAAATTCTTCTTCTATGGGGATTAAATTTTTTTATGTTGTCTGAACTAAAACTCTTTTGTAAATAATTACCGAATTCAATCAATAAATCAGTCATTCGAGAAGGATTTATTTCACCTAAAGAAGAAATTGTATTTAATGTGTTAAAAAGAAAATGTGGCTTTATTTGCGCTTGCAAATATGCAGCTTCTAGACGTAATTGCTCTTTAATTGCTTGATTTTGTGCAAGCAGCGAATGAACACGTGCTTTTAGTTCAAGGGCATTTGTTGGCTTTGAAACATAATCATTAGCACCTGCGAGAAATCCCGTGTAAACATCTATTGGTTGGGTTCTAGCAGTCAGGAGCAAGACAGGAAGCTCTACAATTGTAAAGCGCTTGCGGATTTCCTTACACAATTCATAGCCTGACATTTTTGGCATCATAACATCGGAAATAATCATATCCCAATTTCCAGCGTCAATCATTTTCAGTGCCTCTGCTCCACTCGTGACAGTATAGATATGATATAGCTCTTCCAGTACACTACTAATAACTTTTAAGTTAATCGGATCATCATCAACAATAAGTATATTGCTACTTAGCACTGCCCTTTGTTCATCATCAATTAATGGTTTTGATGTGATATCAGAAGAATTTTTAGTTAGTGGATAGATATTAGTTGCTGAAACCTCCTGTTCAATGGATATATTTGAATCGATTGCTAATGGTATCGTGAAAGACAAGGTTGTCCCTTTGTCTTCTTCTGATTGTACTGCAATTGTCCCCCCATGAAGTTCGATTAACTGTTTGGCTATATTTAGACCAAGTCCGATACCCATTACAGTAGTCTTTTCAAAACGCTCATAACGAAGGAAAATGCGTTTAATTTCGTTCTCACTCATTCCTATGCCAGTATCACTAATCAATATAGTTGCTACCTTATCATCATGAATGGCATTGATCGTAATACTTCCTTCATGCGTAAATTTGACAGCATTATGAAGTAAATTAAAAAGAATTTGGACAAGTCTGCTCTCATCTGCATAAACTGGTGGAAAAAAATGGTGAAACTTCTGAAATGATATCCAATTTTTTTGTATTTTTTTATAAATTGAATCATATCAATAACCGCAGATGTAACACTATATAAGTTGAGTGTTTTTTTTGATTTAGCTGAATTTGTCCTTCTTCTAGTTGATTTGTATCTAATAAATCATTCAAAGTAAATGCCATTCGATTGCCAATTTGTAATAGCAATTCAAGATTTTCTTTACTTTTCTTTGATAATTGCGATGCCTCCCTTTCAAGAAGCGATTGTGTAATGTTTAGTATACCGTGCAATGGATTACGTAGTTCGTGAGATGTATTCGCTAGAAATATATCTTTCTGAACATCCAACTTTACTAGTTTTTCATATTGCTCATTATTTAATCGAATAACATTAATATGTCGCCTTATCAGTAGTAGGGCAATAACAATTATTGAAATGAAAAAATCGAATGGATAGTAAGGTATATTAACTACAAGAGTTTTAATGGCAGTTCCCCATATACTATTTGATATAAAACAAATTAAATAAAAAAAGTATAAAAATTCCATCAATATTTCCTTTTACAATAGCTGAAATAGTAGGCACAATAAGCTGGGTGGCAATAAAAATTCCGTAAATAATTACAATCAATTTCATAGGTGTATAGTGCAAAGCTGAAGTTAACATTATCGTCAGAGCTATGGGAATGAATAGTACGTATAATACATTTGATAGTGTAGACTTAATTTTATAGAGTTCATTAATAAATGTTAATGTTAAGAGTAGTAATCCGATTAGTAACACTATCAATAATTTAATGTAGAGTGCATTCTTTATTGGGAGATTTAACAGAACATTATCGTCTATTAAAATAATAAATCCATTAAGAATGAGTAAAAAACTAAAATAGAGTAATTCCTTTTCATATTGCCCTCTCCCAAGGAAGAAAATCGATAACGCATAGAAACCGTGTAGAAAAAAAATCACACTAACTAGTAATTGCAATGATTCGGAGAAGGTGGCTCCCTTTGTAATTGCAGAATGAAGCCCAAAATAGACCGAATCTTTCAAACCTCCCGAATTAAAACTATCATAATTGGATATTTGAATAATTAAGTCAATTTCTTTTGCCTCAGAGGAAAATATGACCGTCATGGGTCCCTGTTTTTTTTATTTTCTCTAATGGATATTTATTAGCAAGGTTTTCACTATTCACCAATTTCCCGTTCACATAAATACTTGCATATGACTCAAATCCTTCTAATTTAATTCCATATATAGTTTCATCCTGATCAGGAAGCAAAATTTTAAGCCTGTAGGAGGCATTACCTATAGAGGACCCCTCAAGCGGCTCCATTTGTTCTTTCCAATTACCAGGAACTTGTATGTACTGTAGTTCAATATTTGTGCTAGAATCGCCAATTATAAACTTTGAAGGATAAAATAGCCATTCTCCATTTAAAAAAAATAACCTTATCTTCCTTTAACGTTATATGACGTAAATCAACAACTCCCCTTTCTGCAGTTTGATTTGTCGGTGCATTAAAATAAAGAAACCATCCAAAGCGCATTGATAGTAAGATAAAAATAAAACTAATAATTATCAGTAATTTTTTTGATTTCGTAAATTTATTTATCAAAATTATTTACCTCTTTTACCTTCCAGTAAATTTCGTGATAATTACTTCTCTTTAAGCCTTAGCTCTTTTAGTGTCAGTATTTATAATGAATAATTCTTACCACTCTTACTATTTTCATCCTCTTACTCAATTTAACTATTTTTGATCTGCTTGTCACTACCAACTTTCTGTACAGCCCTCTATTAAACAAGCTTTCAGTTCTGACTCTTCTCACACCCTATTAAATTAGTAACCGCAAACTTTACTTGTAGGAAATAAAAGTAATTATTATCAAACTCTGATTTGTTATTTTACCCTTCATCTTATTTATCTTCTAATAAAAAGCACCCTTAAACCTATATTTTATGCCGATAGCAAAAAAAATCCATTTTGAAAAATTTGATCAAAATGGATTCGTCCTTTGTTGAGTATTGTTCAATTATAAAAAAAGTTCAATCGATTTCTCTAAGACAAGTTTCTATAGAATTTTTCATATAATGAACGAGTGCTGTCACCTCGGAATCCCTTTCTTCCCACTTATCAACAATTTCTCCACGATAAGCTTTTCTAGCTAAATCGAGTAAAGTCGAATATTCTTTGGGTAACCGAGGTAAAGCCCATTTTGCAGCCATATCTTTCGAAGAAATTTCACCGATAGACACCGTCTGCCACATTCGAGCTAGGGTTAAAATTACATTACGCTCATCACCTATGATACCCTCTACCAACCCTGGTAAAGATTCCTTAATCGCTCTTCGAATATCTATCATCGGAACGGGATCAAGTATATCTGAAGCATTAGGACCAAATAGAGAAATACTATTCATCCTCACTTGTGCTAAAACAATTGCCAAATCAGGATCATAGGTTGGTTCCTGGATTTGTCCTTTTTCAAACTCACTTCTGAGCCATTCCCCATAAATAAATTCATTTTTGGGTGGGTATCGCCAAGGTACAAGATCGCTATGATTTACCACCGTGACTTCAAGTGGTCTCATAGAGTCTGTGTTTCCTATTTTTCCAGATATCCGCATTAATTTGTCCGTTAGTTTTTTTTCGAGTCCCTTCAGATAAACAATGATTCACGACCACTAGGACATCTACATCACTGTTAATGCGTAAACCACCATTTACTGTAGAACCAAATAAAAATACTCCGACTATAGATTTTCCAAGCAACCCCTCTACGATTTTTAGTGCTTGTATGGCTTGCTTTGGTATTTCTTTATTACTCAAATCACTTACCAACTACAAAATCTCCCCTCTAAATTAAGCTGACATAATATACGTTTATGCTGGTTTATTGGGATTCAATTCAATTTTCTTAAACATACTCCTACTTAATTGGGCAATTCATCAGCAAGTTTACTAATTCTTCGTATTTCTCTCCATCCAAACTAGAGTCATCAGTGTTTATAAAAGCTATTAAACCTACGTTGTTTGAATTTACACACATAGATGTATCTACTCCAGGATCACTGCCAGTATGTCCCCAGACCTTTTCGCTACTATAACTCCAGAATAATCCTATATTTTCATCAGTTTCTTTGCATTCTGGAGGAACATTCGTGTCGTTAAATTGTTTTTGCAACATTAAATCAATGCTTTTCGCAGTAATAAATGTATCTTGTCTTTTCATAATAGCTTGCAAGTATTTTGATAAATCATTAACCGTTGTCATAACCCCGCCGTCAGGATACGTAATTAACTCATAAGCAGGCATTGGTTCAAGGGTGGCACCCATGGATTCTGTATGGTTAGTAAAATCAATCCTCAGTTTAGAATAATTTAATGCTATGTTTGCTAGATTGAATTCGCTCCTGTTCCAGCCGCTGTTGTTCATAGATAGCTTTTCAAATATATTTTTTCTCACATAATCGGCATATGTCATCTTGCTTCTTGCTTCGATGCAGTATCCAGCAAGTGCAGACCCGATATTACTGTAAGAAAAGCTTGCTCCAGGTTTATTGTTTGAGAAATTGTCCCTTGAATACCATTTGCCCTCAGGATTCAGATAGCTATATAAGAAATCTTTCAAAGTCATAATCTTAGCGCCATAAGCACAGTATGAATGGATATATTTAGTTTCATCGTCCTCAATTCCGGATGTATGTGAGGCAAGATTTTTTTAACGTAATTTTCTCATTCGGGAAATATGGGTTTACTACTTTGAAAGGAAGTATGTCATTGATATCCTCATCCAGGCTAAGTAAGCCATCTTCCTGAGCTTTTGCCAATGATCCCCCAATAAAGGTTTTACTTATAGAAGCAATATTAGTAACTGTGTCCAACGTGTAAGGAATTTTCTTTTCAATATTGGCATATCCGATTTCTTTCTTATACAATACTTTATCCTTGGTAAAAACAAGTACAGCTACGCCTGGAACTTTAAGCGAATCAAAAAGTGATGTCAGTTGTTTGTCGAATTGCTGCACTTCTTTACATGTTTTATCGTTTTCAGTTGAATTCATAGCATATTCAGGCAGTTGAGACATACGAAAATCCTCCGTTTATTATTGTTATTTGCTTTCTTTAAAATAAGTTTCCATCTTTCACTAGTTAACAACAGCTAATAATTGATATGTATAACGTAACTAAAAAGGTAAAATTAAGCATTTTTGCATTTTACAAACTCTTCACTATGCTCGACTTCTTCTATTAAATGCTTAATAAAAAAGTACAAAATTGAAATTAACTTTGTTTCCTAATTAATCGACTAAAACAAGAAATTCATTAATTTCAACTCAAGTAATTAAAAAAAGTGCTTTTGCTTTATCTTTTTATGCAAAACAAAGACTGAACCTAATAATTGGATTCAGTCTTAATTTTTCCAGACAGCCTTTTGTAAAATATTGCTATATTAGTAAATAACATATTAACCTTTTATAAAATTCTTAATAGTCTTCATTTATCTTTGTTGCTCATCGATAATATTGACTTTTATCTTTTTCTTTAACTGATATTCTTAGCTTCCAAAGTTCTTTAGCCAGTTGAAAAACTTCCTCATCCTCACCTTTTTCAATTGCTATTTTCCTTGCTTTTAATAGAGCATTTGCTGCTGGTGATAAATCTGGACAATCTACAACCCATTTTTTTAAAATCTTCTTTAAATGGATCGATATCACTCCAAAAATAATTATGTTTTATAAATGTAGCACTAATGGCATTTCTATTTAGCTCTTGTTTATATCGGAAAATTTCTTTCTTATCGTTGCCAAGCAAAACTAACTGTTTTCCATCCAACAATACAAGTGAAATATCTTCCTTATTTAATAGAGTTTCATCATCTCTAAGTTTTAAAATTACTTTCTCATCATTTATAATTATTTCTAAGCTCTCATGAAAAGATAATAAAGTCAATGCAATTCCCACAATCAAACCAAGGGCCATCGTGATAAAACCAATCCAAGCTCCATTAAAGGAGGCAATTAAGTTTAATGGTCCCTGAAAGAAAGGCACCCACGGCAAAGTGCTTGCCCATTTTGAAATACTTGGAAGAAACCAACCTAGCACTAAACCGATGATAGGAAAACCAAGCCACAGGATAACTTTATCTGTTTTAGAAAAATTTAATATTGTATGATTATTGTTCATTATTTCACCTTTCTTACTTAACGATAGGTAAATAATAACATCTAACTAAGATTATTGTCAAAATCCTAAATTCGAAATCCTCAAAAATTTACTCTATCAAAGTTATCATGATGATCCTCCACTCCAATTAATTTTTTTCCTGTCGTAATATTAAAAGCAATTGAAATAGATTTATAATCCAAGTTAACTTACAATAAATAGTATCCTTAAAAAGTGTATAGTATTTTAACGTATTAAACAGTTAGGTTTGCACTTCATCTAGTAATGTATTACTGTATTTCTAAAAAAATTCTAATATTAAGACTCTTATTAATATCTTAATGAAATAGATTCTTGCTTATTAAAATGGAGGTTACATATTGTGAAACTTGAAAGACTATTATCCATCATTATTCTACTGCTAAACCGACGTATGGTACAGGCTAAGGAGTTGGCGGAGCGATTTGAGGTATCCGTACGGACAATATACCGAGATATTGACGCCATTAATGCTGCTGGCATTCCAATCGTCACCTATCAAGGAACAAACGGTGGTATTGGTTTGTCAGAAGGTTATCGTTTAGATCGAAATATACTAACAAATGACGAGCTTGCTACTATCGTTACTGCCCTACGCAGTATCTCCACTTCATATAGCAAAGAGCAACACCAACGACTAGTAGAAAAAAATAAATAGTGTCGTACTACCAGAACATGAAGAAGAATTTCAACATAAGACAAATCGTGTACTTATAGATTACTCTCCTTGGGGTGGTAGTAAACATCTCCGTGCGAAATTAATTTTGTTAGACGAAGCATTAGATAGCTGTGTATTAGTTAACTTCACCTATTCCAATGCAGAAGGTGAAGTTTCCCAGCGAAATGTAGAGCCTCATATGCTCATTCTCAAAGGAAGGCAATGGTATCTGCAAGCTTATTGTTTAGAAAAAGAAGAGTTCCGCCTTTTTAAACTAAAAAGAATGAAAGGGCTTAGAATAGATTATGAAAAAACCTTCATTCGCCGAAATCCCACTAATCAGGAGCATAACGAAGGTAAGAATAAATTAAAGCCATCAACACCAGAAGTTGTCTTTCGTTTCCAAGATAAGGCTCGTCATTTAGCTGAAGAATGGTTTGGCATTGAAGAACTTTTGCCAGTTGAGGATGGAAGTTGGCTAGTAAAAAAGGCATATCCAGAAAATGAATGGCTCTATAGTTTCATTCTTAGCCTAGGACATCATGTAGAGGTGCTTGAGCCTCAACATTTACGGAAAATCATTACTAGTCGTGCGGAAAAAATAGCAAAAGTTTATAAAAATGACAAAGCAACTTGACAGGCAGTTGTCAGGTTTATTGTTTTATACTGGTTTCATTCTATAATAAGGAGAATGATTAGGGATGAAACAAAACAAAGAAAAGAATTTGACAGAATGGAAACATGAATCGTCTGAAGACAAAATGACTTTAAAACAAATTGAACCTACCCGAATTGAGGAATTATCCTCCTTCACATTAGCTGGAATTAGTGCCGTTACAACAAATGAAACCGAACGAAGCAAAAATGGCAAAATTGGTAAATTATTTGAACAGTTCCATTCTCAAAATATTGGTAAGAAGCTAGGTGTTAATATACAAGAGGATGGTCATTATAGCTGTTACTTCAACTATGAACAGGGAGATGCAGGACTTTATGAAATAATGGTCAGCGTTAAAGTTCAAGAAACATCACAGCTTCAAAGTTTAGATACAATAAATACATTTACTGTTCCTGCTGCAAAATATGCTGTATTTGTCACAGAAAAAGGACCAATTATAGAAATGGTGCAGCGTGCTTGGGATGATATTTGGCAATGGTCACAACAGCCAAGCAATAATCGAGCATTTACAGGTGATTTTGAATATTATAGCAAGGATATTAATCCAGAGGATGGTCAAGCAGAAATATATATTTCTATAAAATAGCTTGTACATCAGTCAACCTGAATCACTTTTAGAAATTTATTAATCACTCTGAATCTGTTAGATGGAGTACCTGTCTGTAGACTAGTTGTTATTTTAAAAAGGAATGATAAATATGAGTGAAATTGAAAACACTAAGGTAGAAGTAGTATTCGAACAGTATCCTAAACACATTCAATCAAAACTTTTGTTTCTTCGTCAGTTAATTATGGATACTGCAAAAGAGATAGAAGACCTTGATCATATGGATGAAACCCTTAAATGGGGAGAGCCTAGTTATATCACAAAAAAAGGCAGTACAATTAGAATTGGCTGGAAACAGTCAAGCCCAGATCAATACGCCATGTATTTTAACTGTAATACAAAGCTAGTTGATACGTTTAAAGAGGTTTATAAAGATTTATTCCATTATGAAGGTAATCGAGCAATTGTATTTGCTGTGAATGATGAAATTCCAATAAATGAATTAAAACAATGCATTGTATTAGCACTCACTTATCATACTCGAAAGCATCTACCACTGCTCGGGATATAATAAATTAGAGTGAGCTGTAAATAAGCTCACTCTCTATTTGATCTTGCCTTATTTTAATAGCAAATTTTCATCAGATATTTCAGTTCCTAGTGGACAATGAATGATGGTTCCTTGGTTCTTTCTAGGAATCCCCTCCATTATTAGAATCAATTACCACTCTCTGCCTCGGTTGGTTTTCCAGTCATACGGCAAAATCTCTTTCAATAAAACAAAAGTGTTATTTTCAACCTCTACAGTGGCTTCTAAGTTTTCTTTTGAAAGCTGACTGATTAGCTCACGACACCGTCCACATGGTGGAACAGCATTTCCTTCCGAGTCTACTGCTACAAAAGCTTTTATTTGATATTCACCATTTTTCAACATGTCAGCAACTGCTGCATGCTCTGCACAAAAACCCATGGAACAAGCTGTATCTATGCTAATCCCTGTATAGATATTCCCATTTATGGTTTCAATGGCTGCACCAACACTTCCGTATTGAATAAAATCATTTAATTCTGTAGGTGAAGTAACTGCAGTTGCAATCTTTTTTTAATTCTTTAAAATTCATAAGGATCAACCTCCTTTACAAGGAATGTGAAATCGATTGGATAAAAACAAGGGTATAGCTGCCCCAAAAACGACAGTCAGTGCCGATTAACGTAATGTTAATTTGTGTACACCATTTTACTAGTTTGATTTTGTTTTTCCACTATACAATTTTTATATTTTCTTTCCTTGTTTCTCAAAGTATTCATTTTGCAGAATTCCCATATGAATGATGTCATGCCATTCCCCATCTCTAAATAGACTTTGTCTACTGTTTCCTTCCTGTTGAAAACCAATCTTATTGTACAAATGTATAGCTCTATCATTAAATGAAAATACTTTTAGGTAAACTCGATGAAGATTCATTTCGTAAAAAGCATAATGCAACAGTAATTCCAAGCTCTCTGAACCAAATCCTTTTCCCCAATACTTCTTTTCTCCGATGTCAATTATACATTCAGCATTTCTATTTTTATAATCAATGTTGATTAATGACACAATGCCAATTGGTATTTCATTTCCTTTTGTAAGTATAATATAGCTTTTGGCTGTATGAGATCCTAATATCACATGATCTACAAATTCTTTCGTCTCATCTATTGGATAAACATCTAAAGATGGGTTAGTGGAATGCATAACTTCTACATCATTTCTCCATTGATGATATAGTTCTGTATCTTCCTTTGTCATTTTTCTTAGTCTCACTCTTGATGATTCAAACAACATAAAGTTCACTCCTTATTGAAAGTGGATTTTGGATTAATTAATTTTTCTAAAGAGAAAAGTAAGACGGATAACTGATCCGCTACCTTTGTTTGTTCATATCCTAGCTGAAACGTGTCCAACATTAAACCGTTTATAAATGAGAGGATATACCTTGCAATAGAATGGGTAGATTGTTGAGGGCTAAATTCCCCTTTACGCATGCCTTCATTTAATACTTCTTCTATTACTTCATTAATACGATGGTAGCGTTCAGAAATGTACGGGAAATTATCTTTATTATGTGTGTATTTATACGATAAAAAGAATTCTGCCTTTGCATAGACCAATGTTTGATCAATTGCCTCAATATAAATTTGCTGTTCTTCAATCCATTTTTTTAACTGGGGCCACAGTGGGCCTTTCTCAGATGGCACAAAATATTGAATATCTTTTTCGTCATCATATTTTAAAACTTCAATAAATACGTGATTAATATTATTGAAATAACTATACAATGCACCTCTGGATATTCCAGCTTTATCCATTATATCCTGCATAGATGTGCGGACAAAACCTTTCTCGATAAACACCTTCTTAGCTGCCTCTATCAGCTCTCTCTCTCTTTCTTTTTATATTCTTCACTAACCTTTGGTGCCATAAGCCACCTCCTTAATGAATGACAAAATGCACACAACAAACTATACACTATTGTCGTTTATTTCAGATTATACCGACACTAGTGTATAGTTTCAACCTTTATATTAAGAACTTGGGGAAAGGTCATAATAAATTCGCATTTTTCTGTAAAAGAATGTGGTTTGTATTTGGGTGGGGATTTTGATTTCATCCGCAGTACTTTTAACTATAAAAGGACAACTTCACTTAAAGGTCAAGTTGTCCTAATTTGTGTTGAAATACAAAAAGCATTGTTTATGGAATTTATTACACAACGAAATACTATTCCTTGTACTGCTTCACTTTATAATGCATCTGAACAAACTGACCATACCGCTTTGTATCAATTAAAATTAAATCGATTTGAGGATTTTTTTCTTTAAACAATGGAATACCAGAGCCAAGTATATGAGGTGTAACAGTAATAATATATTCGTCAATTAAATTTTCCTTTATAAAAGCATCCAGTATATCCGCTCCTCCAATCATCCATATTTTAGAACCCTGTTGTTTCTTTAATTTTCTCGTAAACTCTATTACATTTTCATTGACAAATTCCACATATTCATTTGAACCTTTTTTTAGAATTGCTGAAGACATAGCATTTTTTTTCAGGATACGGAAATGATTCTGAGTTTTTCATTACATAATCATATGTCTTTTTCCCCATAATTGTTGTATCTATTGATTGATACATATCTTCGTATCCTGCATCACCCTCTCCTTCTGTCTCAATTAACCATTGTAAGTCATTATCTTCCTTTGCAATAAATCTATCTAAGCTTGTAGCAATGTATAAAACTACTTCACGTGACATTGTATAATCTCTCCTTTTTATTTTTTATATACTTTCCTAAGTATTCAGGAACACTATTATAGTAACTATAAAACATGACAAGTAATGGCATGTTTAAAAAAAGAAATTTCAGTAAAAGATTATCTAATAAAAGGAGGTTCCAGTGTTGTAAATATGGATATATACAACCATGTATATGACGGAAAACTGTCTGCTATAGCATTGCAACCTTATTTCAAATTAATTATTCAACAATTTCTATAGATTCCACAACATTCATTTTTGCAATCTTTATTAATGGAATATAAGTTGCTATTAGGCAAGCAATTAAGGATAGAATAGTCACTTCCATAATTGATAGAAAAGGAATAGGAATGAGTTGTATCTCATTCGTAGCAGCTGCGTTTACAAAAATACTACAGATGTACCCTAAAACACTACCGATTATTGAAGCAAAGATACCATAGTAAGCTCCTTCCCATAAAAAGGTTTTATACAAGCTTTTTGAACTCATACCTATCGCTCTCTGTACCCCAATTTCAATCACTCTAGTATGAATATTCGTATACATCGTGTTAATAATATTCAGAAGACCAATAAAACCAACGAATAAAATTAATCCCCATGCAAGTAGACGAATTTGTTCGTAACTTTCTCTTAGTTGCTTATCTGTATTGGCATAAGAGAGCCATGTCCCCCCTCTTTGACTGCAAAGCTCTTGTATTGACTGTTCCACAGAAGAACGGATTGCGTCCTCCGTAAGTGTTGGATAAAGCTCTGAGTATTGACTTTTCCCTGTAAGTTGGTTATATATAGAATCCGGCACCACAACTTGAACACCATTGATAAATCCCTTGTTTTCCAGTGTAATAGGAGACTCTAAAAGACCAATTACTTTTAAAGAAGCACCATTTATAGAAATACTATCACCAATCGACAGGATCGTATTTTTCATTTCTACATTGCCAAAAGAAACTGGAATTGGATTTTGTATCAAAGCCGCTGTACCGTTCATAAGCTCTTGCAAATCGGATTCTGGAAGCGTAGATGCAAGAGAAATTAAACGTTGTTTGTCAGTACCGATTATTTGCAAGCTTTCACTAGGCTGTAGGGTGATAGACGTTTCTATATCTTTAAGTTCCCCATTCTCATTTTGCTGATATAAGCTATATTTTAAAGTAGATACTGCTTGAATGCCTGGAACATTCCTTAATGTGGTTACATCTTCTGGTAAGAATCCAACAGTTTCACTAGTCATAGAATAATCTCCAAGATGCATCTTCTGAATATCTTTGGAAGCGTCTAAAAGTTCAGAAAAACTTTCTAATGCTATAAATACAGTGATACTCATAACGAGGGAGAGTATAGTAATGGCTGTCCTGCCACGATTGCGTTTCATGTTCATACGTGCATAAAATGCTTCAAAATTGCGGATATGTTTTACTTTCCTATTTCGACGTTTAATGCTGGTTTTTTTTGACCCATTATTGCAATTGTAGGTGATACTTTGGCTGCATAATGTGCTGCAGGTAAAGCCGAGAGAAAGGAAAACAAAATAGTAATTGCTACACTAATGACCAATGGAATCAATTTACTTCCCTCATTCTCATCAATCATTGCTATAACCTCTGTTTTGGAACTCGCCATAAACAATTCGGGATTGAAAAAACTGCTTGTTGCAATCGTAATACCCTTAGTAGAAAATATTCCAAGTAATATACCAATGGGAATACCAATCCCGCACAAAATAGCAAGCTGTAAAGAAACTAACAGATAAAGCTTGCTTTTTTCTGCACCAATTGCTCTTAGAATACCGTAGTTCTTTATGCGTTTTGTAACGGCGATTTTGAAAATATTGTAGACAACCAGTCCAGCAGCAAATAGAACAAGCACACCAATTAATGTACCAGCCAAAGTCATATAGGAAACACCTAAATCAGCATCAATTGTTGACTCTGTTCGATATTTGATTCGAGCAGCAGATAGCATCGTATCATTATACTGAATACAAAATTCCGGTATAGCATATTGTACAGCTAATTTATCTACTACATTTTGAAAAGATCTTTTATTTTTGGTACGAATGTCAACAGAATATAATAAATACTTATCTGGTAGTACCTTTTCCGCTGTTCCTGCTCCAACAATACCAAGAACAGTACCGCTTATATAACCGATATAATTTGACTTGAGAACTCCTGTTAGAATAAAGTCTTGGGAATATTCATATCCGGACTCAGTATCCCTTAAGAGGGAAATATGAAGGTCAAGGGGAATGGTATCGCCAAGTGTTCCCTGAAAGCCAAGTGTGTCCAAAACATCTTGTGGCAAAGCAACTTCTCCTGCTTTTTCTGGAAGTCGTCCATTTTCTAATTGGGATTCAGAGGGATAGGCAGAAAGATCATTGCCTACATATTCTCTCAGTAAAATAGACACTTTACTGTCTGCAATAGCAGCAGTTCCAATTGAAATGGTGCTCTCTGCGTAAGAAAGGTGATCATCCTCTGATAATATATTTGCCTGTTCTTTAGTCATTTGATGAAATGTTGCATATCGATTACCATTTAGGTTGATTGCCTGACTTTGATGCATTGCATTTAATATTCCAACGGATTGACCAATTACGGTTGTCATCGTGGTAGAAAGAATAACTGCAATTAAAATAAGAATTGCAGTTATTTTTTGTGTTCGTAACTCTTTCCAGGCTAGGGTACGAAAAGATTTCATTTTGCCATCACCTTGGAAAGAATGCCATCCACAATGACAAATCGTCTTTCTGCCATCGAAGCAATATCATTATTGTGCGTGATAAGTACAAGTGTCCTTCCCATTTTACGCTGTATATTTTTAAGTATTTTCATTACTTGGCTACCACTTTTACTGTCAAGGTTTCCTGTTGGCTCATCGGCAAAGATAATGTCTGGCTTTGCAATAAGAGCACGTGCAATGGCAACACGTTGCTGTTGACCACCTGACAACTCATGAGGTAAGTGGGTCAATCTGTCGCTGATTCCGAGTAGATCAGAAATTTCCTTTAGATAATTTTCATCCATCTTTTTTTTATCAAGTAGTAACGGCATTTCGATATTTTCTTTTGCAGTCAGAACAGGAAGCAAATTAAATTGCTGAAAAATAAAACCTATACTTTGTCTGCGGAAAGCAGAAAGCTCTTTGTCACTAAAGCTGTAGATCTCTTTACCATCATAGGTAAGGGAGCCTGCTGTGGGCTTATCTAATCCAGAGAGCAGATGCAGTAATGTACTTTTTCCACTACCGGACGGTCCCATAATAGATATAAAATCACCTGCTGCAATTTCTAAGTTAACCTTATTCAAAGCAACAACCTTGTTTTCACCACTGCCATAAATCTTTGAAATTTGATTGGCTTTAATAAGCATAAAGAAACACTCTCCTTATTTTTGATTAAAGAAGAGTGTAAAATATAAATCTCAAAAATTCCTCAAGATGATAAAATATGAAAACAAGCTGTCACTTTTGCTCCGATTTCTAAATTTTCTATTTTAAGATTTCCTCCATGTTTTTTGCAAAGCATAGAGCATATATAAAGTCCCATTCCAAAATGGTCTTTCTCGTCCTGTTTCTCATCTCTCAAAAATGGGCTTATTCCTTTTCGAAGAATAATAGGTGAAAAGCCTGTTCCATCATCTGAAACGCATATGATTACCTTCCCATTATCATAGGAAAATTTTACGGAGACCATTGTTTTAGTATAACGCAGCGCATTGTTTACGAGGTTTTCTGAAACATTTTGAATAATAGCTTTGTCAACAAATATCTCTTCATTTTTTCCATAGCTGGAAAATTTAATTTCCTTCCCTGTATGATCGACTAGAAACAATAAGCTTTGTTCCAGTTCCTTTGAAAATACTGACCAACAGGTGTTTTGGGGAGAAAATTTCCAATTTTCCAATTTTTGAGCCGTTGTCATAGCTTCTACGTAGTTTTCTATTCGGACTGTATACTGTGCAATCAAATCGAGCGATTCATTTACACTATCACAATCAAATTTTTCATGAATTAAACGCTTTTGCAGTAAGTTGGCACACCCTTTTAAAACAGTTACAGGATTCCTTAAATCATGTGAAAATGCAGCGTTTAAACGTTTTCGTTCTTCCATCTGTCCCCAAAGTTCTTGATTATTTTGTTGGAGTTCCATACGCATTGTTTCAAAAGCTGAGCAAAGCATTCCAAGTTCATCATTTGCACATTTTTCAACACTGAAATCTAAATCTTGATGCTGTATCCGCTCTGCGCTACTTTGTAAAATAGAAAGTGGCCTTTTCAATTTGATACGATAAAATGTAATATCAGCCAATACCAAAGATAATACAACAAAAAAAATAGGAAGAGCAAATTGTAATATGTTTAACAAAAGATTTGTTTTGTCTTCCTTTTCACCTATAACACCATCATGATAGGAAGAAATCATCTTGCCATTTTTGTCTAAAGACATTTCATATTTCTGATATCCTTCGACTTTATCTCGAAGTTCTGCACATACCATAAATGAAATAGCAGCCAACAATAGACCGACACTTAGGAACAGTGTGCTAATTATAAAAAAAAGATTGTTTCAAACTTCGATTCTTTAGCCATTCCATTTATACCCCACCCCCAAATGGTTTCAATATAACTATGAATTGAGAGTGCGTAAAATTTTGCTCTTATATTGCGAATGTGTTCCATAATTGTATCACTGGTTCCACCACCCTCAAGCCCCCATACTACATCATATATCCGTTCTCGATTAAACACCTGTCCTGAATTCGTGGATAAAAGTTCCACAATATCAAACTCTTTTTTTTGACAGTGTGGCAATAGAATCCTTTATTGTGATTTGCCGCTTTGAGTAGTCTATCACCATATCACCAAAGAAACGAACTATAGAATGCTCCTGCTTTCTGTCTTCACGTCTTAAGTGGGCTCCTACCCTTGCACCTAATTCATTTAGATCAAAAGGCTTCACCACATAATCGTCTGCCCCTGCCCGAAAGCCATTTATTTTATCGCTGATTTCAATGCGAGCAGTCAAGAACAAAATAGGGCAAGAAATATGTTCCCGAATTCTTTGGCAAACAATAAGGCCATCTATATCTGGCATATTTATATCTAGCAGTATAATATCAGGCTGGTATTCAATTTGTTGTAATGCTTCAGTTCCATTGTAAGCAATATAAACTAAGTAACCTGACATTTCAAAATAATTTTTCATTATGGAAATAATACCTTTTTCATCATCTACCAGCAGGATTTTTTTTCATATCAGTTAACTCCTTTTTTTATTACCCGAATGACTTTATTACCACCAAGCACAATAAGTTTCATACTTTGATTGTAAATTGGTTTGCCGAGAACAAAAAGTCTGTGTTTTAAATATAAATTTTAAAGGATGTTTCTCAGCATTATTTATTGCTAATAAAAGACATGATGTTGTTATCATCCCAAATTTGTCTATATACATTTTTAACAATAACGCGATTGCTGTTCATATTTCTACTTTTGTTATGAATTATCATACTTTATTCAAAATCCACGTTTTTAAAAGCCTCCAATATGACACCACCCCCACCACTCTTTGATATAGTAGCTTCCTAAGCCTTATATAGGAGGGAACAAATATGATCTTAACAGTCAAAAAAACTATCAGTCACATACGGTACTAAGGAAGCTGTCGACAACATTAGCTTTAGCATCAAGCCTGGGGAGGTAATTGGCATACTTGGGGCAAACGGTGCAGGGAAATCCTCTACTATTGCAGCAGTGCTCGGTATTGAAAAAAAGTAATTACGAAGAGCTTACAATGCTCGGTAAATCACCAATTCTCCATCGCAAGGAAGTCTTTCAAGAGGTAGGTGTACAGTTTCAAGAAACAAATTTCCAAGAAGGATTAACGGTGTGTGAGGCATGCGAGCAATGGGAGTCACTTTATAAACACACTGCTGATGTACCTCTACTCTTACAGACATTTGGTCTAGTTGGAAAAGAAACTCAACTGGTGAAAACTCTATCAGGAGGTGAACGTCAACGCTTAGCGGTGTTACTGGCATTAATTTCAAATCCTAAACTTGTTTTCCTAGATGAGCTCACAACAGGATTAGATACAAAGGCTAGGCGTTTGCTTTGGAAACAGCTTTTAGCAATGAAAGAAAAAGGTCTGGCAATTGTCCTAACATCGCACTACATGGACGAGGTTGAGGCGTTATGTGATAAAATTTTAATTTTAAAAGAAGGCAAAACGGTCTTTCATGGCACAATCCAAGAAGTAATCCATGTAAGTAAGAAAGCCACACTAGAAAATGCGTACCTATATTATGCTGGCGAGGAGGATTGGGTATGAGTACATTTCTAACCTTTTTAAAAATTGAGGGTAAGCTCGTTTGGAAGGGCATTGATATTCTCATTTTTGGAATCTGCTTTCCTATTATTTTAGCTACCCTATTTGGTTATTTACTGAATAAGGACGGTTTAGCTGGTGCTTCTAACTTTGAATTATCGTACGCAGCTGTAATTACGATTGGTGTACTAGCAACAGGGGTTATGGGTGTACCACTGACCATTGCAGATTACCGTCACCGAGGGATTTTAAAGCGATTTCAAGTGACACCTGTGTCACCTCTCCAAATTCTATTTGCCCAAGGACTAATTCAGCTTTCTTCAGCACTTGTTTCATTTATTGGTGTCACAATTGTTTATCATTTGTTATTTGATTATGAACTAAAAGGCTCCTGGGGTATATTCCTTCTGACATACGCTTTTGTCATTATAGCGATGTATAGTATCGGAATTTTCATTGGAAGCTTAGTACCTGACCAAAAGTCAGCAAATGTTTGGAGCTCTGTTGCTTACTTCACGATGTTACTGTTTTCAGGAGCAACGATTCCATATGAGGTTATGCCTCGATTCTTCCAATGGGTGATGGATATTTTGCCACTTTCTCATGGTATTCACTTATTGAAACAGGCAAGTACAGGGGAGCCACTAACTGATGGTCTATTCCATATCGTGATTTTAGCTCTATGCATTATAATCGGTTTATGTGGAGCGATTAAATTCTTTAAATGGAAGTAGGTGTGTCTGATGTACAAAACAAAAGAAATCGCCACACTTGTTGGAGTACACCCAAACACTGTGCGCATTTATGAGAAATGGTGTTTTATCTCGCCTGTACCAAGGCAAGCAAATGGTTATCGTATTTATTCAGACACCCATTTATTTCAGTTAATGGTCGCACGGACGCTCTTTCAGTGTGAAATTGTACAAGGGGATATTCGGAAAAGAGCTCGTTCAATTGTATATGCTTGCGGAAAAGAAAATTTTGCGCAGGCTGAAAAACTAACAATAGACTATCTAACCAATTTAGAACGAGAATATGTTCATGCCTTGTCTGCTACAAAAATTGTGGAGAAATGGTTGAAAGAATGTCCTACTGTCAATACACGCACATATTCTCGAAAGGAGACAGCACAGCTGCTAGATATTACATCTGAAGTTATTAGGAATTGGGAACGCAACGGACTCATTGCAGTTCCGAGACTAGACAATGGTAACAGAGCATATGGTGAAAGGGAACTTGAGCAGCTACGAGTCATTCGTAGTTTAAGAAATGCCCATTACTCAATTAATGCCATTTTACGTTTACTCAAACAAATCCAACAACCAAGCCCTAATATTGTCGCGATTTTAAATACACCAACAGATGAAGAAGATATCGTGTCAGTAACGGACCAATTAGGTAAATCATTACTAGAAGCTATAGCAGGTGCCAAAGATACATTAGCTTTGTTTCATGAAAGAACCACTTTCAGTAACTGTAACTGAAAGTGGTTTAATTTGTATCTTCATCCATCTTTGGATTAGGTTATAAAAAAACACGCCAGCATCACGTTTAGTGCAACTGGCGGTCGTTTGTTCATACTTAAATACCGAAAAAATATAGATGTGGAATGATATAAATAGTTTCATCATCAATTCTCTATACCTACAAAACTGGCAGTCTAATAGAGGGGCTTTCCCTTAATGCTAGCCTCAGTCATATAGACGTTCTAGCAATCCCATCTCATAGCCCTTTGCTACCGCCCCAACCCTCGTCTTTACATCGAGCTTTTGGTTAATAGCTGCCATATGGTATTCTACTGTTCGCTGGCTCATCGCTAATTCCCTAGCAATTTCCTTATTTGTCTTCTCTAGTGCGATTTGCTTTAGTACTTCCTTCTCTGTTGGTGTCAATTGGTCAGCTCTTGGTAAAGTAGTCATTTTCTCTGGTACGATCCGCAGCCCAAGCATACTCTGCCGAATGGCGTTTATAATTTGTGGGTAGGTTGCCTGTTTAGATAAATAAGCGTGAATTCCTATCTCATAAGCCTTATGCACGTATTCATCGTAGACGTAACCTGACAACACAATCAACTTGATTGCCGTATCGTATGTTCTCTTTATTTCTATCGCCAAGTCGAATCCCGTCATACCTGGCATTGAAATATCAATAACGGCAACATCCGGCTTTAGTGCATCGATACGTTTAAGCACCTCGTGAGGTTCATTAAACGTTCCTACAACCAACATATCCTGCTCACGCTCAAGTCGATTCTTTAAACCCTCCATAACAAGCGGATGATCATCGAGTAGCAGCACCTTGATTGGCTGTTTCATAGTTTACTTCACCTCCCTGTTTCGGAAGCCTAATGCGGACAATCGTTCCACGTTCAGCTCCTGAGTCAATCTCGATATCGCCTCCAAATTGGACAATTTGACTGTTGATGGTGACAAGTCCGAATCCTTGGGAATCGGACTGAATACCACTCACATTCGTTGGATCGAATCCAATGCCGTCATCGCTAATTTGTCCGTAGAACGCATCGTCCATTTCCCATAATTGAATCTCTAGCTTCTGTGCCCTCGCATGCTTGACCGTATTATTAGCAAGTTCACGCACAATGCGGAATAGCGTCATTTTGTATAGTGAAGGCAACGTAACTGGTAGCTTGTTCTCTAACTTAATAGTTGGCCCTCCATTCTCCTTAACTGTTCGCGCGAGCCAGAGCAGCGCTGCATCTAGCCCTGCCTGATCAATGATGTGAGGGTATAAATCATCACACAACATTCGAATATCGCGTTGTGTATCGTACAAACATTTCAACCATATAGCAGTCAACTGCTTATCACTTTGTTCAGTATCGTGTAATTCTTCTAAATCGCGTGCAAGAAAGATTAAATTCTGCAAAACATGATCGTGCAAGTAATATGACATTCGCACCCGCTCTGCCTGCTGTGCCTCTAGCAGTTTATATTCCGTGGTTTCCTTTGGTAGCCCACTTTTCGCTTCCCGTAGTTCGTCAAGTAGGGCAGCACCCATTAGTAAACGGACCGTTTCCATCCTTACTTTGTCGATTAAGCCGAGCTCTTCTGATGTAAAGGACGTATTATTTTTTTTTGAACCAAGTCCTAAATAGCCAATGACCATTCCATTGGGCTGCACAAGATCCATCACTTGTGCAAAAACACTCAGTTCGGGTTGCTGGAATTGGTTTAACTCCCGCATCTCGATAAATGGCCCAGTTCCATACAGAATGGTTTCACTTCCCCGTTTCCAAACGAAGCAGAGTCCCTCGATTTCTGTCACGCTATGGATAAGCTCTGCAGGCATTCGCAATAGATCACGGCTATTGCGATGCTCGGCAAATCTTATCGACATCTCCAACCGCAGTCGATCCAAACGATTTTCCCGTTTCTCCCGCTGCCGTTTGAAGTTATCAAGGCCGAGTCGATGCAACAATGTCAGGACAATGAACGCGCCACACAATGAAAGTGTTACTATAGATGCATTTGAACGGATAAGTGCCGCAATCAGGATTGTCGCAAGCCCAACATACAAACCATGAATAACTAAACTAGGAAGATAAAAGCGGATATCAAGCAGCCTTTGTCTAGCCCACAGCCATAGTATGGAAGCAGGAAGGATAATGAGACCTGCCAATGTCATATCAGGCAACGCTATGTATTCCCCCCATAACAGATCGGGGAGCGCATACAGAAACAGGTAAGGCATCAGCCAAATGTCAACGCAGTAACAAATGTCAGCAACCGGTTTTTTTCAGCTCGGTCCATCCCGCGCCAATACACGATAGCAATGACGAATATGGCGAGTAATGTCCCGATCAGAATGGTATGAAGAGCGCTCCGGGTCCACCCAGGTATGGCTCCCAGTGAGAAGACGAGTAAAGCATACACGGCGAATAAGGCAGCCAGTCCCCGGTAGGTAGCCATCGCAAAAGCAATCCATCCTGGAACCGTGCGGAACACGAAGGCAACGAAGAAGGCAAACAACAGGTATGGCAACCAACTTGCAACGACAGGCAACATCAATCCAGTAAGTACCGTCTCTGTGGAATAGACCGATAGTAGTGTAGCTGCCAAAAATACGTTCAACGCATAAAAGCGGCGCACCATATAGGATTCGGGCTTGTTCCGATAAGCAACTAGTCCGATAACGAGCAGAGCCAGTTCCGCGCATGCTGCAAATAAAGTCTTATACATTTCGTGCTTCCCCGGATTACTGCTCAATTCAAAGAGCCCCAAGCCCTCACGTTCAAACTGAAGCGCTCCCAATCGCTTCAGATAAGCACGGTCACCAAGCTTCATTACTTCTGGCTTTTTGCATCAACAGTTAGGAGTCTGTCACCGAGGTGGACGTCCCATTCGCTCACCTTACCAGCAGGATCAACAGATGCTACGACCCAAGTTCCTTCATCTTCGCGGAACATCAAACCAGTATATGGGTTTTTTTAATGTAATGGCATGAATATAAATCGCAACAATCAGGAATAACAAGGCTGAGCAATATACAACCAAATTGTATTTGCGTGCAATTTCCGGCAATTTGCATCACCTCACTACAAATGAATACTCTACAAAATCAGTAATTATTGGAGCATAAAATCTCGCACAGGACACACTAGAGCTTATCGTACGCCAACAAAATACATATTAATCATCCCCCACAAAAAATTCACGAACAGATGCAGCAAGATAGCCCCATAAATATTTTTTTCGCAACTTAACTAATATTTCTTCAGGGATAATTACGGCTAACGGAACATACGCCCAGTTGATTGGTATTTGCCACATGTGATAGAACTGAAAAATGATTGCAATCCATAGCCAGTCAAGTTTAAGGCGCCCAACTTTACGTAGTAAATAACCTCGAAAATAAATTTCCTCCCCAATAAAGTTACCAATTAGACCAAGTAAAAATAGCGGCAAAGGAAAATTCGGGTCGTAATACCCTTGATAAAAAAACATGCCATTCTCCCATATGGAAGGCTTGGAATCCATTCAGCCATTCAAACAACGGTGGATAGACATATTTTACATAAGGCAACGCTAAAAACGTAAATAGAATTGTTAAAATTGGGAAGACGAGTAGCAGCCCTTTCAAATCAAGTCTGGCAAAACCTAAGTATACGAGCGATTCTTTTAATGAAAGTCCATCCTTGTACCGCAGCATCAAGAAAGGAACACACATATGCCAGCCAGCGCTCATTAGGACGAGCACATATAGCTGCACATAGTGAGCAGATAATCCGGTCCATTCCATCATCAACTCTCGAAGCGGATAGATGAATATATATGCAATCAGACCAGGTAGCAGGCCAAGAAACAAGTAAAAGGCGATTTCTTTTTTTTGTCTTGGCTTCAAACTTACGAACGAAACAAACATATTTTTGATCGGACAAGTTGAAAAAATCAACAAATTTACGGTAAATCGCAGACATGACATAATCCCTCCATTTACTCTCAAAATGAGCGTTAATTCTGTAACTCACTTCTTGATCATAGCGGACTTCACTGTCAACAGAATCCGTATTTTCCGTCAAAATTTAGTTCACACACGCATTATTTTTTTGCGTGTTCACGCAAAGAGCCAGCATTAACACCATGTTCGCAAAATTTCTACCATGGTGAATACCAGTCACTCTCCATAATTATATTGAATATAAATAAATGCTCCAAGTAAATATTGGATGATTCAATTTATTTGTTGAAAAACAGAGTCATATCTATACGAGGCTGGGACATTTCTATATAGTCAAAGCAATATCAATCGAAAACCCGAACCTATTACAAAATACTAAATTAGAGTTTTGTAAATAGCTCGGGTTTTTCATGGTTTAAAGCTTCATATATTAAAATATGTTTACATTCACTACAACTGAAGCTTCGAATACATTAAGCTTCAGTTTCCACTAGGAAAGCTAAATTTGGCTAACATTTCACCCCATGGAGCTATTCCTACTTCTTCAAAACCTACACTTGCATATAGTCTTCTTCCCTGTTCATTTTCCGGCTGATACCCAAGCCATATAACGTCAGTGCAATCATTACTATTTGCTATGTCCTGAATAATTAATTTCATTGCGCTTTTGCCAAATCCACGTCCCTGAAAGCGTTCATCAATCATAAATCTGTAAATCCAGTAATTCCCATCATCTGAATCTATTCCATACATTGCAAAACCAACTAGCTCTTCACTGAAATAAATTGATTTTATCTTTAAATGCGGGAATATTTTACTCTCTGCAATTGAATACAAATTTGAAGCTATAAAACCTTGCTGTTCCTGCTTTAACTTTAGTTTAATGCACTCTTCCCAATTATTTTGATCAATTAATCTTAAACAAATCAAATTATAGATTCCTCCTAGTATAGCTTATTATGTCCCGACTAATATATGTTTTTATATGCATAACACATCACTCCTTATAAAATGAATAGTCTATTTGAAAATGCTATAGCATCGATGGTAATAATAATTTATTCGATGCTCACAAAGTATTATATAACAAAATCCATTTTATATAATACTCTCCACTCTTTCCAAATACTGAACTTTAACCAATTTGCGTGCTTTTTTGCGCAAAGACAATATGATACTTACAATTCCATGTTGTGTGTGCTAAACTTTTATTATCCATTTTGATCCCCTTTCGTACGAAGTCGGTTGACCAGACCTGAATTCAATACGACTGGGGTTTTTTTCTTGCCATAGCTAGAAGCTTCGTATAGCAAGGAGGTTTCAAAAGGATACAATAAAAGATCCCTCCAAAAATTTGGAAGGATCGATCTAATTTCATATGAAATTATAGATAGGTTTCAATTGACGCTGCTTTTTTTCAATTCAAGAATAAAGTTTTTATATTGCTCTTCTCGCTTTTCATATTCAAGGATAACCCGAATGTATTCCTTTTGCATTTCTCCTTTTTCAGGTGAGTTTTGGTATTCGTGTTCAATCTCTTCCTTGGATACACTATTGTCTCCTAACTGATTATCAATAAATCGTTGGATACGCAATTCCTGCAATACCAATTCTTCCATCTCCTGTTTAGAGTATTCTTCTGATACATCAATTCCAAACTCGTCAAATAATTCTTGCATACATTCAGAAATTTGTTCTTTATCAGGTTCCCATCCAGAAATGCTACTATCCTCATTCATTTTTTGTACAATAAGCTCATGTTCAATGACTGATTCCAGAGCATAATAATAACTCTCAAGAAGGTCTGATGAAGACATTTCAGAAGGTATGATACCCAATTTCATGTCGTTAATCAGCTCAATATTTAAATAGTTTAAACTTATTCCATAACCGTTAACTTTTGCCACAATGGACGGTAGTTGAATTTTATCATTGTAAGTCAACATCAAAAAAAATCTGAAATGACTACAGGATCTCTACAAATATTTTTGCTATTATTCTTTTTGTTTATCACTAATCATCACCATTTTTCATTCAATTTTTTAATTGCAGTTTCTATTATTACAAACGACTTTTTTGCTCCGGGAATATTCCCTTTAATTAATAACAAATTACGTTCACTATCAACCTTTATAATTGTGAGATTTTGAATAGTAGTCTGTTTTCCACCCATACGTCCGGGCATTTTTTTTCCTTTGAACACTTTCATGCCATCATTTTTAGCGATTACACCAATGGAACCAGGAGCCCGGTGGAATCTTGAACCGTGAGATGCAGGACCTCCACTTAATCCATGTCTTTTAATGACACCTTGAAATCCTTTTCCTTTAGATATACCAGTAACATCTACAATGTCGCCTTCTTGGAATATATCTGCACTTATTCGTTTGCCAACTTCTAATGATGCTCCACGAATTTCTTTAACATATCTTTTAGGATTAGTATTTGCTTTTTGACTTCTACCGATTTCCGACTTATTTGGATTCTTCTTATCAGAAAAACCAATTTGGATGGCATTGTATCCATCACTTTCCAACGTTTTCTTCTGTAACACCACATTTTCTTCAACTTCAACAACTGTCACAACTATGGGATCACCACTATCACTAAACACTTGAGACATGCCTATTTTTCTTCCTAAGATTCCTTTTATCATAAATATCCTCCTAATAATTTTAATAGATAGATAGCTAGCAAAAATCTCTTAGGGTACTTCCCACGTTCTAAACATTATTCTCACCTTTACTTATTATTTTTTTGATAGTTTCCATACAACTGCCCGCAAGCAGCATCTATATCAATACCAAATTGACTTCTAATCGTAACGTTAATTCCTGCTGACTTTAATTCTTTATAGAAGTTTACAACTTGATTCTCATTTACTTCTTCAAAGCTCATAGGTGAACTAACAGTTGGGTTATATCTAATGATGTTTACGTGGAACAAACTCCCTCTTTTATATCTACCTCTTAAAAGGTTTACTACTTCTTTTGCATGGTTAATAGAATCATTAACTCCTGGCAACATAATATAAGCAATATAAACTTTTCTTGAGGTCATTCGTATATGCTCATCTAATGTATCCATGACATCCAATAATGGGTAACGTTCATTAATTGGCATTAACTTGGTTCGTTGCTCATTAAAAGGAGAATGTAATGAAAACGTCAGATTGACCTGTGGATAGCTTTGAGTCATTTTTTTTAATGCCTGGAATAATGCCTATAGTAGAAATAGATAACCTACGAGGACTTAAGGCAAACAACTCTGGATTTGTCAGTACATTTAAAGCATCAAAAACTTGCACATTCGCTAATGCTTCTCCCATTCCCATAAAAGAAATACTATCAATTGAATGTCCTTTTAAGTGAAAATACAAAATTTGGTCAGTAATTTCATCTGACGTTAAGTTGCGTTTTAAACCTATATCTCCAGTTGCACAAAATTTACACCCAAAATTACATCCGCACTGAGAGGATATACAAAATGACTCCCAACCAGCTTTATATTTCATATTTACCGTTTCTATTTTTTCGTTTCCTGAAATTCCAAATAAAACTTTTGAAACCTGCTCAGAATGTTGTTCCTTTAAAGGAGTAACATCTAAAATAGACTCTCCAAATTCTTTAACTAAATCCTCTCTCAACGATTTAGGAAGTACATTCATTTCATTGAACTTATCTATTCTTTCTTTAAAAATGGCATTCAATATTTGCTTCATTCTAAAATTAGGATAATTATGTTCCATTAAGAAATCGTTTATTCTTATATACTTATTGCTTTGTTTTAATTGCATCTTTCTCATCCTTCCATATGACTCTCTAGTTTTATAGGAGTAAATAGAAAGGAGATGTCTATCCCTTTTATTAAAAATAAACACAAAAAAGGCACCAATAAAATTATCGGTGCCAAACTTAATATAAAAATATGCTCAAATAAATAGGGACACTACGTCATTACTTTGTATTTTACTTGGCATAGAGGCGAAGCTCCGATAACTGTTTTTATTTGGTTGTATAGCATAAAAAAGGACAGACTACTCCCTTTGTCCGCTAAACCATTTCCAAGTTTTACATTTTTACCAAAAAGAATTCTAAAAACAGTTAACATTGCTTACACCTCCCCTAGTCAAATTTATTATCGAGTAATTTAACATAAAATAGAGTATATGTAAAGTGCTTCTTATAAAAGTATACGTAAGGAAATATTCTATTTTTCGATATGATAAAGTCCCTAAACAAGCAGTTTTGGGACTTTATTGATATAAATATAGTAAAAGGCAACTTAGAGTAGTACCCTCAATCTGGATTAGTTGTATAAAAAAAGAGTTTCGTTATCTATTTCTCTACACACAAACAAATTAATCAATCCTTAATGTTGTTTGAATTTGAGAAAAAATGAAATGTGTTACGGTGGATGCATACGGATTCACAGCATCTATAAACTTTTCTGCTTTTGCAATAGTTTCAAATTGCAATTTAAGCATATAGCAAGCATTACCAGCTATACGGTAACAAAACTCTACATTTGGAAGTCCCTCTATAAAATTCTTAAATGATTTATAATCTCCGTTTTTAACAGTTGCTTCAATTATACATTGAATGGGAAATCCTAATTTTTCATAATCAATTTCCAACGTATATTTTTTTATTATACCAAATGACTCCATCTGTCTTACCCTTTCGGTCACTGAGGGGGAAGAAAGGTTGATTCTTCTCCCAAGCTCACTCATTGATAGACGACTATTCTTGCTTAACTCCTCTATAATTTTATTATCAATTTCATCAATTTTCATTTTTAACGAATTCTCCTATTTTTCATTAATTTTTTTAATTTATTTTACAAAAATTAATTTTTTTATTTAATGCAAATTAATCTTTTAATATTTTATATTTAATATAACAAGGAGGGGTTATTAATGGCAAGAATTAATGAATCAGCTTTTGGGAATACGCCTTTTCAGAAGCTATTAGGACACAATAAAGAGGTTATGGTAGCATGGTCACATTTAGGAAAGATATTAGAAAGAGATGGACTTTTAGCATCACAGTTAAAAGAACAGGTTAGAAGAACATTAGCGCAAAAAAATGGTTGTGAGTATTGTAAAGCAAAAGGGAAACCAGAGCCAAATATGTTTAATGAAAAAATATCTGTTGCTGTAGGCTTTGCAGAGGTTTTTTTTACAGCAAAAAGGAGATATCTCAAATTCTTCTTTTGAAATATTGCAGGAATTTTTTTTCGGAAGCAGAAATAAGTGAGCTTTGTGCGTTTATTACTTTTACTACTGCTCAACAGTATTTTGGGGCAATTTTATCTTTAGAGCCAGCTTGGAGGGAGGGGAAGAATGAAGAAGGACCCTAGAAATTGGAGGGTTTATTTTTATGAAATAGTTAGGGCTATAATATTATATAAATGAAGATATCATCAGGAAAACTTTTTAAAAACTTATTACCTCAAACGCCCCCTTAGACTTTTATCGCAAAGGGGGACTTTTTACTACTAAATTTTAAAAAAAGCAATGTCCGCAAAATATATTTGGGACATTGCTTAAAAAATTCATTTATTGAATCTTACAATGCGATCAATTGGAAGACGAGAAGAACCATAAGCTGGGGCTGCTGCTTCACCAATTGCTATTAATAATATCGGTATTTCGTTTGCAGGTAATTCCATATATTCAGCGAATTTCGTTTTATCAAACCCACCCATGGGAACTGTATCATAACCCATTTCCTTCGCCAATAACATTATCTGCATAGATACTAAGCCAGCATCAAAATGTACTATGTTTTCTAATGTTTTTGTTGAAGCTGAACCGTACATTGCTAATGCGTCTTGTCCAAGTTTTTTTGGCAATTTCTTCTGGCATATAGCCTAGCTCCGCATTTTTTTGCATAGATCTCCTCAGCATTTACATACATTTCAATATCTCCAATGACAGCGATAATGGCAGAGGCTGTTTCTATTTGCTCTTGATTAAATGAAAAGAAATTAATACTCTTTTGAATTTCCTTATCATCAATGACAATAAATCGCCATGGTTGCATATTACTCGAAGAAGGAGCTGAAATAGCATCTTGCAGTAGCTGCACTATTGTTTCACGAGATATTTTAGTTTTAGCATTGTATTTACGAACCGATTTACGCTCCTGCATAATCTGTTTTACTGGTGTAGTTAATGACATGTAATCTCCCTCTTTTCGAAAAAAAATTTAAACGGCTTTAATTATTACATTGATATTTCCCATTGTTGCTTTTGAATATGGACAAACAGTATGAGTTAACTCTAATAATTCCTGTGCTTCCTCCAGAGCTAATCCTTCAATATGTCCTTCGATGTCAACAGCAAGTACGTAGTCAAAAGTAGCTTGCTCCATTAACTTAACTGTTACTTTTATCGTTGATGAATTTTTAAGCTTTTTCTGGCGTTTAATTAAATCCAATGCACTATTAAAGCAGGCACTGTAACCTGCAGCAAATAATTGCTCTGGGTTTGTAGCATTGGCTAATTTTGAGCCAGGTGGTGCAATTTTTAAAGATAGTGATTGATCCTCTGCATATGATGTGCCACTACGCCCACCATTATTAATCATTGTAGTTGAATATAATTCTTTCATAACAAAAAAACTCCTTCATCATATTTTAAATTGTGCACAATTTAATTTTTATAAATTAGATTGTACACAATTTAATTGTGTTTGACAAGTAGAAACTTTATTTTTAATATAAATGTAAGTAGAAGAACTTTAAGAGGGGATTTTTATGTCTAATCATTTAGATAATCAACTGTGCTTTCTTTTGTATGCAACATCAAAGGAAATTATTCGACATTACACATTATTATTGAAGCCATATGATTTAACTTATACAGGTTACATCACCCTATTAGCTTTGGAGGAAAACGAACAAATAACCGTGAAAGAATTAGGTCAACGTTTATTTTTAGATTCAGGTACATTAACACCGTTACTAAAAAAAATTAGAGGCAAAGGGTTACATTTGTCGTGAGCGTTCCAAAAATGACGAAAGGCAAATGCAAATATATTTAACAAAGGAAGGAAGGAATGTTCGTCATAAGCTCCCTGAAGTATCTCGTCAAGTAATGAAACAATCAAAAATCTCAGAGCAGCAATTTATACAATTAAAAAAATGTTCTTCAAGACATCATACACAACGACTGGAAAATAAAAGATGAAAATTAGGACATAGCTATTTCAATAAAAAGCTCCTCATAGAAAATAAACTGTATCGGCATTCTCTATAGGGGAGCATATTTTTCCAGATTACGCTTTAAATACATTTATAAGGATATTTTTTCTTTCCTACATGCATTACCGCTACCCTATTGTACTTTTCCCCGCTTCCTAAAATTATATTTACCCAAATTTAAAATAAGTCATAACCATTAATAAAATAATCTACTTTTCCAATTTGGGAAGTGTTACTCAAAATAGTTGTACAAGTTAGCAATAAAATAAAAATGGATTTGGAATTAAAGATTTTCCAAATCCATTTTTAGACTGTTCCTAATGAGTAATACGTTCAAAAAAACGCTTTTGTTTTTTCTAAATCAGTTATATGCTGATTACATTGTTCACTATCTACGCAAATATAATTACTGTGGTTTGTAAATGTTCCAATCTCTCGTCCTTTAACTGAAGTAGTAAACAAGTGAACATTAGCATGACGGTTACAAATAGAACATATTCCTTTAATTGTTTCATTAGAGATTGTGCCTTTAATCGCTTTAAACTGTTTATCCTTCTCAATCACGACATATTTTCGATGTGTACCGTAATCATCCCAAGTGAAATAACAAATTTGCTGCAAATCGATTTCTTCAAGGTTTGGTAACTTTAGCTTTTTTTTCCTTTTTAAATAGGCTTTTCATTATACTTGGTGTGACAGCTTTAAATGGTATGACATAGGGTTTTAATTGTTCTTAATACGCTTCACCCTGCACTCGATCTGTAACATTAAAAAGTTGTTCGATAAGCTTAGCTTCCTCAACAGACAGCACTAATTTAGCTGTAATTTCACTATCAACAATACCACGTACAGCTAGTATGACATTTTTATCCTTTGTCGTTGCAAGTGTTTGCAAAATTTTATTCATTTGCTGTTCAAGTAAATGATAGTTGGCGACTGTTAAAAACGGTTGAATAATTTGTGTCATTTAAAATCACTCCTATATTTTAATTTTTACATAAAATTAATTTTCATCTGTTGTTTCTTTTGATTTTATAAAAAAAGCATAAAATAAATGCTGCTACTAATAGAAAGAAAGCAGACATAAAGCCATTATTAAGTCCTTTCAACAAAGCAGAGATGCCCTCATAATTATTTACTGTAGCTGACATAATCCCTACCATTATGGCAGAACCTAATGAAGCAAACACTTGGCGCACAGTATTATTAATGGCCGATCCGTGGCTTATTAATTTATTTGGTAGTGCATTTATCCCTGCTGTAGCTAATGGCATAGCTACTAATCCCATTCCTAGCATCCTTAATGAATATAGACAAACAATCCACCAAGTAGCTGTCTCCTTAGTAAGAAATAAAAAAAGGAAGTGATGCAATAGTTAAAATAAACATACCTATCATCGCTATTTTTCTTATACCGTACTTATCAAACAGTTTCCCAGCAATTGGTGAAATAACACCTAAAACAAGAGCACCTGGAAGTAAGATTAGACCCGATTGAAGGGCTGAAAATTCTTTTACCGATTGTGTATAAATAGGTAATAGAATTTCTGAACCAATCATTGTCATGAAAATAATGGCAACAATGATTGTAGACAGCGTAAAAGTTCTGCTTTTAAATACGTTTAACTCTAAAAACGGTTGTGCTAATTTAAATTGGCGACGGGAGAAAAGTATGATGATGACAATTCCAATTATGCAAGCTACCCAAGAAATCTTATTTTGCCATCCAACATTTCCTGCAATACTTATCCCATACAAAAGTGAGCCTAAACCTAAACTACTAAGTAATAAAGAGAAAACATCAAGCTTTGGTTTTGTTAATTTAATAATATTTTTCATAAAAAAAGAATGCTAGCAAAATGTTAACCCCTACAATTGGAAGAAGTATATAAAATAAGTAGCGCCATTCATAATAATCAACAATCCAACCAGATACTGTTGGAGCGATTGCAGGAGAAAATGCTATAACAATTCCTACTAATCCCATTGCTTCTCCTCTCCGTTCTGCTGGATAAACCATAAACATAAGCGTCTGCATTAAAGGGATCATTAAACCTGATCCAATAGCTTGCACAATCCGCCCTAAAAGCAAGGTAGTAAATGTTGTACTAAGTCCACAAATAACCGTTCCTATTGCAAAGCTACCCATTGCTATAAAAAAATAAAGTTCTATTAGTTATAGTATTTAACAAAAATGCAGAAGTAGGAATCATTATGCCACTGATTAGCATAAATGATGTGATAAGCCATTGTGCATCTATAGCATTGATATCTAGATCTCCCATTATCTTCGGTAAAGCAGTCACCAACAAGGTTTGGTTTATAATCGTTAAAAAGGTTCCTGCCAGTAAAACAAGTACAAATCCAGCTCGCTTGAACTCATTTCCATTTATATCAATTGGTTGCATGTTATTTTTTTTCATATCGTTTACTTCCTCTCACTACAAATAAACTTTTGTATATTATTTTGTACTCGAGTTCATTTTTATGATAATATGGTATAATAATAATGTCAATAATTTTTTTGAGGAGTTAAAAAATATGAGTAAAAAAAGAAAAAAATCATTGAAGTAGCAAAACAGCTATTTCGGACAAAAGGCTATCACGATACTGCAATCCAAGATATCTTGGAGCAATCTAAAGTATCAAAAGGGACATTTTATAATTATTTCTCTACAAAATCCCAATTAATTCTTTATATTATTCAAAAGGTTGATGAGAAAGTTGAAGAACAACAAAACATGTTGTTGATTGAAGGTCAACCTAATGATAAGCACATTTTTTTATTCTCAGCTTCGAGTAAAACATTCGATTTATGGAACTGAAAAAAATTGCGGAGTTATATAATATTTCTTTAGGGGAAAATGATGAGGAGCTACAAAAATATATGGCCAATAGCCATTATAAGGAGCTGAACTGGCTAGCGAATCGTTTAATTGAGGTTTATGGTAATGAAATAGAAGATAGTGCTATGGATTTATCTACCCACTTTATTGGAGGATTAGGCTATCAATTTAGATATTCTGATCAAATGAAGCTAAAGCTCAATAGTTCAGATATTTTAGATTATAATATTTTACGTTTAGAAAAAAAATATTGAAATAACAAAGCAAACCGCTCAAATTCTATTCCCGTTTAAATCATCAAGTGCATGTGAAGATCAAGAAACCGCCATTAGTAATATACAAAAATTATTAACATCAAATGATTATGAATTTTCACGGGAAGCTCAAGAAATAATTAATTTTATTTTGGAGGAAATTCAAAGTTCATATATAAGATGGGGTGTTTGCGAAGGAGCCATTCGACAATTAAAAATACTATCCCCCTCTCTTCTAGGAACTGAACAGCTTTTGAATAAAGTATTTAATATTATTCATAAACAAAACAATAAATAAATTAATTAATTTCTTAAATTGTCAACAAAGTCATATAGAAGACTTTGTTGACAATCTTTATATTGCCAGCCCAATTAACGGTAGATGGAGAATAAAAAAAGAAATAAAATAAAAAAAATATGTTTGCCAATGCAATTGCCTTATTAAATATGAGAATGTCATAAGAGTAGGAAAAATAAAGACACCCATATATTTAGTTATAGAAATATCTACATGTTGCAAAGCATTAAAGTGAATCAGTATTTTCTCTGGAACAACCACAGTGCAATTACTGCGAAAATAAAAGCAAAAATAATAATATAAATTTGTTTTTTTTATTAAAAAGCCATTGATGGTGATAGCTTCTAATATCCTCAAAATAACCTCCCCTTATTTATTAACTAATGTCTTTTTCCCATTCAAAAAAAGAGATTCCAACCATAAATAAACACAAGTATTTTTTTTTGAACTTGAGTACAAACGTAATTTAGCTAAAAATTTATACTTTGTCAATGCTATATTAAATATTTTTCTACAGGAAAACAGCCAAATGTAAATCTGGCTGTTTCAAATTTCTTATGATTTATATGCCATTAAATTTCTCTATGAATGGAAGAATCGCTTGTAATACCGCATTTTTATCCTCTATATGCAATGTATGCCCTGCATGCAATAGTTTAATATGCTTCGCATGAGGTAAAAGTCTTAAAGCTGTTTCTACATCTTCATCCCTTATAATAGCTTTAAGTTCTGGATTACCTTGTAATATCAATACGGGACATTTAATCATCGGTAGTAAATAATGAATATCATATGACTTAAATGTATCTTCAAACTCATCGACCATAGCAATTATTACGTTGGAATCTGTTAACAAAACACTTTTTATCATAAATTCCATTAATGCAGAATCTTTTTTTATCTTGTTGTATTTTATTTTTTCCTACTCTCAATTCTCCTTTATGCTCTTTAAAATTTTCTTTAAATGCCTGCCACTTTTCTAGGCTTTTAGAACTTTCCCTTAATACTTCTAAATTTAAAGGCGATTCTCCAATTATTAACCCTTTCACTAGTTCAGGATAATATGCCGCTATTTGAATGCCAATCATACCGCCAAGAGAATGACCAAAAATAATCGGGGGCTCAGAAATTGTTTCTTTAATAAATTGGACAACATCAGTCACATAATCTTTCAGGCTATACTTTTCAACATTCTTATCCGAGTTACCATGTCCTCTTAAATCAAGGGCATAAATACATCCGTATTTCTCTAATTCAGGAATAATTGTCACAAAAGCTTCCCAACTTGAAATGCCACCATGGAGTAGTAATATCGGTTTTCCCTCTAATTTAGTTCTCACATAAAATAAACGAATATCCTTTGTTTGGAAGTAATTCTTAAACATATTCTCACTCATTTCAAATATTTTATAAAGAACATATGACTTTTAATGTTCTATTAGTCATATGAAAATTAAATAAAAAAACTGTTTTAAACAGTGTATTTATTCAAGTAGCATATTTTTTAATGTTGATAAACACTCTTTCTTTATACCACAACCCTCATATAAATAATTTTCTATATCACCATATTGTTTAATGATTTCATGATAAACATCTTCTAAATATTCTTTTCGAACTTCTAGCATTGGTTTTATTTTCTCTGAAGATACTTGGAAAAGGCTCATCCATTTAATCATTTTCTCCACTTTTTTTCATTTTAGGTTCAATTAGATGATTAGAGTACAAATATTCTTCCATTACTTTATGATATGGAACTCCAACCAGCAATTGTATTAGCGCAGAAATAAAACCGGTTCGATCTTTCCCCCCAGTACAATGAATTAAGGCAGGCAAATGATTTTGATTAGCAAGCGATGTAATCACTTCATTAATTTTTGAATTGTTAATAAAGGCCATATTGTAGTACATTTCTTTCATCATTATTTCAAAATTTATTGAGTTTGATTTACTTACTAGAAGTTTGAAGAATTCAAAGCGTGTGAATTCTTGACTTCTATCTTGAATAGAAATGTTCAACACCTTTATAGCTTGTTCTGATAAGATTTTACTAGGCTTTGATTTTCTTTCTTGGTCTGTTCTTAAATCACAGATTAGTTTAATTTTAAAATCATTAAATATATCTATATCTTTTACAGAAAGCCTTGATAACTCATCAGAACGAAAAAGGATACCCTTTTTCATTACCCTTCCATCATTTGTTATAAAACCCCCAATGTCTCGGAAATTATAAAGTCCATCAAATTTAACCAGATTTTCTCCAATAGCAATCATATTCTTCTCCTTAATTTTTCAATCCTAAATTTTTATGACTTTAAAAGTCTATATAGTCATAAAAATAATAAAGATAGCATCATTTTTATTTTGACTATATATGGTATAGTATAAATTAGACGTGACTATAAATCCACAAAAAGTCATATAAAATTAAAGGAGATACTCAATGCCAAAATTTACTGATAACGAAAAGGAGCACATTAAACAAGATCTTTTGACAAAAGGTCGTACTATTTTTATTAAATACGGTCTCGCAAAGACGAGTATTGATGAAATCATTAGAGAATGTGGTATTGCCAAAGGAACTTTTTATAAATTTTTCAATTCTAAAGAAGAGCTTTATTATGAAATATTAATAAATGAAGTAGAAATTCGAGAGGAAGTTCTTAATGAACTGTTTCGAAAAAAACCTTACATCAAAAGAATTGTTACATTCATTCTTTCATTTTTCTTTTGATTCAGTCGAAAAAAATCCTTTTCTACAACAAGTTTTTCAAAATGATGAACATGATCGACTGTTGCGTAAATTACCAGCCCAAATGTCAGAGTTTAATCAAATGAATGCAATGAGAGGTATTGAGGCGGTTAACTTCCTAATGGAGCAAGGGACATTGCCAAAAAAATGACCCTAGAGTGATTGTAGGAATTATGCAGGCCGTTATGACATTACGTTTACACAAAAGTGAAATAGGTGACGATATTTTTCCTATTGTGAAAGATAAGATTATTGAATTTGTAGTAGAAGGATTATTAAAAGATATAAATTAGTATATTCTATATTACAAAAATATTCCACAAAGCTTTAAAAGTACCACAATCCGAAAATTGTGGTACTTTTTCATTTCCTTTTGTAATTTGAAATTGAGACGGTCGTCTAATCATTTGCTTAGTTTGTTCATGCTCCACCGCCCTCAGGTAATAAAACCACAATCGTTGTCCCCTTTCTTTCCTCACTGTATAAACGTAAACTAGCATTTTTTATTAATTTAAATTTTTTTAAAGGATTCATAAATCCAATCCGTGTGCTTTCTTCGTTTATCAGCTGCTGTAGTTTTTCCTCAGGCATACCTACTCCGTTATCATAGATTTTGATTCGGACAAATTGTCCCTCCCTTTGGACACTTACCTCAATGGTTCCTCCCTCTTGTTTTTTTAGAAATACCATGGAAAACAGCATTTTCCACTAATGGCTGAATAGATAAAGCAGGAATCATTAATTGAATGGATTCATCAATATCATATTTGATACTTAATCGATCACCAAAACGCATCTTTTCAATATATAAATATGCTTTTACAAGCTCCATCTCTTCTTCAACAGAGACAAAGCTATTTCGATAATGGACATTAAGCTTTGCACGGAAATAGGTTGCTAAACAATATAGTGCTTCACGAGTGTTGTCCATATCTGTATAGCTTAAACCGATAATAGTATTAAGCGTATTATAAACAAAATGTGGAGTAATCTGAGAATATAAATAATTCATTTCTACCTCTATTGCATCTATTGAAGATTGTCGAACAGCTAATAAAGATTCGATGCGAATAAAAAGTTCATCCATTGAAATAGGCTTCTGTAAATAATCATTTGCACCGACTTTTAAGGTTACCAATAAATCAGAATGCTTCATAATCGCTGTTAAGATAATAATAGGTAGCTCCAGCATATCAAATTGTTTACGTACTCGTTTACATAGCTCATATCCTGACATCCCATTCATCATTAGATCGATTAACATACAATCTACATGATTAGTTTTAATATAATCTATCGCATCAAACCCATTATCGACTGCAATAACTGTATATCCTTTAAGTGTTAAAGCATCAGCTAAAGCTTTTATATTGACATGGTTATCATCCACTACAAGTATTTTTTTTATTATTCCCTTTATAGATAAGTGGTAATTGTAACTGTATTTCAGTAATAGTATCAGAGGCAATTGTAGCCGATTGCTCTATGCTCAGATGTTCGCCAGTGGCAAGTGGCATTGTAAATGTAAATGTAGTACCTTGCCCTATCGTACTTGAAACATGAATATCGCCATTTAATTTTTCAACAATATTTTTAGTAATACTTAAACCCAAACCGAGCCCTTCCCTATTTTGATGATTATTTCCTTGATAGAAGGCATTAAAGATACGATCTAAATCTTGTGCTGGAATACCACAGCCTGTATCACTTACTTGGATGACCATCTGCTGTTGATGGACAAAGGCTGTCACTTTGATTTCTCCAACTTCTGTATATTTAATAGCGTTTTGCAACAAATTATATAGAACTTGCTTAAAGCGTAACTCATCCGTGAATATATGAGGTAATTCTAAATCCACTTCAGCATTAACACTAACTTGGCTATTCTTTGACATCATACTACGAATTTCTACGACTACTTCATTAATAACGGATGGTGGGATACTACGTGGGGTAACTCTTACTTCTCCTGTCATTTGATTTGAAGAAAACAACAAATCCTCTACTAAATGTCCTAAACGCTGTGTGACATTATGAATTAAAATGACTTGCTCCTGTTGCGCTCGTTTTAAAGGTCCCTGAGCCCCTTCCATTAAGGATTTTGATAAATTCAAAATACCGTTAAGTGGTGTACGTAATTCATGTGAAGTTTTTAGTAGAAATTCATCCTTCATTTGGTTATGTGCCAGCAATTCTTCTGATAATGCTTGGATTTTCATAAAGGCTTGATTCGCACGAAAATTTAATAATGAAGCAAACCCGAACAAAATCAGTAAAAATAACACAAATTCTGTATAATCTATAGGAATGCCCATTAAGAAATTTAAAGTGAGTAAAATTGAATAACAACAAATAGCTGAAATCACGATTAGAACATAACGAACACCTTCTAGTCGATGTAGCATAACCCTAATTAGAATCCATAGATTATATAATACAACCGGAGCAGTAACACTGATATAAGCTATTTTTCTCCAGAACACCTCAAAATCTGAAGAGGCTCTTTGATTTTTTGTAATTGGATTGTATATACCATAAAAAAACAAATACCACACCAAGTAAAATGATAAGACAATATATTATTTTTCTTTTTTTGTAGATGCGGATACATCGAATAGATAAATAGTGTCAAAGCTAGTAATGCTATCGGAATGATACCGAGCTGCAGCCGCAATTGATCGACAGGTAGTATCTCTGAAACTAATAGAAAAAAATACTTTTTGATTAATAAATGCCATATAAAACCCTAAAGAAATTGTAAAAAAAACCAAAGAACAGCTCTTCTTTGCGTTTGCGATTCTGTATATATGTAAGAATGTAAACGACCCCAATGACTATATGCCCAATACTTACCAATGCATCTATAAACACTTTCCAATTGTAATGCTGTTGAATGACCTTCTTCGTGCCAAATTCAATAGGATAAACGATACCAGGCTGTGAATAATTGTAGTTCGCTACATGGATGACAATATCTAGTACCTTATTATTACTGTACGCAAATACTGTATATTTATCATCATTTTCAGATTGATATTTACTTAAGACTGTGCTTGCATTTCCTTTAGCCCCAACCTCTACACCATTAATAAAAACTCGACTAGCTTGTCGGATAGCTCTAATATATAAGCCGTAAAAACCTTCTCTCGGTACCTCTATTTTGACATGATAGGTACCAACAGCAAGTCCCTCTTTATTTCGCTCTACATACGTCTCCCAATTAAAGGGTACATGTAATGTCTCCTTTTTATTTTTGTAGTTTTCAAGCCTGTCCTTTGGAGGAATTAAAAGGTTTGGATAAAAAGCCCAATCCCCTTCTAGTTTTACTGGCTTTTGTAATTGCTCAGCATCTATCTTTACCAATCCTTCGTTTACAATTTTGGGATGGGTATTGGAGAAATAATGCCAATTGCCAAGGGAAAAGACAATAACAAACAGCATGATAATACTCACAATGATTAGGATATTCTTTTTCATTATCATGCCTCCATAGTTCAGTAAATTCATATGTATAATTACAGCATATTGCTTACACTTTTTTTTAATTAACACACTTTTATTATTAAAGTGACTATTCAAATCCTCATTATTTTTTTGAATCTAAAAAAAACGCTAAGTAACCCTAGCTTACTTTTTGACATAATATACTTTAATATAACCTCCCTGAACAAAATCTGAACAAAGATTTTTAATTTAATAAAATCCATTGCAGAATTTTTTGATTCTAAATCAAAGACAAGAAATAAACTTATATTTATTTAGCAATCAGAAGTGCCATTTATGAACAATATAAATGTAATTTTGTATATTAGCGAACTTCAACACAAAAGATCAGATTACAACTTTACCATTTCAAACAATTCAGACGTAAGCCTGAAGACAAGAAATGAAAATAAGTTGTATATTTTATTTATAAAATTATTAGGAGATTCTGAGTTTAGGTTTATTCGAAATAAACAAAATCCGGAGGTAATCTAGAAATTCAAAATCGTATAAAGGTGATTTCTATGAAACAAAAATGCATTTTACTATTTTAAGTAATGATTCAACAGATGGAGATGGAGGTTACGGAGTAGGTACCCTTGATTTAAATAATGTAACGCCTATTATAATAGATTGTGAAAATGAACACGTATTTATAGACTTAGAAGCTTTACATGGGCGAAGTATAATTGAAAAAAAAAGTTCGATTTTCTCCAGATTTAGCTCATGCTAGTGACAATTATAATCGTTATTGGATTGTTTGGGTAGCTACTCAAATTGCTCAAAACGGACCTTTTTATGCGGGATGTACAGCAAGTGAAGTACGCGTATCAAAAGAAGAACGCCGAATTAAACTTGGCTATAAATCGTTGCCAGAACAAGTAAATTACTTGGATAAGGCACTTAAAGGGCAATTTATCCTGAATCATGTAGATATTAATTCAAAAAAAATTACTTTATCAGTTTTTATCTGGATTTAATGAGGAGTACTGGAAACAGTCACCTGAAGAATTAAGACAACAACTATCTATTTAGGGGGATTTATAATGGCTTTTGTAATTACAGAATTATGTAGAGATGAAAAAGCAGCTGTCTGTTTGGATGTCTGTCCTGTAAATTGTATTGTTTTGACGGATACCCAATATGTGATTAATCCTGATATTTGTATTGATTGTGGGGCATGTGAATTAGTTTGTCCAGTAGAGGCAATTTATTTTGAGGACGATTTGCCTACTGAATATAATTCGGCAACATTACTAGCACTTAATTATTTTAGAAACTGAAATGGAACCTACTAATAATTATGACTTACTATATGCAATGCCAACGACTTAACATCCCCCTCTCTTAAATCATTCAGAATTTTGAAATCCAAACTAGTTGATTTGAAGTATGCTTTAGAAAAATAAATAATATACAGACATAAGTGTTTTTAATAGAACATAGAAAAGAGCGTATTATGAAAAAAATATCAAAATCAACCATAACACGCTCTTTAAGTATTTTCACTTGACTACCTTCCCCCTCTCTCTTTATAGTTTCACAACTATGCTTTTAAGATTAATGAGTGGCATAGTCCATGTTTGTCAATCGTAGTAACACATTCTACACTTGGATGCTTATGTCGAATTGCTTTTGCCTTTTCTCGAATGATTAAAACTTGATATTTAATTACTCATATTTTATTTACTTTGTAAAATCGAGATAGTCTACAACCTTCTAATTCTTCCAACTGCACATTATCTACGATTTCCTTCGCAATCAATCGACTAATAACTGGAGATAACGTAATTGCAGAATGCATAACTGCTAAATAAAGTCCTTTTACCTGATCGTGAAAACCGACAATGGGGTAACCGTCTTTTGGCATTGGCCTCATTCCTACTTTGATACTTTCTAACTCTAAATGTTCCCCATCTACCAAATCGTAGCGTAGGGTTTCTAAAGCTCTTTTTCCAACCTCTTCTGGTCCATTTTCTCCATAGTCATCCAAATAATCTTCGCAGCAATTAACGTAGTATCAGATAGCTGTCTTGCTTCAAATCTTGAATTAGAAATTAATGTGTGAATAAGCTTTTTTGAAGATTTCATTCGAATAATAATAGAAGGTGATGACTCAACAGGTACCTCAATACCAAGAGGCTTACAAAGCTCAGGTAACGCTGTACCGTTTGCCAAAACGATTACGTCTGATTCTAAGAAACCTTTTGAAGTATGTATGCCAACAACTTTAGCATCCTCCTTTTTAACTTGTGTTACTTTTGTGTCGAACAATATATTTACCCCATTTTCTTGGGCTTTCTTGAGTAAAAGATTCGTTAGAATATTAGGATCTACCGCACCTTCTTTAAAAGCATATAGAGCTTCCTTTGGATATTCTTTTAAATGAGGTTCTAAGTCCGATACTTGCTGGCCAGTTATTTTTTTCTACATAAGATTTATTGATGTTTACAGGAATTCCCCATGAAAGGGAGCCGTTCCAATCGACCTTTAATTCTGGAATCTCTTTTTCCAATACGTGATATTCTGCTAATGATCCGTCATACAAATGTTGGAAGTTTTCTGGTACACGCCCTGAAGGATTAATCCAGGCAAAGGAATTTGATGTTACACCACAGCTAGCTTTTGAATGGCTCTCAACTAACGTGATATCCTGATTTACTTTTGATAGATTATAAGCAATAGATGCACCAACAATTATTACCTTTTGATTTTTAGACATTGCATTCCCTCCACGTTCTATTTGTATTACTTATAATATATGTTTAAACCTAGTTTATCTTCTATTAACAAAGTTGCAAATACAGCGTTGCATGATAATACTGGCTAGACAATTTAATTGAAACAAAACAATTACTACGCTTATTTTATTTGATCCATATACGCCCTGAAATGTTCTACAATTTCTTGTGCTTTGGTACGATATAAATAATGATCCCCTTCAAATGTCATCACTTTCCCATGTACAGAATCCTTTATTTGTTTTTGATGCTCAGGCACCCATCTGTCAGTGATTGGATGATTCGCTTGTATAAAGAAAATAACAGGAAGATTTTTTTGGGAATGATAAATTTTTAGCTGCTTTAAAATTTTCATACATCATTTCAGCTTCATTTAACTGGCTGGGATTGTACATGTTTTTGTGCTTAAGAATTTTCAGTTGTTCTTTTGTTTTTTTCATCATATGGTAGTTCGGCATATGGATCATCACTTAGCTTCACTTGCAATCTAGCTAAACCCGAATTTTTTTAGTAGTTTAATAGTTCTAATGATTGAAGAATCAATCTTTTTCTCGCTTATCGTTGGAACACTGCTATCGAGCCCAACAAAGGCACTCACTTCATCTGGATATTTGTTCACATAATCTAGTCCGTAAAGACCCGAAATGGAGTGGCCCATTAGAATATACCGCTCAATATGAAGTTGCTGTAGTGCTTCATGTATTTCACTGACTATATTCTCTGTACTCCGTTCCTTCTCGGTTAAATCACTTAATCCATAACCAAAAGGCTCAATTACAACAACTTTGTAAAATGGAGATAGTTCATCTATTAGTGGTTTAAAATCAAGTGCTGGTGCTGCTGTTCCATAACCAGGTAAGAGCACGATGGTTTCTTTGCCTTCTCCTTGAATGAAGACATTCATATCCTTCCCGTCTACAGTTACAGGCTGACCATAAATATCTATTTTTCCTTGCTCGAATTTATTACAGACAATATGAACGATAAAAACAATGACCAGAAAAAGTGCTATTGCAATAACTATAACTCCGATTGCTTTAAGCATAAGAATGAGCGGTTTACCCATCCTCCTTTTCATTATCTCTTCTTTTAGTTTCACTCGTACCTTCTCCTTTTCTTAGCTATCCTATATGAGCATTAAAGATAGCTTATTGGACGAAGATATATTCTCTATGACGATAATATGAACGGAATATGAACAAATAAAAAATGTTACGTCGTTATATGCAAGAAAGCGCAAATGAGCCGTAACATTGGGAATACGAAAGGTTAAAAATTCAAATGTATAGCATGAATTTAAATACTTTGTAGTTATCATTGGAAAAGTGATAATGATAGTCATTCCTTAGTCAAGCCTTCTTTCCCATACGGATGTCGTCTTGATGAACTGATTAATAATTGCAAATCTTTAAACATACTATTTTTAAACTAGAAAATGCGATAAATGAATAGATGGTTTAATTACCAATTTTTTAACGAGTAATTTAATTTATACAGTGAATATCTAGATTAAAATTTATTTCCTATACAACATTTCAATGTGCTCTATACCATCTTCCAAGTAAACTTCCGACACTGGCTCAAATCCTAAATCATTGTAAAACTTCAACAAATAGGCCTGTGCAGAAATCCTAATTGCCTGTTCTCCCAAAATATCTGTCACAAAATTTATAGCATTTTGAACCAATTTCTTAGAAATGCCTTTCTTTCGATGTTCTGCTTTAGTGAGAACTCTGCCAATTGCAACTTCAGAATATGAAATATTTGGAGGCAGGATTCTTAAATAAGCGACTATTTCAGAATGATCTTCCAAGAACAGATGATAGGATACTTCATCTTTTGAATCTAAATCTTGGAATATACATTGCTGCTCGACTACAAATACTTCTGCTCTTACTTTTAAAATTTCATATAATTCTTTTGTAGTTAATTGATTAAATTCTTTTATCTGCCAATTCATTATCTTCTTTGATTCTCCTTAACGATTTAAATTTAATTAATATGGCGTAATAGATCTATAACTAAGAGGTCAAAAAAAACCCTTATTCGTATTTGCTTAATATATACTCATTTTGTTGTATTTGCAACATAAAAAAAAGTTATTACTTTATTTGGTTATTAAAACCTACTCTACTTCAGACCAAATATATCTAAAAAAGCAAGTGAAGCTATTATTAAATAAATCTTGTTAAAATATTTGGCGTGCTCCTCATGGCCATAAAAATATAGGAAAGCTGATGATTCCTGTGAAGATCATCAGCTTTTCTCTTTTTTAAATTAAAGATTGCCCTCTAATTTAAGGGAATTAGTTATTTAAGGTTGCTGTAAGATTGCCTTTAGACTGTGGAAAGGTGATTTCATTAAAGTTGAAACTGAAAAAAATAAAAATTTGAATGGAGCTGGTTTTTACATGACTGCATCGGCTATTGTGCAAACGCAAAATTTATCCAAAAAAATATGGGTCTTTTAATTCAGTAAATAGGGTTGATCTTCATGTTCAAGAAGGAGAAATATACGGGTTTCTTGGACCAAACGGGGCTGGAAAAACAACCACGCTGAAAATGCTACTCGGACTCGTTAAACCTTCTGAAGGGACCATTACAATTTTCGGAGAGAGCCTAAATAAAAATCGTCCTTCCATTCTACATCGAACTGGGTCGCTTATTGAGTCACCTTCCTATTATGGTCATCTTACGGGGCTTGAGAATATGAAGGTTATGCAACGGCTGCGAAACGTGCCCGATAAGAATGTAGATGAGGCGCTTCGAATCGTACGACTTGAAAATCATAAAAATAAAAAGGCCGAACAATATTCGCTCGGAATGAAGCAACGACTAGGGATTGCAATGGCCCTTCTCGCTTTCCCCAAACTGCTAATCCTTGATGAGCCAACGAATGGTCTTGATCCTGCAGGAATAGGTGAAATTCGAGAACTTATTAAATCCCTACCTACGAGTTATGGCATAACTGTATTGCTCTCAAGTCATCTGCTTTCGGAGATTGATCAAATAGCTACCTCAGTTGGTATTATTAGTGAGGGGAATCTACTATTCCAGGGTAAAATGGAAACCTTAAGAAAAAAAAGTAAAAGCTCCATTTTTCTTAAAACCGGGGACAATACCAAGGCTGAGCATTTGCTACTTACCCAAGGCTATTGTCCGGTTGAGAGTGACAGCTGGCTGGTGTTTGAGAATCTTGTAGATACGAAGGTGGCAGAAATGAACAAATTTCTTGTCGATCATAATATTCCTGTCACCCGAATTGAGGAGCATAAAAAAAAGTTTAGAGAATATTTTCTTAGAAATTACAGGGAAGGAGCGAAGTTTGTGATAACAACATTAAAGCTAGAATATTTCAAAATTCGTCGTAAAAAAATAGGGATGATGATTCTATTATTGCTAACTGTAGAAATCCTATGGGCTTTCATGTCTATTAGTCGTTCTATTGCGAGTAATCCCGAACATGCAATCTGGGAATCTGTGATATTTACTATATCCTCCATGAATGGCTTTTTATGCCGATTATTTCAGCCATTGTCTCTCTCGGATTTGTGATATGGAGCACAAAGGAGAGACATGGAAAATGCTTGTTGCTACCAATGTGAGCCGTGGTCATCTATATGTAGCGAAATATATATGCGCCAACAGTCTTCTCTTATTAGGCATCTTAGCACAAACCTTACTCATGATTATGTTTGGGTTGATAAAGGAATTTCCTGGATCACCACCTATTGAATTTTTCACGAGATTTATTTTGGGTACTTTACTGACAACTCTCGCTGTCACAGCACTTCAGCAATGGATTTCTTTAGTTATCAAAAACCAAGCTTTTGCATTGTGTTTGGGAATGCTTGGGGGCTTTATAGGAATGACGGCTGGACTGTTCCCTGCTACTGCCAGACATATTTTTATCTGGTCTTATTATTTGGATCTTAGTCCGATTACTTATCTATTCTCGGCGTCTTCTAGTACCTATATGAAACAGCCTGTTGATTTCGTGATTATCGGAATAGCAGTTATTATGACCACCCTATTCTACATTGCTGGACGCATTCATGTTTCCAGGCAAGAAATCTAAGGAGGAGAGCTAATGAAAAGAAGTATTTATGCTGAATTTCTGAAATTACGGCATTCCCGGATTGGTTTTGTACTTGTTGTACTTCCTCTCATAAGTATGCTGATTGGATGTTTAAATTTTTATTTTAACCAGGGTGTTCTAACAAATGGCTGGTACAGCTTATGGACTCAAGTCAGCTTGTTTTACGGTGAGTTTTTCCTTCCTATCTTGATTGCTATTTGTTGTGCCTATGTATGCAGACTTGAGCATTTAAATCGAAATTGGAATATGCTAATGACCTCTCCTGTATCTGTTTCTAGTGTGTTTATCGCAAAATTGGTGGTTGTGAGCATTCTAATCTTGTTTGTACAAATGCTATTTATAGGCCTCTATTTGCTGGCCGGAATCTTGTTCACCATATCAGAGCCTTTCCCAGTAGAGACGATATCCATGACGATAAGAGGATGGTTTGCTTCTCTATCTATTATATCTTTGCAATTGGCATTGTCTTTACGAATCCGTAGCTTTGCTATACCAATTGGAATTAGTCTATGTGCAGTCTTTATTGGACTAGGTTTGTATATAGCAAAGTTAGGTTTATTTTTCCCTTACTCGTTACTCACTTTTGGTATGAGTGTATTGAATCAAGTGGAGATGACGGGTATACAGAACATTCTGTTTTGGGTGATGAATATGACTTTTATTGTAATTTTTGCGTCTATGTCAATTAATCAATTGAAAAATAAAGATATTAAATCATCCTAATGCCAAGGAGGAATTTGTGATGAAAAAAATATTATTAGTACTGGGACTCATGATTATAATTTCTGGATGCTTGTTAATGTTCCTCATAACTCCAGATAAGCTAATACCTGATAGCCCCGCTGGAAAAACTGTCTATTATACAAAGGTTATTGATTTCGGGGTTCTAAACGAAGATAAACGTTACGATTATAAGCTAACTGCCTACAATAAGAAAGGAAAAGAAAAAAAGCTTGAGTTTTCGGCGGGGAAACAATTGAGAGAAGAAGCATATCTCCAACTATATTATACGAAGCTTCGTGGCGTTACACATTGGGAAGAGGTTACTTTCGAGGAACTACCTAAGACGGTACAGCAGCTATATACAAAATAAAAGAATTTTATACTTCAATATAAAAATACCATCTAAAATAGAAATTAAAAAAAGAGTTAATCATTTCCTTAAATATGTATAATTAAAATTAGGTGATGCACATTGGAGAATTTAAAAGAAAAAAAGATATTAATTGTAGATGATGAATTGGAAATGATAATAATGATTGAGAAATTTTTACGAAAAGAGGGCTTTTTTCGTATATATACTGCTGCCGATTTTGCCTCAGCTTTGTCGATTTGCCGAACAGTTAAGCCTGATATTGCGATTCTCGATGTTATGCTACCTGATGGTGATGGATTCTCACTTCTAACCTCTATTAGGCAGTTCTCTGAGATACCAGTGCTTTTTCTTTCTGCTCGAGGTGAGGATGAAGACCGATTACTAGGACTGGGTTTAGGGGCAGATGATTATATTGTAAAGCCCTTCCTGCCCCGTGAATTGGTTTTACGACTGACAGCAATTCTAAAAAGAGTCTATTCCTCCCCAGTAACAGAAGATTCAGCTGTCTTTCGATTGGAGGATCTAATCATTGATTTAGATAGCGCGGTTGTACAAAGAAATCAAGAAGAAATACCTTTAACAGCTAAGGAACATGCAATCCTTCAAAAGTTGTACAATAATAACGGAAAAATTGTCACTAGTGATGCCTTATGCCAGGCTGTCTGGGGAGACGACAGCTACGGTTACGAAAATACATTAATGGTTCATATGAGACGGATTCGTGAAAAAAATTGAGCAAGATCCCTCTAAACCAACCCATCTTCTCACAGTTAGGGGCTTAGGATATAAATTACTTCTGAAGGAGACAAATTAGGTGGAAGGGATATTTCGTATACTACGTCGATTCGTCACCGCAACCATCTTTATTTCAATATTTTTGCTTATTTTTAATTTCATTCTGCTAGGGACATTGGTGTTCAAAGAAATTAACCAGCAACCTTCTCCAGAAGGTGTGCTTAAGCAAGTAGCACTAGGATTGGACAAGCAAAACGACAGCTATAGTTTAAATGAGGATGCAGTAAAACTTCTGGAATATAATCAGTCATGGGTTATGTTGCTTGGTGAGGATGGTCATGTGAAATGGGATTATCATCTACCAAATGATGTGCCTCGACATTACAATCTAGTTGATGTAGCAAAGTTTTCTCGCTATTATCTTATGAAATATCCTGTCTATATTTGGGAGCATGATGATGGCTTAGTTGTGTTGGGATATCCTAAGGAAAGTCACTGGAAGTATCAATTGGATTTTCTTTCTAACTGGGTAAGTTCTTTGCCACTAAAACTTGTACTATTGCTATTCTTTAATGTGGCACTTGCTCTATTGATTTCTGTTGTAATTGGCACACGTCTGATTAGAAGAATACAACCTCTTGTAGAGGGTGTTCACAATCTTGCTAGAGAGGAAAAAGTACAATTGGATTCTAAAGGCTTATTTGGTGATTTGGCAAAAAGCATCAATTCCGCATCAGATAAGCTTCAAAAAAAAGACGATTGCCTTGAAGGCAAGAGATGAAGCACGCTCCAATTGGATATCCGGGATTTCTCATGATATTAGGACACCACTTTCAATGATCTTGGGCTATGCAAGTGAAATGGAGGATAATTCAGACTTGCCAAAAGAGCAAAGGCATCAATCTGGTATTATTAGGCGGCAGGGTGAAAAGTTACGCTCACTTGTAAGCGACTTGAATTTGGTCTCGATGCTTGAATATGAAATGCAACCGTTGCATTTAAAGGATATAAGATTATCAGTTTTAGCAAGACAAGTTGTAGCAGATTTTTTGAATAACGGATTGGATGAGCGATATGACATTGAACTAAAATTAGCTGATGAAGCTATTAAAGTCAATGGAGATGAGAAATTACTACTTCGGGCAATCAGTAATCTTGTCAATAATAGTGTGCATCATAATCCTCAAGGCTGCAGAATCATTCTGGAAACCTTTCTATCTGAAGATTCTTCTAAATATTACTTTATTGTCAGAGATAATGGACGAGGAATTCCTCAAGAGCAATTGAAAGAGATAACCGAATTGCCTTATTCATCAAGAAGAAAGAAGAATGTTCAGCAAGGACGTGGACTTGGGCTTCCAATGGTAGAACGGATTTTACAAGCGCATGATGGCCAGCTTATTCTATCAAAAGAAGAAAATCAAAGAGGTTTAGAAGTTATTATGGAATTCCCAATACAAACACAAAATGAGGATGGCGTAAAATAAAACAATATAAAAACCCAGTATTAACAATAAAAAACGTTCTCAATTATATCATATTAGAAAAAGTATAACCCCGCTCCAAATCTAGGACGGGGTTATCAATATGGTTGTAAAATTTTTAAAGGTAGATACTTCACAAACAATAAAATCAAATAACCAATAACATAGCGAATACTACTTATTGAACCTAAGCCACTCCCATACAAATTGGATTACTGTGTTAATGCGATTTGTATGTGGGCTAGGTGATGCTCTTCGTGCCAAGCTAACTTTGCCATCTTCGTTGCAACTGTTATTTTACCGTTTGTCTGGTGAGTAAAAATTCGATCTAATTGAACTTCGGTTAAATTATTTCCTAAAAATACGATACGCTCATTTATACCTTCTAGCATTTTAATTGAGGTTTCTACAGGAAGCATTGTATCTGGTTGAATCGCCCACTTTTCTTCATCAAAAGCTGGTACTGTTGGATTTTCATCTGTTAAAGCTAGCTTCAAGCGTTGATACATGTTCAACTGTGAATCTGCAATGTGATGAACAAGTTGTCGAACTGTCCACCCACCATCACGATAAGTTCTGCTTAATTCCTCTTCATTTAATGAGCCTACTATTTCTCTAAGTCGAGTAGTATAAATGTCAATTTTCTTTAGCCATTCTTGTATATTGTCAAATGTTACTTTTTCAGGAACCTGTAGTTTGCCAATTGGGTATCTTACATCCATTTTTAGTCCCCTTTTCCCTATTTATTAACTTGATAGGCATTATTCTTTTGTATATACATGTCATTTCACTGATAATAATAGATGTAACCCCGAATATTAATTTGTTACTTCTTTCTCTTCCATTAACATTGTTCCTTTTTCTATTAGATTTGTATGGAAAGAGAAAGCTTTTTTTTAGAATATGTGGTGTTTGTCCACCGACTTTCTCTTTCGCTTCTTCAAAGTAAGCACGTAATTGTGGTCTATACTTAGGATGTGCGATTTCGATAAGCTTTTCCGCTCTCTTTACAGGTGGAAGTCCACGAAGATCGGCATATCCTTGCTCTGTCACAATTACATCTACATCATGCTCTGTATGGTCAATATGCGATACGAAAGGCACAATCGTTGAAATCGCTCCATCTTTTGCTAGCGAAGACGTTACAAAGATGGTAATTTTAGCGTTTCGAGCAAAGTCCCCAGATCCACCAATGCCATTCATAATTTTTGTTCCGTTAATGTGAGTTGAATTGACGTTTCCGTAAATATCTACTTCTATTGCTGTGTTAAAAGAAATGACGCCTAAACGACGAATAACTTCTGGATTATTCGAAATTTCTTGAGGCCTAAACATAATTTTATCTTTGTATTTCTCTAAATCTTCTGCCAATGAATCAACACGCTTTTTCGAAAGGGAGAATGCAGTCCCAGCTGCAAATTTAACGATACCAGCATCAATTAAATCAAAGACACCATCCTGTAGTACCTCAGAAAACACTTCAAGATCTTTAAATTGGGAATTTTTCATGCCATTTAAAACAGCATTCGCAACAGATCCTACGCCTGATTGTAACGGAGCTAATGATTCTGGCAATTTTCCTGCTGCTACTTCACTGGCTAAGAAGTCTAATAAGTGATTGGCAATTTGCTGTGTTTCTTCGTTTGGTTCAAATAATGGTGAAGGAACATCAGGCTGCTCGGATAAAATGATACCTTTTACTTTTTCTGGATCGACCTTGATGCCTATTTCTCCAATGCGATCTGATACGGTATAAATTGGTATTTCTCTACGTTCCCCTTGCTCTTTTTGAACAAAGATATCATGAAGGCCTTCGTATGCTCGAGGCGCAGTAGTATTAATTTCAATGATAACGTTTTCAGCTTTTTCTACAAAAATTGGTGAATTTCCTACAGATCCAGTTGGAATAATATAACCTTCTTCAGTAATTCCAGCTGCTTCGATAATGGCATAGTCAATTTTACCTAATGTTCCTTTTCTTACTTCTTCTGCAGTATGTGATAAATGCTGGTCAATGTAGTATATCTCACCTTTGTTGATTTTCCCACGCATAACAGAGTTTCCTTGGTAGGGAACCCGTAAGTTAATGATTTCTGCCTCAGCCATTGATTGGTCAGCAGTTGGCCCTAATGAAGCACCAGTATATAAGTTGACTTTGAAGTTTTCATTCTTTCCTCGCTTTGAAAGTGCAAGTGGAAATTCCTTTGGTTCACCGAATAATGTAAACCCACTCATTCCAAGGTTCATTCCATCTTCAATCCAGGAAGCTGCCTCCTCTGCTGAAACAACCTTGTCCAAAAATGCTGTACTTCTAATGAATTGACTTAAATCTTTTTGCATAAATAATCACCTCGTCATTGTTTTGTGTTACTTTTTTTACTTTGTAATTTTTGGAGTCGAAAAATTCTTGACACTATTACTAATCAAAACTCACTTTTCATTGTTTTTGCATGAGTTTCTTGTCTTCATTGTAAAAAGAACTCATTCATTCGTCTATCACATGATTTCTATGATAATGATAGAAAAAAAACTATAATATATAATTGTGTAAAGAAGTTTGTCTATCTACAAAGGTTACAAGTGTTCCTGTCACTGCTGCTTCGTTATTGAAGATCTCTCTGTCAGTTAAGATTAATTTTCAAACAGGCATAACCATTTTCTCTCATAAATAGTACATGTATATTAGGTATATATTATAAACACTTAAATTATATACATACGCTCAAAAAAATATTATCGCAAGTGCTTAAGAAACTCAGAAACGGCAGCAAACACTATATACCCTTGTAACCCCCTTCAATCCCTTCGTTGCATAATTTCCAGAAATAAAAAAACTAAGCCAGAAGTTAAGAATCTGACTTCATTAAAAATTTTTTAAATAGTGAATGAATGGATGTTCTCTCTCATCCATTCTTCTTGTACAAATATATAAACTTTGATTAATTTCGCCTTGCTGCACAAAGGCCCGAGCAAGCCTTCCACATGCCAATGTTTCCGTTACGCTACAGGCTGGTACAAGTGCCATTCCATACCCCGCCTCAACTACCTTTATCGATTCAAGTAAGCCTTGCATTTGTAAACCGAATTTTGGTAATGGGCAATTATGGGTATAAAAAAATAGCCTCTAACAAATCAAGTGTTGAACTACCTCTTTCCCTGTAAATAAAATCATGTTCACTTAACTCAAATATCGATACATCTTTATTTGCTAAAGGATGCATTGGATGAACAACGAACCAGAATGGGATATCGAGAATTTTCTCAAAGCTTAAATCTTCATGATTGATGTTACTTTGAACAACAAAGCCAAAATCAACTTCATAATTAAGCACACGTTGCTCAACAGATTGTACATTTCCTAATGATACATACACATCAATATTTGGATTTTCGAGTTTATAACTAGCAATTATTGGCGGTAAAATATAATTTGTTGAAATATAGGAAGAAGCAATTTGTACTTTCTCCTTTTTCTCTAAAAATGTTTTAAATTTATTATCAATTTGGTTTTCCAATTGAAACAAACGTAATCCTTGCTCATAAAGAAATTTCCCTTCAGAGGTTAGCTGAATTCCTCTCCCCTTACCTGTAATTAATTTAGCTCCTATTTCCCGTTCTAGTTTACGAATCTGAGCAGTGACAGCAGGTTGACTAATATGTAGTGAGCTTGCTGCATTTGTAATGCTCCCTTGCTCTGCGACTTTTGTAAAAATACGTAATGTATGTAAATTCATATTTCCACCCATTCATAACCTTATTTTATGAATAAACAATTTTAATGTATTTGTCTTACTACTAGTATAGCAGTAATTTAAATGTAGAAGTTAGGGGGGTTTTGTTTGGAAAACTTATTATTGGAATGGTTATCCACAGATGATCTTTTATTATGTGGAATTGGCATACTTGCTGCTATTATCGGTGTCATGTTTGGAGCAGCAGGATTTGTATTACTACCTGCTTTTATTAGTTGGGATACCTATTCACGCGACAGTTGCAATTAATAAATTTGCAACAGGAATATCTTCATTTTCGACAATTTTGGTACTTGTTTTAAAAAGAAAAGTTAAACTCAAAGAAATGCTGCCACTCATGTTATTTGCTGGATTAGGCGGAATATTCGGTGCTTTTTTTCACAACAAGATTATTGGAACAAACGATGAATATAATTGCTTGCATTGTGTTAATTGCTATGTTTTTTGTTGTTTTAAAAAGCAAAAAAAACTGGGTTAGTAAATGAACAATCAGACACTGAGCAACTAGTTTCTATGCAAGAAGGCAATAAAAAGCTAACTACTTTATTCGTCCCATTTTTTATAGGAACATACGATGGTGGGTTTGGGCCAGGATCAGCACTTTTAAACATCACATACTTTTTAAAGAGGCAATTTAATTATGTAAAGGCTGCTGAAATGACCCGCTTTGTGACATTTTCAAGTTGTATAAGTGCGTTTATATTTTATTTTTTTTATGGAATTGTTAATTGGGGTATTGCCATTCCGATTACTGTTGGCTCTATAATTGGTTCACACATTGGATTAAAAATTGTCCCTTATATCAAAGGAAGATGGGTACAAATTTTGCTTCCAGCTATTTTTCTATTACTAATTATTCAAGTTGTCTCTGATATGCTATTTTAATGTTTTATTTCTTTGCATGAGGATAATAAAAAAATGTTCAATTTAAGCTGAATGCTATAACGTATGCTCAAGAATTACGTATGGTATATATTATAAAACCAAAATAAGGAATTTGAGATTATTTTTGTTTCTAAATAATGTGAAACACATTGAATATTTCTCAAATGTAATACACACTTTATAAAAACTTATAAACTGAGAAGTGCCTTTAATATGATTGAAGCAAATTTCTAACGAGGGTTCACCATGAACTATTGAACGCAATTTCGAACTAGGTCAATTTCACTCCTCAAATTTGAAGTGCTGAAAATCTACTACTTGTGACAGAAACAAAAAAACAGGCACTTACATTTAATCAGTGCCTGACGTTTATTTTTACCACTATTTGTTTGAGTAATATAACTCAGGAGTATTGTAGTCATATTTTTTAACAAACACTGTTAATACGATTTATGACTAATATATCTTTTGGTTTTTGTAATAAACCAGTTGGCAAAGCACTTTCTAACTTTTCTTTTTCTCCTTCCCCCCATAGTGCTCCAAAACCTTTAATACCAGCTGCTTTTGCAGCCAAAATATCTGTCGGTTGATCTCCAATATAAATACAATTCTTTAGGTCAACTTGTAGCTCTCTAACTGCTTTTAACAACGGTTCAGGATGTGGTTTATGCTCTTTACAATCATCTAGTCCTACAATAACATTAAAAAAAAGGATAGAGCTTTGTTTTGTGTAGTTCCTGGACAACATATTTTTTTATACTTTGATGAGACGATTCCCAATGTAGTCCCTCTACCTTTTAATTCAGTTAACACCTCGTAAATACCATTATATTCTCGAACTTGATTATTTACCATTTCGTAGTGTCTGAAGAATGATTCGAGTACCTCTATTTTTTGCCCACTAAACCACTCATCTATAATTCTAGTAATCGGTTTTCCTATTAAATAATTTTTTTCTTCATCAGTAAGTTGCTCTTTCTCATCGCCTCTAAACAGTTACAGCATGCTTGAATATACAATTTCTCGCTATCATGCAGTGTACCGTCTAAATCAAATAATATAGTATCCATAATTCCTCCCTAGCAATTCCTTTTTCATTACAACTGTTTAAGAGCATAGTCTGTTGTAATCGTAATGTTTTCTGGTACATCCTTTATCGGGAACCATTGTACTTTTTCTAAAGCATGAGGCTCTTTATTTTGTACTTTACCTTTAATAATATGCGCAATGAAAGTAGGAGCAACATAATGAACATCTTCCGACTGAACAATATGATTTGTCACACATAGTAATCGTTCAATTTTGATGTCAATCCCGAGCTCTTCCTTAATCTCACGTATTACGGCGTTTTCTATTGTTTCCATATAATCAACTTTGCCACCAGGTAAACTCCAATGACCAGCTTCAGGCGATTTCTTGCGTAATACAAGTAAAATCTGGTTATTCTCATCTAATATAACTGCTCCAACCCCGACTTTTGGTAATTTTTCTTTTTCCATTAGTATCTCCTCTGCTTTATTCCCATTTTTAAAACATAATTTCTTAGTCTATTATGTAAAAGGTCCAACAAAATCAAATTTTTTTCACCTTAACATATATTTCTAATAAAATGGTCACCCCTATTCCAGCTATTATTAAAGAGTTTGTTTTTATCATACCAGAAACTTTCCCTACCTAATAAAATTCATACTAAGAATATTCACTTAATAATAATCCAAATACTGCTTGTTAGTTACTATCTAAAATTCCATATAGGTGTTCAGTTGAATTGTTTGATGTAGGTTATTCGTTATTGATACGAATAATATTAGCTAGGTAATTAATATACTCGCTATTTGTAGGTTTAATTGTAGACTTAGTTTCCGGATATTCAAGAATTGATTCAAGGCTTCCTCTACTCCAACTAATTTCAATTGCATGACGAATAGCTCGCTCGACTCTACTAGCGGTGGTATTGTACCTTTTAGCAATATAGGGATACAAATCTTTCTTTTCTTTAGCAATAAGCGTAGGATTCTCATACGTTAGTGCAACAGCATCAATTAGATATTTATGACCTTTTATGTGCGAAGGGACACCCATATTAAAAACGAGATTTGAGATTTTTGCATCAATAATCTTAGGAGAAATTTCTGTGTACTTATTTAAATCTGGTTTCTTAGTAGGTTGGTTGAGTTGACTACTCTTCGCTTCTTTATAACCTGAGAAATAAGCAAATTCGGTAAGGTCGTGAACCAATTCACTCATATATTCTGGGTCATTGTATTCTAGTGCCTTTTGCATTCGTTCAATTGTTTTTTTTCGAGCTTTTCTTTTGTCACTTGATTAATGTTCATTTTATCCACCTCTACTCCATCTAACTCTGGTAGTACTGGTCTGTTTAGGATTTCTACTTCAGGCGTTCGTTAATGTAAACTACTTTGGTAACTAAACATAACCACTCCAAGTTCTTTATATCGATATTCTTGTATTAATGTTTCAACCGGTTGATGTCAAATCATTAGCATCATTTTACAAGTTTTTTTACTTTAACATCCAAACTACTTCATTGAAAAATTTGATGTATTTCTATTGCCAGTGTACCATTAATAATTTGCCTATCACGTTCATTCAGGATATTTCTTCAATAATAAGATGATACATTCACTTAACGACTTTACTTTTACATTCATCGTAGAGTCTTGTGGACCAATACAAGAAGGGCAGCCAGCTTCACAAGGACAGTTAATAACATGGTGCTGTGTTTTTGTTAATAAGTCCTCCCATAATTCATAGACCTTTTCACTTAATCCGATTCCTCCAGGATACTTATCATAAACAAAAAAATGTTGGCAGGCTTATTATGGGATGCTTTAACTTGTGGCACGACTGCTACATCACTGCTATCATATGGAACCAAATAAAAAAGCGTTTTTGGAAAAAGGATTTATGAACTGCACCCCAATTGTTAGACACATCTAACAATTGGGGTGCAATTTTTTCATGACAAAATTTACAAATGACCAAAAACTTGAGACCATTACGAGATATCAAAATGGTTCTGAGAGTATAGGAGAAATCGCAAAATCTATAGGTACCTATTGTTCTGTTGTTTCTAACTGGATTAAACAATTTGAATACCATGGCTTATCTGCTTTTGAAAAATCCTATACAACTTACACAACACAGTTTAAAATGGACGTACGAACATTAAGCGGAAATTCAAAAGAAGAACAATTACAAGCTAAATTATCTATCATATCCCATATCCTGTTCATGGGAATTTAAGTATTTTTCTTCACAAGGTGATTACATGCCATGCGTAAGCAATACTTTGTTCAATTCGCATTTTACTATTTCAGGATACTTTTACTACACGGTTTTTATTTATCCCACAATCTCATCTGCTAGTACTACTATTTTTTTATTACCAAATTAGCCGTTTCACTCGGATGGTTAAGAGGAAAATGATGACCATATGGAACAAAATCAACCTTACCAAGATGCGAAGGAGCAGAATAGCCTCTGTCATAATCCCCCCAAATAATGTGAAGATTATACTTTGTTACTTCATTGAAATCACCTTGAACGTTTTTCGATAGTAAACTGTTAAGCTGAACGGTAGTATTTAAAATTCTAGGAGAAGTAAAACTTTTATTTATTTTTTCAATATAATGTTCAGGGATGCTCTCTATACTTTCAAATAAACCATTACTTAATAAATATCGCTCTATCAGATTAGTAGTTGCCAATTTCAATGTCCATTTGTTCATAAATTGAGGAACATTTATGGATTTAGCATTTTTTTTAGCAATAGGTGGCTGAAGTAAAGTAATTGTATACTTCTTATCTATGTACCTCTGTACTAATGCTTCCAATAGAATATACGCACCAAATGAATGGCCAATTAGATGGGCTCCATTAGTAGCTTTCTCCAATAACTTTTTCAATACATTCAAATAGATATTTAAAAGATTTTTCTCTCGTTTAAAAGGAGAACGTCCCAAACCTGGAAGATCCAAAATCCATACAGGTTGACCCGTTTTTTCATGAAGCTCTTGCGCTAAAGGAAATAAATCCTCTCCATCACTCAATAAACCATGTAATAAAATAAACGGTTTCCCCTCTCCTTGTATTTGGTAAAGGGTATTGTTGTCGCATAATGTTCGCTCAAATAAATGATGATGCTCACCATTTTGATACATCAATCGATAATCCAGATCAGCTACTACGGCAGGGAAAAAGTTCATGACACTCATCTTCTTAAACCAATCTCCCCCCCTCATGTTTTTCACCGAACCATTTGAAAATGTTCGTTTTGTTATAAAATTCAGTCCATCAGAAGGAATGTTTGTTATTTTACTTACTCCACTTTTCATTATTGTTTTCATAAGCGGCATTGGAACAGAGATTTTTGGTGCCCTCATATTCATACTTTCCGACATAACACTTAATAATTCAGCAATGTTCGGATCGTTCTCTTTGTCATCAACAAGTGTATATGTTTGAATAGCCGGCTGCTCCAATTTGAAAACCTGCACAATAAACTTCGCAAACTCATCGTTTGAAATCAGTGGCAACCTATATCCCTTACCTCCAGGAATCACTGGCATGAGCCTCTTCGCATACTTGTCACAAGCAAACCTAATCCTGCTATCTGCTCTGTACTCCCTGTTTTACTACTACCAACCACAGTTGGCGGATTAATGACAGACAGCGGATAACCTACTGCTGATGCCTGTTGACGGATATAAAGATCTGCTAAAAATTTTGTTTTCTCATATGGATTTTTTTATTTTTAAAAATTTGTTTCCTTCTTTAAATACATCTATCGCAACCTTGCTATTATTATCATCAAAGGGACTCATATAACCTACAACATGAATAAATTGCTGCAAGCCCTTCAATTGATGAATACTTTTAGCGAATTCACTAATATGTTTGGCGCCATTCAAAAATACAGAAGTTGCCTCTTTGTTTGTCGCTTGAATATCCATGGAGCCTCCTGCGTGAATAATCACATCCGTTTTCAATACCAACTCCTTATCTTCAGCACTTAGACCTAAGTCTATTTTCGTTAAATCACCTTCAATAAAGTGCATATTTTCCTCTTTTAAGATGCCTCTTTCCTGAAAAATGTATGTTGCTTTACTTTTCGACCTCACTAAAAGAAGAATGTTCACATCCTCTTTGGCTAATTCATTCACTAATTGCTTTCCAATAAAACCTGTTCCACCCGTTAAAAATACTGTTCTCATAAAAATCCTCCTAGTAGTACTAAGTAGTACTAATTTGATGTAAAAAAAATGCTTCTTTTATCGAAGCAAGTTAAACAAATGATCTGCTGTTTTCATGATTACAGTTGCATCCTCCAGTGTTTCTGAAATAAATAGCGCTCCCTCAAGATTTGTAATAAAAAGAGATGCAACCTCGTCAATATTTATTGTCTTTCTAAATTCACCATTCTCTACCCCTTGTTTAAGGAATAGAGAAACTTTCGTTTGTAAGCCTTTAAAAAAAAGACCTATTTTTTTCTTTTACTTTAGTGGCATTTGTAGGACTTTGAATATAAAGCGTAATAAATGGACAGCTCCCCTTATTTTCTCTCGTCTGAACTCCTTGTGATATTTGCTTTAAAAACAGTTGGATACGATCTTCAACTAATAATTGATTTTGAGATAGTAAGTCATCTATTGCAGATTGATACATTTCAATCCAATAATCAACGACCCCTTCCAACAATTCTTCTTTATTAGAGAAGTGATAATACACATTAGACTTTGAAACTTTGCTTACACGAACTAATTCATCCATGCTTGTATAAGCAAACCCTTTTTCTAAAAATAATGTTGCAGCTACTTCAATCACACGTTTTTGATTCATTAATTTTACCTTTGTCATGATTAGTACTATACAGTACTACAATAGATGTTGCAAGTATTTTTGTTAGTTTAATAAAAAAAATTGTCAAAAAAAGCTATACTTTAATTGATTTTACTGCCTTTTGGGGCAATACAATTGTAGCACAAGGCACAAATGCTACTTTAAAATCGCTTGGTGAAGTTGCTGCAAATATTGTAAAAACTAATAAACATGAAATTTTAGCGAAGTATGTAGCTTAGTCGACAGGAAGATTTAAATGGGCATTTTAGATAAAATTATTGATACAAAAGAAGCTTCAAAATTGTGAGGTCTATCTCAAGATAACATTTAACGTATGTGCAAAACTGGGGAGGTTGTTGCTTAAAAAAATAGGCAACAGCTGGGCAATTGACGCTATACAACCAAACCCGAAAAAAATATCGCATAGAAGGACTGGAGGTTAAAAAGATGTATGTAAAACATGTAGACACTGGGTGCAGTTAAAACAATGGGTGAATGGACAGAAATTGCTGTTCGCGAATATACAGAAATCTGATGAGTTGCTACAAGTATAGCTTTTGAATATAGTTCGATTAAAAGTTAGTTGCAAACGCTGATTTTATACAGAAAGAAACCAACTGTTTTGAAACAAAAGGTAGTGACCCCTAAAGGTTAGTGTTTTTATTATGCTGCTAATTGGCTGGCTTGAGTTCGATATTATACTGGATTCATGCCAGCCAGTTTTAAGGCTCAAACGCTGCGCGGTGAAACTAAACAAATAGAAAATGATAACCTAACTCCAATTAGCTTCCTTTTCCTTTGGAAGAGTCGTGATATTATTAAAATTTTTAAAAATCAATTTCTCCTTAATTATGCATAATTAAGAGAGCTAAGAATATTTCTTCCTTCTTAAATACATTTCTGCAATAAGTAAACTTAACAGCAAACTTAACCATATAGATAGCGGATAAACGATTTCAATATTTATATCCAGACCAGTATTAAAAATCGTTTTTAAAACATATAACTGTATATTTGCTAACGTAAGTGTGTAGCTACGAATCATCCATTTTCGATGTTCTTGTACTTTTTTTCTTACGAATTGTCTGGTAGGCCATCCAGGTTGTAAGTACCCAGCTTATGTCCAAAAAAAATAAAACCTAGTGTACTTATTAGCCCTCCAGTCGCATAAAATGCCAGGTAAAGCGACGGAACAAAGTTTAGAACAATTGATGCTATGTATACTTTTCCTGTGATTCTGTGTAGGTTAATTTTCTTTTCTCTTATCTTATATACAAAACCAAACGGACCAGTAAGTAGAGACACTAAGGCTAATACAATGTGTATACGCAGGAATATAAACCATATGTCTTGATTAATGGGAATTGTTTTATAAGATAAAAACTTCGAGAACATAGGATCGACGATGAAATTTTTTTGAAAACGTATGAAGCAACCAAGCAAAAGAAATAAAAAAATAAAGTACCTATCAGTATTTTTTTCATGATTTTTAGACTCCTATCAATTTATATTTTTAAAATTATTATCAAAAGAGAGATTGAACGGTTCATAGGATTAAAAAAAACTAACTTTAGATAATTTGTTTTTAATACTGAAACTTTAATGTCTATGAAAATAAATTGTTCGAAAATCCAAAACTAACTGGTATCCATTAAAAATTCGGAATCAAGTTTATTTTTTTCACCTAATGTATAAGATATCTGAGCACTTTTCTCTCGCTAAAATAAACCGGACGGTCCGGTTCGGATTTTATCATACTATATTCTTCCTCATGTTACAATCTTCTATTTTGAGGGTTCATTAATTTAATATATTCTTTAACGGGCTCAATATATCAACATTTTCCTATAGCCTATTTCCAAAAAACATCATCTATATTTGTAAACAAAAAAAAGTACCCAATAAAGTTAATTACTTAACTGGTTCCTTTTTGAGTAATCCTGTAACAGTATTCTTACTTGTTCAATACTATGAAGCATATGTTCATTATTTAAGGACAAGCGACTCGCCATAACTGTGCCTTCCATAGTCGAAAGCAAAAAGGATGCTAAATTATAAGAATCTAAATCCTGTTTAAATTCTTTAGACTAAATACCCTCACCAATAATAGACTATAAAAAAAGTAAGAATTTATTATATCCTTCCTAAGCTCTATCACGAAGTTCCGGAAAACCTAAATCAGTTTCTATTGCCATATTAAGTAAAGGATATTCACCAGTAATTGGAGGGTTATTCACAGCAGCTTGATATACGAGAAAAATTGCAATGATTTTATCAATAGCTTTTTCTTTATTTCTCACTGCTGCAAACTAAAAGTTACGCTTCCTCTTAGTCTGATTTAACACTTTATTGTTTCAATACGACTGGTAAACTCATAATTCCCTAAAATTATGAAAAACTTTATTTTTAAATTCGTTGGAATTTAATTTGCAATATTAAGTTTTAGCATTATAGTCTATCTTGCTTCTTTTTCGAATTAATCTCTAATCATCATTGAGGAAAATTACTTGACGTATTAGAAGGAATTGTTATAATGACGATTATACATGAGTATATGAATAAATGCTCATATATTGATTCAAGAATAGAAAGCGAGATAAAAAAATGTTAGATATGATTGTGATTGGTGCTGGTCAAGCTGGATTAAGTATGGGGTATTATTTGCAACAAGGAGGCTATAATTTTGTCATACTCGATGGAGAAAAAAAGAATTGGAGATACATGGAGAAATAGGTATGATTCTTTGATCCTATTTACACCTAAATCATATAGCTCTCTGCCTGGAATCAGTTTAGAAGGAGATAACAACGCATTGCCTACAAAGGATGAAATCGCGGATTATCTTGCAGCATATGCGAAACGTTTTTTTATTACCGGTGAAAATGGAGACAACTGTACATAAAGTCCAAAAAAATAAAAAAATACATTTAAAGTCTCTACTGATAAGGGGATATTTCATTCTAAACATGTAATCATCGCATCTGGGGCTTTTCAGAAACCGTTCATTCCTTCAATATCCCAAAGTCTTTCAAAAGAGGTGTTTCAAATTCATTCTTCCCAATATCAATCACCTGAGATGATTCCAGGTGGTCCTGTTCTTGTGATTGGAGGAGGGAATTCGGGTACACAAATTGCTACTGAACTTGCAGAAAATCGTGAAGTAACCATTGCTATTAGCCATCCATTTAAATTTTTACCTGTTAATATTATGAGCAAAAGCATTTTTTTACTGGTTAGAAAAGATTGGGCTATTATATGCAGGAACGGATACAAGGCGCGGATCTTGGTTTCAAAAACAAAGTGATCCTATTTTCGGCCTTGAATTAAAGCATCTGATTCGGGAAGAGAAAATTAATATAAAACCAAGAGTCATAAAAACACAAGGAAGAGAAATAATTTTTAATGATCATAGTAAAAAAAAACGTGCAAAATATTATTTGGTCAACAGGATTTGTTCCTGATTACAAATGGATAGACATAGAGGGAGTTTTAGATGCAAAAGGTTTTCCTCTTCATAAAAGAGGGGTAAGTCCCATACAAGGGTTATATTATATTGGACTACCGTGGCAACACCAAAGAGGGTCGGCACTTATTTGTGGGGTAGGAAAAGATGCTAAGTTTTTATACTCAGTTCTGGAAAAGATGATTTAAGTTTTTCAATTTCGTCTTAGCGTAATTGATAATTGCTTCCCTAGCCTTATTTATTAATAATCTTCTTACGCTGTTGCTAAGTCTCAATAATATATCAGCCTAGATTATTCATTAACATATACAAAGTCCCAAGGAAAAGAGACCATAATTTTTCCTTGGGATACCTCTTATTCACTTAAAACATGAAAAAAAGAATCCATTTCTATTAAAGTTTTTGCAAATAAACAAAATCACCTCAATTACATTGGAGTAAGATCATATTTGAAGGGAATTAATTATGAGTTTACGGAAAAGAAATATCATTGGCTTTACTATTTTAAATGCTCACATGATTGCTATTTTAATATTAGATCTAGCAAATATAACATCATTTGAATGGCTACCTACTTTTTTTAACGATAGTAGGGATTATTGTGACAATATCCTATGTTTTCTATGTAGAATATAAAGTTATTAAGCCCATTAATCAATTAGCAGTATCTGCGAATGCCATAACTGAGGGGAATTTGCATACCGTTTCCATTGATGTGAATTCCAATGATGAAATTTCAGAGTTAGCTAAAGCTTTTATAGAAATGAAAGAAAAATTACATACTATGACACAAAAAAATTGTAAGTAGTTCTACAGATTTATCAGTGAGCATTGAGGAGCTATCTGCAAGTACAAATGAAATTACGATTGCCGGACCCTTAATTGATCACTGGGGCTATTCGGCTTTCCCTCACTCCGTTAAGTGAAGAGAAAAAGAGTTGATAGCCAAGAGCAATTAAATAAATATTCAAAATAGCGATATTTTTACAATTTATGTTTGAACCAATACTTGCTGGTATATAGGTTGTCGATCTACATAAGCTATAATAAAAATAGAAGAATCTCATTAAAATAGAATTAATTAGGAGATGTTTATATGGGTATAAAAGCGATAGAGTTATTTTTTGTGATAGGAATCTATTTTTTTCTTTTTGTGATTTCATTTTTTTTAAGAAAAAAAAGGTAAAAAAAATTTTGTATAGCTTTATAATTATTATCCTTATAAGCTATGCAGTATTCCTAACTGTTCGTCCTAATATACAGGACGCTAAATATGACAAATATACTCAAATGGTAGAAGAACATTTAGAAAAGAAATACCCTAATGCGTCTTGGGAAACTAGTTTTGATAAAGAAGAATTATTAACTACAGCATTTGGATACCAAATAAAAGTTAAATTTGCTGACGAACGAACAGTACTTTATGTATATAAAATTGAAAATGATAAAGTCATTCAAGCATATGTATCCTATAATGAAAATCACCTTCAAAATGACGGAAAGTATGTGGAACGAGATTAAAGACTTTTCATAAGATACTAACTATAAGAAAAACAAAAAAACTCAACCTATTTGAAAGTAAAATGAGTCTGGACATAAAACTGGTCAAAACCACAAAAAAAATAGACCGGCTACTAGATTTGAAACTGCTCCACTAATTCAATAGGCTATTTTCTCAAAGATTGTTGCTTCTGGTTTTGCTATCTTCTTCAATTAGCACCGTTAGATTAAGTATTTTCTTTCGCAAACTTTTGCTTGTTGTTAATCCGATTTAATAACCTTTTGTTCAATTCCCATAACGCCGTTTTATTGCTATCCCATTTCAAAAGCGTTACTGCCTCTTCAAAACATAACCATTTGTAGTTGAGGTGCTCTTTTGATAAAGTTATATCTTTTGTAGGAACTTTAACACCAAAAGAAAATTCTTTTAATACATAAATGTCTTCTCCCCAAAGGAAGTTCCCAACTACATCTTCTACTGGTAGTGAAGACATAGAATCTAATTCAATATATGGATAATCTTTTGTAATACCAGCCTCTTCAAATGCTTCTCGTTTAGCTGATTCAATAGGAGTCTCATCCTCTTCCCCACCACCTGCTAATCCCTGCCAATACCCAAAATCACTTCTCTTAAAAATTGCATATTCAATAGAATCGTCAGTGATTATATAAGGTAATATCAAAACTTGATAAGGCGCCCTCATTGCTTATCTCCTCTCATTTTCATATTCAATTACGACTTGTGGGTTATTTCACAAATAATCTCTGAATGCTAAATGCTTTGCAAGTTCTTCACTATTTTTGTTACAAACATAAAGGTGGTGCTCCATCCATTGCGTCCCTTCTCCATCCCAAGGTGTAGATATATCATTTCTGCCAAATGTTTCTCTATCTTCAAAACTCCATTCTTCTTGGCGAAAGTATCCTATCTGTTCAAGTCCCATGATTACCTTTGGAAAAACACTCTATTACAATATCTATATCTAAAATTTGTTTTGCTCCAAGACCTTCGCTTGAAGTGCTTCCGATGTATTCAATCAAAAAAATTAAATCATTTAAAGATTTGTTTTATTGATTGAAATATTTCTGCCCATTGTTCATTGAATTTAACAATTTCTATACCAGAATGTATCACATAACCCCCTCCATTAATTATTTTTTCACTTATATATATTGAACTGACCTCAACGATATTGAAAAGCGACTGCTCTATTGAACAATTGCCCCAGTCAGCCATCCATGTAGCGCAAAAACCAGCGCTACACCACAGAAAATGAAAGATGTTACGTTCTTTCATGGGAATTTAATAAGTAAATTTGTTTGGCGTAGGAATCCCAATCTTTATTATCAGTATTTATTTCAATTGTAGGAATGATAGAATTTTCAGCTTGGCTCCTATACTCTTGTTGTTGTTTTAATAATAATTCACACGCTAATTTCATTTCTTCCATGGTTTTCCCTTCCCATTCATTAGGGTTTCTACTACTTATTCTTTGCTCTAAATTCTCTGGTGATACAGTTAACAAAGTACATCTTGCTCCCATTTCAAATAACTCGGCTTCTAATTCCTTGATTTCATCTGATATTGAATGAGAAAATGCTACTCGATGATTTAAATGAAACCTTTCCAATATAAAGAATAAACCTTTTGAACGTTGGGTTTGTCCAATTTCTCTTGACCAATTATTTAACATTTTCAGCATCGTGACTCTTTCTCTTAAGACTTGTAAGTGTTCATCTCGACTTAACGACTTTAATTCACCATTTACCTTGTGTAATACTTGCGAATAATGCTCACTGAGAACTATGACACTACGTTCGGCATCATCACTTGCTTGAAGTTGTTTCAACGCTTTTAAGACTGATGTTTTTCCAGCATTCGAGTAGCCCTCTAAGATTATCCCTCTAAAATTACTCATTCTTTCCCCCTAATTAATGTTATTTTATCTAAATAAGGTCTGTAGAATTATTTACGCTTGTTCAACTAAATTGCACCGTTAGTTGTTGCCAATGTACCTCAACGATCTATAATTAACGCATCCGTTAGTTTTTCTCAATTTGAACCAGAGATTTACACTTTCGAAGAACTTTGCACCATTTTCAATCATACCTAAAGCATCATTAACCGAAATTTCATCAGGGTAATACCTTTTAGCACATTCATAAAATTGAATTGCAAATTTTTTTCATTTCTTCGGGTAATAAGTGTATTGCCTTATTTTTTTGGCATCTGCCATATTTCAATGGCATCTTGATGTACTAAAGATAGGACGTGATATATTGTTGGAGAAACTTGTGTATTAAGTAAACGTACAACTCTCGTTAATCTCTCTTTTCCGTGGTCTAATAGTGTAGAAAAATACTTGGGAACAACAGTTAAATCATTTAATGATTTTAATGCCGTTTCCTTCAATTGTTCATTTGATGCTTCCTCTACTGGCAACCTTCCAGCCACAATTTGATAAGCACCAGGAACTGGACCAATAAATCCCTTTGGTAATTTATCTGTTAATGCTTCACATTGAATATAGCTAAATGGTTTCGTATCAATTTTGCTTAAATCTCGATGAATTTTTAGATATAACTCCAATGGTAATATACCTTGTTTTTCAAAAGCCGTTTCCTTCAAATAAAGATGAAAATCAATATCGCTTGAACCTGGAATAATGCCACCTTTTACTACGGAACCATGAACAATTAAACCTATAAAATCCTCTCTTGTATGATTTTGATAAATATAAGCAACTTTTTCTACAATTTTTTTTGGCTTCCTCTTGTATATTTAAAATATTTGTCGTCATAAATACCTCCTAATCATCCTAATACATAATATTTCTCTAATTTGTATAATAATTTCTTAATCTACTAACCTGCACCGTTAGGTCAATAATTTAAAAATAGATTTGCTCATAAATAAAAACTGAACTAAATTTAATAAATATTAGTTCAGTTTAAAAATACACAATAGCAAACATATCACCGTTTATAAACCTGTAACATTATCAACAGTTTTGGACTTATACCATAATGGTCGATCCAAATTAAAATAGTCATGATCTTCTAAAATGAGATGGATTCTTTCCAATGCATCATCAAATGATTGTTCATCATATTTTTTTCGTCCACACAATCGTAGAGACGATATTCATCGCTGCATAAAGGCATATATTCGCCAAAACGTATCGTCTGGAGATTCTGTAAAATAACCATTTATTTGTCCAATACAAAATGGGATACTGTGTCTTCTACTAAACAAAGAAAGATTATAAAAATCATGATAGAGGTCACCAAAATCATAGCCATTAAAATCAATTACGCCATTATACAAGTTATTTTGAACGATGATATGGCCAAGATGAAAATCATCATGGAGTAATGTGATAGGTCGATCTTTAAGAAGGTGGAAATTGTTTTCAATAAAGTTTAGTATTTTATGCTCTTTTGGCAGTTGATAGCTTCCTTTTTTTATATTCATTTAAATAAAAACTGAATTTCTTTCTTTGAGCTTCTTCCCAGTGCATCGTTTGCGGGGCATGGGCATGTAGCTGATGAATTTTTCTTAATTCTTTCCCAGCAGCAAGACCTATATTAAATTGCGCCACATCAGAAAGATTCAAAATGAATTCATTTGCAGGGTATCCTTCAATATAGCTTAATACCATGACAGAAAGATTAGCCTCAATCAATAAAGTACATTCTATGGCTTTATTCGTTTGTACACCTTGTTTTTCTAATGCTTGAAGCAATGAAAATTCGATGGTTCGTTTTTCATGATATTGTATGTCTGATAATCGTATAAAGTATTGATTCTGGCCGACGGTAACTATGTATTTTTCATCTGGTGAGTATCCTTTTTCTACTTTTTTTTACAGATGAATACCCTTTAAGACTCGATATGTGATCTATTACACTTTCAATTAACAAAGTCAATCCGCCTTTCTCGCAACAAGTAAGAATGAAAATGATACTATACGGTCGGGTGACTGTCAATGTTATGCTATTTTGGCTTTGTAACCCTTTTTTTCAGATTACTCCTTGTAAAACGTCAGAGTATATTAAGATCACTAATTTCTCGTTATGACATACTTCAATTATTTCTGTAAGCAATAGTATTTGAAAAAGCTGCCGCCTGTAAAATACAGACAGCAACAAGATCAATTTGGGTTTGAAGATTTAATCTATATCCTCTCCCTCTCTATACTTAACTACTGATAATTTAATATTTGTAGTAGCTTGACGACTTTACTTTTTACAGTCATCGTAGAATCTTGTGGACCAATACAAGATGGGCAGCCAGCTTCACAAGGACAGTTTATAACATGGTGCTGTGTTTTTGTTAATAAGTCCTCCCATAAATCATAGACCTTTTCACTTAATCCGATTCCTCCAGGATACTTATCATAAACAAAAAAATGTTGGCAGCTTATTATGGGATGCTTTAACTTGTGGCACGACTGCTACATCACTGCTATCACATTGAATAAACAAAGGTATAAAGGCATTCATTGCGTAGGCTATTCCAATCATTACCTCGGTCAATTCTGCCTCTGACCACTGCTCTGATAAATGAAGTGATAGCCAGGTGGCACTTGTATGCATCTCATCTGGTGGTAAATGGATTGGACCTGATCCGATATTATCATGAGTGCCAAAGCGTATTTTTTTAAATAGTGTGGCCTGAGCAACTAACCCAACATCACCAAAGCTAATTGTGCCCCCCTTATAATCCCTATTACGATCCTCTTCTAGTACTTTCATTTCAACTGCTAGATTAGCATCTGTGTAGTAATCGACATCTACTTCACGGACAAAGGCTTTCTTTTCTTCCCAATCAAGCTTTTCTACTTGAAACTGAATGCCCTGATGTAAATAGATTGCCTCTTCATGTAATAATGTCATTGCGCTGTGACGATCCATTTCACCGATGACCTTTGTTTGTGCAGGAACTGTCATATCAATGATTACAACGTTTTCCTGAGAAGCAGAGCGCAGACTAATATCATGTGCAGGAAAACGATCACTCATCCAGTGCCACTTATCACTTGTTTTAAAAACAACGCCTTCCTCTGCTAGATAATCTAATAATTCCTGAACTTCATATTCTCCATATGCATCATTTGTGGAAAAAGGTAACTCGAATGCTGCACATTTTAAGTGGTCCATTAAAATTAACATATTTTCAGGGTAAATACGTGCTTCCTCAGGAGCACCACCGAGTAAAAAGAGTGGATGATTGACGACATACTGATCTAGTGCAGACGATTGGGCTACATAAATAATTAATGCCTCGTCCTGTCGACGACCAGCGCGACCAGCTTGCTGCCAGGCACTTGCAATATTTCCTGGGTAACCTGTCATAATGCATGCTTGAAGTTGTCCAATATCGACTCCTAATTCCAAAGCATTTGTACTAACAACTGTTTGAATAGTGCCATCTCGAAGACCACGTTCAATTACTCTTCGCTCAGAAGGTAAATAGCCTCCTCGATAGCCTCGCACCGATTCATCAAGTAGTTTGTTTCTTGTCAGCTCCTTTAAATAAGTCACTATCATTTCTACTCTTACACGGCTTTTAGCAAAGATAATGGTTTGAATACCTGCTATATATAATCTTTTAGCTAGGTCACTTACCTCTAAAACCGCACTACGACGCACACCAAACGTTTTATGAACAATAGGCGGATTGTAAAAAAAGAAATGTTTTTTTACCAACTGGTGCTCCCGAATCAGCAATTAATGCATGAGTTTCATTTGTTAGAATCTCTGCTAATTCCTTTGGATTTTTTTATAGTTGCCGAAGTACAAATGAACACCGGCTTACTGCCATAAAATGCACATATCCGCTTGAGTCTGCGTATAACATGGGCAACATGTGAACCAAATACACCTTTATATGTATGTAATTCATCAATAACGATATACTGTAAATTTTCAAAAAGGGATACCCATTTCGTATGGTGTGGTAATATTCCTGAATGGAGCATATCGGGGTTTGTCATGACAATATGCCCTGCCTTACGTACCTTTTGGCGAATTCCAGGTGCGGTATCTCCATCATATGTGTAGCTTAATATCTCTTCTCCACTTTGTTCAATTAATTCATTTAAATCATTTTTCTGATCCTGTGCTAAAGCCTTTGTCGGAAATAAATAAATAGCCCTGGCATTTTTATCCTCTAATATTGTTTGAAGAACTGGCAGATGATAGCAATATGATTTACCTGATGCTGTTGGCGTAACCGCAGTAAAGGATGTACCACTCTGCGCCAAATCGAAAGCTTCTCGCTGATGTGTATAAAGCTGCTCGATCCCTCTTGCCTGTAGTGCCTTTACTAGAGAAGGATGTAAATTTCTAGGGAAAGAAGCATATTTTGCTTCCCGTCCTTCCAGTGTCTGCCAGTGTATAATTCGCTCTTTTAATTCCTCATCATATCTCCACTCGTTTAATAATTCATTGATGGTTCTCTTTTTGGATAACATCTTTTGTTCCCTCCTTCACGATTCGCTCAAAATTTTTCAATGTAAAGGAGGTAGAATGAATAGCATCTAAAAAGCGTTTTTTTACTTGTTTCTTTAAAAAAAGATTGCACAACAAATTGCTCCATGGATTCCACCACAGCAGCAATTTGTTGGATATGCATATACTTTGGATTATTGTTTTGAATCCACAAATTGGCCCCCTGTTGCCACTCCTTTAAGTGTTGATGTATCGCATCGGCATGTGGCTTAACCTCTTTAAAAAAATCAGGTGTACGATCCTCTTCACGCATTTGCCAAAAGCGTGCAACACTTTTTTTCACATTCATCTATTAATATGGAAGTTTGCTGTATTAATAACAATTTCGCACCTCATCTCATTCATTCCAACAAATACGAACTTAAAATCACTTCTTCAACATGTATAGTAGTACTGTTAGCGAAAATCTCAACACAATACATGACAAGCAAGTTGTATATGAAGTTTTTTTTATAATAGCATGTCTCTCACCTCTCATTATGGTAAATATAAAATACACATATTGAGTGAGTTATTTTGCATATGAGATAAGTGTACCAAAGTCTATCATTTTTCACTACTTATAGGCGAACACGCATTCTTTACTTGCCAGTTCTTTTCTGCTAAGCTTACTTTCTGGCTAACAGCTTTGAGTTGCATAAAAAAATGCATGCTATGTGCATTGTTTTCCAAAGACACTCTTGTTATAAGTAATTGATTGACCAGATCCAACTGCGCAACTAATTGTTCCAACTTATTCAATACAACGCCTCCTTTGCTTTACTTATGTATTCCTCGCATGTATAAAATTACCTTCATGCGTGACAAAATAAGCGTAAGTTAGCTGAAAGAAGAAGAATTTCGATATTTTTTTTATTAAAACAAACTTAAGGCGCTGTTGTCCGAATAATCTTCTAGCTAGATTGGGGCGAATAGAGAGGACAAATTGACTACTGAATTGGATGAAAACTTTATCTGTTTTTTTTGGCATTTTGAGTAGAAAGCACAGCCTTTTTTTTGACAACTTTTCGACTTCAGAAGACGGAAAGTGTACTATATTGATTGATTCTTGTCGTATGATTTCTGCTATGGTTTGAGCGAGCCAGAAGTGGAGAACTGCTACTGAATCATGGTAAACTATTGTATATAATAGCAGTATTATAGAGGGTGAGCTAAATGACAATTCGTTATCCAAATGGGAAATTGTATACCCCAAATCCAACTGTACAAAATGTGGCAAAAAAAGGATGATAACAAAGAAATCTCTTTTAGTAATCGAGGGAAAACACTAGAAGATGAAATAAATGAAGCAAACGACTATTATATAAAAAGACGACTTGCTATCATTCATAAGAAACCTGTTCCCGTACAAATCGTCAAAGTAGAGTACCCATCACGAAGTGCTGCAGTAATTCGCGAAGCTTACTTCCGAACTCCTTCCACAACAGATTATAATGGTGTTTGGAAAGGGCAGTATATTGATTTTGATGCAAAGGAGACAGCTTCCAAAACGAGTTTTCCCTTAAAAAAATATACACTTACATCAAATGACTCATATGCAGCAGGTGTCGGAACAAAATGGTGTGGCTTTTATTATCGTTCGTTTTTCAGCTTTTGAACGATATTTTATTGTGCCATACGAAGTTTTACAAAAGGCCTGGCAAGCAATGGAGAATGGTGAGCGTAAATCGATACCTTTTTCAACGATTGAAAGAGAAGCTTTCGAAATTCCTACAAGCTATTATCCACGTATCGACTATTTACCGATTGTCCAGCAGCTCATTGAAGCAAAAAGCCATGGTTCTGAAAGTGAGGAGATTGTAGAATGACTGAACGTCGTCAAACACGCGGTGAGCGTCAAAAAGCTCTCGCTCAAAAAAATAAAAAGAAAGTGCCCAAATCATCTGGAAAACTATGGTTTAAGCGCATTTTCCTAACGCTGGTGGCAATAGGAGTTGCATGTTTTATTGGAGGAGCTGGGATGTTCGCTTTTTATGCTAGTAGCGCGCCCGAGCTTAAGGAAGAATTACTAAAAGACCCTGTTTCTTCTGAGTTCTTTGATAAAAATGGTGATTTATTTGCAACAATTGGTGCAGAAAACCGTAAATATATAAAATATGAAGATATACCTGAGGACATGATCAATGCTATCCTTGCTACGGAAGACGTACGCTTTTTTTGAGCATCATGGTATGGATTTTTATCGTCTTGGTGGTGCAATTATTGCCAACTTCCGCGATGGCTTTGGATCACAGGGGGCTTCAACTTTAACACAACAAGTTGTGAAGAACTCTTTTTTTACAAAATGAGAAAAAAATTAAAACGTAAAGCACAAGAGGCTTGGCTTGCTTTCCAATTAGAACGTAAATACTCAAAAGAAGAAATCTTTGAAATGTACTTTAACAAAATGCTTATGTCAGGTCGTGTATATGGCTTTGGTACAGCCGCTCAATATTTCTATGGTAAGGAGTTAAAAGATTTAACGTTAGATGAAGAAGCATTACTTGCAGGTTTAGTACAGCGTCCAAATGCTTACGACCCATTAAAAAAATCCTGAGCTTGCGGAAAAGCGTCGTAATACAGTCTTAGGATTAATGTATCAACATGGTAAAATTACAAAAGCTGAAATGGAAGAAGCAAAAAAAAGTAGACGTTCAAGCAGGTTTAGCTGATGATACAACACGTCAAAAATTTGCTGGCTCTAAATATGATGCTTTCCTTGATGTCGTCCTAAACGAACTTGAGAAAAACGGTGATGGTTCTGCAATGGCAGAAGGCATTAAGGTCTACACAACACTTGATCCAAAAGCTCAACAAATTGTTGAAAATGTTATGAATGATGATAGTAATTTCCCAACAGAAAAAAATTCAATCTGGTGTAGCTGTTGTTGATACAAAAACGGGTCAAATTCAAGCAGTTGGTGGTGGACGCAATTATGGCAATCGTGGTTGGAACTATGCAGACGATTTAACACAAAATCAGCCAGGCTCTACTATGAAGCCATTATTGGATTATGGTCCAGCTATTGAATATTTAAAATGGTCAACAGGTCAAACGCTTGTAGATGAACCAATGAAATACACTGGAACTCAGCAAACTATTACAAACTGGGATGGTAAATACATGGGGGCCATGACAGCACGTAAGGCACTATATGCTTCCCGAAACGTTCCAGCTGTAAAAGCTTTAAAAGAGGTTGGAACTGACAAGGCAAAGGAATTCATTGGTCGTTTAGGTATTAAGGCAAAAAAATGTGTATGAATCTGATGCGATTGGTGGGGGGGATATTGCCATATCTCCTATCCAAATGGCAGCTTCCTATGCAGCATTCGGTAATGATGGTGTTTACAATGATCCTCATGCAATTTCAAAAATTGTTTATCGTGATGGTAAAACAACAAAGGACTACACACCAAAACCTAATGTTGCGATGAGTGATTACACAGCTTACATGGTAACAGACATGCTACGTGATGTTGTTGGCAATAAGCCCGATGCATCAGGTACTGCTGCCAATGTCTCTGGCTTAGATATTGCAGGTAAAACGGGTACAACTAACTATTCAAAAGCTGATTTTGATAAATACAACTTACCTAGCACAAGTGTGCCAGACTCATGGTTTGCAGGTTACACAACTAACTATTCAATCGCAATATGGAGTGGTTATGAAAAACACTTTGATCCTATCACAACTTGGGATGAACGTCGTTTACCACAACAACTATTTAAACAAATTATGAAAGACATTTCAGCGGATGTTGAAACACCTCGTTTCAAAAAAACCAAGTTCTGTTGTAGAGATGACAATCGAGGTAGGTTCAAAACCACTGAAATTAGCAAGTGATTACACACCAAGTGAAAAACGTCAAACTGAGTTATTTGTTCGTGGCACGGAGCCTACGGAAGTATCAAATGAATATGAGGCACCTGAGCTTTCAACACCTTATAATGTTTCGGCAAATTTAGATTTAGGTGCTCAATCAATTAGCATTTCTTGGGAACATGATGCTATTCTGGATCCTGAAACTAACGAACCTTTGCCAACTACCTTTGAGGTCTCTGCTACACGTGAAGGCGGAGAAACAATTTCTCTTGGAACAACAGAAAGCAAAGGCCTAACAGTTGCAAACAATTTAGAGGATGGTAATTATACAATCTCTGTCGTCGCAATTGTGGATGGTACACGAAGCGAACCTGGTACAGCCTCCTTCCAAGTGACAAGTATGCCAGATGAAAACCAAGACCCGGATACTCCAGATGAACCTGATTTAGAACAGCCAACTTCTCCGGATCAAGGAAATGGCAATGATAATAATGGCAATCACAACAACAATGGAAATAATGGCAACCATAATGGTAGTGGAAATAATAGTAACAATGGCAATCCTAACGGTAATAATGGCAGTGGTGGCAATAATGGTGGTAACACCAATAATGGCACAAATAACGGTGGTCAACCACCTACACCACCAACTGACCCTGTCGTTCCAAATGAAGAAAACGATAGCACAGAATAAAAAAAGCAGAGGAGACATCAATAATGATGCTCCTCTGCTTTTCATTTATCTTCATTCAGTAGAAGACTCCCTCCTCTAAAGATGGTGAGATGAATGCGGTATTGGTTCCATTTCATTGGGTGCCCAAACACCCACTGAAATAGAGGAACTCAGTCTAATAACGCCACGTCCTGTGGCAATGACTGAGTGACCAACATCTTGTTGGCCCAAAGCTCCGGCGGATGTCACGGATTTTCAAAGGAACGAATTGAGAAAGCACAATTCAAAATCCGGACGCATTGTTTATCTGTGCGAAAGCGAAGCGACAGCAACAATTACGCCAAGGCGAAATTGATTTAACCAAATATCTTTACCGATTTGAATTATTTTTGGTAGCTTGGAGTCGTAAGCGAGCAGTCCGTTTTTTTGTCTCCTTAAATAATTCACCCAGCTGACGATAACAGGCATATTGACCAGGCTTTGCTTTTATAAAGGCCAATCGTTCAACCCCATTTATCGGCAAAATCTCATCTCCACCCTCTTCTACTAGATGGTCAAACAAAACAATTGCCGCTTCCATCAAGCCCTTAGCCTCACCATTTCTTGTATCATGGGCTATGTGAATTTTGCCTTCTAGCTCTTGCCACTCTGTAAACCAAGCATCAATTTTTTTCCTTTGTAATTGCCTCTATATTCACGCCTCTTTCACCAGTCCTTTTTTTCAAACGCTTTTGTCCTTCTCGACATTCTCCGAGTAACGGGCAAGACTGACAGCCTGGATTTTGAGCCTTACAATGATACCGGCCAAAGAAAATGAGCTGATGATGTGTTTTCGACCACTTGTCCATTGGTGTTTTCTTCATAATCGTTTCTTCCACCTCAAGCACCGAATCCTTCCAGCGGCAAAGCCCTAATCGCTTGGACACCCGCTCTACATGTGTATCCACTGCAAGTGCAGGGATATCGAATGCTACCGATAATACGACATTAGCCGTTTTACGACCAACACCAGGCAATGTCACTAAAGCTTCTCGACTGGCTGGTATCTCACCCTCATATTCATCTAACAAACGCTGACATAAAGCTTGAATATTCTTTGCCTTATTTCGATACAAGCCGATGGAACGAATATCCTGCTGTAATTCCTCTAAGGATACTGCTAAATAATCTTCAGGTTTCTTATATTTTTGGAACAACGTTTTCGTAACCTTATTGACAAGAACATCAGTACATTGTGCAGATAACAATGTGGCTATCGTTAGCTCAAACGGATTCTCATGCACGAGCTCACAATGTGCCTCAGGAAACATACGATCCATTTCGGCTAGACAATGCTCCCATTGTTTTTTTGTTAGCATACTGGTCCTCCTATTCTCTCTCTTCTAACCAATTATAAAATGGTACTTTATTTGTCGACTGTATCCCTTGCTGTGGTGAGCGGACTGATGGCCTGTGAATTGTTTGTTTTTCACGGAATTGCTCACTTTGTTTTTGTGCAGCCTGAGGTGTCGTAATATTTTTCTTTTTCCACTCCAGCAAAATACGATCAATATAACGAATACTTAGCTTCCCTGCAAAAACTGCCTCCTTTAGCGCTTCTTTAATGAGGGCTGGACTATGCTTATCCTCATCTAGCCAAGAACCGATTTTTTCTAGCTCTAAAGGAGATAAAAGACGCCCCATTTCCTCTTCAAATAACCGAAATATCTCGCCCTCTTCATGTCTGAGTGCAGTAGCAGTTTTTTTGCTGTTCTTTCATTTCAATCAGCTGCATTATACGCTCCCAAAGTGGAAAAATCGAATATTTTTCATATAGCTTGCCGTTTGCATCAACATCACGGGTAATTTCAAGGAAGCCTTTTTGCATTAACCGCTGTAAACCAGAGGTAATATCATTGTCGGGCATTGTGAGGCGGTTCATTAAATCATCAGGTGTTGGAAAGTCATTGCCCTCAATATGGAACGCTAGTAAATGGAAAACGATTAGCGCCTCTTCATCCTTCATATTTAACTCCTTATAAAACTGAAAAAAGAGATGGGGAATTTGAATCATTCGCTGTTCAGTCCATATGCGGAGTCGACTATTATTTATGCTCATACCTTATTTGACTCCTTCTTCAATAGTAAGTAGAAAAGCCGCGTAGATTTACCCTACGCGACTTTTCAATTGGCCCCGCTTTAACGGGCAGTAATTATCTGTACCTAAAGCGTCAAATACAAACCATATTAATTGCCGCTTATGGATATAAACGGTTTAATAAACGTGGGAATGGAATAGTTTCACGGATATGCTCAGTTCCTGAAATCCATGCCACTGTTCTCTCTAAGCCTAGACCGAAACCAGAGTGCGGTACGGAGCCCTGTTTACGTAGTTCTAAATACCAAGCATAAGCATCCAATGATAAATTGTGTTCTTCAAGTCGTGATTTTAATAAATCATAATCATGAATACGCTCAGAACCACCAATGATTTCCCCATATCCCTCTGGTGCAATTAGATCTGCACATAATACAACATCATCACGATCAGGATGTGGTTGCATATAGAATGGCTTAATACCTACTGGATAACAAGTAATGAATACAGGTTTGTCAAATGAATTGGCAATAGCTGTTTCATGTGGCGCACCGAAATCATCGCCCCACTCAATATCGTTAAATCCTTGCTCATGTAACAATTTAATCGCATCGTCATAAGAGATACGTGGGAATGGTGCTTTTATGTTTTCTAGAGTTGAGGTATCACGACCAAGACGCTCTAGATCTAATTTGCAGTTTGCTAGTACAGATTGCACGATATGTTCCACATATTGTTCTTGCACTTCAAGATTTTCCTCAAATTCTACAAAGGCCATTTCCGGCTCAATCATCCAAAATTCGATTAAATGACGGCGTGTTTTTGACTTTTCAGCACGGAACGTAGGACCGAATGAGAAGACCTTTCCTAATGCCATCGCAGCCGCTTCCATATAGAGCTGACCAGATTGAGAAAGATACGCATCCTCATCAAAATATTTCGTATGGAATAGCTCAGAAGTACCTTCAGGAGCGGATCCAGTCAAAATTGGCGGATCCATTTTTGTAAATCCGTTGTTGTTGAAAAACTCGTAAGTTGCACGAATAATTTCGTTACGGATCTTCATAATTGCGTGCTGCTTACGGGAGCGCAGCCATAGATGACGATTATCCATTAAGAACTCGGGTCCGTGTTCTTTTGGTGTAATTGGAAAATCTGTTGCGGCATGTAGCACTTCAATACCTGTAACAGCTAGCTCGCAGCCAAAGCTTGAACGCTCATCTGCTTTAACCTCTCCCGTAATATACATCGATGTTTCTTGTGTCATACCTTTTGCAACAGCAAAAATTTCTTCGCCTACTTCTTCTTTTACAACAACGCCCTGTACAAAGCCAGAGCCATCACGTAATTGTAAGAAGGCAATTTTCCCACTTGAACGTTTGTTTGATAACCAAGCACCTAGCTTGACTGTTTCACCGATATGTTTTGGCATATCTTGAATCATAATTTTTTTCATAGAAATCCTCCAAAGTTGGTTAGAAGGATTAGTCTTGCCATTTTGATTTGACAAATGCATCAATACGGCGGACTGCCTCTTCTAATAGTTCTAAAGATGTAGCATAAGATAATCGCATTGTAGTTGGTGCACCAAAGCCAGAGCCTGGAATCACTGCTACGTTTGCTTCTGTTAAAATAGCCGCAGCAAATGCATCCACTGAATCGTACCCAGTATGAGCCATAGCCTCTGCTACGTCTGGTAATAAGTAGAATGCACCCTGTGGTTTTAACACATGGAAGCCAGGAATTGCACTTACCTGTGGATAGATTTTTTTCAAGACGAGATTCGAAAGCTTGGCGCATTTCTTCTACTGTGTCCTGTGGTCCATTATATGCCTCCACTGTTGCATATTGTGCAGTTGTTGTTGCGTTTGATGTAGAGTGTGATGCAAGATCAGTCATTGGTTTAATAATGTCTGCATTACCTGCCGCATACCCGATACGCCAGCCTGTCATAGAGTGAGATTTTGCTACACCGTTTACAACGATTGTACGTGCTTTCACTGCAGCAGAAAGTTGTGCAATTGAAAAATGCTCTATACCATTGTATACAAGCTTCTCATAAATTTCATCTGACACGATTAAAATATCTTTTTCTTCTGCAACAGCAGCAAGTTCTGCTAGCTCTTCACGAGAATAAATCATACCTGATGGATTGCTAGGAGAGTTTATAATCACTGCTTTTGTTTTATCTGTTACAGCAGCTCTTAATTGATCCGCTGTAATTTTATAGCCCTGCTCTCTTGTACCTTCAACGTAAACAGGAACTCCACCAGCTAGCTTTACTTGCTCAGGATAGGATACCCAATAAGGGATTGGAATGATGACTTCATCACCCTCGTTTAAAATAACTTGGAATAATGTGTAGAGAATATGCTTTGCACCAACACCAACAATGATTTCATTAGCCTTATATGTAAGGTTGTTGTCGCGTTGTAATTTATCAATAATCGCCTGCTTAAGTACTGGAAGTCCGCCAGCTGGTGTATATTTTGTAAAACCTTTCTCCATTGAGTCAATGGCAGCATTTAAAATATTTTGCGGCGTGTTAAAGTCTGGTTCACCAGCCCCTAGACCAATGACATCAATCCCTTGCTCTTTTAATGCTTTAGCTTTTGCAGTAATGGCTAAAGTTGAAGATGGTGTTAAAGTTTTTACACGGTTTGCTAATAAATTTTTCATTTGGAATCTACTCCTCTTATAAATTCGTAATGCGCTTCCACCAATCGCCGTCCTCAAACATAATATAGACATAGTTGAGCTTATCGTGATCGTTTAGGTACGAAATTTCCCAAACAGCACCGGGCTCCTCATAGCCTAATTTCATATTGAGTACCTTCTGTACATTTCCTTCTTTTTTAAAAACCGATAATGCTTGCTTTTCGTTAATACCATCTTTCAAAAATACTTCCTGAATTGAATCAGCATCTAGATTCGTAGGAACAAAGACAGCTTTTTTTATCACCATATTCGTCTACTCCAAATACAGTAACATACGAATGTTTGCCATTATATGTGTAGGACTCCGAAACGACTGCAAGGGCTTTGGCATCAAGTGCCAACTGTTCAGCCTTCTCTTCAATTGAACGGAACGGAGCCTCGGCTTTCCATAATACTAAAATACCTATGACAAGTGACAATGAAACCATAAAGACAGAAATGAAAATCAACCAGTTTTTCATTTATTCACCTTATATTTCACATCTAGCTTATGCTTTAACTCGATTGCCTGATTTAGCATGTTAAAAGCTACGTAACCTTTCATTTTGCTCTCCATTTTGTCAACCTGCTTTCTTTCCTCATACCACAACATTATACAACAATTTTGTCATGTCGTGTTTCTTAATTTCATATATTGTACGTTGCTAGAATAAGGTTTTCAAATGATTCGAATAGTTATTTTTATTTTTCGATTTTTGATAAAAAGTGACAGCCTTTTCAACGTAAAAAAATTCCTATTCACTAATCAAATAGGAATTAAAAATATTTATTGCAATCCTTTAATAATACAGGTAGTCCGTCCATTTTTTTTAGCTCGGTATAAACATTGATCCGCATGCTCAAATAAAGTTTTAAAGTCATAATTTTTCTGATTATTAATACATGCGCCCATGCTAACCTTTAGTGTTTCACTTTCAGTATGTTGATCCAGTGTTAATGTAAGTAAATAGGTATGCATAGCTTTGAACAGTTTATTTACATATTCTTTCTGCTTATGACGAATACAAATGACAAATTCATCACCACCAAAACGAATAATCTCCGCATCTTCTTTCTGTAAAAAATTACATAGGCCAGTCGCAAGAATTTGTAACACACGATCACCAAATAAGTGTCCATACGTATCGTTATACGATTTAAAATAATCAAGATCTAAAACAGCCAGACCAACAAATTTCCTGTTGATTTTTGCCTCATATAGCCTTTCATTAATCTCAACATCAAGGAAATGCCGATTTAAGACACCCGTTAAAGGATCATAGAGTGCTTTTTTTTCAAGCTTTTCCTTATGACGATTAAATTCTAAGTTCATCACCTGCTGTAGCAAATTATCTGCGCTCATTTTTTCAGAAAGCTCAATATATGCACGCTGTACTTCAAAAATTTCATCTCGCCAATTCAACTGGTACAGTACATTTAAAAGCAAACGCATTACTTTCTTGGTTATAGCATTATCCCCATACGATTGTGCCAGCGCTATTGACTGTTTGTAATAGTTCACTGCCTCTTTTAAATTATCTTGTTTTTCATATAAAAACCCATATCCAAACAAAGCAGCCACCCTTTCACGATTATGGTGCTGAATAATCGGTGAATTCAACGTATTGTCTAATAAAGTCTGTGCTGTGTAAAAATCTCCCTCAAAAATATAAACATCAGCTAAATTATTATTAATACGAATATCATGTAACCTCGCTAATTCAGGTAGCTTCCTCAATATTTGCTGATTGTATTTTCTAGCCAGTAAACCAGCTTGTAGTGCTTCATCATTGCAGCCTTTCTCAACCTCTAGGTAACATAAATTATTATGACCTCGAACAAGCATAATTAAATCGTTAAGTTCATGTGCATAGTCAATCGACCTTTTTGTCATTTCGATTGTTTTTTCTCTAAAACCAACTGCATCATATAATAAAGACATTACAAGGTAATAATGCATGAAGTCTTTTGCAGTACCATATTTTTGGCAAGACGCTTCATATTCAGGAATAAGGCTCACCATACTTAATGTATTTCCTAGCGCGAAGTGTATTAATATCTTTTGAGAATATAAATCCAGTCCATGTTGAAAATTTTGATTCTCTATTGCTACTAATAGACCTTGTTCAGCAAGGGCTAATGCTTCCGTTAAAAGACCCTTTGTTCGCATTTCCATTATTGTTTTATTTAATTGTTCTAATGTTAATTCCAACGTATCACCACTTCTCCTAACCCCAGATTAACTAATATATCCATTATAAAACAACTGTATCCTGTCGTCCGTACTTTTCAACATTTACCAAATTTTACTGATTGATAATTTATAGAATAGTAGAAAATATTCCTACAATCTTGCATCAAGCAATCCGTTCTTCATCTACATGGCAATGATTATTTAACTTCCTTCACTATTCCTTGAAATCAATATCACACATCCATTACTGAAGGGTAGATATTTTTTCATATTTGCACAAATTTTCTCCATTATTGTCCTAGTTGCCTATTGTTTTCACCCATATGATGAAGTAATTAGCTATCTAAAGTACTCAAAAAAGGGATGTGATGTTTTGACCATGAATATTAATCCTGCTGATCCAGCTACTATTCCAAAATTTGTTGATGAGCTACCGAAACCAAGCACTGCTAAACCAAAATATTATAGAGGTCAACAACGAAAAGATTATTATGAGTTACAAATGATACAGGCAGAGCACTGTTTTCATAAGGATTTCCCAAAATCCATCATTTGGGGCTATAACGGGCTTTATCCTGGTCCGACGATTGAAGCTAAAAAAAGACAAAACAATTTACGTCAGATATAAAAATCTATTACCTACAAAGCATTTTCTACCAGTTGATTTTACGCTTCATGCTGCCAATGATTCCCAAGAGGTAAGAACAGTCACTCATTTACATGGCGCAAATGTAGATTGGGAAAGCGATGGTCATCCAGAAGCATGGTACACAAGAGACTATATGCATACGGGACCAAAATTCAATAAAGAAGTACATGAATATACAAATCATCAACCTGGTACAACAATGTGGTACCATGACCATGCAATGGCACTAACACGCTTAAATGTTTATGCAGGGTTAGCGGGCTTTTATCTCTTGCGGGATGCCCTTGAGGAGCGTTCTAATTTGCCCTGTGGTGACTACGAATATCCAATTTTAATTCAAGATAAATCGTTTAATGAAGATGGTTCACTATTCTATCCTGATGAGCCACCATTTCCAGTTCCCGTCCATCCATCAATTACGCCTGGATTTGTGGGGAATACAATCGTTGTAAACGGTAAGGTATGGCCTTTTTTTAAATGTCGAACCTCGTAAATATAGATTTCGTTTTCTAAATGGCTCCAATAGAAGAGGATATGTCATCAGCCTTTCAAATGGAGAACCAATGATTCAAATTGGGACAGATGGCGGTTTTTTAACAGCACCCCGAGAAATACAATCTGTGGAATTACTACCAGCTGAACGTACAGATGTCATTATTGATTTCTCTAATTGTGACGGGCAGGAAATACTATTAGTCAATTCTGATGAGGATTTCATCGATGAGCATACAAACGTTATTATGCAATTCAAAGTTACTCTTCCTTTAAAATGTGAAGATATTAGTGAAATCCCAGAAATGCTTGCCGTTTCAATGGATTTGCACCCTCACCATGCACATATCGAGAGACAACTACCTTTAACCGCTACAACGGATGAATTTGGTCGACCGATGCTTTTGTTAAATAATCGGATGTACCATGATCCTGCCACAGAAAAACCTGCACTTGATAGCATAGAGATGTGGAATTTTATTAATGCCACACCGTTCATCCATCCTATTCATTTGCATTTAATACAATTCAAAATAGTGGAAAGACGTCCATTTGATTTGGAGCTATATCAAAATGAAGGAAGGCTGGAATTTACAGGACCTCCTGAAGAACCTCGTGACTACGAACAAGGCTGGAAGGATACCGTCAAAGCAGATGCAGGAAAAGTGACGAAAATTATTATGCACTGGAAAGATCATATCGGTCATTATATGTGGCATTGTCATTTTCTTGAGCACGAAGACCATGATATGATGCGACCAATCCTTGTGATGAAGGATGTTCATCCTGTGCAGCAGCCTCATGCCGAAGCTGAAATAGAACATTCTCCATCTGAGCATCAAGAAACTGTTGCTATTATTGAAAACAGCAATCAGCAAACAACACCTCTTTTAAGTAATGATTCAGGTCTTAGTCAAGCAACTGAGGATCGTAGCGTTCGTCTGGAGGAGGAAGATAAACAGACAATTGTTCATCAGGAAACAGATATACGTAAAATCCCTCAACCGATTTTCCCATCAGCTAAGGTTCAACCCCAGGAAAGAATGTCAACTAGGCCTAGGAGAAAATGGTACTAGCGAAAACATTATTTTTAAAAGGTCTGGATCAAACTGGTCAAAACTAAAAAGCGTAAGAAATCATTTTAGAAACGTTGATTTCTTGCGCTTTTCTGTCGTAAAATTTTTAAATATGGCATAGTGATTTTTTATTCTTTTGAAATAGGCTATAAAGTATAGGTACAATAAACAGTGTTAAAAAAAGTAGAAGTAAATAGCCCACCTATCACTACAACAGAAAGTGATTTTGATACCATGCCAGTTTCATTCGAAATTGCCATGGGTACTAATGCTCCCATTGTAGCAATAGCTGTCATTAAAATAGGACGAATACGTATAACGCCTGCTTCCACTAAAGCTGATTGTTTGGTCATGCCACTTCTTTCGAATTGCTTCACCTTATCAATTAGTACGATTGCATTCGTTACAACAATCCCATTTAACATTAGTAAACCAATCATTGCAGGCATTCCAATCGGTTCCTTTACAATATAAAGACCTATTACTGCACCTATAACTGAGAACGGAATCGCAAACAAGATAACAAATGGGGCTTTTCCTTCCTTAAAGGTGAATACCAGTACCAAATATACTAAAAATATACTAATTCCTATGGCAATTGATAAATCCCTGAAACCATCATCCATTGAAGCTGACACACCTTCTTTATAATAGCTAATATTCTCAGGAAGCTGTAGTTTATTAATCATCTTATCTGCCTGAGCAGTTACATCTCCTATTTTTCATCAGTAATGGTTCCATACACCATAATATATTCTTCACCATTTAAATGAGAAATTGAAGTGATATTATGAACTCTTTTTAGTTCTCCTATTTCATTCAGCTTGACGGGAATTCCCATTACATTACTGATTTGAACCTTTCCTAAATCTTTAAGCGAAGTCATCTCATCCATTTTTAATCCTAGATTCACTTCTTTAATTTCATCAGCAGCTTGCAAAGTTGTGACTACATCGCCATTAATGAGTGCTCGAAGATTTTGTGCAACCATTGCTGGCATCATTCTTTTCTCGGCAAGTTTCGTATCATCCAAATCAACAATGATTTCAGGCACTTCCGCCTCTAAAGATGTTGTCACATTCTCCATACCTTGCACTTTCTTTAAAGCGGCTGTTATCTGCTCACTCGCTCTTTTTATTTCTTCTAAATTAGTACCATTTACTACTAACGTATATTTGTTTTCTGCCCCTCCAATAATTCCTCCAATACCTGATACCTTCATTTCCTTAGGTTCACTTATTGTTGTTAACTGTAGTTGCAAATTACTAACATATTCATACAATTCCTTAACAGAATCATTGACTACAAAAGAAATCGTTGCATTTTTGGATTGCGGATTAATAACTGTATGTATAAGATTGATTTCCTTTTGATTTAATAATATATTTTCTACTTTACTAACCACATCAGTTGCTTTTTCTAAGGAAGTTCCATTTTGCATTGTCAATTCAACCTTGAAATTGTTCACTTTCTCCTGTGGTAGAAAGGTTGTCCCTAGCTTGGGTGCAATGCTAACAGTAGTGCCTATTAAAATTACTAGTGCAGCAAATAAAGTAATCAGACGGTGATGCAAAGTCCAAGTTAAACTTTTACGATACCACTTTTGAAGGACATTCTCATGTGAGAGTTTAGGCGTAGTCTTTAATAAAAAGACCTTTGACAATATTGGTACAATAGTGACGGCAACCATTAAAGAGATTAACAATGAAATGACAATGGTCCATGCTAGTGGCTTGAAAAAAACCACCTACAATTCCTGGTACAAAAGCAAGTGGAAGAAAAACAGCAATGGTTGTTATGGTTGAGGAAGTTATCGCAGTTGCAACTTCACTTGTTGCTTGTTCTATTAATTCTTCGTCTCTTTCCTTTGATGCCCTTACTCTCCTAAATATATTTTCAATAACGACGATAGAATCATCTACAACTCGTCCAACTGCCACAGCAATCCCAGCAAGTGTCATAATATTTAATGTATATCCCATTGCTTTCAGCCAAAGAAAAGATGCAAAAATTGAAACTGGGATTGAGATGACGGCAATAAAAGTCGAACGAATATTTTTTTAAAAATAATAATGTGATGAGAACCGTCATGAATGCACCTAAAAAGACTTCACGGAGCATTGAATGAACGGATTGATTAATTTCAATAGATTGATCGTGCAAAATCTCCACTTTATAATCTTCTGGAATAGCTAAAGAATCCATTTCCTTCTTAACTTGATCAATAATTCCTACTACATCGGCACCACCCTCAGTAATAATACTGAAACTAACACCCTCCTTGCCATTAATGCGTGTTATATTATTTGTATATTTACTTTCATCTGTTACTTCAGCTACTTCACCTAAAGTCTTTGCAGTATATTCTCCTTCTTTCGAAAAAAAGCTTTACATTTTTAATGTCCTCAATAGATGTAAGTGTACTATTTATTCTTACTGGTAAAATTTCATTTGAAATAGTAATATCTCCAGTTGGCACAGAAAGATTACTTGCTACAATTGCTTCTCGTACATCATTGAATGTAAAACCATTTGTTATTAATTTTTGCGGTAAAAGTCGTATAAATACAGACCTTTCTGTTATTCCACTCCATTCTAAGTCACTTATACCCTCTATAACAGTCAATCGTGGGAGTATTGTGTCCTTTACAAACTTTTGAACTTCGTCGATTTTTTTCTGGCCCATATATACCCATTGTGAAACTCATTGGATTTCCACCAGGTCTCGTTAATTCATATTGAGGTTCACCTGCTAATTTAGGCAGTTGTAAACTATCCACACTTCTCCTTACAAGCCGCTCTGCTTCCTTCATATCCATTGTCATATCAAATTCGATCGTTGAATAGACAGCATTCGTAACACCGTTCGTGTAAACATTTTTTTCTTCCTTCAAGCTTGAGGAACGCTCTTTCCATTTGCTTTCCAATATCATTCATAGCTTGTTCTGGAGAGGCTCCCTGAAAAGGAATAATTACTGTCAAATATGGAATATCGACGTTGGGGTACTTCTCCATATGTAAAGTTTTTAATGAATAAATCCCTCCTGCAATAAAAAGAGGTATTATTAATATCATTGTTAAAGCATTTTTCATAGTAAAATGGATAAATCGTTTCATATTACACCTTCCTAATTATGTAAAGTCTTACTACTCCATTTGAATAACAGGTAACAATAAATCTAATTGTGTATAATCATCACCTCGATACCACTCTAAAATGGAACGGGTAGGGACCCATTTATGTTGAAGAGCATATTGTAGTAATTTAATATAGCCATCCTTAATCGTTGACATATGCTCTTTAAAGGGTAGTGCCAAACATATACAAGCAGGCATGTGTTCAATAAAATCACAATCTATATGCATATTTAAATTTGTGTCTACTGGAACTCCAAAGCCAATTTGAGCTTTAATTTCGTCTTGCCCTGATAAATAATTTAAATAGTAGCTTTTAATACGGATATTTAATTGTTTTAATTCATTTGCTCTTTGTGCAAAGCTTTCTCCAAATTTCCCTGTCGTCGATTTGGCTGTATACCAAATAATCTTTTCATCATTTTTATCAATTAAATAAATATCCTCTCGAATAGAATCACTTTCTAAATAACGCAGGCTAATATCCAATAAATCTCTTTTTCTCTTAATATGTTGAATCCATTTTTGCATCATCTCTTGACGAACCGCTTCATTCTGCTCCTGTAAATAATGTTGAATTTCATTAATAGGAACATCCGCCAAACGCAAAGTGGATATTAATTTTACAGTTGCAATCTGGCTGTCTGCATACACACGATAGCCATTTAGGCTCCTTTCCTCTGGCAGTAATAAATTTTTGGTTTCATAAAAGCGTAGAGTGCTTTTGGCTATACCTGTTCTTTCAGAGAACTCTTGAATGGTCATATATTTTTTCATAACATCACACCTCTCATTTCCAATGGTAAACCTTCAACCAACTTGAAGGTCAAGCTTTTCTCCAAGATTTGTTTTTCATGTCGTTGGAGTAATAAAAAAAGTCCCTTCTATATAAGGGACTCATAAGTACTAAGTTAATTATTTCTCTCTTCAAATCGTAATATTCTGTTGGTTGCTAAAGCCAGGATCACCATGAATACACCAATTATTAAAATTGGAACATAGATTTCACTACTAAATACCTCAAATAGTAAGCCATACAATATTTGCCCAATTGGTGCCATACATTGTGAAACGGCAATAATAATCGCCATAACCTTCCCTAAATTTTCATTTGGTGTTTCTTTTTGGACAATTGTAATAACATAAATAGAAATAACTGTAATAATCATAGCTATCAAAAGGGTGCTGATGACAAAAACAATATAAGAAGGATAATAGCCAATCGTAAGCATAATAGGCATAACTGAAATGGCCATTGGAACAATCAATAAGGCTGTGACGAAAATCCAAATATACAAATTATTGATACCCATTTTTTTTGCAAAGTATCCCATCGATAAAGCCCCTAAAATAGTAGCAAAATCGATTAATCCCATTGCTATCCCATATAACGTATCACTACTTTGCATTGTGACGCGGAGAATTATTGGTACACCTACAACAAACAATGGGGTTAATAATAAATTTAATAATGCTGCTAAAATCATGCATTTGAATATAAAAGATTGCTTTAATACATAGCTAAAGCCCTCTTTCAAATCATTGATAAGTGTTGGAATAATATGTCCCTCCTGTTCTCGTTGATTAAATGGAATGGTAATAAACATCTCTAATAAGGCTGATAGAAAAAAAGAGCACCCCACTGATGACGACAAGCACTTTTAAGCCAATCATGCCGTATAATATTCCTCCTAACACAGGAGCCGCTACACCCGACAATGCTTGAATCCCATTGACAATGCCATTTGCTTGCTCAAGTTTCTCTTCTTCTACAAGTACAGGGATACTAGCCATAACTGCTGGGGTATACATGGCACTAACAAGTGAAAGTAACACCATGACGATACCGATAAAGACGATAGAACTACTATCACTTATAAGCCAAAATAAAAAAATAAACACGATTACACTACTGACAAAATCAAATAGTACCATTAAATTACGTCGATTGAATCTGTCAGCAATAGCTCCTCCAAGTGGTGCAAGTAAAATCGGGATACTTGAAATCGCAAATAGTACAGCAAAAAGATCTGCACGACCTGTAATATCTAATACATAAAGTGAAAGAGCAAACCTTAAAAGAGCAGATCCTAAAATTGAAATAATTTGCCCAACCACCATTAGGTTAAAATCTTTTGAAAAGCCTTTTCTTGTTATCTGAGATTCCATTTGAATAACCCCTTTCCTGTGCTTAATGGATGTTAAATCATTCAGCCATCAATCATATTTCGAATTTCGGTGAATTTTATAGACCGACTGTCGGTTTATGAATATTATATGGTATCTCTCCAAAAAAAAGGAACCTCTTTATTTATTTTTTTCTTTATTGTAATAATTAAGAAGTGGTAATTTTGTACACTTATTGTAGCTTCATTACAATTCATTTCATATTCAGTTCATAAACAGATGCTATAGTAAAGCCATAGAACACTGAAGGAGGCTTATTTCTTTGCAAGAAACATTAAAAGATACTACTAAAAAAACAAGATTGGCGACGTTTTATACAATTAGTAAAACGAGCTGAACCACCTGTTTGGCTACTAGTTATTGCCTTAATTATGAGTTTAGCTACAACGGGTGTAGGCTTTATCGTCCCCTTATTTACAAAACAGTTAGTGGATGGCTTTTCATTAGAAGCGCTTAATTATTGGCAAATCATTTTACTGGGTATTGCCTTTATCGCACAGGCTATTGCTAGTGGATTATCCATCTATTATTTAAATCGAGTTGGACAGCATGTTGTGGCAAAATTACGAGATCAACTTTGGCGCAAGCTGCTTCATTTACCAATCCCCTATTATGATGAACACGATACTGGTGAAACATTAAGCCGTGTTACCAATGACACAGCGGTCGTGAAGGAGCTTATTACAGAGCATCTAGCAAACTGCTTATCTGGTGTTATTTCCATCATCGGCTCTATCACCATTCTCTTATTCTTAGATTGGAAAATGACGCTGGTAATGCTAATTGCTGTTCCACTGGCGATGGTTATTTTAATGTTGCTTGGTAAACGCATGTTTGTGATTTCAAAAGGTATGCAAGATGAGACAGCGAAGTTTACATCCGTGCTGAACCAAGTTTTACCTGAAACACGCTTAGTTAAGGCATCAAATGCGGAGCAAATTGAATATGAGCGTGGAAAAAAATGGCATTACGAATCTCTTTACCTTTGGCTTAAAAGAAGCAAAAATTCATGCGCTTATTTCACCATTAATTTCATTTGTTCTGATGTCAGTACTTGTCGCTATTATTGGATACGGTGGTGTTCGTGTATCCTCTGGGGAACTAACTGCTGGCGATATGGTGGCATTTATTTTATATTTAATCCAAATCATTATGCCTATGACCCAACTAACTATGTTCTTTACGCAACTTCAAAAGGCTATGGGAGCTACGGAACGAATTAGCGAGTTACTTGAACATGAAGAAGAACATATTGAAGACGGCTTAACAGTAGAAAAAGTAGATCAACCGATTTATGTCAAAAATGTCGACTTCTCTTATGATGAGGAACCAATTTTGTCCAATATTAACTTTACCATTGAGCCAGGCAAAGTAACGGCCATCGTTGGACCAAGTGGTGGCGGAAAAACAACAACATTTTCTCTCTTAGAGCGATATTATCAGCCAACTAGTGGCAGTATTACACTAGGAGATACACCAATTGAAACTTTCTCACTCCACTCTTGGCGCAGTCAAATTGGCTATGTGGCGCAGGAAAGTGCCCTACTGTCAGGAACGATTCGTGACAATATTTGCTACGGTGTTGACCGTGAGGTGCGGGATGATGAGCTAGAAAAAGTGGCTAAAATGGCCTATGCTGATCACTTTATAAATGATCTGCCAGATAAGTTTAACACAGAGGTTGGAGAACGAGGAATTAAGCTTTCAGGTGGGCAACGTCAGCGTATTTCCATTGCAAGAGCCTGTTACGGAACCCTCAAATTTTAATGCTAGATGAAGCAACCTCGAGTTTAGATAGCAAGTCGGAGATTTATGTACAGAAGGCGTTAGACAATTTAATGCAAGGTCGCACAACATTAGTTATAGCTCACCGTCTATCAACAGTGGTAGATGCCGATCAAATATTATTTATAGAAAAAGGATATATTACAGGCTGTGGTACACATGAAACGCTCTTTGAAACACATGCAATGTATCGTGAGTTTGCGAAGCAGCAATTACGAATTAAAGAGGAATGACGAAGGGATATGTTTTGATGACAAAACTATTAGTGGTGGATGATGATGCATATATTCGAGAATTAGTAAAAGTATTTTTACAAAATGAAGGGTTAGAGGTTATAGAAGCTACGGACGGTGTTGATGCACTGTCCAAGTTAGCCGCTGAAAAAGTGGATATGGTCGTGATGGATATTATGATGCCAAACATGGATGGCTGGACACTATGTGAGGAAATACGTTCATTCGATACAGATCTCCCTATCCTCATGCTCACAGCTAAAGGAGAAACGTCTCAAAAGGTCAAGGGCTTTCATTTGGGGACAGATGATTATCTCGTAAAGCCTTTTGAGCCTGCCGAGCTAATTGTCCGTGTAAAGTCGATATTAAAAAGATATCGTATTTCGGTCTCACAGATTGTAGAAGCTGGCAATGTCAAACTTAATCGTCAGACACATGAAGTCGATTTGAACGGGGAAATTATAATACTTCGATTAAAGGAGTTCGAGCTATTATTTACGCTAGCAAGCTATGTAGGTAAAACCTTTTCACGCGAACAATTAATTGAAGAAATTTGGGGCTATGACTATGAGGGAGATGAACGGACAGTCGATGTCCATATTAAAAGAATACGCGAACGTTTTCCACAAGAAATGAGTGGCTTTATCATCCGCGCCATTCGTGGTCTTGGCTATCGCTTGGAACTAACCACATGAGAAAACGCAGATTCCTTTTCAAGTTGATCATGGTCCTTTGCTTGTTCCTCATTGCAAATACTGTATTTGCTTTTCTTGCCTATCATGCAACCACATGGCTTTATGGTCGATTAGGTGTAGAACCTCAAGGATTTTTGCTCCAGTTAGGAACAGTGATAGGTGTATTTGTGCTCTTTGCCTGTTCAGCCGCTATTATCTTTTTAATCGGATTAAATCGAAAACGAAACTATTGGGATACAATTGTGGATGCATTAAGTCGCATGGCAAAAGGTGATTTTGATGTCCAATTAGATTTAAAAGCAGATGAAGAAGATCAATTTGGGCAATTAATTCATGGCATCAATCATATGGCTGTGGAATTAGGCGAACTTGAAAGAATGCGTCAAGAATTCATTTCAAACGTTTCCCATGAAATACAGTCACCTTTAACATCTATTAATGGCTTTGCAAAGGCACTTAAAAATATTAATCTGCCTGAAGAAAAGCGTCGACACTACCTAGAAATCATTGAATTAGAAAGTAATCGCTTATCAAAAATAAGTGATAATTTGCTTAAGCTTACTTCTCTAGAATCACAGCATCATCCATTTGAGGCGAAAAATTATCGACTAGATAAACAATTACGCAATGTTGTATTGTCACTTGAGCCTAATTGGATAATGAAACAACTCGACTTTGATCTTCAACTTGATAACATAAGCATTACGGCAGACGAGGATTTGTTAAATCAAGTATGGATGAATTTGCTAACGAATAGCATTAAATTTACGCCTGACTGCGGTACAATCACTTTATCGATGACACAGCAGTTGGATACAATTACAGTTATTGTTCAAGATACAGGCATCGGTTTATCCGAAGAACAGCTAATCCATATTTTTGAGCGATTTTATAAGGCCGATCAATCGCGAACAGCTACAAATGGCGGCAGCGGCTAGGGTTGGCTATTGTTAAAAAAATTATTGAAATGCACCATGGTACCATTGCTGTAAAGAGCAAGCCTGCTGAATTTACAACCTTTATCATAACATTACCTATCGACAGTACACAAACTCGTGCAAACGATTAAGCACGTCTGCACGAGATAATTTCATTAGTAAGCAACCTTTTTAAAATATCGATACACTTTGTCAAGCTTTTGCTGTTGCTTCCCCTTTTTACTTTCCATATTACCAAATTCAAAAAATTTCACTTTCTTCATCCCTACAAATTTAAATAATGCTCTTTTCATCAAAATTTTATGGGCATTATTCAACCATAAGAATGGATAATTCGTTGGCCCCTTCATCGTGGACACACAGACAACTGACTTTCCTTTTAAGAGCCCTATAGGAAATAATCCCTTCGTATCCCGATAAGCGAAATTAGAAGCAAATAATTGATCAATATACCCTAGTAGCATTGCTGGAGGTCTCCCCCACCAAATTGGATAGACAAAAACAATTTGATCTGCCCATGTAAGCTGTTGGCGGTACTTTTCCAATTGCGGATCACGATACATATCACGCCGTCGTTTATGCTCATGAAAAACTAAACGCGGATCGAATTGTTCTTCATATAAATCTACTATCTGTAATTCTTCTATCGCAGGGTTCTCTCGACACCCTTTTATCACCTCCTGTAAAAAAGCATAATTTAAACTTTTATGGTTTGGGTATGTATAGACAATTAACGTTTTCATCCTACGCCTCCAAATACTTATCATTTGATAACAAAATAATAATCCATTTTATTTTTGTTGTCAAATGATAATTGTTTTAAGACAAGTTATTTGTTATCTTGACAATAAGAGGTGATCCAATTGGATAAAAGCAGTTTATTTCATCAATTCGTGACGTTTACAGCCACTGTCCATCAAGTGACACACGACCTCACTCAAAATGTGACAGTAGCCAATATTACACCGCTTCAATATAAAATTCTCGAATATATTAAAGTAAGCCATCCTGTCACTCCGACTGAAATAAGCGAATGTCTGCATATGTCCCTATCCAACACAAGTCGTGAATTACGAAAATTACAAGAACAAAACCTAATTGAAAAATTTAACGACACAGAGGACCGAAGAAAGCAGTATATTCGCTTGTCCGATGAAGGAGATAAAATGATGGGAGAAGCCTTCGCATGTATCGAAGAACGATTTTTACAGCTTATTCAACATGCGACACAGGACGATCTAAAAGATATTCAACATGCCCTAAACGTCCTTGAACAAAAGATTTTTCAACAAAAAGATTAACAATATGCTGCTTCAATAGTTTTTTCCTGAGCCTTTGAAGCAGTGGTGATTGTTTTGCTCTAAATGTTCTATTAGTGGTGGAAAACGATCACTCATTAATCTGTCTTACTCCCTTCCAGAAACTTCAATTGATAGGCGTATAAGTTAAAGATAAGTTTCAATATGAAGAGCAGGTTTCCCCTGTCTATCTAGCAGCATGTGTTTTTTTCCATTTTTCCGCAATTTTTTTCCCTTCATAACGTAGAAAACGAATAGTGTGTATAAAAAAAACCGCTTAAAAAAATATCGATATATTCATCATGGTTTCGTAACCCATTCGCTTTTTCTTTAATAGTATAAAGGTGTATAGAAGGAGGAGACTCAAGTGGAAGTAGTAGTATTTGACAGGAAGTGGATGGAGGAACATCTTGAGACACTTCCATTTTGGCAACAATCCGCCTATAGGGATTTTGCAGCCACGATTGCTGATGAAGCAAATACCTTTCCATGTGTACCAGCAAGGATGGGTTTTTTATCGAACCATCTACGCTATAGTTTTGTTGAGGATCCACGTCAGGAACAATCGATCAAGACGTTAGCTCAATGCTTAAAGGATTACGCAAAATCCTCGCAAACATATGGGAAATATACAACCCTCGCTGTTTTCTTTCAAACCCCAAACGATATGCTTAACAGTTTTAAAGTATCAGATTATCAACATTTATTTTGGACCATTTTAAACAATTTAACTAAAATTGATGATATCGATTGGCCAAAAGAAATTCCAACTGACCCAACTCACACTGAATGGGAATTTTGTTTTAACGGTGACCCGTATTTCATCTCGTGCGCAACACCAGCCCACAAATTGCGTAGGAGTCGACATTTTTCTACGTTGTTAATGGCGATTCAACCTCGCTGGATATTCGAGGAAATTAATGATACTACTGTATTTGGTCAAAAATTAAAAAAAACTAATTCGCCAACGTATTGCTGATTATGATGCGCTTTCAGGACATCCTGATTTAAAATGGTACGGACAAGAGGATAGTTATGAATGGAAGCAATATTTTTTAAGTGATGACAATCGTAGTCCATCTAAATGTCCTTTTTCAAGAATAACAGAATAATGTACATTAAGCTTCTTTTCTTTGCCTTTTCACAATAATCCAGGTCGCAATACCTATTAGGATTATAAAGAGCAGGCTCACGAAAAAAACCGAGTCTGCTTGTTTTTTCCCCTAATGTGCCAGATACCGTTACAGCAATAAGCAGCATCCCTAAAGAATTTTTCACCTGCTCCCATTTGGATAACTTCATGAGCTTCATATACGTCACTAAAATAAAGAGCCAGTTATAGATCAACATTAAACCCGCTGCTGTAACCAAATATTCAAAGATCTTTTCTGGCATAAGAAAACCAATTACATTTGTTATCATTAATCCACCCGCTAAAAATAAAAATGCAGGAAATGGTACTTTCATTTTCCCTTTCTTTGCTAATATTTTGGGGGCATCATGATCTTCGGCAAGTGTAACGAGAATCGTAATAACAGCATAGAGCGAAGCTACCATTGTTGAAAAACCTGCAATAATTAAAACGCCATTAAAAATATCTGCACATAGGGGATATGATAGTCATGAAGCGCTGTAATAAAGGGGCTTTCCTCAACATTGAAATCTTTCCAGGAGACTAGGGCAAACGCAAGTGCGATGGCCATTATAAAAATGATTGTAATGACAATGAGCATAACTCTACCTGCTTTTGGTGCCTCTTTAGGATTTTTTTAAATCAATGACCATTAACCCCATTACTTCAATACCTCCATAGGCGTAAAAGGCATACAGTAGTCCAAGCCAAATTCCTTTTATACCTTGCGAGAAAAACTCTTCATAATTCGATTGTAAAGAATCAAGTGTTGCTGATTGTGTACCTTTTAGGATGATCATCACAGCTACGATAATAAACATCATAATTGCTGCGGCCTTTAATACCCCAAAGATATTTTGAAAGTTTTCAAAGCCCTTCATACCAGTGAGGATAACGACTAACCCTAGTGCTGCATAAAGAGACCCAGCCACCCATAATGGCAATGCTGGGAACCAAAACTTCGTAAAAATACCCAGTGCCATCAATTGGCTCCCCATTATAAGGATCTCAGATATCAAATAAACCCAGCCATTACTAAATCCAGCCCATCTACCAAATGCTTGCTTAGCATAGGTACGAAACGAGCCTTTATCAGGGTTCGCCACAGACATTTTGACAAGTCCATCATACACAATGTAAGTACAAACTGCTGCTACTAAAAAAAGGAATTAACACAGCAGGTCCACTTTTATGAATGGCCATACTAGTCCCAAGAAAAAAAACCTGTTCCTAGTGTACAACCTATCCCGAGAAGCGAAAGCTGCCACCAAGACAATCTTCCTTTACTTGTTTTAGCTGTCATTTTAATCACCCTTTGTGCTTACTTTCTTACTAATGGCAATGTCATGCAACGAATGCCTCCACCGCCTTTTTCAAGTTCTGAAACTTCGACTTCAAGCAACTTCTTTTTTTTGTAGTAGTGGATGCTTCATCAATTGCTGTTTCGTTGCTTGCTTACTAATTAATAATGTTTCTGGATCAATATTCACAAAGTTAATATCTGGAATAGTCTTATATTTTTCAAGCCAATATACTTCAAAGCCATGTCGTTGTAAAAATTGTTCCACCATATCAAAATGACTGGTTTGGGCTGTGAACACCTGTACAGGAAAATAACGTACAAAGCTTTTAGCAATCACTAAGTTAACGTTCGCAACATTACAATTCATATCTAAATGAAGCGTATCATTTCCTTTTGGCAGATCAATTACAGCAATTTCAGAAAATCCTTGTTGAAAAATATAAGTTTTCATGCTTTCGATAGCCTCTAATGTTGTTCTTATGCCAAGATTAATGAGCACAGCATCCTTATTTAATAGCATCACATCTCCACATTCCAGTGATTGGGCAGGTTGCAGCTTGCTCATAAAATGTTCTGGAAACCACTTTGCTAAAAGTGAATGAGCAAGTGGATACTCTGGACGTCTTAATGAGCTACCTGCATTTCCCGGTAACATTTTATTACCAATAACACAGGCCAGATCACGCACAAAATAACGATTAATAAGCTGCTTACTTAACAATTGTTGTTCATTGCCAAGTTCTTTGGCATAATCTATAACCTTTACACCTACATGCTCAAATGCTGCCTTCAGTTCCATAAAATTCTCCGTTGCTTTTTTTATGGCTAACAGTTGCACTCCAGCCTATGTTCTCCGCTATTTTTAAATCTGTTACATCAAAAATAGAAGGTTCACAAAGCATAACAACCTTCAGTTCCTCATGCTCCGACCAACAATTCACCTGAAATGAGTCCATCCTATTCTCCCCTTCTTCATAACGATTTCTGTTAGCGTTACCATCGTGATTCAGATTATACAAATACAACGAAAAGAAGGATTTCTATATTATTTAGATAATTAATACAAAGATAAAAATAATTATAGAAATGAGTGTTACCGTGGAATACTATCAATTTTTAAGACAATATGTAGGACATCAGCCTATTATTTTACCTGGTTCAGCTGTCATTATTCTAAATAACGCAAATGAAGTATTATTGCAAAAAAAGATACGAAGGCGGGTGGGGACTTCCAGGTGGTTTAATGGAATTAGGAGAAAGCTTAGAAGATACTGCCAAAAGAGAAGTGTTTGAAGAAACAGGGTTGAGGATTGCAAATCTACAGTTCCTAGGTATTTTTTTCTGGTCAAGATTATCATGTTAAATTGTCTAACGGGGATGAATTTTACGCCGTTACAGCCGTCTATTATACAAGAAATGTAAAAGGTGATTTAGTGATTAATTATCATGAATCAGAGACAATGCAATACTTCTCATTAGTAGATTTACCAGATGGCTTAACATTTTCAAATCGGAAGTTTATTGAGACATATATATCACAAATACTTTAGAGAGAAAACTTCCCAGTTCTCTCTCTATGCTAATGCTACGTAAAATACTCTAATTTGGCTTGAGGGAAAAATTTTTGCATATAACCATACAAATGTTCCTTTATATCTTCCTCTTCTTCTTTTTGATAAATGTATTTGCCTATACCGTACTTACCCCATTTATACCTTCTTACCGTTTCGTCTAATTCTAGCTTCGTCATGGGATAATTTTTTTCAATCACGCGTTTGGCTGGCTTTGTAAAGCGATGCTGAATAACTCAAACGTTATATCCTCTCGTACATCTTTTGGCAATTCTGCATCCAATCGCTCAAACATATGGTAGTAACCCTCCTGCCATCCATCATGAAGATAAATGGGAGCAACGATAAAGCCAAGCGGGTATCCGGCCCTTGCCACTTTACCAGCTGCCTCAATCCGCTTCACTAATGAAGACGTGCCTGGCTCAAAATGCTTAATGACATAATCGGCATTTACGCTAAACCGGAACCTCGTTTTACCATTATGCTTAGCGTCCAATAGATGATCCACGTAATGGAATTTCGTCACAAATCGTAATTGACCTAACTCACTTTGACCAAAATGCTCAATGGCTCGCTTCAATGAATGGGTAAGATGATCAATTCCTACAATATCGGATGTGCAGGATGCTTCAAATCTTGTGATGTCAGGGGCTCGTTCTGCCATATAATGATCAGCCTGTTCCAAAATTTCATCGACATTCACATAGGTACGAATATAAGGCTTACTACCCATAGTTGTTTGTAAATAGCAATAATGACAATGACCCATACAGCCTGTTGCTAATGGAATCGCATATTCTGCTGATGGCTTTGATGTATCAAATTTTAACGTTTTCCGAATCCCTACAACTAATGTAGATTTCGCTACTCGATACTTTTGAAAGTCGTTGTCACCTGGAAGATTTCTCACTTGATTGTGTGAGGTTGTATAACGAATTTCGATACCCATCTGCTCAAACTTTTCTTTTAGCTCCTGACCTAGTGGATACTGGAGTGCATCTGGCTCAAAATAAACAAGCTGAGGGATAAATGGCTTTATCATGTGAGTCCTCCCTTAATGAAAATACTGGTGATAGGCCTGTTCAGCCGCCATCTCGCTTGAAAAAAATCAATAGGTCATTTGTTATTGGATAATATGTTTCAAATAAAAAAAGGGCTAGCTGCTCTGGTTGTTCTGGATGATAAACCACCGCAGCTTCCTGTATATTCGCTACATCCTGAATATGAGGATTACGATAAAAAAATGTAAACGATATCACCGACATTGAATTGTTGCTGCATCTCTTCACCTTCCTCCATCTTTCCATTAGTTTGGTGAAAATATATGAAAATTATGTTTATCTAAAAAAAATTCTTTTCAAAATTTTAGCTTCTGAAAAACGCAAAAAACGGGCATCTATTGTCGCCCGCTTTTTAAAGGTTATTTTGATAAATCAATTTTTTTATGAAGTAAATAAATAGTCAGACCGCCTACAGTCATAGACAATAATTCCCCTACGCCCACTGTAAACCATGTAGCCCAAAAAGGAAGATCATAAAGGATTGATAATTGTCCTGCAACCGTAAACATTGATAAAGCAAAAATCAATGCGGTTACCACCATTTTTACAATGTCATTTGTCATATGTTTTGTGATGCTTCTACAAAGTATTAGCACTAGAAAAGTTGCAATTCCACCAATCGGTACATCTAATATCCATGTTGGTGACATGAAATTAGCAAGTATTACGCCTATCGTCACTGCTACAACATAGCGCTTATTGTACAATGCCAGATAATTAAACATCTCTGACAAACGTAGCTGGACAGCGCCAAAGCTAATGACTGACAATAAAACAGTTACAGCCACATATAAAGCTGCAACAAGGGCCGTCTTTGTAAGCTCACTTACTGAAATACGGCGGCTCGACTCTTTTACAATAGATGTATTCAATTTTATTCTCCTTTGTAAAATAGCATCTTTGCTATTTTAGTAATAACTACGACCAAAGGAAGAGAGCTTTTCGCCCTATCTGAAGTGCCGTAGTGCAAGCCATTTTTGCTTACCTGCGTATTATAGCAGAAGAATATCTTATTGAACAATGCTATTTTGTCAGCCAACCACCATCAATTGGCATAATAGTTCCATGAATATAATCAGCCGCAGAACTTGCCAAGAAGAGTGTTAAATTTGCTACTTCGTATGGTTGTGCCCAGCGACCAGCAGGTGTTTCATCGGCTACCCATTTAGCCATTTCCCCATCCCCTTCAAAATCTGCCTTAGTCATGGGTGTTTGAATGGCACCTGGCGCTATAGCATTGGCACGAATACCTTCACGGCAATAATCTAAGTCTAACTGCTTGGTATAGCCAACAATGGCATGCTTAGAAGCTGTATAAGCTGCACCTCCACCACCTGCAACTAGTCCAGCAATCGAGGCCATATTAATAATAACACCAGACTTCCTTTCTACCATATGAGGAAGAATTGTATTCGTCACGAAATAAGTTCCCTTTAGATTGGTATCCATCACAGCATCCCAAAGCGCTTCATCTGTATCCAGTGTTTTGGCAAAGCCATCTAAAATACCTGCCGTATTACATAAAATATCGATTTGCTTAAATAGTGATATTACATTAAAAAAACGACTGTTTAACATCCTTTTTATTACTTACACTGCCTAAACAATAAGAAAATTGCCCGGGAAATTGCTGCTGTAAATAGATTAAACCAGCCTCGTCCAAGTCAAACCCAAATACATTTGCGCCATTTTCTAAAAAAAGCAATGGCCTGTGCCTGACCAATTCCTGAAGCAGCACCCGTAATAAAAACTGTCTTTCCCTGATACTCTTCAAATTTCATAACATCTCTCCTCAAAACAAAAGAAGCCACCTCTGTTGAGATGGACTCCTTTATTTAATCAACAATGATCCAATCTTCAGCTAATAAATCACAAACTGTCGGTGTAAACATTGTATAGCCTTCACCCCGTACATTAATTAAAAAAATAAGGATTTAAAGTCTCGCCTTCATGCTCTTCTTTGCCAACTAGCTTTACATACAATTCTGCACCGCCCCAGCCTTACGGATTACTTTTTCTCCTGCTTTTAAGCGTGGTAATATTTCTTCAAACGTCATGCCATTCATCCTTTTTCAACATTCTTTATCGAACTAGTATACTGGAATTCTCAAATCTTGACAACAGAATAACGTGCTGCTAAATATATTTATAAGACATCAGGTAATCGATGCATATACATATCTAATGCATTTGTATGTGCATTTAAAGTAGCTATTGTGTTTTTATTGGGTGCTGTGTAGATAATAGGATAATCTTTTTCTCCTAGCTTCTCGTTTATTGAAAAGGCTAGTATTTCCTCATTTACAGAGAATTCAGCCTGAACGCCTGGTTTATTGCCACGAGCATCTAAACGAATCCAACGATTTAAAGACCTGAGATAAACCCCATTTAAAGCATGGAGACAATAACCTTCCTCTGGGGTATGAAAGAGCATTAATCGTTGATAACAAAAACCAGTTGGAATTCCTGCCCCCCTTAAAATTAGCCTTTGCGTAACAGATTCCCTCACCATATGTTAGAACCTCTGAAGCTTTACAAGTAATATTTGTACTTTGAATGTCCCACGAGTGAGATATTTTATCTCTAACAAATAAAAAAAGCTGCCTTCACCTTTTCTATTTCTGAAGATTGGTTCTCAAAAATCTCACCAATTTTTTGATAAATAATTGGATGATTATAATCCACAACATCCAATTCTTGTAAATATTCTTTAAAATCAGTAGCTTCAGGAATTAGCCTCATAAATCTTATTCTCCTTTTAGCATAATTATAACTAAAACTGAATATTAATACAAATACATTAATATATATGCAATTCAAAACAAAAAAACGCCTTTAAATTAAGACGTTTTTATGCAATGCATTCTTAACTCCAATACTTTTTCATCTGTACCTGCTCTGTTGTCACTTCAAGTCCATTTTTAATGAAAAAATCCGTTGCTGGGTTGCTTGCTAAAAAAATTCACTGCTGTGATTTTTACCTTTTCATCCGTTATGGTCGATAGGAAGTACGGTATATCCTCCGCCTTACCATTTTCTAATAGCTCTAACTGGTATAGAATAATTGTGTCAATTGCTCCCTCCTGATTCCATACCGTTCTATATAATAGATAACCGATAGCTTCCTGGTCGTCATTATAAAAAAACTTTCGCTTCCCCTTGTTTATTGCTTTGCCAGCTACATTGCCATGGAACATCTTCCTGATAAACGGGTAAATGCGCAAGCTGCTCTGGTCTTATCGTGTTGGCCTGAAATGACCTTTGCTTGTCAACTTTCGCCTCAAAATCTCCTCTTAAAAAGAGAAGGATATTTGTAATGACATAACCAAATTTCTTATATAGAGCAATGGCTACTTCATTCTCTTTAATAGCCTCAAGTGTTGCTATTTCAACTTGCTCTCTTTCATAGATGGCTATAGTTTCTTCCATTAAAGCTCGAGAGACACCCTTTCCACGATAATTCGGAGAAACGCCTGTTCCTCCATTCCAAGAAGTTTTCTTGCCATCAATTTGTCTAAAACCATTCATCACAATGCCAACTGGTTCATCATTTGCAAAGGCAACAATCGACAGCTTTGACGATAGTCCTTCTCCCACAAGTCGAGTTAAAAACATCTCTTCGCTCATATCAATCTCGACAAAATACCCTTCAAAGCCTTTATTCCAAGCATGTAGTCCTTGTTCTAATGTACATTGTGAAAGTGTTTTAATATTCATATTTTCCCTCATTTCAAAGTAAAATTACTGGTAATTAAGTTGAGCTAAATTCTTCAAAGTCAGTTTTTTTGACAATTTCATAGCCATTTCCAGCACCAAGTGGCTTCACAACAACCATCCCCATATTTGAAATATGGCCTAACCCTATACCTTCTGGAAAGCTATGGGCAATAATCACTTGATTCATTCGAAATGGAGCTTCTTTTCTAATACAGCCTGTAAGTTTGACAGTATTCTCGTCTGTTCATTTGGTGGGATTTTTCCACCTAAAGAATAGATATCAAACCAAAAAGGGTCAATTTGTATATATGTTGTTGGAAATGCAAGCTGTGCCGTCTCAATTGTACGGCAAAAAGGACTTGCGATAATCGGTGGTGCAACTGGGATTTGCCAATGCCTCAGTAGTTGTCCAAAATATATGGCCTCCCTCCGTCCTTCCTCAGATAAATTTCTCTGACTCATACAATCTTGAAAACATAAATTTTGCTGATCTATACCGACCGTTGCTTCTCCATGCCGTGCATATAAAATGAATCCACCCTTTCTCCATAAATCAAGATCTGATATATTCAATTTTCTTTCCTCCTAATAATACCATTTAGCTTCATAGTAATATATGAATTAGCTGTCAGAAACGATTACTACATAGCCAAAAAAAGCTTCCTACAATTTATATAGGAAGCTTAGGTGTTTATTTTATTGGAATATTTACAATGGCGGTTGTCTCTAAATGTTTGGATGAATCAATCGAAATTTGCCCATTATATTTATGGACAATTTCATTAACAATAAATAAGCCCTGCCCTCTTATTTTCCCATTTTCTTGTTTTTTAGTGGAAAATCCTTGCTTAAATATTTGACAAGCATCTAAAATATTTGGTCCGGTATTGGTAACTTTAAATTCATAATACAAATCATCTGCATTACAACAAATGGTTATTCTCCGTTGCCCCTCTGGTAATTCGGTTGCCGCATCAATGGCATTATCAATTAAGTTTGATAAAATTTTAATTAAATCCGTGGTCTTTATTTTATGAAAATCATTCTGTGAAATGGTGAAATCCATATCAATATTATGATTTTGCGCTGTTAATTTTTTTCGTTTGCAATAAAATTGATAAGCCAGGATGATTAATATTTAACTTCAGTGACTTAATCGCCTGCACCTCTTTCGACAATGAGGATAAATATTGTTTAGCCTGCTCAGGTTTATCTAGCTGAAGTAGTCCATGCAATACTTGTATATGATTGGTAAAATCGTGTCTTAGAGAGGAGACAGAGGTAATTAAAGTCTTTATTTCAGCTTGATAGGTATCCTCAGTAGCTCCAACCTCTTTGGCAACCTCTTTTTGATACCATCTTTGTAAAAATAAAAATGAACCAATGACGATTAAAATTAATACGCCATTAAAAATAAAGATAAAGAGATTGTCCTCAATTACTTTTCCTTTAATACCATTCAGTGTATCTGCACTTATATCAATGCCAAGATAGGCGATGATAGTACCAGTTTTATCTCTAATTGGTGCTCCAACTGAAAGGTAAGAACCATGTACAGAATCTGGTATTACCTCTGTTACAAATGTTTCTCCCTTATAAGCGTTGTACTTGCCGTTCAGGAACCGTACAGACTTCACCAATATCAAAGCCTTCTGTTATTTCGCTAGGCATCCCCATAATCATGGCATGTGATACCTTAGGATTATCTACCTTTAAGGTATAAACAAATAATGCTCCAAGTTTAATTCTCGCATCATTTAAATAACTTCGTAATTCCCAATAATAATCGTTCTTTTCTGGATTATTTATAAATTGTTGGTACGCATCCACGTCAATAGAGGATGCAATCGAAATAGCAGCTTCAAGGCTTTGGTTCGCAATAGATTCTTCCACCGTTTTTTTCATCTTAATATAAGATGTAAAGATATTTAAACTTGTAAACAGTAGTAATAAAATAGTTGATAGGATTAGGATTAGTTTTAATTTTCGGTTTTTCATACTAAGTGGTACTTCCTCATCTCTAGAAATGAATAATGACATGATGTAGCTGGAGCAAGTTTTTTTGATAGCGGCTAATGTCAACAGAAACAAATATGTAAATAGTCGTAATCATTATACTATAATAAACTTCTTCTTATTGTTTATTGTTTTTCCTTTAGAGTAATATAGTCTTGTTTATCCTACTTTATCAAAATCATAAAAGCAATTTTTATTTTTAGTGCAGAGCAAAGTAAAAAAAAGAGAGTAGCATGGAAGCTACCTCCTTTTTCGAAAGCATGTATGATTTTTACACACAGCTCAACTTTTTTTAATTTGTATAGATGATGCCCTTTATCTCTTTTGGAAGCATTAGTGCTCCCTCCAAGTATTCTTTAAATGAAAATGCTGTTGGTTGCGCATTTCCACCTATCCCAACAAGAATCTCTAATGTTTTCGGTTGATAAATAATCGTATGTAATGTGCCAAAGTATTCTTGATAATTATGATAAAATAATGGTGAATTTTCAGTGTTAAAATGTTGATAGAGGGCTGTTGTCGTTAGTTCTTCCTTCAGTAGTTTCGTTAAAAATTGCTTTCTATGAATAGAGCCTTCTATCATTTTCTTATTTTTTTTCAATTAATTGTTTAGATTCAAAATGATTTGTACAAATGAAAGAATTTTCCCGCTTGATTACTTGCTTCTGTGGAGAGGCTTCGACTACAATGGCTCTCCCACTACAATCTGTCATAGAATAATTATAGCAGTAACCATGTGGAATTTCCTTTATTAGCATACACGCCTCTTCAATTGTTTTACATTGCTCTAATAGTATACGAATAATTGTAGAGGCGATAAAGCCTTCTTCGGAGTGCTCATGATTAACAAAATGCAGCCCAACTACTAACCCGTATTCATTCATCCCATCCAGTCTACCAATAATTTGCTGACTGAACCCGATACTTGCATAACCATTCTCTGGATTAGAGAAAACAAGCCTAGCATCGTACAAAGCTGGACTGAAATCATAATTACGGACATACATCCCATCACGCATAAATGCTGTACAGCCCATCTCCGGAAAAGTAATAGTGTAGCCACTGTACAATCTGAGCACAGTGTCTAACGATAGAGCTGTACCAGCACTCAAGCCCTCCATTTCATTGATAAGCTGTGGACAATGTTTCTGTAAAAGTTGTTTCGCTATTTGAGTATTAGTAGACCTGGTTAAGTGCAATAAAGCATCTTTTTGCATTTGCAATAAAGATAATAGCCCTTTGCTTTGCTGTAAACCAATTTGGTAGTAGCTACCTTTCACATCTTCAACTTTAACGACTAGCTCTTCATAACCTGTCATGTTCATTTTCTCTCCCTTATCAACTTATTTTTCAATATTATAAAGCTTCAAGTAAATAGAAGGTCAAGGAAATGGTTTATGGAAACAAAGAAAAGGACTAGGTACAGCCAGCTATACCTAGTCCTATTTTTTTCTTTTATGGGATGTTCTTGTTTTATCCTGCACATTTAAAAATGCTGGACGTTTACCATAGCCTTTAGGAGATAATCTCAATAAAGATTTTTTCATATCCTGCCAATTTAAATCTGCTCCTAAATTTAAGTATGGAATGCCAAGGACTCGCAAATTTGCTGTATATAGAAGAATGAAAAAAAATTGCTATAAAGAAGCCATACAAGCCGAAAAATGCTGATGCTACTATAATGATAATGCGAAATATACTCATTGCCGTGACAAAGGATTGATTGACAAGTGTATAGGCTGCGATACTCGAAATAGCAATCACAACTATCATTGGAGGACTTGTAATACCAGCTTTAATCGCTGCATCTCCAATGATTAGACCTCCAACAACACTCATGGATCCACTAATGATACTAGGAAGACGCATATTGGCCTCACGGAACATTTCAAACATAAATACCATTAGTAGTATTTCTAGAATCGTAGGAAATGGAAGCCCTGTCCTTGATTGTACAACTGTTGCTAAAAGAATCAACGGTAATTGATTTTGATGATAAGTCGTAAGTGCTAGCCAAAAGCCTGGTAAAAGCACACTAATTAATATGCCAACAATTCGTAGTAGTCTTTCCATTGAACTAACAATAATCGGAAAATAATAATCCTCGCCTGATTTAAATACTAGCAGCACGTTAGCTGGCGTAATAATGGCATAAGTGACCCCATCCACCATGATCACAATTCTACCGTTAATTAAGGCCTGTAAAGCAAAATCAGGACGACCTGTATAATCATGTCTCGGAAGAATTTTTGCACTTTGCTCGATTCTCTCCATTAAAATATCCCCACTAAATACAATATCCGTATCTACTTTTTTTAAGATGTACTTTGATGTCCTCTAGCATTTTTTTTATTAACAATATCATCCATATAAAGAATTGCTACAGTTGTTTTAGAACGTTTGCCGATTTCATATGTTTCAACACTTAACGAATTTGTAGGTAATCGTTTTCGTAATAAAGCAATATTAATATCGATATCCTCAATAAAATCGTCTCTTGGACCCTTTATAACCAATTCAAGGGCTGTTTCTCTAGGCTCTCGATTTGGCTTTTTAGGAATATAACTTGTAAATAATAATTGTTCGTCTTCAAAATACAGCAGCACATGTCCTTTATAGAGTTTTGTAATGGCTTCCTCTTTTTCTGAGATTTTTTTTAAATGAGGAACGTGTAGATAATTTAAAATATCTTCCTCTAATAATTTATCTGAAGTATTTTCAAACATCAATTGGAGCCCTCGAACAATAACAGTTTGTAGTAATTGTTCATTGATTATTGCATCACAGTGAATAACATGTACTGTATGTTGCTGCATTATATACCTTTGAAAAATCACATCAGCAGAGCGTTGAAATAGTGCCTTCAAAGTTTGCAAATTTATGATTTGTTCCATTTGAATACTCATCATCTCCTACTGAGTCAGCTCCAGATTCGTACATGCATCCATATACTTACACAATATTTTCCCCATGCTTGTTTAAAATATTCAGGTTTTACAGATAAGATACTTTAGATAAATTCAAACTTTGTTTTAGCCAATCATTCTCTTTAAATTCGCCATTTCGATAGCAGACATTGCGGAATCATAGCCTTTATTACCTGATTTTGTACCTGCACGCTCAATAGCTTGCTCAATATTTTCAGTTGTCACAATGCCAAAAATGACAGGTACATCTGTTGTTAATGATACGTTGGCGATCCCTTTTGCCGATTCATTACATACATAGTCATAATGTGTTGTCGAGCCACGGATCACTGTTCCTAAACCAATGATAGCATCGTATTTCTTTGTTTCTGCAAGCTGTTTTGCAATAAACGGAACCTCAAATGCACCAGGAACCCATGCTACATCAATAAAGTCCTCATCTACACCGTGACGCTTTAAACCATCGAGGGCTCCGTCTAATAACTTACTTGTTATAAATTCATTGAATCGACCTACTACGATAGCAATTTTTAAGTCTGTACCAATTAATTGTGCTTCAAATGTTTTACCCATTTCTAAATTCTCCTTTTTTTAAATTGTCATTTTGAGATTTTGCTGGCGATATAACACCAATTCTTCAATTGAATTATTTTTAGCTGATGATGCGTTGCATAGTTGACTAGTTCATTGAAGCGTAGCATTTTTCCATCGTCCCCCATAATTTCACAAATAATTCCTGCGGGGATACTGTGGCAAAGCTTAGCTAAATCAATGGTTGCTTCAGTGTGACCCCTACGCTCTAACACACCATTATCCTTTGCGATTAGCGGAAATACATGGCCAGGTCTACGAAAATCATTTGCCCTCGCTTGTGGTTCAATCATTTTTTTTAATTGTCATTGCGCGTTCAAAGGCGCTTATTCCTGTCGTTGTATCCATATAGTCGATACTAACGGTAAATGCTGTTTGATGATTGTCTGTATTATTACTTACCATCGGTTGTAAGGCTAATCTTTGTGCGAGCTGCTGTGTAATTGGTGTGCAAATAAGTCCTCTTCCATATGTCGCCATAAAGTTTATCGTATCAGGTGTCATATACTCTGCTAAAGCCAATAAATCTCCTTCATTTTCTCGATCCTCATCGTCTACTACAATAATCATCTTGCCCTGTTTTAAATCCTCTATTGCTTCTTCAATTGTATGCAGCAATATCGGCACCTCCTCACTTTTTGTTAAAATCCGTTTTGTACTAAAAAGTCTCTCGTAATAGTCGGTGCTTCCTGACTATGCTTTAGCTGGTGCAAAATGTATTTTCCAACTAAATCCGTTTCAATATTCACTAGAGCGCCTATTTTCTTCATACCTAAAATAGTTTCTTTATACGTGTGTGGTATCAGTGATACTGTGACACTTTTTTTGCTCGACGTGAAAAAGCGTTAAGCTCGTACCATCAATCGTAATGGAGCCTTTTGGAATACAATAGTTTGTTAAATCCTCGGATAGCTCAATATCGATATAACTGCGTTTGCTAATGGTCGTTTACGTACTATTTTCCCTACTCCATCCACATGCCCTGCTACAAAATGGCCACCAAATCGTCCATTTGCTGGCATGGCACGCTCTAAGTTAACTGGGTCTCCTACGGCAAGCTGCTGCAAATTTGTTGCCTTCACCGTTTCTGGCATGACATCCATCGTTAGCTCTTGATCCGTAAAATTTGTCACTGTTAAACAAACGCCATTGACAGCTATACTGTCTCCGAGCTTTACATCCTCTACCATTTTTGCTGAAAGAATCGTTATTTTCATACTTTGCTGATCTGTTTGCAAGGTTTTCACTGTGCCAATATCCTCAATAATCCCTGTAAACATTTTTCCACCTACTTTCTTTCTACGTGTTAAAGGCTCTATCCATCGGTTTTGGGATTCTATCCATCAAGTTTTTGAGGTCAATCCTTCGCTTTTCTAATGCTATCAATCACTTTAAACGTTCTATCCCAATCAAAGAAAAACCCCTTCGCTTGAAAGGGGTTTGGGAGTTCATATAAATAAGACGTCAGCAAATAAACCTTATGAAATTCTATATTTTCCCATAGGTCGTCATCTCATCGTTCTTCTCCCATCCAGACTATCACTGTCGGTTTTGGATTTGCACCAAATCAGCTTTCGCTCACGGACTTTGAATTGCTTCATCACCGCCGATTGGGAATTTCACCCTACCCCGAAGAACATACAGCTATTTAATTTTTTTCACTAAATAAAAAAAACCTCCCAATCTAAACGATGGGAAGTAGTTAACATAAAAGCATAATCAAATAATCCTTATAAATTCATTCGAATTTAAAAAGATTGCACTTTTACCCTTCTCCCATCCAGACTGTCACTGTCGGTTTTGGATTTGCACCAAATCAGCTTTCGCTCACGGACTTTGAATTGCTTCATCACCGCCGATTGGGAATTTCACCCTACCCCGAAGGATTTTTATTTAGCTTAATCATACGATAACACTATTTTATAATATTATCCACAAAATTGTTTACTAAAAATTTCTGATAAACTTCATCCACATACACTCTTATATTCTTTTCATAAACAGGATATTCTACTTCAAGCCTTGTAGCCACTTGCTGTGATGCCTTTGCGAATAAATCAAAGGCTAGTAATAATGCTTGCCATATAGCTTTTTTTAGAGGATAACTCAAAGGTCCCCATCAATTGTGAAACTTCCTTTGCATGTAAATACTGAGATATATACTTATAACGTTTGCCAACACTTAAGCTAAATTCTGTTTCAAAGCCAACTCGCCAAGATAGCATTCGAAGTAATTCTTCCCGTAAAATATGTTCAAAATGGTAATTGGCAAAAAGAAGCTCATTGCGACAAATGCCTTTTACTACATAAGTTGAAACCATCCAAAATTCATTGCAACAATCGTCAAATGAACGTGCACTTGGCTTTTGTACATGATACGTAACATCTGTTGCTTCAGGAACATTTAAACAGCGCAGGTCTTTATCCAGAATGATTTCTAAAAGTCCATCACTTTCAAGATAAAGCTCCAATTCTTCAATAGGGACTAGAGTCAAATCAATTTTTGAATGATCGATAAATAACATTAAATAGGAAAACCAATTGCCTAGTTCTGGTGGAAATAATTCCATATCCTCTGGGGTTTGTGTTATTAATCGCTCGCCTAAGAAATTAATCCATTTATTATTTTCAAGAAAAGCTGCCATATCAGTTACAACAAAGGAAATATCATAATCCTGAAAATCATCCCTTGGCACATTGTGATTTGTTCTTGAACCCTCCATTCCTACTACTCGAATGCGTTCATCCTTTTTAGCAAAATCTAATAGTTTATCAATAGGTCGAGTATTTTCCATATCATTTCTCCCTTAGCAATATATCTACTATTTATAATAGCAAATAGATACTTATGTTTCCGTCATAATGCCACCATTGACGTGCAAAACCTGACCAGTAACAAAAGAAGAATCATCAGAAGCTAAATAAATATAAGTAGGTGCAAGCTCAAATGGCTGACCTGCTCGCTTCATCGGCGTTTCTAAGCCAAATGTTTTGACATATTCTGCTGAATAGCTTGAGACAATTAGTGGTGTCCAAATTGGGCCAGGGGCAACTGCATTCACTCGTATTCCCTTTCTCGCTAATTGTAAGGATAAAGATCTAGTGAAAGAGACAATTGCTCCTTTCGTGGAGGAATAATCGACAAGTAATGGAGCCCCAGCGTAAGCTGTCACGGAAGCAGTGGAAATAATTGCCCCACCCTGCTTCATATAAGGTAATCCTGCCTTTGTCATATGAAAATGTGGAAAAATATTGGTTTCAAACGTATCATACAATTGTTCATTTGAGATATCCAGAATGCTTTGCTGCGGAAATTGGACACCTTGATTTAAAATCAGTATATCTAGCTTACCAAAACAGTCCATCGTTTTTCTTACTACTTCCATAGAAAACTCAGGATGACGTAAGTCCCCTTCAATCAATAGAATGGACTGCCCATATGCCTCCACCATTTGCTTCGTTGCCTCTGCATCAGATCGTTCATGTGGCATATAAGTAATAGTCATATGAGCTCCTTCCTTTGCAAACCCAATAGCAACAGCACGACCAATTCCACTATCTCCCCCAGTAATTATGGCGATTTTCCCCTGTAATTTTCCACTTCCTTTGTATGCCGGATTGTCAGAAATAGGAATTGGTTGCATAACATATTCTAGCCCTGGCTGTATATCTTGATGCTGCGGAGGGAATGTGATGGGAACTTGCTTACACTTCGTTTCATATCCAAGATAAGGATATTTCGGAATCATATTGTGACCCCCTTCTAATATTACATACAAATTACATAATTCGACATGATTAGATATATGTTGCAAACGCTAGAAAAAGACCTACAAACTGTACTATCTTGCATTGCATATTTGTAATTCGTCAAAGCTTTTCATATTCAATGGCATCATTTTCCGATACAATATTTACCATAGCGATATCCATTTTGTATTTAACATATTAAAAAAAATACTCACCTAGAGTCATTTACCACCACCTGCTTCATATGCTATAGAATCATGTCATAATACTTTAAATCTGATTTCTTTGATACGTAACATTTTCAAGGACGAAGCGTCTATAAAAGTAGAACATAAAGGAGAACACTTTCAATGAAATATATCATCTTTGATTTTGATGGCACATTGGCTGATTCTACGGCTGTATTTGCGTCAGCTTGGAATACACTTGCACAAAAATATAAATTTAAAGGAATAGAGTTTAAGGAAATCGAATCCTTAAAAAAAATTATCCATGGCGGAGCGTAGTAAATTATTTGATTTTCCAATGTATAAATTACCCATGATTTTACCTCAATTTTATCGTTTATATCGGCAGTCCTTAAACGAGGTTCATCTTTATGAAGGGATCAAGGATGTACTAACGGAAATTGATAAGAGAGGCTATAAAATCCTTATTATATCGTCTAATTCCCAGGAAAATATTTTAGAATTTCTAAAAATGAATGGTATTCAATGTGTTTCAAATGTACTTTGCTCAAATCGTATTTTTGGGAAGGATAAAGTGTTGAAGAAATTTTTAAAGGACTCCAACAGCACGGCATCAGACGTTTTATATATAGGGGATGAACAAAGAGATATTGTAGCATGTAAAAATGTCGGGGTACCAATTATTTGGGTTTCTTGGGGATATGATTCTATTGAGGTGATTCAACAGGAAGAGCCTGAATATAAAGTAAATGCTCCAAAGGAAATTTTAGATATTATTTAATTTAAGAGGGGTATGGCCATAAAATGGATTGGCTATACCCTTCTTTTTAATTTTTCACTTCACTAATATGCATTAATTTTTCTGCTGTGTTATTAACACCTTTATAGGCATCTGTTAATTTATACATGCTAGCCGAAAACTGTTGAGTAAATGCGGCAATTTGGTTTGCTGATTCTTTTACTTGGTCGATGGCTTGTTTAATATTCTCTAATTGGTTTGTAATGCTATTCGCACTTTCGGTACTGCTTTGAGACATTTTTTTGAATCTCAGTGGCAACTACTGCAAAGCCACGTCCATGCTCACCAGAACGAGCTGCTTCAATGGATGCATTTAGTCCAAGAATTTTCGATTTCATCGCCAAATCTTTGACTAAATCTACAATAGTATTAATTTGTTGAATATCACCAGTCATAGACTCTGAGAACCTAGATAGTTCCTCTAATCGATCGGAAACATCTACACTTGCCTTTGCTAATTCTTCATTCGTCGCAGTCATTTCCTCCACTGAGCTCGACAGCTCTGTTGCTAGTATTCGCATATGATCCATTTTTTTCATTTGAAAGGATTGCACTAATAACACCGATTACTTGTCCGCCTTCAAAAATAGGCTGTGCTGATGCAATATAGGCCATGCCAAAATCCTCAGCACTTCGCTCTTCTCGAATAAATCTCCCTGAGCTAAGTGCCTTTTCAGTTGTTGTTCCACGATATTTATCTACAGAATCACCAACACAAACCTTTAAGTCCACTTGTTTTCCTGGCTTATAGGCAATGACTTTCTCTGTATCTGCTACAATTATACAAGCATCTTCTGGATAGGTTACCTGGTAAAAATCGATTGAGTCTATGATTGCCTGCAACTTTGCATGCATTGTCTTTTCCCCTTCCCCATTCACACGATTAAGGTACATCCATCATATAAGGTAATTGAAAGAGTCGTATATAAAATATTCTCCCCCTTTATCGTGCTGGATGGAACCATTATTATACTGAAATACCTCAGTTTAACTATAGCATGACACCTTTAAAAAGACACCACTGAGCAGAGGTGTCTTTAGCATTAATTATGTTTTTTTTCAATAATTCTACATATTTTTCTGCTGTCCTTATCTCAACAGTTAAAAAATTTTTCCATAAATAGATTGGATTAAAAATGGGACATCACTTGTATTATGAAACCTAAAATCTAAGCCTCCATAGGATACGGTAGCATCCCTTCCCTTTGGAACATAGCCAACATCTAATGAATGGTGATGACGTTCCACAAATTTTATTGGTAACCGATCTACTGCATTAAATAAAGTTGATGAGGTTTGGCAAACACCACCACCAATGCCCATCACAAGCTTCTTATTTATAATTTCTGGTGCAGGCTGATAACCATTCTCCTCATCCCTTGGTCCAACAACGGTGTTAAATGAAAAATAATCCCCGCTTCCAACAATGACATTGTGAATCGCTTTTGCAGATAATTCGATGTTTTTATTTCTTCCTCCATCAGCATTATTAAAATAAGTGGTATAGGATGCAACAACGGTTTCCGCCAAATAAGGAATATCTTCCAGATAATAACCGCTTTCTGTTATATAAAGTGGCATCATGACTTTACCACCAGATGCTGAAGCCTCTAATATTCTATCTACCAATTCTTTTTCTTTTAAAACTATTAAAGGACTACCCTTTATTATTTTTCCGTTATCATCCATCCTATCAAGTATCATGCGCTGATCATAGCCAACTGTATCTCCATTTCCTCTTGCCAGCACTTTTGCCAATTGTTCAATTTCCTTTGTATAAGATAGTACATCGCTTTCATAGCCCATTTCATTTGGAGAAATTGTTTGTATAACCGCATTTGTGGAGGGATCAATAATTTCCACAACAGTCTCCAATTGTTGCTTTTGCTCATAAGTAACAGCCTGTTTGTTTTCCTTTTGTTCCTGCTCTAAATCTTGCACTTCTTGCTCTTGTTGTTTCTCATTCTCCGATTTTCCTTGACAGCCGAATAATCCAATTGTGCATAACATAAACAGTGCGACCACCCACTGTTTTTTCAATAGCAAGCACCTACCTCTAACGTTATAGTACAGAAACATCTTATTCGTTTGACAGTGATAGTGTGTTGCTTTTTGTACATTTTTATTTATTTTCATAAATGAACCGCTCCTGCTTCAGATAGCAGAGAATGGTAAACATTTGTGTTCAGTAGTTACCATCCTTCATATGTCCTACGCCTATTTGCGTAACTTTTATTGAGAATTTAGCTCTATGACCAGCACTATTCATCTATGCTTTCACAACATCGCTTACTATATTGCTTTGTAACATCGTTGCTATATGATTGTAATTAACAAAATGACTAATATTTATTTAAATAAAAACGATTATTCGTATTTTACATAACTCTTTTTTGATAGAGCCGATAAATTAACACAATATAGAGCCAATCATTAAAAAGAGTCGCAAGTGAGATAATGGTAATCAAGGGAGTTCGAAAGTACATATAAAAGCCTACTGCTGCAAATATAGTACCAATCATTTTACAAACTGCTATGCCCATCGATTGACCACTGAGATTTCCTCGTTGTAGTAATAAGGCAATAAACAGCCCTGACATCATCAGATTTTGTGAAAATGCAGCATATTTTCCCGCTATATCCTTGAATTCATGCATCATTGCTAAAATAATGAAAAAACATGCACCGAGCGTTATAAAAAAATGATGCATAGAATATTTTACCAGGAATTAATTTTTGATATTCTTTATGACCATATTTTAAATATTGCATCATTATAATGATGTCTAATAAAAACCAAAGGAAGGTAATCATTCTTTGGAGATCATTTTGTGGGTACATAAAGGCAAAGATAAATTCCCATGAAATATTGGCACAAATGGCGGCCATTGGCATACCATACTTCTTATCCTGGAATCCCTGTTTGATAATGAGTATATATGTAATAATCCAAAATAGACCCATGCCTAATTGACAAATTAATAAAAACTTTTCTTGAGCCATTAATACACACTCCTTCTATATTTGATTCTTCGATACTATATGTGAAGAAATCTATTTTTTTATGTCTAAAAATACAATAGAAGGGTATGAGTATTAAGTGCCTATACATTCACAACTCAATCCTATATAGTAAGACGAGGTGATGATATGAAAACAAAAATTTATGTTGATAATGCCCCTTTTATTGCTGGCATTACCTTAAAAGATTGGCACGAGCTAGAACAAAATAATATGGCATTGCATACTTGTGTGAATATAGCGGATGTGCTTGAAAATCGCAAAAATTTAGCAGCTTCGTTGCAATGTGACCTCAATCATTTTGTCTGCATGCAGCAAACGCATAGTGCTAATTTTTATTGTGTTACAGCCTCCGATAAAGGACGAGGTGCTATACAATTGGATACCGCCATTGCGAATACTGATGCACTTTACACACGTGAGCCAAATTTACTTTTATGCAGCTTTACTGCCGATTGTGTACCAGTTATTTTTTTATAATGAAGTCAATGGACTGATTGGTGTCGTGCATTCAGGCTGGCAAGGGACCGTCAAGGAAGTGACATTGAAGCTTTTCCAGCATTTAATCGGGCAGGAGCATTGTCAGCCACAAGATTTTTATGTACAAATCGGTATGGCGCTGAGTCAACAAAAATTTGAAGTTGATACAGATGTCTATGAGAAATTCCATAATTTAGGATACGCTAAAGATTTTATGTATTTTAATGCTCAAACCAATAAATATCATATTGATAATCAACAAACCGTCAAAAAAACAATGTGAGCTTGCGGGTATTCCTTCTAAACAGATTGACATTGATGCAACCTGCACATATCTTAGCCCAAATGGTTTTTCCTATCGCGAAGACAAACAAGCCGGCAGACATTTAAGCTTTATTATGAGAAAAGAACAATAATTAAAAGGGACAATCCACAATTGATTGTCCCTACTCTTTTTATAATAAGATCATTTTTCAAATAATATCTAGGGGAGCTCCTATAAGACACCCTCTTCTCACTGCTCATGACGGTTTTTGCCAATGCCAAATACATAATAGCTTATCGTCACTAAAGTTAAGAACATAATTCCTACGATTAATGAAACACGTGTATCATCATTAAACCACATTCCGATTAGTACCATTACTAAAAAAGCAATTGTTAAATAGTTTGTAATCGGAGCAAATGGCATTTTGAACGGGTGCTTAGATAGCTTTGTACCATGTGTTTTTCTGAATCCTATTTGACTGATTAAAATAATAAACCAAGGTACCATTCCTGGTAAAACACTTGCGCTATAAACATAGACAAATAAATTTTCTGGCGCCAAATAGCTTAAGATTACACCAATCACTAGACCTACTAAAACACCTGCCGTCCCGAATAATGGTACCCCATTATGAGAAAGCTTGGCAAAAAAACTTCGGAGCTTGTCCATTCATAGCCAATGTATACAACATTCGACCTGCACTGTATATCCCACTATTACAGCCCGACATTGCCGCTGTAATGACGACAAAATTAATAATTCCAGCCGCTGCTGTGATACCCACCTTAGCAAACGTAGCGACAAATGGGCTACCAATTGTCCCCAACTCATTCCATGGGTAAACAGTCACAATAACAAAAATAGCACCAATATAGAAGATTAAAATACGCCAAATAATACTTTGAATCGCATTTGTAATTGTTTTTTTGAGGGTTTTTCGCCTCTCCAGCTGTTATACCAATTAACTCGACTCCTTGATAGGCAGCAACCACTAACGATAAGGCGAAGAAAAAGCCTGTCCAGCCACCTGTAAAGAAACCTCCATGATCCCATAGATTAGATAGCCCAATAGCAATGCCATCATTACCTAGACCAAAGAAAATTAGCCCGATTCCTGCGATAATCATTAAAATAATTGTAACAATTTTTATCATCGCAAACCAAAATTCAAACTCACCAAACGATTTTACTGAAATAAAGTTAGCGACACCTAAAATGACCATTGCAATAAATCCTGGAATCCATGCTGGCAAATTTGGATACCAGTATTGCATATAAGTACCTACTGCAATGATTTCCGACATACCAACAATAATCCACTGAAACCAGTTACTCCATGCTGTTAAATAACCTGCTAACGGATGAATGTATTTATAGCCAAATGTTGCGAAAGAGCCTGTACTTGGCTCCTTATAAAGCATCTCTCCCATAGCCCGCATAATAAAAAAAAGATAAAGATACCTGCTATAGCATAGGCAAGTAGCACAGAGGGACCTGTCCACTGAATCGCACTAGCTGAACCCATAAATAGACCAACGCCAATTGTACCGCCTAGCGCAATCATTTGGATATGGCGTGCCTCTAACCCTCTCTTTAATTCTTTGTTTACCACTCGAATAACGCCTCTTTCTTTGATGTTTTTCTAAGTTGAATACTTTTTCTATAATAATAAATACATCCTAAAAATACAATTGTATTTTTAGGAAAAACATATATACGTCTAAAATTAAAAAAGCATGAATCCGATTCAATACCGAAATCATGCTTAACTATTAAGGGGAAACTTTATAAAGATTTTCTCTATTTGGGGCAAAAAAATAATATAATTCTATTATTTCCTAAAAATAATAGAAACAACTAATACACTAACATTTTTTTTATTTATTGTAACAATGTTTGCTCTTGAAGTTTGGCTGAAAAGTATTTACGGGCATCCGCTGTTAGAATTTGTAGCAACACAACTTCCTCCTGACGTGCAAACTCTACAAACATTCCACTTAAATTTTCATACACATATTTAATTTTGTAGCCGCTATCTAAAAAAATCATCTATTTTTTTCAATCTCCTCAGTGCTTTGTAAATGTTCTGACATTCCATCACCTCATCCTCTCTGTTGTCTTATTTATTCAGCACCTTTTATTTCTAATAGCGGATCCGTTGTTTCCACAATATCATCCTCACTAGATTCAACTGTTGGTATAGGCATTTGAGGCTGGGTGAAAAGCTCATCCAAATTACGCCCAACTGTTATCCCTAAATATTTTGCATCATTTGGATCCTCTATTTCTGCTTGAGGATATTTTTTTAAACCACCAATACTTTGCTAACACATAATAAACGAAAGCACCTACAAAAAAAACCAACTAATGACGAATAGGTTGAAAAGATATTTGCTACTGCACCACCAATTACCCAGCAATCAAACCAGCCATATTAAATCCATTGAAATATTTAAACTGCCCCTCTAACTCATAAAGTGCCTTCACATCCACACGACGTTTACGGATTAAATAATAATCAGCAAATAAAATACCAACTATTGCAGTTAAAATACCACCTATAATTAATAGGACATTTACCATCACATCAAATAAGCTCCATGGTTGTGCGAGAATACCGATAATTCCAGCGATAACAACCCCTACCCAGAACGGTACTTTTGGTCCACCAATATTGGAAAAAAATAGTGGCTGCAGGCACTACATTTGCAGAGGTATTTGTCGACCATTGTGCTAACACAATCATTAATAGTAAGATGCCTAATATAAATCCACTTGCACTTTGCTGTAAAGCATTGATGGGATCAGCCGAGGCAACAGCCATATAGCATACTGCTCCTATTGTGACAATAAATGTGTTTGTAATCGGCATAACAATTAGTGAACCAACAAGCTGTGTTTTATTCCGTTTGAACCAGTTACGCTCATTTTTAGGAGCTTTAAAGTATCTTGATAATGAGGCATATCAGCGCCAGTGTTGCCCAAAAGCCCATATTTGCCATCACAACCACCATAAAGGCAGTAAAGGCGGCAAAGCCTGTTGTTGGGGCTTCTACCCACGTCCAAATATTTTTCCCTTGAGATGTTGCATTATCTGCCAATGTGTAATACATCCAACAGGAAATTAAAATAATGACAGGGGCTGCTAAATCAGCAAAGCGCTCAATGGATTTAATGCCCAGAGATGTATTAAAAAGCTGAAGTGCTGCAAACACTAGGAAACAGATAAACCAATTATCAAAACCAAAAAGTAAATTTAAAATACCGTTAATTGCTAATGCCCCAAAATACGTATTAAGTCCAAACCAACAGGCAGCTGTAACGCCACGAACGAGGGAAGGTACATGGGTGCCAAATGTACCGAATGGTGCGCGCATATAGACAGGAAAGGAAAGCCCATGTTCTATACCAATATCACCTATTAACGTCATAAAGACACCGATTAAACAAGAGCCTATCAATGTTGCTAAAATTACCATTGGCAATGGTAAGTTAATAATTGCTGATCCACCAATTGCAAAAGCCGCTAATACAATGGCCATTCCGATCCAAATTACCGCAAAACCAAATGTTCCAATATTTCTTTGTTGATGTGTCACTGGAAGTAAATCTGGGGATTTTAAATAATTCCCTTCACGTTCCATTCTGTTTCTCTCCTTTTTTTCTCTAATTTCCGTGACAACTTACATGAGGTTAATCCTTCCTTCAACTATAGTGTTGCAGGAAGGTGGAATTTAGTTTATCCCGCATAAATGTGTAGTAAATGCCCTTACTAAAAACCTTTAGGATTATTTCGCAAGACTACTAATCAGCGTTTGACGTTGATTCCATGTCATTGGCGGAATGGTTGATTTTCGTTCCACCATTGTAATAGCACTTTCTACTGGGCAAACAATAGAGCATAAGTTACAGCCTACACAATCCTCCTCTCGAACTTTTAACATTGGGCGACCATCCTCTGTATAGAGGTCAATACATTGATGTGATGTATCCTCACAAGCAATATGACACTTATTGCAATTAATACACACATCATTATTAATTTCGGCGACAATTTTATAATTTAAGTCTAAATCACCCCAGTTAGAATATCTTAGAACGGAGCGACCAACTAAATCCATCACTGAAGCTAGACCTTTATCATCTAAATAATTATTTAGACCATCAATCATATCCTCAACAATACTAAATCCATGGTGCATTGCTGCTGTACAAACCTGTACCCCTGTCGCACCCATTAAAATAAATTCAGCTGCATCCTGCCAATTAGAGATTCCACCAATACCTGAAATCGGAACATTGACTAAAGGATTGCGCGCACACTCTGCAACCATATTAAGTGCAATTGGTTTAACTGCAGGTCCACAATAACCACCATGTGCACCCTTACCTGCTACATGAGGTACTGTATTCCAAGAATCTAAATCAACACCTGCTAAACTGTTAATCGTATTAATCATACTGACTGCATCTGCTCCACCTCTTGTCGCCGCCTCCGCCGTTACAGTAATATCCGTAATGTTTGGCGTTAGCTTAACAATCACAGGTGTACGTGCCGCTTCCTTTACCCAGTACGTTTGCTTTTCCACCAATTCAGGGACTTGACCAGAGGCAGAACCATGCCTCGTTCTGCCATCCCATGTGGACAACCAAAGTTAAGCTCAAGACCATCAACCCCCACATCTTCTACACGCTTCACAATTTCATGCCACTTCTCCTGCTTTGGCTCCACCATTAAGGAGGCAATAATTGCGTGATTAGGAAATTTCTTTTTCGTGTCATAGATTTCTTGTAAATTTACTTCTAATGGTCGATCCGTAATTAATTCGATATTATTAAAGCCTGCCACACGTTGACCATTAAAACTGACAGCGGCAAAACGGGATGACACATTTAAAATCGGTTCTCCTAACGTCTTCCAAACAGCACCGCCCCAGCCTGCTTCAAATGCACGCTGTACTTGATAACCCGAATTTGTCGGTGGTGCGGATGCTAGCCAAAATGGATTCGGCGATTGGATGCCCGCTAAATTAATTTGTAAGTCTGCCATGTAAGTTCCCCCTTTATCCTGATTGGTGAAACGAACAATCAGTGAAGGATGTAGAAAACCCCCACTGTTTGAAGGTTCACTTTATGCAATCTCACTTGGTTTTCTTAAACGTTCATGAATCTTATATGCTGCATCTTTCCCTTGCTGCACAGCGGTCACCACCATCGCTTCACCCTGTCCATTGCCAAAAACAACATCTCCACAGGCAAATACTTTGTCATTAGACGTTTGCATTGTCGTCTCATCAATATCGACAACACCATTTGTATGAGCCAAACCAAATGCTTCGATTAATGAAACAAAACGAGTTTGCCCAATCGCTTTAATGACAGCATCCACTTCAATAATAAAATTAGAGCCTTGGATCTCTTCTGGTCTTTGTCGGCCATCAGGACCTGCCTCACCAAGCTTCATTTTTACACATTCAATGCCTGTCACCTTGCCAGCTTCATCGCCAATAATTTTCTTCGGTGCAGTTAGCCATTTAAATTCCACACCATCCTGCTTCGCAAATTCATATTCAAATTTGTAGGCAGTCATTTCTTTTTGTGTTCTGCGATAAAGAATTTGTACATTTTCTGCTCCTAATCGCACCGCACTTGTAGCACCATCAATCGCTGTATTCCCAGCACCAATAACAGCTACCTTTTTCCCAACGATGTCATTTGTAAGCGGTCCCATTTTTGTTTTTCGAACAAACTCAATGGCATCATGCACGCCCTCTAACTCTTCCCCTTCAATGCCCAGATTCGGTACAGCCCCCATACCGACAGCTAAAATGACACTATCATATTGTGCCAAAATTTCATCAGCAGAAATATCTACACCAACAGCTGTATTCGTTTGTATATTCACACCAAGCTGTTCAATTTGCTCCACTTCCCAATCTACCACTTCATTAGGTAAACGGAATGCCACAATTCCATAGCTTCCTAGACCGCCAGCTTTCTCTTCTGCCTCATAGATTGTTACCTGGTATCCTAAGCGACCAAGCTCACGTGCTGCCGATAAGCCAGCAGGCCCTGCACCAATGATAGCTACTTTCTGTCCATTATTTTGTCCTGGCTTAAATAGCTGTGTATTAGTTTCCATTGCCCAATCTGTTGCATAACGCTGTAACTCACCAATTTTAATTGGCTTTGTAGAAGAATTTAAGACACACGCCCCTTCACATAATTCCTCCGTTGGGCAAACCCTTGCACAGCTTGCACCAATAGGATTTGCTTCTAATATAGTCGTAGCAGAACCCTTCATATTACTAGATGCAATTTTTTTTATGAAATTTGGAATTTGAATGCTTGTTGGACAAGCTTTAATACATGGTGCATCATAGCAATACAGACAACGGTTGGCTTCCTCAATAGCCTCATTCTTTGTCATTTTGCTTTTTAATTCCATAAAATTACGTCTAAGCTGCATGGTCATTGCATTTTCTTGATTCGGAACCATTTCCACATCCCCCTTATGTGAGCATTTTTTTCCGTACATCAATTGCTAGACCGATTGCTTTGCTCTCCATCCAAAGCAATCGATCCTATACTGAAGGAAGCTAAATATTTAGTGCTTCCGGAGCTACTGTTTTTAATGGACGTTTAATATATTGTCCACTACCAAGCACCCCTACAAATTCTTTATTTTTAATAACATATTCCCCACGTACCAGTACGCTAACTGGCTCACCTGTAACGTCCCAGCCTTCATATGGGTTATAGTCCACATTCATGTGATGTGTTTTAGCCGAAATTTGGCGTTTTGCCTCTGGATCAAAAATGACGATATCCGCATCAGAACCGATAGCAATCGTTCCTTTTTGCGGGAATAACCCAAATATTTTGGCTGCACTTGTAGAAATCATGTCAACAAATTCATGGATTGTAATTCTACCTTTTGCGACACCTTCCGAATATAAAATACTAAAGCGATCCTCAATGAATGGCCCACCGTTTGGAATTTTTGAGAAATCATTTAAGCCTAGCTGTTTTTTTACCCTTAAAGCTAAAAGAGCATTGGTCAGAGCCAATTGTCTGTAGCTGCTTGGCCTTTAATGCATTCCATAAATGTTCTTGATGATATTTCGGACGAAGTGGTGGTGACCAAACATATTTTGCTCCCTCAAAGCCTGGCTGCGCTAAAGCTGATTGATCGAGTGTTAAATATGGTGGACATGTTTCACCATAGACGTCATACCCTTTTTCACGAGCAGCAATAATTTCATCTACCGCTTCTTTACATGTTACATGAACCACATATAGCTTCGCTCCTGCTATATGAGCTAATTCGATGGCACGCTTTGTCGCCTCACCCTCTAATTCGGCTGGTCGAGTCAGTGCATGATAAATCGGTTCTTTATGTCCCGCACGTCTTGCTTCCTCGACAAGCTCATCAATGACAGAGCCATTCTCACAATGCACCATGACCACTGCGCCAAGATCTTTGGCGATTTTAAAGGCTTTAAATAGTGTACGATCTGTCGCTTGGAATTCTTTTGCATAAGCCATAAAGACTTTTACAGAGGTAATGCCCTCCTGCTCCAATAGTTGTGGTAATTCGGCTTCAGTTTCAGGTGTTAAATCACCAATCATCAGATGGAACCCATAGTCAATCGCTGACTTTCCTTTGGCCTTGTCATGCCATTTTTCCACGGCTGCTGATAATTTTTCCTCACCTGCTGTTAAACAAAAATCTAAAATAGTGGTTGTCCCACCAAAGGCCGCCGCAATCGTACCTGATTTCCAATCATCATCTGTCACCGTATTATTGAATGGCATATCTAAATGCGTATGCGGATCAATGCCACCAGGTAACACGATTTTACCAGTGGCATCAATAATTTCAGCGCCCTCATCGGCTAAATGTTGTCCGATTTGAATAATTTTTCCGTTGTCAATTAAAATATCAGCCTCAAATACATCCGCGGCAGTAGCCACTCGCCCACCTTTAATAATTTTTTTTCACAGTGCTCCTCACCCTTCTTACAAAATGGAGATTGCTTGATTTTTTTAATGCAATGTATAGGTTTCATCCATATTAAATTTTGATTGTAGCGTTAGAACTGTTTCTAGTAAGATATCAGCTCCCTTAGCACAATCCTCAAAGCTCGTTCTTTCCTCCTCACAATGACTTCTCCCTTGAATACTTGGAACAAAAATCATTGCGGAAGGGATCATACTAGCCATATATTGGGCATCATGTCCTGCCCCACTAAACATACGATGAGCAGAATAACCAAAGCTCTGACAGGCACTTTCTACCTCTTTACAAATCGCTGCATCAAAATATACTGTATCCCTGCTCCAAAGCTTAACTGGTCGAATGCTACAGCCCTCTAACTTTGTCGGAAGAGCTTTAAGGATATCTTCAACCGCTGCATTACCTCTGCCTTTTGATGGCGTGAATCAATTGTAAATGTCACTGTATTTGGAATTACTGTATGAATATTTGGGGAAACGTTCATGCGGCCAAAGGTATAAACAAGTTGTTCATCAATTTTTCCTAACTGGTCATGTAACTCTGTAATAATTGTGGATGCAACAATCATTGGATCTTGCCGCATGGACATCGGGGTAGTACCAGCATGGTTGGATTGCCCGGTAACGGTAATTTCATAGCAAACCATTCCAAGTACGCCCTCTACAACACCAATTTCATGCTTCATTGCCTCCAATACAGGCCCTTGCTCTATATGCAGCTCTAAATAAGCAAGCGCTTCATTCAGACGATTTTCTTGCTCTCCCTCATAGCCACTTGCTCGTAATGCTTCCTCAAAGCGAATTCCATTTTTATCAGTGGATTGTAGCATCTTTTCTTTCTCAAATTTTGATGTAATAACACCAGAGCTCATCATCGCAGGATCGAAACGAGCGCCTTCCTCATTTGTAAAATTAACAATCATAAGTGGAATGTCTAGCTCAATATCGTTTTCCTTAATTGTTCGAATGGCCTCAATAGCTGTTAATACCCCTAACACACCATCAAATTTCCCCCTTTTTCTACTGAATCTAAATGTGATCCCAAAACAATTGGTGGAACATCCTTTTTTTCCTGGTAGAACCCCATATATATTTCCCATATCATCTATCTTTATTTCCATCCCTAATTCTTCACAACATTCACAAAAATAGTTTCGTGCTAAAACATCTTCATTTGAAAGAGACAAACGGGTTACGCCACCATTTTCAGTAGCTCCAAATTGACTAAATTGTTCAATTAACTCTTGCAATCTTCTACTATTACACTTATACATATGCAAGTCCTCTCTTTCACAGTAGTTAATAAACATTCTAAAATAGATAAAAATTGAGAGATATGGATAGAAAACTAAAAAAAATCTGTGCATCTGCACATGATATATGGTAAGTTATGTTCATAATTAAGGGGGGAAAATATGGGGACGATTCGCAAAATTGTAGAGGGAGTTCAATTCCCAATGCTCACATTAGTAGCTGGCCATAGCGGAACGTATCGAAGAGTGACAGGGATTAACGTCGTAGAGAGTAGCGATTTAATTATGTTTTGCAGACCTAATGAATTAGTTGTCACTACAGGTATTAATTTATCTTTACGAGGAGAATCCTTAGAACAGCTTGTTCAACTAGCATTCTCTAAAAAAAGTAGCAGGTTTTATTATTAACCTTGGTCCTTACATTCCAGATATACCAGAATCAGTCATCACTTTTGCCAATGAACATGATTTCCCTATTTTTCAAATGTCATGGAGTTATCGGATCGCCGATTTACTCAAAACAACCTTTCAATTTATTGCCAATCAACAGCAAGAACTTTCAATGGAAGAAAAGGTGCTTTACAACTTACTTTTTCACTACAAGGACAACGACAACAGGCTGAAGGATCAATTATTACAGTTAGGATTTCCACAGGGAAGAGAGCTAGCTATTATCTCTTGTACAACCATTGGAGGACAGGCTAGTATTGATCGCTATGAGGTCATCCTTCAATTTGCATTTCAAAATAAATATCAACGCTTTCTAAAACTAAAGCATAAAAATCACCTCATCTTTCTTATCGATAAAGCACAAATTCATACATCAAATACACCCTTCTCAAAAATAGTGGAAGAAATCTACGAAAAAAATCACACTAAAAAAAATGGTTACTTAGATCTTTTTATTGGTAAAGGAAACTACTATAAAGAGCTTGATAATGTCTATAAAAGTTATGAAGAATCCTTAACAGTGATTCAATTAGCCAAGCTTCATAACAATCGTTTCTTATACAAATATAAGGAAATTGGTGCCTATCAAATCATCATGGCTGTACAAAATCAAACGTTAATTAAATCTTTTAATGAAGACATTTTAGGTCAGCTCTATCGCTACGACGACTTGCATAACACGGATTATGTACAATTTTTACGTATTTTTCTTGAGGAGAATGGTAGTACTAGTAAGATTAGTGAACGTCAATTTATCCACAGAAATACAGTTCTGTACAAAATAAAAAAAATAGAAACACTATTAGATATGGATTTAAGCAATCCATTTACAAAAACAAATCTCTATATCGCATTTTTAATTGAAGATGTACTAGCACACCAATAACATTGGATTTTCAATCAATAGACCCTTCTAAATCATTCTATGTATTCATATAAAGTACAAATGGGTGGACTATGTATGTTGTTGCCTCCTATACCTGTTGCTAATATCATTTATACGACAGGCTCAAAATATGGTAAACAAGTTACAGCTTTAGGCAGCGGTAATAATATGGTTGTCTTGCCAGACGCAGATTTAGAACAGGCTGCAAATGCACTTTTAGGTGCTATCTATGGAGTCGCCTCTCAACGCTGTATGGCGATGCCTGTCGGTGAGGAGACGGATAATAAGCTTTCCGAAAAATGGCTTGAACAAGACAATGAATCTGCTTCATCTTTCGCCTTTCCAAGTAATCATTAAAGCAAGGCGTAAGCTGCTCTTCTGCTTACGCCCTGTCTAGCGCAAAAAACTGACGAACCAAATTGGTCACCAGTTTTTAAATCGCGATTACTTTTTGTTTTTAGACTTATTGGAAGGCTCTTTTTTTTCTACTTTCTTCACTTCAGTTGTTTCTACTTCAGTGAAATCCGCCTCTTCGCCAGCCTCCATACCGTAACTTGGATTTCTGTCTATACGAGTATGCGGATCAAAGTCTTCATCCTCTTCAAAACGCTTCATAAGAATCGGTATGGTTATGATTCCGGCTATCCCGACTAATGCATAAATCCATCTTGATAATACTGCCGTTTGCCCACCGAACAAATAAGCCACTAAATCGAACCTAAAGAATCCTATCAGTCCCCAGTTGATGGCACCAATAATGACTAACACTAAGGCAATTCTATAAACTACGCTCACCTCTACACCTCCTTCATTTGTAATAAGAAGCCCGAATTGCTTCTAGACAAAAAGTCCAGAAAAACTGTCATAACAGAGATAAAACTACAAATACTGATTGTAATCAAATCGCTTATTTTGACGGTCTTATTTTTTTGCAATAACCGCTGTTTTATACAAAGGGCATTAGTTCTTACAACAAAGATAGGTATAAAGTTTTTTCGTTTAAAGAATTCCCTAGAATTTAGAAGTTATTTTGGATTCAGATGTGAGTTTTCGTGCTGAAGTAGCCACTCTTTTCTCCACAGCCCACCTTCATAGCCTGTTAATGTTCCATTTGAGCCAATTATGCGATGACAAGGGACAACGATACTCAATTTATTTTTGCCATTTGCACTACCCACAGCTCTTACCGCTTTTTCATTGCCAATTGAAACAGCAATGTCTTTATAGCTTGCTGTTTCACCATAAACAATATTTGTTAAGGCATTCCATACATTTTTTTTGAAAGACGGTTCCCTCAAAATCGTAGGGAAAGTTAAATTCTTGACGCTCACCCATAAAATACTCATGTAATTGATGATGACATTCAACCAAGATCTGCGGTGTATCTTTATGAGGGACATTTATAAGTTGCTCCTGCTCTGAAAACATAATAGAAACTATATGTGTGGCTGTTCCCTCTATTTCAAGTATGCCAATAGGCGATTGATAATCTAATTTATAGCGTTTCATCATATAAAGACCTCCATAAATAGAAGGTGGCATATGCCTGCCAGCCTGTCCAATGCATGGCGTAACTAGTGATTTCTTCAATTGTTGGCTTCTGATTTAGTGCTAATTGCCTTTTTAAAGCATTATGAAGTCCCACATCTGCTATGGGAAATGACTCTGGTTGCAGTAAGCATTTCATGAGCACATAGTCAGCTGTCCAGGCACCAACTCCCCTAATCGATACTAAACATTTTTTCATTTCATCATAGGTTGCTTTTATAAGCAATTTTTCTTTCGATAATTGTCCAATGGCCATCATCTTAGCGATATCGATAATATACTCTGATTTTCTATGGGTAAACTGTAATTGACGTAAATCATCCACCTGGATTGTCGAAATTCTTTCGGGCAATGGGAATAGCCAGTAGGTTTCTCCCTTAAACATCACACTTTCCCCAAATTGCTCCACAAATCTTCTCTTTAATGAGTATGCAAATGTTAAGTTAATTTGTTGTCCACTAATTGCCCAAACGAGTGCCTCAAATAAATCCGGCATGCCAATTATACGTAGTCCATAATAGTTTTGTACAAGAGGCTTCAATATACTATCCTCTTTAGCCATTTCATAAAAACTGCTCAAATCCTTTTCTAAATCAAACCATGCCCAAATATACTGAGCAATTTCTTCGTGACTTCTTTCAGATGGAACATGCATAGGAAACTCGACTTTAATTGAGTTTGATTGTAATTTAATTTGACATAAAATCGGTAATCCATTTATTTTCAGCAATTTAAATAAATATCCATCCTTTATCCGATGCAGCACTTCCTGATTAGATCTTTTTAAGAAAATTAAACACTCTTCTGTATTGAATTCTTTTGGTGGATAAATCTCTATAAATTCTTTTTGGCTGATCCAATTCATCCTCTTCGCTCCTTTTCACGAAACTCACTAGGAGAGCATTGCTTCACATTTCGAAACACTTTATAAAAGTTTGAGGGACTTTGAAAGCCCGCCTCATAGCAAATTTCAAGATTAGAATAGCATGAGCTTTTTAAAAGGCAGGCAGCCTTATCTATTCGGATCTTTTCTAAATAACTACGAGGTGTTTCCCCAGTTTCTTGCTTAAATAGGCGTTCTAGATGAAATGGACTGATCCCGATATGATTCGCAATATCCTGCAAGGTTAGTCTTTGTTTATACCCATTGATTAAGTAGGCTAGTACATCTTTAATGAGCTGTGCATGGGGGGAATGCTCAATCTCAGGCTTGCACCTTTTACATGCTCGAAAACCAGCGTTTTCAACCTTTTGTCTATCATCATAAAATTCTACATTTATTTTTTTGGGCTTTCTCGATTTACACGAGGGGCGACAGTAAATTTTAGTGGTTTTTACAGCCGTATAAAAGAGGCCGTCATACGTTTGATCACAGGCAATAATTTTTTCCCACTTTTCATCAAATGAAAGGTTAATTTTCGTGCCCACTACATCCTTTCCCCCCTTTATGTTATTTTTCAAATAAGCAAGCTGTATTTTGCTCCTTCAGTATTTGGGAAGCATTCCTTTTTAAATAGGCGATTATTTTATCTGATAATGCATTGCCGAAGCTAAATCGTTTAACCCCTATTTCATTTAGTTTATGACAATCCGTTAGTCCTGGTAAAGAAAGTAGATTAATTATCTATTCTAGCATTAATATAAAAATCATGATAACCTCGATTATCTAACATCATTCTCATTGCTTCTAGTAGGTGACAGTGCTCCTTTACACTTCGTAAGCCTTTTTGCCTTTTTAATGAATCCTCGATATTGATACCAGCAACACCGATATCTGCTGTTCTTAAGACATTTTCTAAAATGGTTCTCTGATCACTTCCATAACCTGCCTCAATATCTGCGGATACAGGTATTTTTACATTGTCTGTTATGGCTTTAATAATTGACAAGTGGCGATCAAAATCAATTAACTGACCATCTGCATATCCTAATGAGGTGGCAATGCCCCAACTTGTTGTACCAATTGCTTTGAACCCAGCTTCTTCTAATAATAATGCAGATAATAAATCCCAAGCATTTCCTAGTAATAAAAGCTCTCTGCCTGTATGTAGTCGATGGAATTCCTGAATTTTTGACATTTTGTAGCCTCCTAATATTATATTAGCCATCATATTATCAGGAAATATACATTCAACTCGACTTCAATCTTGCTCTTATGGTCTGTTCATCTTTATGTTTTCTTTTATTGTCGTTACTAACATATAATATATTTACATAAAAAACTGGATTGATAGTAATCAATTATGCCTTAGCATAATTACGTCTGGAGGCTTTAACTTCTTTTTGCGGATGTTTGGACATCTCTGAAAAGGTGCTTAAATTCGCATTATCTCACCCTCCATAGAAGTGGGAGACTTCTGCTGTAAGAAATCAGCTCTTCCCCCTTTTTGATCAGCTCCCCCTACCTTCTAAACAAAAACACGCTTCCATAAAAAAACCCCTTTTTAGCAATGAACTAAAAGGGATTTTACTATTTATTTTTGCCAATGATTCAACTCTTTCAACAGCTCTGGTAGCTGCAATTTCTTTACATCAATTGGTGGTAAAGCTTTGATAAATTCCTTACCGTACGATTTAGTCGTAATACGGCGATCCAGTACAATAAAGGCTCCTTTATCTTGGGACGAGCGAATTAGACGGCCAAAGCCCTGTTTAAAGCGCATAATGGCTTCAGGTAATGATAACTCATTGAAGGAATTGTGACCCTGTGCGGTAATATGTTTTGCCCGTGCCTTAAATACAGGCTCTTCCGGAGAGGAGAATGGCAAACGTACCACAATAACTGATGCAAGCGCGTCTCCTGGCACATCCACGCCCTCCCAAAAACTGTTGGTGCCAAAGAGGACAGCATGGCTAAACTTTTGGAATGACTTTAGGATTCGCATGCGACTGCCTCCAGATACGCCTTGTGCAAAGAGCATATAATCATCAAGAAGTTCGCTATCCTGAATCAACTCTACTGTTTTACGAAGCATTTCTTGTGCAGTAAAAAGGACAAAGCATCGTCCCTCTGTCATACGCACTGTTCGGGTAATCGTGTGAGCGACCGCCTCAATGTATTCATCCTGCGATACATGTTGAATATCTGGCATATCTGTGACAATAAAGGCTTTTGCGCCAGCATAATAAGCCGGGGGTGCTTGTAGCTTTGTTATTTCAACACGATCATCAATACCAAGCTGCCGAGTCACAAATCGCTCATTACCTGGCACCGTTAACGTTCCTGAAGTCCAAATAATACTTGCCTGCTTACGCAATGGTGCAAGCACTTTTTCAATAATTGGCGTAACATTTGCTGGCTTTTTAAAGGCATGAAGACTGCTGGAACACTTCGCACATCAAATTCTAGCCAAACAGAATTTTCAGTCTGAGGGGACAAGAAAATTTCTTCCCATTCAGCAATTTTCATCTTCATTTCACGAATCCAATAATGCCACTCCGATAATAGATAAAGCTCATTATTATCCAATTGCTCAATATTATTCTCAAATATCTGCCCTACTTCTGCTGCTAAATCAAGCCACTGCTGTGTGAGCTTACTCACCTTTAATAGTGGTTCTTTGGCTAAAGGCACATCCTCTAAAAATAGGGTGTATTTGCTACTTGCCTGTTTACTTTTGATTTGTTGCTGCATTTGTAGAACAGCGCGCTGAACAGTTTCATCAAATATACGTTGCAGGCGTATAAATTGCGTATCTAATCGCTGCAAGCTTTGCATAGGGACTTGCTGTCTTTTCTTAGCGGCTTGACTAAACTGCTGAAATAAAGCAGTTTCTTCCATTGTACCTATTTGACCAAAAATATACTTCCATTGTGTATAAGAGAAGACAACTTCATCCTGCTGCATTGTAGCTTGTATAAATTGATGGGCTTCATCAATAATCCAGCCATCTATTTGAGTAAAAATTGGTGTTTGCCGTACTAAATCACTGAGCACCATAGAATGATTGGTCACAATGCAATCAGCTGTCTCACTATTTTTTTAATGCTTGCTCATAGAAATCAAAGCCCCTTGTTTTCTCGTCAGGCATTTTACGGATTTTCTCGATAAATAATTGCCCTCCACCAGAAACATTAAGCTCACTCAGGACGCCAGTTTCTGTTTTTGTAAGCCAAACTAAAATCTGTAAAATTGTAAAAGTATCATCATAGGATTCATCTGCGTAGGCCATACATTGCTCAAAGCGTGCAATATCAATATAATGTTGCATCCCCTTTAAAACAGCAATATTGACTTTTGTACCAAGAATTTTTTTCAATCTTTGGTAGCTCCTCCTCTACAAGCTGCTCCTGTAGGTGTGACGTATATGTGCTTATGGCAATTTTTTTTATTCACAGCTTGAGCATATAAAATCGCAGGTAATAAATAGCCCACTGTTTTACCAATACCTGTGGAGGCTTCAATGACACATTCTGTTTGTGCATTCAAGGCTTGCCAAATCGTATCCATCATTTCAAATTGTGCAGGTCTTTCTTCAAAATTTGGCATAGCCTTTGCCATTAACACTGTTTTTTTCAGCTACTGTCTGTGGATAAGTTACAATTTCTGCCTGACTAGTATGCTGTTTTCGTCCATCACATATTGCTAAATTTCGGTAGTAGGAAACATTTTCATTCCCCGTTACATGCTGACGTTTAATTTGAAGAGCCTCAAAAAACAGTTGAGATACATTTGATTTTAATCTAAATGATCGTTTATGCATTTGCTCTAGCGTTAGCTGTGGAAGCGCGAGTAGCTCCTTCCAGCAGCATATAAAAAGTTCAGCCGTTGCCAGGGCATCATCATCAGCACGATGTGCATTCGCTAATGGTATATTTAGATCTGCTGCTAAATCACCTAGCTTAAAGCTTAGTGACATGGGGAACAAGATTTTGGCAAGCTCAACTGTATCCATCTTTTTCCCCTGCCATTTTGGTAAGCCAGCACGCTTAAACTCTGCTTGTAAAAAGGATAAGTCAAAATCTGCATTATGCGCGACAAATACACACTCAGCAAGCAGTTCATATATGTAGTCGGCATGTGCCTCAAACGGCAATGCATCCTTTACATCCTTATCCGTAATATGCGTTAAATCCTGAATAAAAGGCGGAATGGCTTTACCAGGATTAATAAACTTTGTAAAGGTACGCTCAATTTGCCAATCTTTCATAATTACAATGGCGATTTGAATCATTCGGTCCCCATTTGCTGGAGAATGACCAGTTGTCTCCAAATCAACAATTGCATATTTTTGACTTTCCATCATACATCTCAACTCACAGTTCACATTAGATAGATGAATTTTATCATATATTAACATGATTGGTCATGTGTCGATTATCTACCCACAGTCATTTAAATTGACGTAGGGAGTTATAATATTCAAAAAAGTAAAAAACGAAACAGGTAAAAAAGGAATTAAGCTGTTAATTCTCACCTGTTTCGTTTTTTTTAAAGAAATATTATAACTTAAGAAGCATCTTCTAATACTAATAACTTCTTAAGATGCTTAGGATTTGATATTTCTGTAGAAAAATTCACTAGACCGTTCTTATCTACAAAATAAAGGTAGGGTGTTTTTGTTACTTTATAATTTTTAAATAAATCTGGTGCAACTATCAAACTGATTTTTTCATTATTTAAGAACATTTCTTCTTTTAATTGGTCTTGCATAATAATAATGGTATATCTTGTAGAATCATTAAAGATTTCATTACTATTCTTCAAAACTTCTTGACATTGAGAACAAGTATTACTTAAAAATAATAAAGTCACTTCATTATTTCTTAAAATATCTTTTAAAACTATTCTAGACTTATTTTGATTTTCTGCTCTAAATAAAGGAGCTAAGTCTCCCTGTGCAATTGTACCAAATTGAATACCTTTTATTGAATGAATTTCCGTTAAGAAATTCTTTATAAGTTTAATTAAACTATAAATTACATATGTTTCTACAAGCAAAACTACAGCAATTATTCCAATAATAAAATTAATAAACATTTTCATCTTCCCCTCTTTTTAATATTAGGTTTACCTTGATTTTATTGTAATTTTTCAATAACGTTAATCATATTCTTTTTGAAATTTCTAAGATTTTTTTATTGATAAGTTAATAAATCCTATTGAAGCTATGACAATAAAAATAATAATTAAATGAACATTAGAAATATCTAATTCTTTATCGTATAAAAATAAGCTTATTAGAATAAAAATTATATTCCTTATGATGATCGAATATGATAGATTATCATTTTCTAAAATCCCACCACATCCACAGGAAATATTTTTTTTCCCGTTCTTGATATTTATAAATATTACTACTGATACAGTGCTAAAAAAAATAGTGATAAAAAGTAAATTAATTAATGTAACGCCCATTAATTTCAAAGATATAGCAATATAAAATTCTACGACTAATAAAAATACTAAAGCAATTTGAGCATAATTTTTCTTAATACCAAAATTAGAAAAAGTTGCAATACTTTTCTTAAAATTAATTGCTTTATCCAAAGCAGAAGTACTAAAAATGAATATTAAAAAAATTAAAAGAAAATTACTTATCCAATATATAGAATACAAAATCTTCCCTCCTAATTATTCTTAAAAAGTTTTAGTGAACTAAAAATTCAATATTATGAGTGTTATTTTGGGCATTATACATTTCGTTATAATATCCTTTTTTTATTTATTAATTCTTGATGGGTACCTTCTTCTATAATTACACCATTTTTTTAAAACGATAATTCTATCTGCTAAGGCGGCTATTTTTAATCGATGAGTAACAAATAAAATTGAACCTTCGTAAATATTTAAAAGGTTATTCATAATTTCTTTTTCAGCAATCGGATCAAGCGCAGAAGACGGTTCATCCAACACAATTAAATCACTATCACGATATAACGCTCTTGCTAATGCAATTTTTTGCCATTGACCTCCTGATAATTCATTTCCTCCCTCAAACTGTCGTCCCAATACCGAGTCATACTTATGAGGTAAGTTCTCAACAAATTCTGTTAAGCCAACCTTATTGATAGCATTCTTGATGCGAGAATTATCGCAATTCTCAACATTTTCAAATGAAATATTTTCATTAACTGTGAGTTCATAATGAACAAAGTCTTGGAATAAAACGGAAATTTTTTTCTTGATATTTCTTAATGTCCAAATCATTAAATTTAATATTGTTTATTTTTATATTTTCACTTTTGTTAGAATATAGGCCTAAAATGGTTTTCATTAAGGTTGTTTTGCCACTACCATTCTGACCAACAATAGCAACCTTCTCGCCATAATTTATTTCCAAATTTATATTTTTCAATATATTTTCACTCATATTTGGATATTTAAAAGAAAGATCTTTAATTTTAATATTTTTTTATTCTAAACTTTTCGTTAATTGATACTGAATACTCCTTTTCTGATTTTCCTGGGGTTTTTACAAATTCCAGAAAAATCTTTAATAAAGTAAGACGAATTTTTATAATCTGAAAAATATTTAGTAGAAAGGCTTAAATTGCTTTGTAATAACTGAATTGCTTGTAAAGTTGCTAATACCCCCCCAGCCGTAGTACTTGTTTGTAAATTCAAAATTACAATAATTCCAGAAAAAGCATATGTTAGCACTAGAATTATCTCTGATAAAAAAAAGATATTTAATTTTAATTTTCATGAAATTTATTTCGGAATGTGTATATTCATGAAAATAGTTATTCCACCTTTTCACAAAAAAATCAAAGCTATTAAAAATAATGGTCTCCTTTAACATATTTCGTTGGCTAAGTACAAATGAGATATACTGTTCCTTCCTATGTATAGGTATTAAATTTGATAAAAATAGGAAATTTTTTTTAGAGAATTTAAGCTGAATAATGAAATAGGGAATAACCCCTAAAATTACTATTATTACAACTAAATTATCAATAATTGTTATTAAAGCCAGGGAAGATATTAGACTAATTAAAGCACTAACAAGATAAGTCAAAGCATTAAAAGCATTATTCAAATTTTCTTTATTTGAAATGACTCTTTGGTAAGAATCATAAAATTTCGGGTTTTCAAAATTTAAAAATTCTGTTTGAGAGGTTTTAAAAAAAATTTCATTTGTAAGGATTTTTGTTACTTTATTTGTAAGTATTTGTTCATTTATTGAAAGTAAGTGATTTATAGAATAAGGAATAATTAATAGTAAAATTTGAAGCATAAAAAGAATTATTAATTTTTTTAGTTCAGATTCTCCATTTATATAATTTAGTATTTCGTTAATTAACAATTGGAAAAAAATATATCGAAATTACTGGAGAAAATCCATTTATTATTTTTAAACTTATATTAAAAAATTGATAATCTTAAACAGTTTTTAATATAAAAAATTTATTATATAAAATAACATTTTTAAGTTCTCCCTAATAATTATTTATTGAAACTATATTTAAATAAAACTATTCCCACGGAAGAATTAGCTGAATGCTCTAAAAAAAACCGTAGACAAAGAAAACTGTCTACGGTTTGCTGAACCTTTAAGGTCCAACCTTTATTATAAATTCTAATTCTACAATATTAGACTATTTTTTTATTTAATTTTTTTATTTAATATATTAAACTATTTTTATATAATTTTAGTTTTATTTAGTGCAACCACAATTACAAAACTGTATAACACCATCGCAATACCATCCGTTGTTCTTGTCAATATATCGTCCCAAAGTTCCTATCATTCCTTCTGTAGCACAATTTACGTGACCTTGACACCATTTGTAAAAAGTTTTTTTGTGAACAAGCTACTGCTGCTGGTTGAATTAAATTATTTAGAAAATTACTCATAATAATACTTCCTCCTTTTTTTTGATTGTAGAATTAGAACCATAAACTAAATTAAAAAAAACTATAAACCTCTGGTGTTTTTAATATTATTTCATTTATTTCATTTAAATATATAAATGAAGGGGCAGTATCAATTGAATTTTCAGCAAGAAATTGCCTATTATATTTAAGAATATTGAAATTAAAATCGTATAGTTCTAAAAAAAGATTCTGAATTTTCATCAATATCTTCTACCAATACAAAAATATCTCTATAGTTATTTACTTCACTATGGAATTCATTCCAATATATCTCGAAAATCTCTTTGCAATACGGGCAATCTTTACTAATTAGTATTAAAATCTTCGGTTTATACATATCTAATGTTTTTTCAAATTGACTACTCATAATAAGCTTATCAAATTGTACTGGTGTCATTAATTCATCATTTTTTTCAATACCGTAATCAACTATTTTGTTTGTATTATTATTTTTTATTAATAAAAACATTTTTATTAATAATTATTGTTAAAACAACCTAATATTAAAATTATGGAATATTTTTCTATATATAACAAATTAGTTAACACCTTCCTTTTTTATTAACTTATATTTACATTAAATTATAAAATATTACAATTGTCAACAATAAATATAAAAAAATTACCAATTCAATATATGTAATCAAATCTAATTTCCTCAATACTATGAAGATATAATTGGTTGAACTTTTTTTGTTATTTACATAAATCTTCTACATATTAATAATTCGTTTTTTTCAAAAAAAGTATAGGTATAAAATATGTAAGTGTTTATTCCAATATAAAATGGTAATAAAAAAAAGATGCTGCCTATAAAATACAGACAGCATCTTCTTCAAAATGACTATTTAAAATTATATATTTCAAAAAAAATATACTATAAATATTTAGATAATTAATGGAAATACATCTTGCTAATTTTACCTCTTCATCCTCCTGTAAAGCTACACTGAAATTACATAACCGTTGCCTCTGGCTCATGGGTAATCATTTCTTTAATCGAATTGCCTTCACCCATAATTGCCACTGTTGGCTTATGCTCTTTGGCCTCTTTATTATCTACATACACATAAGAAATAATAATGACAATATCTCCACGCTGTACTAGACGTGCTGCTGCTCCATTAACACAAATAACGCCCGATCCACGCTCTCCTGCAATAATATAAGTTTCAAAGCGTGCCCCATTGTTATTATTCACAACATGCACTTTTTCATTTGGAAGCATACCTACTGCATCTAAAATATCCTCATCAATTGTAATCGATCCAACATAGTTTAAATCTGCTTGTGTCACTGTTGCACGGTGGATTTTACTGTTCATCATCATTCTTAACATTTTATAATCCCTCTTTCACATTAAAGATACAATTATCAATTAAACGAGTGCTACCAATATAGACAGCCGTAGCTAATAATACTTGCTCAGTGTTAGCAGTGACTGGTGTTAAATCTGGATACGCTAACAGCTCCATGTAATCTATCTTGCCATGAGTCTTTGCAGCAATATGTGCTTTCGCTTTCATAAGAGCGTTCTCTGCGTCTCCGTTTGTTAAGAAGCTATCACGGGCTAGCTGTAGTGCTTCATAAATGGCAGGTGCCTCCAAACGCTCTGCTTCATTTAAATAGACATTTCGAGAGGATTTTGCTAAGCCATCCTCCTCACGTACAATTGGAACGACTAGCATTTCTAACGGATAGTTAAAATCACGAACCATTGTAGCAATTAGAGCAACTTGCTGTGCATCCTTCTGACCGAAATATGCTTTTGTTGGTTGTACTAAGTGAAATAATTTTGATACGACCTGTAAAACGCCATCAAAATGCCCAGGACGACTCGCGCCACATAGAATGGTTGCTTGTTCACCGGCATGAATACGAATGCCACCATCATAGGGATACATCTCCTCAACACTTGGTGCGAAAATGATATCTACGCCTGCTGAAGCTGCCAATTCCGTATCTTGCGGCAGGTCTCGTGGATAGCTTTCAAAGTCTTCGTTTGGTCCAAATTGCGTTGGATTGACAAAAATACTCATTACAACTACATCATTTTCAGCACGAGCTGTCTTTGCAAGAGTTAAATGTCCCTCATGTAAGTAACCCATCGTTGGAACTAGGCCAATTGATTGTTGATCTCGTTTCCTTGCTTGGATTTCAGCCGTTAGTGCTTGAATTGTTGTGACTACTTTCATTACTTTACGCCCCCATATAGCTGATCCAGTGCTTCCTCTTTCATCGTGAAGAAATGCTTTGGCGCTGGGAATGTTCCAGCCTTCACTGCAGTTACATAATCTGCAATTCCACGACTTGCCTCGTTCCCCATATCACCAAATCGCTCTACAAATTTTGGTACATGATGGGAGCCGTAGCCGAGCATATCATGATAAACCAATACTTGCCCATCAGCCTCTACTCCTGCACCAATACCAATCGTTGGGATGATTAGATTAGCAGCTAGCAACTCTGTAAGCTGATGTGGAATACATTCGACAACAACTGCACAAGCTCCAGCCTCTTGGCATTTTTTTGCATCTTCTAATAACTTCGTTGCCTGCTCTGCGGTTTTACCCTGAACCTTATAGCCACCAAGTACTCCTGCTGATTGTGGCAGCAACCCTAAATGTGCAACTACTGGAATACCAGCTGATGTTAATTTACGTATTGCTGGTATAACCTCATCAGCCCTTCTAACTTTAGTGCATCCGCACCCGTTTCCTGCATCATAAATACAGCCGTTTTCAACGTCTCGTTTACATCACCATGATAGGAACCAAACGGCATATCCACAACGACAAACGTATCCTTGGCACCACGGCGCACTGCTTTTGCATGATGAACCATATCTGCTACAGTGACTGGCATTGTGGAGTTATAGCCCAGCACCACCATTCCTAGTGAATCGCCCACTAGAATCATATCAACATCCGCTTCCTCCGCGAATCTTGCAGCAGGATAATCATATGCAGTTAGCATAACAATTTTTTTCACCTGCTCCCTTCATCTTTAAAAAAATCTGAAGTAGTTTTCATCATGTAGTCCTCCTTTTTTTAAGGGAAAAAAAACAGAAAAAAACCCTTCCGTTCCTAAATGGACAGAAGGGTAGTGTTTCGTTCATAGTCAAAATTACCTCCTAGTTGCAATATCCATAAGAGGCCGTAACTTGATTGATTTATAGGCATATTGAACATTTAATAGCCTGTATTTTAAATCAGGTTACATTTTTGAACGTTCGTTTTCTTCCGTCCCTGTCTTCAAAAGATCAAGGCAGATATTGATTAGAAATAGGTCTTACTTTTTGAAGGTGCCGTTCACAAAGGATACTGCCCTTCAGCACATACTATAACAGATTTTCCTACTAATCTTCAATTGTTATTTTCTTATAACTACATTTACTTCATGGTATTAATGTAAGAATCTCTATGATCTTACTATGCGAAATTTCTTTTTTTTGATAGGTTTCAAAAATGGCAAATAGAAGGAATGCCAATAAAAAGGTCCATAAGCCAGATGCCACATTTGTAACTGGAATAAAAACATCCCAAAGTGAATTAATGAAAGCATGGAAAATAATACAGAGAAAAATACTATTAGTGAAAAGATAAATAACGGTTAATAAAAAGGACAATGCCAAGGCTGTTAAAGTAAACCAAAGGAAGTTCATATTCATTTGATTAGAGCCCACGACAAACCATAATGCAAATGCCAAATAGTCCAAATAGCACCTACCATAAATGTGCTGAGTAATGGAGACCATCTTTTTTTGCAAAGTTGGTTGTAAAAAAACCACGCCAGCCGATTTCCTCTAACCCCCTCCAATGATCATAATTGGAAGTTCAATAAATGCTAGGTATAGTGGTTCTTCCATTACTGCTCCGCCCCAGAGAGTTGGTAAAAAGCAAGCGATAAATGCCAAGCCTATAACAAATATGTACCATGATAAAGGGTGTTTAGCATTTTTTTATATTATGGACAAAAGAATGAAACTCTTCTTTCGTTGAATATTTCTTTTTCAACCAAATCTCACAAAAAGCTGGCGTGACACCGCCCAGAATAAATAATATCATTGAAACCGCGCTGCCAAATTTCAGAAGATTTAGCTGTGTTAAGAGGGCTAAGCCTCCCCATATGAACCATGAAGTTGCAAAGGTTAGGACTAAAAATCTTCTTATCTCTACTCTCAATTCTTTGTCTCCCCTTCCTTAGAGCCTAGTAGTAATAACACAGATTTACACAGTGTATTCATCAATTTAATTTCATCAAACTGCATTTGATCAATCGGTAAAACGCCATAACATTTTTGCAATAAAACATCTCTAACAATACCATCAATTGAGGTAACCATAAAAATAGATAGGTCCTCAATCGAAATTGCTGGTTGAAAGCAGCCTGTAGATATTCCCTTACGTATGGCAATAAAAAGATTCTGCATTAAATATTGGCCACTTTCATTCTCAGTAATGTTTGATAAAATTTTCTCTTGTCTTTTTGGATTGTTGGCAAATAAAATAGTGAGTTCAAATTGGAATTTTCCCACCGTCAATAGGTTTTCCTTTATATACTGCCCGAGAAATGTAAATAATTGAATTATTGATGTTTTGGGGGAATCACTAGTATCCATTATTTCATCAATAAGATGTTTATAATCTGCGTTAGCATTAGCTTGGTTAATGACATCAACAAGTATTTCATCCAAATCTGAATAATAACGGTAGATCCCCCTTGGCTTACTCCTGAAGCTTTAATAATATCTCTCATCGTAATATCGTAGAGTGGCTTCATTTTACAAACAGTTAAGGCAGAATCTAATATCTTCTTTTTCTTTTCCTGTACATATTCTTTGCTTACTTTTGGCACCTAATTGTCCTCCTTTTTCAAAAATGACACTAGTATCATTTTCAGAATACTTCAACAACTATTCGAAGTCAAGAAATAAATGACAATAGTGTCATTTATTTTTTTATAGAATTTGACAATTTAATGCTATACATCATATAATATCCATATACTATATGATATATAATATAAACCCTTGTATAAGTAACCCATTGAGAGGTGAAAAAAATGACATTTCAGCTTGGTTCAGCTTTACTTGATGCTTGTGTGCTTGCTATTGTCGATAAAGAGGATGCATATGGCTATTTATTGACACAGCAAGTCCAATCTGTGATGGATATTTCGGAATCAACGTTATATCCGGTGCTACGTCGATTACAAAAAGCAAACTACCTAACAACCTACGATCAGCCATATCAAGGTAGAAATAGACGGTATTACCAAATTACTGAACAAGGTCGAATACGATTACTAGAGCTTTTAAAAGAATGGAAACTCTATAAGGAAAAGGTTGATTGTGTACTATTAGGAGGTAATGTAAATGGATAGAGTAAGCTATTTAAAAAAAAGCTTCGAGGAAAATTACGTCGGCTTCCTGCGCATGAATTAGATGCTGCACTTGCTATTATGAAGAATACTTTGAAGAGGCTGGAGAGGAGAATGAACAAAAGGTTATTGTAGAACTCGGCTCCCCTTCACAAGTAGCCTCTCAAATATTAGCTGATTTTGCACTGAAAGATTTGGAGGCTTCTTCAGAAAAATCAGCTAAAAAGAATATGACAGCTATTTGGCTCATTATTCTAGCTATATTGTCTGCACCACTTTCTCTACCATTACTTGCAGCGGCTATTGCACTGATTTTTTCATTTGGTGCGGTGATTATCAGTTTTATCTTTGCAATTGGGGCTGGCATCATCAGTATTTTTTTCGGTGGAATTGCCGCCCTTATTTCAGGTTTCTTTATTTTAACAGAGGATTGGCCCACTGCTTTACTCTTTATGGGTGTTGGCTTTATCGTAACAGGTTTGGGCGTTTTACTCTTTCCTGTCGTCGCTCGTTTTATCAAGAAAATCGTCCTTATTTCAGTTGAAACATTGGGAAGATTATTCCACAAAATAATGAGAAAACAAAAAGGAGGTTTTTAAAATGACTTCCAAAAATACTCTTTTAGCAATGACAATGATTGCTTTTGGTATTTTATTAGCAGTAGTTGGCTATTTTTCAGGCGGTCGCTGGTTACTTATCAAAGATGAGGATGGCCTACATGTACCAGGCAATAATACATTAGTTAGTCAATCACATGATTTGGATGCATTTACGAGTATAAATATAGTGAATGACTATGGCGATATTAGCATTATTGCAAATGATAGCAACTATAAGCTAGAAGCAAATGTACTTGAGCAACAAGATGTAACATATCATATTGAAAATGGAACTTTAACAATTGAAGCAAAAGCGAAGAAAAAGAACCGCATGCAATTTGGCTTTGCTAGCTTTTCCTCACCTTCTATCAAACTCTATGTCCCAGCAGATAAAAAAACTAGATATGATTGTGATAGACAGTAAATTCGGAGATACAGCACTACAAGGACTACATTATCAACAGCTTAATCTTATTCAAGATTACGGTGATATTACATTTACGAATACGACAGGCGAGAAAACAGAGATTGCCCAGGACTTTGGTGATTTAACGCTCCAACAATATTCTAGTAACGGCATCAACATTGAAAGCAAGCACGGAGATATAAATATTGATGGAACTTTAAATGGTCAAACCACTATTACTTCTAGCTTTGGCGATGCAACGCTTCACTTACAAAATAAACAAAGTGATATTGGTTATGCATTAAACACAAGCTTTGGTGATGTATCCATCAATGACGAAGAGCAAAGCGGAACAGTGACTCAATTAAACAAGGGTGATCATCAGTTGAATGTTTCCTTGTCGCACGGTGACTTAGATGTGTCTTTAAAAAAATGAAATTAAAATAAGCTGCAAGTAATGAACTTGCAGCTTATTTTTATATGATTTTTATATCGCCTGCATAGATTGTACGGATAGTTCCATCGTCTTGGGTAAGCTGTAGTACTCCATCTTCTGTAATTCCACTAGCAATGCCTTCAAAACGTTCACGTATCGTCGTAACCTCAATGCGTTGACCAATTGTGCAGGACATTTGCTCCCACAGCGCTTTTATACTTATAAAGCCCTCTTTGACATATAACTCTGTAAATTGCTCTAAGTACTGTAAGATTGTTGCAACAAGTGCAGCACGGTTGATCTCCTCACCCACTTCTAAGCGTAGAGATGTTGCAATATTAGCTATATCTGGTGAAAAATCTGATGCTACCTGATTTGCATTAATGCCGATACCTACAAGTAGAGCTTGTACCATATCCGCCTCTGCCTGCATCTCCGTTAAAATACCAGTACATTTTTTTCCCGTTAATCAGAAGATCATTTGGCCATTTAATAGCCGGTTCAATCTGTTTATATAATGTCTTAATTGCCATTGTCACGGCAACTGCCACGACAAGCGTATAGGAAGAAGCTTGCTGGGGTGTAACATCTGGCCTCACAATAATAGTCATCCAAATGCCAGTGCCATTTGCAGACTCCCACATACGAGCCATACGACCACGGCCAGCAGTTTGCTCTTCCCCAATTATAACCGTGCCTTGTGGTGCGCCCTCCTGTGCAAGCTTATGAGCAATTGTTTGTGTTGAATCTACTACATCAAAATAATGAATTTCCCGTCCAAACTGTTTTGTATTTAAAAAAAAGCTCAATTTGGGTTGGACTTAAACTATTAGGTACTCCTGTCAGCACATAACCTTTTTTTCTTAATTGTTTCAAATGTATAGCCTTCTTCCTGCAGTGTCTGCATATGCTTCCAAATGGCTGTACGCGATACACCAAGAGAATCTGCCAGCTCCTGACCAGAAACCGCTTCACCGTCAGCTGCTAATATTCTTTTTAAAATTTCATCCTTCATGGAAATACTCATGCTCTATCCATTCCTTTATCTGTTGTCGGTCATTTTGTAGTTCGCCATTCACGACTGCTTCTAGCATCTTTTGTAATGCTTCCTTTACCCATGGCCCACCCTTTTTTCCAGACCATGTTAATAAGTCAGAACCGTTTACTACTAATTCCTTCTGATGTTTTATTGGAAGCTGAGCCTGTAATTCAGGTATACTTTGCTGTGGTATATGAACGCTAAGTTCTCTAAGCTCTGCAACATAGCGAGCTGTTTCAAGTTCTTGCTGCGTAAACATCAAGTAATCCATATTGGACCAACCTCTTTTTAAGGCATCTAAAGCGGCTATCACGGCCTTGACAAAACCGATTTCCTTATTCGATAATCGATAGCTACGCAATACGTCTTGCCAGCATTCACCCTGTAACACCGCAAAATATGCCCAGCCTATTAGCTTATGATGAGCCTTAAAATCACACCACTGTTTAGCCTCAAAAGAACCTTGCAAATAATTGGCTAAACTACTTTGCTCAAGCATTGTAATACCCTTAAAAACATCTTTCCCTGTCCACATCTTATCAAGCTCTGCCTTTATACGTTCATTTGCAATCCAGGAAATATCAGCGACCTTATTCTGAATTGCCTTCAATGTTGCAGACTCAATTTCAAAACCAAGCTGGGCTGAAAATCGTACCGCTCGAAGCATGCGTAATGCATCCTCAGTAAATCGAATCTGAGGATTACCTACAGCGCGTATAATACCAGCCTCAATATCCTGACGTCCGCCGTAAAAATCAACGAAAGAGCCATCGCGGCACATCGCAATGGCATTCATCGTAAAATCTCGACGCTGTAAATCATCCTGGAGTGAACGCACAAACTGCACTTCCTCAGGTCTACGGTGATCCGTATATTGTCCGTCGGTACGAAATGTCGTTACCTCTACAGAACCGGCAGGCACGATAACAAGCACCGTCCCATGCTGAATACCTATATCCGCCGTATGATTAAAGACGGACTTTACTTCTTCTGGCATGGCATTTGTCGCCACATCTACATCATGGGCAGGGCGACCGAGTATTGTATCTCGCACCGCGCCACCAACGATTACTGCTTCAAAGCCTGCGTTTTCTAATTGTTCTATAACTGAATAGCTGCTTGCCATTCTTTATTGTTTTGCATGATTTCTTTCCGCAACCTTTTCGTACAATTTTTCATATTGCTCTACAATTTTTGCTGAGTGGAATTTTTCATCGACAGCACGGATAGCAGCTTCACGGAAACGTTGTAATTTACCTTCATCCTGTAATAAATTTACAGCGTACTCTGCTACAGCATCTGTATCCCCTAATTCCACTATATAACCATCCACATCATGTTCGATTACCTCAGGGATTCCTCCAACATTTGAGCCAATACAAGGCACGCCACACGCCATTGCTTCCAATAATACCAAACCGAAAGATTCCTGCTGTGAAAGTAATAATTTTAGATCACTAATGGCATACAATTCAGCCAAGTTTTCCTGTTTCCCTAAAAACAAAACATCTTTTACATAAGGACTTTCCTTTACTTGGTCCATTACACGATGCTTTTCTGGTCCATCCCCTACTAATAATAATTTTGCCTTCATATTCGCACGTATTTTCATAAATGCATCCACAATATGCGGAAGATTCTTAATTTTACGGAAGTTAGAGACGTGAATAATGACTTTTTCATCATCTTGAATACCGAATTGTTCCTTTAAATTGCCTGAATTACGAGGGAAGTATTCACGCTCATCTACAAAGTTGTAAATCGTTTCAATAGGCTTTACCGTATCTATTAGTTCATAAGTTTGTTCCTTTAAAGCTTGGGATACTGTAGTGACAATATCAGATTTATCAATGCCATACTTTATCGCCTGTGACAGGGTAGAATCCTGCCCTAGCACCGATATATCAGTGCCATGTAAGGTTGTGACAATGCCAATGTCCCGCCCGCTCATTTCACGTGCTAATACCGCACATACTGCATGTGGAATAGCATAATGCACATGCAATACGTCCAGCTCTTCATCCTTAATGACATCAGCCATCTTACTTGCTAAAGCAATATCGTATGGAGAATATTGAAATACCGAATAGTTATTCACTTCTACTTCATGGAAAAAGACGGTTGGATAAATTTTATTCAATCGAAATGGTACGCTTGAGGTGATGAAATGAATTTCGTGTCCTCTCTCTGCAAGCATTTTTCCTAATTCTGTCGCAATGACACCAGAGCCTCCAACAGTTGGGTAACAGGTAATGCCTATTTTTAGCTTTCTCATTCGATGATCATCCTTTCTAAATCGCGTCTTTTTTTTAATTTCTTCTTTCTTGAATCAATCTCCAATCTACAAAGCCCTCTTGTAGGCCTTTAAGTAATATTTCTGCAGTTCCCATATTTGTTGCCAGTGGTACCTGGTAAACATCACAGAGACGGATAAGCGCAGAAACATCTGGCTCATGTGGTTGTGCTGTTAAAGGATCGCGGAAAAAAAATAACCATATCCATATCATTATTGGCAATCATTGCGCCAATTTGTTGGTCTCCACCAAGTGGACCTGAACGAAAGCGGGTAACCTCTAAACCTGTAGCCTCAATTACGCGCAGCCCTGTTGTACCAGTAGCATACAAATGGTGCTCATTTAAAATATCTTTGTAAGCAATAGCAAACTGTACTAAATTATCTTTTTTTTACGATCATGTGCGATTAGTGCGATTTTCATAAAGCGTCCATCCCCATCTTTAGATGATGTTTTCTAAACCATATACAAGTTGATCCATTTTCATGACCTCTTCTACGCAAAAGGCTATCCCTGACATAAAAGAATTACGATTTAAAGAATCATGGCGAATCGTTAATAACTGCCCATCCCCACCAAATAAAACTTGCTGATGTGCTACTAGCCTGGTAATCGAACGGAATGTATGCGCATCCCATCAAACTCTCCCCCTCTAGCACCAGCAATCGTTTCTTTTTCTTCAGGATGTCCTTGCCCTTTTGGTGCTCGAACCTCTTGAATCAATTGTGCCGTTTTAACAGCCGTCCCAGATGGTGCATCTAGCTTTTGATCGTGGTGCATTTCCATAATTTCTACATCTGGTAAGTATTTTGCTGCTTCCTTCGCGAATTTCATCATCAAAATAGCACCGATTGCAAAGTTCGGGGCAATAATACAGCCTAGCTCTTTTTCTTTTGCAATTGCGGATAATTCTTCTAGCTGTCTATCTGTAAAACCTGTTGTTCCTATGACAGGTCGTACATTTAAATGTAATGCTTCTTTTGTATGCTTATAGACGGCATGAGGGTTTGTTAAATCCACTAATACGTCTGGTGCTGTTGCTTCTACAAGATCATGCATTTCTGTAAATACAGGTACTGTATAGCTCGCTGGAAACATGTCTAAATCAGCTAATGTTTTTCCTACTTCCTTATAATCTAGTACAGCTACTAATTCCATTTTGTCATGTTTCATGACTGTATGTACAGCTTCAGCCCCCATTTTTCCCCTTGGTCCTGCAATTGCTACACGAATCGACATTATTCCTCATCCTTTCTAGTCCAGCGATCCTTATCTCTCGTTTCAAATTTATGTATAACGCGTAAAAGTGCTTCATCTAATTGAATGCCTTGTGCATTGGCAAAGCAAACTAACACAAAGAAAAAGTCCCCTAACTCTTCTTCAATGCTATTTGTTCCCTCTGTACTCTTTTTCTTTTTTTTGTCCGTAAACATCTTGTACCTCTCGTGATAATTCACCAAGCTCCTCTGTTAATCGTGCCAATAATTCAAAGGGTGGGAAATAACCTTCCTTAAATTGTCCTATATAATCATCAACACGCTGCTGTAAAGCTTGCATTGTCACTTGTTCAGTCATTATAATCACACTCCTACATACCATCGTATAAAATTTACACCATTGTTGTCAAAAACAATAAAATGTCAGATAATAGATAGCACTACTTCATTTGTTGGAACTACAGGAGGACACATGCTAAAACAGATTAAAATTCGCAATATCATCGCAATTATGCTCGGAGCTGCTATTTTTAGCTTCGGCTTCGTCCACTTTAACATGCAAAATCAGCTTGGCGAAGGTGGCTTAAGTGGTATCACTCTTATACTTTATTTTACACTAGGCTGGGACCCTGCCTTAATGAATTTACTATTGAATATTCCTATGTTTATCATAGGCTATCGTTTACTTGGAAAAAAAGTCATTTATTTATACACTTGTGGGAACCTTATCGGTATCCGTATTCCTTAAAGTTTTCCAAAAATATCAATTCACAATTCATTTAGAGGACGATATGCTACTTGTTGCTCTTTTTGCAGGTGTATTTGTTGGACTAGGACTTGGCATTGTCTTTCGTTTTGGTGGTACGACTGGTGGTGTGGATATTTTAGCGCGACTAGGTCATAAATATTTCGGCTGGAGCATGGGTAAAACAATGTTCATCTTTGATGCCATCGTTATTATTCTATCATGGTTAACTTTTTTTAGATGCACGCTCTATGATGTATACGCTAGTTGCGGTGTTTGTTGGAGCTCGTGTCATTGATTTTGTTCAAGAAGGAGCTTATGCTGCGCGTGGAGCACTTATTATCTCTGAGAAATCAAGTACGATTGCTGAAATGATTGCACTACGAATGGAACGCGGTATCACGATTCTGGAGGGTCATGGTCATTTTACAAAGCAGCAAAAGGAAGTCATATATTGTGTGATTGGCCGAAATGAGGTAGTACGGTTGAAATCGATTATTCATGATGTAGATCCACATGCCTTTGTATCAATAATAGAAGTTCGTGATGTTGCAGGAGAGGGCTTTACTCTTGATGATCAAAAACAGCCCTTACATTAAACGAGCATGGACTTTTCATTAACAAAGTCCCCCTTCAAAGAATTCAAACTGCTAGCTATCTGGCGAGCAGTTTTTTTCTTTGATAGATAAAAAAACTTGCCATAGTGGCGTTTTCACCACTACAACAAGCCTTTACATTAATCATCACTACGCATATTTGTAAAGATTAACACTAAACGTAATAATTCTAAGACAGCTACGGCTGCGGCTGCAACATATGTTAATGCCGCTGCACTTAACACTTTTCGTGCTGGTCGCTCTTCCTCATTTGTAATAATACCTAATGAATTCATTTGCACTAACGCACGCTTAGATGCATCAAATTCAACGGGTAAGGTTACTAATTGGAAAACTACGCCTGCAGCTAGTAGGACGATACCTAACAACAAGAATTTCGGATTAGAAGCAAAAATACCAATCATTACAAATATCCAAGATGCATTGGATGAAATATTTGCTACTGGAACTAGCTTACTACGTAAAGTTAGCATGGAATAAGCTTCTTTATGTTGGATGGCGTGGCCTACCTCATGGGCAGCAACAGCAGCACCTGCAACACTCGCTTCATAAAAGTTACTTTCTGATAAAGCAACCGTTTTTGTTGCCGGATTATAATGGTCCGACAAAACCCCTTGCGTTGGAACAACTCGTACATCATATAAACCGTTCGCATCTAAAATCGCACGCGCTACCTCTGCACCTGTTTGTCCCTTCATTGTACGTTCTTTCGCAAACTTATTGTACGTGCCCTTGACCTTCATTTGAGCATATAGCGGCAGTAACAATATAATCGCAAAATAAACAATATACATGCCTGTTGACAATTTACTAACCCCTTTCTACCTCGATACTATAATTCTATAATCATTACCCTAATTCGGCAAATATTTGCGCCACCTTATTGAGAAAATAGCTAAAAATATACATGCAATTGATAACCAAAACGTAAAATAGCCAATATAGCTAGTATAATCTGCTAAGTCACGGTACATGGGCATCTGTCCAAAAACATAATCAATAACATCATTATGCAATGTCCAAACCGCTGCTACAGCGATATGCCAATATGTAAAAACATATTTCCCAATATAAAGAATTGCTTGAACAGCCATTGCAAAATGGGAGCCTACGAGCATCCATCCTTGCCCGCCAATCGAACCTGTTTCAATCAGTGTCCAAATATTCATAACGTCAGCCCATATCCCATATTTCACTAACGTAACTAGAGCAAGCACTTCCATCAATGGCCAACTTTTTCCCATAATCCAGACTATCAAGACAAAGCAAAAAAAATAGGCTGGCAGTTGGGCTATCCGGCACAAAAATATAAAAAAATGGGCTTTGTTATTGCTAGCTGCCAGCCATACCAATAATAGCCGTAGATTGTTCCAAGTAGATTAATAATGAGTAATACAACTAAAAATGATTTATGTGTAAGGAGATACCAGATATTTGCACGTGTAATTTGCATGTTTAACACTCCTTTATCTTGCCTCTTTACTAAGATGCCTTTTTTTAACTGTAATTATGTATCCTATTGTCCTTAATCGTCTGTATTTGTAATAAGGAGACAGTATTTATTCTAACAAAAAAAGTACAAACTATTCAGCTTTATTGGAACAGAAGGTAGCTATAAAACAGGAAATTCAGCACAAGCATAAATGAAACAAAATTATTGTAATAAAATATATTACACGGGAACTTTCTTGATGCTGAAACAGTCTCATATAAAGCGAGAAAAAAGAGCCAGTTTCCTGACTCTTTTAAACTAAACTTATTTAGCTTTTAAGCTTGCAATAAATTCAGCTAATTGCTTCGCTTCTTCATCTGTACCAGCAAAAGCACCTTTTGGCATATCGCCACGACCATTGTGAATAATTTCTTCAACTTCCTCAGCTGTTAGTTCATTACCAACTAATGCTGGAGCAGCTGGACCACCTTTTAAGTCAGCAGCATGACAACCGATACAAGATTTAGCTTGTTCACCAGTGTCACCATTCCAAATTGCAAAACCTGGTAGAGATTCATCAATATCAACTTCAACCTCTTCTACAATGGCACCCATAGCTTTTTGAGCTTCCCAGTCGTGATTCACAACTGACTCCCAAGTTAAGTAGAACATAGCAGCCAAAGTTAATAACATAAACGCAGTCGGTAACGGACGTTTAGATGGACGACGTTCTGGGCCTTTATCTAAAAATGGCATTAATAATAGCGCTCCAAATGCAAGACCTGGAATTACAAGAGTCCCAATGATTTGGTATGGACCAGAAGCAAATGAGTATTTTAAAAGTTGATACATAGATAAGAAGTACCAGTCTGGTAGTGGTGTATATGCTCTAGTTGGATCAGCCGGCCCTTCAAGTGGCGATGGATGAGCAACTGTTAACAATAAATAAGCAATTAAGAATACAGCACCAACCATCCATTCTTTTAGTAAGAAGTTTGGCCAGAAGGCTTCCGTCTTACCTGGATATTCGGAATAATCCTTTGGAACGTTCGGCATTCTATGATTCGCTTTAATACGAGAATCACCAACAAATTTCATTCCTTTTCCGCGATGCATTGTTTCCCCTCCTTTAAAAAAATCATCGAACCGTCAAGAACTATTACAACGGCCCTGAAATTCCTTGACGACGAATCATGATAAAGTGTGCTGCAAGTAACCCAAACAATACTGCAGGTAAGAAGAATACATGAATCGCAAAGAATCGTGTTAACGTTTGAGCTCCAAGAATCGTTGAGTCACCCGCTAATAAGACTTTAATCATCCCACCGATAAACGGTACAGACGCAGCAATTTCGATACCTACTTTGGTAGCGAATAATGCTTTCATATCCCAAGGTAATAAGTATCCTGTAAAGCCAAGACCCATCATTACACCAAAAATACCTACACCAACCATCCAGTTTAATTCACGAGGTTTCTTATAAGAACCTGTAAAGAATACACGAAGCGTATGTAAGAACATCATTACGATTACTAATGAAGCTCCCCAGTGGTGCATACCGCGTACGATTTCACCAAATGCTACTTCGTTTTGTAAATAATAAACTGACTTCCATGCATTCACTACGTCTGGTACATAGTACATTGTTAAAAACATACCAGATAGAATTTGTATAACTGTAATGAAGAACGTTAATCCACCAAAACAGTAAACGAATGCTGAAAAATGATGTGCAGGGTTTACGTGCTCAGGCACTTCGTGGTCGGCAATATCACGCCAAATCGGTGTAATATCTAAGCGTTCATCGACCCAATCATAAATTTTATTTAGCACTGTTTTGTACCCCCTTACTTAACTAGAGTGTTTGCTTTAGTTGGACCAAGTGATAAGTAACCATCTTCTTCTTTAACTTCATATTCATCCAACGGACCTGTAGGTGGTGTTCCTGGAACGTTTTTACCATTTTTCTCGTAACGTCCAGCATGACAAGGACAGAAGAATTGATCTGGGTGTGCTGAATCTTGTGCCCAGTTCACCATACATCCTAAATGTTTACAAACAGGAGATAAGGCTATAATTTGGTCGCCCTCTTTGTAAACCCATGCCATATTTGTCACTTCTGATTTGTACCATGCATCAACTTGTTCAAATTTCAAATCAACTTTAACAGGTTCTTCAGTAATATCAGCGATTTTATGCTCCGTTTTTATGAAATTCCCACCACCATGATTTTGTAGCACTGGGTCAATCGCAAAGCGAACCATTGGCATCAGCATACCCGCCGCCATAAAGCCACCTACACCAGTAAGTGTATAGCTTAGGAATTGACGACGTGAAACTCGATTATTACTCATTTTTTTTCCCCCCTCTAACTTAAAGGTCAGTCCAACGGACATACTTTTACAAATAGTAATACTAGGACATATCTATGATATATCAAGTCCATAGCTTGGTCAATATAGCATTCTGTGGAAAGCTGGAGAATGTGAACATTTATTGAAACAAATTGTTAAATCTGTGCCCATTTGGTCGAAAAAGTCGGAATCACTTGTCGTAGTTGATCCTCGAGAATAGAGTTTTTCACACCTTTATCCATGCTCTCTAATGGAATCGCTGGTAGCCAAATAACATTCACTACATCTCCAATATTTGTCCAAAAATGGTCACAAGTAATGAAGAACACATGCTTAAAACCAGCATTATGTAATTGTGATTCTAATTGCTGGGGCATTTCTTCGTTTTTCAAAATTGTACTGTACGAAAATGGTGGCAATAGTAATAACCGTCCTTTAAATTGTTGCTCAATAAAAGACGTCAGCGATAACAAAAAAATCTGCCTCTGCTCCGCTCTGTTTTATTTTTTTCAGAAGTTAAATCGATGGATACGAGTGGGACAATTGCTGTATCGATAAATTCCTTCTGTGCCATAAACGATGTCACATCGTTCGCATTAAAATACATTCATTAAACCTCCTTATTCTTACCAACATAAAATGCCCTTTTCCACCTTTAAATAGGATAGCCAATAAAAAGTGAAAACAATCATTCACTAGTTATGTTACCATATCAAGGTGGATAAAGGACATTCAATTTTTAACTATTACTATTGTAAATTAGCCGTTTCCTTTAAAGCTTGTAACAAATTTGACAATTCATAAAAGCGCTCTTCGTCTCCCTGATCGAGGGCTTCATCAATTTGTGCGAGTAATTTTTCTTCTTGGAATACGAGTAAGCTGTTGGAAAGCAGCTCTTCTGCCAGTAAACGGTCTTTTTCACTAACAATCAGTGTTTCTGGCATATAAGGGTTTTCTTCAAGAACTGCTAAGTATTGTGCACTTGGTGGTGTATTCGGAAAATTCAATTGTATATACATATCTTCATGTTCATGTAAGCGTAAATCATGAAAGGATTTCTCAGCATCTGCTGTCATTACATTGCCTTTATAAAAACGAAATGGCACACCCGTTGAGTCAACAGTCGACATCACCATTGCTCTTGGGCAATAATGTGCTTCTTCAACAAATCGGATTCGCTTTAATAGTTCGTCATTACTTAAAAGGTAATTTAAAATCCATACACACTCACGACGTTTCAATTGATAATTTTTTTAAAAACCATCGAACAAATGCTTTTTTTATCGACAACTGATACAGAAGCAGTCATACCCACTCCCTCCTTTACTCAAATTCTAAGGATTCTAACTTCTCTTGCCACTCTGTTTCACCTGGTTGAATAGCTATTAATTGACCGAGTACTTCCTTCGCTTCTGAACGCTTTCCTTCCTCTAATAAGAAATAAACATATTTTTCTAAAAATGCTGCGTCTTCCTTAAAATCATTATATGCCAAACTGTAAAATTCGTATGCACGGTCGTACAATTCTAAATTTTCATATGCCTCTGCAGCAAACGGATATAAAGCGCTCCATTCAAAATCATTTTGCTGCAAGGTTTCAAATAATTCGATGACATCTTCGAAACGTTCTTGCTGTGCCAAAATAGAGATTAAGGCTAATACTGCTCCATGTATTCAGGATCTAATGCTACTGCCTCACGTAAATACTGTTCTGCCTCAGCTGGTAGTCCATTTTTTTAGTGCCATTTTGCCTGCAAATAAATATAAAGTTTTATCATATTCGTCACGCTTTAAACCTTCAAGAATGGCGCTATACGCTTTTTTTTATTATCCTCTGTCATGGCATAGCTCTCGGCAAGTAATAAATAGGCAGAGAAATAATCTGGATCTAATTCTTTTAACTCTTCCAATTGTTTAATCGCCATTTCATATTTTTGTGATTGGAATGCAGAATAGGCTGCACCAAATAAAATATCTGGCTTTACTTCATCCTCAAGAGCTGCTAAATAGTAATCTAAAGCTGTTTCATAGGCAGCTCCAGCCCGATATACCTCAGCAAGGCGTTCAAGAAGATTTACACCTGCAAATTCGCCTTGTTGTTCATTTAACTCTTCATATAGTCTGGCAGCCTCTAAAAAAACGGCCTGTTTCAAATAATAATTCTGCTTTAGCAAAATGCAATAAAGGCTCATCTGGTAAAATAGCTAACGCCTCATTGATACGCTTTTCCGCCACCTCAAACAGTCCTTGCATTTGGTAATAATCCGCTAAAACTACTAAAGCTTGCGGATATTCTGGTGAAGTCTCCTCAATTTCTAATAATAAATCTAATGCATCATCCTCATCACCAAGCTCCATTAAGACATTTGCACGATCGATTTTTAACTGTGCCTCATCTGGGAATAAAAATTGCAAATGCTCCAGTACACGGTCAGCTTCTTTCATATACCCATACTGCATAAAAACCTCAGCTAGTGCATAAATTTCCTCGGGTAGCTCCTTCATTAAAAAAAGATTCCAGTAGCTGATCAATTAATGCTAAGTCCCCTTGTTCAAGTGCTTGCATCATTTCAGTCATCGCATTGTTCACAGTCATTCACCTATTCTTTCATTGATATCTTTATGCTACAAAACATTTTCTTTCGAAACAAGAAAAAAACTCCCCAATTACTTGGGAAGTCTTTCATCATTTTTTACTTTACAGACTCAATATGTTCAAAAAAATGTTGGATAAGACACTGCGATACAATCAGCGTCGTCTAATGTAACTGCTCCATTTGTTATAAGTGCTGCTATAGCGCCCATCATACCGATACGATGATCCCCATATGTTTGGAGGCTAGCACCTTGTAATGGTGTTGGTCCTTCAATTATCATACCATCTTCTGTAGCTTCAATTTTTGCACCAAGTTTTCTCAGTTCATCTACAACAGCCGCTATCCGGTCTGTTTCTTTGACTTTTAGCTCCTCAGCATCCTTAATGACCGTTTTGCCATCTGCCTGAGTGGCTAATAAAGCAAGAATCGGAATTTCATCGATAAGTCGGGGAATAATCTCCCCCTCAATTGTAGTGGCTTTTAATGATGAGGTTTCTATTGTAATGGTTGCAGTCGGCTCTGACTGACTATCTTCATTTGGAATCACTGTCATTGATGCACCCATATTTTGAAGAACTTCAATAATACCATCGCGTGTTGGATTAATTCCTACATTTTCAAGCGTAATTTTACTATTATGGCAGATAGCACCTGCCACTAAGAAAAAGGCTGCTGACGAAATATCACCAGGTACAGACACATGTGTTCCCGTCAGTGTTTGACCTCCTTCAAATGATATAACACCATCCCTTACATCAATTTCTGCCCCAAATTGACGGAGCATACGTTCAGTATGATCTCGAGAAATTTCCGTTTCTCGTACGATCGTAGTACCTGCCGCACGTAAGCCTGCCAGTAAAACAGCAGATTTCACTTGTGCACTAGCAACAGGCATATGATAATCAATCGCCTGTAATGATGTCCCCTGGATAGCTAATGGGGTGTATTGACCATTGGCTCTTCCTGTAATGCGTGCGCCCATTTGACGTAAAGGATCGATAACACGGCGCATTGGTCTCTTGCCGATTGACGCATCCCCTGTCATTACTGAATGGACATTGGAACCAGCTAGGATTCCTAACATTAGGCGTGTCGTTGTCCCTGAGTTACCTGTATATAAAATCTCTGTAGGCTCTTGCCATCCATCGATTCCTGGACTGTCTATGGAGACAGAAGTGCCTTCCACATCTATTTTTACACCGAGTTTTCGGAAGCAATCAATTGTACTTAAACAATCCTCTCCTAATAAAAAGCCATCTACTGTCGTTTTACCTGTAGCAATTGCTCCAAACATAACAGAACGATGAGAAACAGATTTGTCACCAGGGATCGTTAAAGTTCCTCGCAAGGTAGGTTTATTATATTGTAATACTTTTTCACTCATTGTTTTTTTCCTCCAATATGAAGATAGAAAGCGCCGTAATTCGACGCTTTCCTGTAAACATGCATTTCCCTTACTAAGAAACGCCTATGAAATATATGTTTCAAATTTTGCACGTTTTTGGATGCATGCTGCAGCACGTTCCCGGTCACTTTCATTTTGTAAACTTATCACAAGAATCCCGAAAACATCCTCCCGTGACTCTACGATACGTAAATTCGTAATACTAATCGCTTCCTCTGCAAGCAGGCCTGTGACTTCAGAAATGACTCCTGGATAGTCAGGAACATCAACATATAAGTCAAATGATGTAAACATTGCGCCTGCACTTATCGGTAATTCGTCTCTAAGCTCTTTCGCTACCGCAAAATAGCTTTCAATATCCTTCGAACTTCCGTGTAATAGGAGCTCCTTCACACGCCCCATTTCCTTTTCCCAGCCTCTAGCTGTGCAATGAGTTCATCACGGTTTTGTAATGTAATATCTCGCCATAAAATCGGATTGGATGAGGCAATACGTGTTACATCACGGAAGCCCCCTGCTGCAAGTGAACGTGTCATCGGATATTCCCCATTTTCACCGCCTAATTGATGCACAAGAGAAGCAGCTACTACATGTGGAAAGTGACTAACAACAGCTGTCATATGATCATGCTCACGCGCTGAAACACTGACTACTTTTGCATGTGTGAATTTTAATAAACTTTCAAGTTGTGCCATATGGATAATTTCTTCACCAGCTAGCGGTGTAAGCATATAATAAGCATTTTCAAAAAGATGAGCTTTCGCAGCTAATACGCCACTTTTATGAGAGCCTGCCATCGGATGACCTCCAATAAAGGTAATGCCTAGCTCCCGTAATTCCCCAGCCTTTTGCATAATCATTTTTTTTGTACTTCCTGTGTCTGTTACAATAACTTTTTTTCTTTAATGGCCATGTTTTTAATTGTTCCATCCACTCTAGCGTTGCATTAACGGGTGTACCAAAAATAATGACATCTACGTCGGCAGCTACTGATTTGGGATCTACTACAATATCATGAACGATATTTAACGTTTGAGCATGCTCACGTGTTTTAGCATCCATATCATAGCCAATAATTTTTGTTTCCGGTGCCTTCTGTAATGCCAAAGCAATTGAGCCTCCAATTAGGCCAAGCCCAATAACGAGTACTTTGCGTGTCATGCAAAAACCCCTTGCTCTTTAAGTACACTCTCAAGGTGATTGAGTAACGCTTCATTTTGAGACTCTGTTCCAATTGTTACACGGATAAATCCAGGTAAGCCTAAAGCCTTTCCACTTCGGACAATAAAGCCTCGTTTCATTAGCTCTTGGAATACAACATCACTATCAGCATTGATATTAAAGAAAATAAAGTTTGTATCAGTAGGGAAGTATTTTAAATTATGTTTTTCACAGAAATCAATATATTGTTTTTTTACCTTTTTCATTTGCATCACGGCATGCTGGATATAGTCTTGATCACTTAAAGCGATTGCCGCCACCGCTTGGCTTAAAATAGTATTGTTAAATGGCGCTCTTACTGGGTCAAGCTTAGCAATGACATCTGGTTGTCCAATCGCATAGCCAACCCGAAATGAAGCGAGACCATATGCTTTTGAGAATGTGCGCAATAATAGTACATTTGGATACTCATTAATTAATGGTAGCGTATCTTTGTGTCCAGGATGTGTCACATATTCGATATAAGCTTCATCTAATACGACAAGGACATCATTTGGTACCTTTGCAAGAAAAGCACGTAAGTCTGTATCCGGAATAACAACACCTGTTGGATTATTTGGACTACACACCCAAACAATCGATGTTTGCTCATCAATTGCCGCTGCCATTGCATCTAAATCATGTGCACCTTCCATACATGGAATTTTTCGTACTTCTGCACCTTCTATTTCAGCATTATGCCAGTATTGGGAGAAGGATGGGTCAGCCATAACTGTATTTACCCCTGGATACAACAAAGCACGTGTAATAATAGCAATGATATCGTCAGAGCCATTACCAAAAAGAAGCTGTGTTTCTTTCACACCTAGAAAATTCGCAACAGCCGTACGTAAATTTTGCGCATAACCATCTGGATAGAGTGCATGATTCACTGCATTATTTTGTAAATAAGCTGTCACCTTGGGTGAGCATCCAAACGGGTTTTCATTCGATGCTAATTTAATGACTTCCTTTAAGCCATATTCCCGTTGTACTTCTTCAATTGGTTTCCCTGGTTTATATGCTTGCATACCGTGCAATTGTTGTTTCCATTTCATCTCAAACATCTCCTCTACTTATTTAGCTTGGGTTAAATCTGGTCTTAATTTCACTGCATCATTCAGATACAAATGCTTCACATCTTTTTGTGCTACATCTACCTCTGCATGAATTAATACACGAATACATAATGGTAATGCATTTGGTACATCCATTTCATGTGTGCACATAACAGGGACATATTGCCACCCATCCATTAATCGTACAGCACGTGCTGGAAATGCAGACGTAATATCAGGTGTTGTGGAAATAAGAATTGAAGCGATATTATCCACCTCTACATGATTTGCTGCTACTACCTCTCGCACTAATCTTGCTGTCTCATCCCATACAAGCTCCGGCTTGTCAGATTCAATTGTAATTGCTCCTCTAAGTCCACGAATCATACAAGCACCTCCGCTAATAGCTGTCGAAATTCTGCATCTACCTCTTTGCACTCTACTAGATCAATCGGCTGTATAAATGGTTTTCCGATTTTATCCAATAAAACAAATTGCAAAATTCCATACTCTGCTTTTTTTATCTTTCATTAAATACTCTGTTAATTGTTCAAAAGTATAATCATTTACTGCTTTAAATGGATAGCCATTCTTCACTGCAAAATGTAAAAATGATTTCGTAAAATGACGATCCAGCTCACCATATCGCTCACTTAATAATAAGCAATAGACAAGCCCAATCATAACTGCTTCACCATGCGCAACTTTCCCATAACCTGCTGCTGCTTCAATGGCATGTCCATACGTATGACCTAAGTTTAAAAACTTTCGTACAGATTGTTCTGTTTCATCTTCTGCAACAATTTGCGCCTTCACTTCAATACCCTTTCGTAGCTGTATTGCTAATTCTTCTGTACTAAAATGAATGACGGTATCTGCTGCCATTAACTCCTCTAACCATGCTGGATTCGAAATCATGGCATGCTTTATCACTTCTGCAGTCCCCGAACGTACCTCACGTTCAGGTAAACTCTCAATAAATACAGTATCGTAAATAACTCCCTCAGGTTGGTAAAACGCACCAATCATATTCTTTCCTAGTGGATGATTGATGGCTGTTTTACCACCTACTGCTGAGTCATGTGCTAAAATTGTTGTTGGAATTTGGATAAATGGTACTCCACGCATAAATGTAGCAGCAACAAAGCCAGTTAAATCTCCCACAGCACCTCCACCAAATGCAAAAATAAAGGATTTGCGAGAGCATTTTTTTTGTAATAAAAACGTCTGTGCTGCATTGTATTGTTCAAAGGTTTTGCATGCCTCACCACTTGGTAAGATAAATACCTCAAACTCATATGGAAAATTTGCCTTGAAATAATCCCCTTGAGCAGCCCATACATTGACATCTGTAAAAACAATGAGTTTATCAGCTTTTAGAAGCTTATCCTCAAATGATTTTACTGCATTTGCTAAAAAAATTATGGCCAAGAACAACCTCATATTGGTGTGATTTCGTTGCTACTGGTACTCGCATACATCAGAACCCCTTTGTATAACGACGTTGTTCTTCGATTTGAGCTTTTAGTTGTGGTAATTGATCACTATGGAATTGCTCCAAAATTGCATTGGCAATTTCCCAGGCAATAACGTGCTCTGCTACAACTGATGCTGCTGGTACTGCACAGCTATCTGAGCGCTCTACACTTGCTTTAAACGGTTCTTTTGTTTCAATATCAACGCTTTGCAAAGGTTTATATAATGTAGGAATTGGCTTCATAACACCACGTACTACAATTGGCATTCCAGTAGACATGCCACCTTCTAAGCCTCCAAGGCGATTTGTTGCACGACTATAGCCTTGTTCTTCAGACCAAATAATCTCATCATGCACTTCAGAACCCTTGCGACGTGCCATTTCAAAGCCAATTCCAAATTCAACGCCTTTAAATGCATTAATAGATAGCATTGCGGCTGCTAACTTGGCATCAAGTTTACGATCATAATGAACATAGGATCCAACACCTGCTGGCATTCCCTCAACGATGACCTCTACAATACCACCAATTGAATCACCAGCTTTTTTCGCTTCATCAATCGCCTCTACCATTTTGGCAGAAGCCTTTGGATCTACACAGTAGCATGGGTCTGCTTCAACAATTGCACGAATTTCATCAGCAGATTTCCCCTCCACTAATGAAGTATCTGCCTTAATTCCAATAATTTCTGTTACATGAGACACAATAGAAATGCCTAATTCATTTAATAAAGCTTTAGCCACTGAACCTACAGCTACACGAACAGTTGTCTCACGTGCAGAGGAACGTTCTAGCACATTTCTTAAATCACGATGTCCGTATTTCATGCCTCCTACTAAGTCAGCATGTCCTGGTCGTGGTCGTGAAATTTGACGTTTGATGTCTTCCGGGTTTACATCTTCTGCTAATGGCTCTGCTCCCATAATTTTAGTCCAATGCTTCCAGTCATCATTTGTGACTACGAGTGCTACGGGAGAACCAAGTGTTTGTCCGTGACGAACACCAGCAACTATTTCCACTGTATCTGTTTCAATTTGCATACGTCGACCGCGACCATGTCCTCCTTGGCGACGCTTTAAATCATGGTTAATTTTTTTTCTGATGTAATGGGCAAGAGTGATGGTAATCCCTCAATAATTGTTGTTAATTGGGGGCCGTGTGACTCTCCCGCTGTTAAGTAACGCATAAACGCTTTCTCCCTTCAACTCGCTAAAGTATGTATTTTTCACTATAACATATATTCTCTAAAAAAACAGTCCTTTTGCAAATGTCTTTCGGTCTCTCGTTCATTGTTTACAAATTTCAAATTATCCTATCAACATTTGAATGTAAATCAATTATACCCAGACCGAAAAATACTATTTTAAATGCGAATATTCTGAACGATTCACATACATCACAATTAAACTTCATCTATATAATAATTATTCTCGAAGCTATTCTTGTGATTTTTCATTCGCTCATCTATTAAAATAAAAAATACGCCCTTTGCTTATGACAAGCGAAAAGCGTACGATTTATCTATATCTATGCCTTCAAATATGTACATGACATTCATGTTGTCTATTGTACCAGTGCTTTTCTCATATTATTAATTATTTTCGTCTATAGAAGAATGTATCCTCTACATCAAATTCATAGCGTGATGGATTAAAGATTTGCTCTGTTGAACCAACAAACAATACTCCATCCTTCCGCAATGCTTTACTAAAATTCCCATAAATCTGATCCTTAGCATCTTCTGTAAAGTAAATCATCACATTGCGACACACAATTAAATCATAATTTGAGTCGTAGGAATCATTCAGAAGGTTATGCTTTTTAAAAGTCACACAACGTTTAATTTCATCCTTGACTCTAAAGAAGGAGCCTTCTTGTTCAAAATACTTGGCTTTAATATCATTTGGCACCTCTGCTAAAGAACGCTCTGGATATACACCTAACTTTGCCTTTTGAATGACATTCTCATCTAAATCTGTGGCAATAATTTGGATTTGAGATAAGGGTACTAATTGAGATAATACCATCACAAGTGAATACGGTTCTTCACCTGTTGAACAAGCAGCACTCCAAATTTTCAAACGCTTATTAGATTGCAATAATTTTGGAAATATTTTCTTCTGCAACACTTCCCAGCGTTTACCATTTCTATAAAATTCAGAAACATTGATCGTCATGCGATCTAAAAACTCATTCATTAAATCACGATCTTGTTCAAGTGCCCTTAGAAAGTCTACAAAATTACGATATCCTTTTTTTCTCATAGAGAGAGGTTAATCGTCTTTTCATTTGCGCTTCTTTATATAACGCTAAATCTATTCCTGTTTTGCGCTTGATACCTTCTATAAATTGTTCATAATCAGACATACGGTTATCTTCCCCTCTAGCGTCGTATTTCCATTATAGCGGAAAAGTGCCAATCCTGAAATAGTCTTTCAGCTGTAATCCAAGTTACTTGTTTGAATTTTGTTTTTCCTCTAGTAATAACACTTTCGACTGTTCTAGTTCTAGACGCATTTTTTTCTGTCTCCATCGTATATGTCTCTAATCTGAGCTTTTCCAACTCCAGCTCCTTATCGATAGACTTTAGTTTAATTTTTTTGCTGTCTTGTGCGGGCGTCCGTAAAAATGCCGGCTAAAGAAATTATGACTCCTCCAATTATCGCAACAATTGCAATTGACAATACGTCCACATCCTTTCATTAATAATGATTATACGGCAAAATGGAAAAAATAGTTTCATTTTTTTCTGTTCATTCTTCCAGCAATTTATGAATATTTTTTTTCGACTGGAAAATTCCCATAAAAAATGAAGGTAGTTGATCACCACCTTCAAAGTCTTAGTCTATTATACCTCTACTCGATAATCCTTCAAGTCTTCTCGTAACTTTGCTTTCAAGAATTTACCGACAGAGGTCTTTGGTACTTCATCTAAAAATACAACATCATCTGGAATCCATGTTTTATGGAATTGATTTTCTAAATCAGTTAGTAGCTCTGCCTTCGTAATAGTGTCTTTATATTCCGGCCTCGGTACAACACATGCTAAAGGTCGTTCAATCCATTTTTCATGAGGAATTGCGATTACTGCTGCCTCAAATACTTTAGGATGTGACATTAAGGCATTTTCAAGCTCCACTGACGAAATCCATTCCCCACCACTCTTAATTAAATCCTTTGTTCGGTCTGTAATTTTTATATAACCATCAGTCGTCATGACCGCAATATCCCCTGTATAAAGCCACCCATCTTTAAAGGCTTCTGATGTGCGTTCATCATTGTAGTACTCTCCAGCAACCCATGGACCTCTTATTGTCAGTTCCCCCATTGTTTTGCTGTCCCAAGGCACTTCACCATTTTCATTAACAACACGTGTTTCAATAAGTGGCACTGTTATGCCCTGAGTAATTCGTACATCCATTTTTTTCATTCAACGTATAGTCCTGCATATGTGTTAAATATGTCGATAAGCTAACTAATGGAGATGTCTCTGTCATGCCATAGCCCGTAATGTAAGGAATTTTAAGCTCCTGCTCAAAACCACGAACGAGCCTTGAGGTGATGCAGACCCTCCACAAACAATTAGACGTAATGAGGATAAATCACGTGAATTTTTTTCGTTGCTCCTGTAATACACCAAGCCAAATTGTTGGTACACCAGCAGTGAGCGTAACCTTATATGTTTCAAATAAATCCAAAAGTAACTGCGGGGTAAACATAGGTCCAGGGAGCACCTGCGTGGCACCAAATAAAACGCTAGCGAATGGGAATCCCCATGCATTTGCATGAAACATTGGGACAACAGGTAATACAACATCTGCTTCACCAATTGCAATACTATCAGAGAGTCCAGCAGCCATACTATGAAGAACTATACTGCGATGCGTATAAACGACACCCTTTGGCATTCCTGTAGTTGCACTTGTGTAGCACATGCCGGCGGGTGTATTTTCATCTAAGTCCTCAGGAAATGTAAAACAATCATTTGCTTCTTTCAGCAATGCTTCGTAGGAAAGCGCATTTGGTAAGGGGATGGTTTCCAGTATGTTTGCATCCCCCATTACGATAAAATGCTTCACGGTTTTCAACTGTGAGACAATTGGTGCAATAAGCGGCACCAAGTTATCGTCAATGAGTAATATTTCATCTTCCGCATGATTGATAACATAGACAAGATGTTCAGGGGCTAAACGAATATTAATCATATGCAACACAGCTCCTGCACATGGAACTGCAAAATAGGCTTCTAAATGTCGATGGTGGTTCCAAGCAAAGGTCCCCACCTTTGTACCACGTTCCATCCCAAGTTTTGTAAGGGCATCAGCTAATTGACGAGTTCTTTTTACATAGTCTTTATAGGTAAACTCATGAATAGTAGTAGGGCTTGTCCGGGAATATATTTTTTTTCGCATGGAAAAATCGTTCTGCTCGATTCAAAAAAACTTGTTAATACTAAAGGTGTATCCATCATATGCATAACCATACTCTCCCCTTTGTTCACAAAATTTTTGAAACATCCAAGGCAACTGCTACAAGCACAATACTAGCTTTTTCATGATATGCCTTACTTCGGTGCATACGAATAGCGCCGTCTAAGCGTATAACCTCACCATTTAATAAACCATTTTGGATAATACTTTCCACCAATAGTGCATATTCAGATGGTTTCCCAAGACGTTTAGGAAATGGCGTCATTTTTGCTAGTGCCTCTCGTGCTGGCTCTGGCAATGATGCAAACATAGGTGTCTCAATCAACCCTGGTGCAATAGTCATCACACGTACACCTATCTCTGCTAGTTCTCGAGCAATTGGCAATGTCATCGCTGCTACACCGCCCTTTGATGCACTGTAGGCTGCTTGTCCTATTTGCCCATCAAATGCCGCTACCGATGCAGTATTGATAATAACGCCACGTTGGCCATCCTTATTCGGCTCATTATGCTGCATTTTCTCAGCTGCGAGACGAATAACATTAAAGGTACCGATTAAATTGACAGCAATGACCTTTTCAAATAATGCAAGCGCATGCACACCACGCTTTGAAATTACTTTACTTGCATCAGCAATACCCGCACAGTTAACAGTTACGTTAATGGAACCGAACATGGCTAATGCTTGCTCTAGCCCTGCGATTACATCTGCTTCTTTTGTAACATCAACTCGTGTATATCCAACATTGTCCCCTAATTCCTCTGATAGAGCATGTCCTCCCTCATCATTGACATCAAAAATAACTGCCCTACCACCCTCTTCAACGATTTTTCGGACCGTGGCTTCTCCTAATCCAGACGCGCCCCCCGTTACAATTGCTATTACCTCATGACACTTCATCCACTACAACCCCTTTTACATTTTTTTTCAATAATAGTGGCATTTGCCATCCCCATACCTTCACAGATAGCAAGTAATCCATAGCGTAAATTTTTCCGCTTCATTCGGTAGAGCATCGTAGTTAGTAGCTTTGTACCCGTTGCTCCCAATGGATGACCTAAAGCAATTGCTCCCCCATATGGATTGAGCTTCTCAGGATCTGCTCCAATTTCATGTAGCCAAGCAAGTGGCACAGGCGCAAAAGCTTCATTCACTTCATACGTATCAATATCTTCAATCTTTAGACCCGAACGTTCTAATGCTCTTCTGGTTGCCTCTATAGGACCAGTTAACATAAGGGTCGGATCTGAGCCAACAACTACTCGTGTGGTAATTTTAGCAAGAGGCTGTAATCCAAGTTCCTGTGCCTTCTCTAAGGACATAATGACCACTGCCGATGCACCGTCACTCATTTGACTCGCATTACCAGCCGTAATTACGCCATCCTCCTGAAAAACTGTTTTCAAACCATTTAATTTATCAACTGATGTCTCAGCTCGTGGACCCTCATCCATGGAAAAAGATGAAACAGAGCCATCCTCTTGTGTAACTTGAATCGGTAATATTTCATCAGTAAAATAGCCAGCCTCCACCGCGGCTAATGCTCGCCTATGACTATTATAGGCATAGTTATTTAGCTGCTCCTTTGAAAAACTCCATTTTTCCGCCATTTTTTTCTGCTGATAAACCTTGGTGAATAATGGCATAGTTATCCTGTAAGCGTTTACCCTCATGAGCATTTTGCATATTAGCACCCATTGACACTCTTGTCATACTCTCAACCCCACCAGCAATAGCGATGTCCATATCACCCGCTAAAATAGCTTGTGCTGCAAAATGCACGGCCTGCTGACTTGAACCACATTGTCGATCAATCGTTACACCTGGAACAGTCTCAGGAAAGCCTGCCATTAATAAGGCTGTTCGAGCAATGTTAGCCCCTTGCTCAGCTGTTTGTGTCACACAGCCTAAAATAACATCCTCAACCTGATGCTTCTCGATGCCTGCACGTTGTACCACCTCTTGTAAAATATCTGCGGCTAAATCATCCGCTCGCACATTGCTTAATGCCCCTTTTCTTCTACCAACTGCTGTACGAACAGCCGCTACAATCACCACTTCTCTCATCACGAAAAACCCCTTTACATTATCCATCACCCTAAAGTGTATTTGGAAATTATGAAATATATTCTCGATTACTAAACTATTAAAAACCTTAATTATCAGAATATTATAGCATTTATTGTACATGAGGAAGAAGTTTTTAACAATTCTTATTCAAATTGAGGATACTATCCAATATTTTGATCGTTCCATCCGTTAGTTTTAGATACCTATCCTGCACTTTTATGATTCTATCCGTCAGTTCGTGACTTCTATCCCTCAGTTATTCAATAAAAAAGATAGAGCGAACAGCTCTATCTTTAATTTCAGTTAGTTAAACATATTATCTTCCGATTTTTTTTCGTAACTCTTTTTCCTTTTGTAGGAGTCGGTTCAGTTTCTCTTTCTCAATTTTGAGCTGCTCTTCAAGTGCATCACGATACTCGTTAGCATGCGTAGGGTACATCCTCTTTTTATATTCAAGTTCTAATAAAGCATATTCAAGCTCTTCTTCTGAAAATGTGTTATAAGTTGATTTTTGTGAAGTGGAAGTTGATTCAGCTGGTTTTTTAGTCCCTAAATAAGCTGCTTCAACATAACCCCTTACATTATTAGCAGTAACATAAGACCAGCCTACTAAGGTAGCATGTACCGTTACTTGTGTACCATTACTTAATGAACCTACCGAAACTCCCGATGGACTGGCAATATTTCGGACGATGACGCCACTTCGTGTATTAACGTATTTTGTTGTTGTTTTAGCATTTCCAATAAAATCTGATTTTACATAACCCACCACATTACCATATTGCACAAATGACCAACCATTTTCTACTGAGCCAAAGTCTTCAACAATCATGTTATATTTTAATGTAGCCAATGTCGATGCTGAAGTAGATGGTTTTGATTTTACAACTAAACCACTTTTAGAATTTGCAATTTTAATCGTTGATTGTGGAATACTTAAAGAAGAAGAAATGACATATCCTTTTATATCACCTACCTGAATATGAGACCAATCTTTCGAGGAAGAAAACTCTGTTACAAATTCCCCTTTAGTTAGATTACCAATAGATTTAGCCACATCACTTGGCGAATCCCTCACAAGTAAACTAGAGTCATTTACAACCTTTACTATTCGATAATTAGTTGCCTCTGCTACTTGTTGTTGAATGCTAAATAGCATGACAAGTAAAAAAAACTACGACAGACATTTTTTTGAGTATATTCATCCGATTTATCCCCTTTCCAATAATAATTTTATTAGTTATTGTATAGTTTTTTTTGCAATGGTGATTCCCCCCAAACGAATGATGTAATCTACGAAATAGTTACTACATTAATAACCATATATGTATATAAACTTCAATTACTATTGTAAAAGAGGTTTTATCTCTGAAGTATGGCACTTCTTCTACTGTCTTAAACGCTTTTATTTTGAAACAACTATAAGTGCTCTTCATATTTTCGAAGCTTGAAAATTATTGATAAATTTTGTAAATTTCATGTTCACCATTTTGGTTTAAGCTTAAATCAATGTTTGCGTTAACTTTATTAAATAATCTTGACAAACAAAAACCCCCTAACATTTTTTTGTTAGAAGGTAAAAGTCACATCGGAAAAATAGATGATTTTTTTATTGAGTTCTATCCATAGCTTTTTTCGCTATTCTTCTTAGAATCGCAAATTAAACTAAATCTTCACCGAAGAATAAGCCGATTTCGCGCTCTGCAGAAGCAAGAGAGTCAGAACCGTGGATGATGTTGTGAGAAACAGTTGTTGCGTAGTCACCACGGATTGTACCTGGGTTAGATTCTTCAGGTTTTGTTGCACCCATCATTGTACGAGCAAGCTTGATTACGTTCTCGCCTTCCCATACCATAGCGAATACTGGACCAGAAGTAATGAAATCAACTAGTTCTCCAAAGAATGGACGCTCAGCATGTTCAGCATAGTGCTTTTCAGCTAATTCTTTTGGAATTACCATTAATTTAGCACCTTTCATTACAAAACCGCGACGTTCGAAACGATCAACGATGTCTCCAACTACTTGACGCTCAACGCCATCTGGCTTAACCATTAAAAAAAGTTTGTTCAATTGCCATGTTTAAAACACTCCTTAAATTCGTCTAACAGGTTTTACACCTACCGATAAATATTAACAAAAAATGAGGCTTTGTACAACAAAAAGCTAGAATTTGCGCTTACCCATGAATAGTGCCACATCACGCAGCTTTTTCTTCACGGGATGTTTTGGTAAAGCATCAATTTCTTGTAAGGCTTTTTTTCAAATATTTATCACTCATACGATTAGCTTGCTCAATTGCATGAGATTTACGCACATACTGTAACATATTTTGCCGTTCTGTCTCGTTTAATGTACCCGCAAATACTTTTACTAGATAAGGCTGCATCTGTGGATCATCTTTTAATAATAAAATCGGTAATGTAATATTGCCTTGCAGTAAGTCACTACCTGCTGGCTTCCCTAATTCTTTATCCGTTGCCATAATATCTAAAACATCGTCTATAATTTGGAAGCTCATGCCTACAAAATAGCCGAAGCGTTTCAAATGTCTTACTGTTTTGGCATTAACACCTGATGCCACTGCACCGAGCTCACAACTTGAAGAAATCAGCAATGCAGTTTTGCGTTTAATTCGTCTAAAATAATCCTTTAAACCCTGATCTAATCTAAATTTATCTTCGATTTGAATGACCTCACCGTTAACAATCTCTACCATGGTACGTGCTAAAATTTGATGAACAAGTGGGTCTTCAAGCTTTGTAATATATTCTAGCGCACGCGCAAAAATAAAATCGCCCGTGTACATTGCTACTCTATTATTCCATTGGGATTTGACAGTCGGGCGTCCTCTTCGCATATCGGAATCATCAATAACATCATCATGCACAAGTGATGCCATATGAATAAGCTCTAAAGGCACCGCTACATCCTTCATCTTCTCAATATCATATTCGCCAAATTTTGCACCTAATAACACAAAAATGGGCCGTATCCGTTTGCCACCAGCTTGTAATAAATGGAGAGAAGCATCATTGATCAAATAGGAAGAAGAGTTTACTGCTTTTTCTAGTTCTTGTTCAATGATATCGATATCTGATTTCAAATCGGAATAGAGTAGTTTTAACTTCATCTTTTCCACGCGTGAAAACCTTCCCCCATTAACGTATCTTTTTAAAGCCCATATGCATTGCCGCAGCACCGCCACTGTATGCTTTGTACGTTACTTTTTCTAAACCTGCTTGCTGAAACATTGCCGCTAACTTTTTCATACCTGGGAAATCATTTGCAGATTCCTGAAGCCAAGAATATTCTTTATAGCTTTTCGCAAATATTTTACCAAATATCGGCATTATATATTTAAAATAAAAACGGAATAATTGTCGATAGCCCGGAATTTCTGATTGTGATGTTTCTAAACAAACAACCATTCCTCCTGGTTTTACAACACGATTCATTTCTTTTAGCACTTGTAAATAATCTGGAACATTACGAAGACCAAAACCAATCGTTACATAATCAAATGTATTGTCGGGAAAAGGTAATTCCATGGCATTTCCATGAATAAGCTCAATTTGAGGATACGGCTTTACCTTTTGCTCCCCAACCTTCAGCATGTTTTGGCTAAAATCAAGCCCCTTTACCTCTCCATTTTCACCCACTGCATGTGCCAAGGCAATCGTCCAATCTGCTGTCCCACAACAAACATCCAATGCCTTTGATCCAGGTTTTACAGCCATGTGCTTCATCGTATCATTACGCCAACCAACATGCATCTGAAAACTAATAACGCCATTCATTTTGTCGTAGTTTTCCGAAATACTTTCAAATACTTCGTGAACGTGCTCTTCTTTCGTTTTAGCCATTTTGAAAAACCTCTCTTATCCATTAGTAGAAGCAATAGATGCCTCTACACGTGCTTGTAGAGCTTGTTTCACATCACCTTGTAAAAACGATGCCTCAGTAATCTCCTGTAATAGCTCTTTTTTTTAATTGCACAATTTTATCCTGGATGACACTGTAATAGGTTGTGCCATCGTACCTTGCACTCTCTTCAAGCGCCTTGCTCATTAAAGACACTTGTCCACGATGATAAGCCACCCATTCTCTTTCTAAACGTAAAATAATTAAGCTTTTTTTCCACTATTGGAATATACTTTTCGAATGAATAAAGCTCAAAAAAATTTGGCGATTAACCCTGATTCTATAGTGCTCATTGAGGCAATCCACTGCTCAATCGATCTTTTTGTCGCCTCATACACCTTTATTTGGTGTTCACAGCGTGCCACAATGCCTTGTGACAATTTTCGAATCAAAGCAACATTTCCAGACATCGCTAAAATCTCATAATAGCGCCCACTATAAAAGTCTCCAGCTAAAACGGTTAGCTGTTGCTCTTTAGATGTGGCGTCTAATTCTTTTATATGATCGTGCGCCGAAAGAGCTGCGTACACAATACCAACTGTAATTGCAGCTTCTCTTTGCTCTTGTTGCCACTCCTCACCATTCAAAAAAAGGAACTAACAAGTAAAACAATTGATTTTCATCAATCACAGGTGTCCCTGTGTATTTTTGCAAAGTTCTATGACGAACATCCATGAAAATCTCTTTTTTTAACTGTGCAATTGAATTTTGAATGTATGTTGCATTCATAGACCTTACTCCATTTCACTTTCAAATACGTTAGTTGCTTTTATCTCCTAACGTTTGCTTACTGAGTCATTATAGCATACGTGACGATTTGTCATAAAAAAAATTTCGCTTCTATCAACATGATAGGCAGTAGATTTTTCACCATTAAAATGGCTGAAATCCAACTGCCTTAAATCGAATTAAAACAATACTAAGTTTTACACATCTAAGCAAGTTTATGTACCATTGTAATGGACATTTCAGCTTTTATTTTTTTAGCCTCACTATGAATTACACCATGAGCTGTATGAATTTGTGCTTTTCCACGAATTTTCATAGCAGATGTATGTTCAGTGAATTGAGCAATCATCACTTCGCCTGCATCTAATTTTTCAGAATGGTGGAATTTTGTATCTGTCCCACGTGTTAAACCGATTACATGCACGCCATCTTCCTCTGCTTGAATAACAATATAATCTTGTGACATTATTTGTACACTCCTTAAATCCGACAAATTCTTAGTCCATCATAACATAATTAGACATGCAATTTAAGACATTTGAATAAATGATAATACTTCTCTTCGTTTTACTTCATCTTCTTCATAAATGCCACGTGCAACTGATGTCACCGTTTTCGAGCCAGGCTTCTTTAATCCACGCATCGTCATACACATATGTTCCGCTTCAATCACTACATAAACTCCTTTAGGAGAAAGCATTTCCATAATCGTATCAGCTACAGAGGAGGTAATACGCTCCTGTAATTGTGGGCGACGGGCAATTGTTTCTACTGCACGCCCTAATTTACTTAAGCCAGCAACTATTCCATCGTTAGGTATGTATGCCACATGAGCTTTTCCGTAAAAAGGAACCAAGTGATGCTCACACATTGAATAAAATGGAATATCCTTCACAAGCACTAATTCCTCATGATCTTCGTGGAAAACTGTTTTAAAATAATCTCTTGCATCCTCATGTAAGCCACTAAACATTTCAGCATACATTTTAGCAACTCGTTTTGGTGTGTCTAGTAAACCTTCACGATTTACATCTTCTCCTACAGCTTCTAGTATCATTTTTACTGCTTCTTCTATTTTCAATAAATCAACATTTGACATTCGTAAAAAAACCTCCTGCATATCAAAACATTACACATTTCCCTATGCATCGTAGCATATCCAAAAGGTTAGCGCAAAACGACTTACTTGATTGAAAAAAATTTTAATGCTTTACGAGCAAATGAAGCCATTCTGAATTTCCAAAAAAAGAGCATATTTTCGAATTATGCATATACTATATTAGAATGCTTCATTAACAATAAAACATCCCTTTTCAATTCCACTATGTATAATAATTATCTTGCATAAATATTGTAAGCCCTCAATAAGAGTTAAAAAGAGCAGCCTCCATGTTCGATTACATGAAGACTGCTCTATGTAACTACTAGACGTGTATTATTTTACAGCGTCTTTGAGCTGTTTACCTGGTTTGAAAGCAGGTACCTTGCTAGCAGCGATTTCGATTTCTTTACCAGTTTGTGGGTTACGACCTTTACGAGCCGCACGTTCACGTACTTCAAAGTTACCAAAACCAATTAATTGTACTTTGTCACCCTTTGCAAGAGCATCTTGAATTGTATCAAATACAGCTTCAACTGCTTTAGAAGCGTCTTTTTTAGAAAGACCTGCAGCTTCAGCAACAGAGTTTACTAATTCTGTTTTATTCACACCATTCACCTCCTCTCAAAGGGTCATGAACCAATTCTGTAAAAAGAGTAACACATAGAAAACCGCGACGCAACTGTATTCATTCATGATTATAACCAAAAAGTCAGTTTTTCACCCAAAAAAACAAAAATAACAGGACTTTTCGCATAAAAACGAAAAGCCCTGTACTAATTTTTTTGCTCTTTATTTTTCTTTTTGTTCCTACAAAATAAACGTAACTAATCCTCTGTCACCCTCGTTTACCATTCGTTCAATTGTTTGACGCATACGTTTTTTTGGCTGTAGCTGGAACAGCATCCATTTTATAGCGAATTCCTTCTTTTAACACTTCATGCAATGGTGTTCCGAAAAGCTGTGTATTCCATAATGCCTCACGATCATGTAAATAAGCATGATTTAAATCCTTAAGTAACTGTTGACTATGGAACTCAGAGCCAATTAACGGAGCAAATTCAGATTCCATGTCTACTCGAATAATATGATAAGATGGTGCCTTTGCTTTCATACGGACTCCAAAGAAATTATTTTGTTTAATGAGCTCAGGTGCTGTTGGCTCAAATTCCTGCATCATCGGCAGTGTCACACCATAGCCAGTAGAATCAGCATCGTTAATAGCTGATTTAAAACGTTTTTGTGCTTCCTTTGCCTCAGCTGCTTCTTTAATAAAGAGTAGCCAATCTTTCTTTGTTTCAATTGGTTCTTCTAGCCATTCATTACACACAGATTTATATAGCTCTCCTTGTAATGATACTCGTATAACTGCGGTTCCAGCCCCAGAGTCTACATGTACCACTTCACTTTGGTCAATATAATCGATGGCTTTAAAGGCATCTGACGCCTGCTGTACATCCCGAATTCGCATAACTGAAGATAATACTTCTTCCATCGAATCAATAAGTGCCACATTCAATGGATGTGATGCATCTAAAACATCTAACCAATCCGGCTTTTCCACCTCAATTGTACGGATTGGGAATTCAAATAACGCTTCTTGTAGGATATATTGAACATCCGTTGCGCGCATTTGATCAATTGAAATTGCAATGACAGGGACATTGTAACGCTCAAATAATTCATTTCTGAGCTGAACCGTCTCCTCTCTTGCTGGCATTTGACAATTTAACACAATAACAAAAGGTTTTCCAATTTCAGTAAGCTGTTCTACAATCTCTTCTTCTGCCTTCTCTGCTGCACGACGGCTAATTCCATTCACTGTACCATCCGTTGTCACAACAATTCCGATATTGGCATGGTCTCGAATTACTTTATCTGTCCCTATTTTTGCCGCTTCTTGGAAAGGAATGGGCTCTGTGTGCCACGGTGTATGCACATATTTTGGTCCATTTTCGTCCTCATATCCCTTTGTCCCATCAATAATATAGCCAACGCAATCTGCTAAACGAATTTGGAATGTCATTTCATCTTCACCGACCGCAATACGTGTTGCTTGGGCAGGCACAAACTTCGGCTCAGCAGTCATAATGACTGGCCCCGGTGAGCTTTGCGGCAATTCATCTTGTGCTCGCATTCGTTCTGTTTCATCCACAATATTTGGTAACACAACTGCTTCCATAACCTTTTTTTACAAATGTAGATTTACCTACCCGTACTGGACCGACAACACCAATATAAACATCGCCATTTGTGCGCTCTGCAATTTCTTTAAATACTGCTTCACTCAAGGTTTCTGCCTCCTTTATCTACGCTTTTTCACTATATGCAAGCCCTCAGACAAATATGAAAAAGCCCCCTACAAATGTAAGGAGCTTATGAGCACTATTTTTTTATTCGTTTGAGATTCGGCCTCTTTCTTAGCCTTTTCTATCGCTTTCTCTCTAGCTTTTTTTTGCATCACTATCATAGCTTCCATAAAATAGGTTGGTTCGCCATTTTCATCGACTGTATATGGCACAGAATATGCTGGTACCACTGGATATTTATCAATAAGTAGCTGACGGATATCTTCTCCTGGTTTCACATCAGGATTGTCTTCTTTTAGTAGTTGGCCTAAATCAATTGAGTAGTCGACATGCATTTCACCATCACCTGTCATAAATAATGGTAATTCGGCACCAGAATAAGGACTTTTGACAGTAACATCTTTTTTTATAGCCTAATTTCTCAAAGTCAATTTGGAACACATTATCTGCAGTGTTTCCTTTTATCGGTAAATATTGGGTTGACAATTTACGAATATTAATTTCACGGATACGCTCCGCTGCATTTAAATCAACTAATTTAACTTGTGCCTTATTCTCAGGGTCCCAAATAATATATTGGAAAATACCACCTTTTTCATAGGCATTCCCAGGTATTTGGGCAAGATATTTCGGCATAAGCTTCTCAAAATCAATTAAATATTTTATATAAATATCAGTATCTAGCTCACTATTTTTAATGGGAACTAGTCCACCAGTGGCTTCACGATATTCATCCACGGCACGCTGAACCGCTGCTAATTGGTCTACATCAGGGACTACTTTAGCCCTCTTCTCATCTTCAGGAGTTACACAACCTACTAGAAGTATCGCGGTTGCAAGTACCATTATAATAGCACTTAATTTCTTCATGTCACTTCCACCTCATTAATTTTTATGCTGGCCATGTGGCAACAATCAGTACCATTAAGAAGGTACCAAGCCCAAACAATATGTATGCTGATAAATTTACGATTGTACGTAAAAAAAACATTTGAAATCTTATTTCGCGCTAAATAAATTAAACCGACTGAGATAATCATAAAGCCGATACAATAAAACGATACCCACATTATGTCTAGAGCAGGCATATGTGCTAACGGACCCATTTAAGACAACCACCTTTCTTCAATGTCACAAAACAATCAAAGTTTATTATACTATGTGCTTTCGCTAAAAAGAAATAGATGTCCAGTAACTATCATAACAAATGGACAACCTTTTGATAGGTATACAATAAAAGTGTCCCAGCATTACCGCTAGAACACCTTATTTATGTCCATATTATGACAAAACTAATCAACGATCGAATCTATGAAATCTCATCAATTTCTCGCTTTTTCATACGCATCATTAATGCATCAACAGCTATTTTCGGTTCTACATCATTAAAGAGCACACTATAAAGCTCTGTTGATATTGGCATAGCAACATTATATTTTTCTGCTAATTGAAAGGCTGCCTTCGTTGTACGCACACCTTCTACCACCATTCCCATTTGATCAAGGACCTCTTGTAGCTTCATCCCTTTTCCAAGCAGATGGCCTGCACGCCAATTACGAGAATGTACACTTGTACATGTTACAATCAAATCACCCATACCTGTTAGTCCTGCGAATGTAAAGGGATTCCCTCCCATTTTAACACCAAGACGTGTAATTTCAGCTAATCCTCGAGTAATCAAAGCTGCTTTAGCATTATCACCATAATTTAAGCCATCTGTAATTCCAGCAGCTAATGCAATAACATTTTTTTAGTGCGCCACCAATTTCTACGCCAATAACATCTTCATTTGTGTAAACACGGAAAAATTGATTCATAAATAGGTCCTGTACTTTTTCAGCAGCCTCAATATTAGCGCAGGCCGCTGTCACAGTAGTGGGGTGATGTAAAACAACCTCCTCTGCATGGCTCGGACCAGAAAGCACAACAATTTCCTCTATAAATTCGGCTGGAAGACTCTCTGCTAGAATTTCTGAAATTCTTTTTAGTGAATCTGGCTCTATTCCCTTCGAAACATGGACAAATAGGATTTTTTTATCGAGAGATACTACCATTTTTTCACACACTTCTCGAATGGCCTTTGTTGGTACAGCAACAATAATTATTTCTGAATGAGCAACTGCCTGAGCAATATCACTTGTAGCATGCAAATTTATTGGTAATATGGTTTCTGGTAAATACTTTTTATTCGTATGCAGGCTGTTTATTTCTTCAGCTTGATCAGCTCGATGAGTCCAGACAAGTGTATCATGTCCATTCTCTGCAAGTACCATTGCTAATGCAGTTCCCCATGAGCCTGCACCTAACACACAAACTTTTTCCATTCAAAATCATCCTCCCTTTTCTTAGCGCCTGTAATAGGTTTCCAATGATGCTTGACCTTTTTTTGTAAAAAGACGCCATCCAACAAAAAAACGTCGGATAGGCGTACTGTCTGTGTATCATTTTCCTAGGCACGAGCACGAGTAATTAAACGTATTGGCGTCCCTTCAAAATCAAATGTTTCTCGAATACGATTTTCTAAAAAACGTTCATAAGAGAAATGCATCAATTCAGGTTCATTTACAAAAATCACAAACGTTGGTGGCTGTATCGCAACCTGTGTTGCATAGTAAATACGTAATCGACGACCTTTATCAGTCGGCGCTGGATTACGAGCCACAGCATCTTCAATTACTTCGTTTAAAATGGATGATTGAATGCGCATTGAATGATTTTCACTTACACGCTGGATAATCGGTAAAATTTGATGTACCCGTTGTTTGGTATTTGCTGATACAAAAATAATCGGAGCGTAGTCTAAGAATAAGAAGTGCTCTCGAATTTGTTGTGTAAAGACGTTCATTGTTTTCTCATCTTTTTCAACTGCATCCCATTTATTCACAACAATGACAACAGCTTTCCCTGCCTCATGTGCATAGCCAGCAATTTTTTTTGTCCTGCTCTTGAATACCCTCTTCAGCGTTTAGCACAACTAGCACAACATCGGAGCGTTCAATGGCACGTAAGGCACGCAACACTGAATATTTCTCAGTCGTTTCATAGACCTTCCCCTTTTTACGCATACCTGCTGTATCAATAATGACATATTCTTGTCCATCGTACTCATATGGAGTATCAATTGCATCGCGCGTCGTACCAGCAATATTACTAACAATGACACGTTCCTGTCCTAAAAATGCATTCACTAACGAGGATTTCCCTACATTGGGACGACCAATAAGCGAGAATTTAATAACATCATCCCCATATTGCTCTTCATCCTCTTTTGGGAAATGTTTGGCACATTCATCTAATAAATCCCCTAAGCCTAAGCCATGAGAGCCTGAAATCGGCCAAGGCTCACCAAAGCCGAGTGCATAGAAATCATAGATCATCTCGCGCATATCCGGATTATCGATTTTATTCACTGCTAAAACGACTGGTTTCTTTGTTTTGTATAAAATTTTAGCCACTTGTTCGTCTGCAGCTGTTACACCCTCACGACCGTTTGTCATAAAAATAATAACATCAGCTTCGTCAATCGCAATTTCAGCCTGTTGACGAATTTGCTCTAAAAACGGCTCGTCTCCTATCTCGATACCACCTGTATCAATAATATTAAAGTCATGTGTTAACCACTCTGCCGAACTATAAATACGGTCACGTGTAACCCCTGGGATATCCTCCACAATCGAAACACGTTCCCCAACGATACGATTAAAAATCGTCGACTTACCTACGTTCGGACGACCTACGATGGCTACTACTGGTTTCGTCATCTGTACTTCATCCTTCCAAACTTCTTGTCTTTCGCTATTATACACGAAAAATGCCATTATATCATATCATATCCATTAAATAGAGCGCTATGTATCGCTATAACGTCTCGTTCAATTTATTTTACATGGGGTAGTTAGTCAATTTGCAGATCCCATCCTATATTTTGTGAATTCTATCCATCGTTTCGAAGGTTCTTTCCTGCACTTTAGGAGTTCTATCCTTCGCTTCGTGGGTTCTATCCGCTACTTTAAATT
>BBDJ01000001.1 GCA_001312325.1 Lysinibacillus pakistanensis | reverse complement strand
CGAAACAGCGGAGCCCCCGAGCGAAACAGCGGAGCCCCCGAGCGAAACAGCGGAGCCCCCGAGCGAAATGCTTGACTCCAAAACTAGGGGATTTAATTTTTATCCTCAATCAAAGAATTTGCAAGTAGCATAAATTCAAGTGTAATACGATTATGCCCCTTCATAAAATTTTCACCTAATAGACTTTCCAGTTTTTTTAAGCGGTGGTAGAGTGTCTGCCGTACAATAAACAATTGTTTGGCTGTCTGCTGCTTGGAGCCATTTGTTTGTAAATAGACCTGCAACGTTTCTAGTAGCTTACTATTATATTTCCGATCGTATTCAATAACGGGCTGTAAATAATCTTGAATCACTTCCTGCAAATTCACCTGCATCTGAAGCTTGTAGATAAGATGATATAAATGTAAATCATCATAAAAAAAAGAAGTTGTTGGCACTTTACTGCAAATATATAATGTATCAAGCGCAGTTTGATAGCTTTTGGGAATTTCTACAACATCTGAAACTACTTTTCCAAATGCTATTTGATATCCCTGAGATATTTGTTTTTTGTAAAACTCTGCCTTCTGAAGTGAAGAGCATAACGAATTCAATAATTCACGACTCAATTTACTATCTTTGGTATGAAGAAGAATAAAGATAATATAGCTCTTTTTCTCGAATAAAAAGGGAATAAATCCATGTTGTTCAAAGAGGTTTCGGTAATATAGCTTACTATAGACAATATCTTCTTGCACTTTAGGAACTGTATGTGGAGACGCTAAAATAAAGACAGCCCCACTAGATATTTTGAAGTTTGAATGATGAGTGACAATAAATTTGTAAATTTCCTCTTTCGATAATTTCTGATCTATCCAATCTACTAGAATAGTGGCATCCTCCATATTTTTTTTTTCCTCTATATAAAACTCTCGCATTAGAAGCTGTGCTAACGCTGTAGCTGTACGATCTAAAATGAGTAGTTCGAATTCTGAAAATTGACCATCTGCCCTAAAAAGAGTCAAATCAGCATAATGCTGATCAAAAATAAAGATAGGCTCATGTTTAAATTCGGAGGCTTTTTCCTTCATCGCTAGTAATTGCTGACGCTTATGAGGCACCGCATTTGGGAAAAAGATAGGCTCTCGGCTTTTAATAGAAAATACAATTTGTGTTTTCAATTCATTATACATATTTTGTAAAATATCCTCAGTTGTTTGTCCTAATAGGGCGTTTTTATTTAATGTTTGAGAGTAGGATTCTAACGTGGAAATCATTAAATATTGTTGATTTAATATTTGACTATGTAAATCCTGGGTAATGCGAACGAAGGGAACAGTTTCATGAAAAACGATTATAGGAAAGCTATGACGGTTGGCAAGGGATACAATGATTGCTGGAATGGTTTGTAGATAATCACCATATTCAATACATAATGCAGCGCAACTTTTGTGAATTAAAGACTCTACAAAAAAAGATAAAATCGTCTATGTTATGCTGCAGGCTTATGCCAGTTGTCAAGACCAATTCATCACCAGCCAAGAAATTATCTATTTGGACAATTTCAATGACATGCGCCCATTTGACAATCCGTAATAATCCATCTTCTCCAGCTACTACTTCTGCACTTTTAAAATGTTTATTCTCTAATACATCCTTCACCTTTAATTTAAATTGATTCATCTGTATGCCCCTTTCATTTTTCTCTTACTACTGTTTCAGAAAATAAAAATTTTATTTTAAGAATATTTAGTCTATTTTACATTATGTTTAAAACAAAAGTATAGAATTTTACAGTTTGTCTATTACTTCCAAAGTGTGGAACATGTAAGATTTTTCTAAGCGATAATCCAATCTAAAAAAAAGAGGTGACAGATATGGAGCAACAAACGCATTTACAGCGAGGGTTAAAGAAAAGGCACATGACAATGATTGCGATTGCAGGAGTTATAGGGGCAGGTCTGTTTATGGGAAGTGGCTCGGTTATTAACTTAGCCGGCCCTGGTGCCATACTATCTTATATTTTTGCTGGTATCATCGTCATTCTTGTCATGCGAATGCTTGGAGAAATGGCAGCGGTCAATCCAACAAGCGGATCTTTTGCGCATTATGCACATGAATCAATTGGTCCTTGGGCTGGTTTTATGATTGGTTGGTTATATTGGTTTTTCTGGGTCATAGCCATAGCCTTAGAAGCAACGGCTGCGGCCGCGATTATTCAATATTGGTATGATGGTATTCCTTTATGGTTGCTTAGTCTTTTACTGACAATAGCGCTAACTTTAACAAATGTACTTTCCGTAAAAGCTTTTGGTGAATTTGAATATTGGTTCTCTCTTATTAAGGTTGCAAGTATTGTAGTTTTCTTAGGACTTGGTGCATTTATTATATTTGGCATTGCACCAAATTTTAATGCCATTGGAACTGCTAATTTAATTGGGCAGGGCGGATTTTTACCAAATGGTTTTGGAGCAGTTCTAATGGGTGTAGTTATTGTTATCTTTTCCTTTATGGGAACAGAAATTGTAGCGATTGCGGCAGGGGAATCCGATGAACCTTTAGCAGCAGTAACGAAGGCTACAAATTCTATTACATGGCGAATTTTAATCTTCTATGTTGGATCCATTACAGTGGTTGTTACGTTATTGCCATGGCATTCCTCGGATATTCTAACAAGCCCATATGTTGCGGTACTGGATCATATCGGTATTCCTGCTGCTGCACAAATTATGAACTTTGTGGTCTTAACGGCTGTGCTATCATGCTTAAATTCCGCACTTTACGCGACATCAAGAATGGTATTTTCTTTAGCAGAGAAGGGAGAGGCCCCGAAAGCCTTTTTGAAATTAAATAAAAAGGGTGCACCTGTGAATGCCATACTAGCTGCGACATTTTTCTCCTATATTGCGGTTATTATGAACTATGTTTCGCCAGATAAAGTCTTTATGTTTTTACTTAGCTCATGTAGTGCAATCACCTTAATTCTTTATTTGATTATTGCCTTTTCACAATTAAGAATGCGAAGAAAAATTGAGCAGGAAAATCCAGAACTTTTAAAAGTGAAAATGTGGTTATTTCCATATTTAACGTATTTTACTATATTGGCTACAACCGCATTGCTTGTCTCTATGTTCTTTATTGACTCCATGCGTTCTCAAATATTTTTTTACATGTATTATAGTGGCAATCGTCATGATATTCTACATGGTCACTCAAAAGAAAAAGCTCTCTAATCCTGAACATGAAGTGATTTTCCAAAAGGAAGAGTTAGATTTTGAACAACAATAACAAGGAGTGGTGAAAAGATGACAGTTCAGCAAAAAAAATGAAAACGCTAACACATTTTATTAACGGGGTGGAGGTAGCTGGCACAAGTGGACGATTTTCAGAGGTTTATAATCCATCTACAGGAGAGGTCATTGCACAGGCTCCTTTAGCAACTAAAGAAGAGGTTAAGCAGGCGATCCAGCTAGCAAAGGCAGCATTCCCCGGATGGAAAAAAACAGCGATTGGTAAACGAGTAGAGGTTTTACATCATTTCCGTCAATTATTGATTGAAAAACAGGATGAATTGATTGCCTTGATCTGTGAGGAAAGTGGAAAAACTAGAGAAGATGCAAAGGGAGAAATTGTACGTGGTATTGAGTCTGTAGATATGGCGATAAGTGCTCCGCAAATGCTTAAGGGGGAATACTCGGTCAATGTAGGTGGTAATATTAATGCATTTTCTGCAAAGAGTCCGCTTGGGGTTGTTGCAACAATTGCTCCATTTAATTTCCCTGTAATGGTTCCACTTGCTATTACAAGTATGGCAGTTGCAGTAGGGAATGCAGTTATTTTAAAGCCATCGGAGAGGGTACCGATTTCAGCACTGTTTATAAGCAAGTTATGGAAAGAGGCAGGCCTTCCAGATGGAATTTGGACAGTCGTCAATGGCGACAAGGAAGCGGTAAATGAACTTCTTGAAAATAAGGAGATACAAGCAATTTCATTTGTTGGTTCAACACCTGTTGCTGAATATATTTATCAAACAGGTGCTAAGCATAATAAACGTGTAGCTGCATTTGGTGGAGGGAAGAACTTTATGATTGTAATGCCAGATGCCAACCTAGAACAAACAGCGAACGCATTTTTAGGGGCAGCCTATGGAGCGGCTTCTCAGCGCTGTATGGCTATTTCAGGCGCACTTGTTGTTGGAAAAGATACAGAGCAACGTTTTACTGATATATTAAAAGAAAAAATTGCCCAATTGAAAATAGGGCCTTATACAGATCCTGAGGTGGATTTTGGTCCAGTAATTACACAGCAATCAAAAGATGTCATTATTCGCTATATTGATGGTGCCATTGCTGAAGGTGCAAATCTAGTGATAGATGGTCGAAATCCTAAAATATGTGAAACATCAAAAGGCTTTTACCTTGGTCCGACACTGCTAAATAATGTAACACCAGATATGACAATCTTTAAGGAAGAGGTTTTTGGTCCTGCGCGTATTGTAGTAGGTGTTCAAACATTACAGGAAGCCATTGATGTAATCAATAATCATGAACTGGGGAATGGAGTCACAATGTTTACGAATAGTGGTGCAGCAGCCCGTAAATTCCAAGAAGAAATTGAGGTAGGGATGGTAGGGGTTAATGTACCAATTCCAATTCCAGTAGGCTATCATAATTTTGGTGGATGGAAGCGTTCAAAATTTGGTGAAGGGCATATGTTTGGACCAGACCAAGCTCGTTTCTTTACAAAGGCCAAAACAATTTCTGAACGCTGGCCAGACGAAACGGAGAATACAACAAGTACCTTTGCGTTTCCTAGTAATAACGATGTGAAGAGTTAAGCAAGTCACAATCATAGAAGGGGTGTTAATATGGCTGAGGTAAATCTTAAAAGTGATGTTTTAAAAAAAGGATGAACAATATGTTTGGCATTCTATGAAACCCTATAATCCACAGGCTACTTATATAGTGGAAAAATCAGACGGCGCAAGAATCAAGGATACAGATGGAGTTGAATATATTGATGCGATGGCAGGGCTTTGGTGTGTGAATGTTGGCTACGGGCGAAAAGAATTAGCGGATGCCGCACATGAGGAGATGATGAAAAATCCATATGCACCTTTATCGCAAGGCCATTTACCAGCAGTGGAGCTAGCTGAAAAGATTAATGAATTACTAGGCGGAGATTATGTCATCTTCTTCTCCAACAGTGGCTCAGAGGCAAATGAAACTGCTTTTAAAATTGCACGCCAGTATCATCAGCAAAAGGGGCAAAGCTCTCGTTATAAAATTATTTCTCGCTATCGTGCCTATCATGGCAATTCTTTTGGTGCATTAGCTGCAACTGGGCAAGCAGAGCGAAAATATAAATATGAGCCATTATCACCTGGATTTGTACATGTAGCTCCTCCAGATCAATATCGTGAGTATGAATGCGACACTGTTGCCCCAACAGATTTGGCAAGTGTTAGGGCTGTTGATAAAACAATGACATGGGAGCTTAGTGATACGATTGCTGCCATGATTTTAGAGCCAATCATTACAGGGGGCGGGGTTATTATGCCTCCAGAAAATTATTTAATGGGCATTGAGGAAATTTGTAAAAAGCATGGAGCTTTAATGATTGTAGATGAAGTAATCTGTGGTTTTGGCCGAACAGGCAAGCCATTTGGATTTATGAATTATGGAGTAAAACCAGATATCATTACAATGGCAAAAGGAATAACAAGTGCTTATTTGCCTTATCAGCAACAGCAGTAAAACGGGAAATTTATGAGGCATTTACCGGTTCTAACGCATATGATTACTTCCGTCACGTTAATACATTTGGCGGTTCACCTGTAGCCTGTGCTGTAGCATTAAAGAATATTGAAATTCTTCAGCGGGAAATGTTGTTTGAGAGATCTAGTAAGATAGGAGCGGCAACCCTCCAAGCACTTCAACAGGCATTAAATAATCATCCAAATATTGGGGATATCCGCGGCAAAGGTCTATTAATTGGAATCGAATTAGTGGCAGATAAAGAAACTAAGGAGCCATTACCAGTGAGTCAAGTAAATGCAGTGATAGCTGCATGTAAAGAGCAGGGTGTTATTATTGGTAAAAATGGAGCCACTGTTGCTGGGTTTAATAATGTTTTAACGTTATCCCCGCCACTGAATATTGCTCAAGAAGATTTAACGAAAATAATTGAAGTGGTCATAGAAAATATTCATAAAATTTAATAGAAAAGCTGTCTTTTAAGTCTTTACCAAACTTAAAAGACAGCTTATTGATTTTTTACAGCATCAGAAAAGCAAGACGAATGATGAGTATGAACAAAAAGAATCCAGTCAAAACTAGTAACAGTATAATTCTCTTTTTTAAAGTAGTATTCATAAAGTCATCACCTACTCCTCCGCTTTAAACATGTAACCGCTATAAGATTTATAGATAATCATTACAATACCCATTAGCATGAAATTTGATAGGAGTGAGCTTCCTCCATAGCTTAAAAATGGCAACGTCATACCTGTTACGGGTAAAAGTCCTATTGTCATACCAATGTTTTGCGTAATTTGGAAGGCCAATAAACTAGCAATGCCCGCTCCCATTAGCGTCATAAAAGGATCCTTTGCCTCTACTGTAACGAGGACAATGCGATAAATCAAAAAGAATAAAAGAGCAATGACGAATGAAGCTCCAAGGAAACCTATTTCCTCAGCGATATTTGCAAAAATGAAATCTGTATGCTTTTCTACGACATAAACATTGTTTTGCAAGTACCCCTTTCCTGTAAATTCTCCTGAGCCTATTGCTAAAAAGCCCTGTCTAGTTTGAAAAGATGAATCTGGATATTCATAAGGTTGCAGCCAGCCATAAATGCGTGAAATCTGATGTCCAGATAATTTACTTAGGACCGTTTCTGTAAAAAAATCGTTAAATTTTACATAAAGAATAACCACAACGGTCATAATCGATACTGGTATAGCAGCAAAGATTATGAGCAATTTTTTTTGAATACCTGAAAAGAAAAGCATTGGTATAATCATCGCCATATAAAGCATTGTCATGCCTGTGTCAGGCTCCTTATAAACAGCAACTGTAGGCGGAATTGTAATGACAGCAATTATAAATAGGAGCCGCATATCTGTTAAAAAGGAAGGATGCTTATATTTTTCCTGATGCGCAACAATTACTTTGCTGACAACGATTAAAAACGCAAACTTTAAAAACTCTGATGGCTGAAATGAACCTAATATTGGAATCTGATACCAGCGTTTTGCCTCGTTGACCGTTCTAGCTATACTCTCGGGTGCAATAAATAATCCGAATGTCAATAACACCATGATGATATAAAAGGGCCAGCCAATCTTCTTTAGTTGTTCTATATCAAGTGTAGCTACCACAAACATCGTTACAAATCCGATAAGGTAGTAGAGTGATTGCTTGATGATAAAAGAGCTAGAATATTGTTCAAATACCGAACTGCTAGAGTGGACGAAGAGACAACTTATCACACCAAGTAACAGCAAGCAAATGACTAAACTTCTATCTAGTTTTTTGAACTGTAACACGCAAACACCCCCTATTTCCAAAACGCTACTATTAATACCAAACGTTAGGAAGGGATAGAAGGTTGCAAATGGAAATACAAGGAGCATTAAATAGGATGTCTTTAATAAAATAATTTAATATTTTTTTACAAATAATAGATACTTCACAACTCTTCGAACAATATTTACAAAAACATAACACTAGCTTTATATCTGGATACTATGATTATTGGTAAGAGCTGGAGAAGGAGCCAAGGATCATGCAATTTTTTTCGTTACATAATGGTGAAGGACAAGCTACTTGTTCTAATGATCGTTTGTGTGCTTTCAAATGTACTGCTAGGAATTTTTAGTGTGGATTATCTAAGAAAAATGTCCTGGCAAGCAAGTGAGAGCTATACACAAGGACTAGTACCGATTGGTTGGTTAAACGAGCTAGAGGAATCACAACGACAATTAGATTATTTAGTGGATGCAGCAGAACCGTATCAAGAAATGATTACCATACTCAATAGCATGGAGCAGCCTTTAGATCATTTAGTGAGTCTAGAAGTCGATAAAAAGATGGATCATCAAATGAAGAAATACAAGACCTTACTTGCACAGCAGATGGAATTGATTGAAAGCTATAAGCAATTGAACCCAAAGGAACAACAGCAGTTTTATACATTGTCCTTTTTATCTGTAAGCCAGCAAAGCCATACACTATTAGAAGAAACTCAAAGCTATTTGGTGCAACGTGCTAAGGAACAGCAATTGGCCTACCAAAAGGATGTACAATTTGGGTACTGGCTGCTTGGCGGGGTATGTTTATTTGTTGTATTGTTAGTTATTTTTATTGGCTTTATAGCTACAAAAGCTGTAAATGTACCAACTCGTCAATTGAAATCTTTATTAAAGCGTGCAGAGCAAGGCGATTTCACAGCAAATGCTAGCTATGTCGCACATGATGAACTAGGTGAGGTAGTGTTATCTTACAACCAAATGGTAAATGAGGTAAAAACGCTGCTTCATACCGTAACAAATAGCGCACATGAGGTGGAAGAAATGACTGGAAAACTCCAAGAATCGTCGGAACAGTCATCTACTACAACGCATAAAATAGCAAAGGATGTGCAGTCTATTTCAGCTTCAACAGCTGCCTCAACTACAAAGTTGGCTTCCAATACAGCATCACTCGAAGAAGTACTGAATGGTGTACAAATTATTTTAGAAAAAGTACAGGTGGTAGAAAATTTTGCTCATAAAACTGCGCGTGATGCAGAAAGCGGCACAGAAATTGTACAAGCTAATTTAACGCAAATACAGAACATTAAGCAGGCGGTTGAAAAATCAAATACTGCCATCTTTAATTTAGTTGAAAGAGCCTCTACTATTGACCAAATGGTGGAAGTGATTGAAAGGATTACTGCACAAACAAATCTTCTAGCTCTAAATGCGTCAATTGAAGCTGCACGAGCAGGAGAGCATGGCAAAGGGTTTGCAGTAGTGGCAAATGAAGTTCGTAAGCTTGCAGAGCAGACGGTTCAATCAACACAAACGATTACATCCATTGTGCAGAATATCCATCTAGATTCAAGCTACGCCGTGCAAATGATGGAGGGTGTATTAGCTGCAACAGAGAAGGGTGTTCATGTAACGGAAAAAAACGGCTACAAGCTTCGATCAAATCTTAGAAAAAGTACATACCATTAAGCCATATATTATGGAAGTATCGGCTACCGTTCAAGAGATTGCTAATCATACGAAAAAGGTTAGTGAGGATGCTGTGATGTTAACAACATTTTCTGATACAAATGCTGCCTCGACAAAGCATGTAGCTACACTAACTTCAGATCAATTAACCGCTCAGCAGCAATTCCATAATTATATAAAAGAGTTGCGGAAAGTATCAAAAGTTTTACAAATTGCCGTGAAGCGATTTTCAATATAATAAGCAAGTGAACCTTTCTTTGTTTAAATACAAAGTGAGGTTCTTTTTTTTATGGGAAAAGCTCAATTTAATTATGAAATAAATGGATAATTGTCCTTCTTAAATGCACATATGTATTTTATGTATTTTTTTCAGCACTATATTTTTAAGGTCTCATATACTGAAAATAAGGACTCGTGTGTAGCGTTTTGCAAAAATATAAATATAAATGTTGTGTTTTTTATATGAACACATTATAATGAAATTCATTGAAAGTGTTATTAAATCAATGTTTATATACGTTTAATTGTACTTTCCATAAGTACAATTGTTCATAGGTGGAGGTTTGGAGAAATGAAAAAGATAATTGTTACTGGAGCACTTGGTCAAATAGGTTCTGAGCTTGTAGAAAAACTTCGGAGTATTTATGGAGAGGACAATATCCTTGCTACAGATATTAGAAAGCTAGAACATACTAAGGGCCCATTTGAAATATTGGACGTGACAGATGGACAAAGAATGCACGATTTAGCAAAAGATTTTGGTGCAGACACAATGATGCATTTAGCAGCATTATTATCTGCAACTGCTGAAAGAAATCCATTGCTAGCATGGAATTTAAATATGGGTGGCTTAATGAATGCATTAGAGGTTTCACGCGAGTTAAATCTACAATTTTTTTACACCGAGCTCAATAGGTGCATTTGGTCCATCAACACCGAAGGACAATACGCCACAGGATACGTTACAGCGACCTACAACGATGTATGGTGTGAACAAAGTAGCTGGTGAACTTCTATGTGATTATTATTACAATCGCTTTGGTGTAGATACACGTGGTGTGCGATTCCCGGGATTAATTTCGTATGTAACGCCTCCAGGAGGTGGTACAACAGACTATGCTGTTGAGATTTTCTATGAAGCGATTGAACAAGGCAAGTACACTTCCTATATTCAAAAAGGGACCTATATGGATATGATGTATATGCCAGATGCTTTACAGGCAATTATTGATTTAATGGAAGCTGATAGCAAAAGCTTGATTCATCGCAATGCCTTTAATATTACAGCAATGAGCTTTGAGCCAGCTCAACTTGCAGCTGAAATTAAGAAGCATTTACCGCATTTCCGTATGGATTATAATGTAGATCCAGTACGTCAAGCGATTGCAGATAGCTGGCCAAATTCTTTAAATATAGAAGCTGCACAGAAAGAATGGAGCTTTAAAGCGGAGTATGACTTAGCAAAAATGACAGTTGATATGCTAGAAAAATTAAAAATCAAGTTGCAAACAAAAGCAATCTCGTAAATAAATACAGCTCAAATGAAACAGATGACGATAATTTCGTTATCTGTTTTTAATATGCCTTAATATACCTATTTTTAGAAAAAGTTAACAATAAAAAGAAAATTATTGGAATATATAGCGTAATTTATAAATTTAAAATATAATAAAATTCAGAATATTAATAGTATTCCATTAAATATAGACCAATAATATTCTATAAGGGGAAAAGTTTACGAGATGAAGGGATGGATGGTTTTATGATGCAAACGCCATTAGTGTTAACAAATTTTTTTTAAGCGAGCAGAAAGTTATTTTGCTAGAAAGATGATAGTTTCTCGGACAGGTCCAGAAAAAAATTCACCGCTTAACATACGGAGAGTGGCTAAAAGAACACGCCGTTTAGCAGATGCACTAACAAAGCTGGGAATGAAAAGAGGAATGAAAATTGGCTCCTTTGCATGGAATCAGCATCGCCATTTAGAGGCATATTTTGCAGTACCATGTTCAGGTGCGGTTTTACATATGGTGAATATTCGACTCTCAGAAGAGCATTTAATTTATATTATTAATCATGCAGAAGATGAGATTTTAATGATTGATCAGGATCTTGTACCAATCATTGAAAACATTGCGCCAGAGCTTAAGACAGTGAAACATTATATTATTATGACAGATGAGGACGTTTTACCTGAAACGACATTACCAAATGCATTATCCTATGAGGAGCTATTAGCAGCCGCCGATGAAAATTACCAATTCCCAGAGGATTTAGCTGAGGATTCGCCTGCTGGTATGTGCTATACAAGTGCGACAACTGGAAATCCAAAGGGGGTTGTTTATTCCCATAGGGGTTTAGTATTACACAGTATAATGTTGAGTATGTCTGATTCCATGGGGATTGCCGAGCGAGATGTTGTAATGCCTATAGTACCGATGTTTCATGCAAATGCATGGGGTCTACCTTTTGCAAGTGTTAATGTCGGTGCAACACAAGTATTACCAGGTCCGCATTTTACATCAGCCTTAATTTTAGATTTAGTGGAGCAGGAAAAAGTCACACTAACAGCTGGTGTTCCAACCATTTGGATTGGGGCATTACAGGAGCAGGAGAAGCGCGAACGGGATATTCGTTCATTACGTGCAATCTGTTGTGGTGGCTCAGCTTCACCAACTCGACTAATTCGTACTTTTGAAGAAACCTATGGTATACCATATATTGTTGTGTATGGCATGACAGAAACAACACCAATCGTAGCATTATCGAATTATATGTCTTGGATGGAAGAGTGGCCAATTGATAAGCGAATTGAATCACGAGCTATGCAGGGAATGACAATGGCAGGCATTGAATCCAGTATTGTGAATGACAATGGAGAGGTACCATGGGACGGAGAGACGATGGGTGAGCTCCGCTTACGTGGTCCATGGATTTCCCATGAATATTATCGTGATGAACGTACGGCTGATGCCTATCGAGACGGCTGGCTATACACAGGAGACATTGCTGTACGAACAGAAGATGGCTTTATTAAAATAACAGATCGTACAAAGGATTTAATCAAATCGGGTGGGGAATGGATTTCCTCAGTGGATTTAGAAAACGCGCTAATGACTCATGATGCCATTTTAGAAGCGGCAGTTATAGCAATTCCGCATGCCAAGTGGCAAGAACGACCTTTAGCTTGTGTTGTGTTGAAGGAAGGAAAGTCTGCAACAGAAGAGGAGCTACTGGCATTTTTAGAAAGCCATTTTGCAAAATGGTGGGTTCCGGATGACGTTGTATTTTTAGAGGAAATTCCAAAGACGTCTGTTGGGAAATTCCTAAAAGCCAAACTAAGGGATAATGTAGCAGAAATTTATCCGAAATTAAGTACACTTGTATAATAAGAAGAGCGATTTCCGGCATTGGGAGTCGCTCTTTTACTTATATTATTTATTCAGCATTTGGAATACTTGCTCTACGTCCTTATCGCCACGACCTGAGATATTAATAATAATACTTTCGTCAGGTGATAGAGTTGGTGCTAATTTTAGGGCATGTGCCACAGCATGAGAGCTTTCAAGTGCTGGAATAATCCCCTCAACCTTAGATAGCACCTGGAATGCTTCAAGCACTTCTTCGTTTGTCACAGTAACATATTCACCACGGCCAATTGTTTTTAAGTAGCTATGCTCAGGGCCTACTCCAGGATAATCTAATCCAGCGGCAATCGAATATGTTGGCAGTGGATTACCCTCTGCATCCTGCAATACTAAACATCTAAAACCGTGCAAATCCCCTGGAGTCCCTTCATTCAATGTGGCAGCCTTATCGGGCTCAATACCAATGAGACGCACATCCTCATCTGAAATATACTCTGCAAACGCACCAATGGCATTACTACCACCACCTACACAGGCAAGTACAGCTGTTGGTAGCTTTCCTTCTTTTTCTAAAATTTGTTCACGGCTTTCACGACTAATAACCGATTGAAAATGTTTCACCATGGATGGGAATGGATGTGGTCCTACTGCTGAACCTAGTAAGTAGAAAGTAGATTCATAGTTTTCTACTAAGTCAGCGAATGCCTCATCAACTGCATCTTTTAGTCGTCCTTGTCCCTTATCAACAGCGACAACCTTTGCGCCAAGAAGCTCCATACGAAACACATTCAATGCTTGGCGTTTGGTATCCTCTAAGCCCATATAGATTGTGCAATCCATACCAAACATTGCACAAGCAGTCGCTGTTGCTACGCCATGTTGTCCAGCACCCGTTTCAGCAATAACGCGATTAGCACCCATACGCTTTGCTAGTAAAATCTGTCCTAAAACGTTATTAATTTTATGTGAGCCTGTATGGTTGAGATCCTCGCGCTTTAAATAAATTTTTGCGCCACCTAATTGCTTTGTTAAATTTTCTGCAAAATAAAGTGGAGATTTACGCCCAACATATTCACGGAAATAATAATCTAGCTCATTTTTAAAGTCTTCATCGTCTTTGAATTTCTGGAAGTTTTCATCTAAAATATTCAATACATTTTGAAGTTCTTCAGGAACAAAGCTACCGCCAAATTCACCGAAATACCCATTTTTCTCTGCTACTTTACCCATCTCTCTCGACTCCTCTTTCTAATTTTTCCATAAAAAAAAGTCACTTCAATCCTTCTGGTAAAAGGACGAGTAACCGTGGTGCCACCTTTATTCGCAAAAACTGCGCGCTTTCGTACTCCGGTAACGGGGAGTAATTTCGACCTCACATTTTAATGAGGCTGCTCCAAAGTCCATTCACAAGTATGTACTACTGATTTCCACCAGCCATCAGCTCTCTTTAAGTACTACTGCTTGCTACTACTCTTTTTCTTTGCAGTTATTATTGAAAAGAATTGTAGAATATTTTCAGAAAACTGTCAAGAGCATAAAAAAAAGACGAATCTACAAGACTCGTCTGTTAAATTAAATGATTAAAGTTTAAACGTTTATTCAATATATACATAATCGGTGCACCAACTGCTAAAACAACAAATTCACCAGCAGCAACAGTTAACCATGTCCAGAGGAACGGTAATTCTAAAGCTAAGTTCAATTCAAAGGCAATGATGAACATTGTGCATGTAAATAAAAATGTATTGATGATTAAACGTGCCCAAATATTTTTAACAAATTTACAGATTAAAATAAACAGTCCCAGAGTAATCATGGAGTGCCCAACACCAAATAATAAATCATAAATGCCTAATGGTGAAAAAAAAGATTGGAGATAAACACCCCAAGAATAATCCCAACGGCAAAGCGTGGATTAAAGGCCACAAGATGATTAAAAATTTCCGATACGCGGAACTGGACCTCTGTAAAGCCGAATGGTGCGACTAGTAATGTAACAGCAATATAAAGTGCTGCAATAATACCACTTGCCGCTAAAAACTTTATTTTCATATTCATTTCTCCTTAGTTTTTTTGCGTGGGATGGTTACGAACCACGGTGTTTTTCACACAGTTAAATATTTTAGTATAGAAGGATGAATGAAGTCAAATGTCAGACAAATAAAAGACTAACATTCCATTAGATATCTTCAAAATCTACCTTCGCAAAATTGTCATAAAAAAATTTTATTATGTTAGAAAAAGAAATCACTTTAGTAAAACAGCGTAGTTTAGCGGTTTAAAGCGACAAATTGAATGAAAAACTAAAATATTTCGTCAAATATAAAAGTCAGAACATTCATAATGTTGTTGACGAACCCTAATAATCGCGATAATATAGCGATACGTTCACACTTTGTTTGAGTGAAGTGTGATAAATATCAGAGAAAATAGTCGGGGGGATTATTTGTGAAGGGCAATTTAAAAAAAGCTTTCGTTCCTATTATTTGGGTTAGTATTGATACTTGCTGCTTGTGGTAGCGGTGGCTCCAGTTCATCTGATTCAAAGGGAGACAAGAAAAATAATGCAAGCGAGAGCAGCAAGGAAGCAGAAAAAAACATATAAAATTGGGATTACCCAAATAGTGGAGCATCCATCTTTAAATGCTGCAACTGATGGCTTTAAAAAAAGCAATTGATGACGCGGGCTTAAAAGTGGAATATGATTCACAAATTGCACAAGGTGATAACAGCCTAAACACAACAATAGCTAACAATCTAGTGAGCGCAAACGTAGATTTAATCTTTGCTAACTCAACACCGTCTGCACAAGCTGCAGCAACAGCAACTAGCGATATTCCTATTATCTTTACTTCTGTTACAGACGCAATCGGTGCCCAATTAATCGAATCAATGGAGAAACCGGGGAAAAATATTACAGGTACGATCGATTTACACCCTGAAACGATTTCTAAAACTGTAGCATTCTTAAAAGAGCTTGGTGCTAAAAACGTTGGTATGGTCTACAATGCAGGAGAGCAAAACTCGGTAGCACAAGTAAAAGAAGTGAAAAAGGTTATGGGCGAGCAGGGCTTAAAAGTAGTTGAGGCATCTGCGGCAACTTCTGCAGAGGTTAAACAAGCAACAGAATCATTAATTGGTAAAGCAGATGCTTTCTATATTATTACTGATAATACAGTAGTTTCTGCATTAGAATCTGTGATTGACGTAGCGAATGCAAATAAATTACCACTTGTTGTAGGGGAGCTTGATTCTGTGGCGCGTGGCGGCTTAGCAGCATATGGATTTGAGTATTTCGATATTGGTTATGAGGCTGGGCAAATGGCTGTGAAAATTCTAAAAGGCGAAGCAACGCCGGCTGATACACCAGCACAATACCCACAAAACTTAAAATTACTAATCAATAAAAAAAGTGGCAGATGATTTAGGAATTGACATTAAAGATTCCTGGGGTGCAGAACTTTTAGACAAGTAATACCCTAACAATCATTATTAGAGCAAAGCGGGGGAGAACTATCCCCGCTTTATCTTCATTCAGCAGATTTTAATTATGAAATTTAGGAGATGATTCAACAATGTTTTCAGCATTATTTGGCTCAGTGGAGCAAGGAATCATCTATGCAATTATGGCACTTGGTGTGTACTTAACATTCCGTGTGTTAGATTTTCCGGATTTAACGGTTGATGGAAGCTTTGTAACAGGGGCGGCTACAGCAGCAACGATGATACTGCTTGGTTATCACCCAATGTTAGCGACTATAGTGGCAATTGTTGCTGGATTTATTGCAGGATGTATGACTGGAATTCTTCACACAAAGGGGAAAATTAACCCGTTATTATCGGGTATTTTGATGATGATTGCTTTATATTCTATTAACCTACGTATTATGGGGTTAACTGCAGAAAATACGATAGGTCGTCCGAATATTCCATTATTGAACTCAGAAACGTTATTTTCAAAGTTTCAGGCATTTTGGAGTAACTTAGGCATCGATGCTGCATTAAATAACCTATTAAAAGGCATGGGCATTCAGCAAGTTCCAGGAACATGGGGTACGCTAATTGTCGTTTTAATCATCACGATTTTAATTAAGTTAATTGCAGACTGGTTCTTAAAGACAGAAGTCGGACTGGCTATCCGAGCAACTGGTGATAATAAGCGAATGATTCGTAGCTTCTCAGCAAATACAGATACACTTATTATTCTAGGACTAGGGCTTTCTAATGCACTTGTCGCATTTTCTGGAGCTTTAATCGCACAGTATTCGAAGTTCTCAGATGTAAGTATGGGAATTGGTATGATTGTGATTGGTCTGGCATCCGTTATTATTGGTGAGGCCATCTTTGGTACTAAAACAATTATGCGTACAACATTTGCTGTTATCGCAGGGGCAATTATTTATCGTATTATTTTAGCTCTAGCATTACGCGTTGATTTCTTAGATTCAGGAGATATGAAATTAATCACAGCCATCATTGTTATTCTAGCGCTAATCTTACCTCAATTTATCAATAAGAGTAAGGAGCGCAAGCGTAAGGTTAAACGGGCAGCAGAGCGTTCACAAGTAAAGACTGTTGAGCAGGGAGGGAAAGGCCTTGCTTAAGCTAAACGGTATCAATAAAATTTTTAATGAAGGTACACCTGATGAAAAAAATTGCGCTTGCCGAAATTAATTTGCATTTAAAGCCAGGTGATTTCGTGACAATTATCGGTAGTAATGGTGCTGGTAAGTCAACAATGATGAATATGATTTCTGGAGCTTTAACACCTGATTTTGGTTCGGTGTTAATTGATGGAAATGAGGTAACGACTTTACCTGAATATAAACGCTCTCACTATATCGGTCGCGTATTCCAGGATCCAATGGCAGGCACAGCGCCAACGATGACGATTGAAGAAAACTTAGCATTGGCTTACTCACGAAATAAAGGTAGAGGGATACGCATCGGTGTTGATAAAAAGCGTCGAGAGTTTTTTAAAGAGTCTTTAGAGATGCTTGGGTTAAATCTTGAAAACCGTCTATCAGCGAAGGTTGGCTTACTGTCAGGTGGGGAACGACAAGCTCTGTCACTATTAATGGCTACATTTACAAAGCCATCTATTTTATTGCTTGATGAGCATACGGCAGCACTTGACCCTTCTCGTGCAGAGTTAATCACTCGCATTACAAAGTATTTAGTTGAAAAGGATAACTTAACAACATTAATGGTTACTCACAATATGCAGCAAGCATTAGATTTAGGAAACCGTCTAATTATGATGGACAAAGGCCAAATTATTTTAGAGGTCGGCGAGGATCGCAAGCATGAATTGACGATCCCAGATTTAATGGCAGAATTCGAACGTATCCGTGGAGAGAAAATGAATTCTGATCGTGCATTATTAGGGTAATTAAAAACGCTCATACATAGGTGTGGGCGTTTTTTTAAGTTGGGAGATAAATTTCAGAAGGTTTACATTATAATCTAGCTAAGGAGGTGAAAAAAATGCTACTAAAAAAAGAGAGAAGTTTCAACAAAGCAACGAGTATTTGAAATGCTTGAAAGAAGACTACCGAAAGCTCACACAAAGTATATTTATTATCAAGACATGTTAAATAGAACAAAGGCAGGGTATGCAGGTGAAAGAAGAGTTGATCAGGAATGGAGGGAGATCTATTTACAGCAAGCGTATTATTTATTACATGATGTGGAGTTTAAAGCGAAGGGTGGATTAACCTATCAAATTAATACATTATTAATGACACAGTATTTTATCTTAGTATTGGAAATCAAAAATATTTCCGGTCGAGTTGATTTCATGGCTGAAAACCACCAGTTCATAAGAGTTACTTCTGATGGAAGAGTGGATGGGTTTCGCAATCCGTTAGATCAGGTAAAGCGACATGCTAGATTTATGTCTAGAATGCTTCACATGAGAGGGCATCATATACCAGTAGAGTTTTTTTGTTATTTCTGCAAATCCAAATTTGATTATGTCGCCTCGTTTTGCGACTCAGCCAATTCTCCATGTAAGTGGCTTGGCTGAGAGGATTGAGCAATTATACAGAAAGCATCAACAAGTTTGTATAAGTGAAGCAGATTTAACTGAGCTTTCGGAACATCTGCTGCAAATGCATAAGCCAACCCAATGGATTCCAGATGTTCAGCTAGATGAACTAAAGAAAGGGGCCTTGTGTTCACAATGTAATCATATTTTATGCTATACACATGGGAAATGGCGTTGTAGTAATTGCGATATAATCGATAATCAATCGATGCTTGTTGCATTGCATGATTTTCGATTAATGATGGGTAACCATATTTCAAATGCTCAATTTCGTGATTTTTTTTGATATTAACTCAGAGAAAGCAGTTTATTATTTATTGAAGAAATTAAAATTTGAAGCATTTGGTGAAAATAAGAGTAGAAAATATATAATTCCTTCAACATTGTTAGATTAACATGTTAGCGACAAAACTATTGAGCGGTCAGATAGTGTCGCTTAAGTTGGGGGATAATGCGCTGAAAAGTCTCGATAAACACCAGAAAAGTCTCGATAAACCTCAAACTTGTTTCGATAAAGCACTAACTTATTTCGATAAACCTTCTTTCATCCTACAAAAAAAGCCACACTTTCATAAGAAGTGTGACTCATTGTATTAGACGAGTAAGCCGAAGAGCTGAATGTCGTTATTTACCTCTTTATATTTAAAGCCAAACTCATTCATTCGTGCTAATAAACCTTCATATTCGTCACGATTGCCAAGTTCGATACCGACTAAGGCAGGACCACTCTCTTTGTTGTTTTTCTTTGTATATTCAAATGTCGTAATATCATCATTTGGCCCTAATACACTTGTAAGGAACTGGCGAAGTGCCCCTGCACGTTGAGGGAAGCTTACAATGAAGTAATAAAGTAAGCCCTCGTGAATTAAAGATTTTTCTTTAATCTCCTGCATGCGTCCAATGTCATTGTTGCCACCGCTAATGATGACAACCACTGATTTCCCTTTAATTTCTTCCTTATAAGAATCAAGTGCAGCAACAGATAATGCACCAGCAGGCTCTGCAATAATGGCATGCTTATTATAAAGGTCTAGAATTGTTGTACATACTTTACCTTCAGGCACTAGGACAATGTCATCTAAATAGCGGCGACAAACATCATAGGTATGATGACCGACGCATTTGACTGCAGCACCATCAACAAACTTATCGATCCAGTCAAGTGACACTGCACCGCCCTCTGCAAATGCAGCTTTCATACTGCCCGCACCAGCAGGCTCTACACCGATGATTTTACTTGTTGGGGAAAGGTTTTTAATATAGGCAGAAACACCAGACATTAATCCTCCGCCACCAACACTACCAAACACGTAGTCAATAGGTTCCTCTATATCATTCATAATTTCAACAGCAACAGTTCCTTGACCAGCGATTACATCAAAATCATCAAATGGGTGAATGAAAATCTTACCATGCTCTTCACAGTAGGCTAATGCACTTTCAGCAGAATCATCAAAAGTATCACCAGCTAAAATAATTTCCACATATTCTCGACCAAACATACGCACTTGGTCAATCTTTTGCTTAGGAGTTGTTTGAGGCATAAAGATACTTGCATGAATTTTTAATTGAGCACAGGCATAAGCGACACCTTGTGCATGATTACCTGCACTTGCGCAAACAACTCCAGCTGAGCGAGCCTCTTCTTCAATCTTTTTAATTTTATAATAGGCACCACGAAGCTTAAATGAGCGTACATGCTGTAAATCTTCGCGTTTGAAATAAATATTAGCTCCGTATTTCTCAGATAAATAGTCGTTTTTCTGTAGCGGTGTGTGCACGACTACATCTTTTAAAAAAATGATGTGCAATTAAGATATTTTCAACTTGCACAGTTCTAGTATCAGCAACTTCCATAATGTTCATCCTCCGTTTTACGTATAAAACATTTATCTATGATAGCATATTTTATTAGAAATTTGCTATTAATTTTTAGTAAATTCTAAATTTTCGGTGTCTATTTTGTGTTTATAAGAATAATGAAACGTATTCGAGAAAAAAATAATGTTTATCGAGCTTCAAGTAACCGCCAATATTCAAAAAAATTTTTCCTCATAACCAAAATGGTCAAGCATATACTAGACTAGCTTAGGACTAGTAGGAGGGTATGTAATTGGAAATCATTCAAGGGATTCTATCTACATACATTCAATTTTTCGATTGGGACATGTGGAGGGAAGTTTTAAAAGACCCTGTGTCTTGGGGATTAATATCAACACTAATTGTTATCGAGGGTTTACTATCAGCAGATAACGCACTCGTATTGGCAGTACTAGTAAAGCATTTACCAAACAAGCAACGAAAACGAGCGCTAATGTATGGTATGTTGGGTGCCTACTTTTTTTCGATTCCTGTTTATAGGCATCGGTGTATACTTAGTAGAATTTTGGTTTATAAAATTACTAGGTGCCTTGTATTTAGGATGGCTGTGTGTCGCGCATTTCTTACAAATAGGGGAAGAGGATAGTGTCAAGGAAGTTAAAAAAAACAGGCTTGATGGTTCGACTGTTTGGGACGTTTTGGGCAACTGTTATCTCAGTAGAATTAATGGATATTGCCTTTTCGGTTGATGCCATATTTGCTGCATTTGCGATATCCAATCAAATATGGATATTACTGGTCGGTGGAATGCTAGGTATTTTAATGATGAGAACAATTGCAGGCCTATTTCTAATCATTATTGAAAAAAATACCTGAACTTGAGACGACAGCCTTTATCATCATTGGCATTATTGCGCTGAAAATGCTAGTAAGCATTGTTGGTGTTCATGTTCCGCATTATATGTTTTTTTGTTGTTCTCATTATTGTGTTTACATTTACTTTCATTATTCATTTTTTTGAAAAAAATTAAGAGTTGCTTAACAAAAAGGTTCTGTTCTCAAAAAGAGAGCAGAACCTTTGTTTAATCACTTAGCATAATGATCAGGATTTACAATATAGAATTTTTCAATATTTAGCCAGCTTTCGCTCATTGGCTCCCCGTCATCAATGCGTTTTTCCGTTTCCTGCATCATCCAAGCGGTTTGAGAGGCATGTGCCTGTAATGCTTTCACTTTGTCCATCTTCATTTCACGAATATCATAGACAACATGAGGCTCTCCATTTTTCTCAATTGTATCATTCGCAAATGCGCAGCCAAACACTTGGGGACGCTCCGCTTTAGGCATACGACGAACAGCCTCAACTACTGCACGAGCAGTGGCCTCATGATCAGGATGCACAGCAAAGCCAGGAAGGAACGTAATGATGAGCGAAGGTGTTAACTCTTCGATTAAATCTTCCACCAGCTTTACCATTTTTTTCATCGTCTTCAAACTCAATTGTTTTATCACGTAAACCAAGCATACGTAGATCCTGAATACCCATAGCCTCCGCAGCAGCAATAAGCTCTTTACGGCGAATTTCAGGTAAGGATTCACGTGTAGCAAAAGGTGGATTTCCTAAATTACGCCCCATTTCACCTAATGTTAGACATGCATATGTAACAGGTGTATTCATCTTCTTTGTATAGTAGGCGATAGTCCCAGCAACTGAAAAAGCCTCATCATCTGGGTGAGGGTAAACAATTAAAATATGACGTTGTGGTTGTAAATTCAAATAGTCGTCCCCCTTAATAAGAAAATGGCGTTTCACTAATTTCAAGCGCAATCGCCAATTTTCCAGAGTAGTCTAGTCCAGCCATTAATAAACGGCCTAAATCATCTAATTCATAATGTGTGATGCCTTGTGCATAGACCCAGCCATGTGCCATTTTTAAGCCAACACGATGGGTGAATCATCTACTACTTTCGCTAGCTCGTAATTAATTCTTGCATTGCGAATAAAGGCGCCTGCATTAAAAATTTTCATCAAAGTGTGCTGCATAAGAACCGTTCGTTGTCTCAAGATGAATATAAACGTCTTTGTTGGCGAAAGAATTCAATAATTCTTGCAACGCCTCTACATGTACTTCTTGCATCTTAACACTCCTCTCGATTATTTCTAATTTAAGTATAGTAAAAAAAATTCACAAAGGGAAATTGAATGCCCTTTAGATGATAAATTAATCATTTGGTTAAAATAAACCGATATCTATAAATCTATGACACATCCATAAGCAATATTCTTGAAAAAAATTATAGTAATGTATCAATATAAGAGTGTGAAAGCAATTTTGTACAAAATGTGTCGTTTTGTATAGTAAATGATTTCACAACTAATAAGATATTGCAACCATGGCTTCTTTCTGTTACAGAGTATAGATAACCATATATATTGAAGGGAGAAATTACTAGGAACTATAACGAATTCTATCTTGGTACAATAGATGACGTTCCTTCAATGTGGACTGGCTATGGACTTGAAAAGGAAAGAAGACTGAAAGCTAATTATCATAGTATAGTAAAAAAGCCGCGATTCTCATTTTAATAGAGAATCGCGGCTTTTTTAAAAGTAGCTGAAGAATTCGAAATATGTATCTTTAATATCTGTTAAGCTTTCGTTCAATCGAATCTAAGCGATTGTTAACATTCTGTAATTGTTTGCACATTTGCCTAAACTGTAAATTTTGATCCTGTGCCCTTGATGTATTTTCTTGAGCTAATTCCTCTTCCTCCTGCAATGCTAATATATCTGCGAGGGTTGACAATGAATAACCGAGTGTTAATACAATGGAAGCAATTACTTCAATTTTAGAGGAGGTTATTTCTCCAGCTAATAAACCAGATTGTTCATTCGTTCCATCATGTTTATGCTTTTTCATTTTTCTCCCTCCCGTATACAGCTAATATATGGTGAAGAAAGAAGTAGCGTATCTTGTCCATCATTTTTCACATTGAGAGCAAAAAAGTCCCTTATTAAGAATTTGTAATTTTCTAATAATTATATTGATTTTTCTAGAAGAATAGAGCATTATAGTAGGAATAAACCTGTTTTGAGGGGGAATTGTTGTGAATAAGGGCTATAAATATTGTAAAGAATCTAGAGTTATGCGTACAAGTCGAGTGTTTCCAAACGACGTCAACAATCATAATACTCTATTTGGTGGTCGTTTAATGAGTGATATTGACCAAGTGGCCTCCATTTCTGCTGCAAAGCATAGTCGTAGAGACTGTGTAACAGCCTCTACGGATTCGGTTGACTTCCTTCATCCAATTCGCCCAACGGATTCTGTCTATTTTGAATCCTATGTAACATGGACAGGAACGTCTTCTATGGAGGTTTTCGTAAAGGTTATTTCTGAAAATTTAAAAACGGGCGAACGGAAGGTTGCAGCGACAGCATTATTAACATTTGTAGCGTTAGATGAAAATAATAAGCCTGCACCAGTGCCTCGCGTTATTCCTGAAACGGTAGAGGAGACAAAGCTACATGAAACAGCTGCAGAACGAGCAAAGGCACGCGCAGAGCGGAAAAAGGAAAGTAAGGCGTTGGCTCAGTTTATTTCAATGAATGACCCATGGGATTATCGTCTCGAAATGATGGAAAACTATTATATGTGAAAAAAAGGCATCAGATTAGTAATGCTAATCTGATGCCCTTTCATTTTTATAGCTCTGTCACTGTTACTTCAGGCGCACCAAAACGTGATTTTGCACCATGCATTACTGGTCCAACGTAATCATTTAAAGCCCATCCATGAGCAATTGCAGCAGATACAAACTCTTTTGCTTCTATAACTGCTTCTTTCACTGAAAGACCATTTGCAAGATTTGCGGTTACTGAGGCTGCAAATGTACAGCCTGCCCCATGGTTATAAGTAGAAGCTACTTTTTCAGATTCTAGTAAATAGAACTTCTCACCATCAAAGAATAAATCTGTTGCTTTTTCTGTTGCTAGCGCTTTTCCACCTTTTATGACAACAGCCTTAGCACCAAGCTCATGAATTTTACGAGCTGCTGCTTTCATTTCTTCTATCGTTTTTGGTGTACCTGTTCCAGCTAATTGTCCTGCCTCAAATAGATTTGGGGTTGTGACGGCAGCTAGTGGCAATAGATATTGAATCATGGCGTCTGTGTTGCCAGGGTTCAATACCTCATCCTCACCTTTACAGACCATTACAGGATCAATGACAACATTGGACGTACCCGATTTTGCGATAGCATCTCCTGCAACCCGAATAATTTCCTCAGTTGAAAGCATCCCTGTTTTGATGGCATCAATGCCTGTTGAAAGAGCTGTATCAATTTGTTTTTGCAGAAGCTCTGTTGGTAATGGTGTGACATTATGTGTCCAACCATTTGGATCCATCGTAACAATTACCGTTAGTGCCACCATCCATATGTTCCATGTTCCTGAAATGTTTTCAAATCGGCTTGCATTCCTGCGCCACCTGAAGTATCTGAACCAGCAATCGTTAAAGTTTTTTTTAAGAGTCATGTGAAAGATCTCCTTTATAATTGAGAGTATTAAAATTACCATCTAGTATAGTCTGATTCTGATTCTATAAAAATAGCCAGAGTGCTATATTTTTACAAGGTCAGTTTGAATTGATACTTGAATTCAACATTATTTTTTTTGTACCGTGAAAGAAGAGAAAGGGGCTTTTAGACGATGAAACAAGTATTCCCGAATGATTGGCAAGCAATACTAGCAGAAGAAATGGAAAAAACATACTATAAAAAGTTACGACAATTTGTAGCACATGAATATTCAACACAAACAATTTATCCACCTATGAATGATGTCATGAATGCCTTTACTACAACAGCTTATTGTGATGTGAAGGTCGTCATATTAGGTCAAGATCCCTATCATGGTCCGAATCAAGCACATGGTTGAGTTTCTCAGTAAAGCCAGGAGTTCCACATCCACCAAGTCTACGTAATATGCTGCAAGAATTACAGGATGATGTGGGTTGTCCGATTCCCCAACATGGCACATTAACGAAATGGGCTCAGCAGGGTGTCATACTATTGAACACAGTTTTAACTGTGCGTGCAGGTCAAGCAAACTCTCATAAAGAACAAGGGTGGGAGCAATTTACTGATACTGTAATCGATAAATTGGCAGCAAGAAATGAGCCTATTATTTTTGTATTATGGGGCAAGCCAGCACAACGGAAAAAAACCATTAATCCGTAAATATTCAACACCACATGTCATTTTAGAGGCACCTCATCCAAGTCCACTTAGTGCCTATAGAGGCTTTTTTGGTAGTAAACCCTATTCTAAAATTAATGCACAGTTACTAGAATGGGGAGAGCAGCCTATTGATTGGTGTCTAGGATAAGATTGGCACAAATCATTTATCTTCATTCAGCAGACTCCCACCTCTTCAAGTGGTGAAATAAATGTTGTTTTGGTTCCTTTTCATGTGGGTGTCCAAACCTGAATGAAGATAAGCCTCCGGCGGATGTCACGGATTTTCAAAGGAATGAATTGTGCAGGCACAATTCAAAATCCGGACGCATTGTTTATCTGTGCGAAAGCGAAGCGACAGCAACAATTACGCCAAGGCGAAATTGATACACTATTAGATTCGTGATACATTTACTAATGGAAGAAAGTGAGGGGCAACGATGAAGGTTAATTGTTTCAAATGTCAACATTTTAAAGTAACATGGGACCCGCAGACGCCACGTGCATGTGCAGCATATGGCTTTAAAACAAAGCAAATACCATCCGTTGTCGTAAAACAATCCTCTGGTATGGACTGTTTAAAATTCGTACCGAAAGCAGAAAGTGGGAGAATGCAATGATTCCTTATCAAGCCGTTATTCAACAACTTGAAAAACAATTATCAGGTGTGAAGAATGCTGGAAATGAACAACAAATTCGTGAAGCCTTAACTGCGATTCGAGCATTATGTGATGTAGTTTTAGACTCTCCTGATGGAATATCAAAAGCACAGTCGAAGCATATACCACAAATGCTAGTTTCAGAGCCAAAGCCAACAAGTTTATACACAGCAAAAATTGAAGAAGAAGACGGAGCAAATGGTGATTCAATTTTTGACTTTTAATCATTATTAAAGGTAGGGAGAATGACATGAAAAAAATTTATCGTGACAGGTGCACTTCATGGCTTTTTAGCGGTGGCATTCGGTGCATTTGGTGCACATGCGTTAAAGGACGTTTTAGATGATTATGGTCGTGGTATTTGGGAAACAGCCGTACAATATCAAATGTTTCATGCAACAGGCTTGCTTGTTATTGGCCTATTAATGAGCTCTAAATTATTAGGAGAAGTAAAGCAATTAAATTTAGCTGGTATTTTCTTTAACCTTGGTATTGTTTTCTTTTCAGGTAGTTTATATATATTAGCCATCAGCGGCATTAAAGTATTAGGTGCCATTACCCCAATTGGCGGTGTCCTATTTTTAGCAGGCTGGGTGCTGATTATCCTATCTGCTCTTAAGCATGCTCGATAAAGGCAATAATTATTAACTTCACAATTATAAACTAAATAATTTTACTCCTTCGCATTTTTTTGTGGAGGGGTTTTTATCTTTAAGGAAGTTATAGTAACTATTGAAAGCTCAAAAATTAATTCTATCAATCTTCATTTTAATTCCTATTGTTTTTGTAAGAATTTATAGTACACTGTTATTACCAAAAGAGTTCGAGTTTGAGAAAAGTGAGGTTTTGTAAAATATGGAGAAACTATTTACTTTACTAGATCATAATTTTGATGAAATGGTGGCCATTCGTCGACATTTACATGAATATCCGGAATTATCCTTTGAGGAGGTGGAAACACCAGCATATATAGCAGCCTTTCATCGTGCATTAGGGTATGATGTTCGGGAGCAGGTAGGAGAACGCGGTGTGGTTGCAACATTACGTGGGGGAAAGCCTGGAAAGACGGTGGCATTACGAGCTGATTTCGATGCATTGGCTATCCAAGAAGAAAATGAGATTCCTTATAAATCGAAAATAGATGGTAAAATGCATGCCTGTGGTCATGATGGTCATACAGCAACATTATTAGGTCTTGCTAAGGCACTAAATGCGATTAAAGATGAGATTACAGGGAGTGTAGTCTTTATTCATCAGCATGCAGAAGAGATTGCCCCAGGTGGAGCAAAGCCTATGATAGAGGATGGCTGCTAGATGGAGTAGATGTTATTTTCGGTACACATTTATGGGCACCCACACCAATTGGAGATTTGTTGGTAAGAGATGGAGCAATTATGGCTGCGGCTGATAAAGTGGAAATTACGATTCAAGGTAAAGGTGGTCATGGGGCAGAACCACATCATTCGATTGATGCAGTTGTACTTGCTTCACAATTTGTTGTAAACGCGCAGCAGCTTATTTCCCGTCGAATCGATCCATTAAAATCGGCTGTGTTAACGCTTGGTCATTTTGAGGCAATAAATCCTTTCAATGTGATTGCTGACCGAGTGGTGCTTGCAGGAACAGTCCGTACATTTGATGAGCAGGTGCGTCAGCAGATGGAGGATGAGCTTGAGTCTGTATTAAAGGCAACTTGCCAACCTTTTGGGGCAAGCTATAACTATCGCTATACAAGAGGTTATCCACCTGTTTATAATCATGTAGAGGACACAGCATTTATTGCACAGCTTGCGAATGATGTACCGGGAGTAGAAAATGTTATAACATGTCCACCGTTTATGATTGGTGAAGATTTTGGCTATTACCTAGAAAAGGTGCCAGGTACATTTTTCTTTACAGGTGCTAAAAAGCCCGAGTGGGAAGAAGCATATCCACATCATCATGCACGCTTTGATTTTGATGAACGTGCGATGCTAATTGCTGCAAAAACTTTAGGAAAAGCAACTCTACAATACTTACAGAAAAATAAATAGTCAAATGGCATGATAGGAATGTTCCTACCATGCCATTTTTAATAAGTATCAATAATAACAACTGACGATTACTAGCTACATAAGCAATGAATTATGGATTCTGATTGAAATAGGACATCTCTTCATCATATTCAGCAAAATCAAAGTAAATCATAGGGAAGAGGAAGCGATGATTCGATTTAAGTTCACGGATAATAACATGATCTCGACCAGCAGCTTCTACCACACCACGCACAGTTTTAGTGTTTTTCCCTGCCTCGACTGCATGCTCAAAAGAGAAATGGAATGTAGCAGGCTTACCACGATTCAAACGCAAAATATTTTCAATATAGGACTCTTCACGTCCAGGTGGTCGTCCGCTACTTGGAATTGTTACTTGTGGGGGCATTTGTTGCGTTGTCGGTGTCCAATAATATGGCATCATCGATTATCAACCTTCTTTCTTTTAGATTTGAGGACAGTCTTCCTCAGATGGTGAGAAAAAGCAATGAGATTTATATCTTCCTGTGTTCCATTGACCATACCATTGTGCTGGACAATCTCCTTCAGGTCTAAAAAACCAGAGGGAGCGGGTTGCAGGATGGAACCGTTCACCTTGAATCACTCGTTTTGCTAAACGAATATCTTGATCACGTGCTCGTTGATAAAAGTAACCCTTTTGTGTCGCCTCGAAACCTCCTGGACGTTGAAAAACCATTTGTTCAATTGTTCGAATATTCCCGAAATCTAGCAATCTCCTCGTACGCGATTGACGCCTACGTTGCCAACCATCAGCATACCTAATTCTCCTTCACCTTCTGCCTCGGCTCGCATTAGCCTTGCGAGCATTGCTGTTTGTGCATCATTGGTCTTTATAACAGCTATTTACATTCCTCCTCGCAGACAGTATATGCATGAAGCCATTGTAGACATGTTTATTTTCATGACAAAGTTCATCACATTTTAAAATTAGTAAGCATATATTAGTTATAACGAGTAGTCTGTAAAAATAGGTAAAAGTTCGATATTTTTTTTAACAAAGTGGGTAAAAAAAAGAATAGCTATTATTTCGGGGAACATGAGATTTATTACCCCCATCGTAATTGAATCCGGGTTTTTGGGGGCTTTATCTTGATTCAGTAGGGGTTGTACACCACCGAGAAGGAGAAAATCGCATTATCCAAACACCTATAGAGGTGGGAGTCTTGTGGTAAATCAAGATACAGGTTGCATGTGTATTGAATACATGTGAGGTGACAGGAAAATGGAGATTGGTGTTTGGTTTGGTATTTTATTGAGTGCTGTGCTGGCATTTTTACTAGGTGATTTTTACGGACAGCCACTCCATTGGTATCTATTTATTTTAATCATCGTTATTGGCTTTTTTTATCAATACGATCATTTTAATATTAAGGGTGAAGGATGAAAACTCCTGAGAGATGAAAGTAATTTGAAAACAAGAAAGTGTCATCGTAAGTTAAGGTGATACTTTCTTATTTTTGTTATTGAAAGGATAAAAACTTTTTGTCGTGCAAGTATATTGAAAATAAACAGAGACATACTAAAGTGGAAAAATATTTTTTTGCTTTCATGAAGGAGTGTTACAATGCGTATTTTTGGTATGTTTGTAGCAATTATCGTAAGTGCATTTACAGCTGTAGGTATAGCAGAACTCTACCATCAACCATATAACTGGTATTTGGTTTTCCTAATGATTCTAACTGGCTTTTTTTATCCATACCATAATTTTAATATTGGAATCAGAAGCAAGTGAAGAAAATGAATTTTAAAAAATGCGAGTCCATTTTAAGGGCTCGCATTTTTATAGGATTAGACTGTTAAGAATTTCACTAGTTTTTCGTTATCAAGAAGGTTACCAACGAAGAATGCACCGAATTCCCCGTATCGAGCAGAAACTTCATCGAAGCGCATTTCATATACTAATTTTTTTAAATTGTAATACGTCATCTGCGAACAATGTTACGCCCCATTCATGATCATCAAAGCCAACAGAACCAGTGATAATTTGTTTTACTTTACCAGCATAGCCACGACCAATCATACCATGAGAACGCATTAATGTTTTACGGTCATCCATTGAAAGCATGTACCAGTTATCATTGCCCTGACGGCGTTTATCCATTGGATAGAAGCATACATATTTAGAGCGTGGAAGCTCAGGATAAAGACGTGCACGTACATGTGGATTTTGGTATGGATCTTCGTTTGATTCACCAGCTAAATAGTTGGAAAGCTCTACAACAGATACATAAGAATATGTAGGAATTGTAAAATCTGCAATTGCTAATTTATTAAAATCAGCTTCAAGCTCTTGTAGCTCATCCATTGTTTCACGCAATGTCATAATCATAAAATCAGCTTTTTGGCCAACGATTGCATAAAAGGCATGAGCACCAGTTTTAGCGATATCTGCTTCGTTTAATTTTTCTAAATACGCGACGAATTCTTCGACTGCCGCTTGGCGTTCTTCAACAGAAACGAGTTTCCATGAAGCCCAATCGATTGAGCGAAAATCATGTAGAGCATACCAACCATCTAAAGTAATAGCTGCTTCATTCATTATTGAAAACACTCCTTTATAAGTGAATAACATTCAAAATTTAGTTTATCATAGTTTGTACAAAATCCCTAAATTCATGATTGTATTTCACGAATTTGACACCTTCCGCAGATTATGTATGCTTAAGAGAAGAGATGTAAATAGAGGAGCCCTAAGCATGAATAGTATTTTACAACAGCCAATTTGGCGTTTTTACGATCAATCCATTAGCGCGAAGCAAAGATCGCCACTTGAATCCTTTGCAACAGATGATACTTTATGTCAGTTAGTGGGACAATTAGCCTCTCCGCCAACTATTCGTACATGGGTTCATAATGCATCAGTTGTCCTTGGTATTCAGGATCATCGCTTACCTTATGTACAGCAAGGGATGGAGTTACTCCAAGCACGTGCCTATCAACCTATTGTCCGTAATTCGGGAGGTTTAGCAGTGGTACTAGATGCAGGAGTATTAAATATTTCAATTGTTTTATCTGAACAAACAGAAGCATTAAGCATTAATGATGGTTATGATGTAATGGTTGCTCTCATCAAAGGATTATTTCCTGAGGTGGCAGATAGAATTGAAGCCTATGAAATTGTAGGTTCCTATTGTCCGGGTTCCTATGATTTAAGTATTGATGGGAAGAAATTTGCAGGTATTTCGCAAAGGCGTTTACGTCAAGGAGTGGCCGTGCAAATTTATCTATGTATTGAGGGAACCGGTTCCGAACGAGCAGCGCTTATTCGAGACTTTTATGAGGTAAGTTTACAGGGAGAGGCAACAAAATTTACGTATCCTAGCATTGACCCTAGTGTGATGGCTTCACTGTCAGAGCTTGTTGATGCAACTTTAACCGTGGAAGCAGTGATCATTCGATTACAACGCCTTATTCATAAAATGGCCGGAGAAATACGATTTGAATCTTTTCATGATGAGGAGCTTACGTTATATGCTTTCTATTTAAAGCGTGTATTAGAGCGCAATACGAAAATGCTTGCACCTAAATAATAGTAACAACAAAGGAAAAAGCGATGCTGCTAACTAAGCGCATCGCCATTTTCCGGTTGAAAAGTAGAGCTACTGACAACGAGATTTCCGTTTTTTTTCCATTTTGAAAACAGGTGCAATTCGTTCTTCCTCTTCATCTAGTGTTACAAGTCGCCTAGCACGGTTCATAATTTGTACAAATTGCTCGTAATCTTTGCGAATTGCTCTATTCTCTTCCTCTAGCTGTGTAATGGTTTTTTTCTAGTTTTTTTATTTTTCTCGGATGTTACGTGTACTAGCTGTCTCCATTTTGTAGACTCATTACCTAGCTCACCAGAATGCTGTAAACGTAGTAAGTAGGCTATGACAATATCAAGAGATAATGCAGATAATGGAATGGATTTACCCTCTGCGGCACTACTATTGACTGTAAACATACTAGAGGCACGTCGTCTAGCTGGTGCACCCAACACTCGCATTCTCTCTTTTCTTTCCTTTTTCGCTTCAGCTAATTGCTCCTCATATTCCTTACGAACAACAGCATTCCAACGAAAACCACAGGCAGCAGCTGTACGATTTAACGCATCACCAGCTTCTTCAAAGGCATTAAGCTGTGTACTACCCTCTGTTACATGGCGAATAACCGCCTCTGCTAATAATTCATCATTTTCTTGTAACCAAGCATCTTGTCTTACTTTACTCATATAAAATCCTCCCACCTTTATTTGGAACTTCTTTATTTAAGACTAGCATGACCAATCTTTTAACCTTTTATTCACCTATGTGGAAGGAATTATGCTTGAATACAAGGTGAAAAGTGCGATACAATACCCGATGTAGGTTTGTACGCATGCTGCATACTTAAATATGCGAAGGTCGTGCGTTCAATAAAAGTGATGTTTTTGAATGTTTTTGAATGAAAAAAATACTATATAGAAAGGGTTGTCGACAAAATGGCAAACGAATTTAAAGTTTGCGATGAATGTCAGGCCGTTAACTTAAAAACGTTAATTCCAAAATTAAAGGAAATTGATCCTGATGCAACCATCGAAATCGGCTGTCATTCCTATTGTGGCCCAGGACGTAAAAAAACATTTACATTTGTAAATAGCCGCCCTGTTGCAGCCTTAACGGAAGAAGAGCTTATGGAAAAAGTGTTAGCAAAATTAAAAAAATAAGAAAAACAAGCATGCTATCTTCACTCGCTGAGGATAGTTTTTGTTTTCTTTAAGATGTTTAGGTATTTACAATCTTGAAAGAGCGTTTTTATTTGGTCCATAGAAATCTAATTTTGGTGAATATCCAATCATTTAGGTTGATAGTCTCTATAATGGAAGAGAAATATGTATGCTAGCCCAATATTTATCGCATATAATAGAACAAATAACGAAACGGGGGTGCTGAACAAATGACACATTATGCAGAAGCTAAATTACAGGAGGAGAAAGTATTTAAGGACCCAGTGCATCGCTATGTGCATGTACGGGATCAGGTAATTTGGGACTTAGTGGGGACGAAAGAATTTCAACGATTACGTAGAATTCGTCAGCTCGGTACAACATTTTTGGTATTCCATGGGGCGGAGCACAGCCGTTTTAGTCATTCACTTGGCGTTTATGAGATTGTACGCCGTATAGTAGATGATATATTTGCTGGCCGTCCAGAATGGGACGAAGATGAACGACTACTTGTGCTTTGTGCAGCCCTATTACATGATTTGGGACATGGTCCATTTTCACATGCTTTCGAAAATGTCTTTGAGCTGGACCATGAATTTTATACAACACAAATTTTACTTGGTAATACGGAAGTTAATGCAGTCTTAAAGAAAGTTGCTGTTGATTTCCCAGAGAAGGTATCTCAAGTCATTGAAAAAACCTATCCAAATAAGCAAGTAGTCAGCTTAATATCCAGTCAAATCGACGCTGACCGTATGGATTACCTACAGCGTGATGCCTATTTTACAGGGGTCAGCTACGGTCATTTTGATATGGAACGAATCTTAAGAGTTATGCGTCCGCGAAAAAAATCAAGTGGTGATTAAGGCAACTGGCATGCATGCAGTGGAAGATTATATTATGAGCCGCTACCAAATGTATCTGCAAATTTATTTTCATCCAGTTTCTCGTAGTGCAGAGGTGGTCTTAAATAATATTTTAAAACGAGCAAAGCAATTAAGCTTAGAAAACTATCATTTTAAGCATGAGCCTACACATTTTAAAGCATTTTTCCGCAACTCTATTACGCTTGAGGATTATCTTGCATTAGATGAAAGCATTCTTTTTACATATTTTCAACTTTGGATGCAAGAAGAAGATGCTATCTTAAGCGATTTAAGTCGCCGATTTGTGAATCGTAAGCTATTCCAGTACATCGATTTAGATCCAGGGGTAGAGCTAGACAAATATCAAAAACTTCAATCACTTTTCAAGCAAGTGGAGTTAAATCCAGATTATTACCTTGTCCACGATACAACTGCAGATTTACCATACGATTTTTATCGACCGGGTGAGGAAGAAGTAAGGGTACCGATTTTTTTTAGAAATGAAAAACGGAGAGTTGCGGGAGCTGTCACGGGAATCAATTATTGTTGATTCCATTTCTGGTCGCATGAAACGAGATCATAAAGTATATTTCCCTTTAGATTTTTTAGAGGATGATCAGACACATGCTAAGGTAAAGAAAGAAATCTTAACATTGTTAAAAGAAAAAGGGAAAAAAATAAATCCTAGAATAAATTTAAAATGTATAAATTTTGTATATCGATTTTTCCTTTTACCGGTATTTGTAAGTAGGGCAGTAAACAAACTCAACTCGAGTGATTGTTTACTGTTTTTATTTTTGCATAAAAATCAATGTAATTGGGAAAATATAGACTTTTTTTGGAATTTTGTTAATGAAAAATGTGGAATTGTTTAGAATTTGTTCAGTAGTGCTTTTTATAATGAGACTAAAACCCTAAAGGGGGTGAGGCCCATTTTAAAAGGCGTCACAGTATTAGTAAAATGGATACAAGTATCAGTACAACACACTACAATCAGTCAGCATGATTACTAACGTGTAGGATGTATTCACCTTTGACGACAAGTTAAATGAAGGAAAGAGAGACCAGCCTAATGTTTGTGGCATTCCTTTCCGACATAATGAAAGGATGCAACGTCGTCAGCAAACACCAACAGGTATCTCTCTGAACTTAGAAAAGGAGAGAAACATGAAGAAATTAAATTTAGCAATAATTATATTGCTGCTAGTCTTTCAAACAGTGCTTTCACCAATTTCAGTGTTTGCAGACGAGGGGGAGCCTCCTGTGACACCGCCAACTGAATCTAGCGAAGATGCTGGAACTAGTTCTGGTGGTGAAGGAGATGACCCAAATGTAACAAGTGGGGATACCGCTGAAGTGACAACTCCTGAGGATAAAACAAAGCCTGAAGAAAAGCCACAGCTAATGATGCCATTAGGAGCTCCAGTAGGCTATCCTGCTGAAAATATGCAAGCTGACGTAACGATGTCATTTAGTGGTTTAAAGCTCTTTTCACAAGGAGGCACACTAATTACAAATGCTACTGATTTAGCAAATTATTCCGGAGCAAAACCAAAAAAAGGGTGATGTGGTTTATCTAAATTACACATTCCCTGTAAATCCAACAATCGATTATGGAATAGGCTCTACATTTACATTCCAATTGCCTGCAAATATGATTGAAGAGTACACACCGGGTTCTTTTAATCAATCAAGAACATTGACAGAGACTGGTGATTGGTTAGCCTATTCTTCAAGCTATAACAGTGCTACAAAAACAGTAACAGTGACACTTGATAGTGAGCTAGAACAAGGGCAAGTGGGAAGTATGAGTTTTGAGTTTATGGCAAAATTCGGTAACTTCGCTGACGAAAGTGAACTTGAACAATCATTAATAATCCCAGTGCTTGGAGGAGCAAATGTTCAATTAGATTTTGAATTTGCACCTGCAGGTAACGGCCAATTATTATCTAAAAAAGCTGGCTCTATTACACGTAACGCAAGTGGAGAAGTAACGATTCCATGGACTGTTTGGGTGAATACAGGTGGGCAAAAACTTGAAAGTGCAAGTTTGAATGATGTACCAGATGCAAAGCATGAATTGACAGGGGATATTACAGTTGAGCGCTATAAAATTGGCTTGAATGGCTTTGACCCGAATAACCCAGGTGTCGTAAACGATATAAGCACTGAAACTGCATTTCCAATTGCATTAGCAGATGGTTACTATGCATACAAAATAACGTATAACACTGTTGTAACTGCAGATCCAACTGCATCAAGTATGCAATATACAAACGTAGCTACTTTGACAGGAACAAATATTCCTGCCAACACAACAGCCAATGGATCACAAAATGTACAGTTTGGACCAAGCTTAGATAAAGAAAGAAGTGGCGATAAATATAATTCGACATGGACAATTAAGTATAACTGGCTAGGACAAAAAAATTCCGGCTGATCAAGCGAAATTAACAGATACATTGAAAGGCTCATCGCCAACTACTGGTAAGCATAAAATAAATTACAGTAGTTTTGAAGTATACCGTGTAACTTTATCGAATGATGGTCAAACGGAAGAATCTTCTACTCTTTTAAGTGAAGGTCAAGACTATAGCTTTGATTCACAAAATAATGATGGTTTTATAATTAACTTTGATCATTCAACTAATACAACAGGTCCAGCTGGTGAAGTGACATCGGCATTTAAAATTGTCTATGATACTGAGTTGGAAGATGAATTTGTTACAGATGCAAATACAGGTACGGTAACAAATACTGTAACAAGAGGAGATAATGGTTCAGACACAGCTACTATAGATCTTACACCAAACATTTTCAATAAAGCACGTGGGGCAATTGACTATGTAAACAAAACAATTATATGGACTTTAACCATTAATGCTGAGAAAGATTTAAAAGACTTTGTAATAGAAGATGACTTTACAACAACAAATAAAGCTGGAGAAACGTTAAAACATACATTGACATCTTGGAGCGGTACTGATTTCTATGAGGTTACTGGTGCAAATGGTTTAACGTACACGATTACAGATAAAACTGGTAATGCTCCAGTAATAGGTAATGAAGGTTTTAAGGTGGAATTTTCAAGTGACATTCCAAAAGACCGCACAGTTACTATTCGATATAAAACAAAGTATGATATTCTGCCAAATGGAGGTGTAGCAACAGCCTATATTAATACAGCTGATGCAATTTGGAATGGAGCTAAAAGTTCTAATAATCAGGCTTTAGATAGAACTGCTAATTATACGCCAGATTCTACTTCTCCAACAAACAATAATGGTTACAAAAAAAGTTACAGTAGATAACCATACACAAGAGTTTTCTTGGCGTATTGGGGTTAACATCAACAAACAAGATATTAATAATGCTACTTTGAAAGATACGTTAGGTGCTGGCCACTATATCCCAGTCCCAACTGAACAAATTTTAAAGGATCAAATTACTATTTCTAAGTTAAAATTAACAACAGAAGAGGGAACAAAAGATGGTGTATTAGATCCTTCTAAATGGAATGTTACAGCAACATTAACAGATAGCAAGGTTACAGGCTTTGAAATTACATTTGTTAATCTAGATCCAATTACTGAAAACAACGAAGCGTATTTAATTGAATACAAAACGAAAGATGCTGACGATATTTATGGTCAAAACTCAAGTAATTCACGAAATTATACAAATGCTGCAACATTAGATACACCACATAATGGAAGCTATAATTATAATGCAACAGCAACAATTAGTAATCTTGCAAATCAGTTAATCACAAAGGTAGCAAAAACTGATCCAGCGAAAGATATTATTGATTGGACAGTTACAGTAAATGCTTCTAATTCAAACTTAGGAAATATTACATTAACAGACACACCATCAAGTAACCAAAAGATATTAACAAATACGTTTAAGAAGCAAGAGATTAAGATGAATACAAATGGGACTTCTCAAAATGTAGGAACTCCTATTACTGTTGATGCTAGTGAAATTGTTTTAAACCCAGATGGTAGTTTTAGTCTTGATTTAGGAGAATTAAATGGTAAAGGCTATGTTGTTACGTATTCCACATTCTTTATGGGGGATGGTAACGCGGGAGAAACAATTTCTAATAATGCCTCTATTGGCTATGCTGGAGCAACAGCTGCAGGTACAAGTGACCAAGGTGGCGATAGTAAATTATTTAAATATAGCTCATCAGATACAAGTGCATCAGGTGTTAAGGGTACATTGCAATTGAAAAAAATTCAAAGTAAATCCTTTAACAGGTACACGTGAAGAGTTTGCTGGCGTTAAGTTTGAATTATGGAATAAAAATAACACAGTTAAGCTTGAAGAAAAAAACAACAGGTGCAGATGGTACATTGACATTTGAACAAGTTCGTTATGGTAAATATACGTTAAGAGAAACTACACCAGCTGGCTACGTTTCAATTGCCCCAATTACGATTACAATGGGAGCAAAAATAGATATTACTTCAGGTGTGGATGGTAAAGCATATGTTATTGAAAATATTGAGGATGTTAGCTTAACAAATGCCTGTCCAGCATTCACATTAACAGTGAAGGATATTGATGGAAAGGCTGTTGCTAATAAAAATATCAAATTAGTAGATAGCAATGGTGCTACTAAATATACAGGTACAACTAATGCTTCGGGGAAAGTATCTGATATTAAACGACCAGGTACAGGTACCAAGACCGTGCAAGCAGGTGAGTATAATGTAATGGACGAAAATGACAACCTATTAGGAACTGTAATCGTGAAATATGGCCAAAATGAGTGTCATGGTGAAGTCCAGCCTGTAAATTCATGTCCAATATTCACAATTACGGTAAATGATGAACAAAATAATCCACGTCCAAATGTAACAATAACATTAAAAAAATGCAAGTAATACAGTTATTACGACTGCAACAACAGATGGCAACGGTAAATTTACTATTCCATCTACAACACCGTCAGGGACGTATAAACTTTATGAAGGTACTGTTTTCTTAGGAAATGTAAAGGTAAGCTATCAAAATGGTAATTGTGAGGCTACAATCACACAGGCACCTACCTGCGAGGTATTTACATTAACTGTAAATGATGTGGACAGTAAACCACGTCAAGGTGTCACGGTAGAAATTAAGGATAAAAACAATCCAAATGCTATAGTTCCACAACCTTTAAGTGCAACTGATGCTAATGGTAAGGTGACTATTCAAAACATTAAGCCAGGTGAATATGAAGTATATGAAAATGGTACAAAAATCGGAGAATTTACAGTTGATACTGACTGTGAAGAAACTGTTCAACCTTTACCAGCATGTTCAGTATTCACGCTAACAGTGAAAGATGAGGATGGTATTTTAGCAGAGGGTACAAAAGTAACAATTACAAACACAGCTACGAAAGATTCGTTTACAGCCATAGTTGGCAAAAACGGTAAGGTAACATTCCCATCAGCAACAACGCCTTCTGGCAAATTTGAAGTGAGTATTACGGCATCAGGGAAAGTACTTGATGAATTTGATGTAACGTATTCAGGCAACTGTGAGGATACTGCTGAGAAACCTCGTGCATGTGATATTTTCACAATTACAGTAAAAGATACAGATGGTAGCTTGAAAGGAAATACGAAAGTTGTCATTGAAGATAGCAATGGCAATGTTGTGACAACTGGTCAAACAGATGCTAACGGTGAAATTCAGTTACCACAAAATCAATCACCAGGTATGTACACAGTCTACGAGGAGACAGATAGCGGTGTAAAAGGTGATGAAATTGGAAAAGTAAAAGTCACTTATACAGACGGCTGTAAAGGTGTAGTTCAGAAAAACGCTTGTCCAGTATTTACGCTAACAGTTAATGATAAAAACCTTAAGCCTGTTGGTGCAAATGTTTTAATCGTCATTAAAAATCAAGCTGGAGATGTAGTGACATCTGGTAAAACTGATGCATCTGGTAAAATTGTATTTGAAGATAAGACGAAGCTACAGCAAGGACAGAATTACGTCGTATTTAATGAAGCTGGTATTAAATTGGGTGATATTACCGTAAGCTATGCGGATAATATTTGTGGAGCTACCGTGCAAGTTCCAAATAATGCGTGTCCAATTTTCACATTAACAGTTCAAGATTTATATGGCTATGGTCGTCCAAATGTAGCATTCACAATTAAAGATTTATATCATAACACAATTGCTTCTGGTAAGACGAATGAACAAGGTGTAGGAACAATCCCTTATACAGTTCAACCAGGAATTTACAATGTTTATGAAGGCAATGTGTTATTAGGTACAATTACGGTAACTGATGGATGCTCAGGATTGGTAAAACCATCTTATACAGGAGGTGGTGGTTGGATACCGCCAAATCCAGATCCAGGCAAGCCAGTTGATCCAAAACCGAACCCAGGCAAACCAGGTAAACCAACAGATCCAACAACAAACCCAGGCAAACCGGGTGAACCAACAGATCCAACAACAAATCCAGGCGAACCGGGTGAACCAACAGATCCAACAACAAACCCAGGTAAACCGGGTGAACCAACGGATCCAACAACAAATCCAGGCAAACCGGGTGAACCAACAGATCCAACAACAAGCCCGGGCAAACCAGGTGAACCAACAAATTCAAATAATTCAGCGACTCCAGGAAAAACAGAAGCATCTAACCTTCTGTTCAAAATGTCATTGATCAAGGTAAAAAGTTACCGCCATATAATCCAACTAAAGCAACAAAAGACACGCTAGATGCGTATAATGATTTCCTCAATAAATATAGTTTATTAACAAAAGAGGAACAGAAAGATGTTGCGGAATCTCTGGATATTGACAAAATTAAAACGGATGCAAAACGACTAGAAGATCAGTTAAAAGCACAAGGTAAACTACCACAGACAGATGGTGCAGATCAAACGGCACTTACACTGATTGGTGTAGCACTTGTACTTGGTGCATTATTCTTCCTACGTCGACGTAAAGCTGAAATCAAATAATGACTTTAAAAGAAGCCCCCAAGATTAAATAGTCTTGGGGGCTTCTCCTATTAAAATGCTTGTGATAGCTTTTCAGGTGCTTCATCAAATGGATATTGCTGAATAAAATCGGCTTGAATAGCAAGGCGCTTTGTTCCATTATCAGCGCATGTAATAAGTGTTAAAACGGTTTTATCTGGAATATCATCAATTACATAAACATCTGTCGCAGCAATAACCTTCTTTGTTGTTAATTGATATTCATAAATGTTGGTTAAATCTGTTATATAGACTGAATCACCTATGCTTGCTTTATATAGAGGGCTAAATAAAATATCCTTTTCCTCAAAATAATGTCCTGCTAAGGCATAATTTCCTTGCCCAAGGTTTTGATTTTGCTTCATGGTACCTGCTCCAACAGCAAGGGCAGCATTTCCAACTCCTTTGACGATAGGAAGCTGCATATCAACGCTTGGTACAGCAATACTACCGATTACAGGCATTTTATTTGCCTTTGTTTGAGCCTTTAACACCTCTGCTATGGATAGCGATTGTACGTCCTCGAATATATAGTCGGCATCAGTCTGATTGTTCTTTTCAATCTCTTCTGCACTGATTTCGGTAGTATTTAATTGATGGCTTAAATGAGCAATAATTGCATTTTGAATGGGATTGATAAAAATAAGTAAAAGGCCAACGATGAGTATAGAGATGATTAATGGTAGTTTCAGTTTATTCATTTCATATATCACATCCTTGTCTTGAAGATGAAGGTATTGTTTTAGCTAAGGTTTTAAAAACTGGGTAGAGCGCTAGGTTGCTCTACCCAGTCTATTTTTTTATTTATCACTGAAACGAACGCCTGCAACGCCGTAATGGTTTTTAGACATTTCTTCAATAAAAACAGTTACGTTTTCTGCTGGCGCATTTACAGTACGAGAAACAGCTTCAGTTACTTCTTTCACTAGGGCACGCTTTTGCTCCTCTGTACGACCTTCTAGCATTTTCACTGTTACGTATGGCATAATATTGCCTCCTTTATAGAATAATGTTGTATAGTTAGATTATCTCCATTCAGTAGAAGACTTCAACCTCTGAAAGATGGTAAGATGAATGCGGGCATGGTTTCCCTTTTTCGCGAGTGCCCAAACGCCTACTGAATAAAGATAAAGCCTCCGGCGGATGTCACGGATTTTGAAAGGAATGAATTGTGAGGGCACAATTCAAAATCCGGACGCAATTTTGCCAAGCAAAATTGATAAGAAAGTTATAACTTCTTACTTAAATTTAGGCATTTGCGCTGCATCAATGTTGCTTTCACTAAAACATTATGCGCATAATATGCTTTACTTTATAATAGCAGAATGGAGGGGTTTAAAGTATGGCAAATGAAGAAAAAGCAAAACAAAAAATGGGCTTTACAATTATCAAAAATGATCCAACAGATGGACATAAAGGATTTGGCATTGGCTCGCTTTCGCTAGAAAACGTATCGCCAGTCATTCTTGACATAGAAGAGGGGACAGCATCCGTTGAAATCGGGGCTATGCATGCACGTAGTGATGTGGAGCGAGGTATTAAATTTACAACAGATCGTGCTGATTCCGAAGGTGGTAAACCGTATTGGCTAGTATGGGTAACGATTGATCATAAAGAGGACGGACCTTACTATGCAGGTGTAACTGCATGTGAAATGGTGGTTAACCGTGAAAAACGCCGTGGCTATAAAATATTAGCTGATCATGTTAATAAAATGGATAAATCAATGAAGCGCCAAATTATTGTGAATCATATGGATGCACCTTCCAAAAAAAGTGTTAGCTTCCTTCTTAGAAGGGCTTAATCCGGACCTTTGGGCACGTAGTGAGGAGCAACTGCGTCAAGATTTATTTGCATAATAGACCTACAATGATTGAACAATCTGTGACATTTTGCAATCGCTTTCGATATAAGGTTGAAAGTGGGTTTGAAACAAAGTAAACTTGATGCAGAGCTTACATTTTAGTAAGCTAGGACACTTGGTTCCGCGAATAGTGATGAGCGCTATGCGGCATTTGAACAACCCAAACCCAAGCCAAATGCCCCATGATGCTCATCCATTTCGCGAACCATAAATAAGAAAAGCTTTCTGTTCCCACGGACACGTCTCCGGGGAAGAGAAAGCTTTTCTTTTTCGTATATGTCTAAATTACTTTGTCGAGAGCCTTCATTGATTAGAACGTCCAGGAACATAGAAGGTTCCCGATGATCCGCTAATTTTTAAAAATGGAGAACGGGAGCATATTCCAGAATTCCCCCCATGTATTAGTATCGAGAATATCGAAATTTGTGCATTTTTCGGTAGGTACATCCTTTGCATCTAAATATACGAGCCGTTGTTTAGGACATGCATCAGTAGCAAGCTTACCAGTTTCAATATCGACTACTACACCTTTCACATTTTTAGGTTTTACGAAATCTTCGTTCTTTGTGCCTTTATTAACATTCTCCATAAAATCAATCCATATTTTCTTTGTAGCAGCAGTATCTTCTTTTGTTGTTAGGTTTTTGCCTTGATCATAGCCATTCCAGACACCAGCAGTTAAGCTAGGTGTAAATCCAATGAGCCATTGATCGCTATTTGTAGAGCCTGATTTTGCAGCATACGTATGTGTCATACGAGAGCGAATACTTATTCCAGTAGCAGGAGAGTAGTCGCTAAAGACAGGATCGAATATACCTGTCATCATTTCTGTTAAAATATACGTATTTTCTTTTGAGAGCACTGTTTCAGACTTAGCATTTACCTCTTTATTTTCATAGATGACGTCACCATGAGCATTTTTAATTGAAACAATAGTAGTTGGTAATGTTTTTTTTGTCCCTGCGATGCCAGAATATTATAGGCATTTGTCATTTCATATAAAGTGGTTTCCGCCGTTCCGAGTGCAATCGATAAGTTGTCCTTTGCACCAATGTTGACGTTGAAGCGTTTAGCCATATCGTGAAATGGTTTAAATCCTATTTCCTCTAATGTTTTCACGGCATAGATATTATCAGAGATTGCGATAGCCTGTGCCATCGACATATCATGAGTTGCAAACTCACCATTTACATTTTTAGGAGAATAGGTTCCTCGTCCATTATCATAAGTAAAGGTTGTTTCACCTACATCCAAAAATGTTAATGGATTATAGCCATTCTCTAAGGCAGCTGCATATAAAATAGGTTTAATAGTTGAACCTGGCTGACGTTTTGCCTGTGTAACCCTATTAAATGAGCTAGCTGCATAATCACGACCTCCAACTAGTGCCGTAACAGCTCCAGTTTTGGATTCCATGCTGACAAATGAGGCTTGCAGATCATTTGCTGGCAGATTCTTAGCTACAGCTTCCTCTGCGGCCTTTTGGTGTCCAGGATCCAAAGTTGTTTGAATCGTCCAGCCACCTTCGCTAATATCAAGATTTTTTTGACTTCAGAATATCGCTAGCCTCTTGCCATGCTACATCAAGAAAATATGGTGCAACAGATTTAGTTGCTACCCAGCTATCATTTTTTTAAAACAAGCTGTTCACTTTCTGCACGTGTTTTTTTCATCTTGTGTAATAGCGCCTTGATCTGCCATTAGTTTTAAAATAACATGCTGGCGATTTGTTGCTTTTTCTAAATTAGCAATAGGAGAATAGATGCTTGGCCCTTTAGGTACTCCTGTTAACATTGCTGCCTCTGCTAATGTTAAATCACTTGCAGATTTACCAAAATAAAAGCGACTAGCTGCTTCTACACCGTACATTCCGTGTCCGTAATAGACAGTATTTAAGTAGCCCTCCAATATTTCATCCTTATCATAAAAAAACTTCTAATCTATAAGCATACAGTGCCTCGTTTAATTTTCGCGTCCAAGACTTTTCATGTGAAAGATATAGATTGCGAGCATATTGTTGTGTAATTGTACTAGCTCCTTGAACCTTACTGCCAGCTTTAAGATCGATTAACACTGCACCAGCGATTCGGGAAAAATCAAAACCGCTATGCTTATAGAAATCTTTATCCTCAACAGAAACGACTGCTGTTTTTAAGTACGGTGACATTTCATCAAGACTAACCCAATAGCGTCGTTCATTCGTAAAGTGATCCCCAATTTGGTTCTCATTTTCATCTAAGAAAATAGAGGCCTTTGGTACGGTTAAAGGGGGAGCTCCAGCTACTTGTACATAAACGCGTAGAGCTATGAATGCTACTACAATTGCAGATGTAAAGGCGATAAAAAGGGTCAATGTTTTACGTGTACGCTTCGCACGTTTTTGTTTACGTTGATAGCTTTTTCTCTTCATCCGACTTCACCTCGTTTTCTCACACTTAGCCATAGTATGTGTCTGAACATTTATCTTTAATCGAAATTCTAGGTAAAAACTATTGCACTTTATTCAAAAACATCTATACTTTTTTTTGTACTGTTTGAAATGCTAGCATTCGACAAGAGAAGTACACTTTGTAGATTTTAATCGAATTTTGCTAGACGTTCCAATAAAGTATACGAGGATTGCGGGATAGAGGTTTCATTACAATCCTGTAAGCCCTTTAGAGCAGTGACAAATCAATTTCTCCATGGCGTAATTGTAGCTGTCACGCAGATAAACAATGTTTTGGATTTTGAATGGTGTCTAGATCTGTTCAAGGGTTGACACGGTGCTGATCCTAGAGGCATATCTTCATTCCGTTGGTGTGAGGCACCTGTGAAAGGGGATCCTTCTAAATGAAGATAGAAATGAATGAAATTGAGATAATATCTAAAAAAAAGTGGAGGGTAAGTAGATGAGATTTGATGAGGCTTATTCAGGAAATGTTTTTATAAAAAGTCATCCTACCTATGAGGATGCACAGGCAGTCATTTATGGGATGCCAATGGATTGGACTGTAAGTTATCGTCCAGGGTCACGTTTTGGTCCACAGCGTATTCGCGAAGTATCGATTGGTTTAGAGGAATACAGCCCATATTTAGACCGTGAGCTAGATGAGGTAAAATATTTTGATGCAGGTGATATTCCGCTTCCTTTCGGCAATGCGCAGCGTTCATTAGATGAAATTGAAAAGTTTATTGAAAAGCTATTAGCAGACGGTAAGATTCCGGTTGGTATGGGTGGAGAGCATTTAGTGTCTTGGCCTGTGATGAAGGCTGTTTCTGCAAAATATGCTGACCTAGCTATTATCCATTTCGATGCACATACAGATTTACGTGTAGAATATGAAGGAGAGCCACTTTCTCACTCAACACCTATTCGTAAAATTGCTGAGCATATTGGTCCAAAAAAATGTCTATTCATTTGGAATTCGTTCCGGTATGAAGGAAGAGTTTGAATGGGCAAAGGAAAACGGCATGCATATTTCAAAATTTGAAGTACTAGAGCCATTAAAAGAGGTATTACCTTCTTTAGTAGGTCGTAATGTTTACGTAACGATTGATATTGATGTTCTAGATCCAGCACATGCACCAGGCACTGGCACTGTAGATTGTGGTGGGATTACATCAAAAGAATTACTAGCCTCTATCCATGCGATTGCAGCAAGTGGTGTAAAGGTAGTCGGCTTTGACCTTGTAGAAGTTGCACCTATATATGATCCATCAGAAATGACAGCAAATACAGCTTCTAAATTGCTAAGAGAAATGATTCTAGGCTGGGTAAAATAAGACCAGAAACACTAAATAATACATTCTGCGACGAAAGTGAAACGTCAGTCGCAAATACAGCTTCTAAATTGCTAAGAGAAATGATTCTGGGCTGGGTAAAATAAAATGAGCTTTGTATATGTTGATATTAAGCGGTTGGAGTGGGGTTTAGCTATGAGCTAGCCCCATTTTTTTCGCTTTGTTCTATCTTAGGAGGGGAGGAAGCTCGTCAATGCTCTTTTCAAGCTTCTGCAAGTTCATCTGATAGATACTTTATTATTCTAAAAGGAAAACGCTATCCTATTACATTGGACAGCGTTTCGATATTTTGTAAAGTTCTATTAAGGGTTCGTCGACCAAAGTCCAGCATGTTTTAATACAACACGTGGATGAAGTTTTAGCTGTGCAACCATTAAATCTGCTAAATCTTCTGCTTGCATCACTTTTTCTGGATTACCGTCTGTTAAGTTAAGCTCAACCGCCATATCTGTAGCAACTGTACTTGGCGTTAATGTTGTAACGCGAATGTTTTTCTTACGTACTTCAAGCATTAATGATTCACTTAGTCCGATAACCGCAGCTTTTGAAGCCGAGTATGCGCTTGTAATCGGTGCACCTTTTTGACCAGCTGTTGATGAGATATTAATGATGTCGCCAGTGTTGCGCTCTAACATTTCTGGTAAGACAGCGCGTGTTGTGTAGTACACACCTTTTACGTTAACATCGATAATATTTGTCCATTCTTCAGGCGTTAAGTCCATGAAGTTACCGAATTTTGAAATGCCGGCGTTGTTTACTAAAATGTCGATAGCGCCAAGCTCTTCGCGAATAGATTCAACGGCTGCGGTGATAGAGTCTAAATCCGCTACATTGGCCGCGGCGATTGCTACCTTCACATCATACTGTTTAAGTTCCTCCGCTACTTGTTGTAAATTTTCAAGAGTACGTCCAACAAGACCTACGTGAATACCTTCTTGTGCAAAAGCTACTGCTGTTGCACGTCCGATTCCACGTCCAGCTCCTGTAATTAACGCCACTTTTCCTGCGATTGTTTGCATGTTTTTCGCTCCTTCGGTTGAGATAATTTTATTTAGACGAAAAAAATAGATTAAGATTTGTCTTTAAGACTATCCTCATTTTACTACGGTTTTATACATTGGGAAGAGTGCACTTTTTGGTGCGGAGGTTACTAAAAGTTACTTATATGAAAAGGGAGTTAGCTCTATGTCAGATAAATTAAGAGAAGAGATAAAAGGAAGAATAGTAAATAACGATTACCATTGTGAAAAAGAACTTACCTTATCAATTATTAGTGGGAAATGGAAAGTTGTTATTTTGTGGCATTTAGGTGTAGAAGGACCTCATCGCTTCAGTGAGCTTCAAAGACTTTTTCCGAAAATATCTCATAAAATATTAACAAACCAATTACGTGAACTGATGGAAGATGGGATTGTTCATCGAGAAGTGTTTCCAGAAGTTCCTCCAAAAGTCGAATATTCCATGACTGAACTAGGGATGACGTTATTACCAATCGTTGAGATGATGTATGAATGGGGAAAAAAGAGAATCGATCAAATTAAACAAGAAAGCAATAATGGGGTCATTTAGGATAATTTAAATTTTCAGTGCTGTTTTTAAACAATTTTATTATAGCTGATAGATGGGTGCTTTATTTCTATACACAAGCCGATTAAGATGGTAGAACTTTCCGTAACTTTTATCGTCTTTTGGTAAAAGGGGTGAGACTTATGGGAGTTTGGTATTTCTTAATCTTATTTGTAGGGCTGTTTTTCGTATTTAAAGGACTATTTATGAAAAAGCAATCTTTGTTAATAAAGAAAATTAGTATTGTATTTGTAGGATTATTATGTATTTCATTCTCAATATTTATGTTTTCAACAGGAAGTGCAGAAATAATTTCTGATTTGCTAAATTTGGAATAAAGAATTATGTTAATAGAACCAATGTGGGGCTAAAAGTGGGGAAGTGTAGTGAGCTTACTTTTAGCCCCACTTGCTTTTTCATTCTAGGCATCCATAGCTATTGGGAGTTTACGGACTTTCTTGGGAAAACAAGGCACATTTACAAAGTGAGCTTTTTTTATTTATTTGGAAATTTTTGAATACCTTATTGACATTGGAAGGAAAATATTGTTACATTATAGGTAACTGATGTTACCTATTGAGAGGGGGCAAATTTTTTTTGGCACCAAAAGAGCGGTTTACAGAGGAAATTTTAATGGATTGTGCTTTTGAAATGGCTAGGAAGAGTGGGATTGATAGTGTTAATGCAAGAGATTTAGCGAAAGAGTTAGGTTGTTCGACAAAGCCTATATTTCGATTATTCTCGAGTATGGACGATTTGAAGTATGCAATATATGAAAGGGCTGGAAATTTTTATAATGAAAGAATGGCTCAGGGTTTGCAAGAAAGTTCTTTTTTTAGGAATGGGGTTAGCTATATTAATTTTGCTCGCGACGAAAAAAAAGCTATTTGAGCTGTTATTCCTATCCAATAAATATAAAATCTCAAGCTTTTCAGAGTTAATAAATGACGTAGAAAACCAAGGGATTGTAGCGCTAATTTCTAAATTAACGGGATTAACTCAAACCGCTGCTAGATCTCTATTTATAGATATATGGTTAACTACGCATGGTATTGCGACTATGTGTGCGACGAATACTTGCGATTTAGATGGCTCGGAAATTGAGGGTATTTTAAAAGATGTTTATGAAGGTGTTAAACAAAAATTGTTCGATGGAGAGAATAAATGAAAATGAAAAATTATTTTTTATACAATAATATTTCAGGGAGGTTTTTATGCAAACTGTAATACCAGCTACATCTATGTTTATAATTATTGGGTTGTTCATTTTAATTCGTAGAATCCGTTCTATGTACAAACCAACCAAAGGAAGAGGAGGGCGAATAATTCTTCCTCTTCTATTTTTAACACCTGGATTATCATTTTTTCTAAAAGCTTCTGGGCACGTTACATACCTTCAATTATCTATAGCAATTTTTTTAGGAGTGGGTTTTTCTATTCCTCTTATTTTATGGTCAGATTATGAAATAAGAAATGATGGTTTAATTTATGCGAAGAAAAGTCCTGCTTTTATAATTACTTTTGCCATTATGATTACTTTACGTTATTATTTTCGACAACATATTTCGACTATCGAACCAGGTACACTCAATATGCTAATTTTCTTACTTGTTATTTGTTATTTAATTCCTTGGAGAATAGCTTGCTATATAAAATATAAAAAGGTTCTTAAACTTAAAAATACAGTCAGCTTGTAGAACTTCGTATATCTACACCCTAAAAACATAAGTTTGAAGGTAATGATGGGTTAATTACAGGGAATATTGGAGATATGGTTGGTACTGTCAATAATGAAACATATAAAGAGATGAATATAAAATCAAAATAAAATTCAATGATGAACAAGATGTTATAAGATTGCAGTTATTGAAATAACGAGTACTTTAATTAAATATTCGATTTACGAAATACCAAACATAAAAACAGGGTTGATTCTACACATTTGTAGATTAACTTTGTTTTTATGTTTTAACAGCAACAATATTTTAGAAAACAGCCTTAATAAAAGTGGAAGACACCACCTTAGATTTTTATTACGAATAACATCAAAAGCGGCTACTCATTAATTTAAGTGGATGCTTTTTTAGTTCACATATAAAGATGAACTACCTTATGTTTTTCAGCATGAATTGAATTGTAATAATTTGTGGAAATGGGAATCTGATTGGATATACTTGACTTCTATCTTGAAAAAACATGAGGATTCATCCTATAATAAATAGGTTATAGGAAAAACAATAAAAGGGAGCGTCCATAATGGCGAACGAAGTAAGATCGCAGGTGAACATTAAGCTCATTTCTACGATTCGGCCTATTGATGGGGAGTCTGAAAGTTATGAAATGTGGCTGACAGGGCAGCTACTTGAAAAAGCAGGAAGCATCTATTTGAAATATGAAGAGGTGCAGGAGGATAAAACCATCCGCACAACTATGAAGCTAGGTAATGAACAGGCATTAATTATGCGTACTGGAGCAGTAAAAATGCGACTACCACTTAACATAATTGAACAACAAATAGGTCATTATGAAAGTGAATTTGGTTCAATGCCACTCGTCATCCACACGAAAAAAAATGACGTATATAAAACAGGCAGTAAGCGGAGAATTCCATGTACAGTATGATCTACTAATGGGTGGGCAATCCGTTGGCAACTATACATTAGATATTACATTTACGGAGGTACAGTGATGAACGCAGTAGAACAAGTACAACAGGCCATTAAGACGGCAATTGCGCAGGCTGTTGAAAAAGCTGGCTTAGTTGAGGCTGGGACAGATTTAAGTATTCACCTTGAAACACCGAAGGATAAGTCAAATGGGGATTATGCTACTAATATTGCAATGCAATTAACGAAATTGGCAAAAAAACCACCCCGTTCAATTGCTGAAGCTATTTTAGAAAATCTTGAAACTGCTGGAACAGATATCGAGAAAATTGATATTGCTGGTCCAGGCTTTATTAATATCACAGTGCGTAAGGATTTCTTAACGGGTGTTGTGAAGGCAGTGCTTGAGCAAGGGGCTGATTATGGTCGTTCAAATGCTGGCACAGGAGAAAAAATCCAGGTTGAGTTTGTATCTGCAAATCCAACTGGTGACCTTCATTTAGGACATGCACGTGGAGCTTCTGTAGGAGACTCTTTATGTAATGTATTAGATATGGCAGGTTATAATGTATCTCGTGAGTATTATATTAATGATGCAGGTAACCAAATTAATAATTTAGCCTATTCACTAGAAGCTCGTTATAAGCAAGCTTTAGGTCTAGAAGCAGAGATGCCTGAGGATGGCTACCATGGTGCAGATATCATTGAAATCGCTGGTAAACTTGCTGGTGAGCATGGTAATACTATTTTATCCAAATCAGACGAGGAACGATTTGCTTTCTTCCGCCAGCATGGTTTAGCTTTAGAATTAGATAAACTGAAAACAGACCTTGCCAACTTCCGTGTAAACTTTGATGTTTGGTATTCTGAAACTTCGTTATATGAAAACGGTAAAATTGAAGTTGCGTTAGATAAATTAAAGGCTAATGGTCATGTATTTGAAGAAGACGGTGCTACATGGTTCCGCTCTACAACATTTGGTGACGATAAGGACCGTGTATTAATTAAAAATGATGGTTCATTCACATATTTAACGCCAGATATTGCCTACCATGAGGACAAAATTGTTCGTGGCTTCGATAAATTAATCAATATTTGGGGAGCTGACCACCACGGCTATATTCCACGTATGAAAGCAGCTATTCAAGCACTTGGCTATGACCATGATACGCTTGAGGTTGAAGTTATCCAGATGGTACAGCTTTATAAAAATGGCGAAAAATTTAAAATGTCAAAACGTACAGGGAACGCTGTGACAATGCGTGAACTAGTTGAAGAGGTTGGCTTAGATGCAGTTCGTTATTTCTTCGTTAAAACTGCAGGCGATTCTCATATGGACTTTGACCTTGACCTAGCTGTTTCTCAATCAAATGAAAACCCAGTGTATTATGCACAATACGCGCATGCACGTATTTCATCGATTTTACGTTCAGCTAATGAGCAAGGCTTTGCTGCAACAACAGATCATTTAACGCTGTTAACGGCTGAAAAAGAGATTGATTTATTGAAAAAAAGTGGGCGATTTCCCGAAAGTGGTAGCTGAAGCAGCGAAGCACCGCACCCCACATCGCATCGCAAACTATATTCAAGAAACAGCAGCAGCTTTCCATAGCTTCTATAACGCTGAAAAAGTGTTAGATGCTTCAAATAAAGAACAAACAGAAGCACGTTTGGCCCTTATTACTGCTGTGCGCACAACAATTGCAAACGCATTACGCTTAATCGGAGTATCGGCTCCAGAAAAAAATGTAATAAAGTTTTTCCCCCTAGCATGATATTGTGTTGGGGGGTTTTTTTTGTGGCTTGGATGGATGGAAGGGTCAAAGTGACGGATAGAAAGTAGAAATAGGCGGATAGAAGCAGCAAAGTGACAGATAGACTCTGCAAATGGTTTTATTCAACTGCTTTAAGTGTTAATTTTTCTGTTAATTACGAAAATTCTGTTGAAGTTTACGTTAACGTCAATGGTATACTGATGGAAATTGAGAGGGGGAGAAGATGAAGACGATTCAAGAAGTGGCAAAGGAGTTTAATGTCTCTACACGAACCATACGCTATTATGAGGAGCTTGGGCTTCTTCATCCTAGTCGTTCATCTACTAATCAGCGAACCTTTTCAAAAAAAAGAGTTAGCCAAGCTTAAACTTATTTTTCGAGGAAAGCGTTATGGATTTTCCCTTGAGGAAATCAAGGAGATGGTTCTGCTATTTGATTTTGATCGTACGGGGATTCAGCAATTAGAGCGAACAGTCGAATATGGGGAACAAAAAAATACAAGAAATTGATAGTAAAATAACAGAGCTTGTACAAATGAAGATGGAATTACAGCAATTACATGACAAGTTTAGTGAAAAATTAGCGATTTTAAAGGGAGAGATGCACGGTGAATAGTTCAAATTTATTAGCACGGAATGCCCGAAAGTATCCAACAGCTGAAGCGGTGATTTGTCATGGTCAACGAGTGACCTATCGCGATTTAGATGAGCAAGTGACAAAACTTAGTCATGCTTTGCTTGAGAGGGGTGTTCAGCAAGGAGATAAGGTCATCATTTTTATGCCAAATGTTGTAGAGTTTGTTGTTAGCTATTTTGCGATTCAACGTATTGGGGCAATTGTTGTTCCAGTCAATGCGAAATTTACCTTACAAGAGGTAGAGTATGTGGCACAGCATGCAGAGGCTACAGCAATTCTTGTACATGAAGCTATTTTTCATGCAGTCGAAAATATTTCGATCATACCAATGAAAATTAAAACGGGTCAAGAGATATCTGGTTGGTTAAGCTTTGAAGCATTAATTCAAAGTGCCAGCTCACAAACAATTGATTGTCAGCTCAATGAGGATGATGCTTCGACAATTTTATATACCTCAGGGACAACAGGAAAACCAAAAGGCGTGTTATTTAGCTATCGTAATATTTTAACCGTAGCACAAATGATTGCTGTCGAGATGGAGGTAAAGCCCGAAAGCCGCATCCTTCTAATGATGCCGTTAACGCATTCAGCTCCATTGCATTTATTTTTAATGGCGGGAATGCTTGTTGGTTCGACACATGTATTAACCTCAACATTTACACCTGATTTGTTCTTGGATTCAATTGAACAGGAGAAGACAACGCATTTTTTTTGGCGCGCCAGTTGCCTATTTGTTAACAGCTCAAATGCTGAGATTGCAAACCGCTGATTTATCCTCTATGAAGTGGTGGGTATATGGTGGTGCACCATTATCACAAAATGAAATCATTTATATACAAAAAGCTTTCCGTACAAATCATCTAACATGTGTTTATGGATTAACGGAGGCTGGTCCAAGCGGCTCATTATTATTTGGTGAGGAACATAAGACAAAGGCAGGAAGTATAGGACAACGTGCACCTCTTGGAACGGAGCTACGTATTATTAATGAGGATGGAGAGGGTGTGCGTGCTGGTGAGGTAGGTGAAATTGTGCTATTTGGAGAGGGCAATATGCTAGGCTACTACAAGGACGACATTGCGACGAAGGCTGCATTTATAAAAGGCTGGTTAAAAACTGGTGATTTAGCTCGTGTGGATGAAGACGGGTATATATGGATTGTTGATCGCAAGAAGGATGTGATTATATCTGGTGGTGTCAATATTTATCCAAAGGAAATTGAAGATTGTATTGTAAGCTTTGAGGGGATTTTTGAGGTAGCGGTTATCGGTGTACCTCATCCACAGTGGGGTGAAACAGTAAAGGCTGTTTATGCTGCCAAAACAGAAATTGATGACAAGGCTCTTCAACATTATTTGGAGCAGCATCTCGCTAAATTTAAAATTCCGCGAATTTTTGAGCAAGTGGAAGCGCTTCCGCGGAATGCATCGGGCAAAATATTAAAACAATCATTGAAGGGACAAGAGGTGAGATAATTATGAAGGTGTTACAGCAGGAAGAAATGAAAACAACGAACTTTTTTTAAAGATAATGATACGCTCCATAGTATTTTAGAAATAATGCTTGATAAAGAATTTGCGGAATATGCAACACGTGAGCTAACAGATTTTGGAGAGCTTTGTGCTGGAGATATTGATAGGAGAGCGAAGCATACAGATAGAGAGGGCGAGCCTCGATTAGAACGTTATAATGCTTACGGTGAAGAAATATCAGAAATTTGGGTCAATGATGGCTACAAAAAAAACAATAGAAGAGACGTATAATACAGGGATTGTGGGCTATGTGCATAAGAAAATTCCGCAACTAGGAAGAAAGGGTAATTATGTATATAGCTTTGCCCAAGGGTATTTACTATCCCATGCTGAGCCGGGCTTTTATTGTCCTGTTACATTAACAATGGCTACAGCTTATTTACTCGATCACTATGCGAATAATGAGGTAAAGGAACGGTTTTTACCACATGTTTGTGCAACAGGTGATACTGAGCTCTATGAGGGAGCAACCTTTTTAACAGAACGACAAGGTGGCTCGGATGTTGGGGCAAATGCTGTAGAGGCAAGACAGGAAGGCGAGCAGTTCCGTTTATATGGTGAAAAATATTTTGCATCCAATGTAGGCATGTGCGGTGTAGCAATGGTACTGGCGCGACTCCAAGGAGCTTCTGCCGGCTCTAAAGGGCTAACATTATTTGCAGTTCCATGGCGAGCGGAGGATGGTACTATGAATAACCTTCGTATTCGTCGCTTAAAGGATAAGCTTGGCGTGAAGGCAGTTCCCTCTGGTGAGGTAGAATTTGATGGTGCACTTGCCTATATTGTAGGTGAGCCGAATAAAGGAATTTATTATATGCTAGAGGCACTTAATCTATCAAGAATTTGCAATGCCGTAGCTTCTTTAGGTATTATGCGACGTGGCTTTTTAGAGGCAAAGCACTATGTGACAAATCGTTATGCTTTTGGTAAGCCTTTAACGCAATATCCAATGATTCAGGATACACTAGGAAAATTTGCGGCAAAGCTTCATGTAGAAGTAGCAACAGTTTTTGATCTTATTCAGCTGTATGATAAAGTGACAAGTGGTCAGGGCAATCATGAGGATATGATGATGAATCGTTTAAATATAGCCATTATGAAAAAGGAAACAGCCGAGCAGGCGGTGAAATATGCAAGTGAAGCGATTGAATTACATGGTGGAAATGGCTATATTGAAGACTTTGTGACACCTCGCTTATTAAGAGATGCACAGGTGCTTACGGTGTGGGAAGGAACTGCCAATATCCTGGCATTAGAGCTGATTCGTTTAGTAGATAAGTTTCAAGCTCATAAGTTGTTTGTACGTATTATGGAGGAACGCTTAGCTAAGTTAGCTAACAGCACTCTAAGTCAATTAGTAGTGGAACAATTAGTGCAATTGAAATCGACATTGGATACGTTTAGCTCTTTGGATAAAGCAACGAAAACTTTTGAGGCAAAAGCGGTAGCAGAAAAAAATGGCGCATATGTATGAAAGCGTTGTAGCTGTGGAATGGGCTCACAGATTCGGTGGCAAATATGAAAAGCTGGCAGATATTTATTTAGAGCATACATGGGCATTAAGAGAACTAGGGGCACCGATGAAAACAGTTCAATATTTTGCAGATATTCTTTAATAAAGGAGAAGTCGTCTAGATGGTAGGCGACTTTTTTTTGTTTTCATGTATAATAAAATCAACTGAATATTATAAAGGTTCTTTACTTATGTAAAGTGAAAAGGGAAATCGGTGATATTCCGATGCGGTCCCGCCACTGTATGTGCTAGTTTTTTCAATGTACGCCACTGAAAGTTTTTCGGGAAGGCTTGACGTATGGAGCACGAGCCAGGAGACCTGCTTTATAGAGACACGTTACAACCTACGAGGATAGGGTGGTGGATTTTGCGTATTTTTGTGCATTATTACCCCTCACTTTGAATGAGGGGTATTTGTTTTGTATGGAAGATGTCGATAAATTTGAAAAAATGGGCGATAAACTTATAAAGTTCGTCGATTACTAATCTATCAGCAAAATAATTCGTAAAAATTTACGCACTTATATACTAGGAGGATTCATATGAAGAAATTTTGGAAATTAGGACTTTCCGCATTTTTAGCAATTGGCTTACTTGCTGCCTGTGGAGAAGGAGCGAAAAATGAAAAGCCGGCATCTTCTGAGCAGCAAGAAACTACACAAGTAGACAAAGCAACATTCCCAATGACGATAACAGATGCTGTTGGCAAGGAAATTACACTGGAGTCACCTCCTGAAAAAATAGTTTCTCTTATTCCAAGTAATACAGAGATTTTATTTGCTCTTGGCTTAAACAATGAAATAGTGGGTGTTACCGATAATGATGATTATCCTGCAGAGGCAACTGAAAAACAAAAAGTTGGTGGCATGGAATATAATATTGAGCAAATTATTGCTTTAAAACCAGATATCGTATTTGCTCATGATTCGAGTATGACATTTTCTGCAGGGGCCATTGAACAGCTTGAATCTGCCGGTTTAAAGGTTTTTGTGGTAACAAATGCAAAGGATTTTAATGAAATTTACACAACAATTGAACAGCTAGGTCGTGCAACTGGGAAATTACCTGAGGCCGAGAAAATAATTAAAGATATGAAGACAAAAGTAGAAGAGGTTCTAGCAAAAATTAAGGATGTGAAGCCAAAGAAAGTTTTTGTAGAAACATCTGATGAACCCCATATATTTACAGCTGGTAAAGATACATTTATGAATGAAATGTTAAATATGATTCATGCCGAAAATGTTGCAGCAGATACAGCAGATTGGTATGAAATCAGTTCCGAACAAATTATTGCAAAAAAATCCAGATGTCATCGTGGTGACATATCATTATGTACCTGATATTTTAACAAAGCTACCACAGCGTGCTGGCTTTGACACAATTAATGCCGTAAAAAAATAAAGCCATTGTTCAGGTAGATGAGAATACAACAAGTCGTCAAGGACCACGTTTAGCTGAGGGGCTTGAAGAGTTAGCGAAAGCCATCTACCCAGAGGCGTTTAAGTGAGTAAAATAGTCACAGCCTATGTAACAGCCATTACGCTTCTTATCATTAGCATCTGGTGTGGCGCTGCTATAGGCTCTGTTCATATTCCGCTAGAAGTATTGTGGAATAAAGCAGCTGATGAAACGGCTGCCAATATTTTTTGGAAAATTCGTCTGCCGCGAGTTTTCCTAGCAGGGCTTGTAGGAGCTTCACTAGCCATTGCAGGAGCTGCTTTTCAGGGCTTGCTAAAAAAATCCTTTAGCAGATCCATATACTTTAGGTGTTTCTTCTGGTGCATCAGTTGGAGCAGTAATGACGATATTCTTTGGTCTTTCAATTCCAGTAGTTGGTCTTTATGCATTGCCAACCTTCAGTATGCTTGGAGCAGTATTAACAATGGTTGCAGTCATGAGCTTTGCAAGAGTAGTAGATCGTTCACTGAAAATGGAAACATTAATTTTAACAGGAGTCATCTTTAGTTCATTTTTAGGCTCACTTATTTCTCTAATGATTGCCCTATCAGGCGAGGAGCTACGGCAAGTGATAGGGTGGCTACTTGGTTCTGTATCGATGCGAGGCTGGCCTTTTGTGCAAATGATTATCCCATTTGTTATTGTAGGTTCATTGATGCTATGGACACAAAGAAGGGAATTAAATGTGCTGTTATATGGGGAGGAAAGAGCAAAGCACTTAGGTGTTAATGTGAAACGAAGTAAGTATTTAATTTTAGTAGGTGGATCCATGCTGACAGGAGCAGCAGTAGCTGTTTCGGGAACAATTGGATTCGTTGGACTAGTCGTACCGCATATGACAAGGATGATTTGGGGCTCAGACCACCGTCATTTATTACCATTGTCCTTTTTAAATGGTGCGACATTGCTTATTATATGTGATTTAATTGCACGAACAATTATTATGCCGAGGGAGCTACCGATTGGTGTTATTACTGCATTTATTGGGGCACCTGTCTTTTCCTATATTTTTTTATAAGCAGCGCAGAAGTAAGGGGGTACGGGCATGATCGTTGTTGAACATCTATCAGGTGGCTATGATGGCGTACCAATCGTCAAAGATATTAGTTTTTCAGTGGAGAAGGGGAAAATATTGGGGATATTAGGTCCAAATGGTAGCGGAAAATCCACACTATTAAAAGTGATTAGTGGCATATTACCAGCAACGGCAGGTACTATAAAAGTAGATGGCAAAAATATTAGTTCTTACAATGCTCGTGCTTTGGCAAAAAAAATGGCCGTTCTTCCACAATTACATGCGAATGCCTTTTCAAACAGTGTGCGAGAAGCAGTATCTCTTGGACGCTATCCACATCAATCGGGTTTTTTTTCCAGTTGGTCAGATTTTGATGAACAAGCAGTCCAACACGCAATGGCCCAAACAGGTGTGACACGCTACGAGCAGGCACCCATGGAATTCTTATCAGGTGGTGAGCAGCAACGAGTTTTTGTTGCCCAGGCTTTAGCGCAGACAGCAGAAATATTATTGCTGGATGAACCGACCAATCATTTAGATATTGCACATCAGCGGCAAATTTTAGATATGGTGCGGAAGGAAGCAATAGAATGCGGATTAACCGTTATTATGGTGTTACATGATATGAACTTGGCTTCTCTTTATTGTGACGAATTATTATTAATGGAGTCAGGGCAAATGCGTGCATTTGGGGTACCCCATGAAGTATTGATGGCTTCACAAATTGAAGAGGTTTATCAGGCAAGGGTAGCGACCTATGCACATCCTGAAATTCCAAAGCCACAAATAACAATGATGCCTGCATCGGGTGAGCATCTGCAACGTGCGTATATTAACAAAGATAATTTTAAGGTTACTGAACATTTTATTCAGTTACAATCTGAGTTCCCTTTAAAAACAGTTTCTTCTGCTGTCCATAACCCAGGGATTGGCTGGTATAATTGCCTCTTAAATCGCTCAGTTCCAGGGGATTATGTCATAAATGATGTCAAGCGAGAGGTTGCAGCATTTTTACAAAAGGAGAGTTTTTCCTCAACGAGTACAGTTGTTATGCTAACGGCAGTTCCAACAAGACTAGTAGCAATTAATGAATATGCAGCATCCTTTGGCAGTGTGCTCGTTGCTGTTACTGCTGGTGTTGGCAATGCTGTAGATGTTTCTCGTGTACATGAACGACAGATTGAACCATATATTGGTACTATAAATACATGGGTTATTATCAATGGTAGTCTATCAGAAGAGGCATTTTTCCAAGCAATGATGACGGCAAATGAAGCAAAAACGAAGGCATTACAGTCAGAAGATATTCGCGATGAGCTAAGTGGAACCATTGCGACAGGTACTGCTACAGATAGTTTGCTGATTGCTGCAACACAAAAAGGTGATGAAATGCTGTATGGAGGCCCCATTACAGAGGTGGGGAAGATCATTGGTAAGGGTGTTTTTGCGACAACTGTGCAAGCCATTAAAAATTATAAAAATGGATGATAGGAGATGAGAGAGATGAAGCTTTATACGAAAACAGGGGATACAGGCAAAACAAGTCTTATTGGTGGACGTGTTGACAAGGATAGCTTACGAGTGGAAACTTACGGAGCTATTGATGAATTAAATTCATTTATTGGCAAGGCTGTAAGTGAATTAGATCGCGAGCTTTTTAAGGATATTCTTATTGATTTAGAAACGATTCAGCATGAGCTTTTTGATGCAGGTGGGGACCTAGCAAATGTTATGAAGGAGCGTCATTATAAGCTTACGGAGCAGCCGATTGAAGTGTTGGAATCCCGAATTGATGCTTTATCAGATGAAGCACCACCTTTACAGCGTTTTATTTTACCAGGAGGCGCCCCAGCCGCTGCAACCTTACACATTGCCCGTACAGTTGCACGTCGAGCAGAACGTCAAATGGTAACGCTCATGAAGGAAATTCAGGATGTACCGACAATTGTCCAAAAATATTTAAACCGACTATCAGATTATTTATTTGCCGCTGCACGGGTTGTGAACTGTAGAATGAAGGTCTCTGATATTGAATATATTCGAAGCGGTAATGTTTTTAAAAAGTAATATTCTTGTGAAGAAAAAGAAAAACGGCTACTTTGGAAAAATTCAGGGTGGCTTTTTTTTCTTGGAAAATGTAAGAATATAAAATTATCAGAAATATTTCCGTTTTATGTTGACTGAATGCTCACTCATTTATTAGAATAGGAATATAATGATGTACATTTACGTATGAGCTAGCAAATTTACCACAAAGAGAGAAAATTACGACAAACTAAAGGGGGGACCAACCATGAGTCCATTATTAATTGCAAACATTGTTTTAACAGTCGTGGTTGTGCTTTATGCAGTAGGATTGTTCTTCTATCTGTTAAAAACACGCTATAAGTTTGTGCAATTGGGGAAAAAGGTTGAATTTGATGAAAGTGTAAAAGAACGAATTCGTTATATTATGGTCAATGTATTTGGCCAAAATAAACTTCTGAAAGATCCAAAGAGTGGGTTAATTCACGTGATGTTCTTCTATGGATTTTTAATGGTGCAGCTAGGAGCCATTGATTTAATTTGGAAGGGATTAGTACCTGAATCACATTTACCACTAGGCATTTTCTATGGACTCTTTACTTTCTTCCAAGAGCTTGTGGTCTTAATGATTTTAGTAGCAGTTGTTTGGGCGTTTTATCGTCGCTATGTAGAAAAGCTAGTACGTCTAAAAAGAGGCTGGAAAAACGGTCTTGTATTAATTTTCATTGGTGGCTTAATGGTTTCCACATTAATTGCTAATGGTATGGGGTTAATTTGGCATGGCGAAGAATTAACATATACAGAGCCAGTTGCATCGAGCATTGCTGCTATTTTTAGTTTCCTACCAACATCTGCAGCAGCAGCCGTATTCTATGTAATGTGGTGGGCACACTTATTAATTTTACTAACATTCCTAGTGTATGTACCACAATCTAAGCACTTCCACTTAATTGTTAGTCCAATTAATGTTTATATGAATCGTCTAGATCGTGTAGGAACACTAACGCCAATCGACTTTGAAGCATTAGAGGAAGCTGGAGAAAATGCTGAAAGTGAAGATGAAATGCCATCCATTGGGGTTGGACGCATTCAAGACTTTACACAAAAGCAAATGCTAGATTTATATTCCTGTGTAGAATGTGGACGCTGTACAAATATGTGTCCTGCAACAGGAACTGGTAAAATGCTATCACCGATGGATTTAATCGTGAAGCTTCGTGACCATCTAACATTTACAGGTGCAGTGGTAACAAAGCAAAAGCCGTGGGTACCTTATCAATTCTTTGCTAATACAAAGGGGAATCAGTTAGCTATGGCGGCTGGTGCTGAGGGTGCGGTCATTGAGGATATCTATAGTCCATCTTTAATTGGTGAAGTGATAACGGAAGAAGAGATTTGGGCATGTACGACTTGTCGTAACTGTGAAGATCAATGTCCAGTTATGAATGAACATGTCGATAAAATAATTGACCTTCGTCGTTATTTAACAATGACAGAAGGAAAAGTAAATCCAGATGCACAACGCGCGATGACAAATATCGAGCGTCAAGGAAATCCTTGGGGCTTAAATCGTAAAGAGAAAGAAAATTGGCGTGACCTTGATCCAACAATCCATATTCCAACAGTCAAAGAGCTGAAAAAAATCTGGTGAGGAAATGGACTATTTATTATGGGTAGGCTCAATGGGCGCATTTGATAATCGCTCACAAAAAATTGCCTTAGCCTTCTGTCGCCTATTAAATGAGGCAGGCGTGAAATTTGCGATTTTAGGAAATAAAGAGAAAAATTCAGGGGATACACCTCGTCGTTTAGGAAATGAATTTTTATTCCAAGAGCTTGCGACAGCGAATATTGATGAATTTGAGAAAAACGATGTGAAGAAAATTGTAACAATCGATCCTCATGCTTACAATATCTTCAAAAATGAATATCAAGACTTTGGCTGGAAGGGTGAAGTTTATCACCACACAGAGCTGTTAAATCAGCTAATTGATGAAAATCGACTTGCTTGAATTATGAAGTAGATGAAACAATTGTATTCCATGATTCTTGTTACTTAGGTCGTTATAACGATGTTTATGATGCACCACGTGAGATACTGCGAGGTATTCCAGGCGTGAAACTTGTAGAAATGGAGCGTAATCGTGAAACGGCTATGTGCTGTGGTGCAGGTGGTGGCTTAATGTGGATGGAAGAACATGTTGGTAACCGTATTAATGTTGCACGTACAGAGCAGGCTTTAGCAACGAATGCATCAGTTATTTCATCAGGCTGTCCATACTGCTTAACGATGCTAGAGGATGGTACAAAGGCAAAAGAAGTTGAGGATACAATTGGAACATTCGACGTTGCAGAGCTATTAGAGCGATCTGTGTTTGGTGAAAAAGGGAAAGCACTTGTAAATCCTGCTGAAGAAGCTGTAGATGAGATGCTTGAAGAGGTAGTGGCTTCTGTAGACAATGTCGAACAAGACAAGAATGTAGAAATTAACGCAGAAAATTGATAACTATTGTAGAAATATTTTAGTTATCTGAAAAATATAAATTGCACAATAAATAATTGTTTTGTAGAATAAGATTAAATGGAAATGGGAGTGAGACTTTAAACTCCCATTTTTCATAGAGTGAAATCGAGCGAGCGTTCAGTCAACAACGGTGCTCTGATAATTCATAGAGTACGTAAAACAAAAGGGGTGTTTTACTTGAATAGAGCTGTTATTTTAGCAGGAGCAAGAACGGCATTTGGGAAGTTTGGAGGTTCACTTTCAGCATTAAGTGCAAGTGATTTAGGTGCTATCGCCATAAGGGGGGCAATAGAGAAAGCCAATATTTTACCAGATGACGTGAATGAAGTGATTTTAGGCTCCGTATTACAAGGGGGACAGGGCCAAATTCCTTCTAGACAGGCTGCAATTAAAGCAGATTTACCGAAAGCTGTAAAAACAGAAACGATTAACAAAGTTTGTGCATCAGGAATGCGTGCTGTCACATTAGCAGATCAGCTTATTCGTTTAGGGGACGAAGAGGTGATTATCGCTGGTGGTATGGAATCAATGTCCAATGCACCGTACTATCTACAAAATGGTCGAACAGGCTTACGGATGGGTGATTCTACAATAGTAGATGGCATGCTATATGATGGCTTAACATGTGCTTTTGATAAGGCAAGACCACATATGGGGAGCTACGGTAATTCAACAGCCAAAGAGTTTTCATTAAGCCGTGAGGAGCAGGATGCTTGGTCTGTTCGCAGTCATGAGCGAGCACTATCAGCAATTGAAAAAGGTTACTTTGCTGAAGAAATCGTGCCTGTGGAAATTCCACAACGTAAGGGTGAACCGCTTCTAGTTGATACAGATGAGGCACCAAGAGCGGGTACATCCATGGAGGTACTTGCGAAGCTTAAACCAGCCTTTGATAAGGATGGAACAATTACAGCAGGTAATGCACCTGGGGTAAATGATGGTGCATGTGCACTAGTAGTCATGAGCGAGGAACGTGCAACTCGTGAAGGCAGGGAGCCACTAGCAGTAATTATCGGCCATGAAGAACTTGCCATTGAGCCAGAGAATTTCCCACAAACACCTGGCTTAGTAATTAACAAATTACTGAAAAAGACAGGGAAGTCATTAGCAGATATTGATTTATTCGAAATCAATGAGGCCTTTGCCGCAGTAGCACTAGTCAGCAAACAACTAGCCGATTTAGATGCTGAAAAGGTCAATGTGAACGGCGGAGCAGTTGCGCTAGGACATCCAATCGGTGCATCTGGAGCACGTATTATTTTAACACTTGCGCAGGAATTAAAGCGCCGTGGTGGTGGCATAGGAATTGCAGCGATTTGTTCAGGTGGTGGGCAAGGAGATGCGATTATGATTGAAGTACCAAAAACAGGGGGACATGAATGATGGGAATTCAAAAGGTAATGGTCATTGGTGCAGGGCAAATGGGCTCTGGCATTGCACAAGTTTGCGCACAGGCAGGCTATGAGTCAAATTGAATGACATGAAGCAAGAGTTTTTCGAACGTGGTATAGGGGTTATTACGAAAAATTTATCACGTGATGTAGAAAAGGGTCGTAAAACAGAAGAAGAAAAAGCGGCTATATTAAGTCGAATCATGATGTCATTAGATTTACAGGATGCTAGTGATGTAGATATTATCATTGAGGCTGCAGTAGAAAATATGGAAGTGAAGCAATCTATTTTTAAGCAAATTGATCAAATTGCACCAGCACATGCTATTTTAGCGACAAATACATCTTCACTTCCTATTACTGAAATTGCAGCAGTTACTAATCGTCCAGAGCAAGTAATTGGAATGCATTTTATGAATCCTGTACCTGTTATGAAACTAGTGGAAATTATTCGAGGTTTAGCAACTAGTGATGAAGTCTATAAAGCAGTAGAAGACATGACAGTGAAATTATCCAAAACACCAGTAGAGGTAAATGATTTCCCTGGTTTTATTTCAAATCGAATTTTACTTCCTATGATTAACGAAGCAATTTATGCATTGTATGAGGGTGTAGCTACAAAGGAAGCAATCGACGATGTAATGAAGCTTGGTATGAATCATCCGATGGGTCCATTAACGCTGGCAGATTTTATTGGTCTTGATACATGTCTCTACATTATGGAGATTTTACATGAGGGCTTAGGTGATAGTAAGTATAGACCTTGTCCACTGCTTCGAAAATATGTGGCAGCTGGCTGGCTAGGAAAGAAATCAGGAAGAGGCTTTTACGTTTATGAATAATCCTATGGGGATGGGACAATTTCAAGGAAATGTAATACTGCAGGACAACTTAGAGGGGTGACAATATAGATGCATTTACAGTTTACAGATGAACAAGTGATGATGCGTGATATGGTTCGAGATTTTGCACAGGAAAAAAATTGAACCATGGATAGCGCGTATGGAAGCAGGAGAGTTTCCACGTGAGCTTCTTGCACAAATGGGTGAACTTGGATTGATGGGGATCACAACACCCGAAGAGTTAGGCGGGGCTGCGATGGATTTTACATCGTACATAATTGCTATTAATGAACTATCGAAGGTGAGTGCTGTAATGGGCGTTATTTTATCCGTTCATACTTCAGTAGGCACCAATCCAATTATTTATTTTGGAAATGAAGAGCAAAAGAAACGCTATGTTCCAAAGCTTGCAGCAGGTGAATATTTAGGAGCATTTTGTTTAACAGAACCAAGTGCCGGCTCAGACGCTGGCTCGTTACAATCAAAGGCAGTGCAAGATGGCGATGAATATGTCATTAACGGCTCCAAGGTATTTATAACGAATGGTGGAGAGGCTGATGTGTATATTGTATTCGCATCGACGAACCCTGCTGAAAAAAACACGCGGCATTTCTGCGTTTATAGTTGAGAAGGGAACGCCAGGCTTAATTATCGGTAAAGATGAACAGAAAATGGGCTTACATGGCTCACGTACAGTTCAGCTCACATTCGATAATTGCCGTATACCAGCCAAAAACCTTCTTGGGAAAGAGGGGGAAGGCTTTAAAATTGCAATGGCTAACTTAGATGTTGGAAGAATTGGGATTGCAGCACAAGCTTTAGGGATTGCAGAAGCAGCTCTTGAAGCAGCTACAGCATATGCAAAAGAGCGTATTCAATTTGGTAAACCGATTCTTGCACAACAAGGAGTTAGCTTTAAGCTGGCAGATATGGCCACTGCTGTAGAATCCGCAAAATTATTAGTCTATCGAGCTGCTGATTTACGTGCAAAAGGTTTACCATGTGGAGCAGAAGCGTCCATGGCGAAACTATTTGCCTCACGCACAGCTGTCCAAACCGCAATAGAGGCTGTTCAAATTTTTGGTGGCTACGGCTACACTGAAGATTATCCAGTAGAGCGTTATTTCCGCGATGCAAAGGTAACAGAAATCTATGAAGGCACAAGTGAAATTCAACGGTTAGTTATTAGTAAACATTTACTGAAATAAAATCCTATGTTGCATAGTTGATATTGCTCAGATGAGGCGAAGAACTGCTCGGGTAGCCGTGGAAACTGCTCAGGTGTGGCGAAGAACTGCTCGGGTAGCCAAGAAAACTGCTCAGGTGAGGTGGAGAATTGCTCGGGTAGCCAAGGAAACTGCTCAGGTGAGTCATAGAATCGCTCGGGTAGCCGTGGAAACTGCTCAGATGAGTCATAGAATCGCTCGGGTATCCAGAGAAACTGCTCAGGTGAACCTTAAAACTGCTCATCCAGTAAATTAATGTCGCACCGAGATTCAAAATCGATAATAGAATGCACTAAATAAAAAGAGCAATCATCAAAGAAGCGTAATCACCTAGAAATAAATAGTTTAGCATTAACAAAGTCTAACTAAAAAGGGGAAATGGACAATGAACTTTCAATTAACAGAAGAGCATGAACAATTACGCGAAATGATTCGAGATTTTGCTATTAATGAAGTGGCGCCAACAGCAGCGGAGCGTGACGAGAACGAAGAGTTTGATCGTGCAATTTTTGATAAAATGGCGGAGCTTGGTTTAACAGGTATTCCATGGCCAGAGGAATATGGTGGGGCAGGCTTTGATTATCTTGCGTATGTTATTGCTGTAGAAGAATTATCCCGTGTTTGCGCTTCAACAGGGGTAACTTTATCGGCCCATACGTCACTGGCAGGCTGGCCGATTTATAAGTTTGGTAATGAAGAACAAAAGCAAAAATATCTTCGTCCAATGGCAGAAGGTAAACATATTGGGGCATATGGTTTAACAGAGCAGGGTCCGGTTCAGATGCTGGTGGTATGAAAACCTACGCAAAACGTGATGGTGATGATTATATTTTAAATGGCTCGAAAATTTTCATTACAAATGGTGGAGTAGCAGATACATATGTTGTATTTGCTGTAACAGATCCAGAGGCTAAAAATGGCACATCCGCTTTTATCGTAGAGGCCGGATTTGAAGGTTTCTCAGTAGGTAAAAAGGAGAAAAAAATTAGGGATTCGTTCATCTCCTACAACTGAAATTATTTTTGATAACTGTCGAGTTCCAAAAGAAAACTTGCTAGGGGCTGAGGGAGAAGGTTTTAAAATTGCAATGACAACACTTGATGGTGGACGTAACGGTATTGCAGCTCAGGCTGTAGGGATTGCACAAGGAGCACTGGATGCAGCAGTAGAGTATGCAAAAGAGCGTGTGCAATTTGGTAAACCGATTACAGCCAATCAAGGTGTTTCTTTCAAACTAGCAGACATGGCTACACAAATTGAAGCATCTCGACTGCTTACATACCAGGCGGCTTGGTTAGAGTCGAGTAGTCTACCATATGGTAAAGCATCTGCAATGGCGAAATTAATGGCTGGCGATACGGCGATGAGTGTAACGACTGAGGCTGTTCAAATTTTTGGCGGCTATGGTTATACAAAAGATTATCCAGTTGAACGCTTTATGCGTGATGCTAAAATCACACAAATCTATGAAGGTACGCAAGAGATTCAACGTCTTGTTATCTCTCGTATGGTAACAAGATAATACATGACAGAAAAAGAGAAAAGGCCCCAGGTACAGTCAACAGTTAAAGATGAAAATCTCATCGCCATTCGTCGGGAACAAATGATACAGGGAGCCATAAAATTATTTAAAGAAAAAGGTTTTCATCGTGCCACGACGAGAGAAATCGCAAAAGCAGCTGGCTTTAGTATCGGTACTTTATATGAGTATATCCGAACTAAAGAGGATGTCCTTTATCTAGTATGTGATAGCATTTATCATCATGCAATGGAGCGACTTTCAAGTTATGAGATAAAAGCAGGGACGATAGAAGAATTAAAAGAAATGATCCGAGAGTATTTCTTGCAAATTGATCACATGGTTGATGAACTGACTATCATGTATCAGGAAACAAAATCTTTATCAAAAGAAGCGCAGCGCTATGTATTTAGTAAGGAGTTTGAAATGGTTGCCACGTTTGAACGACTGCTAAAGCGGTGTGTGCAGTCAGGTGAAATTACAATGACCGATAAGCAAATCCATTTGGCAGCCAATAATTTAGTTGTCTCAGGGCAAAGCTGGGCGTTCCGAAAATGGGCGCTACATCGTCAGCATTCGATTGATGAATTTATTGACATGCAAATAACATTGTTTATTTCAGGTATAAAGGGGTTCTGTTAAGGGGTTGTCGTAATTGCATAAAGCGACATTGCAATTACCGACTTTTTTTTGAACTACAAATGATAACGCAAAGGTGAAATTGATTAAGGGGAGAAAGTGGGGATTTCATATGACAAAGGTAGAAGTATATCGTCCAAAAAAATCACGTACGTTTTGTTACAGCATCGAGTCTATTTGATGGACATGATGCTTCGGTCAACATTATGCGACGTATTTTACAATCTAGTGGGGTAGAGGTTATTCATTTAGGACATAATCGCTCTGTAGAAGAAGTTGTGAATGCTGCGATTCAAGAAGATGCGCAAGGCGTAGCCATCTCATCTTATCAAGGCGGCCATATGGAATACTTTAAATATATGTATGATTTACTTCGTGAAAAAGGTGCTCCACATATAAAGATATATGGTGGTGGTGGTGGTGTTATTTTGCCACGAGAAATTAAGGAGCTACATGCTTATGGGATCGCAGGGATTTTTTCGCCAGAGGATGGACGTGTTTTAGGTTTGCAAGGGATGATCAATGAACAAATTAAAGGTACTGATTTTCCTACAGCAACAGGTAGCTATCTAGAAAAGCTAGATATGTTAACGACAGAGACACCAGAGATTTTGGCGAATTTAATCACTGCTGCGGAGTCGAATGACGATGAGGAAACGAAAAAAAATGATAGAAGAAGCTCGAAAGCGCACGAAAGAGACACCTGTTCTAGGTATTACTGGTACTGGTGGTGCTGGGAAATCGTCTCTGACAGATGAGTTAATCCGTCGATTCTTAAAGGAATTCCCAGATAAACGTGTAGCAATACTTTCAGTCGATCCAACTAAGCAAAAAACAGGTGGTGCATTGCTAGGGGACCGAATACGGATGAATGCTATCTTCAACAATCGAGTATACATGCGTAGTTTAGCAACTCGTGGATCTCGTACAGAGCTTACTGCTTCCATTGGAGATGTGCTAGATGTCGTTCGTGTAGCAGGCTATGATTTAATCATTGTAGAAACAAGTGGTATCGGTCAAGGGGATGCTGAAATTACAAAATATACGGACCTATCCATGTATGTGATGACCAGCGAGTTTGGTGCTCCAACGCAGCTTGAAAAAAATTGATATGATTGATTTTGCTGATGTTATCGCTATCAATAAGTTTGAACGTAAGGGCTCTGAGGATGCGCTTAGACAGGTACAGAAGCAATATCAACGTTCTCGAGAGCTTTGGCATGAATCACTAGGCGCAATGCCAGTTTATGGTACGATTGCAAGCCAATTCAATGATAAAGGCACGAATGCTTTATTTGCCGCACTTGTTAACATTATTAATGAAAAGACAGGCTACAATTGGGAAACAGGATATGAGCAATTTGCAAAAACTCAAAAGCAGGATATCATTATTCCAAATGACCGTCGCTATTATTTGCGCGAAATTACAGATACCGTGCGTGGCTATCATAAAAAAATCAGAGCAACAGGTAGCATTTGCACGTCAACTATTCCAACTAGAGGGTGCAATTGCTGCAGTGAAAGAAAAGGCTCCTGATGATGCACTTGTCGCATCTCTTACCTCTTTAGCAGAAGGTGTCAGAGATGAATTAACAGCAGAATCCAAACGTATTTTAGATAATTGGCAGGCTCTAAAGGAAGCATACTCAGGAGATGAATTTGTCACAAAGGTTCGCGATAAGGAAATTCGCACAATTTTAAAGACAACAAGTCTTTCTGGAACAAAAATTCCAAAGGTTTCCTTACCGAAATTTGAGGACTATGGTGAAATTCTACGCTGGGTTTATAAAGAAAATGTACCTGGTGAATTCCCATATACAGCAGGTGTATTCCAATTTAAACGTGAAGGGGAAGATCCAAAGCGACAATTCGCTGGTGAGGGAACACCAGAGCGAACAAATAAACGATTCCATTATCTATCAAAGGATGATGATGCGAAACGTTTATCTACAGCATTTGATTCGGTAACACTCTATGGCGAAGATCCAGATTATCGACCAGATATTTATGGAAAGGTTGGGGAATCAGGTGTTTCTATATGTACGTTAGAGGATATGAAGAAGCTTTATGCGGGCTTTGATTTGTGTGCTCCGTCAACATCAGTATCAATGACAATTAATGGTCCAGCACCAATTATTTTAGCAATGTTTATGAATACGGCTATTGATCAACAAGTGAAACTACGTGAGAAAGAACTTAGTCGACCTTTGACAGTTGAAGAATTTACAGAGACACGAGAGAAAACATTGCAGGTTGTGCGAGGAACAGTGCAAGCGGATATTTTAAAAGAAGATCAAGGGCAAAATACCTGTATTTTTTTCAACAGAGTTTGCCTTACGTATGATGGGAGATATTCAACAATACTTCATTGACCATAAGGTTCGTAATTATTACTCAGTATCCATTTCTGGCTATCATATTGCCGAAGCTGGTGCAAATCCAATTTCACAATTGGCCTTTACATTGGCGAATGGCTTTACGTATGTAGAATATTATTTAAGTCGCGGTATGAACATTAATGACTTTGCACCAAATCTGTCATTCTTCTTCTCGAATGGACTTGACCCAGAGTACACGGTTATTGGACGTGTTGCTCGTAGAATTTGGGCAGTGGTAATGCGTGATAAGTACAACGCTAATGAACGTGCACAAAAATTAAAGTACCATATTCAAACATCTGGACGCAGCTTGCATGCACAGGAGATTGATTTTAATGATATTCGTACAACATTACAGGCACTTATGGCATTACAGGATAACTGTAATTCATTGCATACAAATGCCTATGATGAAGCCATTACAACACCTACTGAAGAGTCAGTTCGTCGAGCGATGGCTATTCAGATGATCATTACAAAAGAGCATGGTTTAGCGAAAAATGAAAACCCACTGCAAGGGGCATTTATCGTGGAAGAGTTAACAGATCTTGTAGAAGAAGCCGTTCTGGAAGAATTTGATCGCATAAATGATCGTGGTGGCGTGCTAGGTGCAATGGAAACACAATATCAACGTGGTAAAATCCAAGAGGAATCCATGTACTATGAAATGTTGAAACATTCTGGTGAGCTACCGATTATCGGTGTCAACACATATTTGAATCCGAATCCACCTTCCGATGCGGATATAGATAATATGGAAATTGCACGAGCGTCCACAGAAGAAAAAGAGACGCAAATCCATAATTTACAGGAATTCTGGAAGCAACATGAAAGTGAATCAGAAGCAGCTATTACTCGCTTACAGGAAGTAGCTGTTAACAACGGTAATATTTTTGCAGAGCTAATGGAAACAGTAAAAGTAGCAAGTTTAGGACAAATTACGAAAGCTTTATATGAGGTAGGGGGACAATATCGTCGTAATATGTAATTTGCAAAGTGCATATCCTCTTACTTATTAGCATTTATTCTATAAAATGCTTCTGTAGTTTTAAGTGTCTAGTCTTAGGATTAGGCACTTCTTTTTATTTTCGTTATAATAGAACTGTAAAAAAAAGGGGAGGCGCAGTAGAGGATGAAATCAGCTTTTCACTTCATTATTATTTTAGCTTTAGTGTTAGGGGTTATTTTCCTGTATAATAAGCAAATTGGCGCTGTTCCTTTACTAATTCTATCTATATATTTATTTTACCTTGGGATAAAAAAAATACATGATATAAAAAACAGTAATTGAAGCTAGCAAAGAGGATAAAACTTTGTATATAATGGGTATTATGCTTATGATATGGAAAGTTACTTTTGTGCGGTCTTTTTTTTGCTGCGCTCCGAAAATAAAGCAATAAAAACGTCCATTGTGATGAGAGAAAGGAAGTGCACGAATTGAATTTTCGTGAAATGACAAAGGAACAATTAGCGGAAGAATCGTTAATTAACTTAGCTTATGTAATTTTAAATGAAAAACGTGCCTCAGTGTCTTTTAATGACTTACTAACAATCATTCAGGAGCTTGTAGGCTATAGTAATGAAGAAATCAAAGCACGCCTACTACAATTTTACACAGATATGAATGTAGATGGTCGCTTCTTATACAATCAAGAGACAGGTTGGGGTTTACGCGAATGGTTTAAAGTTGAGCAAATTGAGGAAGAGACAGCTCCTTCTGTGAAAACGCATAAGAAAAAAATCTAAAGCTGCCCTTGACGAGGATGATTTGGATGAGGATCTGGATCTAGATGAAGAAGATATTGACTTTGATGAAGATTATGAAGAATTTGTTGAAGAAGACGAAGTTGAGGAAGAAGATAAAGCAGACATTGATTTTGACGATGAGGAACTAGAGGACATTGATGAAGAAATCGATGAAGACTTTATCGAAGAAGATGACGATGAGGAATTCGACGAAGAAGAGGAAGAAATTTAATTTTTCTTTCTTTTATGCCCGTGGTAATAATTCTTGACTTCTATCCCGGTTACGTTTAATCTTTTACTTGGGCTCCTTAAAAAAAAGGAGAAAGACCGTGTATGTAATACGCTCCCCCTGCAAACCTATGCAGGAGGGGCGTTTTTTTTGTTGTTAACTTTATCTTCATTCAGCAAATATTTTGGTATCGAAAGCATAGCGGCAGATACAGAAGACTCCCACCTCTACAGGTGGTGAGATAAATGCGGTATTGGTTCCTTTTCAGTGAGTGTCCAAACACTTACTGAATGAAGATAAAGCCTCTGGCGGATGTCACGGATTTTCAAAGGAATGAATTGTGCGGGCACAATTCAAAATCTGGACGAATTACGCCAAGGCGAAATTGATTCAGTTAAACACTCCCAAATTACTACTGACATGAATATAAATGTTCCAAATACTTCATGATGTATAGTAATCGGTGACTGAATAAATGTTAGCAATCAATTTTTAAAAGGAAAGTAGAAAAGAGATAGAAACGATTAAGCTTCGAATCGACTACACTTTTTTTGTAGACATTCTCGGCTTTTCTTATTTTTAGGTATAAGTATTTCTTTACCGAGACATTTACGCTAAGATACTTAGTTATTAACACAGCGTATATGCACTTTTCTTACTTGCAATTTTTAGAACATCATAAGGAGGAATTTTTTTTATGACAAAGTATATTTTTGTAACAGGCGGGGTTGTGTCATCGCTTGGAAAAGGGATTGTAGCGGCATCTTTAGGTCGTTTATTAAAAAAATCGTGGGTTAGAAGTAACCATTCAAAAATTTGATCCTTATATCAATATTGACCCTGGTACAATGAGTCCTTATCAACACGGTGAGGTTTTCGTAACAGATGATGGCGCAGAGGCTGACCTTGACTTAGGTCACTATGAACGATTCATTGATATTAACCTTGGCAAACATTCTACTGTAACGTCAGGTCGTGTTTACCAGTCTGTTTTACAAAAAGAACGCCGCGGAGATTACAATGGTGGTACAGTACAAGTAATTCCTCATATAACAAATGAAATCAAAGATCGTATTCAACGAGCTGGTCGCGAAACTAATGCAGACGTAGTTATTACAGAAGTAGGCGGAACAGTAGGGGATATCGAGTCATTGCCATTCCTTGAGGCAATTCGCCAAATGAAAACGAACTTAGGCCATAACAACGTAATGTACGTTCATTGTACGCTTATTCCTTACATTAAAGCTGCAGGTGAGCTTAAAACAAAGCCAACTCAACACTCTGTAAAAGAATTACGTTCTTTAGGTATTCAACCAAATATTATCGTTGTCCGCACAGAGCAAGAAGTGCCACAAGATATGAAAGAAAAACTAGCTTTATTCTGTGATGTACAGCCACACGAAATTATTGAATCTCGTGATGCCGAGCATTTATATGAAGTACCATTAAACCTACATGCACAAGATATTGATGATATCGTACTTGACCATTTTGGCATTGAAGCACCAGAAGCGGATATGGAAGAATGGCGCGAGCTTGTAGCAAAAGTGAAGAGCTTACCAAATAAACGAAAAGTAGCATTAGTAGGTAAATATGTAGAACTACAAGATGCTTACATTTCTGTTGTAGAAGCATTAAAACATGCAGGCTATGCATTTAATTCAGATATTGAAATTGACTGGATTAATGCTGAGCATGTAGATGCTGACAATGTTGCTACGCTATTAAAAGGTGCTGATGCTATTTTAGTTCCAGGTGGTTTCGGCGATCGTGGAGTAGAAGGTAAAATTTTAGCGACACAATATGCTCGCGAAAATAATGTACCATTCTTAGGTATTTGCCTAGGTATGCAACTGGCAACAGTAGAATTTGCTCGTAACGTACTTGGCTTAAAGGGTGCACATTCTACAGAGCTTGATGCAAAAACAGATTATCCTATTATTGATTTCTTACCAGATCAAAATGATAATGTTGATATTGGTGGTACATTGCGTTTAGGCTTATATCCATGTAAGTTAAAAGATGGCTCAAAAGCAAAGAATGCATATGGGAAAGAACTTGTTTATGAACGTCACCGTCATCGCTATGAATTTAACAATGAGTATCGTGAAGCTATGGAAGCTGCAGGTCTTGTCTTCTCAGGTACAAGCCCTGATGGTAAGTTAGTGGAAATAATTGAATTACCAGATAATAATTTCTTCGTAGCTTGTCAATTCCATCCTGAATTTGTTTCACGTCCAAATCGTCCACAACCATTGTTCCGAGATTTTATCGGTGCAACATTTAAATAATGCAAAAAGAGTTGTCTCAAATGCTGAGGCAACTCTTTTTTTGAAGGATATTTCATAATTGCTTCTTTACAATTCTTCGTCATTCATACCAAGCATTTCATCATAAGCCATTTTTACAGCTTCATAAATAAAAAGGGCAGCAATAGCATGTGGAATTACGATACGCTCACCTAAATCATTTGGTAATAAACCACCTCGTACGCGTGTTGAAATATACGTATAGGCTAATTCCGCTAGTGAATTTTGAGAATCAGCTACTTCACAAGCAACAGCTGCGAATGGAATAAATTGATCATTGAGTTGCTGTGCTAAAGCAATAGCTTCTTTATCTTCTGCACTACGGGTAAAAATGCATACCCGATCAGCCTCTGTAAGCACAGTTTCCTTTGTCCAAGGTGCTAGCTTGGTAAAACGTTCTACAGCATGGCATGCATTTAGTTCAACTACTTGCATTTCACCAAAGCATGCGAAATAGACATTACCTTCTCCAATCCCTGCTTGTGCTAGTAAACGCGCTGTTTCTTCAATAGAATCCTCTTCATTTTGTATTATTCTTTGTAATAATCCACTTAGTTGTGTTGTTAGTATTTTTGACATAATCCCACCTCAATCAATATTATATGTTTGAAGGGACCATAAATCAAAAGCAGATAATTTATAATACTAGAAGGTATTAAGATAATAAAGGAGAATAATACATACTAAGGGAAGTTTTTGTGCAAGAATAATAACTCAAAAAGGGCGGAATGAAATGTGAAACGATTACTAATTGTCGATGATCAACAAGGAATTCGTTTGCTTTTGAATGAAGTATTAAAAAAAGGAAGGCTATGTTACATATTTGGCTGCTAACGGCATGGAGGCACTAAAATATGCTGAAGAGGAAATGGATTGTGTCCTATTAGATATGAAAATACCGGGGATGGACGGCATAGAAATTTTAAAGTGTTTAAAAGAGAAATGGCCACATCTTCCTGTATTTATGATGACTGCCTATGGCGAACTGGATGTCGTTCAGGAAGCATTAGATTTAGGGGCTATTCGATATTTCACAAAACCTTTTGATATTTTTGAAGTGCGCGATGAGGTAAATAAAGTATTAAAATCTTAGAAGCAGGCAGTGGTTAACACGGCCTGTTTTTAGTAGTGATATTCTAGAGTTTCTTATTCTCATTACTTCCTAATTTAATTTTCAATCTGTTTTAAAGAGAGAGTTTGTATAGAAAAGGTTACATGAACTGTTTTTTTGTTGTAGTACGTTTTGTTTAGAAAACAGACGCTGCCGCTACGTTGGACTTTGCATTCGCGTAGAAAATAACAGCCCCAGTTTTTTTAGGGACAACCCTTCGTTGCGCTGCATTACACTGCGGTGGCACTGCCGCTACGTTGCACTGCGCTTTCGTGCAGAAAACAAAGTAACCTGAAATGCTTTTCAGGTTACTTTGTTTTTGCTATGATTAAATAGCATATTTATGTAGAAAGAATAGTCCTAAGAGGAGGATTTTTAGTATGGCATTAGTATCTATGAAAGAGATGTTAATTAAAGCAAAAGCAGAAGGTTATGCGGTTGGTCAATTCAACATCAACAACCTTGAGTGGACTCAAGCAATTTTACAAGCAGCGGAAGAAGAAAAATCTCCAGTTATTCTTGGCGTTTCTGAAGGCGCAGGTAAATATATGGGTGGATTTATCTCGGTTGTTCACATGGTAAAGGGATTAATGGAATCTTATGGTACAACAGTTCCTGTAGCAATTCACCTAGATCATGGTTCAAGCTTTGAAAAGTGTAAGGAAGCTATTGATGCTGGCTTTACTTCTGTTATGATCGATGCTTCTCATCATCCATTTGAAGAAAATATTGAGATTACTTCAAAAGTGGTTGAATATGCACATTCAAAAGGAGTTTCTGTTGAAGCAGAGCTTGGAACAGTTGGTGGTGATGAGGATGGTGTCATCGGTGGTATCATGTATGCTGATCCAGAGGAATGCCGCAAAATGGTTGAATTAACTGATATCGATTGTCTAGCACCAGCACTTGGCTCTGTGCATGGTCCTTACAAAGGTGAACCCAACTTAGGCTTTAAGGAAATGGAAGAAATCTCGAAATTAGCTGACCTTCCATTAGTTTTACATGGAGGTACAGGTATCCCTACAAAAGATATTCAACGCTCCATTTCATTAGGTACAGCAAAAATTAACGTCAATACTGAAAATCAAATTGCTGCAACAAAAGTAATTCGTGAAATTCTTGATAACGATAAAGTTGTTTATGACCCTCGTAAATTCCTTGGGCCAGCTCGTGAAGCGATTAAAGCAACGGTTATTGGAAAAATCCGTGAATTTGGCAGTGCAAAAAAAGCATAATTTTTGCATCTAATATGTTACGAAAGCATAGATGAATACACATAATATAAGAGAAGTGTTGATGCAACTATCGACCTTCTCTTGTTTTTGAAATAATGGTATTTTGGTAAAAATTCAATTATATGGCTCACGATAACAGTACACCTTTATAAATCAATACATTTTGATGTCGAGCCTTAACAGTGATCAGGAGGAAATAATTATGAAGTTTTTCATTGATACAGCAAACTTTGAAGAGATTAAAGAAGCACATGCATGGGGGATTTTATCTGGTGTTACAACAAATCCGTCATTAGTAGCTAAAGAAGAGAATGTTTCTTTCCATGATCGTCTTCGTGAAATTGCAGAGCTTGTAGATGGCTCGGTAAGTGGGGAAGTCATTGCCCTAGATGCAGAAGGTATGATCAAAGAAGGATTAGAATTGGCTGCTATTGCTCCAAACATAACAGTTAAGCTACCAATGACGCCCGCTGGATTAGAAGCATGTCGCTATTTTGCTGATAAAGGTATTAAAACAAACGTAACATTAATTTTTAGTGCAAATCAAGCATTAATGGCTGCTCGTGCAGGTGCTACATATGTATCACCATTCATCGGTCGCTTGATGATATTGGACAAAATGGTGTAGAACTAATTGAAACAATTGCAGATATATTCACTATTCACAATATCGAAACACAAATTATTGCTGCATCTGTTCGTCATCCTCAGCATGTAACAGCAGCAGCACTTGCAGGTGCACATATTTCCACTACTCCTTATAAAGTATTAAAGCAACTTTTTAACCATCCATTAACGGAAAAAGGAATTGAAGGATTTTTAGCGGATTGGAATAAGAGAAAAGGCGAATAATAAGATTATAGAGTGAGCAATCCGCAAAATTACTTTCCAATCATGAGGGAGAACGCAAAATGGATGTTTATAAAATTACAGGCGAAAATCGTCTAAAAGGTACAATTAAAGTTAGTGGTGCAAAAAAATAGTGCAGTCGCCTTAATTCCAGCATCAATTTTGGCGAACTCTCCAGTGACAATTGGAGGGATACCAGAAATTTCAGATGCATGGACATTAAAGGCTTTATTAGAGGAAATTGGTGGGGAAGTTACATTTGAGGATGGTAAAATGACCATTGATCCAACTGATATGATCGCCCTTCCATTACCAAATGGCAATGTGAAAAAGCTTCGTGCTTCTTATTATTTAATGGGAGCGATGCTTGGACGCTTTAAAAAAGCTGTTATTGGTTTACCTGGTGGTTGCTTCTTAGGACCACGCCCTATAGACCAACATATAAAAGGTTTTGAGGCATTAGGAGCAAGGATTACAAATGAGCATGGAGCAATTTATTTACGTGCGGATGAATTAATTGGCGCAAAAATTTATCTAGATGTTGCAAGTGTTGGTGCTACGATAAATATTATGCTGGCCGCTGTCCTTGCAAAAGGGCGTACAGTTATTGAAAATGCAGCAAAAGAACCTGAAATTATTGATGTGGCGACACTGCTAACGAATATGGGTGCTAATATTAAAGGCGCAGGTACAAGTGTGATTCGGATTGATGGTGTTGAGGAGCTTCATGGTACGGAACATACAATTATTCCAGATCGGATTGAAGCAGCTACTTTTATGATTATGGCCGCAGCTGTTGGTGAGGGCATTACTATTGATAATGTGATTCCATTGCATTTAGAGGCAATTATTGCCAAGTTACGTGAAATGGGTGTCAAGATTGATATCGGAGAGGAAAGTATTTTTGTCCCTAAAACTGATCTCAATACGTTACAAGCCGTTGATGTAAAAACATTAGTGTATCCTGGATTCCCAACAGATATTCAGCAGCCACTTGCTGTTTTAATGTCTCAGGTGTTCGGCTCTTCAAAGGTGACAGATACAATCTATACAGCTCGATTTAAGCATATCGATGAACTTCGACGTATGAATGCCAATGCCCGTGTAGAGGGAAATACAGCTATTATTACAGGTCCTAGTAAATTACATGGCTCAACTGTAACTGCCACAGATCTTCGAGCAGGTGCTGCGCTCGTATTAGCGGGTCTTTTAGCTGAAGGTGAAACGGAAATTCAAGAGATCTATCATATTGAACGTGGTTATAGCTCACTTATTGAAAAATTACGTGATTTAGGCGCTGATATTCGACGTGAAACAAATGTAGCACGCGTAGCAGAAGCAAAGGAATAATGAGAGCTAAAAGTTTCGAACCAAATATGTTACAATAGAGATAATTTGAATGTTTCGGCGAAAGATCTATGCCGATAACGGGAGGCAAAACAATCATGGAACGTAGTTTATCGATGGAAGTAGTACGAGTAACAGAGGCAGCAGCAATAGCATCTGGTAAATGGATGGGTCGCGGTTTGAAAATTGAGGCAGATGATGCAGCAACAACTGCGATGCGCGCCATGTTCGATACAATTCCAATGCATGCTACAGTAGTAATAGGTGAAGGCGAAATGGACGAAGCACCAATGCTTTATATTGGTGAGGAACTTGGCTTACGTAATGGAGGTCCTCAAGTAGATATTGCGGTCGACCCATTAGAAGGTACAAATATTGTGGCAAAAGGTACAAATGGTGCTATGACAGTACTGGCGATTGCTGATAAAGGTAATTTGTTAAATGCACCTGATATGTATATGGAGAAAATTGCTGTAGGACCAGAAGCAGCGGGTAAAGTCGATATTAACGCTTCTGTTACTTATAATTTATTACAAGTAGCTAAAGCTAAAAATAAAGATATTTCAGATGTGGTAGCTACACTTTTAGATCGACCACGCCACCAAGCAATAGTAGATGAGATTCGAGAAGCTGGTGCACGTATTAAATTTATTCAAGATGGTGATGTTGGCGCTGCAATTAATACTGCTTTTGATGAAACTGGCATTGATATTATGTTTGGTACAGGCGGTGCCCCTGAGGGTGTTATTGCGGCTGTAGCATTAAAATGTCTAGGCGGAGACTTCCAAGCGAAGCTAGTACCAGAGGACGAAGAACAGTTAGAGCGTTGCAAAAAAATGGGTGTTGACGTAGAAAAAGTGCTATACTTAGATGACCTAGTTAAAGGCGATGATGCTATTTTTGCAGCAACAGCAGTAACAGATTGTGAGCTGTTAAAGGGTGTTCAATATAAAGGTGCCTACGCTTTAACGCATTCAGTTGTTATGCGAGCTAAATCGGGAACTGTGCGTTTTGTAGAAGGTCGTCACGCACTTGATAAAAAAACCTAGCTATAAATAAAGATTTCTTCTAAAATATACCTAGTGCATCTTTTGCGCTAGGTACCTTCTTCTAAATTTTAAACCATCCCTTAGTTTCATAAGGCTATGTTATGCTTCATTGTTTTACAATTGAAGTAATATCCGTAGTTTTGAATTTTAGTAAAAAAACGCTAATAGCTATGGAAAATAATAACTTGAAAACAAAGCCTTTCGTAAAAATAACTTCCATGATAACCCCATTAAAGTATTATATTTTGAAAAAGACTGGAGTTGTGCATATGTCTGCATTGACAATCGCTCAATTAGAAAACATGACGTTAAAAGAGCTTTACGCCCTTGCACGCCAATATAAAATTTCATATTATAGCAAGCTAACGAAAAAGGAATTGATATTTGCTATTTTGAAAACGCGTTCAGAGCAAGAGGGCTATTTCTTTATGGAAGGCGTACTTGAAATTGTTTCGCAAGAAGGCTTTGGCTTCCTTCGACCAATTAACTACTCTCCTAGTAAAGAGGATATTTATATTTCGGCATCACAAATTCGCCGCTTTGACCTACGTAATGGGGACAAGGTGTCAGGTAAGGTACGTCCACCTAAAGAAAATGAACGCTATTACGGGCTATTACAAGTGGATGCGGTGAATGGTGAAGATCCTGAAGTAGCAAAAGAACGTGTGCATTTCCCTGCTCTCACACCACTATATCCAGATCGACAAATTAAGCTTGAGACAACACAACGTAATTTATCGACGCGTATTATGGATTTAGTAGCACCAGTAGGCTTTGGTCAGCGTGGATTAATTGTTGCACCACCAAAAGCAGGGAAAACATCATTATTAAAAGAAATAGCTAATGCCATTACAACCAATTATCCAGAGGCTGAGTTAATTGTTTTACTTATTGATGAACGTCCTGAGGAAGTGACAGATATTGAACGTTCTGTGAATGCAGATGTCGTAAGCTCTACTTTTGATGAGGTTCCTGAAAATCATGTGAAAGTTGCAGAGATAGTATTAGAACGAGCACGTCGTTTAGTTGAACATAAACGTGATGTGATTATTTTAATGGACTCTATTACTCGTTTAGCCCGAGCTTATAACTTAGTTATTCCGCCAAGTGGTCGTACGTTATCAGGGGGATTGATCCTGCTGCCTTCCATAGACCAAAACGTTTCTTTGGTTCCGCGCGTAATATTGAAGAAGGCGGCAGCTTAACGATTTTAGCAACAGCTTTAGTGGATACTGGATCTCGAATGGATGAAGTAATCTACGAGGAATTTAAAGGGACAGGCAATCTAGAGCTTCATTTAGATCGTCAATTAGCGGAGCGACGCATTTTCCCTGCGTTAGATATACGTCGTTCAGGTACACGAAAAGAGGAGCTTCTTCTTGAGCCTGAGCAGCTTGAAAAACTATGGGCAATTCGTAAAACATTCTCAGACGCACCTGATTTTGCAGAGCGTTTCTTAAAGAAATTACGAACAACCAAATCAAATGAAGAATTCTTTGAAAAATTAAACGAAGATATGAAAAAGGCTACTAAAGGTAAAGGGTTGCTATAAAGGGAAACCTTCATAGATTGTTAGTTATACCATTAGTTCAAATATAAATCATCATTAACTAAAAAAATAGTTGATGGTGATTTTTTTTTGCAATCAGTCAGGGATCATAATATATGTATTGAAATTGATAATCGTTATCAATATAATGATAGCATATAATTCTGAATTTGAGGAGAGAGATATGAATTATGAGGCCTATATGCTGCTATGGCAAAATGCATATATCAAGTTAAAGCAAATTGACTATGTACAGAATATTCCTGTGCGAATGACAAAAGTAATGAAATATAGCTCATTATTAATAATTACTGAAGGTGCTGCAGAAATAATGATTGATGACCAACCTTATTTTGTACAGCGCTTTACTATTTTTCATATTGGAAAATCCCAATCCTTACATATTACAGCTCAAGATAAATTGAGTTATTATCTCATCTACTATAGAGGGGATATTGTTTACACAGATGCATTTATGCAGCACTTACAGATGCAATATCAACCATTCCAAACATCTTTTTCATGTATATCAGCAAATCCTATCGCTATTCATTCTTTGCTGCAAGATATGTATATCAAATGGCAGTCCGGTTCTATTCAAGAGCATTTATCAGTAAAGGCTTCTTTTTATGAGCTTATTTATCGTGTTTTTCAAGAACTTGTGGAGGGATATGGAGAGCCTCACGAAATTGATAAAGCTGAAGTAGCCCGCCTATATATTGAGCAACACATTAATGAATCTTTATCCATTCAAAAACTTGCGGATTTACTCAACATTAGTACACGGCATTTATTACGAATTTTTAAGGCTCGTTTTGAAGTTGGTCCACAAGTTTACTTACAGCAATTGAGAATAGAACACGCAAAAAAATATCTTCTTGCCAATCAATTTAGTATTAAAGAAATCGCTGTCTCATTGGGATTTGAGGATGAATACTATTTTAGTCGAGCCTTTAAAAAGGTGACGAAAATGGCCCCAAGTAATTATAGGCTGAATTATCCATCTAATATGTCCGAAATCACCATTACAATTGAGAACAGTTTTCAATACAATGAGAATCAGCTAGCGCAAGCAAATCGATTCAAAAATGAAGAAATGATAACAAATAGAATCCAACATCTAAAGCTACCTTTTTTTACTTAAATTATTGGTTTTACTTTCGGCATATGGTGGAGAAAGTAAACACCATTCCCGTAGACTTACAACAAATGAAGCGATGACAAAAACGGTCATAGATGATAGTGGACGTGAGGTAGTTATACCCATGAAAGCAGAACGTATTGTAACAGACTGGTACCTTGGTCAAATGCTAGCGTTAGATGTAGTACCAGTAGGAGCTGTAACAGCAAATTTAGACTTTGCAGCATTCTTGAAACCATATTACAAAAATAAAGATATTTTAAATGTTGGAACAGATGGTAATGTGTCGATAGAAAAAAACGGCAAAATTAAAGCCTGATTTAATTGTTACGTGGAATCCAGAAGATGTAGGGAAGTATGAAAAAAATTGCACCAACGATTGTATTCTCTGATACAGCCTATAAAACAGCTACTGATGAAATTAAGGCAATGGGGGAATATTTAGGAAGACAGCAGGAAGCGGATGCCTTTATCAACGATTTCGAGAGTCGGATAGCCAAGGCACAAGAGAAAGTAAATGCTGTTGTATCAGAAGATTCCACATTTACTATATTTGATTTATTCGCAAAGAAAGCCACAGTTGTGGGGAATAAAAGCGTGTCGGGTGGAAGGGCATTATATCAAATTCTTGGCGTAAAACCTCAGGAAATGGTGCAAAATCTTTTCGATACAAAAGATCCTAGTCTTGGGCGTTATGAAATTCCCTATGAAGTCGTGGGAGACTATGTTGGGGATTATGTTTTTGTGATAAATTTCTTCAATAAAGAAGGAGAGTTTCCATCAACCTGGACCAATCTAGATGTTGTAAAGAAAAGGAAGACGCTTCAGTTAGCATCAGAATTTTATTTTGCCTCTGATCCACTTTCTGGATTACATCAAGCTGAAGATTTAGCTGACAAAATTATAGAATTTACACTAGCTAAATAATCATTAGGTAGTTCCTTGTAAGGATACTCATTGCGAAGCTGACAAAAAAATTAGGGAGGTAAGCTACCTGTTGTAATCAGGTAGCTTATTTACTAGATTTCATAATAAATGAAATTGATAATCATTATCATTTTAGTTATAATTATCTTTAATTAATGATCCTTTAGAGCTTGCGGACATTAAAAATAGGAGGATGCATCCATGTTATTACAGCGTTTCTTTTCTTATTACAAACCATACAAGGGATTATTTATACTGGACTTTTCCTGCGCAATTTTGGTGGCGCTCATAGAATTGGCTTTTCCAATTGTGCTAAACAAGGTAATCGATGATGTTCTTCCAGATGGAGAATTAAAGTGGATTATAATGGCAAGCTCATTGCTATTTGGGCTCTATATTTTAAACTCTATTCTGCACTTTATTGTTTCTTATTGGGGACATATGTTAGGCATTAATATTGAAACTGACATGCGAAAGGAAGCTTTCACCCATGTACAGAAGCTGTCATTCCGATATTTTGATAATAACAAAACAGGGCATCTTGTTTCACGTCTAACAAATGATTTAATGGATATCGGAGAGCTAGCCCATCACGGACCAGAAGATATATTCATTGCTATTATGACAATTATTGGGACGTTTAGCGTTATGTTTTATATTGATCCGACCTTTACAATTCTTATATTCCTGCTTGTGCCAATTATTTTAATCCTAACGATTATTTTTGGAAAGCTTATGTCAAAGGCATTTCGTCAAATGTTTGGAGATATTGCTGACTTTAATGCACGGGTTGAAAATAATGTTAGCGGTATTCGTGTTGTACAAGCCTTTACAAATGAAGAGCATGAAATTAATCGCTTTAAGGTAAATAATGAAAGATTCCGCATGACGAAGCTATTTTCTTATAAAGTGATGGCTTGGAATGAAGCCATCTCAGGAATTTTAACAAAGGTTTTATCATTGTTTACATTATTTATAGGTGCGTATTTTGTGTTAAACGGTTATTTAACAAATGGTGAATTTATCGCATTTATATTGTTATCTAATATTCTATTAGGCCCTATTAATAAAATTAATATGTTTATTGAAAGCTATCCTAAAGGCATGGCAGGATTTAAGCGCTATGTTGATTTTCTTGAAACAGAGCCTGAAATTGCTGATCGTCCACAAGCGATGGCAATTAAGGACATTGAAGGGGAAATTACATTTAACAATGTATCTTTTGGCTATACCGAGGACAAGAGAGCACTAAACCAAATTAATTTAAAGGTTCGTCCTGGCGAAACGGTTGCACTCGTTGGACCATCAGGCGCTGGAAAATCAACAATATGTAGTTTGCTGCCACGTTTTTATGAGGTGAATGAAGGGTCTATTACAGTTGATGGAATAGATATAAGAGATTTCAAGCTCCACTCTCTACGCTCTCATATTGGGATTGTACAACAGGATGTATTTTTATTTGATGGCACAATAAGAGAAAACATTGCTTATGGTGATTTAAATGCAAGTGAAGAAGACATATGGTATGCAGCGCGACGAGCACAACTAGAAGATGTGATCAAAGCTTTACCAGAAGGAATGGATACATTGATAGGTGAGCGTGGTGTGAAATTATCAGGTGGACAGAAACAAAGATTATCAATTGCAAGGATCTTCTTAAAAAAAATCCTAAAATATTAATTTTAGATGAGGCGACATCAGCCTTGGATACAGAAACAGAGCAAGCAATCCAACAAGCATTAAACGAGCTTTCAGTAGGACGTACAACCCTAGTGATTGCCCATCGTTTAGCAACTATTAAGGATGCTGATCGTATTGTTGTTGTGTCGAAGAAGGGCATTATTGAAGAAGGCACACACGATGAATTGATGAATAGCAAAAAAAGCATACTATGGATTGTATACAGCACAATTCGGTCTACAAATATAGGATTCATATTGAAGAAATGACTTATCTATCATCATGAAAAAACAGTATGCTTTGAATTTATAACTTCATACCTAAAGGAGAGAAAATTTTATATGGCAGTCCTTGAAATAGAACATGTTGCTATTGGTTATTCTTCTACTTTAATTGTAGATGATTTAAGTGTAGAGATTCCAAAAGGGCAAATTTCAACAATTATAGGTCCAAACGGATGTGGGAAATCTACTTTATTAAAGGCTGTGGCACGTATGCTAAGAACGCAAAACGGCGCAGTTTATTTGGATGGGAAGGCAATTCATCAGTTAAAAACTAAGGAGGTTGCGAAAAGAATGGCGATATTGCCTCAAACAGCAACAGCACCAGGAGGTTTAACTGTTTTTGAATTAATATCCTATGGCCGTTTCCCACATCAAACAGGTTTTGGCACTCTACGCAAAGAGGATTATGAATATATTCATTGGGCAATAGATGTTACTGGTTTACGTGAATTTAGTGATCGTCCTATTGAAGCCTTGTCTGGAGGACAGCGTCAGCGTGTCTGGATTGCTATGGCATTGGCACAAGGGACAGATATCCTAGTATTGGATGAGCCTACTACTTATTTAGATTTAGCCCATCAACTTGATATTCTGCTGTTATTACAAAAGCTGAATAAAGAAGAGGGACGTACAATTGTGATGGTATTACACGATTTAAACCATGCTTCCCGTTTTTCTCATTTTATGATTGCGATGAGAAATGGACAATTAATTGTAAATGGAAGCCCTGACGAGGTTATGACTAAAGAAAATCTACAAAAAGTATTTAGTATAGATGCAGAAATGGCTACTTGTCCTTTTAGCGAGAATCCGATTTGTTTATCTTACCAATTATATGGAAGAGAAGTGTAGTGGTCAATAATTCCAGTAGGAAGAAATAGTAGGATTTATCTTGATTCAGCAGAATACCCCCACCTTTATAGGTGGCGAGATAAATGCATTTTTTTCTATTTAGCGGGCGTACAAACATCCGCTGAATCAAGATAAAGCCCCCGGCGGATGTCAACGGATTTTGAAGAGGAGCTTTTCGAGCTAGCTCGAAAAAAAATCCGGACGCAATTACGCTGGGGCGTAATTGATAAGGAGGAAACACATGGCTACGTCAGCAGAAGGACTAGAAGGACTTGAAAAATTAGAGGAGCTACAAAAACGTTCTCATCCAATACGTGCTGTAGTGGCACTTGTTTTAGGGCTTGTTGGACTAGTATTTGCAATAGCTTTATCAATCTCTTTTGGGGCGGCAGATATTTCGCTAAGTACTGTATGGAAGGCAGTCTTTAATTTTTCATCTGATTTAACTGAACATCAGATTATTCATGAGATACGTTTACCACGAGTATTAGGTGCTGCATTAGTAGGTTCGTGCTTTGCAGTATCCGGTGCTATTATGCAAGGAATGACTCGCAACCCATTAGCGGATTCAGGTTTGTTAGGGTTAAACGCTGGTGCAGCATTTATGCTTGCAGTCTGCTTTGCATTTTTTCCAGGTTTATCATATATGTATATCATTATGTGGTCATTTTTAGGTGCAGGATTAGGGGTAGCTATTGTTTATGGAGTTGGCTCCATTGCTAAAGGTGGCTTAACACCGATGAGATTAGTACTTGCAGGGGCAGCAGTAAGTGCACTTTTAGGAGCATTGGGTGAAGGGATTGCTCTTTATTTTCGAATTGGACAAGATTTAGCCTTTTGGTATGCAGGTGGGGTTTCAGGGACTAAGTGGAGTCATCTACAAATCATGGGGCCTTGGATACTTGTAGCTATGATTGGGGCGCTTATTCTGTCACGTTCAATTACGTTATTAAGTTTAGGAGAGGAAATTGCAATCGGCTTGGGACAGCGAACAGGTATCATTAAGGTATGGGGTATGCTTATCGTGCTTGTTTTAGCGGGTGCGGCTGTTTCTGTTGTCGGTGCAGTTGGCTTTGTAGGACTAATTGTTCCGCATTTAACAAGATACATAGTAGGACATGATTATCGTTGGATTATTTCCTGTTCAGTAGTGTATGGTGCACTACTTGTTGTACTGGCTGATTTTATTGCCCGTATCATCAATCCTCCATATGAGTCACCGATTGGAGCATTAATTGCCTTTATTGGCGTACCATTCTTCCTATACTTAGCACGTAAAGGAGGAAAAGAGCTATGAGTCATAATAGTTATTTAACAGCTAGTCAGCAAAAGACGAGGAAAAAGAATCTCTTTATTTTAAGCATCTTAACGATATTAATTATTGTTACTTTTATCATTAGTATGAATACAGGGGTTATTAAATTAACACCCATGGAGGTTCTAAGTACTTTATTTGGTCAGGGCGACGCACAACAGCAGCTTATTTTATTTGAATTTAGGCTTCCACGTATCATAGTTGCTGTGTTAGTAGGGATGGGATTAGCAATCTCTGGTGCTATTTTACAAGGGATTTCAAGGAATGCCTTAGCGGATCCTGGTATTCTTGGTATCAATGCCGGTGCTGGTCTTATGGTAATGTTATTTATTTCCTTCTTTCCAGCTACAGCAGCAGCTCCTGTTTTCCTGCTCCCAGTATTAGCCTTTATTGGATCAGGTATGACTGCAATTCTTATTTATGCACTTTCCTATAAACGTCATGAGGGAATCACACCGATGCGCTTGCTTCTTACCGGGATAGCTGTAGCAGCGGGGATTAGTTCAGCAATGATTGTGCTAACGCTCCGCCTTTCACCTGAAAATTATCAATTTGTGGCAACTTGGCTTGCAGGTAGTATTTGGGGCTCGAATTGGAAATTTGTTTTAGCATTATTGCCATGGCTTGTAGTACTGCTTCCTTTTGTTTATTCAAAATCACGTGTATTAAATGTCTTAAATTTAGGTGAATTAACGGCAGTTGGTTTAGGTGCTTCGATTGAAAAGGAACGTCGCTGGCTATTAGCAGCATCTGTCGGTTTAGCAGGAGCAAGTGTTTCAGTCAGCGGAGGAATTGGCTTTGTTGGATTGATTGCTCCACATTTAGCACGGCAACTAGTAGGAGCAAAACATCAAATTTTACTTCCTGCTTCAGCATTAGTTGGTGGTTTACTTGTACTAATGGCAGATACCATTGGTCGTTCCTTACTAGAGCCTTCTGAAATACCTGCAGGGATAGTTGTTGCTGTTTTAGGAGCCCCATATTTCTTATACTTATTAGCTCGATTAAAACAATAAATAATAGAAAAAAACATAAGAGTAGATTGGAATGGAGGAATATATAAAATGAAGAAAGAACTGTATGATGTGACGATTGTTGGTGGTGGACCAGCGGGGCTCTATACGGCCTTTTATAGTGGAATGCGGGATTTAAAGACGAAAATTATTGAATATAGCTCTCAGCTTGGGGGTCGTATGTTAATCTATCCTGAGAAAATGATATGGGACGTCGGTGGCGTACCACCAATTTTAGGTGGTCAGCTAATTGAGCATTTAATAGAGCAGGCGAAAACGTTTGATCCAACAATTGTGTTCAATCAGAAAGTCGAGCATTTAGAAAAACAAAGTGATGGTACATTTATTTTGACGTCATCCACAGGTGAAAAACATTATTCGAAAACAGTTATTTTGGCTGTTGGATATGGTGTCCTTTCCATGCAAAAGCTTGAAATAGAGGGTGCTGATAAATATGAAGTAACGAACTTGCATTATACTGTGCAGGATTTAGAGGTATTCCGTGATAAGCATGTTTTAATTTCTGGCGGTGGTAATTCTGCCGTGGATTGGGCAAATGAATTAGAGCCAATTGCTGCTAGTGTAACAGTTGTTCATCGACGAGATGAATTTGGCGGACATGAAAAAAAGTGTCTTAAAAATGCGGGAATCCTCAGTATCTTTAAAAACACCCTATGAAATAGTTCAGCTACATGGGGATGGTGAATTAATACAATCTGTTTCAATAGAAAACAAGGAAACCGGCGTAATTGAACGTATTGAATTAGATGCGATCATTGTGAATCATGGCTTAAAATGTGATTATGGTGCACTTGAAAAATGGGGATTAAACATTGAGGATGGCGTTGCAATTGTCAATGAAAAACGTGAAACGAACATTGAAGGGATTTATGGAGCAGGCGATTTTGTAGATCATCCTAGTAAGGTTCGATATATAGCAGGTGCATTTACGGATGGTATATTAGCGTTAAATAGTGCAAAATTGTATTTAGAACCTGATGCACCAAAAGTCGCGTATGTTTCATCTCACAATATTCGTTTTAAAGAACGTAATAAAAAAATAGGTTTAGTAGATAATGATTATCGGGAAGTACAAGGATAATTAGAATAAGATAAATTTTTTTACTTGAAAGAATTTTAAAGAATATGCTATACTTCAAAAGTATGCAACGTGTACATATATAGCTGATGGTTTCACTCATATTCGGGCTATGTAAGGTACAGTTCGATAATACTCTGTTCCAGATGGTTCAGGGCGAGAGGAGAAAACGAATATGAAACAAGGAATTCATCCAGACTACAAAGAAGCAACAGTAACTTGCTCTTGTGGGAACACTTTCAAAACTGGTTCAGTAAAAGAAAACATCGTTGTCGAGTTCTGCAACGAATGTCACCCATTCTATACTGGCCGTCAAAAATTCGCGTCTGCTGATGGTCGCGTGGATCGTTTCAACAAAAAATACGGTCTTAAAAACTAATGTTAGTTTAATACCTGCCAAGCATGTGCTTGGCAGGTATTTTTTTCAGTATATAAATGAACACGTTGATGCAAGTCTTTTCAACAATCCAGATCGACTAGTAGAAAGGGAGAAGACAACATGGCACAGCTATATTTTAAGCATGGCGCAATGAATAGTGGAAAGTCCATTGAAATTTTGAAAGTTGCGCATAACTATGAAGAACAACAAAAACCTGTCATGATATTTACATCAGGCTTAGATACACGAGATGAAGTAGGCTTTGTTTCAAGTAGAGTAGGCTTACGTCAAGAAGCTATACCAGTTTATGATGATACAAATATATTTGATCTCGTGGAAAAAAATGCAGTTAAACCATACTGTGTTCTTGTTGATGAGGTACAATTTTTAAAAAAGGCACATGTTTTACAGCTAGCAAATATTGTGGATGAATTGGATATTCCTGTTATGGGCTTTGGTTTGAAAAATGATTTTCAAAATGAGTTATTTGAAGGCAGTCAGTATATGCTTACATATGCAGATAAAATTGAAGAAATGAAGACAATTTGCTGGTTCTGCCATAAAAAGGCGACGATGAATTTACGTGTTGATGAAAGTGGAAAGCCTGTGTATACGGGTGATCAAATTCAAATTGGTGGCAATGATTCCTACTATCCCGTTTGCAGAAAGTGTCACGCCCACCCACCGCTATAACACAATCAAGCTTAGAGCTAAGAAAAAGTAGCATACATGTGAAAATTTCCTTATACTAAGTAGTGGAAATCAATTACGTTCCAGCATAATTGTGCCCGGATTTTTTTCGAGCTGACAATCGCTGAATAGGGAAATCGCATTCAGCTCACAACATACAGATGTGTAAGTATTCTGAACCTGACGCTTTGCTATCGGGGGACAAAACAAGATAAAGAATGTTAATTACGCTAAGTTTCTTTTTGACTTGAGAAAAGAAGAAACTTCTTAAAAAACTAAATAGAGGTGAAATCCATGTTTGATCGATTGCAAGCAGTAGAGGATCGTTATGAAAGGCTAACAGAGCTTTTAAGTGATCCTGATATTGTGAATGATAGTAAAAAATTACGAGAATATTCCAAAGAGCAATCAGATATCCAGGAAACTGTAGATACTTATCGTGAATATAAAAATGTAAAAGAGCAGTTAGCTGATGCACGTGAAATGCTAGACAGCGAAAAAGATCCTGATATGCATGAAATGGTGAAAGAGGAATTTAATCTATTAAAAGCACAGCAGGAAGAATTTGAAGAACGTTTACGCATTTTACTAATTCCAAAAGACCCGAACGATAATAAAAACGTTATTATGGAAATTCGTGGTGCAGCAGGTGGCGATGAGGCGAATATTTTTGCAGGAGATTTATTCCGTATGTATTCTCGCTATGCGGAGACACAGGCTGGAAAATTGATATTATGGAGGCTACTCCAAACCCAATGGGCGGTTATAAAGAAGTGATTTTTATGATTAATGGACAAGGTGCCTATTCTAAATTCAAATTTGAAAATGGCGCGCACCGTGTACAACGTGTTCCTGCTACAGAATCGCAGGGCCGTATCCATACATCAACTGCAACAGTAGCATGTTTACCTGAGGTAGAAGAAGTAGATGTTGAAATTCATGAAAAAGATATTCGCGTAGATACATTTGCATCTTCTGGTGCGGGTGGTCAATCTGTTAATACAACAATGTCTGCCGTTCGTATGACCCATTTACCAACAGGTGTTGTAGTATCGATGCAGGATGAGCGTTCCCAAATCAAAAACCGTGAAAAGGCAATGAAGATTCTTCGTGCTCGTGTTGCTGATATGTATATGCAAGAAGCGCAAAAGGAAATCGATGCCACACGTAAATCAGCTGTAGGTTCAGGAGATCGCTCTGAGCGTATTCGTACTTACAATTATCCACAAAACCGTGTAACAGACCACCGTATTGGATTAACGATTCAAAAGCTAGATCAAATCGTCGAAGGTAGACTTGACGAAATTATTGATGCCCTTATTTTAGAGGAGCAAGCATCAAAGTTAGAGCGTTTAAATGATGATTTATAAAAATGTGATGGAGGCCCTTGCATGGGCTTCTTCTTTTTTTAGTGGATAATGGTCGGGAGGAAACTGCTGCACGTATTGCTATGCAGCATATATTAGGGACTAGCTACTCAGGAGTAATGCTACATCTTCAGGATGTGCTAACGATAGAACAACAAATGAAATTTAAGGAACTTATTATGGAGCATGCAAGTGGTCGCCCTGTACAGTATTGTGTGGGTAGTGAGGAATTTTATGGTCGTTCATTTATTGTGGATGAATCAGTGTTAATTCCTAGACCCGAAACAGAGGAGTTAGTACTTGGAACAATTAATCGCTTAGACAAACTGTTTAATAAGCAAACATTAAAGCTAGCTGATATTGGAACAGGGAGTGGAGCAATTGCTATTTCTATGAAGCTAGAATGTCCAGATCTTTCAGTTGTTGCTACTGATTTATCCGAGAGGGCGCTAATGACTGCCCAAAAGAATGCAGAAAATCTAGCAGCTACTATCGATTTCAGACTGGGCGATTTAACGTCACCACTTGTAGGCGAGCGATTTGATATCATTTTATCCAATCCTCCTTATATTGCCTTTGATGAAGCAAAGGAGATGTCGAGCATTGTGCTTGAACATGAACCACATAGTGCACTTTTTGCGGAGGAAGAGGGACTTATTTTATATAGAAAGTTGGCTGAACAGCTGCCAGCCATTGTGAATAAACCCGCACTTATTGGACTAGAGATTGGTTATACACAGGGAGAGCAGGTTGCAAAGTTCTTTAAAAATAGTTTTCCACAGTCTACAATTTCGATAGAAAAAGATATTAATGGTAGGCCTCGAATGATTTTTTGTGAAATACATGTATAAAGTATCTCCTTCTTGCCAACAATGTTGAGCAAGGAGGGATTTTTATGTTAAATGAATACAAGATTATAAGATTACCAAAACAGAATATCTTACTAGCTTTTGCTAGACTAGTATTAATAGCTATTGCTTTACAACTATGTATTTTATATATTCCTACATTAGTAGGATTGGCTAAGGAAAATACGAATCAACAGCAAGAACAAGATTTTCGTATAAGAGTAATTGCGAATAGTAACACGGCACAGGATCAGCTTGAAAAGGAGCTTCTTGTTAAAGATTTAAAGCCATATTTTATGCAAGTATCTGCTGCTACAATTGTGGATAATGAGCAAATACAGTTATTAAAGCGGGAAATTGAAGCACAAATAAATGAAAATTATCCACAGCTTGATACACAGGTTCAGCTTGGGGATCATTTATTTCCACCTAAGAGACAGAATGCTGTTCTTTATCCACAAAGCATGTATCATTCAATTGTTGTAAAGATTGGTAATGCGCGTGGTGATAACTGGTGGTGTAGCATATTCCCATCCATTTGTGAACCAGACAAAGACGGAGAGCCAGAAGAAGAAAAGGACGAGGTTACATTTTTTTATTTGGGAATGGATAAAAGGTTTTTTTTGAATGAATTGTGCACAAATTCAGATAACTTATACACAATTTTTATAAAGTTATTAACAATATGTGGATAATTCAGTGAAAATGATAATTGAAGGAAGGTTTTAATCATGGAAACCGTTTACAAAGTTGTGGACAGTAATGTGAATAATCAGTTAAATTATGCACAGGCTGTGGATATCTTAAATGCAGGAGAGGTGGTAGCTTTTCCAACAGAAACGGTTTATGGCTTGGGTGCAGTTGCAACAAATGACGAGGCAGTTAAAAAAAATATTTGAAGCAAAAGGTCGCCCATCAGATAATCCATTAATCGTCCACATCGGTACGAAAGAGGAAGTTGGGCTTTATATTAAACATATTCCGGAAGTAGCCAAAACATGTATGGAGCTATTCTGGCCTGGTCCACTGACACTTGTTATGCAAGTAAAGCCAAATATTTTGGCAAGAAGTGTGACAGCTGGGCTTGATACAGTGGGCATTCGTATGCCAGATCATCCAGTTGCACTCTCGTTACTTCAACAATTAAAAAAACCACTCGCTGCACCTAGCGCTAATCGTAGTGGAAAGCCAAGTCCTACGGAAGCAATACATGTTCAGGATGATTTGGGTGGGTACATACCTTATATATTAGATGGTGGTTCTACAGGAATTGGACTAGAATCCACAGTATTGGATGTTACACATGAGCCACCAGTTATTTTACGTCCAGGTGGAATTACAAAGGAAATGCTAGAGCTTGAGATTGGACCTGTTATTCAGCCAACCAAAAATGAGCAAAACTTAGTATCTACACCAAAAGCGCCTGGTATGAAATATACACACTATGCTCCAAATGCCCCTGTGTTATTAATAGACTGTGATGTGGAGAAAGTTAAGAAGGCTGTACAACAATTACAAGCACAAGGGCAAAAGGTTGCACTACTTGCTCCTGATAATTTTAGGGACATAAAGGCAGATTTTTATTTCTCAATTGGAGTGGCACATCGGAAAGAAGAGATGGGTGCTACATTATACCATGCATTAAGAGCATGCGATAAAACATTGGCTACCATTATATTAGCAACTACTACTTCATCTGAAGGAATGGGTGCTGCAATTATGAATCGATTAGAAAAGGCTGCTGGTGGGAAATGGTATACACCGTAAAATTGAATAAATAAGCATACTAGTTATTATTACTGGCATGCTTATTTTTTTATGAAGAAGAATAGTAAAAAAACGTATCTTTATACAAGGAAATGTCTATTGAATAATGATGATAATAATGTATTTTCGAGCATAAAATGATAAAATATTAGTGAAGAAGGAGTGCTTTCTTGCAGGTCATACTTGCAGGTATCTTAACGTCTATTGATGTAATAGGTCTATATGTCTTAATTCCAAATGTCCGATACAAATTCTTTTTATCAGTGTGGACGGCTGCTTTGCATATGCTTTTCCCGTTACTAGGCTTTGAATTAGGAAGCTATTTAGCTCATTTCCTGTTAGAATGGGGACAATGGATTTCAAGTATTTTATTATTCGGGATTGGAATGCATTTACTCCTGTTCTCACAAAAGAATGAAAAAGTAACAATTTCACCGGTACTTTTAGCTGTGACTGCAAGCCTAGATACCTTTTCAGTAAGTGTCTCTTTTGGTATGCTAAACTTAGAAGAAACAATATTTATTGTCAGTGCAGGTGCAAGTGCCCTTATTTGCTCTTATGGGTCTTTGGTCATTGCTAATAAAAGTCAGTTGTTATTAGGTAGTAAAATTCAAATGATTGCAGGTATTATTTTTATCATAATGAGTATTTTAGCTATTCAACAATAGAAGAAAGAGAATGGAAGGTGATAAGTGTGAAAATACTATTTGTTTGTACTGGGAATACTTGTCGCAGTCCAATGGCAGAGGCAATTTTAAAACATCAACAGCTGGCTAATGTTGAAGTTCAATCAGCGGGTATTTTTGCAATGCCTTATGCTGAAATGTCCGCACATGCGCAACAAGTAGTAAATGAAGCGAATATGAGACATCAACATTCAGCTACACAACTATCTATTACTGAAATAGAATGGGCAGATTTAATTTTAACAATGACAACAGCTCATAAAGATACAATCATTGCTCAATACCCAAATACAGAACACAAGGTTTTTACTTTTAAAGAATATATAATTGAAGGTAGTGTGGAAAATGTTGTAGATCCTTATGGTGGTAGTAAAGAAATATATGAAGCAACATTTGCAGAATTAAAAGAATTGGTAGAACGATTAGTAAAAAAAACTTGAAAAGAATTGAGGGTCGCTATGAAAAAACAGTTTGGCTTACGACTTAAACTAGCATTATTTGTCGGTATTCTTGCACTAATCACCTACAGCATTAGCTTTATATTTATCGAATTTTTACAACCTACCTTCTTTCCAGAGATTAATCGTAAACTGTTTGAAATAGTTACCTATCTATTAGGTATAGTGTGGTCAGGCATTTTAGCTTGGGGATTCTGCGGAGTCTTAATCAAACCACTACAGCAGCTAGAATTATCAGCATCACGTGTTGCAGAAGGAAAGATAGGACAAGATGTAGATTTGCCGAAAACAAATGATGAGATTCGTTCTGTTGCAGAGGCATTCCAGCAAATGGTATTAAACTTGCGACAAATGGTTGAAAGTATAGACCATAATTTCCAACAAACAAATCAATCGATTATTCAATTATCGGATGAGGCAGCTATTGCTACGAAAAAAGCAGAGGGTATTGCTTCTACAGTTAAGCACATTTCTACTGGGGCAGAGGCCTCTGCTATAGCAGTACAAGATACAGCTGAAGCTATTGAAGATGTACGAGCGCTTGCCACAGAAGTAAATAGTAGAGCTGAAGCATCGGCAACGCAAACGAAAGAGATTTTACATAATCTCACGAACACGACAATGGCTATTGAAACATTAGTTAATAGTATTCAACAAATCGCTACTGGTAACAATGAAGCGTTAGAGAGCATTCGTGCACTAGAGGATAATGCTGAACAAGTGGAGCGCATCATTAGTTTAGTAGGAGATATTGCTGCACAGACAAATTTACTAGCATTAAATGCTTCCATTGAGGCAGCTCGTGCTGGGGAGCATGGTAAGGGCTTTGCCGTTGTTGCTGAAGAGGTTCGTGGTTTGGCTGATGAAAGCGCCAAAGCGGTACAAGGCATTACAACCTTAATACAATCCATGCAACAAAACGTGGAGATTGTTGTTAGACAAATGAATCAACAAGTAGCTTTTGCTACGAAGGAAGCAGCCCGTGTGTCAGAAACAACAACGGCTGTGGAGGGAATGTCTTCAAGTGTACATGAAATGGCAACAGCGATTGTAGAAATATCTTCATTGATAGAGCAACAAATGCACAATATTGAAACAACTGCTCGCCAATCTCAAGAAGTTGCTGCTATTGCACAAGAAACATCAGCAGGTGCCGAAGAGGTACGCGGGGCAGCAGAAGAACAAGCTTATGCTATGGAACAGGTAGAGCAATTAGCACAGGGATTAAAGAAGCAATCGGAAGAGCTGCATAAAATGATTCAACAATTTGATAGACAAGCATAAGATTTTAGACTGTAGTTCAACTCGGATGAATCGGGTTTGCTACAGTTTTTTTTATTGATGGATAAAACAGCAAAAGTAAAGGATAGATTCTTTAAAGTGACGGATAGAACCTCGAAAGCAATGGATAAATTACTAAATTGGCGAAGAGAACATCAAACCGAGAGGCTTCACAATACCGTGTTCACATTTGATGTACTGATAAAGTATGTCCACTGTGATTAAAAAGGTAAAAAAACTATAGAAGATAGAATATTACAACAAAGGACTGTTATCCGAATTTAGAAGAATAAAATCCTATTTATCTTTAAAAAAATTAACTTTAAAAGTGAATGATTTTATAGTAGTTTACAAGAAATGTTCGTCTTTCAGGAGAAATCAGCATAAAAATGCAAGAAAAATCATGTTATTCTTGAGATAGAAGTGGTACACTAGTGTTGACTATAAATTCGAAATGAGGGAACCCAGTGAGAATAGCAATTTCTTCTGATCACGGAGGCAATAACTTACGTCGTGAGATTATGCAGCTGTTAGATGAGCTAAATATTAGCTACGAAGATTTTGGTCCACAATCTGCGGATTCAGTAGACTATCCTGATTATGCAAAACCAGTTTCTGAAGGTGTTGCTAGCGGGGAATTTGATAAAGGTATTTTAATTTGTGGCACAGGTATTGGTATGTCCATTGCTGCAAATAAAGTGAAGGGAATCCGTTGTGCTTTAGTGCATGATGTATTTAGCGCAAAGGCAACTCGTTGTCATAATGACTCTAATGTTTTGTCTATGGGAGAACGTGTGATCGGACCTGGTCTTGCTCGTGAAATTGTCCAAACATGGCTTGGAACAGAATTTGAGGGTGGACGTCATACTCGTCGCATTGAAAAAAATTACTGAACTTGAACAATAATGAAAGCTAATTATTACACACATGGTTATTTCTTGTTCGTGTGTGGTTTTTAATTAGTTATATAAAGGAGCTGAGGCATAGTGGTTACACAACAAATACGGACACATTTGACTCAGTTGCTCAGTGAATTTGAAGAGCAGATAACCTTACGACCAAATACTATTTTTGTCGTAGGCTGCTCGACATCTGAGGTGATTGGTCAGAAAATTGGCACAGCGGGTGCGCTTGAAATTGCTGAGGCGATATTCGAGCCTCTTCAAGCATTTGCAAAGAAACATCAGCTGTATCTTGCATTCCAGGGCTGTGAACATATAAATCGCGCTATTACAATGGAGGCAACAATTGCAGACCGTTTTGGCTATGAACCCGTATCTGTAGTTCCTGTTCGAACAGCAGGTGGCTCAATGTCTGCTTATGCCTATACACAATTTGACAATCCAGTTGTTGTTGAAACAGTGAAGGCTAGCGCAGGAATTGATATAGGCCAAACATTAATTGGCATGCATTTAAAGGCAGTAGCTGTCCCAGTTCGTACATCGGTTCGGATGGTAGGGGAAGCAGTTGTAACTATTGCTACAACACGTCCAAAGCTAATTGGTGGAGAACGTGCATTATATAAATAATAATCATACTAGGAGGCTTTTCAAATATGGCATACGAAAAATTAGCAGTACAAGACAAAGCAGTTTTAGAGGGGATCCTTGCAGAAAAAAAACGTCAACAAGCAAATATTGAGTTAATCGCATCAGAGAACTTTGTTTCTGAAGCTGTAATGGAAGCACAGGGCTCTGTTCTAACAAATAAATATGCTGAGGGTTATCCAGGTAAACGTTATTATGGTGGCTGTGAACATGTAGACGTGGTAGAGGATATTGCACGTGACCGTGTAAAAGAAATCTTTGGTGCAGAATATGCAAACGTGCAACCGCATTCTGGTGCACAAGCTAACATGGCAGTTTACCACACAATTTTAGAGCCAGGTGATACAGTTCTTGGTATGAACCTTTCTCATGGCGGTCACTTAACGCATGGATCTCCAGTAAACTTCTCAGGCATTCTCTATAATTTCGTAGAATATGGTGTAACAAAAGATACTCAAGTAATTGATTATGAAGATGTACGTCAAAAAGCTTTAGAACATAAACCAAAATTGATTGTTGCAGGTGCATCAGCTTACCCACGTGAAATCGATTTTTCTAAGTTCCGTGAAATCGCAAACGAGGTAGGAGCATACTTTATGGTTGATATGGCACATATCGCTGGCCTAGTAGCTGCTGGAGAACATCAATCACCAGTGCCATATGCTGATTTTGTGACATCTACAACACATAAAACATTACGTGGTCCGCGTGGTGGTTTAATCCTTGCTTCGAAAGAATGGGAGCAGAAGCTAAACAAATCTGTATTCCCAGGTATTCAAGGCGGTCCTTTAATGCACGTTATCGCTGCAAAAGCAGTAGCATTCGGCGAAGCATTACAGCCAGAGTTTAAAGAATACGCAAAACAAATTAAAGCGAATGCCAAAGTATTAGGTGAAGTATTAGTGGCTGAGGGCGTTGAAATTGTATCTGGTGGTACAGATAACCATCTATTGCTTCTTAATGTGAAGTCTCTTGGCTTAACAGGTAAAGTAGCAGAGCATGCACTAGACGAAGTAGGGATTACAACAAATAAAAATACAATCCCTTATGATACAGAATCTCCATTTGTTACTTCTGGTATCCGTATTGGTACACCTGCAGTTACATCACGTGGTTTCAAAGAGGAAGATATGAAAGAAGTCGGTGCAATTATTGCAGCAGTTCTAAAAAAATCCAGAGGATGAAGCTGTGAAAGCAGAGGCAAAAGCTCGCGTTAAAGCTCTAACAGACAAACATCCTTTATACGCATAATTATTAATCGGGGTTGTGTTTAAAGTGCGATAGGTCACTTTAAACATAGCCCCTTTTGTTTTGTAAAATAAGGCTAAAACTGTAAGAAGTATCTTTTTTTCTAACATAAAAATAAAATCCTCTTATTTTTGAATTAATTTACATAAACTGATTAGAAAAAGATATAGTATAGTGGGTCGAGGACAGATACTGTCCTAATAAAGAAGAATTTTTTTATAAAAGTGACAATTTATTGAATTTTTATGTACAATGTAAGAAAGAAGAAGTGATAGAGACGGGAGGGGTTGGATGGTTACTAAATCGATGGACATACAAAATGAAATGTTATTAAACACAATTCGTAAATTAGGGGATAATTCAAAAGAAAGCTACGTTATTTTTGATGTAAAAAATAATCATAAAATATTGGAATGTAATGATTCTTTTTGTGCGCTAACGAATACTACACATACACAAATTCTAGAAAATGATTACTTTTCATTGCTATTAAATGAGGATCAGAAGGCAACTATTGAAATGATTAAGCAGAAAATACATAGTGGGGTCATGGTACAAGCTAAATTACATCATAAATGCTTGGATAAACCCCCTTTTTGGGCTGAAATACAAGCGTTGCCATTTCAAAATAGTAAAAATGAAACATTATATGTACTATTACTTGTAAAGGACGTTACGTATTACCACACTGAAGATTTTTTTAATGCGCCTTGAAAAAGCTATGTATGAAGCAATCGAAAAGGACAATCCATTTGATAAAAAGATGAGCATTATTTGTAGTGGCTTAGATAAATTTTTTTATGCCGAACATTGTAAGTATGGTGCTAGTTAAAGCAGAGTCAAATCAATTACAAGTTTTTACAGGGAAGAGTAAAGTAAAAGGGATGTCTGAACGCTGTGAAAGCAAAAATTTTTATGACCAAGTTATACAAGAGGGAAAATCTATTTTTATCACAAATTTGGATGATATTGATATTCCATTAGAACATAAAAACTTTGCCAATGCCTCTAAAAAGACAGCTGGATGGTTTGTACCGATACGAAATCAGCAACAGCAATCAATAGGGTTGTTTGCAATATTTTTAAAGCCTCATCCTAATGACAAAGAGTTTTTTTGAAAACATGTTTAGTAAAATTGGTTCATTGGTGGCGCTAGCATATTCTTATGCAAAAACACAAAAAAATGATATGGGATTTGGCCTATATGGATATTACCACTGGGCTACCTAATCGACACAGCTTCTTAAATAAGGTAGAGAAAGATAAAGAGCGTGGTCGATGTGGTTATATTAAAATCTTAAAACCTAGTGAATTTCATCAGATAGTTGAGCTATATGGTCGAGAAGCAGGAGACGAGCTATTAAGACAAATTGCAAAACGACTAAATGAAGAAAAAGATGAGTATAATGAATATATTGCTAGATTCACAAGCTCTAGTTTGATTCTTTCAAGTGTGACATCCCAAGCTACTTTTCAAAATTACGAGAAACGTATTAAAGAAATTATTCGTCAGCCTTTTATCATTGGTGGAAAGCAAATTTATATTACATTGAAAACAGGCGTTGCTTTTTATAATGATGATATAAAAATTGCTGATGCAATTCGCTTTGCAGACAATGCATTATCCTTTGCAGCTAATAAACCAGGTACCCATATGGAAATTTTCACCCAGGAAAGAAATGATGTCCTTGAACAGCAAATGACGGTGTTGAATCATTTGTCACAGGCATTAAAAAAACAAGGAGATTTCTGTTAACTTACAGCCAAAGGTTGATTTACGTACCGGGGAAATACAAAGTATTGAAGCGCTTGCCCGCTGGATTTCTCCAAAGCTTGGTTTTGTGTCACCAGCAGTTTTTATTCCTGTTGCAGAAAGTGCGGGGAAAGTGCGAGAAATTGATGTTCAAATATTAGAGATTGTTCTTTCATGGTTAGCCAAACGCAAGAAAATGGGTAAAAATTTAGTAAGGGTTGCAGTAAATATTTCACCAGATCATTTTTATTATGTTCACTTTGTTCAAGATATTGTAAATTTAGTTCGGAAATTTGATATTGATCCAGAATATATCATATTAGAGGTCACTGAAAATATTGGCTTGGTCGATTTTCAATCAGCCTTCACCATCATTCAGGAATTGAAGAGCTACGGGTTTAAAACATCAGTAGATGATTTTGGAACAGGTTTTTCATCACTAAGCTATTTACAAAGGCTACCGTTTACAGAATTAAAAATTGATCGAAGTTTTATCAATGCTATTAATGATGCTGCTACGCTTGCAATTGTCCGTTCTATTATACAATTAGCATTAAATCTAGGAATGACTTCAGTGGCTGAAGGTATTGAAAACGAGGAGCAGGTTGAAATATTACGTGCACTTGGTTGTACTGTCGGACAAGGCTATTTTTATTACAAACCTATGCCCATTGAGCAATTAGATAAAATACTAGATGAATAATCGCTCTTTACATTTTAGAAATGGAGTTGTCCCAAATTTAATTTTGAGACGACTCCTTTTTTTCTGTTATACTAGGTGAGATAAAAATGAAATCCGAACGGTTAGGAGAGAATTCCTTTGAGCAAAGTATATGTATTTGATCATCCACTAATCCAACACAAGTTAACTTATATTCGTGATAAGAATACGGGAACAAAAGAATTTCGTGAGCTAGTTGATGAGGTCGCTACACTTATGGCATTTGAAATTACACGTGATATGCCAGTGGAAGAAATCGAAATTGAAACACCTGTCACTATAGCGAAAACAAAAGTTCTATCTGGAAAAAAAACTTGCGATTGTCCCAATTTTACGTGCAGGAATTGGTATGGTAGATGGTGTATTAAAGCTAATTCCAGCGGCAAAAGTAGGTCATATCGGTCTTTATCGTGATCCAGAAACATTAAAGCCAGTTGAATATTACGCAAAGCTTCCAGCAGATGTTGAAGAACGTGATTTCATTATCGTAGATCCGATGCTTGCAACTGGTGGTTCAGCAGTAGAGGCTATTAACTCCCTGAAAAAAACGTGGAGCGAAAAATATTAAATTTATGTGTTTAATCGCTGCGCCAGAGGGTGTAAAAGCAATTCAAGAAGAACATTCAGATGTGGATATTTATATTGCTGCTCTTGATGAAAAATTAAATGACCATGCTATATTGTGCCAGGTTTAGGAGATGCAGGAGATCGCCTATTCGGTACGAAATAAGGTAGATTTCTAGTGCATGACTTTTTTTTAGGCAACTAATAAAACTTCAAAGCGTCCTTCAATATTGAAGGACGTTTCATAGTATGTTAAGGTGGCTCCCACTTGAAGTTCGGCTTTTACGATAGGCGTAATTGCGTTACACTGAGTTCCGCTATTTCAGTAAGTGTTTGAACACCACTGAAAAGGAACCATATCCGCTCCACCTGTAGAGGTGGGAGTCTTCTTCTGAATAAAGATAAACGCAATTCAACGGGGAAAAACACTTTTCATACAATAAAATAAAGGACGGTGCAAATCGTTTTGACGAAAAAAAATGGAAAGTAATGACGATTTTTGGTACAAGACCAGAGGCAATTAAGATGGCTCCTCTTGTATTAGAATTACAAAAACATCCTGAGCAAATAGAATCGATTGTGACTGTAACTGCTCAACATCGCCAAATGCTAGATCAAGTTTTAGAAACATTTAAAATCGTACCTGACTACGACTTAAATATTATGAAGGATCGTCAAACATTAATCGACGTGACAACGAATGCATTACATGGTTTGGATCAAGTCATGAAAGAGGCTAAGCCAGATATTGTTTTAGTACATGGCGATACAACAACTACTTTTGTTGCAAGTCTTGCAGCATTCTATAACCAAATTGCAATTGGTCATGTGGAGGCAGGGCTGCGTACGTGGAATAAGTATTCACCTTATCCAGAGGAAATGAATCGACAATTAACAGGAGTCATGGCTGATCTTCATTTTGCACCGACTGAAATATCGAAGAAAAATCTATTAGATGAAAATAAAAAAATTAGAAACTATTTTTGTCACAGGTAATACAGCAATTGATGCATTAGCTACGACTGTCAGTGAACAGTACACACACCCTGTATTAGAGAAAATTGGTAAGGATCGCATGATTTTATTAACAGCGCATCGTCGTGAAAATCTGGGTGAACCAATGCGTCATATGTTCCGTGCAATTACGAGAATATTATCAGAGCACGAAGATGTACAAGTTGTGTATCCAGTGCATATGAACCCGGCCGTACGTGAAATTGCCAATGACATTTTAGGGGATCATAAGCGCGTGCATTTAATTGAGCCGCTAGAAGTATTCGATTTCCATAATTTCGCGGCTAACTCTTATATGATACTTACAGATTCAGGTGGTATTCAGGAGGAGGCACCTTCGTTAGGGAAACCAGTTCTTGTGCTAAGAGATACTACAGAGCGTCCAGAAGGAATTGCAGCGGGTACTTTAAAGCTAGCAGGGACAGAAGAAGAAACAATCTACTCTCTTGCGAAGGAATTATTAGAAGATACAAATGCCTATGAAACCATGGCAAAAGCATCAAATCCTTACGGTGATGGGCATGCCTCTGAGCGAATTGTAAAAGCTCTCTTAGATTTTTTTGCATAAAAGCAATTAATATACTATTTTAATAAATAAAAATAAGTCTATTTTACCTAGTTTGATGGGTAGGCTAATTTACGAGCGAAATCCTGTCGTAAATTAGCTTTTTTTTGCATAATTCAAAAAAATAAATTTTGAATCTATGAAATTTCATACACAAATTTGTCAACAATTTGACAAGAGTATGGTGGCTGTGAAGTTTTTCTCCTTTACTAATTGACTTCAAATACCTCCTATTGTATGCTTACAAAGGGTAAGAATGATAAGGGTTTCTATTCGTTGAGAGGCGTTGAAACACTTGTTATATCAAGTTTCTACTAAATTGACAGTTCAAAATAAAAGCTGTCGATTTGCAACGTTTTGTGCGTTTCGGTTTTTTACCGAAGTAGGTAAGGGGTGTAAGGCATTTTTTTAGGAATTTACACCTGTAATTGAAATGACTCTCCCGTTACTATTCCGCTGTGAGTAGTGTTTTTCACTGCTCTTTTCTGATTTCACATGGTGGTCAGCAAACGTTTTCATTACTCGAAAAAATGATTCAGGAGATTACAACCAATGCTAGATTTGCATCACATTTTTGCTATGCAGAAGAGAGCGTTATTTTTTTTGCTCGCACTCTGCGCACTAGGCTGGGGCTTTACGCCTTATCAAACGGTTTTTGCGGGCATCGCAATCGGTGCATTCTTTGGTACGTATAATTTTTGGATTTTAGTTCGCCGTATGGAGAAGTTTGATAGGTCCATTAGTGAAGGGAAGAAAATAGGCTCACTTGGTACAGCGCTTCGCTTTGCATCAGGTGTGGCGGCAGTCGCTATAGCCATCTCGTTGCCAAACTATTTTCACTTAATTAGCACGGTCATAGGCTAATGATTCCGTACGTTTTTCTCTTTGTCGAGAGAATTGTGTCACATGTAAGGAACCGCTAATGTGCTTAAAATTAGAAAGAGAGGTGAAAAAATAACAATGAATCACGAAGCTCCGTTATACCCTGTAGATTTAGGTTTTACAACATTAACATTTAACTTATCTACAGTGATGATGTTACTAGTTGCTGCAATTATCGTATTTCTAATTGCGTTCATTTCAACTAGAAGTTTAAAACTAAAGCCAACTGGGATGCAAAACTTTATGGAATGGATTATGGATTTCGTAAAGAATATCATCAAAAGCAACATGGACTGGAAAACTGGTGGACGATTCCACATTTTAGGTATCACACTTATTATGTTTATCGCAGTATCTAACTTACTAGGTCTTCCATTTTCGATCGCCTATGGTCACACGCTATGGTGGAAATCTCCGACAGCTGACCCAACAGTTACAATGACTCTTGCGGCAATGATTTTAGTAATGACGCACTACTATGGTATTAAAATGAAGGGTACAGGCCATTATGTTGGGACATACTTCAAACCAATGGCATTCATGTTCCCATTAAAGCTTGTGGAGGAGTTTGCCAATACGCTAACTCTTGGACTACGTCTTTACGGTAACATTTATGCAGGTGAGATTTTACTTGGCTTACTTGCTGGTTTAGCAGTAACAGGTCCTATGGGCTTCATTGGAGCAATTGTTCCTATGATGGCATGGCAAGGTTTCTCAATTTTCATCGGCTTTATCCAAGCTTTATCTTCACAATGTTAACAATGGTTTACATTGCTCATAAAGTGAGCGATGACCATTAATATAAAGCATATATTCTATGCTTGAACCACAAAAACAAACAATTCCAAGGAGGAAATTTTCAAATGACAGGTTCATTAGGTTTATTAGCAGCAGCAATCGCAATCGGTTTAGGTGCACTTGGTGCAGGTATCGGTAACGGTCTTATCGTATCAAAAACAGTAGAAGGTATCGCTCGTCAACCAGAAGCTCGTGGCGTTCTTCAAACTACAATGTTCATCGGGGTTGCATTAGTTGAAGCCCTACCGATCATCGCAGTAGTAGTAGCATTCATCGTAATGAACAAATAATTCAGTTGAACACTGAATTTTACTAGTGGCGAAGCAGGAATCTCCAGATGAAACTTCGCCCTTCATTTTGGAACAGATTAAAGCTATGTGTAAATATAGCTTTTTAAAATAGGTAGTTTTTTTAAGTTATTAAATAATAATGTTGAAGTCAAAGCTCTTGAAGGGAGTGAAACAATCGTGTTTTTAGATTATCTTGTACTAGGTGCCAGCGCTGGTGAAGGATTTAACAATGGTGACATCATCTCAACATTGGTTATCTTCTTATTATTAATGTTTTTACTGAAAAAGTTCGCTTGGGGTCCACTTATGGGCATCATGCAACAACGTGAAGAATTAGTAGCTAGTGAAATCGAAGCAGCTGAAAAAGCGCGTAAAGATTCGCACCAATATTTAGAAGAACAAAAGAGCCTTCTTAAGGAAGCTCGTACGGAAGCACAATCGATTGTTGAAAGCGCTAAGAAGCAAGGCGAACTACAAAAAGAAGAAATTCTTACTGCAGCACGCAATGAAGCGAACCGCTTAAAAGAATCGGCTTTACGTGAAATTGAGTCTGAAAAAGAAAAAGCTATTGCAGCTGTACGTGATGAAGTCGTTTCATTATCTGTACTTGCAGCATCTAAAGTCCTTAGCAAAGAGATTTCTGAGGCAGACAACCGTGCTCTAATTGAAGAGACGATTGCGAAGGCAGGGGAAGCTCAATGAGTAATTCAACTGTAGCAAAACGTTATGCTCAAGCGCTATTTGAATTAGCGCAACAAAAAAACATTCTTGCTGAAGTTGGGGCAGACTTAAACGAGCTTACAAAGGTTGTCAAAGAATCTCCTGATTTTTTTAACACTTTTAAATGCTCCTAAGTTCTCTATCGAACGTAAAAAACAAATGCTAGCAGACATCTTTGTTGGTTCAACACCAGAGGTTTTACACACAATTCAACTACTTGTTGAGAAAAAGCGTGTAAACGAAATCAAGCTAATTGCAAAAGAATATGCTGAGTTAGCTGCACAAGCACAAGGTACTGCAGATGCAACGGTATTCTCTACTCGTGAACTTTCTGCTGAAGAAAGCGCAAAAATTTCTGCAGTATTCGCGAAACTTGTTGGTAAACAATCATTAAACATTACAAACGAAATTGATCCATCACTTCTTGGTGGAATTCGTGTTCAAATCGGTAATCATATTTATGACAGCTCAGTAGCGAACAAACTTGAGCGCTTAAAACGTGAATTAATCGGTTAATAATTTAGAAATGTGAGAGGTGACATACATGGGCATCAAGGCTGAAGAAATCAGCAGTCTGATTAAACAACAGATTGAGAATTATGAATCTGAACTTAAAGTAAGCGAAGTTGGTACAGTTATCCGTATTGGTGACGGTATTGCTCTTGCTCATGGCCTCGACAACGCCATGGCTGGAGAGCTTTTAGAGTTCTCTAACGGTGTTATGGGTATGGCTCAAAACCTAGAAGAAGGTAACGTTGGTATCGTAATCTTAGGTCCATACACTGACATCAAAGAAGGCGATGAAGTTCGTCGTACAGGTCGTATCATGGAAGTTCCAGTTGGTGAAGAACTAATTGGCCGTGTTGTAAACCCACTTGGTCAACCAGTGGATGGACAAGGTCCTATCAACACTACAAAATCTCGTCCAATCGAAAGTCCTGCTTTCGGTGTAATGGCTCGTAAATCAGTACACGAACCACTACAAACTGGTATTAAAGCGATTGACGCATTAGTACCAATCGGTCGTGGTCAGCGTGAGTTAATCATCGGTGACCGTCAAACTGGTAAAACATCAGTAGCTATCGATACAATTCTTAACCAAAATGACCAAAACATGATTTGTATCTATGTAGCAATCGGTCAAAAAGAATCTACTGTACGTGGTGTAGTAGAAACGCTTCGTAAAAATGGTGCTTTAGATTATACAATCGTTGTGACAGCTTCTGCTTCTCAACCAGCTCCATTACTTTTCCTAGCACCATTAGCTGGTGTATCTATGGCAGAAGAATTCATGTTACAAGGTAAACACGTATTAATCGTGTATGATGATCTTTCTAAACAAGCATCAGCTTACCGTGAACTTTCACTTCTTCTACGTCGTCCTCCAGGTCGTGAAGCTTACCCTGGTGACGTTTTCTACTTACACAGTCGCTTACTTGAACGTGCTGCGAAGTTAAATGAAACATATAAAAATGGTTCGATTACAGCTCTTCCATTCGTTGAGACACAAGCTGGGGATATTTCTGCATACATCCCAACAAACGTTATCTCAATCACTGATGGACAAATTTTCTTACAATCTGACTTATTCAACTCAGGTGTACGTCCTGCGATTAACGCTGGTCTTTCAGTATCACGTGTAGGTGGATCTGCTCAAATTAAAGCGATGAAAAAAAGTTGCTGGTACGCTACGTCTTGACTTAGCAGCGTTCCGTGAGCTTGAATCATTCGCTCAATTCGGTTCAGATTTAGATAAGGCAACACTTGCTAAACTTGAGCGTGGTAAACGTACAGTTGAAGTTCTTAAACAAGACCTTAACAAACCACTTAAAGTTGAAAAACAGGTTGCGATCCTTTATGCATTAACTAAAGGTCATTTAGATGATATTCCAGTACAAGATATCGTTCGTTTTGAATCTGAATTCTTAAGCTGGTTAGATACAAACCATACAAACGTTTTAGATCATGTTCGTACTACAAAAGAACTTGCTCCTGATGCGGATTACGTAGCAGCTTTAACTGAGTTCAAAAAAAACTTTCGCTAAATCAGAATAAGTTCGAGCTAGTCACTTGATTAAAAAAACAAAAGGTGGTGAAATACCAGTGGTAAACTTACGCGAAATAAAAGGTCGTATTACTTCTACAAAGAGTACGAAACAAATTACGAAAGCGATGCAGATGGTTTCTTCTTCAAAGTTACGTCGTGCAGAGCAAAACGCTAAAGCTTACGTTCCTTACATGGAAAAAATCCAGGATGTAGTAGGCGCGATTGCTTCCGGGACAAAAGACAGTGGACATCCAATGTTAACTGCTCGTCCTGTTAAGAAAACAGCTTACTTAGTCATTGGTTCTGACCGTGGACTTGCAGGTGCTTACAACTCAAGTATTCTGCGTCAAGTACAGCGTACAATTAACGAACGTCATAGATCAAAAGACGAGTACGTTATTTTAGCTGTAGGACGTGTTGTTCGTGACTACTTTGTGAAACGTGATCATAATGTTATCAGCGATGTTGTCGGTCTTCCGGACCAACCAACCTTTGCTGATATTAAAGAAATCGCTCGTAATGCTGTTGGTATGTTCATTGATGGTACGTATGATGAACTTTATATGTACTACAATCACTTTGTCAGCGCTATTGCCAGCGAAGTGACTGAGAAAAAAACTTCTTCCATTAACAGATATTGCACCTGCAAACGGTACAGCTTCTTATGAATTTGAGCCATCTGGCGAAGCAATTCTTGAAGTATTACTGCCACAATATGCGGAAAGCTTAGTGTATGGGGCATTATTAGATGGAAAAGCAAGTGAACATGCTTCTCGTATGACGGCTATGAAAAATGCAACAGATAACGCATCTGATCTTATTTCAGATCTATCATTGCAATACAACCGTGCGCGTCAAGCGGCGATTACACAAGAAATTACAGAAATCGTTGGTGGAGCTGCAGCCTTAGAATAGGCCAGCTTCCCAATGTCGTATAAGAATACGATAGGAGGGTACACAGTAATGAATAAAGGACATGTTATTCAAGTAATGGGTCCAGTTGTTGACGTAAAATTCAGCAATGGTCAATTACCAGCAATCTATAACGCATTATCAGTTAAGATTGAACGTCCTAATGAAGAACCAACAATTCTTGCATTAGAAGTTGCGCTTCATTTAGGTGATGATTCTGTTCGTACAATTGCGATGTCATCTACTGATGGCTTACAACGTGGAGCAGAAGTTACAGACTCAGGAAAAGCAATCTCAGTACCAGTTGGTGAAGTTACGCTAGGTCGTGTATTCAACGTACTTGGAGAAGTAATTGACTTAGGTGAAGAGATTCCAGCTGATGCACGTCGTGATTCAATTCACCGTGAAGCACCATCTTTCGAGAATCTTTCAACTTCAGTTGAAATTCTTGAAACAGGTATTAAAGTAGTAGATTTACTTGCACCATATATCAAAGGTGGTAAAATCGGTCTGTTCGGTGGTGCTGGTGTAGGTAAAACAGTATTAATCCAAGAATTAATTAATAACATCGCACAAGAGCACTCAGGTATCTCTGTATTCGCTGGTGTAGGTGAGCGTACTCGTGAAGGGAACGACTTATTCTTCGAGATGAGCGATTCAGGCGTTATTAAGCAAACAGCGATGGTATTCGGTCAAATGAACGAACCACCTGGTGCACGTATGCGTGTAGCGTTAACTGGTCTTACAATGGCGGAATACTTCCGTGATGAACAAGGCCAAGACGTACTTTTATTCATCGACAACATCTTCCGTTTCACACAAGCAGGTTCTGAGGTTTCTGCCCTGTTAGGTCGTATGCCTTCTGCGGTAGGTTACCAACCAACACTTGCAACTGAAATGGGTAAATTACAAGAGCGTATCACATCTACGAACAAAGGATCTGTAACTTCTATCCAAGCGATTTACGTACCAGCCGATGACTATACTGACCCGGCTCCAGCAACAACTTTCGCCCACTTAGATGCAACTACTAACCTTGAGCGTAAATTATCTGAAATGGGTATCTACCCAGCGGTTGACCCACTAGCTTCGACTTCTCGTGCATTATCACCTGAAATCGTTGGTGCTGAGCATTACGCTGTAGCTACTGGCGTACAACGTACAATCCAACGTTACCGTGAATTACAAGATATCATTGCTATCTTAGGTATGGATGAATTATCTGATGAAGATAAACAAACAGTAGAACGTGCTCGTCGTATTCAATTCTTCTTATCTCAAAACTTCCACGTTGCGGAACAATTTACTGGTCAAAAAGGTTCTTATGTACCTGTTAAAGAAACTGTTCGCTCATTCAAGGAAATTCTTGATGGCAAATGGGATCACCTACCAGAAGATGCTTTCCGTCTAGTTGGTTCTATTGATGAAGTAGTTGAAAAAGCGAAAAGCATGGGCGTAGAGGTTTAATACTAGGGACGAGGAGGAAAAAAATATGAAGACAGTTCAAGTCAATATTGTCACTCCCGACGGCCCAGTATACGATTCTGAAGTATCAATGGTAATCGCTAAAACAACTTCTGGAGAAATCGGTGTTCTTGCTGGCCATATTCCTATGGTTGCTCCACTAGCAATTGGTGCTGTGAAGCTTAAAAAAAGAAAACGGTTCTACTGATATTGTAGCTGTAAGCGGTGGTTTCATTGAAGTTCGTCCAGAAAAGATTTCCATTTTAGCTCCTTCTGCTGAAGTTGCTGAAAACATCGATGTTCAACGTGCAAAAGAAGCCGTTAAACGTGCTGAAGGACGTCTTCAAAGTAAACAAGACAACATTGATTTCAAACGTGCTGACCTAGCATTAAAACGTGCGTTGAATCGTATCAACGTTCATGAGGGTAATATCTAATTCAAATTTTAACGGGCAGATTCAACATCTGCCGTTTTTTTAACATTATTCAGTGTTTTGAGCAAGTGAGATAAATGGAGCTTAATGAATATGGAGGGATTACAATGGAATTATATGAATCGATAGGACAAGAAGCTTTGTTAGGTATTTTGTCTCACATTTTTTTTATCGCTATTACTTTTTATGCACTACAAGCCTTTATGCTTGAGAAAATATTTAAGAAAAATAAAGTATTTCAAATTCAGCTAATCTATATATTATTGAGTATTGCGATTGGAACAACTGTTTCGAATTTTTTTCCTCCAAGTGTCAAATTGGTCAGGTAAGCTCCCTTATTTATTTTAATATATTATATAGCCCCTTATTACTAACCTAAAATGAAGAAAATGAATATACATATTTCACAGGGCTTTATAACAAAAATGTAATCCCTGCATAAAACCGGCAGTAATTTATCTGTACAGAAAGCTTCGTCAGGTAGATTCCATCTCAAGATTTAAGTGAATTGGGGGATCAACAGCCTGTAAAGCACGATTGAGGCCAACAGATGTTGGTCACACAAGCGTTCCTTGCAGGATGAGAGTATTTAGCTCGTGTTCCTCTAGGGGATTTAGGGGAAACCTCTACTGATTGTAGTTTCACTTTATGTGGTCCTTTGAAATATGTAAAAAAATATGGATTATTAAATTCAATAGATGTTGTTTTTTTGTTCATAAATCTTTGGGTATGTATTAGAAAATAACGCTTTCGTTCTATGTTATTGGTCATTCACAAAATAAAATTTCATGCGTACAATAAATAAATAGCAAAATATTAATGAATGGCTTAAAATAGTGATTTTGATGCTTGAATGAGCGTTAGAAAAGTTGTACTATAGAGTTGTTTGTTTACTGATTATGACATTATACTTCTTTTTTTAAAATAAAATTTTAATAGCTTAATAGATTAAATTCGGAGGGACATAGGGTGGAAAAAATAATAGTGACTGGTGGCCAAAAGCTACAAGGAAAAGTACGTGTAGAGGGTGCAAAAAATGCAGTGTTACCAATCCTAGCGGCGGCTTTACTTGCTTCTGAAGGAGAAAATGTAATTAAGGAAGTCCCTAACTTAGCAGATGTCTTTACAATAAATGAAGTACTTAAAAGTTTAAATGCAGCAGTTACATATATACCAGAAGACAACGCAGTATATATAGATGCAACAAAAGAACTTTCCGGTGAGGCCCAATTTGAATATGTAAGTAAAATGCGTGCATCTATTTTAGTAATGGGTTCCTTACTTGCTCGCAATGGCTATGCTCGAGTTGCTTTACCAGGAGGCTGTGCAATTGGTTCTCGCCCAATCGAATTGCATTTAAAGGGCTTTGAAGCAATGGGTGCAAAAATATCATTTGGTCACGGATATGTAGAGGCAAAAGTAAATGGCCGTTTAAAAGGAGCAAATGTGTATTTGGACTTCCCTAGTGTTGGAGCTACAGAAAATATTATGACAGCTGCATCATTGGCACAGGGAACAACTGTAATTGAAAATGCAGCGAAAGAGCCTGAAATTGTAGATCTGGCAAACTTTATTAACAGTATGGGGGGTCGCGTTATCGGCGCAGGTACCAATACCATCCGTATTGAAGGTGTCGAAACATTATATGGAACAGAGCATCATATTATTCCTGATCGTATTGAGGCTGGCACATTTATGGTTGCAGCAGCCATTACCAAAGGGGATGTGACGATTGAAAACGCAGTCCCTGAGCATATGACAGCATTAATTGCTAAAATGCGTGAAATGGGCGTTGAAATTATCGAATTAGATGAAGGCATACGTGTACGAGTTCCTGATAAATTAAAGGCTGTGGATATAAAAACAATGCCACATCCAGGATTCCCTACAGACATGCAATCACAGATGATGGCTTTAATGCTAACTGCCGAAGGTACGAGTATTATTACGGAAACTGTCTTTGAAAATCGATTTATGCATGTGGAGGAGTTCCGTCGCATGAATGCTGGTGCTAAAATCGAAGGGCGCTCTGTCTTTATTGAGGGACCTGTAAATCTTCAAGGTGCTGAGGTCATGGCAACAGATTTACGAGCTGCAGCTGCTCTTATTTTAGCTGGTCTTGTATCTGAAGGCGTGACACGTGTGACAAAACTTCATCACTTAGATCGTGGTTATGTAGATTTCCATGAGAAATTGGCTGCACTTGGTGCTCATATCGAACGTGTACCAGTTGAAGATGTTGTAATGAAAGAGAAATCTACGGTGGAATTACCAACAAACTAAATAGCTGATTGATACCCTATGACTATAAGCATAGGGTTCTTTTTATTGAAGCGATCAGGCGACCATTCAGAAGATAAAATAGCTCATTTTGAATTTAAAAATAGTAATTTTCAATACCCTACTCAATATTGTTTTGCTAAGGTTAACATATTTAGAAGAATTCTAGCATATTATTCCTTATGAAAAAATGGATAATGAGTGTTGGTATCATTTGTTTGATTGGGTTATTATATGTGCTTCCTGTGGCATTTAGTGAAAAACGTGCAACTGAGGAATCAGTCCAAACCACGGACAATGCTTGTGAAATATTTATAGAAGTGGAGGGACAACAGGAGAAAATCCCTTTAGAAACATATGTTACGGGTGTAGTAGCTGCTGAAATGCCTGTTTCATTTAAAAAAAGAGGCGTTAAAGGCGCAGGCCATTGCAGCAAGAACTTATGCATTAAAATCGACAAATTACGGTAGAGAAGCAATTGCTCCTACAGTTGCTAGACAAGTCTTTTATAATAAAGAGCAAAGAAAAGCGAATTGGACTAGCAATTTCCCAGGAAATGAAAAGAAAATTGTCGAGGCGATTAATGAAACGAAAGGACAAGTTCTTCTTTATAATAATCAATTAATCACAGCTATGTTCCATTCTACTAGTAACGGTAAAACGGAAAGTGCCTATGGTTATAGCGGTAATGATCTTCCATATTTGCAAAGTGTAGCAAGTATGTCCGATCAATCCTCTCCAAAATACTCTGCGATAAAGGAATGGACATTAGCAGAGTGGAATACAATCTGGCCTGATAAATGGCAGGTAAGTGATTTCTCTCGCATCCAGTATTTTTTTAATGATTCAGGACGAGTTGAACGTTTACAGCTAGGTAAAAATGTATGGTCAGGACGAGAGGTTCGAACACTTTTGCAAATACCATCTACTGATTTTAAAATTTCCTATGATACTCATACAGGAAAAGTACAAGTAAGTACGAAAGGATACGGTCATGGCGTTGGGATGAGTCAATATGGAGCCGAGGCAATGGCAAGTGAAGGTAAAACTGCTAACGAAATTTTACACTATTATTATCAGGATATTGAGATAAAAAAAGATAGATGCATGTTTAAAATAACTTCTAGTTGTTCACACTGCAACTAGAGGTGATGAAAATGAGAGAGGATAAAAATAGTAAAACTTCTCAAAAACAAAATGAAAAAGGTCAATTACAGAAGAAACCTTGGTTTTGGCCAGCAGTTTATGCTGGTGGTGCACTTATGCTAGCAGGTATGTTATTTGGTTACAATAGTCTCGTATCAAAGGTAGAAGAGGCTCCATTACCAGATTTGGCAGAAGTAGATCCAGGCCCTGTAGTTGAAACAAATGCTCGTGCAGAAACAATGAAGTACCCATTTAAAGAAGCAAATCTTAGTAAAGTACAAGTTTTACAAGAATTTTATGAAGTAGAGGCAAATGCAGAGGCACGTGAAAATGCACTAATGGTATTTAATCAAACATTTACAACGTCATCTGGTATTTCTCTTGCTATGAATGGTGAAGAATTCGAAGTACTAGCTGCTCTAAGTGGTAAAGTACTAGAAGTAAAACTAGATGCATTTACAGGCAATAAAATTGTTATTGAGCATGCAGATGGTAAGCAAACACATTATAGCTCAGTAAAAGATATTGCTGTAAAAGAAGGCGATGAAGTAACACAGGGTCAGGTATTAGGAAAAGCGACTGACAATGAGTGGAATCAAGCAGCAGGCGTTCACTTACATTTCGAAGTACTTGAAAACGGAAAATATGTGAATCCGAAAAAAATCACTAGCCTTTTAAAATAGGAAAAATCGGCTACTACAATGACAGTCTATGATATATGGAACCTTACTGTCAATTGATGCAGCATAAATCATCAGCAATTTATCGAGAAAGTGTAAAACGTGTTCTGAATAGCTTTGTCCTTACATAAGGTGAAGAAATGCGCATACGTGCATCTGATGCCAAAGCCATTTTGTGAAATTGTGTGGAAAGGACGAAGAACGTGCACGAGCACATTCGGAAGCGCTGCATACGCCTCGGTGAATTATTGATTGAGACGCGTGAGACTGTGCGTGTCCTCGCGAAAATGACAGGTTATTCAAAAAGTACGGTGCACAAAGACTTAACAGAGCGATTGCCAACAATTCATGAAGGATTAGCAGAGCAGGTGAAGGAAATTCTCGCCTACCATAAGGCCGTACGTCATATTCGCGGAGGAGAGGCAACGAAAAACAAGTGGAAAGAAAGAGCGAGTCAAGAATGATTCGTTCTTTTTTTTGTGGTTAAAGATAGGTTTAAAAGAATGAATGGAACAATTAAAAGATTATTTTAAACGTATTATTGTTTTCTAGAATTGTTCATATAATTTAAAGAAAACAACCACATTCACTAAATTTAGGTGAAATTACCAATAGTGTATGATAAAATATTCTAGATAAAGAGATAAAGTGAAGCCTCAATCAGTGTGGATTATCCTCATCTTACACTGATTCTTAGGTAAACGAACCGAACTATTACGGGCAGTTGATTTCCCAATTATAGGATTTACTTGACTTACGTCTGGAAGTGGGAGTCTACTGTCCGTTTATGCGGGATAAAAATGAACGTTATGTAGTGGGAACTGGCGGGAAGGAGAAATTATAGAATGTTTTCGAAAGATATTGGCATTGACTTAGGAACTGCAAATGTATTAATCCACGTTAAAGGTAAAGGAATTGTTTTAAATGAACCATCTGTAGTGGCGATTGATAAAAAAAACAAATAAAGTATTAGCAGTAGGGGAAGAAGCCCGCCAAATGGTAGGGCGCACGCCAGGTAATATTACTGCAATTCGACCATTACGCGATGGTGTTATTGCAGACTTTGATGTTACTGAAGCGATGCTAAGACATTTTATCAATAAATTAAACTTAAAGGGATTCTTAACGAAACCACGTATTTTAATTTGTTGTCCAACTAATATTACTAGTGTCGAGCAAAAAGCTATCCGTGAGGCAGCAGAAAAATCTGGTGGTAAAAAAGTATATTTAGAGGAAGAGCCAAAAGTTGCTGCTATTGGTGCAGGGATGGATATTTTTCAACCGAGTGGCAATATGGTAGTGGATATTGGTGGTGGAACAACAGATATAGCAGTTCTTTCAATGGGAGATATCGTAACAAGTGAATCCATTAAAGTTGCAGGAGACGTTTTTGATAATGATATATTACAATATATTAAAAAAGAATATAAATTACTAATTGGTGAACGTACTGCTGAGGCAATAAAAATGACAATTGGTACAGTGTTTAAGGGCGGTAGAAATGATTCCATGGATATCCGTGGTCGTGACATGGTGACAGGTCTCCCACGCACAATAACGATTCAATCAGAGGAAATTGAACATGCTTTACATGAATCAGTAGCTATGATTGTTCAATCTGCAAAAAAATGTTCTAGAAAAAAACGCCTCCAGAGCTATCAGCTGATATAATTGATCGTGGAGTTATTATTACTGGCGGTGGTGCATTACTACATGGTATGGACCAGCTATTAATTGAAGAGTTAAAGGTACCTGTTTTCATTGCAGAGCAACCAATGGATTGTGTAGCAATTGGTACAGGCATTATGCTTGAAAATATTGATCGAGTGCCTGCATCCTTATAAAAATTAAAATGAGGTGATTCCTTTGTTTAAAGGGTTCTATACAGTTGCAACGGGTATGATTGCACAACAAAGACGAACAGAATTATTAACAAATAATTTATCAAATGCGAATACACCAGGATTTAAAGCGGATCAATCAACAATTCGTTCATTCCCAGACATGCTAATGTCAAGTGTCGGAAATACGAACGCAACTGCCAAGCAACAAATGCTCTCAATATATGAGTCAAGTGGGAGCATTAAATACTGGGATTTATATGCAAGAAACATTGCCAAACTACATACAGGGTCAAATCTATAATACAGATTTTTCAACAGATATGGCCTTGATCGATGGATACTTACCGCAAAATGAAGAGGGCATCACTGGGTCTATTTTCTTCCGTTTAGCACATCCAGATGGTGGCGAGGCATATACACGAAATGGGAATTTTACGTTGGATGGTCAAGGCAATTTAGTCAATGCACAAGGACTGTATGTTTTATCTGATACTGGCCAACGCATCCAGCTTCCAAATGATGATTTTCGTCTAGATGAGACCGGAGCGATTTACGTCAATGATCAGCAAGTAGCACGTGTTGGCGTATCATTTGCGGCTAATCCGAACATGCTACGTAAACAGGATAATGGCTTAGTTCGAACAGAGAATGGAGAAAACTTGCCTACTGCTTATGGTGCTAACGGTGTCGCATTTACACTTCGTCAAAATTATCTTGAGCGCTCAAACGTAGATTCTGGTCGCACGATGACAGATTTAATGACAGCATATCGCGCATTTGAAGCCAATCAAAAAGTGCTACAGGCTTATGATCGAAGTATGGAAAAGGCTGTCAATGAAATCGGAAAAGTATAATATGCGAACTGGAGGCGTTAGAGAATGCTACGTACAATGATTACTGCAACAAATACAATGGGACAATTACAAAATAAATTAGATACGATTAGTAATAACATTGCTAATAGCAACACACATGGCTATAAGACAAAAGAGGCTTCTTTCAACGAGCTTCTTTATCAGCAGTTTAATAATGACAAGCAAGATCGTGCAGAGCGTCAATCTCCGCTAGGTATTCGATACGGTTCGGGTGCAATGCTTGGACAAATTCAATCAAATGAAAAGCAAGGCTCATTACAAACAACAAACCGAGATTTAGATATAGCTTTCAATAAAGCAAAACAATATTTCAATATTTTAATGCCAGATGGTGAAAATGGTACAAAAACAGTGTATACTCGTCAGGGTGACTTTTATTTATCACCATTAAATAATGGAACAGTAATGGTTGTGAATGCAGATGGGTATCCATTAGCTAATGCAACAGGACAAGCTATTACATTACCAGATAATGTGAAAAGCTTTGCTGTACGTAATGGAGGCGTCTTAGAGGCTTCCTATCCAAATGGAGATATTATCCGTACAGATTTAGCCGTGACAGAATTTCAAAAGCCACAGCTAATGGAGCACATTTCAGGCCAATACGTTGGATTGCCAGATAACCTCGCTCAACTGGGATATACGCAAGCTGAGGTCGTTACAGAATTACAGGGTGCAAATCGCCAGCAGATTGGCATGCAAAGTGGCACGCTAGAAATGTCGAATGTAAATCTTTCAAAGGAAATGACGGATTTAATTCAAACACAGCGCTCTTATCAATTCAATGCACGAGCTGTAACATTAGCTGACCAAATGCTTGGGCTTATTAATGGTATTCGCTAGTAAATCCATGATTACTGTTTAGTAGGAATGAAGAGGAGTACAATCTATGACAAACGATTCACGTCGACGTTCTGTGCCGACAAAAGAAACCGATACGCCACCAGAAGAGAAGGAACGCCGCTCAAATGGAGAGCAACGAGAGGTTCGATGGGTGCAAATACGGCTGATTCCGATTTGGCTACGCGTTGTACTTGTTCTCGTATTAGTCGTTGTTGCCGCAGTTTTAGGTGCAATATTTGGCTACAGTGTTATTGGACAAGGACAAGCTACGGATGTATTTAAAACAGAAACATGGCAGCATATATTTGATATTATGAATGGTAAAGAATAATTTTATTCTTTACCATCCTTTATGTTTACATACTTTATTAATAATTGAGGGGGAAAAGAAATGTTATCAGCAGAGCAAATTCAAGCGATTTTACCACATCGTTATCCTTTTTTTATTTGTTGATCGTATTGTTGAATTAGAAGAGGGAAAACGTGCAGTAGGTTTAAAAAATGTATCTATCAATGAGGATTTTTTTCAATGGACACTTCCCGGGCTATCCTGTAATGCCTGGTGTTTTAATTGTTGAGGCACTAGCACAAGTTGGTGGTGTTGCATTATTAAACGCGGAAGAATTCAAAGGTCGCTTAGCCTTCTTAACAGGTGTGGATAATTGCCGTTTCAAACGTCAGGTAGTACCAGGGGATCAGCTTCGACTGGAAGTAGAGTTTGTTAAACTAAGAGGTGCAATGGGCAAAGGTCATGGTATAGCAACAGTTGATGGGGAGCTTGTTTGTGAAGCAGATATTCTATTTGCTATAGGACCTGAACAGCCAAAATAGGCTTAATTTGCATTTATAGGCTAAAAGTTATAAAATAATTATGTCGAATCATGTCCTTGCTGTTAATTTTTTTTAGCAGTTTATTTATGTTCTAAAATGCGATGGCGTATTAGCGATTGTAAATTGAAATACATGTAATTTTAGGTTTTTTTTAAAACGTAGGAGGATTATATAGATGTATAAGGATCTGTCTTCAGGTGTTAAAATTAGCATTACGCGTTCGATTTCAACATCTTTTGAATCATACTTAGCAAGTATTGGTTGGGATGAAAAGCGTTTCTCTATGGAAGACTTCATTGCTAGCTGGCAGACTTATTTTCAAGAGAATGCCGCATGGATTGAAAAAATTCCAGCAAATGTTTTGCTGAGCACTGAATTTCATGAAGAAATGGCGCAAAAAAAATCGATGAAGTAATTGCGAAAATTTTAAATGAAGAGCCCACAGCTAAGCAAATCGAAACAATCGAGACATTGCAAAAAGAGCTAGGTACAAAATATACGTACGCTTGTAAAGCAGAAGCAGCTTACATTGAACAATTGTTAAAAGAAAAACAAAAATAGTTTTTACGAAAATCGGATAGTTCCCTCCTTTCCCGGGCAATCTATGTAGGATCACAAATGCACCTGTTGTATTTGCTGACATAGCACCCAAGAAAGGAGGTTTTTAATATGTGGAAAATGTCATTTATAACTATTCTATTTGCTACACTATTCCTTGGAGGATGTAACTGGGGAGACAGAGCGGTTGAAGATAGACCTGTGGAGAATGCTGAAAATGATGTTCGCCGAGGCGTTGACAGAGTAGAAGATGCATTAGATCCAAATGACCGCGATGATGCTTATGATCGAGATGTGATAGGTAATGACCGTGGTACTGTAAATGAAAACCGTACAATACCTGAAGCTACAACACCTGGAACAAACGCAGATTTAAACGGTACAAATGGCTTTGACAACGTACCAAATGCAAATGGCGTTGAACGAAATGACAATGTCAATGAAGAAAATATGGTAGAAGAAAAAGTAAACAGACGTTCGTAGGCGTTACAACATAAATACGCGATAATAATAAAAAGGGTGTATCCAGAAAATGGAACACTCTTTTTTTTACAGTTAAAATCGATCGAAAAAAATAACGGTGCAATTAGACAGCAACGTTAATTTAATCATTTTTAAGTTTTGGACGCTCTTTCATATCATGGGAGAAGCGATCAAGTAAATTATCTAAAGATACGCCTTCTGCCAGCAGCTCAGCTAATAATTGCTCTGCATATTTTGAACGTTTTGTTTTAAGTTTACCCTTTAAGAGCACAGAAATATGTTCTCCGATTTCTTGAACAGTATGTACGGCTACCTGAAAAGGAGCAGGTTCATTATCTGGAAATGAAATAACAGCACGTACATTAAAGACTGCAGCTTTTTCTAATAGATGTTGAAAGGTTGAACGATATTGTCCATCCATAAACAGTTCAAGAATCCATGATTGATGGCTGTTTTCCTGATTAATAATAATGCCATCGACTAAAGGAAATGTTTGTATGCCATCTTTTGTGACAAGGTCAAAGGAAAGCATTTTAAATGTTTTCATTATGTATAATCCTCCTAAGTCTGTCATCTTTATTAGTATAACACATTCAATTGGGCCATGTGATGATGAGACCTTGCTTTGTTCCTAGCCAATAAGGAAAAAGAAAAAAACTATGAAATTTCATATTTCATGAAAAAGCATTTGCTATTACGAGCAAAAGCGTTCGGTCAATAAATTAATTTGATTTTTGCAAAGAAAAACGGCTAATATAACCAATTTATGATTAAAAACAAAAGGAAATGATAAAAAATGACTTTTGCCAATTCAGTATTCGTCCTTGTAAGATGAGAACATCAAAAGCAAAGGAGGTGAATTGATGAATCAAGTCGGACTGGTTGGAAGATTAACAAAAGATCCTGTGTTACGACACTTATCCGAAAATCGCGTGCAAACACATTTTTCTTTAGCCATTAATCGCAATTTTAAAAACAATCGTGGGGAAGTAGATGCTGACTTTATTCTTTGTACAGTATGGGGAAGACTTGCAGAGCATATCGTCAAATATTGCGGGAAAGGCTCATTAATCGGAGCAAATGGCCGTATCCAATCAAGGTCATTTGTAAATGAACAAAGTACGAAGATTTTTATAACAGAGGTAGTCGTTGAAGAGGTCCGATTTTATCACCTTAAGCCAAGAAACAGTGACGAGGCTATTGTACCCACAAAGCTGTCTGATGAGCAGGAAGGCTTGAAGGATTTTGTGTTACCAGAGGCAGAGGCTGTATTACCAGTAGTTTAGCAGTATGCCAAGTGTTACATACGGGGCAAGTGATAATGTTGTCTGATCCGCCATTCTCCTATATTTGCTTGCACCGTAATGCATGAAGAAAAGAAAGGAATGATGTATACCTATTATTGAAGTTCATTGCTGAAGACCGCACAGTGATGATGATTTTACAACTTAATAAGTGTATGAAGTAAGCAGGAAAAGAAGTAATCAAATTGTCCACTGATATTCTCAAAACTAAAAGAGCGCCAAGAACATTTTTGCTCTTGGCGCATCTAAACAATTAAAAATCAAGTGTCATTAATGCTCGAAGCTCATCATCTTCTAGCTCAGTTAACCACTGACTTGATTGTATTAATTCTTCTGATAATGCAGATTTCTGCGCCAGCATTTTATCAATTTTTTTCTTCAATTGTTCCAATCGTCACAAACTTATGCACTTGCACAAATTGTGTTTGGCCAATTCGATATGCACGATCTGTCGCTTGATTTTCCACAGCTGGGTTCCACCAGCGATCTGCATGTAAAACATGATTTGCAGCAGTTAAATTCAGCCCTGTTCCACCTGCTTTTAAGGAGAGGATAAATATAGGGAAATCTCCTGCCTGAAAAGCCTCAACTAAGCGATCTCTCTGTTGCTTAGGCATTGCGCCAGTTAAAAATGGTGCGTCAACGTTATATAGCTCGCTAAAGCAATGCTGGAGTAATTGACCCATTCCTATATATTGAGTAAAAATGAGACACTGCTCCCCATTGTCCACGATTTCTGCTGCCATTTGCACGATACGCTCTAATTTGGTAGAGCGTGTTAGCATTGTTTCAGCATCCTCGAAAGGTTCTTTTAAATACAAGGCAGGATGATTACATAATTGCTTTAATTTACTGAGCATCTTTAAAACGCGCCCTTTTTTTCTGAAAGCCTGTTAATTGCTCAAGCTGATCGAGCGTTTCTAGAATATATCCTTCATATAGAGACGCTTGCTCAGTTGTTAATGGGCAATAAGCATGAGATTCTTGTTTGTCTGGTAAATTAAGCTGTAAATTCGGGTCCCGTTTTGTACGACGCAGTAAGAAAGGCTGTATTTTCGCACGTAGCTTTTGTTTATGAGGCTCTGATTCATCTCTTTCTATCGGTAAAATAAATTCTTCATTAAATCGACCAAAGCTTCCTAGGTATCCCTTATGAATAAAGTCAAATATTGCCCAGAGCTCAGATAAACGGTTTTCAACTGGTGTTCCTGTTAATGCAATATGATGAGCTCCATGTAATTTCCGGATCGATTTTGACTGTAATGTCTGCATATTTTTAATATTTTGCGCCTCATCAAGAACAACTGCTGCCCAACTCATCTCTTGCAAAAAGTTTGCATCCTGTGAAACGGTGCCATAAGTTGATAAAATCACATGTGGTTTATCTCTTTCCACTAGGTGTTTAAATACATCCTCCTTTGCTCGATTGGCCTGATAATGTGTATGCACAATTAACGAGGGCGCAAAGCGGGCAATCTCCTTTTGCCAGTTACCCAGTACGGACGTAGGACAAATGATAATAGAGGGCTTTGTAAGATCTGCTGTTTCATAAAGATAAAGCAAATAAGAAATAAGCTGAACTGTTTTACCAAGACCCATATCATCAGCTAAGCATGCACCAAAACCCTGTTCACGCATAAAGACAAGCCATTCAAAGCCTTCCTGTTGATAGGGTCGTAATTCAGCCTGTAATGTTAAAGGAGCTGGTACTGTTGGAAGACCCTTTTTCTCCTGAAGCTGCTCCATATAGGATTTAAGGGATTGCTGTAACTCGAATGCGAAAATTGGATCATCTCGCATTTCATCATCAGCTTCTTCTTCAGGGGGGGAAGATAAGTTTTCTGGCAACTCTCGGAATAGTAATTCGCGAACTGTCCAGCTCTCATCCTCTGCTTGCTGCATCAGTGCTCGCATTTCTTGCATCCAGTTCGCATCCACTCGAAACCATTCGGTACCAATGCGGATAAATTCACGTTTTTCATCTACAAGCTTTTTAAATTGTTCAGGTGAAATCGATTGTCCATTCATTGAAAATTGCCATTTAAATGTTAATATATCATCTAGCCCAGCTACCCTTTTGGTTGCTACATTACCAGTACTCACACGAACACGGATTTTGGATTGCTTTAAATCCTTAAGCCAAGCGGGAAGTACTACCTCAAAGCCCAGTGCCTGTAATCTAGCGAGATCCTCACGTAAAAAAAGTTCTTACTTGTAAATCTTCTAACATCACACGGATAAAAATATCACTCCGTAACTCTTCCAAAGAAAGAAGATCAGCAATTTGAGCTTGCTGCTGTTCAATGTCCTCAGCGAATATCTGCCATTTTACAGGTAGGGCTTCAACTATTGGATGAGACTGCTTACGAATGGCAGGTGTCCAATAGTTTTTAGTAGTAGCAGTGCTAAGGACCGTTTCTAAAAGCCAAACATCTGCATCCTCCTCTGGTTCACTCAAGCGTAAGGAGACTGTAACTGCACCAGCCTGACGATTCTGTTCTAATGGCCAGCCACCACGTTGGAAAAATGGCATCAGCTTTGGTACATCAGCTAATACAAGGCCAGCATGATTGAGCTTTTGCTGAACAGCTATTTCTAATAATGCTGTATCTATACCTGCAATAGAGAAAGTCAGCGCGGAAAAGTCATCTGCTATATCGGCGTATGACCAAAGTTTTGGCTCTTGCCAATACGCTTGCAAAATTGAGATTTTTTCTAGCCAATTGTTACTCTCAGTATTTTTCCCATGCCATTCTATAAATGGATGCTGATAGCGTGGTGAAACTATATCAAGAAGCTCTGACGAGGAAACCTCAACAGTAGAATCTGTCCGATTACTTAACAAACCATAGACATTTTCTTCATAGTTAAAAAAATAATGAAGAAATAAGTGCATCTGCTTCTAGTGCCACGCCATCAGCTGTAAAGCCTTGTAATGTAAAATAACCTTCCTGAGCGACTTCAATCTGAAGCTGTAGTTTTTTTGAAAATGGGGAAGGAGCATTGATAGTCATCATCCTAAGTTTCCTTTCTCAATTTCTTCCTGTAATGCACGAAGTCGTTTAAATTCACTACGAATTGTTTGCATATAGGTTTCAAAATAAGCCACTTTACCAGCCGTTTTGCAGCGCTGCGCATACTTTTCCAAATTCGAACTGCTTGCTTATAGTTCATGCGAGATTTTTGCGTTATTTCAGCCATGGCATAAAGATGGTATAAGGGCATTACAGTCGCTGGGGCAACTTGTAGAACGTCCTTTAATCCACACATTTCTAAATAAGATAGAGATGAAGGATTTAATTGATGAAGAGCGGCCCAATCCTGATAACGTCCTTTTTTTAATTAGAAAGAATGAAAATGGCTGAAGCCCATAAACACCAAAGGCACTATACAAGAGGCTTCCTCTTCGTCTGTGAGCTGTACATCTTCATACAAAAGCTGGAATTGCCGTACATATTGCGCTCTCTGAACAACTGGCACAATTTGCTGTAGAAACACTTCAGTAAATGGTAGCATTGCTCGCAGTATAATCGTTTGTGCAGGTAACTCACCAGCTCTTTTTGCAAACGTAGCAAGCTCAACTAAATCAGCCATTTGCTGCAACTGAATATGTGAAATACCCTCTTGCAATAAATCTTCTTTTTGTAACAGCACATAAAATAGCATTTTTAATGACTGTAAAGAGATCTCTGAGGAAGGCTCATTAAGTTTGTTTAAGAGTGCTAATTCCTGTTCACGCCTTGGCTTCTCATAAAATAATACTGCCCACAGAAGCATATATATTTGTAATCGATTAGCAAATAATCCTTGACGCTCCAATAAAATTTCTCTCACTAAATGCTGGAGTGCATCATAGAATGGATCAGTGGCAAAAAGTCGTGATCGCCCAGTTAGCTCTGTCAGTATACTTTCCAATGATTGAACACTTTGATCAATAAAATATTTCATATATGGAGAATCGATTGAATGCCCTTGTGTTTCATTGACATGACGCCAAATGGTATTAAAAATCGAAAGCTCTACAAAAAGCTTATAAAGTGGCTGCCATTCACGTTCAAAGCATATGACGTTGAAGTCGTTCTAATACATCTGTTCGTATTGCAGAGATACCGTAGCCCTCTAAAATACGACCTGGTGGTAATAGGCGACGCATCACTTCATGGACCATTCGCTGCCAGCTTTCCGGACTACGTTCATCTGCTAAAAATTTGAGCTCAACTGTTTTTTGCGAGCGCCAAGCACTGGACCAATTTTGAACAGAATCAAAATATTGATAAAGGGCGAGCAATGCACCTACCTGATGCCGACACCATTTTAGCTGAGGGCAGTTACAGCTTAAATGCTCATTAGCAAAATCAATTTCTACTGAGGCAGGTCTGACATCCTGGACGCTTGCATATAATATAGAACTTGCCCCATTAAAACGTTCAAATATCACTGATTTGTTCCGTACTGAAAAAAACAGCACGACGCACTAGCTCTTCGTCTTCAGTAGAGGAAGGGTGTAACGCCTGTTCAGCTTCCTTCAATTTGGTAAGGACAAATTCTTGATGCTCCTTAGCTATTTGAGAAATAGACAATGCCATAACCTCACTCCTTTCAAAAATATAGCTAGTGGCTTATGCTTTTTTTAGCATCTACGTATGGAAGAAAAAAAGACTGTCCTTCCATTATACGATTAAAATCCGTACATGATAAGCTGAATGGTTAGAAAGAAAAAAAATCATGGTTTAGATAGTTAACAAGCTAACTGATTTATGTTAAAATCTGAATAATCAGATAAATAGGGAGGGATGAGGGATGATGCAAGTTCAATATATGAAACCGTTCTATACAAAAATCACTGGAGACAAATTACGTCTCGTATTTGCTTATCAATATTTCTCTATTTTAAAAGAGAATGAGATTTTCCATTTCATTCCCATAGAAGGTAAAGAGATGATTATCAACTTGAATACGCAGCAAATTGAAAATTTATCTGAGGTCTTTGTTTTCCAAAAGGGTAATCGCTTTATTCGATTACCATTATATCAATTATTACTAATCACAAATGTTCATGAGCATCTAGCACCAATTCTTGAAAACGCTACACCAAAGCCACAGCTACCTCTTATTTCCTCTGTAACTGCTGGTGAAATCGATCAGCTTATTGCAGAATTGGAGCAAAAAAACCTAGATTATTTAATTGATCAGGCATTACTAGATCACAATAAAACACTCTTTTTTTGAGCTTCTACATCAAAAGAGCCATCAACCTGGGGGTTTCGAAAATTGAATACACAGTATTTCAGTTAGGCACCTACTTTTCATATACGAGAAGCGGGTGCTTTTATATACTAACGCCAGCGCTCGAAAAAAAATGGATGCAATTACGACTAGGTCTAAAGTTAAAATGGTAAGAATAAATTAGAAATTTTTACTATATAAAACCTATTAAATTAGAATACATTACCAAAAAGACTTAAAAGAATCTTAGGTATTCCGATATAAAGAACAATAAAGGTGGTGAAATCATGCTTGGAAAGTGGTCAGCTACAGGTATGTCAATTTTGAATAATATGAACAGGCATTACGATACTATGAGCAGGGCCATGCTTCGAATTTCTTCTGGCTACCGAATCAATAGTGCAGCCGATGATCCTGCAGGACTTGCGATTTCAGAAAAAAATGCGTGCCCAAATTCGTGGACTGAATATGTCTGCGAAAAATATTCAGGATGGGATTTCACTTGTGCAAACAGCTGAAGGGGCATTGAATGAGACACATGATATGATTCAGCGCATGCGTGAATTGGCAATTGAAGCAGCCAATGATACATTGACAGACGATGACAGGCAAAAGCTTGAGCTTGAGTTCCAAGAGTTAAAAAAAAGGAAATCCAACGCATCTCAACTGATACAGAATTTAATACAAAGACATTACTGAATGGGGACCATGCTACAAAGGGTATTAAAATTCAGGCAGGGGCAAATTCAGGTCAAAACATTGAGCTGTTCATTAATGGTATGGGCTCAGAGGCACTAGGCTTGAAGGATGCTTCTATAGCAACCCAAGAAGATGCTGATAAAGCCATTTCCACAATGGACGAGGCTTTAAAACGAGTATCAAACGAGCGCTCTCGACTAGGTGCCTATCAAAACCGACTAGAGCATGCCTATAATGCGAACGTGAACACGGCAGAAAATTTACAAGCAGCCGAGTCCCGCATTCGTGATGCCGATATCGCAAAAGAAATGATGAACATGGTCAAAGCACAAATTTTAATGCAGGCGAGTCAATATGTACTGGCAATGCATATGCAACAGGCACAGTCCATTTTAAAATTACTTGAAAGTGGAACAATGAGGAATCCCCGATATTAAAGGTGATTCCTTTTTATTTAGGTGAATCGCTAAAAGAAAAGTGAAAATCGCTGATAAGACACAACAATCGCTGTAAAGAAAAAAAACATTGATAAATATAGAAAAGGAGAGTACTAATTGATTATAAAACCCTTCGAACCATCTCCGTTGACAAAAGGACTTTAAGCGCTTGTGACTCGTTTACACCCCACTCATCCACAATATCAAAAACTTCAGCAGGAACTTAAAAATAAAGAAGCGGGTGATTTTGGTGAGCAATATGTAGTGAAAGAGCTACTGCAAATGGCCCTCCTTAATGAATGTTACATTTTCCACAATGTTATGCTTCCCTCTGTTTTTCCCATGCAAATTGATATTTTAATCATCGTCCCCAACGCTATCATAATACTAGAAATCAAAAACATTCGAGGAACAGTCCATTTTAAAAATAATCCTCGTCAGCTCATTCGTACTTCTGAAACAGGAGAAGTGCAAGTCTTTACCCATCCTGAAATACAGCTTGAACAATATATCAAAGGATTGAAGCATTTTTTTAGGAAAGCATCATATTACGATACCTGTATATGGGGCTGTTGTGTTCCCATTTAATAATGTACATATTCTTAGAGCGTATGAGGGGCTGCCTATAATAATGGCAAAAGAGCTACCGTTATTTCTGCATAAACATATAGGAAAAAGCAAAGAGACAACAACAGAAATAAAACAAATTATTTTGTCACAGTTACAGCATAGAACACCATTTCCGCTTTGCCATTATTATCAGATTGACAGTTCGGCTTTGCAACAAGGCGTTTATTGTGAAAACTGCAATCAGTTTGGCATGTTGAAGTTACGCATGACTTGGTATTGTCAGCATTGCCAAAATAAAAGTACAAACGCACATATACAGGCACTACTGGACTATTACATGCTTATTGGAGATACGATTATGAACGGGGAATGTCGAGATTTTAAAAATTGAAAGTCAATATGTTGTAAAACGCATTTTACAAAAAGTATGTGCAACTAGTACTGGTTCAGATCGATATAGGCGGTACGATTTATCCAGTTTATATTTGAATCACCGCTAATTGCTTAAGTTCCGCCACTTATTTTGTGTGGAAAGCCGCTAAAACCTTTGCTTGCGCCACTTAACTTGAGAAAATCGCCACTAAAACCCAAAAATCCGCCGCTAACAAATAAAACTTTTGCTAATCAGACACAGAAAGCCTCTTCAATATAACAAATTGATTCACACTTTCCTTTGAAAGATGTATACTATAATGCAGAACAAAAATGTATGATACATTTACAGAACATATATAACTACTCGTTTTTGATAACGGAAGGAAGAATAGAGAATGACGAAATCAATTTGTGTCGTTGGACTTGGCTATATCGGTTTACCAACGGCTGTAATGTTTGCCAACCACGGCATAAAAGTACATGGGGTGGACGTAAACCCAGCAGCAGTAAAAAGTATTCAAGAGAAAAAAACTTCATATAGAAGAAAATGGCTTGCAGGAGCGTTTGAACAAAGCCGTTGATGAAGGTTTCCTTACAGCGTCAACGACACCTCAGGAAGCAGATGTATTTATTGTTGCGGTTCCATCGCCAATCAATCCTGACAATACAGCAAATTTAGAATATGTACGTCAAGCTACAGCTTCAATCGTGCCATACTTGAAAAAAAGGCAACCTAGTAATTCTTGAATCAACAGTACCACCGAAAACAGTGGAACATGTGATGCTACCTGAGCTGATCAAGGCAAATCTAGAATTTGGTGTAGATTTATTTGTAGCTCACTCCCCAGAACGTGTAATTCCAGGTCGTATTTTTGAAGAATTAGTGAACAACGACCGTATTGTTGGTGGTATTGATGAACAATCTGCACTAATGACAAAAGAGCTTTATCAAACATTTGTGAATGGAACAATCCACCTAACAGATGCAACAACAGCTGAGCTTGTGAAAGTAATGGAAAACACTTATCGTGATGTTAATATTGCATTTGCTAATGAGCTAGCAAAATTAGCAGAAAAACTGGATGTTAACATTTGGGAGGCGATTAAATTCGCAAACTACCATCCACGTGTGAATGTTCACTTCCCAGGACCAGGTGTAGGGGGTCACTGTATCGCTGTTGACCCATGGTTCTTAGTAGAGCTTGGGGGCGAGCAGGCACAAATTATTCATCTATCACGTAATACAAATGACAGTATGCCAAGCTTTACAGCACAAAAAAAACACAGGCCATCTTAAATCAAAACAAAATTGCTGGTGGCAAAGTGGCAGTACTTGGACTAGCCTTTAAAGGAAATGTCGATGATATGCGCGAAAGCCCATCAACAATTGTTATTGAAGAATTACAAAACCTTGGATTAGGGGTCATTTCATACGATCCACATATTAAAGAGAACAAGCATGCAACACAAACACAAAGCTTAGAGGAAGCAACTAAAGATGCAGATATTATTGTGGTTCTAACTGATCATAATGAATTTAAGGCATTAAATGCTTCAGACATCACAGCACAATCAAGAATCGTCTTCGATACGAAAAATTGCTTAAACCGTGAAAAATGGGAGGATGCAGGCTTCCAGTTCCACCTATTAGGAGATGCGAAAAACCGATGAAGGAAACAGTACTTGGCATAAACGTCAATACGGAAGGCTACGATGAATTAATGGAATTGGCATTTGAGCGCATTGAAAAAAAGCAAAAGGCGCTTGTCGTTGCCATCAACCCAGAAAAAATCATTAAAGCAAAAGAGGACCCAGCTCTCAAGAAGCTTCTTAATGAAGCGGAATTTCAAATCCCAGATGGCATAGGTGTCATACTTGCTTCAAAGATTCAAAAAGGGCAAATACGTGAACGTGTTACAGGCGTTGATATGATGATGAAGCTTTGTGAGGAGGCCTCAAAACGGGGCAAGCCTATTTTCCTTTACGGTGGCAAGCCTGGTGTGGCAGATGCAGCTAAAGCAAAGCTAGAATCATTATTTCCTTCTATTAAAATAGTTGGCACTCAGGACGGCTATGAAAAAAAATGAACAGAAGGTAATCGACCGCATTAACGAAGCACAGCCTGATTTACTTTTTGTTGCAATGGGCAGTCCAAAGCAGGAAAATTGGATAAACGCAAATCGAGATCAATTGCATCCAACTATCTATCAAGGTGTGGGAGGATCATTTGATGTACTCGCAGGTACAGTGAAGCGGGCACCGGAAATTTTCCAAAAATTTGGCCTTGAATGGTTTTACAGATTATTGAAGGAACCCAAGCGTATCAAGCGTCAAATCGCTCTTCCGCTATTTTTATTGGAAGTTGCTAGAAAGAAACATTAGTAATTTTTGAAAATTGGTATTGTCGTTTTATAATGAAAGTGTTAGACTGTATGTGTATAGGAATTTCCTCTATGAAATAAATAGAATTCCCTGCAAGGAAACAACGGTTGGTAGCCCAAGCGAAAAAAGCTCAAGCATATTTATGCTTGAGCTTTTTTCGTATTTTAATTTGTGCAACATTAGAATATTTGAACATTTATTGATAGGGTACCAGAATTTTGTTGGAAAAGTTGCATAATATCACTTGAAAAAAATAGCGCAAATAGATAACAATGGTAAAAGAGAGTTGTGTGTCCTTATTTTTCCGGAAACGAATTAGAAACTTTCCCAAAATATGATTGACAACTTTTAGGGATACTACTATACTTTTATGTGTAGTTGTTTATTTACTGCATTTCTATGTAGTAGAGACATAATTTTTGAACTTAGAGGAGGAAATTTTTCTATGGCTAACCAACCAAAGAAATACAAAAAAATTCGTAGCTACAGCTGCGACAGCTACATTAGTAGCTTCTGCTATCGTACCAGTGGCTTCTGCTGCAGGATTCACAGATGTAGAAAACAATACTCATAAAGATGCAATCAATGCTCTTTCTGATGCTGGTATCATCAATGGATACGCTGATGGCACATTCAAACCAAACCAAACAATTAACCGTGGTCAAGTGGTTAAATTATTAGGTCGTTGGTTAGAAACTGAAGGCTTTGAGATTCCATCTGATTGGGAAACATCTCAACGCTTCAAAGATCTTCCATTAACAGCTGAAAAAGAATTAGTTAAATATGCTGCTCTTGCTAAAGATGCAGGCGTATTCGCTGGTTCAAACGGCAACCTAAACTACACACAATCTATGCAACGTCAACAAATGGCAGTTGTACTAGTACGTGCTATCAACGAAATCTATGACTTAGATTTAATTGCTGAGTACAAAGAAGCTGGATTCAAGAGCGAAATCTCTGACCTAGGTGCTGCTTTCTCTGCTGAACAACGCGAAGCTATCACTGCTTTAGAATATGCTGAGCTTACAAATGCTGCTAACCTACCTGGTAAAGCATTCAAACCAGCTGATTCAATCACTCGTGGTCAATTCGCTTCATTCCTATACCGTACAATCAACCTTGAAATCGATGAATTCGTAGACGCTACTGTAAAAGCTATCAACAACACAACTGTTGAAGTAACATTCGATGAAGAAGTTGGAAACATCAAAGATCTTGACTTCAAAATTGAAGGTTTAGAAGTTAAAAATGCTGCTGTAAAACAATCTAACAAAAAAAGTTGTTGTTTTAACTACAGCTGCTCAAGAAGTAGGTAAAGAATACACTGTAACTTTAAACGGTGAAGAAATCGGTAAATTCAAAGGTGTAGAAGCTGTAATTCCAACTGCTATCGACATCGTTGAAAAATCTCAACAAGAGGTTGTAGGTAACCAAGTAACTGTTAAAGCTAAAGTAACTGTTGCTGAAGGTCAATCTAAAGAAGGTATTCCTGTAACATTCAACATCATCAATAACTATGGTGATAACAGCACAGGTACACTTAACCAACCAATCATTGCTGAAGCAACAACAAATGCAGATGGTGTAGCAACTTATACTTACACTCGTTATGCACAAACTAGCCAACAAATCGCTTCTTCAGATGAAGTACAAGCATACTCAACTGGTAAAGCATCAGTACGTTCATTTGCAAAAGTATACTGGGCATCTATTAAACCACTATCAATTACTGAATTAACAACAGGTAACTCAGTAAATAATGGTGCTAAAAAGCAATATAAAATTAAAGCTGCTCTATACCACACAGAAGGCTATACAGCTGCATTCACAGAGAATGGTCAAGTATACCCAGCAGGTAACTACGTAAACATTGCTTTCAAAGAAAACATTGATGTAGCACCTGACAAAGCAGTAAAAACTGTAGATGTAATTGACGCTAATGGTAAAAACTTAGGTTACCCAGGTCAATTCACAACATCTTTAGGTGATCAATCTCAAGGTATTAAAGTTGTTAAGGTTCAATTAGATAGAAACGGTGAAGCAATCGTTACATTAACAGGTAGCAATGCTGAAGTAACACCGATTGCATTTGTAGATAACAAAGAAAATCCACAAAATGCAACAGGTAACCGTGGTCGCTTCAACCCAACTGAATTATTTGCAGAAGCTCCAAAATTAACATTTGGTAAAATCCAAAACTTACAATTAACTTTAGATTCTATCGGAACTGAATACTCTGCAGCATACATTGGAAGCTTAAATACAAGCGGTTCAACGTATACGTATACAAATGCAGCAGGTGACGTATTAATTCGTGATGCAGCAGGAAACCTTACTTCGATTGCAGCAAATGCAGCAGTTCCAACAGGTGCAGTTGTTATTAATCAAAGCAATCCATTACGTACTGGTGAAGTAGTACCAGCTGGTTTCACACTTAAGACTGTTAACTTTACTGCTGGAGTTCCAGCTTTCGACAGCTTATTCTCATCTACAAAATCAGTTCACACTTACTACAATATTGCTAATGGTAAATCAGCTTCAACACAATTGGCTGACGCATTAGTAAATACTGGTGGTCGTGATTACAAAGCTGTATTAAAAGATGAAAAAGGAACTCTTGCTCCAACTGGTACACAAGTACGTGTGTCTGTTGAAATCGGTTCAGCTTTAAGAACAAACGGTGGTTATGTATACCTAGTTGATAAAAACTCAAACTCTATTCATAGATTATCTACTGATGCATCAGTAGTAGATCAAAAAGTAGTTGTGAATTTAGCAACTGATTCAAAAGGTGAAGTAGCATTTACTTTAATCGGTGCAAAAGATGCTTATGCAACACCAACTGTATTCACTGAAACAGGTGACAAAGCTGGTTTAGACAAAAATGACTTACAACAAAAAGGTGGCGTAGCATACTTCGGTGATGCAGTAGTTAAATCTGCTACATTAACTGTAGATGGTAAAGACGCTCAAACTGTAAGCGTTGGTGACTTAGCTGCATTCACTTATCAAACAGTGGATCAAAATAACAAGCACTACAACACTTATAACCAAGCTTTACGTGTAACATTCCAATTCACATCTACATTTGCTGGTGCTGAAATTTACGGAGCAGATGCAGTAGATGCTGATGGTAAATTAAAAGCTGGTGCAAAACCAATTGGTTATGTAAACATGGGTAGCTCTAACACTGGTTCATTAACTGTGGATGCAGTAAATGGTAAAGCTACTGTATACGTAAAAGCAACACGTGGTACAACTGTAACTGCTTTAGCTTCTGCTAACATTCCATCATTACCACAAAACTTAACAGCTTCAGCTGTATTTAACTTAACAAACAATGAAGGTATCCAACCAGGTGTACCTGTAACTGGTAAAGTTATTGCAACTGATTTAGTAAACAACCGTCTATTGTTATTATTAAATGATGGTGTGACTGTTCGTGACGTTGACTACAGTGGTACAAATACACAGTTCTACCAAGGTGGATCTTTAGTTAACATTTCTGAACAAACATTTGAAGCTAATCCAGCTACGAACCTATTAGGTAAAGAAGTAACATTCACTCTTGCTAAAGATTCAACACCAACAACAGTGAAGAATTCAACAATTACTTCTCAAATCCAATTTAAAGCTGGTGCAAAAATTCACTTAACAAACCCTAACACAACTTATGATTTCTATAATCAAGTTGTAGGAAGTGCTACTACACCAGTAGAAGTTTATATTAATGCAGATAACATTACACTTAAAGATGCTGATATTACTGGTAATATTACTGTTGGTGGTCAAGGTACTAACTCATCTTACCAAGACCAAAAAAACAGTTACTCAGTTTACAGCTAATAACGTTAAATTAAATGGTAATGCATATGTATTCACTAATGCTAAAAACACGTTTAACCTTGTTAATGGATCAGCATTTGATCGTGTAATCCTAGAAAAAGATGAAAAAGTATCTGTTAAAACAGCTTCTACTATTAAAGAATTAATTCTTAAAGCAAATGGTGCTCTAGTTGATGGTGACGGTACTGGTACTATTAACTTTATTACAACTGTTGGTTCTGTTGTTGCACCTTCAATTGCAAGTAATGTTTTAACTGCTCAACCAGTTATTTCAACTGAAACATTATCAAAAGTAGAGACAACTTCAGGTGATACTGTTACTTTAACTTTTGCAACTGGTTCTAACTTAACAAATACTGATATCTCAGTTACTGATGGTACTACTGCAGCAAGTTCAATAACTACAACTGGTGATGTTGCAACTGTAAAATTAGCATCTCCTGTTGCTGGTAAAACTTTATATGTAGCAGTTACAAAAAATGGCGTTACTAAAGAATACTCAGTAGTTGTTAATCCAACTATTGGTGGTCAAGGCACTATTACTCGTAAATACTAATTTTCAAATATCAATTTTGGATTTAGTATCTTAAAAAATAAGACCCTATAGAGAGATTTCTCTATAGGGTCTTTTTGTATGAAATATTAATAGATTATGAGCAATTATTAAAATCTGTGCTTATAAAATCTATTATCCTTATGTTGCTTTTTCTATATAACTCTCTCAGTCATATTGGCAAGTAAAAGAGGAATGATTGATATAAATGCGGTGGTGGATATTTCTATATATAATTGATAGCCCTTTTTAATGAAATAAAAAGTAGCTCTATTGATTTGATGACTTATATTATTTAAATTTATTGCAATACATAATTCCTAGTTGTAACTTCCAATCACGTCTTTTAAAAGTTCTTTGTATTTGTGGAGAATTAATAATTTTATTTAGCAAAAAGGAAAAAGCAATTTTTTTTACTAAATACATATAAATAAATTCTAAAAGTAACAATATCTATTATTTAACTGGTAGTCTACCCTACATGTGGATGCTATTTTATAGTATAATAACCATATGCGAAAAAAATGACAAAGTGTGAGAAGGGTAGAGTTACAATGACATTTACTGAACCAATTAGAAAATATATATTATCGGGCTTGGTGGCATTTGTTGTAATTGGTCTAATTGTGGCGAATGTGATGGCCAGTAAGCAAGATGACAAATTTAAAATAAATGAAGCTTCATATACGCAAGCTATTCAGCTACAATCGACAGGTGACATAGTTGGATCAGCAGAAGCCATTAAAAAAAGTTCTGAAAAAAGAGCCCAATTCAGAGATGGCAAATTATGCAGCAGCTTTAATTTTTGCACAAAACGGCGATATGAAGCAGTCAGCAATTCATATGCAAAAAAACGCTAGACTTAAATCCATATAAGGTGGAAGATCCAACATTTATGATTCAATTAGGAGAAGTATTTGCAGGTGCAGAGAGATTTGAGGATGCTAAAACTGTTCTTTTACGCTGTCAAGAATCTGCTTGGGCACCAGAAGACATCCCTAATTATCAAGAGCAGGTAGCAACATTGCTAGCCCATATTGAAAATTCATTAAAGGAAGGTACTAAAAATGAGTAAGTTCTACGAAAAAGTTGCCTATCGTGATACTGAAGAAGATATACAATCACAAAAATCTGTAGACAAATGGATTTTTGGGCTACTTCTTATTGTCATCGGATTTGTACCTTTAATCGTTATGGCGAGCGTAGTTGAGGTTCAATCACCAATGATAACTAATGTAGGTGCACTAACGGGTGGGACAAAGGGTGACCTTTTTACGCACTATAAAGCGTTAGCTGTATTAGTTATAACAGTATTAGCAGGGATTATGTTCTTGGCCAAAATTTTATTTATGAACGGTAAAATTCGAAAAACTAAACTAAATTATGCAATAGGAGCATTTGCTGTAGCAATTGTGTTATCAACAATTTTTTTCACCAAACATTTCTATTGCATTACATGGTCAATACAACCGTACTGACGGTGCAATTAGCTGGCTATGTTATTTAGCGTTATTCTTTATTGCGATGAATATTGAGTATCCTAAGAAGGCTATCCAATATATTATTTACGCTACTGTTCCGTTTGTTTTAATTAACTTTGTTATTATTACATTAAATTTTTATGGAAAAGATTTACTTCAAAAAAAGCTGGGCACAAAAGCTATTTACTGCATTTTTACCTGAAGGAGCATCTTTAAGTGAAGGTTCTGCATTATTAGGAACATTAAACCATGGGAACTATATGAGTGGTATGTTTGCAGTTATAGTCATCATGTTTCTAGCTAAAAGCTTAACTGATAAAAAGGTATTTGATAAAATCTTTAGTTTTGTTATGGCGACAATTGCAGTATTTATAGTGTTTATGTCATTATCTACAAGTGGATTTTTAACAATCGTAGCAATGATGATTTTCATTTTATGGATTGCCCTTAAAAATGAAAAGAAGGTAATTGCTTTTATTCAAATAGTAGCGTTTTGTGCTATTTCTGTTGCAGGAATTCATATTTTAGCAGGAGAAAACGCCAAGGTATGGGATGAAACATTCGGTTTCTTTGTTTCTAGTAATCCATATAAAGAAGAGGCAACTGTTTTAAATAAAAATCTTTTCGACTTAGATAAAGCATATGCATCAGATAACAGATTTGAGCTTCCAGAGATTGCCCCTTCAGGTGTAGGTGCAGGTTCAGGACGTGTTTATATTTGGACATATATTATGGATTTAGTCAAAGAGAGACCAATCCTAGGTTATGGCCTCGATACTTTAATCTATAATTTCCCGCATTACAATAAAGATGCAAGAGCAAATCTTGAAACCGAAGCAGTGATCGTGGATAAGCCTCATAATATGTATATTGGAGTTTTATATGGGACTGGAATTATAGGTTTTATAGCCTTTTTAGCAATCATTGTATTTATAGTTTTGAATAGTTTAAAAGTGATTATTAATGGAAGAAATAAGTTAGTAATTTTGGCTTTATCAGTATTAGCTTTTTTTACTTCAAGCAGTATTCAACGATACATTGCCAGGGACAGCAGCGTCGATGATGGTTATTATGGGCATAGTATTGATAAATAATAATAGAAATTTTGTTGAGAATTAGTTAAATGAAAAATAGAGGAAAACAATGAGTTTCCTCTATTCTTATTTTAGTTACAGTTTCAATAGTAGGGTAGTTTATTGAGGAGATTGTAAAAATGATACGTTCAATGATAAAGCAAATTCAGTATATATTTGCTCAAAAATCTTTAATTAGTCAGTTTATTATAAGAGAGATATCAAATAGATATAAAGGATCCTATTTAGGGATAGTTTGGTCGTTTATTACCCCGCTAATTATGTTGACAATCTATACTTTTGTATTTAGTGTTATTTTTCAAGCTAGATGGGGTACATCTGGGGAAACAAATAAAGTTGAGTTTGCTTTACTTTTATTTACCGGTTTAGTTGTTTTTAATGTGTTTTCAGAAGTTATATCTAGAGCACCTAGTTTAATAATAGCAAATAGCAATTATGTAAAAAAAGTAATATTCCCATTAGAAATATTACCAATTGTTACTCTAGGTTCTGCTCTATTTCAAGCGCTGATTAGTTATGTCATACTTATATTGGTGATGCTAATATTAACAGGAACGTTTTATTGGACTGCTATATTGTTCCCAATAATTATTTTACCTTTGTTGTTAATGATTTTAGGATTAGCATGGTTTTTAGCATCTTTAGGTGTGTATATTAGAGATATAGGACAAGTCATTTCTATTGCTATTCCAGCATTGATGTTTATGAGCCCAATTTTTTTACCCTATATCCTCAATTCCTGAAGAATTTCGCTTCATTTATTCTTTAAATCCTATTACTTATACAGTCGAAGACATGAGAAAAGTTATTATTTGGGGGCAACTTCCTCACTGGAATGGATTGATTATTGAAATGTTTATAGGAATAATAGTTGCTGTTTTGGGATATACATGGTTCAAAAAGACAAGAAGGGGTTTTGCAGATGTCCTCTAGTAATAGCTTTGCAATAGAAGTGAAAAACATATCTAAAAGATATCAAATATATGATAAACCAATAGACCGTTTAAAACAGTTTTTATCATCAGGAAAAAATGTTTATTATAGGGCATTTGATGCATTGCATAATATTAATTTTGAAGTAAGAAAAGGACAAACTTTTGGTATTGTAGGACAAAATGGTTCTGGAAAAAGTACATTACTTCAGATTATAGCAAAAACATTAACTCCAACTGATGGTGAAATTAAAGTAAATGGTCGCGTAGCTGCTCTATTAGAATTGGGAAGTGGTTTTAATCCTGAATATACAGGAAGAGAAAATGTGTATTTAAATGGTTCAATATTAGGTTTATCAAAAGAAGAAATGGATGCAAGGTTTATAGAAATTGAAAAGTTTGCAGATATAGGTGAATTTATTGATCAGCCCGTAAAAACGTATTCAAGTGGAATGTATGTACGTTTAGCTTTTGCAGTAGCAATTAATGTTGACGCTGATATTTTAATAGTAGATGAGGCATTAGCTGTGGGAGATATGTTTTTTTCAAGTGAAATGTTATAAGAAGTTTGAAGAATTTAAAAAACAAGGAAAAACGATACTACTCGTTACACATGATTTAAGTAGTGTGATTAAATATTGTGATAATGTATTAGTTTTAAACGATGGAGAATCTTTAGGGGTACACAAAGCTAAAGAGGGTGTAGATTTATTTAAAAAGCTTGTAGTTAATTTACACAAACCAACACAAACTAATGAATATGTTAAAAAGGAAGTTCAATTAGATGAATGGAAAAATTTTTATCAGGTCAATACCGACCATCTAGATTATGGTAATAATAAAGCTGAGATTATTGATTTTGGGATTTTTGATGAATTTGACGAATTAACTTCAACAATAGAAAAAGGAAGTGAATGTCAATTAAAAATAAGAGTCCATTTTGAGTGTCCACTAGAATTTCCTATTTTTGCATTTACAATAAAAGATTTAAAAGGTACAGAAATCACAGGTACTAATACAATGATTGAGAATATTGCAATTGAAACACCTGGAGATGGAACAATAATGGAAGTTTCATTTACTCAAAAAAATGAGTCTTCAAGCTGGTAATTACCTTTTATCATTGGGATGTACAGGCTTTGAAAATGGTGAGTTTGTAGTTTATCATCGATTATATGATGTTATTTCGTTTCAAATAATATCTTCTAAAAATACAGTAGGTTATTTTGACTTAAATTCTAAGATTGAAATATCCACTTTACAATAGGTGAAAATATGATTGAACAAATTGGAAATGTAAAAATGAATTTAACATATTATACAGGTGAAGATCAATATAGTGATGGAGATATTGAAGATGAGTTGCTAAAGATTGTTCAAGACTATAAAGATTTTGATGATGTGATTAAAAATGACACGAGGTGGCCTATTTTATATCACTTATCTAAATATAGAGAACATATTATTGAATGGTATCCATTTAATGAAAATAGTGATGTTCTAGAAATAGGAGCAGGTTGTGGAGCTATTACAGGTGCATTAAGTAGAAATGCTAAGAGCGTCACATGTGTAGAGTTGTCTAAAAGACGTTCTCTTATAAATGCTTATAGACACCAAAATTCGGAGAACATTGAGATATTTGTTGGTGATTTTAACAAAATGAAATTTGATCGCCAGTTCGATTATATTACATTAATTGGTGTTTTAGAATACGCCCCTTCCTTTTCCAATTCAAATCAACCATTCCATGAATTTTTGCATTATATTAAAAGCTTATTAAAGCCAAATGGTAAATTATTTATTGCAATTGAAAATAAATTCGGTTTGAAATATTGGGCAGGAGCACGAGAAGATCATACAGGTGAATTTTTCGATTCAATTGAGGGATATAGGGAACCAAAAGGAGTATGTACATTTTCGAAGATTGAGTTACAAAGATTATTAGAAGAATGTATGTTAGGTAATACTGAGTTTTATTATCCTCTTCCAGATTATAAACTACCGTTTCAGATTTTTTTCTGACAATAGGAAACCTAAAATAGGTGAACTTAGAGATTTAATCCATAATTATGATAATGACAGGTTGGAATTATTTAATGAAGATATTGTGCATGATTTGCTGAATATAAATGATAATTTTAGTTTCTTCGCCAATTCTTTCCTTATCATTGCTAGTGTAGAGTAGGAGGAATTATTTTGAGGATTAATAGTATAAAATATAGCATTAATCGTAAAAAGGCATTTCAATTAAAGACCATAATATATGAAGAAAAAAAATTCAAAATATGTGTTAAAAGAAGCGTACACGCAAGCAGCTAAGAGTCATTTAGAGAATATATATAATAATTATGAAGAATATAAAAAATCTTCTTTTAATCCAGTTGAAGTAAAAATGCAGGATAAAGGCATAGTATTTCCTTTTGTTGAGGGAGTGAGTCTTGATGAAATTTTAGTTCAAAAGCTTTTTAATAAGGATAAAAATGGATTTATAGAAAAGCTTAAATGGTATAAGACCTTATTTTTAAAAGAAGAACAATGTGCCTTTTATCAAACAACAGACTTTAAAAATATATTCGGTGATGCTTCAAACCTTGAAGGTATTGCAGCTATGAATTTAGCTAATGTTGATTTAAATTTTGATAATATAATCTTTTTAGAGAAAGATTCTAAAATAATAACCATAGATTATGAGTGGGTTTTTAAATTTCCAGTACCAGTTGATTATATAATTTATAGAGCAATATTGATTTTTAAGACAAAATACTCAGGGCATTTTGCTAAAGAACTTGTAATGGAAGAAATTTTTGAGCTGTTGGAAATAGAAATAGCAAATATTCCTTATTATGAGGAAATGGAGAGTAATTTTTCAAAACATGTCGGAAAAGATTTTGATGAGTACAAATTAAATTATTTAAAGAACAATATAAAAATAGATGAATTATATAATGAACAATCTCCAAAAGACTTTATGCATATTTTTGTAGAAAATGATTCTGAAGAGCTTAATTACAATATGGTAGCTATTGAATTGAACAATGAGTATAAAGATTATTGTTTAAAGTTAAAAGGTTTGGATATTAGTAAACTTAGATTAGAGCCATGCTATCAGCAATCAGTAATATCCTTAGAAAAAAATTGAGGTTTTTTCTAAGGGTATTGCTAAAGAAGACTTACATTTGATTAAAACTATATCCTCACAAAATATGTATAAAGATTTGGAGACAAGAAATTTAATAAAATTACCATCTCAAAATTCTTTAAAGTTAATGAGTTTAGGAAAGAATCCTATTATATATATTAATAACATATCTCAAAATATAAATAATGAATTACATGTGAATGTTAGATTAAAAATTATAAGAGGTATCCCTGAGAATCACTTAAGAGATTTTATTGATAAGAAAGATATAAAAATATCAAATATTGAAAATGAAAATGAATCTTTAAATCGTTGTTTAAACGAAAAAAAATCTTGAAATAACTCGTTTCGAAAAATGAAATTTTATCTATGAAAAATGAAATTAGTAAAGTAGAATTTGAGAACCAATTAGTAAACAAACAATTAGAATCATTAATGAATTCGAAATCATGGAAGATAACAGAACCATTTAGAATGGCTGGTAGAATGTTAAGAACAGGAAAAAAATCAATTGAAAGTAGTAAGTAGAAGGACCAAAAGATTTATTTTTTTATCTGCGAAGAAATTGCCATCACCTTTAAGAGCAGTTGCTAAAAAGATTTATTTAAATAGAGTTAATCAAAAAGCTATGTTAAATCCAGATTCAGAATTAATCAATAAAGAAGGATTAAAAAAAGTATCTATAATTATCCCTGTTTATAATAATATCGACTATTTAGAAAGTTGTATATTATCTGCAGTTAATCAAACATATGAGAATAAAGAGGTTATTCTTGTTGACGATTGTTCTCCTATGTCAGAAGTTGAAATAATTTTAAACAAGTTTAAACATTATGATTTTGTTCGTATTTATAAAAATGAGAGAAATATAGGAATATCTGCTACTCAAAATGTATGTTTAGCGAAAGCAACAGGGGACATAGTTGCTTTTTTTAGACTGTGATGACATATTAATGTTAAATGCTGTAGAAGAGTCATTAAAGTATTGGGAGCCAGATACTAAATATTCTTTTTCGAATAGAATTCATATAAATGATGAATCACAAGAGATAGGGAGATTTAGCTGTGATCATCTTCCAAAAGACAATATTTTTAATGACCATTTAGATGTTAAAATGTATGCCTCACATTTTAAATTAATTAGTAAAGATGTATTTGAAAAAGTTGGTATTTTTAATTCAGAATACGACGGAGCACAAGATTATGATATGGTGCTTAGAGTAGCATTCCATTACCCTAACAGCGCCTTTGTACATGTGCCAAAATTTTTATACAAACATAGAATCCATGACAAACAGACTTCTGAAACGGTTAGGGAAAAGCAATATGCAATGTCAATTAATATAAGTAACCAAGCGAAAATGCGGAGAGATATAAAAAAATGGAACTTTCCATAAATTTATTTCTTTTATTATGGTTTCATATGGTAAAGAAGATCAAACTTTAATGTCTATTCAATCTATTAAAAAGACAGTGAATATACCACATGAAATTATACTGTATGAGAATGGTTCTTCGACAACCTGTGTAGAGTTTATTAAAAAAAACATATTGAACCAATTCCGAATGTGAGAATCATTTATTCTGATAAAAATATTGGACCTTCTTTAGGACGTAAAGAAGCTCTAAAGTATGCAAGAACAGATAGTTATTATATTTCATTAGATAATGATATTGAAGTAACTGAAGGCTGGATTGAGGAATTGCTAGTTAGAGCTGAAGAAGATGAAAATATTGGTTCGGTCACTTGTAGAGTAACGTTTCCGAATCAAACATTACAGTTTACAGGTGGATTTGAGGAGATAAATGATGGAAGAGTGGAATTTAAACTTTATAATATTAATAAAAATGTACATGATTTGAGTACGTTAGAAAGATATAATACTGATTGGAATCCAGTTGGAGCTACATTGTTTAAAGGGTGGTTTCCGATAGTAGATGGTTATCCAAACGTCTATGAAGATGCAGCAATTTCATATAAGTTACGTAAAGAAGGAAAGATGTTAGTTAATTCACCTAATTCATTATTAATTCACCATCATATTATGTTTGACGAAGAGAGAAAAGAGAAAGAGCAAGATTATTTGAATTTTAGATATCATCCAAAATTAATGTTAAAATCTATATCTCAATTTTACATTGATAATAATTTAATTATTAATGATGATTATGTATTTTCTACAAATGGATTAAATAATAGAAAAATGAATAATGAAGAAATTATAGATATATTCCAACAAAGTATAAAAGAAGAAGTTTTTAACTAAATTAAAAAGGATAGTTATATAATGCAGATTTCTATAGATATAATTGTTGTAATCTATAATTCCGAAAGATGGATTGAAGATTTTTTGAATTCCTTAAAAATACAACATTATCCTTTAGAGAAGATTCATTTAACATTTATAGATAATAATTCAAAAGACAGTTCATATGAATTGTTGAATAGTTGCATTTTTAAGGATAAATTCGGGAGTTATGAAATTTTTAAACAAGAAAAAAAATATTGGATTTGGAGCTGCTAATAATATTGGGGCGTCCAAAACTAATCAATCGTATATTTATTTTTTTAAATATTGATACAGAGTTACACCAAGATACATTAATAAACTTAATAAATCAAGCTATGGAAGATGATGTTGCAGTTGGAGCATGGGAGTCACGTCAATTTCCCTATGAACATCCAAAACATTATAATCCAGTAACGCTTGAAGTTTCTTGGAGTAGTGCAGCTGCTTTATTAGTAAGAAGAGAATGTTTTCAAAAGATAGGTGGCTTTGATAAGGAAATATTCATGTATGGGGAAGATGTAGATTTAAGTTGGAGAATTAGAAATGCGGGATATAAAATTCTATATGTTCCTAAAAGTATTATTTACCATTATACTTTTGGGAAAAATAATGTTAACAGAGAAAATGAGCTATTAAATATAATAAATAGTAATTTGTTTTTAAGATTTAGATATGGAAGTTTTAAAGATATTATTTTAGGTTACGTAATGTGCTTACTATGGGCAATAAAGCATAGAAATTTGAAATTGGGCCGGATACTAATAGAATCTTTTTCTAAGATATTTAAAAGCAAACGAAGTAACATAGTAGGGACTTTTTGTGGTTGGAATTATGAAATTCACAGATTAGGTCATGATTTTCATAATGCCCTACCACTTGAAACCCCTCTAGTGTCTATAATTGTGAGAACAAATCAACGACCTGAAATGTTAAAGGAAGCGCTAACTACAATAAAGAATCAGACATACCAAAATATAGAAATAATTGTTGTGGAAGATGGTTTTCCAACATCTAAAGAATTAGTGGAAAATAATTTTAAGAGTTTAAATATTAAATATTATGCTACGAATGAAAAAGTTGGTAGAACAAAATTAGCTAACGTAGGCTTAACACTTGCTACAGGAAAATATTTTAGCTTTTTGGATGATGATGATTTACTATATGCGGATCATATAGAAGTATTAGTTACTTCTTTAATTAATAATAGTAGTTACAAAATAGCATATACTATTGCGTTTGAAACACCTACAAAGTTAATATCTATGAATCCATATATCTATGAAGAAGTATGCTATAGTATTGAATTTAATTCGAAATTTGATAAACAATTATTATTAATTCAAAACTACTTTCCAATCCAATCTGTTTTATTTTCTAAAGAGATATATGATGAATTGGGAGGAATGGACGAATCTTTGGAGGTTTTAGAGGACTGGGATTATTGGCTAAAAATCTCAACTAAGCAAGACTTTTTATTTGTAGAAAAAAACTACATCTTTATATAAAGTTCCGTATGAAAAGGAAGCAGTGACCAAAAGAAAAAAAAGAGTTAATTGAGAAAACAGATATTATACGTGGAAAGTATGAAGTAAAAAAATATACAACCTAGTTCTTCTAAAATTAGTTTTATTAAGAAAGTATTGATGAACTTTAAACTTAATCAATGTGAAATAATAAAAATTTTAAAACTTAAAGTCCAACAAAAATGGTACGCTATTAGAAGTACATTATTAAAGAAAATTAAAATTAGAGGGAAAATATGAATAATAATAAAACTATCGAAGAATGTTCCAAAGATAGAAAAAAATAATTACGATTTTATTAGATTTGTAGCCGCTATACTAGTAATAATCTCACATGCTTATCCTTTGACTTCTCATAACAATGAAATTTTGGTTGTTCTTTCTAATGGACAATGGAGTTTAGGTGCAATGGCTGTAGCAATATTTTTTATAATAAGCGGTTTTTTAATTGTTCAAAGCTTTGATAGAAACCCTAATTTATTTAAATTTATCAAAGCTAGGGTACTTAGAATATACCCGGGTTTAATAGTTGCAGTATTTTTTTTGTGCTTTTATAGTAGGTCCCTTAGTAACTACTTTATCAATTAAAGAATATTTCAGTGATTCTAATACTTATAATTATTTAAAAACTATTTTATTGTTTCCTATGTATTGGACTTTACCAGGAGTTTTTGAAAGTTCATCGTTTAATAATTCTGTTAATGGTTCCTTATGGACACTACCTTTTGAATTACTTTGTTATAGCACAGTAGCTTTTTTTTGGTGTTTTAGGATTGTTAAAGTTTAGAAAACTTATGCTTTTCGTGTTTATTTCATCAATGTATATAAAAAGTTTTTTTAATGATATATATACCTACTGGATTTACTTGGGTTTATCTACCTTCATTTTTTTGAATTGCTCCCATTCTTTTTAGCAGGGGTAGTATTTTATTTGTATAGAGACAAAATCATTTTAAATCATTGGTATGCATTATTTTCATTTATCTTGCTTTGTATTAGTGCCAAATTTGGTGGATTAGTAAATAATTTCGCTTTATTTGGAAGTTATTTAATTATGTATTTAGCCTATAGTAAATTTATTAAACTCCAAAATTTTAGTAAATACGGAGATTTTTCTTACGGTATATATATATATGCCTTCCCTATTCAACAAAGTATTACATATTTTTTTTAATGGAGAAATATCAGTATTACTAAACATTGCTTTTTCCATTCCTTTAACAATAATTTTGGCTGTCTTGTCATGGCATTTAATAGAGAAACCTGTATTAAAACTAAAAAAATAGGAGTATATTTCAAATCCGGTAAATATGGGTTAATTTAAATGTAGTTATTTATGTGATTACCAATGTTGCATATAAGATCTAAATTCATCAGAGTTATTAAAAATAAATACGGTTGACACAGAACATAAAATAAACTAATGATATTGTTAGGACGATGTAAAGGGGCTAAAAATTTTCTTTTTAAAAAGGAAAATGAAATCCTTAATGAGTCTTTTCTGTTTTCATATATTGATTTTGGATATAAGTTAACATTACTTTTCTCTCTTGTTAATTACAAAAAAACATAAGAGATTTAATTTTATTGCTATATGTATAAACGATTATTATTCTTGTTAATCGAATAGAGGTAATGAATTTTGATAGTATTAAATTATTTATTTACAATTATAGCTCCCTTTTTATCTGGGCAATCTTTATATAACATTATAAGTACTAAAATTTCTTTAATAGACAAATTATATAGGGCTCCATTAATTTTGTTGATTCCAAATTTGATTTGTTATTTTATAACGATGTATTTATTTGGTGAACATAGCTTTAACTTCTCAACAGGTGGAAATATTCTAGTTTTAAAATATGCTACACTAAATTTAATGATTACTATGTTAATAGTTATAGTTTTAATATATATAGAAAAGGTAATAGAGGTCAAATTTGATGTTAGCAAAAATGAATAAAATATTAATGATTTGTTGTATTTCTTTTATTATATTCAGTGCTTTCATTATAGTATCTGCAACATATTTTAAAATTTACTATTCACACGTTGGAATGGATGAGATTTTTTTATTATATGGCAGGCAATTTGAAAGGAGCTAATTTAAGTGCTATGACTGAAGGAATAAAGAAAGGTTTTATATACTTCTTTATTCTTATTTTTCTATTAATATTACCCCTAATCAATATTAAAAAATATACTTTTAATGTTATATTTAAAATAAACAGGAGTAGATTAAAGTATCAATTATTCCCGTTAAATAAAAAAACTAAAGTATTTTACACTTTCGGAATTGTATTCATTGCTTCTTTCTATACATATAAAACTGTAAATATAGATGATTTTATAAATAGTCGGAAGATGTATTCAAATTTCATAGAAGAAAATTATGTTAACCCTTTAGAAGTAGACATTAAATTTCCACAAAATAAGAAAAATTTAATTGTATTATATGCAGAGTCTATGGAAACTACTCTGATGAGTCACGAAAATAGTGGTGGTTGGAAATATTCTGTAATGCCTGAATTAGAGTTAATTGCTTTGGAGAATTTAAATTTTTCTAATACAGATATACTGGGTGGCGCACAAGCTACTGCAGGCACAACCTGGACTATTGGAGGATTAGTTTCCTATACGGCTGGAATCCCATTAAAAATCCCTGTTGGAGGAAATGAATATTTAAATACTGATGCTTACCTTCCTGGTATTACCTCTTTAGGAGATATACTGAATAAGGAGGGATATAACTTAGTATTTATGTTTGGATCTGATTCTCGGTTTGGTGGTCGATATCAATATTTTAAAAAACATGGTAATTACAATATTATTGACTTAAATACAGTAATTGAACAAGAAAGAATGAGAGAAGAAGATAAAGTCTATTGGGGATTTGAGGATAGTCGTTTATTTGAGTGGGCAAAAGAAGAAATCCTATACTTAGATAAGCAAAAAAAACCATTCAACTTCAATTTATTAACAGTTAATACGCATTTTGAGGATGGATGGTTGGAAAGTAGTGCACAAGAAAATTTTGACACTCAATATGAGAATGTACATGCATTTTCATCAAAGCAGATAAGTGAATTTATAGAATGGATAAAGAAACAGGACTTTTATAAAAATACAACAATTGTTATTGTGGGAGATCATCATAGCATGCAATCGGTAGGATATTATGAAGAAAGGCTTGAGAGAGAATATGAAAGAGTTATATTTAACGCAATTATAAATTCATCTAAGGAGCCTGAGAATTCAAAAAAATCGTAATTTTTTCTAGTATGGATTTTTTTCCTACTATGTTAAGTAGTATAGGAGTTGAATTATCGGGTGATAGATTAGGGTTAGGAACCGATTTATTTTCATCTAAAGAAACATTGATGGAAATATATGGTTCGGACTATGTGAATGAAGAATTAAATAAAAAATCAAGTTATTATGATGCGAATTTTTTTAATGGAAGATTACATGAAATTGAAACAATTAGATTAAAAATAGTTTGTATTATAACTCTTGATTGATATAATGTCATTTATTTTACTTTTGTTAACATTATATATTTTCACATGTTTAGTAAAAAGTTAATAAAATTAAAAACAGGAGGATTATTGTGAAAGGGATCATTTTAGCAGGCGGAAGTGGAACACGTTTATACCCATTAACTCGTTCAGTTTCCAAACAATTATTACCGATTTACGATAAACCAATGATTTATTATCCTCTTTCTGTCTTAATGTTGGCAGGAATTAAGGAAATTCTTATTATATCAACACCAGAAGATACCCCTCGTTTTGAACAATTATTAGGCAATGGTGAGGATTTAGGAATTCGTTTGGAATATGCAGTACAACCTTCACCAGATGGTTTAGCACAAGCTTTTATTATAGCTGAAGAGTTTATAGGAGATGACTCTGTAGCATTAATTTTAGGAGATAATATTTTCTATGGTCATAAATTTACTACAATGTTAGAAAGAGCAGCTGCTAGAAGAAATGGAGCTACTGTTTTTGGCTACAATGTAAATGATCCAGAACGTTTTGGTGTAGTAGAGTTTGATGAAAATGGAAAGGCCATTTCTATAGAAGAAAAGCCAGTAAATCCGAAATCGACATATGCTGTAACAGGTTTATATTTTTATGATAATAGTGTTATAGAAGTAGCAAAATCTATTAAGCCATCAGCACGTGGAGAACTTGAAATTACGGATGTTAATAAAGCCTATTTAGAAGCAGGAAATCTTCATGTAGAGTTACTAGGACGAGGCTTTGCTTGGTTAGATACAGGAACACATGAATCGTTACTAGAAGCTTCATCATTTATCGAAACAATTGAAAAGCGTCAAAGCTTAAAGGTTGCATGTTTAGAGGAAATTGCCTTCCGAAAAGGGTATATTACGAGAGATCAATTGCTAGAGCTAGCAGAGCCGTTAAAGAAAAATGGTTATGGTCAATATTTAATTAAGTTGGCAAATAAAAAGTTATAAGGGGTCCTATAAAGTGAATTTTATTAAAACAAAACTAAAAGATGCCTATATTTTGGAACCCAAAGTTTTTGGGGATCATCGTGGTTTTTTTATGGAAACTTATAATGCTAAATTATTGGATAAACAAGGTTTTTCTTTTAATTTCGTACAAGATAATCATGCATTATCAAAAGAGAGTGGTGTGTTAAGGGGATTACATTATCAGCTTGAACCTTTTGCTCAAACGAAGCTAGTAAGGGTAACAAAAGGTGCTGTATTTGATGTAATTCTTGATATTCGTGAAGGTTCCCCCACCTACGGACAGTGGGAAGGGTTTATTTTGAGCGAGGATAATAAAAGACAATTACTAGTACCCCAAGGTTTTGCACATGGTTATTGTACATTAGTTGAAAATACAGAATTTCTTTATAAGGTAGATAATTATTATTCTCCAGAGCACGATCGTGGAATTGCTTGGAATGATCCAAATTTAAATATAGACTGGCCTACGTCGAAACCAATTTTATCTGATAAAGATACCAAGCACCCAAACCTAAAGGATTTAGAAAGCCAATTTATTTATAAAGGTAAGGAATGATAAGTATGAAAATTCTAGTAACAGGTGGAGCTGGATTTATCGGAAGTAACTTTGTTAATTACATGGTTGATAGATATCCTGAGTATTCAATTATTAACGTTGATTCTTTAACATATGCAGGTAACTTAGAGAATTTAAAGTTATCTGAAGGCAAGCCAAATTATCAATTTGTCAAGGCTGATATAACAGATGCAGAGGCGATGGATCAGTTAATTGGTAATGATGTAGACGCTGTGATTAACTTTGCAGCAGAATCACATGTTGACCGAAGTATTACAAACCCTGGAATTTTTGTGCAAACAAATATTCAAGGAACTCAAGTATTATTAGATGCAGCTAAAAAAATATAACATCAAAAAGTACTTACAAGTATCTACTGATGAAGTTTATGGCTCACTAGGAGAAGATGGTTACTTTACTGAACAAACGCCACTAGCTCCAAATAGTCCATACAGTGCTAGTAAGGCTGGGGCAGATATGCTTGTACTTGCATATCATGAAACTTTTGGATTACCAGTAAATATTACACGTTGTTCTAATAACTACGGACCATTCCATTTCCCAGAAAAATTGATTCCATTAATGATTATTAATGCATTAAATGATAAAAAAACTTCCGGTATATGGAGATGGTAAGAATGTTCGTGACTGGCTACATGTAACAGATCATTGTAGTGCGATTGATTTGGTTTTACATAAAGGCATTGATGGTGAAGTTTATAATGTGGGTGGACATAATGAAAAAAACGAACTTAGAGGTTGTTAAAGAAATCTTAAAGCAGCTTGATAAGCCAGAATCATTAATCCAATATGTAGAAGATCGTTTAGGTCATGATCGTCGTTATGCAATCAATCCTACTAAACTTCAAAAAGAGTTAGGTTGGGAACCAAGATATACATTTGAAACAGGCTTAAAAGAAACTGTGCAATGGTATCTAGATAATCAATCCTGGTGGAAAAATATCATTTCAGGAGATTATCAAAACTACTATCAACAACAGTACGGTGGTAAATTGTAATGAAGATTATGGTAACAGGTGCTAATGGACAACTTGGTCAGGAGCTTGTTAAACAATTATCAAATAGCTCGCATGATTTGTTTGCATTTACTAAAACTGAGTTAGATATCACGGAGACAGAGAGTGTGCTTACTGTATGTAATGATATCAGGCCTCATATTATTATTAATGCTGCTGCTTATACAAATGTTGATGGAGCAGAAACGAACGAAGAATTGGCCTTTCAAGTAAATGCTGTGGGACAGCGGAATTTAACTATAGCAGCAGAAACGGTTGGAGCGAAAATTTGTTATATTAGTACTGACTATGTTTTCAATGGACAAGCAACTTCACCGTACAATGAGTATATGAATGTAGATCCTTTAGGAGTGTATGGACAATCAAAGTATGCCGGTGAGTTTTTAACACAAACGCTCAACACAAAATACTTTATTGTACGTACAGCTTGGGTTTATGGAGAGTATGGTCCTAACTTTGTGAAGACCATGCTAAAATTAGCTGAGGAAAAATCCGAACTGGGTGTTGTTCATGACCAAGTGGGGTCTCCTACTTATACAGTGGACTTAGCAGAGTTTTTAATTGAGTTAGTACAAACCGAAAAATATGGTATCTATCATTGTACAAATAGTGGAACATGCTCTTGGTTTGAATTTGCTCAAGAAATATTTAAATTGGCTAATAAAGATATCAAAGTTAATCCTTTAACTTCAGGTCAATTCCCAAGACCTGCAAAGCGTCCTGCTTATTCTGTCTTAGGTGATTTGTCAATTCGAATCAATGGCTTTATTCCTAGGAGAAATTGGAAGGAAGCTTTAGGTGAATATATAAACAAAAATAACAATCTTCTTTAGATTGTTATTTTTATTTATAAAGCTATAATTAAAATGTATTATAAAAGGAATAGAGGGGTAATTTGGCTAGTATAGCTATTCAAATAGTTACATTTAATAGTGCGGGTTATATAGAAGATTGTTTAGATTCTGTTATTTCACAATCATATCCAGTTGAGAAGATAATAGTAATCGATAATAATTCAAATGATTGTATTAAAGATGTTGTATCTCATTATGCGAATGTTTATTTTGTTCAAAATAACATAAATAACGGATTTGTAGGTGGTCATAACCAAGGTTTAAACTATGCTGAGACAGATTATGTTTTAGTATTGAATCCGGATGTGATTTTAGATAAATATTATATAGAACATATTATAGAATTTATGAAGTTAAATGAAAAAGTTGGTGCAGCAACTGGTAAATTATATAGAGATTTAGAATCACACATTATTGACAGTACAGGGATCAATATAAAGAAAAATCGTCGTGCAGTTGATAGAGGAAGTGGAGAAGTAGACCAAGGACAATTTGATGATGAGATAAGTGTTTTTGGCGTTTCAGGTGCTGCGGCTGTTTATAAAAGAGAAATGATTGACATGATTTCAGAAGATGGACAATTTTTTTGATGAAAGTTTTTTTTGCCTATAAAGAAGATGTAGATGTTAGTTGGAGAGCTAGATTAGCAGGTTGGGAAATATGTTTTGTCCCTAAATCAATTGCAAAACATGAAAGAGGCTGGAAGGATAATAAATCGAGGAAAAATATTTCTCTTAAAACTAGAAAACATTCCTATATTAATAGACATTTTTATGTGATAAAGAATGATAATTTATTTTACTTTTTATTGCATTTTCCTTTTATTTTTATATACGAAGTAACTTGTTTAGTTTATATCATCTTCAAAGAACCAAAGCTTTTCAGTGCCTATAAACTTCTTTTTAAAGAGTATAAAACTTTAAAAAAATAAGAAAAAAAATTTATACAATCATGTAGAACAGCTCCTTCAAAAAAAGATTTATCAATATTTTAAAGGAATATGGTAAAAATTAAAATGGATTTAAGTATAGTAATCGTAAACTATAATACAAAAAAAGCTAACAATTGATTGTATTCAATCAGTTTTAAACTCAAAATTGAATTTTCAATATGAAATTTTTGTAGTAGATAATGCTTCTTCAGATGGCTCTGTAATGCAAATCAAAAGTCTATTCCCTCATATTAAGGTTATATCTAATAAAGAAAATGTCGGATTTTCCAAGGCAAATAATCAAGCAATAAGAAGGTGTAGTGGCCGATATGTATTATTGTTAAATTCTGATACTATAGTGAATGAAAACTCATTAGATACAATCATTTGTTTCATGGATAGAGAAACGGATATTGGCGCTGTTGGCTGTGAAGTAAATTTACCTGATGGTACCTTGGATAAGGCTTGCCATAGGGGCTTTCCGACTCCAGAAGCTTCCTTCTATTATATGATAGGATTAGCTCAAAAATACCATACTAGCCCTAAATATAATAGCTATCATAAAAGCTACTTAAATATGAAAGAAGTACATGATATTGATTGTTTAGTAGGTGCATTTATGATGGTAAGAAAAGAAGTAATAGAGCAGGTGGGTCTATTAGATGAAGAATTTTTTTATGTATGGGGAAGATATAGACTGGTGTTTTAGAATAAAAGAGGCTGGCTGGCGAATAGTTTATAATCCTACTGTTTCAATTGTTCATTATAAGGGAGCAAGTAGTAGAAAAAAACCATTTAAAATAGTTTATGAGTTTCATAGAGCCATGTATTTATTCCATAAAAAAACATTATGCAAAAAAAATATAATTTTTTTTATTAATAGTGTAGTTTATACAGGAATTACATTAAAGCTAGCCTTCGCTACTATTAGTAACTTTTTGAAAAAAAGTACATTAAATTATAAAGTTAAATAGGTGATTAAAGTGATAAGAGGAAAAGAGCGCTTTATTACACAGCTATATATGACAACAGATTTCATCTTTATTCAATTAGCATTTGCTGTTGCATGGTATTTTCGCTTTGTGATTAATAAAGAGCAACAAGGATCATATTTGCCATTAGCAGATTATTTTATTTGGAACATTGTTTACTCAGTTGCATTTTTGGCTATTGGTTTTTTTGATTGGCTTATATGTTCCGAAAAGGAAAATGAAGTTTGCAAAAGAAGTTTCTAAAATAGTTCAAGTGCAAATTTATAGTATGTTTGTTTTATTAAGTGTGTTATTTATTGTTAAGACAATAGATATATCTAGGATGTTCTTAGCAATCTATTTACTTGTTGGATTTTTGATTATCGTCACGTATCGTTTTTTTTGTTAAGCAATTTTTAAGAGCAATGAGAAAAAAAAGGCTTTAATCAACAGTTTGTTTTAATTTTAGGAGCGGGTTCCGTCGGAAAAAGATATATCGAGAATTTGGATAATCATCCTGAGTATGGGCTTAGAGCAATTGGTTTTTTAGATGATTTTAAACAAATTAATAGAGAGCAGAAAATATTAGGTAAAATAGAGGATTTATCGACAACACTAGAAAATACCATTATTGACGAAGTTGTAATTGCTTTACCCTTAACAGCGTTTTCTAAATATCATCAAATTATTGAAATGTGTGAGAAAGCAGGAGTTCGTGTATCTATTGTCCCAGACTTTTACGATATACTACCTGCAACTCCGCATTTTGAAAGTTTTGGAGATTTACCAGTCATTAATGTCAGAGATATACCTTTAGATGAATATGTGAATAGAGTGTTGAAGCGTTTATTTGATATTGTTTTTGCACTTTGTGCGATACTTGTTACATCTCCTTTGCTATTGGTAATCGCAATTGGCGTGAAATTAACTTCTCCAGGCCCTATTTTATTTAAGCAGGAGCGTGTGGGGCTAAATAGAAGAACGTTTTCTATGTATAAATTTAGATCTATGAAGCATATGCCTGTTGAAGCCTCTAATACGCAATGGACTGTTGAAAATGACCCAAGAAGAACTAAATTTGGTACTTTCTTGCGAAAAACTAGTCTTGATGAATTTCCTCAATTTTTTTAATGTGCTGAAAGGCGATATGAGTATAGTAGGACCTAGACCTGAACGACCTTATTTTGTGGATCAATTTAAAGAAGAAATCCCGAAATATATGATAAAACATCATGTGAGACCAGGAATTACTGGCTGGGCTCAGGTATGCGGGCTACGAGGAGATACTTCAATTGAAGATCGAATTGAGCATGATATTCAATATATTGAAAATTGGACATTATTATTTGATGTTAAAATTATTATGAAGACAATCATCAATGGCTTTGTAAATAAAAATGCATACTAGCATTGAATATAAATGAGTTATACCAGATTGAAGCTAGCTGGTGAATCGGGAGAATCTACTTTATAGAAAAGGTAAGTCAAGAAATTCATTAAGTATTCATGATATTTTTTTTAAGGAAGTGACATTATATGAAAAAAAATCCGCAAAGCCATCATCCCAGCTGCTGGACTTGGAACACGTTTCTTGCCAGTTACTAAAGCCATGCCAAAAGAGATGTTGCCTATTGTTGATAAGCCGACGATTCAATATATTGTGGAAGAAGCAATTGCCTCTGGGATTGAGGATATTATTATTGTAACGGGTAAGGGTAAACGAGCCATTGAGGATCATTTTGATAATGCGCTAGAGCTTGAAACAAACCTAATTGAAAATGGAAAGCTTGATATGCTTGAAAAGGTTCAAGAGTCTGCGAGTGTAGAAATTCACTACATCCGTCAAAAGGAGCCTCTTGGATTAGGGCATGCCATTTGGTGTGCTCGTAAATTTATTGGTGATGAACCATTTGCTGTCCTGCTTGGTGATGATGTTATGAAAAGTGAAGAGCCTTGTTTAAAACAATTAATGAATCAATATGAGAACACCTTATCCAGTGTTATTGGTGTACAAATGGTACCAGATGAGGATGTTCATCGTTATGGTGTGATTGATCCGGTTAACACTGACAATCGATTGATGCAAGTGACGCAATTTGTGGAAAAGCCTTCATTAGAGGATGCCCCTTCCAATTTTGCGATAATTGGGCGCTATGTATTAACACCTGAAATATTCCGATTTTTAGATGAGAAGAAGAAGGGGAAGGGCGGCGAAATTCAATTAACTGACGCCATTGAAGCATTAAATGGCATTCAACGAGTTTTTGCCTATGCGTTTGAGGGGCGTCGTTATGATGTTGGTGAGCAATTAGGATTTATTGAAACGACCATTGATTTTGCATTAGAACGTGAGGATTTAAGTGAGGGTGTAAAAGAAATTATTTTAAAAAAAGCGAAACAGTTAAGTGGTGAAACTTTATGATTTTAGTTGTTGGCGGTGCCGGATATATTGGTAGTCATTTTGTAAAGGAATTAGTAAAGGACTATGATGTAGTTGTACTTGACAATTTAAGTACAGGTCACCGTTTGGCAGTTGATGCAAAGGCAATTTTTATACAAGGTGATTTAGGAGATTCAACAATTGTTCAACGAATATTTGATACATATAAAATTGAAGCGGTTATACATTTTGCAGCCTTTAGCTTAGTAGGTGAATCTGTGATTGATCCTATGAAATACTATGAGAATAATGTAGCAGCCACATTGAATTTGTTAAAAGCTATGAAGCGTAATCAAATTAATAAATTTATTTTCTCCTCTACCGCTGCTACATATGGTATGCCGACTGTTGATATCATTGATGAAAAAACACCTACTAATCCTATTAACCCGTATGGTCAGTCAAAGTTAATGGTTGAGCAAATGCTGGCAGATTTTGCACAAAGCTACCAGATGAAATATATTGTATTACGTTATTTTAATGCTGCGGGAGCACATGAGACAGCTGAAATTGGTGAAAGTCATAATCCAGAAACGCATTTAATCCCCATCATTCTTCAGCATCTAGGGGGACAAAGAGACTCCATTTCAGTGTTTGGTACTGACTATGATACACCTGATGGTACTTGTATCCGAGATTATATTCATGTCACTGATTTAGCCAAGGCACATTTATTAGCTTTAGAGGCATTATTAAGTTCTACTATTGAAACCGCCACATATAATTTAGGGAATGGCAATGGTTATTCAGTAAAGCAAATCATTGAAACATGTGAGCTGGTAACAGGAAAAAAAGCCAATGTACAATATGCTGAACGACGTGCTGGTGATCCTGCCAAGTTAGTTGCCAATGCCGGTAAAGTTTATGCAGAATTAGGATGGAAGGCCCAATTGGACATTCAAGATATCATCAAAAGTGCATGGACTTGGCATAAAAAGCAATTCTAATTACCAACTCGACATGGTTCGAGTTGGTTTTCTTTTTTTTATATGTCATAATATACATATCAAAATTTACCTTAAGAAGTGAGGATTCTATGGTGTTTACAGAAATTGTAAAAACAACATTGCTGAATTGTTCGCTAGATGATAGTGATCTTATTCAATATAAAGATCGAGTAAAAAAATATCCATAACGCATTACCGCACTATCCATTAACCGGCTGGATCGAGTCACCCTTACAAAATCAAGAGGGACTACTTACCTCTATTGAACGTGTGGCAAGTGAAATACGAGCTTGTGCGGATGTCCTGGTTGTTGTAGGTGTTGGTGGCTCCTTCTTAGGTGCGCGTGCAATCCAGGAGGCGCTGATGCCTTATTTTGGGCTGGCTAAGGGTGGCATTGAGGTTGTCTATGTTGGCTTGAATATGAGCGGTGCATATATTAAGGAGCTTCTCACTTATTTAGATACGAAACAAGTATATGTCAATGTGATTTCGAAGTCAGGCGGTACAATGGAGCCAGCGTTGGCCTTTCGTGTAATGCGTTTATATATGGAGGAGCGTTATGGCGAGAAGGTAACGGAGCGTATTATTGTCACGACAGATGCGGAAAAAGGCATCTTAAAGGGGATAGCTGATAAGGCTGGGTATCGTCAATTTGTCATTCCTGCTGATGTGGGTGGGCGTTATTCTGTATTAACGCCTGTAGGTTTATTGCCTGTGGCGGTAGCAGGTGTGGATATTCGTGATTTAATGGATGGTGCACGTTATGCAGCAACAGAGTTAGCAGAAGAGGATTTGGGGCATAATGATGCCTACAAATATGCCGTAATGAGACATATGCTTTATGAGCAGGGCTATACCATTGAATTGCTTGCGTCCTTTGAGCCTGGACTCAATAAATTCCATGAATGGTGGAAGCAGCTTTTTGGTGAAAGTGAAGGGAAGGAGCACAAGGGACTATATCCTTCTACTGTTAATTTCTCCACTGATTTACATGCCATTGGGCAGTTTATTCAGGAGGGGAGTCGTGTAATGTTTGAGACATTGCTACACTTCCATGAAATAGAGGGCGATTTAGCTGTACCATTCGATGCTCGCAATGAGGATGGCTTGAATTATTTGTCGACTCGTACTTTTAATGAGATTAATGCGATTTCTAAGCAAGGAACGGCCCTTGCACATGCAGAAGGGCAAGTGCCTGTTATTCAATTAGAATTGCCTAAGCTAGATGCTTATCATCTTGGGTATTTGATTTACTTCTTTATGAAGGCCTGTGCAATGAGTGCTTGTTTACTAGAGGTTAATCCATTTGATCAGCCTGGTGTAGAGGCCTATAAACGTAAAATGCTAGAGTTGCTGAAAGAAGAAAAGGTGATAAGTAAATGAAGAATGTCCATGAATTATATATTGGCTGGTTGGAGCAGTCTCTTCCTAGCTATTTAGCTGAGGAGCTTGCCTTAATTGCAAGTGATGAACAAGCAGTCGAAGACCGTTTTTATCAATATGTGTCCTTTGGTACTGGTGGGATGCGTGGTGTTTTAGGCGCTGGAACGAATCGTATAAATGTTTATACGATTCGTCGTGTTGCTGAAGGGCTTGCTCGTTATATTGAATCGAATGGCGAGGCTGCTAAAAAGCGTGGTGTTGTTATTGCCTTTGATACACGCCATTTTTCATATGAATTTGCCTGTGAGACTGCGAGTGTACTAGGAGCACATGGTATTCGTTCATATGTTTATAAGGAAGCAAGACCAACCCCACAGCTGTCGTTTACGGTTCGGAAATTAAATGCTTATGCAGGTGTGGTCATTACAGCTAGCCATAATCCAAAGCAATACAATGGGTTTAAAGTCTATGGTGAGGATGGTGCACAGTTAACACCCCAATTTGCAGAAGCTATTATAAGCTATATGAATGGAATTGAGGATATTTTTGCTATTCAAGTGAAGGATCTCCCATTTTTAGAACAGCAAGAGCTTGTTACTTGGCTTGTAGGTGATTTGGATGATGCGTATTTATCAAGTCTTTTAAGCTTAAAGGAAAATCAAGATATTGCATTGGATATGAAACTTGTTTATACACCTTTGCACGGTGCTGGCTTGGTGCCCGTTAGTGAAGGGTTGCGGGCATTTGGTTTTCAACAGGTTCATATTGTAGAGCAGCAAGCTGTGCAGGATGGAGATTTTCCAACAGTTTCTTATCCTAACCCAGAGGAATCGAAAGCTTTTGAGTTAGCTATGAAGCTTGGTACACAGGTTGGAGCGGATCTTTTGCTGGCAACTGATCCAGATGCGGACCGTTTAGGTGTAGCTGTTAAAAATGGAGGTAGCTATGAGCTGTTGACAGGCAATCAGCTTGGTGCATTGGTGCTTCATTATTTATTGTCTACTAAGCAACAACTTGGAGCGCTACCTAGCAATGGCGTTATGCTGAAAACAATAGTTACATCGGAATTAGGCACTCAGATTGCCGAAAAATTTGGCGTAACGACAGTAAACACATTAACAGGCTTTAAATACATTGCTGAGAAGATTGCAGAATATGAGCAATCTGGTGATTATTCGTATGTATTTGGCTATGAAGAAAGCTACGGCTATTTAATAGAAACTTTTGTACGTGATAAGGATGCTGTACAGGTTGCACTGAAGGTTGCAGAAATGGCTGCTTTTTATGCCAAGAAAGGGCAAACTTTATTAGATGGTCTGCAAAGCTTATATGAGCAATTTGGTACCTATCAGGAGGCACTGGTATCCCAAGTATTTGAAGGCAAAAATGGACAGGAAGAGATGAAAGCTATCTTAAATAACCTTCGCCAGAACGCACCAGCATCCATAGGTGGGATAGCGGTTAAACGGTTTGAAGATTATTTAACAGGTATTTCGACTTTAGCAGATGGCACTACTGAGAACATTACATTACCGAAAGAAAATGTGCTGAAGTATGTTTTAGAGGATAACTCTTGGGTCGCTATTCGTCCATCAGGTACAGAGCCAAAATGTAAATTTTATTTTGGTGTTGTTGGACAAACAGCAGATGAGGCAAAAGATAAATTAAAGCGACTTCAGGCTGCATTTGAGGTTTAAAGAAGTCCTATAAAAAAACGCCCACTTCTTTTTAATCTAAAAAAAGTGGGCGTGCATTTTATTGAAGACGTTTTAATTCAGCTTCCTGTTGAATAGACCGCACTGATAATAGTTCGATAATGCGATGCTGGCTTTCTTGAATGGCCTCAAGTTTATTCACTTTTTCATTTGTTTCTAAAACAGCTTGTTTAATTTGCTGCTGTTCAATTTCTATTATTTCAAGACGATTCTCCACAGACTCAAGACGTTGATTGATTTTTTTTAGTTCGCTTAAAACTTCCTCCATTCCTATCACCTCTCTTCTATTTTAAATCTATCTATTTTAACTTCTTTCAGCAGAAGCCTCACACCTACATAGGTGGTGAGATGAATGCGAATTTATGCTACTTTTCAGAGGGTGTCCATACACCTGCTGAAAGAAGTTAAAGCCTCCGGCGGATGTCACGGAATCGGAAAGGAGTTCTTTGTGTAAGCACAAAGTCGATTCCGGACGCAATTATGCCGAGGCATAATTGATTCTCTCTCTATAATAGTAACCTCTCTAATTATAGCATAGAAAACAAGCTTACAAGTATCACCATTGCAATCATCGACAAAATATGACATGCTTAAAAGAGAGATAAAAGAACTAGGAGAATGTTGTAGTGATTAAAGAGTGGGATTACCTACGTGTGGTGGCGTGTCTGTCTATTTTACTATTACACACATCTTCATGGGTTATTATGGAGGTTGGGGTAGAGCCAGAGCAGACGATCTATCTTTTTTTTAAGGATTACGTTGTGCTATGCGACACCGACGTTTATTGTATTGTCTATTTTAATATTGGCTAATCGCTATCATGAAAATATACCGAGGAATTTTTGGTTGAGTAGGATTCAGTATATTCTTATTCCCTATTTAGTATGGGCCTTTGTCGATGCATTAGTTGTTGAGTCGATTTATCGAAAGGGTTTATTATGGGAAAAGTATGTTGATAATATTGTTTATGGAGAGTTTGTTGGCTGGTTTGTTGTAGTTATTATGCAGCTATATGTGATCTTTACGCTGCTAACACATTTTAAATGGTCTATAGCATGGTTTTTACCATTAAGTGTGTTGGTTACGCTTATTCATCATACTGTGATTTTATTGCCCTATCCTATTTTTCAAGAAAATAGTATTTGGCTACGATTTTTCTTTACGGGCTGGCTTGGTTATTTTGCTGTTGCCTATGCAATTGGTATCTATTATGCACAGATTGCAGCATTAGCTCGAAAATATCGATATGCTACGTTTATATTAGTTGTGCTGTCTGCTGTCTTTTTGTATATTCGTTTGCTTTTAGGTTACGTAGAGGTGCATTCAAGGCGTCTTGATTTAATACCATTTGTGATTAGTATGGTGCTGTTTGTGATTGCGTGGGGGCAGTCTTTACCGTATACAAAAGCTGTGAAAGTGCTGAGTCAATATGCGTTTATGATTTATCTCATGCATTGGGAGGTTTTGCGTTTATCAACTGGCTGGTTTGTAGAGCATTTCGATAGTACGCTAGTCCGTGTACCATTGTTGTTGCTATGGACGTTAGCTGTTTGTTTACTGTTGACCAAAATCATTTCATTACTGCCATTTAGTCAATTTATTGTGGGGAAAATAAAAAAAACGTACTACACAGTAAAAAAACAGTGATTTCTTTTAAAGTAGAAATCACTGCTTTTTTGTATCATCGCCAGTAGTTTTACCGAGATCGCCGCTAGAAGTTTTAATATCGCCGGTAACCTCAACACAATCGCTGGTAAAAGTAAAAATACCGCCACTAGTTTACAAAGTAAATCATTCTGGCATTAATTTTAAATTTCGATCATTGTATGCTAGCACGACATAATCTGGATGTAGATTTTGTAAATATGGAATAATATCCTTTTCCAAGTATCGTAAATCCAAAATAGTTAGCTTTTTAAAATGGCTAGCTACATGAAATTGAATAGCATTAAAATAGGAATCTTTGATGACAACAATATGTTTATCACTGTCATAGTCTTCATTAACTATTGTCAGCTCTGCAAAGTCTCTGCTATAGGCATCTGCATAATTTACGACTGTGTCAGGGCTCATTTTTTTTGCGCGACCATATACAGCTTCGTATGGGGCCGTTATGCCTCCTTCGATTGTACCGTCATAGATTGTGAATTGTGTTGCAAACGAAGGTGGCTCGTTGTAGCAAATTTGATCGTGGTTATCAACGGTCATGTATAAGATTTTATTCCAGGAGCCAGCAAACTTATTGGGTAAGCAATAGGCGTTGTCTTCCTTGTAGGGAATGGGCTGAATGGCTTCACCAAGTCGCTCGCTCATTGTTTTTATTAGTGCCTCGTAGCCTGTGTATGCACCACGCATAGTCCAGTGATGATCTGTTTTAAAGAAGTACTGTTCTGCAGAGAAGCCAGTCTTCATTTCATCATAGAGACGGATATTGTCGATGCCAGCAGCCGTAACAAGCTTATGTAAGCGCTCATTATTGGCTATTCCAGCATCCTCTGGCATATAGCTAGGACTTGGCTCCCGTGAGTAAGTTGCCTTCGCTGGCAGTGAGTAAAACGTAAACGGAATTTCTTTTTCAGCTAATCCCTCACTGAGCTTTCGCAAATCATTGGCAAAGGCAGCAAGTTCCTCATCAGATTTTGCTGGGGCTGGCTTTGAAATAATCCAGCCACTAGTATCGTCTACTGCGTACTTATCGTTTAAATAGGTTTTGCCAATTGCTCGCTGGAAATGCACATAATTACGCATCCATGTATCACGGGCAGGAAATTGATCAGAAATATAGGATTCTACCTGTTTTGACCATGCGCCAGAGAAGATTTCCTGTGAGCTAGGGGATAGATTGGCAGTTTCTAATGGACGATTTTCCATTTCTGACTGTTTACGATCCACAGTCATAGCATGTATGACGAGACCACCGAAAATGATGCAAAAAAAAGGTTATTGGTAATAGAAACATTTGAATTTTTCGCATGCTGTCCCACCTAGAATCTAAAGTATATAAATGGATTATGTGTTGCGTTGACTAAAAACATTGTGATAAAGAGTAACAGTGCACCATAGTAAATTGTTTGTCCAAGACGTAGGCTCCAATCAAATGTTAGAGAACTAGTAGCTCTTTGTTCACTCCAAGCTTGATATAGTCGATAGATTGGCATTGCGAAAATAATGGCAATGACAAAATAAACTGCATAATCCTTTGTTAGTAATATCGTTTCATAATTATAAAGTGCTGCATCGGATAGTCCAAACATCGTTTTGATAAAGCTAAAAGCATATGTAAAGTCATTCGCTCTAAAGAATACCCAGCCGATCATCACAATAATAAGTATATAAATATGGCGTAGGAAACGAGGTATACGTTCTAGCCATTTTAAAAGTACCCATTTTTCAAGGCAAATTAATAGTCCATAATAAAAGCCCCATGCCATAAACGTCCAGCTAGCTCCGTGCCAAAAGCCTGTTAATGTCCAAACTATTAATAGATTTCGATAAAGCTTCCATTCATGCTAACACGGCTGCCACCAAGTGGGAAATAAACATAATCTCTAAACCAGCTACTGAGTGATATATGCCAGCGACGCCAGAAGTCTGTTACTGATTGGGCAATATACGGATAGTTAAAGTTCTCCTCAAATTTAAAGCCAAATATCCTCGCTAACCCGATGGCCATATCACTATAGCCTGAGAAATCAAAATAAATTTGAAGCGAGTACGCTAGAATTCCTATCCACGCAGTCCCTGTTGTTAAATCTCCGCCTGATAAACTAAAGACATGATCAGCAACCTCGCCCATTGGATTGGCAATCAATACTTTTTTTAGCTAACCTTGTACAAAACGACGGGTACCAATCATCCAGTCCTCCGCTGTGGAGAGTCGTTTTTTAATTTGCTCTGCAACTGTTTGGTAGCGTACAATCGGTCCTGCCACAAGCTGAGGAAACAATGTAATGAAGAGTGATAAGTCCAAAAAGTTACGTTGGGCTTTAACATCCTTTCGATAAACATCAATTACATAGCTAAGAGCCTGGAACGTGTAGAATGAAATGCCAATTGGAAGAGGTACAGCCTGCCATTCAATTGCTTCCTCTAAATAGTTGTTTATGATGTCCACAAAAAAGCCGGCATATTTGTAATAGCCTAGAATAGCTAAGTTACTGAAAATTACTAACCAAAGAAGGGCTTTTCGTTTAGACTGCGAAATCGTATTTTCAATGACTATGCCCAAAATATAGTTAAGTAAAATCGAAATCATCATTAAAAGTACATATTTTGGTTCGCCCCATGCGTAAAAGAATAGGCTAGCCAATAGTAAAATCATGTTGCGTAACATCTTTGGAGAGATGAAGTACACAATGAGCACTAATGGCAAAAAGACATATAAAAAAAATAAGGCTACTAAAAACCATTCCTTCAAATCCCCATCTCTTATTTATTGTAAATGCATCTGTGAAGATTGCCATATACAATGCTTATACCGCTATAAACGGTTTAAAACATCCAAAATACTTGATAATCTGCAAAACTGCTAGAAAGTTCTAATATAATCAAGGAAATGCATGAATAAATTACCTACCTTATTGTAACGTAAATTCACGAATTGTTCACCAGTGGATTTTTACTAAATAATGGGCAAAAGTCGATTTTTGTCGAAAATTAGTTGGTAAAAATGACATGGGCAATATGGTATATTTTTCGCATGGCAGTAAGGTTTGTATGTTAATTTTAAGGATGGGTGCTCCCCATCTTTTTAAGTAAAATATGGTTATAAACCCTCTATAAATCTAACGTTACCACATATTTCATTCCAAATCTTTCCCTTTGAAATTTATTATCTTGTAATCTTATAATAGATTCGTAGTCACCAAAAGTGGCTAATTTATCTAGGAGGTTATTGCATATGAAACAAAAATATAGTAAGTGGGTTGTCGGCGCAGCATCAGCAGCCCTAGTAGCATCAGCAATCGTACCAGTAGCAAGCGCAGCAAGCTTTTCTGATATTGAATCAAGTGACCACAAGGAGGCTATCTTAGCATTAGCAGATGCTAAAATTGTAGCTGGTTATCCAGATGGAACATTCAAGCCAAATGCAGTTGTTACTCGTGGGAACGTAACAAAATTCTTAGGGAAATGGTTAGTATCTGAAAACTATGAGATTCCTACAGATTATGCTACAGAAGCACGCTTCACTGACCTACCAACAACAGCTCCAGACAAAGAGTTATTACAATATGCAGCTCTTGTAAAAGATGCTGGCGTATTCAAAGGCTCAAATAACCAATTAATGCATACAAATAACATGAACCGTGAGCAAATGGCAGTTGTTTTAGTACGTGCTATCAAAACGGTTTATAACGTAGATCTAGTGGCAGATTATAAAGAATCTGACTTCAAATCAACAATCACTGATTTAGACAAAGCTACAGCTACTGAAAATCGTGAAGCAATCATCGCGTTAGAATATGCTGGACTTACAAACGTGAAAGCGTTCAATCCTAAAAACACATTAACACGCGGTCAATTTGCATCATTCTTACACCGTACAATTTCTAACATCGGTGAAGAAGCACCTTTAACTGTTAAAGAAGCTAAAGTTGTCGATGCAACTACATTAGAAGTTACACTTTCTGATGACAAAAAAAACATACAGTAACATTACCAACTCCACTTCCAGAAAATAAAGAAACAAATGTAGAGTTTGTAATTGATGGTAAAACTTATTCAGCTGTAGTTACATATGTAACTGAGTTAAAAGTAAAAACTGTTGATGCAGTCAATGCAAAAACATTAGCAGTAACATTCAACAAACCAGTTGAAACAGAAAAAGCTAAATTTGAGCTTAAAAAAAGATGGCTTCAAATCTAACTTTACTTCTATTACATGGAACGAAGACAAAACTGTTGCAACAATTGAATTAACTAGCAAAATTACAAAAGGCGAATTCACAGTTAGCGTATCTGGCGTTGCTGAACAAGCAGTAACTGGCACTGTGAAAACGGAAGATGAAAAAGTTGCTGGTATTGAAATTCTTGGTGAAGTAGCACCATCTACAAGCAACACAACAGCTACAGTTGGCTTCCAAGTAAAAAAACCAATATGGTGAAGATATTACAAAGCTTAATGCTTCTGCTTTAACATTAACTGCTGCAGGCGCTGATTCAGCTGTTGCAAATGCAGATGGCTCTATCACAATTACAAAAGCTGCTGGACTTAAAGAAGGCGATAAAGTAGTTGTGACTGCTATCCACGGTCAAACTGCAACAACAACTACTAAAACTGTAACAGTTTCTGCTAAAACTGTAGCATCTGATATTACTATTGGCGCTCTTTATAATAAAGATGGCAAAGCATTCAGTGAAGATGTTAATTTAGCAAAAGATAAATTCTATCTTCCTGTTACTGTAAAGGATCAATATGGTAAAGAAATTACTGATCTTAACCGTTTAAATGGAGCAAATTCTGAGGTTCTTGTAACAAACACAAACCAAGCTGTTGCAACATTCGGTGCGTTTGAAAAACAAACTATCGACGGAAAAGATGTAATCGTATTACCTGTTACAAATATCGTAGCAGCAGGTGACACAAACGTAATCGTGATTGCTAAAGCAACTGGGAAAAACGGTCAAACTGCAGTGAAGGTAGCTGAGGGTGTACGTGCTGATTCAGTTACATTAGGAGCGCCAACAAAAGTTGTCACTGCTGGAGCAGATATTTTATTCCCATTATCTGTATTAGATAAACAAGGCAATGCTATTAAAGAAGCTACTGCATTAAACGGCACTAAAGGTATAACAATTACTGGCGGTACTTTATTTGAAAAAGACGGTGAGCTTTATGCAAAAGTAGCAGGCGCTGGCGTAGTAGAAAACACACCTGTAACAGTTGTTGTTACTTCTTCAACTGGTAAAGTGGCTACACAAACAGTTATTCCTAAAGCTGCAACTGCACCTAAAGTAATTACTGGCTTAGATAGCAAAGTAAGCACATCTATCCGTGAACTTACAGGTGCTAAAGTTGACATCTCAGCAAAAGACATCGTAGTAGAGGATCAATTTGGTCAAGTAATTTCTACAGACGAACTTCTTGCAAAACTTGCAACTGCAGACTACACAATTAAAGCATTTACAGATGCTGATGCACCATTTACTGTAACTGGTGAAATTAAAAATGCTGCTAACAACAAAATTACAGTAGAATACAAAGCAGGCGCTACGAAAACGACTGCAAACGTTACATTTAAGCTTGTAAAAATTGCAGACAACACTGCTAACGAAGCAAGCTCTTACTCAAAACAATTCTCAGTAGTAAAAGATAGCTCATTCACTTCTTATAAAGTAGAAGATATCAAACCTATCTATGTAACTGATGGTGCTATCCCAGCTGGTTATGGTAAAGATATCGTAGTAAAAGCTGTAACAGCAACTGGTGGAGAAGTTACACTTTCAGCTGGCTCTGATTACACTGTAAAATCAGCAGTTCTTACAAGTGTAGCTGATGGTAATATTACGACTACTGACGCTGCGAATGTAGTGTTTGATAAAGATGCAAAAACAGCAACTGCAAAAGTAACAATTACAATCAATGCTACAGGTGAAGAAATCGTTAAAGATGTAACTTTCTCTAACGTTGCACCTAAAGTTGAAAAAGTAGCTGTTGTAGAAAACAACAAAGCTGCTAACTTTATTGCAGGTGAATCTGTGAACCTTGTAACAACTCACTCTTACAATGTAGATACAACATTCAATTTAGATGCATTCTTCGGTTTAGTGGACGTAGTTGTTACTGACCAATACGGTGTAATGGCACAAGTTGATGAGAATGGTGCTAACAAAGGTAAAGCAACATTCAACGGTGTTGCAACTGCTGCTACAACTTTAACTTTATCTAAAGTTTCTGGTGAAGTAGTATTCAGCAATAACGGTACTGATACTGCAGCTGCTACAGGTAAAGCAAACGACGTATTCAATGCTCGTGTGAACATTGGTGGTCAAAGTGCAACACCTGTAAAAGTGACAGCAAAACAGGACTTCAATAAATAAGATAGTTTTTCTAAACAGTGGAGATTCGAGTAAATCGAACGCTCCACTGTTTTTTTCTGGTTAAAATACTAGAAAAGCTGGGCTATCAGTGTTGTGTTGGTATATTATGAAACTTTTGGTTTCTCTTACACGTATTATCATAGTAAAATAGATAAAACGTGTTGAGGAGTTGAACTGGTGAAGAAGCATACTTTATTTCAGGGCGCATTAATTGCTGCTCTAACAACAAGTGCTATTGTGGTACCGACTGCACAGGCAGCAGAAAAATTTACGGATGTTGATTATACACAGGAATATGGGGCTGCTGTAAAGGACTTGGCGGTGCAGGGGATTATAAAAGGATATGCGGATGGTACATTTAAACCATTTGCTGATGTTACGCGTGGACAGGCTGCGAAAATTGTGGCCAATGTATTACATTTAGATACAAAGAATGTAGAAGACCCTAAATTTACTGATGTTAAGCCGAGTGACGACTATTATGGAGCTATTGCAGCCTTGGCAAATAAAGGGGCGTTACTAGGCTTGGCTGATGGTAGCTTTGGTGTCAATCAAGCTATTACACGTGAACAATTAGCACAAATGTTAACGGCTGCTTACCAGTTAGAAAGCACTGACGTGGATGATTTACCCTTTACTGATATTGTGAAATATTCCGAAGCTTATTATGCGATAGCGCCATTGTTTGAAAATCAGATAACGAAGGGGATTACGCCAACAAAGTTTGGATTAAAGGAGACTGTAAAACGTTCACAGCTTGCAGTATTTATTCAGCGTATGGAGGCTATGCAGGCTAAACGAGTGACCCAAACGTTTACGGCAAAAGATCTTGATTCTAATTTTATTGAAGCATATGCAACAGATAATCAGTCGATAGATGGTGAGCATGAATCTTTCCGTATGTATCAAACTAATAATGAAGTGAAAATTGAGGCATTACGAGAAGGATCAGGCTATTTTATGCTAATGGGCTACAATATCGATAATGAAGAAAATTTTGAAATGATAGAGATGATGAAATATAAAGTTACTGTCAGCAAAGTAGATGGTAAGCTTCAGATGAATTGCCAGCAATCCGATGAGGTGACTCCAGGCATAGCAATGCTGTTGGAGGAGGATTTAGGCTTTGATCCAAAAAAACATTCAGCTAACAACGGCTGAAGGACATGCTGTAAGTGAAAAAGTATACAGCTATCAGCCAGTGAATTTTGAGGGCTGGGAAGAAGAAATGATTCCGAAAGGTGGAAGCCATGAGCTAAAGCTGTTACAAGCAGGTGATTATATTGCAACATTATCAGACGGTAAAGGTCAATCAGTACGAGTTGGAATTCATGCCGAATCGAGCGGCTATGATATATATACAACGTCCGCAGTTGAAATAAACAGTGCATTTATTTCAATGAGTGATATTGGCTTCACAGTAAAGGATATAAAAGTAGAACAATATACAGGAGCAAGATATGATCATCAAATCATCGATGCGGAGCTTTCACCAGGGGGTGTTACGATTAAGGGAGTAGCTAAAGAGGATTCGCTTTTCTCTATTCGTCTAACTGGTACAAAAGGTGAGAAGCTCTATGTTCATGGCATGATCTATGAAGTAAGCGGAGTCACAACGATGTATTATGAGTTTGCAACAGAAGAACAAATGAAGAATACACCTTTTTATTAAAAGGGATTAATAGCTAACAAGAAAACCTCCCTAGCTTACAGGGAGGTTTTTGATATGTTAAAAGACAATATATTTTACATAGTCTTTCCATCCTATTTCTTTAAACTGTTGCCATTTAATCCTTTTTACTGGCATAGAACGGAAGGTACGGGCTAAGATATTACGTTTTTCATTATCAATCATCGGTGTCCCAGCTTCCATATAGCCTGTAAAATTGTAGCATCTGCCGTTTTGAAGGCAACATCTATATCCTCAAGACGAATCTTACCGTCTTCACCAATCATATAAACACTCTGTTGGCCCTTCTTTGTGGACTTTACCCAAGTAGAATCAATTTTATAGGCATCAAAGGCTTCATTTACAATAATGGAGGCCTGACCAACTGTAGAGAATGGAATGTTGTCTAAAACATTGTCCTGCTGCAATATGACCTCATAGCTTGAAGGCTGTGGTAGCTTTACTGATTTAGCTAATTCATTCGCCCAATGCGATTCATTATTAGTCGCGATTAGTTGTTTTTGAAGCACAATGCCAGATAAATCATCCTCATAATGTTGCAAGTCAAAATTAACAGTTTGTCCATCCTTTACCTTCTGCCATTCATCCTCAGATAAATAGGCAAGCATGGATTTTTCTAATGAATAAATTTCAAATGTGACTGTACCAGCTTCTTCGATTATGTTTGAGATAACGCCGTCAACTGGGCTGATAACACCTTGGCGTGCCTGAATTTGGGCTATTTGTGCATCCATTAATGCTACTTGTCTAGTTGCCTCTGCGATATGACGATTTAATATCGCCACTGCAGAAGAAGGAGAATTTTGCTGGCCTAATTCTAATTTAACCGTGACATTTAGCTTATCACTAATTTGATCTGTATCGATAGAGCTTTTAGGTTTGCTTTGCCCACCATATTCTGATTCTATCTGTGCTAAAGCGGATTCTAGATCATTTAATTCCGTTTCATAAGCATCACGCTCAGCTTCAAACTTTGTTAATTCATCGTCAACTTCTTCTGTTTTATAGGTAGCTAGTACATCGCTGCTGCGAACTTCCTGGCCACGTTTTACATCGATTGCAGAAAGGCTTTTTGCATCTGCGGAGATGGTATATGTTTGTGCTGGAGCAACTATTGCATCCTTTTTGATTGTTTCTACGCGATCACCAACAGTAGCTCTTTGGAATTCATCGATAAAATAGGAACGAGCAACCTTACTGTCATCTTTAAATACAAAATAAGCATTCACGCCGATTAGTATCGCTAGCACAATCATACTCAAACTTGTCCAAGGTCTGGATTTAATAAAGCGCATCATCTAACCCCCTTGTAATCCATTCTTGTAAAGGCAATACACTAATCATTCCTACAAAAACAGCCATTAGCACATGAAGAATAATTATTTTGCTAGCAAAACCTTACGATCTGATTCCTCTTCCCATTTAGAAAGAAAGGTATATTGCACAATTATAGTGAATAGAGTTGCTATAGTTAATTGATTAATAACAAATAATACTACATCTGTCTCTAAGACTTGCTGAACAAGTGGTGCAAGTGATAGGAAGGAGAAGGTTGTTGTATAGCCTACTAAATAGAACACAGTAAATAATATTGTTTTTTTCAATTAATAACAATACCATGACATAAAGTTGTACTTTTTGTATCCATTTATATGGTATGTCAGTTAACAGATGCAACAAATATGTAACGCCATAGTAATGAAAGGCATAATAAATGATTCCCCAGGCAATAGCGCCTACCATTGAAAGTAAACGAGCTGTATAGTATTCATCCTGATGATTCATTGCAAATAATGTTGTTAAGCTTTCAGTTCCCATGCCCCAAAATTCACGAACGATGAATAGTAGCATGAAGAGTATAAAAACAGTGAAGGATCGTTTTTTTATAGCCTCTTATTTCTCCTTCTTCAACGGCTTGGGTAAAGTTATTGGGATGCGTTAAGCTATGCCAAAACTTATAGTGATAAAACATATAGAGCTCCCTTTCTAGTAAATTAAATAGTAGAGATGTAGTATACACCTGATTACTGGTAAATAACATAGGATAAATGCTTATTTTCCATTGAATTTTCTCGATTAAGAGACATTTCTAATCAAATTTATAACATGTATCATCAAAAGCTTTTTTTCTAGTAAAATCACTGGGTTGCCAAATTATGTGCAGGATCAATGCACATAATTCAATTATATAGTATCCTAACAATAACTTCCTATAAAAAGCCTATTCAATCTAAAAATAGCAATTATCAATACTTTCGTAAAGGACATAAGAGACTTTGAGAGAATAGCTTGAAATTGAACGGGAAGTACCGATACTAAAGATAGAAAATATGAAGCTATAAATACATATCCATTTTCCTATATAATGTAAAAAGAAAGGGTGGGCATTTTGAAGAAACCAATAAAAGTTGGTGTGTTGACAAGTTTATTACTAACACCGGCAGCACTTGCCAATGCTCAAGAACTACAGCCACAACAAAAAAACGGAGCAAGTTGCTTATGTGAATGCAGTCGCGGTTGAAACAAAAGAACAACTGCAAATGATGTATAAAAATTTAACGGATAAATCCTCACTTGATGATATAACGATTGCAGAAAGTCGTTTTAATGGTTTAGGGGCAGCAGGATTTACTGCGGATGAAATTCAATTTATTAAAGCCAAGGTCGCTTACGTACGAGCACAGAAAACATTGGTAACGGAAATTAAAAGCCTTGGCGAAAGTATTAATAAACTAACTTATACAAGTAGTTCTCTAACTAGAGATGCTAAAGTGACAGAAGACAAATATAAAGAATTTATGAATGAAACGAAAGCTGGCTCCTATGCTAATGTGCAAAAGACCTTTAAAGAAGCTGTGAATGCTGCACCACAAACTGCAGTTTCATCAATGCTAGGGCTTGCAGTTCAATATGGCTATGATGAAGCAGCACAAAAAAAATTATTTTAAAACAAATGGTGCTGATTTAGATAAGCTGACTACAATGGTAAATGCTGTTGCTGCTGTAAAACCCACTATTGACCTATTAGATGGCTTAAAATTGGATTTATTAAATTCTGACTTTACAGCTATTAAACAAAAAGTGACTGCTATTACAACAGCCTATAACGCTTTATCAGCAGATCATAAAAAAAATTGCTACAGCTTATATTCCTGAAGGGGATACAATTGCTCCTTATAAAACCTATACGGACACAAAGCAAAATATTGATGCTGCCCTAAAGGTGGAAGATAGTATAACGCAATTAATGAATAAGGATGCAGCAAGCTTTGATAAGGCAACTACTTTTATTAGCGCAGTTTCTGCCATTGAAACAGCCTACGGTAAATTAACTAAAGAAGCTCAAAATTATGTTGTTAACTATAATGCTTTTTTTACCTTATAAAGCTGCGGCAGATGTTTCAAAGCAAATTAATACACTAGTTGTTTCTAATAGTGCAGATTATCGTACAACAGTTAATAATCTATTAGATTCCTACAACGGTTTAGATAAAAAAAGCATTTGTCAAAAATGCTACAAATCTAACTGCTGCTAAGGAGGAAATCAATGAAGCTGAAAATATTGAAGCTCTTATTAAAGGCATCGAAAATGCAGGTGCAGTAGAACAGTTTACAAAAATTAAGGGTGCACGAGAGGCATACAATACGCCACCTTCTACTGTAAATGCCGCAAATGTTAAAAAAAATTGTCAATAACTTGGCAACATTAGTAGAATGGGAAAAGAAATATAGTGCTTCGACAGATGTAGATAAATTAATTGCTGCGATTGATCCAAGCCTTTCTACGTTTGAGAGCAAAACACTATTAGCACAGTCGGCTTTTGATAAACTAAGTACTGCAGAGCAGGCAATTGTGCAAAGTAAGGGTCAACTAGCTATCTATTTTCCATATGCTGATTTATTAAATAAAGTTAATGCACTAAAGACTACGTCACCGGATTATAGCCAGAAAGTTCGAGAATACCAAACGAAGGTAAATGCTTTAGATCCAACTGGTCATGCACAGGAAGCTGCATTAACTACTATTAAGACAAAGCTAAGCGAAAAATTAACTTTGCTATCTAATGAAGAAGATGTATTAGCAGCTGTTATAAGCAAAATAACGGCTTTAAATAGCTCGCAAAATCTGATTCAAGATATGCAAGAAGCACGAAAACAATATGATGCTCTTTCTGCAAATGCAAAAAAAACGTGTCACAAATATTAAAATATTAACCGATTTAGAAAAATCACAAAAAGCTGTTTTAAATGTTATTACGCTTGTTGAAAAGTTAGATCCTGCTACCAAGGATTATACGAAAAAAAGCGAAAGCAGCCAATACAGCCTATTTAAAGCTAGATGCTACAAATAAGAGCTATGTGAAAAACTATAAAACGTTGAAAGATCAAGTAGAGGCAATGGGCATTATTACGCGAATCATGGCCTTAAATACCTCACAAAAAAACATACATTGAAACTGTTGATCTGATACTAAATGATTATGCAGCGCTTTCAGATGCCGCAAAACAACTAGTTACGAATTATCAAGATTTACAAACAGCAAAGGGCTATATAACAATAGCTAAAAGCTTTGATGATCGTGTCATCTCAATAGCCAATGAGCCTGATACCACATTTGTAGCAAAAGTGGCAGCATTGACAGCTGAGTATAAAACTATGGATAAAAATGCGAAAAAAATTAGTTACACAATATAAAACGTTAACTTCCTATGAGAAAAATAATGCCAGTGTCGTAAAAGTCATTAATCTCATTACAGCGTTAAATCCGTCAAGTAAGGATTATTCTAAAAAGGTATTAGCAGCAAGAAAGGCTTACAATGCCTTAGACCCTGCCTCGCAAAAACGTGTCACAAATTATGGCCAGCTAGCAGCAGTGGAAGATGTAGCAACATTAATAGGCTTAATTGAAACATTAAAACCTACTAGCAAAACATTTTTAAATGATTTGGAGACAGCACGTAAAAATTATGATGCCTTACCGCCAGAAAAACAAAGTGCTGTTCTAAATTACGAAAAACTTGTCACAGCTGAAACTGAGCTAAAATCTGCACATACAGTGATCGCTTTAATAGAAGCGGCTGTACCTGACGATGAGGAGTTTTTAACGAAGCTAATGAATGCTCGTGTTGCTTATGACAAGCTCCCATCAGGGCAGAAAAAGCTTGTATCTAATGTGAAATTATTAACAGATCGTGAGAAACAAGTAAAACCTATTTTAAATACCATGGTACAAATTGATGTTTTAGAACCTGGTTCTAGTAAATTTGTTAGTCAGGTAAACGCCGCAAGAAAGGCCTATGATAAGCTAACGAAAGAGCAAAAGGCATTCGTCAAGAATATTGCTATTTTACAGGGCTATGAGCCAACAGCTAAAGTAATTGAAATAATTGGTAAGTTGAAAGCATCCAGTAAAACATTCCATACTGATACAGCACAGGCCCGTGCATTGTATGATGGGCTAAGTAAGGATATGCAGCAATATGTTACGAACTACCATCTATTACAGGCTGCTGAAACAAGTATTTTAGGTGCCGGTAATGTCCAGCGTATGATTGAGGAATTACCTTCAGTAGAAGCTAGCCAATATGTTAAACGTATTGAAGAAATAAGAGCCGCTTATAATGCGCTGCCGAAAGATCAGCAAATGGCAGTTGAAAACTATAAAACATTACAAGAGCAAGAAAAGTTGATAAAGCCTGTTATTAATGTTGTTAATGAGATTGAAAAGCTGATGACGTCTAAAAATATGGATAGCCAATATCAAAAGATTTTAAAAGCCTACGACAATCTAAATGCAACACAGCGAAGATATGTATACAATCAACAACTCCTTCTTTCATTAGACAGTGTGATTAAAGTGTATCAAAGTATCGCAGATTTAAAGCCAAGTGATCCACTGTATTTTGGTAAGGTTGAATCTGTAAGAAAAGATTATGATAGCTTGAATACAATTGATAAGCAAAGAGTATCCAATTATAATATCCTGCTTGAGGCTGAGAAAAATTTGACTGATGTAAAGAAGGTTGTTGAAATTATAGCTGGTCTTCATCCATCCTCTGGTACCTATATAGAGGATGTAGCGAATGCTGTTGCGGCATATAAAGTTTTAGATTCAAAAGTGAGAGGGCAAGTTATCAACTACGATACTTTAAAGAAAGCTGAGAAAGATGTAGCGGCAGTATTAAAAGTAGTGAATGCGATTGGCGAAATAGATCCCGACAATAAACAATTTGAAAAGAAAGTACTGGCCGCACAAAAGCTCTACAGCTCGCTCAGTCTTGAACAACAGGATTTGGTGTATAACTTCCGTATTTTACAGGATCATTTAAGAACATTAGGGTTAGAGTGAGGAGAGAGGGCAAGTGTCCCTCTTTCTTTATCTCTTGATTCAGTTTTAAGCAGCGAATTAAGTCGAATTTTTGAAGCGGATTTTTTTTGAGCAAGCCGAAAAAAAATCCAGACGAGATTATGCTGTTCCGTAATTGATTTAGTGGCAGTTTATGAAAATTTATAAATCCTCTCAAAGTATCTATTCAAGCAGGGAAGGAAGAATTTATTTTGTCAAAAAAAGTTATTTCAAGCAAGCTGTTTGTCAGCAGCAATAATAGTAGCTCCTTGTGCTATGGCTATTCCAACGGAAGCAGCATCTATGCCATTTAATGATATTAAAAATGGTGGTAGTGAGGCAGAATTATATAAGGCAGTCCAAGAATTATATAGTAAAGGTATTGTATTTGGAACAACAAATACTATGTTTAGCCCCTATCAAAGTTTAACGCGAGGGGAAGCAGCTTATTTTTTTAGCAAAAGCATTAAATTTGGAGACAAAGAAAGTAGAAAATCCCGGCTTTAGTGATGTTCCAACCTCTCATCCATACTACGGTCCAATTGCAGCATTAGCTACAAAGGGCATTATTCAAAAAGGGGCAAATTATCATCCAGATCAATTTATTAAACGTAGTCAAATGGCGAAAATTTTAACACTTGGCTTTGACTTACAAAAATCTACAACATTATCAGCACCTTTTTCAGATTTTACAAAAGATAATGAAACCAATCAGTATATTCAAACGTTATTAGATTATGGGATTACACAAGGAACTAGTTCGACTACATTTTCACCTTATACAGATGTTCGTCGGGGACAAATGGTACTATTCCTATACCGACTATTAGAAAAAAACGACAGCTCTTTTTATGTGATTGGTGTTGAATAAGATAAAGAATCACTCTTAGGCAATCAGCCATAGAGTGTTTTTTTAAAGTTGGTTAGGAAAAAACAGGTAATAATGGTATGTTTGTATACGGTTAAAAGGGGTAAAATGATTAAATACATAATGGGAACACTGTTTTACATACATGAATGAAGGAGGCGGTCGCTATGTTTAAAAAAAATATCAAGTGTTGTTGGTATTTCTCTTACCTTGCTAGTAACATCATACGCTGTGCCTCTAACGATCACTTCTGAAGAAGCTGTAGCAGCTAGTATTGCCAAGGATGTTTCACAATCACATTGGGCTAGTAGCTCCATAACACATATGCTTGACAAACATTATATGACAAATGATGAGAATGGCTATTTCAGACCGGAACAGCCAATTACAAGGGCAGAGGCAGCTGCGGCAATAGCACGTTCCATGCAATTGAAATTCGACTCTTCATTTTCACCTGATTTTACAGATTTATCGGATAACCACCCTTATTACAAGGAAATTTGTGCCCTAGTTGAACGAGGGGTTTTACAAAATGGTGATTACTTCTATCCTGATACACCTTTGAAGCGAATGCACATTACTAAACTGCTAACGCTAGCCTATAAGATCGAAGTTGATTCCGAAAATACTAGTAAATTTAATGATGTTACAGAGGGTCACTGGGCGAAGGATTATATTGAATCACTTGCAGATGTGGGGGTCATTAAAGGCATTAATGGACAGCAATTTGGTCCAAATCAATTAGTAACGCGTGCCCAATTTGCCTCTTTAGTGGAACGTAGCCTCGATTTTTCATCTAAAGTAACAAATTATGAAATAACCTATGATTATTTATCAAAGTCCTATATGTCAACAAAAAAATTATTCATCGTCTATGTCTAATGATGTAATCCAATTAATCAACAATGAGCGACAAAAGAAAAAAAACTACAACCTCTCAGCTTTGATGCAGCCTTAACACAGATAGCAGTTATAAAGGCACAAGATATGGTAAATCGCCATTATTTTGAGCATGAATCACCTTACTATGGAATGCCGTGGGATTTAGCAACCCTATTCGATTACTCTTATACAAGCTTAGGAGAAAACATAGGGAGAAATATTCCATCACCCGAAGCAGCCGTGAAAGCATGGATGGCTTCGCCAGCACATCGTGACAATATTTTACGAGAAAATTACACAAATACAGGGGTTGCTATTGCTATAGACAGCAAAGGAAATTACTATTGGGTGCAATTGTTTTCTAGTCAATAATTCATAGGGAAGGGTTAGCCATGGTGAAAGATGTCGATAAGGTGAGGTGAAAAACCTGCAAATGCTGCAATGGTAATAATTTCATGATTAAAATGCGTTTCTACTAGTCTTAATGATTCAATATGGCAATCTATTATGACAAAATGTCGCTAATATTACAGGAATGTTACAAAACTCCGAAATACCCATTATTTAATACCCATATTTTAGCGTTGATAAACCAGCAAACGTTGGTATATCAGCGTTTTTTTTGTATTCAAAATCCGTTACACAATTGAAAAATTAAAATAGCATCTTTTATGATAGTCTATGTATAGGCAAAAAAAGTTCTGAGAGGGGTATACCGAAACTATGAAAAAGAAATGGTTATTACCGATTTTTGCATCTTTCATGTTATTTTCAACAACTCAAATAGATAACGCTGAAGCAGCATCTCCAACTGATGTTACTGATACAGCGACAAAATATTTAGGTACTCCTTATGCTTATGGAGGCACAACTACTAGCGGATTTGACTGCTCAGGTTTCACTTCCAAGGTCTTTTCAGATTTAGGGATTAAATTAAATCGTACATCAGGCTCTCAATATCAACAAGGGACTGCAGTAGCAAAAAAATGATCTTCAAGTAGGAGATTTATTATTCTTCAACACTAGTGGTAGTGGTATCTCACATGTAGCGATATACATAGGTGACGGAAAAATGATCCACTCTCAAACTGATAAAGGTGTTAGCTATTCAAATGTTAACGATCCATATTATTGGAATTCTCGTTACGTTGGTGCGAAGCGTGTAGCAACATTTGATAGTGAACAAGCAGAAGCTGTTAAAGAAGAAGTAAAGAATGCTGCTATCGATTTCACTGTATATGCTTCTCGTGCAGAAGTGGCAGAGCAAATCGCGAAAGCACTTAACTTGGATACATCCGATAAAAACACAAAATTTACAGATGTTAAGCCAACATATGCACATGCTGGTGCAATTGCTGCTGTATCGAAGTTAGGTATTTTTGATGGTGATAGTAACGGTAAATTTAATCCTTCTTCACCAATTACACGTGCACAAGTTGCGAAAGTTTTAGTACATGCTTTCGGCTTAGAGCAAAAAGGTGAATTAATTGCATTTACTGATGTACCTGCTAATCATTGGGCAAATGAATTTATTTCAATATTAGCTTCTAACGGTATTACAGAAGGTAAAGGTAACGGTAACTTTGGTTATGATGAAATGTTAAAAATTTCTCATCTTCAAGCATTTATTGAGCGAGCAAAACAAGTACAGAAATAATTGAATTCCGTTTCACTTTGAACAGGGCTACGTTTAAAGTGACACATTGCAAGGAAGTTCTTTAAAATATTGTATAAATTGAGGAGAGTTTGCACTTGCAGACTCTCTTCTTTTTATGAAGTAAGTCACAATGATGGAGGTGATGCCGAAAACAGGAGAAAATTACATTCGTATGATAGTTTTGTCAGTGAAACTTTGCTAAAATGAACACGAGAACAGGAAGGGAGGAAATAAGACATTGTACCTCAAAAAGATCAGTCTTATATTATGCGTCTTATTCATTTCAGCTTCTATGTTTACTATACATAGCGCACAAGCAAGTGGCGGTTTTGTAGATGTTCCGAAAGATCATGAAGCTTATGAAGAGATCAATTATTTAGTTAGTTTAGGAGTTATTAAAGGATATACGGAAAATGGCAAAACGTATTACAAACCTTATAACTCAGTAACACGTGGACAAGTTGCCAAAATGGCTGTTGTTGCTTCAGGTAATAAGCCATTAGTTATCAGTAAATCAAACTTTTCAGATGTAACAGTTGGAACAGAGCTTTCTGGCTATGTAGAACGTGCTGTACAACTTGGTTTCTTTAGAACCAATACAAAGGGACAATTCTTACCGAACAAGCCTTTAACTCGTGATGAAATGAGTTATGTCCTAACGAAAGCGTTTAAGCTGGATACAAGTGAATATGAAAATATTGATTCTCCATTTGTGGATGTAGGGATTACACATGCCTACGTTCAATATGTGAATACAATTTACTATAATGGTATTACAAAGGGGAGCGGTCAAAATTATAACCCAAATAGTTCAGTGACACGTGCACAGTTTGCGTTATTTGTCGCACGCGCAAAAAGTGAAAAATATCGCTTAGAACCCCCTGTAAAAGGTGTAGCAGTTCCTGATACATCACAAGTTATCGGATTGATTGCTAGTACAACTGATGGTTTAAATATTCGTAAATCAAAGGATTCCTCATCTTCTACTAATATTGTAGGCACAGTGAATAAAGGAGGTAAACTATCAGTCTATGCAGTAGAGGGAGACTGGTTAAAGATTACCTATAAAGGCGCCTTTGCCTATGTTTATAAAACGTACGCACAATTTTTAGATGCTGATGGAAATGCACTAGGGAATGTCCAAAAACAGGTCACAACAACGCAAGGTATCAATCTTTATGTTAAGCCATCATCTTCCTCAAAAATCATTTCCTCAGTGAAGAGTGATGTGAAATTACCAGTTTATAAGACTACAGGTGGCTATTATTTAACTGTAGTAAACGGTTTACCAGGTTATATTGTTGCTAATAGCACAGTCGATGTTGAAGTTGAGCAGCCTACTACGCCAGATCCAGACCCAACTCCTCCAATAGTGACAGGTGATTTACTTGGTCGTGTGACAGTAGATAATTTAAACATCCGCAAAGAAGCGAATTCTACTTCTACAGTGCTAGGCAAACTTACTAAAGGTGAGTATGTCCAAGTGAACAGCATTAATGGTTATTGGGCACAGGTTACGTATGAAGGTCAAAAAGGGTATGTCCATAAATCATACTTAAAGCTTTTAAATCAAAATGGCAATGCATTAAAAAAATCGTATTATCATTCTTGATCCAGGTCATGGTGGTAAGGACCCAGGAACTGTAGTAGGTTCTAACTCAGAGAAAGCTATTACATTAAAGGTCAGCACACTTGTGAAGCAAAAGCTTGAAGCGGCAGGTGCAAAAGTATTGATGACTCGTACAAGTGACACCTATCCATCTCTACAAGACCGAGTAGATTTTACAAATGAAAACTATGGTGAAATCTTTGTAAGTATTCATGTAAACTCAGCAGCGAATACTTCTGCACAAGGCACTGAAACATATTATGCTATTACAACAGGTGATATGCATCAGGAAGATATTGATCTAGCATCATTTGTTAATAATCAAATTGTTAATAACTTAAAAATGAAAAATCGTGGTGTTAAAGAAGAACAATACTACGTTATTCGCAATACGATTATACCAGCTATTCTAGTTGAACTAGGCTTCCTAACAAATAGTGAAGATCGCGGGAAAATGACAGATGATCAATATGTCGAGCTATTTGCTGACTCAATCTACAAAGGAATTTCCCAATATTACGCAAAACAATAACAATAAAAACTACATTGTTCAAAAGTAGAACAATGTAGTTTTTTCTTATATAATTAGAAATAAATTTGTTAAAATTACGAAATTATGTAACAAAAGGTAGAGATATATCGTTCTAATAAAAGGAGGTTTAAAACTCTTTGTTTTTACTAAATCCATAGTTCGAAAAATGAACGAGGCAAATAAAAAGGAGGGAATATGGATTGTATTTTAAAAAAATTTAGTCTTATGTTATGTATTATATTAATATCAACCTTTTTTTACCATACATAGTGTAAGTGCTAGCAGCAATTTTGAGGATATTTCTTCAAAGCATGAGGCTTATGAAGAAATCAATTATTTAATTAAATTAGGTGTTATCAAAGGGTATACAGAGAAAGGAAAAACCTATTATAAGCCTAATAATAAGGTAACTCGTGGACAAGTTGCCAAAATGGTTGTGATTGCTTCAGGCAATAAACCACTAACTGTAAAAAAATCAAGCTTTTCCGATGTAACTGTTGGTACGGAGCTTTCGGGTTATGTGGAACGTGCTATACAGCTAGGTTACTTCGCAACAAATACGAAGGATCAATTCTCACCAAATAAACCCCTAACTCGTGATGAAATGAGTTATGTATTATCAAAGGCATTTAAGCTTGATACAAGTCAATATGAAAAAATTGATTCTCCTTTTGTTGATGTAAAAACAACTCACCCTTACAATCAATATATTAATACTATTTATTATAATGGTATTACGAAGGGAAGCGGTCAAAAATATAATCCGAATGACCAGGTATCGCGTGCACAGTTTGCGTTATTTGTAGCGCGTGCCAAAAATGATAAGTATCGTTTAGATTTGCCGATAAAAGAAGTAGTTGTTCCTGATAATTCAGCAATTATAGGGACTATCCAAGTTACAACTGATGGCTTAAATATTCGTAAGTCAAAAGATTCTTCAACTATAGATAATATTGTTGGGAAAGTGAATAAAGGTAGTAAATTAGCAGTCTATGCAATAGAAGGGGACTGGTTAAAAGTTTCATCTAATGGTGGCTATGCTTATGTTTATAAAACATATGCTCAGTTTTTAGATATGGATGGCAAAACATTAGGAAATGCTAAAAAACAGGTTACTACGACACAAAATATAAATCTTTACCTAGAACCAACATCTACTTCAAACGTTATTTCAACTATTAATAGTAAAGTGAAATTACCTGTTTATAACACTGTAAGCGGCTACTACTTAACTGTAGTAAACGGTTTACCAGGCTATATCGTAGCAGATAGTACAGAGGATGTTGTAGTAGAAAAGCCTTCTATACCAGATCCAAAGCCAACACCCGATCCTACACCAACACCCGATCCTACACCAACACCCGATCCGACCCCACCATCAGTTTCAGGTGATATATTAGGTCGAGTAACGGTGGATAATTTAAATATCCGAAAAGAGGCAAACTCTACTTCTACAATCGTAGATAAGGTGAAAAAGGGTGAATATGTTCAAGTAAATAGTGTAAATGGTTATTGGGCACAGGTAACCTATAAAGGTCAAAATGGGTATGTCCATAAATCCTATATAAAGCTATTAAATCAAAATGGTAATCCATTAAAAGATCGAATTATCATAATTGATCCAGGTCATGGCGGCAATGACCCTGGAACTGTAGTTGGTACTATTGCAGAAAAAAAATGTTGTATTAAAGGTCAGCACTCTTGTTACGCAAAAGCTTGAGGCAGCAGGTGCGAATGTTCTAATGACTCGTACAGGGGATACATATCCTACAAGAGAAGGTCGAGTTGACTTTACGCATACTAATTATGGTGAGATTTTCGTAAGTATCCATGCTAATTACGCAGATAATACTGCTGCACAAGGTACTGAAACCTACTACGCTAAGACTCCAGGTGATGTGTATGAGGAAGACATTGATCTTGCGACATTTGTAAACAATCAAATTGTTAAAAATGTAAATATGAAAGATCGTAGGGTCAGAGAAATGAAATACATTGTAATTGCTAATACGAATATTCCAGCTATTCTTGTCGAGTTAGGCTTCCTATCAAATAGTGAAGATCGCGCTAAATTGACAGATGATCAATATGTTGAGTTATTTGCTGAATCTATCTACAAGGGTATTGTGGAATATTACTCAAAACAATAATTTTAGAGGGCTACATTGTTTACGGACGATGTAGCTCTTTTTGATTTCAGAGATTTTGAGAATTCCGATAAGAAAATTTTTCTATATTAATTAAAAAACTTCTAGCTATTATAAATGTAATGATGTTAATAAAGCAGATTATTTGATATGAACTTTGCATTATACGAGTTAATTTCATAACTTAATCCTTTAAGTATTAAGGGTTCTAAAAAGGCACCTCCTCAAATTTAGTTGATATTGAAGGGTTCCCACGATTAAAGATAGTTTGGTGCATAATTCTGTATGGATTACAGTTTTCTTGTTTTGGATAGTGTTTAACGTATGACTGTATCTCGTTATTTTAAAGATTTTACAACTCTATTACATAGAAATGCTAAGCTAATGATGAGGTGATTCGGGTGGCAACTATTTTAATTGTTGAAGATGAAATTCCAATCAATGAGCTAATCAAAAGAAATCTTCAATCAGTTGGACATAGATGTATTTCTGCTTTTGATGGAATGGAGGCGATGGATGAGTTTGCACAGCAAGAAATAGATCTTGTATTGTTGGATATTATGCTTCCAGAGATTGATGGATTTGAAGTATTTCAACAGATTCAGGGAACGCCTACTATTTTTTTGACAGCTCGAAGTAGTTTGTCAGATAAGGTAAAGGGGCTGACTCTTGGAGCAGACGATTATCTTGTTAAGCCATTTGAGATGCTGGAGCTGTTGGCGCGAGTCGAAGCATTATTAAGACGCACGAACAAAGAAAAAAAGAAATTTTGAATTAGATGGTGTGGAAATCGATTTTAAAAGCAGACAAGTATTCCTTCATAAAAATCTAGTTGAATGTACACCGAGGGAATTTGATTTGCTGGAGGTATTGGTAAATAATCGTAATATTGCATTATCACGAGACAAGTTGCTTGAGCTTGCTTGGGGCTATGATTATATGGGGGATACAAGAACAGTAGATGTTCATATTCAAAAGCTAAGAAAGAAACTAAAACTAGAATCTAGAATTAAAACCGTCTATAAAATGGGATACCGTTTGGAAGTGTAAAATATGAAAATAAAGACTTTTTTATTCACACTTATGCTATTTCTCTTATTTTTTTACAGTGGAATTATACTCATTTCAGCAATAACGCTTATAAGCAATCTGGAAAGTTCTAAAGACCGCAGTCTAAGAGAGCATTATTTTATCGCATCGTCGTATGCAAAGGATTTAAATGCATTAGAAAATAGAGGTCTTTCTATCGATAATGGAGTGGAATCTCTGTATCGCTCTTATTTTAATTTTTATAGTAAACAAAAAGTGATATTGACTATTTCAAAGGAGAACAAGCAACTTTATGCGGATTTAATAGAAGAGTCCTATGAACTACCTAAAATCCCTAAAAATATTCAAACAAGTGAAAGACTTGTTTCGATTGAAAAGCTTGCGGATAAGGAGTACATCAGAGTGGTAGGCACTCTGCCGGCACCATATGACTCCTATACACTTGCCTATTATTATAATGTATCTACTGTTATTTCATCATGGAACAAAATGACAGTTACGCTGTTTTTAATGGGGATGCTAATCTGTGGATTCCTAGCAGTTTCTTTATTATTTGTACTAAATCGTGTGTTTAAGCCATTGCAGCTCATTTCGTCTACTTCTAAAAGTATTGCAAACGGGCAATATGGAAAACGGATTGAGGTTAACGGAGATGATGAACTCGCTGAAATGGCACAAAGTTTCAATTATATGGCTGAAGAAATACAAAGTCAGATGCAACAGCTTGCTATTGCAGCGGAACAGAAGCAACAGTTTGTAGATAACTTAGCTCACGAACTTAGGACACCCTTAACATCGATTTATGGCTATGCGGAATATATTCAGAAGATCGTTCGTACTGAAGAGGATAGAATTTTTGCAACAAATTATATAATGTCTGAGTGCCGTAGACTGCAAAATATTGCTAATCGATTACTGGAGATGGCAACTCTTCGCACAAGCGTAAGTAAACGGAGAAAAGTTGAAATGAGTGAGCTAATTCATGATGTTGAGCAATCTTTATCTATGAAAGCAAAGAAAAAACAAATCGAGATTTCCTATGAGTATCATTTTAATACACTGTTTTGTGACGCAGATCTCATGCATATTCTGCTAGTTAATTTAATCGATAATGCGCTTAAAGCTTGTAGTTCAGGTGGATTAATTACACTAAATGCCTATATAGAGAATGAACATAAGGTAATTGTTGTTCAAGATAATGGAAAAGGAATGTCCAAGGAACATCTTAATCATATAACAGAGGCATTTTACCGGGTAGATTCTTCTCGAAGTCGCTCTGCTGGAGGTGCAGGATTAGGTTTAACCCTCTGCAAGCAAATTGCGGTTAATCATGAAGCAGAGCTAAGCTTTTCATCGGAAATTGGTAAAGGGACAACAGCTAAATTAATTTTTACAAGTTAATAATAAGTTCATGATAGTTTGATAACCCTCTGTTTATATACTCATAACTGTGATCACACCATACAAATGAGAAGGAGAATGAATGACATGAAAATGGCAAAAAAAAATGAAATGAAGAAGCTTGTACTTGGGTCTGTAGGAGCAATAGCTGTGACTACAATGGTGTTTAGTGGCATTAATCAAACAATTAAGGCGGCGGAAATTGGTAAAACGCAGATGGTTCCTACTAGCTACAATGTTTCTTATGCGGAAATCGGAAGTAAAAGCGTACCACAGGATTATGTAAAAAAAAGATTATAAAGTAAAGTTCGTTGGAGAAGACAAACCGACTGTAAACGACATGAAGATGGAAGAGGCAGCAGAGCTTGCGAGCCAAAATCTGTGGAAGGTTTTCAAACTTGATTTGAATGGTAAAACGGTAGAAATGACGTATAATCCAGTAAACAATGAGACACTGCAACGTGCTACATGGGAAGCAAATGTAAAAATTAATGATATGCTGTCATATGCTTTTCAATTAGATGCAGTAACAGGAGAAAATCATTTAATAGCAAAGTGGGTTTACCATAAGGCAAAAATTCATGCAGGCATGGATATGAATCTATTGAAGAATAATGAGGAATTTCAAATTTTAGCGAAAGAGGCAGTAGAAAAATATCAATTATTATCTGGTAAAATAACATCTGTTGAGTATAGCGGACAAGGGTATTCAGAAGATAAGCAAGGGGGTAAAAATGCGGATATTTTCTTCCGTGTAAGGTCTGATAAAGGTGAGGCTGTGCAAATCATTTTCTCTAGACATAATAAAGAACTTCTTCAGGTGGGCTATGACAGCTGGATGAAGGAAACGGAGCGACATGAAAAGAAAATAGAGCAAGAATTAAAAGAACTGAATAATCGAGAAGTAATTTTTACAGAAGAGCAGCGAAAGAAATTTGAAGAAGAAGGGCCGATGCTGTTGGAAATAAAAGACTAAACAAGTTTAAATAAAGGAAAACGTTTTAAAGAAAAATAACAATAGTAGTGCTATCGTACTTTTTTTATAAATACGATAGCACAACAAGATTTATGATTTTTACTAGAATGAACAGTAAAACAGAAGGGAAGAATTAAGAAATTGTATCTCAAAAGGATTAGTTTTATACTATGCATCTTATTTATTTCTATGTTTACTGTACATAGTGCACAAGCAAGTGGTGTTTTTGTAGATATTCCGAAACAAGATGAAGCATTTGAAGAGATTAATTATTTAGTGAATTTAGGTGTCATTAAAGGATATACGGAAAAAGGTAAAATGTATTATAAACCTAATAATAACGTAACGCGTGGACAAGCGGCAAAAATGGTTGTTGTAGCTTCAGGCAACAAACCGCTAGTTGTTCATACATCAAGCTTCTCAGATGTAAAAGCTGGCTCGGAGCTTTCAGGCTATGTAGAGCGTGCTGTACAGCTCGGCTTTTTTTAAAACAAATACAAAAGGACAATTTTTACCGAATAAACCTTTAACTCGTGATGAAATGAGTTATGTATTAACGAAGGCGTTTAAGCTTGATACAAGTGAGTATGAAAATAGCGATTCTCCTTTTATAGACGTTACTATTAACCATCCATACGTTACATATGTGAATACGATTTATTATAACGGTGTCACAAAGGGGAGTAATCAAAAATATAATCCAAACGAACAGGTGACACGTAAACAATTTGCGTTATTTGTAGCGCGAGCAAAAAAATGAAAAATATCGCTTAGATGTACCTGTAAAAGGTATGGCTACACCTGATGCATCACAGATTATTGGATTAGTTGCTGCGACAACCGATGGATTAAATATTCGTAAATCTAAAGACACTTCATCTGCTACTAATATTGTAGGTACAGCCCATAAAGGTGGTATACTTTCAGTCCATGCGGTGGAAGGAGATTGGTTAAAGGTTTCAAATAAAGGGTCCTTTGCTTATATTTATAAAACATATACACAATTTTTAGATGCAGATGGTAACGCATTAGGAAATGTTCAAAAGCAGGTTACTACAACACAAAATATAAAACTTTATGTAAAGCCAACAACTTCTTCGAAGGTAATTTCGACTGTAAATAGTAAAGTGACATTGCCAGTTTATAAGATGGTAGATGGCTACTATTTAACTGTAGTAAATGATTTACCGGGTTATATTGTGATGAATAGTACAGAGGATGCTGTAGTAGAAAACCCTTCTAATCCAAATCCCACACCACCATCCTTTTCAGGTGACCTTCTAGGCCGCGCAACAGTGGATAATTTAAATATCCGTAAAGAAGCAAACGCTACTTCTACGGTTGTTAGTAAGCTGAAAAAGGGCGAATATGTTCAAGTAAATAGGATTAATGGTTATTGGGCACAGGTTACTTATAAAGGGCAAGAAGGATATATTCATAAATCCTATATAAAGCTATTAAATCAAAGCGATCATCCCTTAAAAGATCGAGTTATCATTATTGATCCAGGACATGGTGGTACGGATTCAGGGAATACTTTTGGTACCATTTATGAAAAAGATGTTGTGTTAAAGGTTAGTAAATTGGTAGAGCGAAAATTAGCTGCAACAGGGGCCAATGTTTTAATGACACGTACTGATGATGTGTATCCTACATTACCAGACCGTGTAGATTTTACAAATGTGAACTATGGTGAAATTTTTGTCAGCATCCATGCGAACTCTGTTTTAAATAATACTACTGCAAATGGCACTGAAACATTTTATGCGATGACATCAGGGGATAAGCAAGAGAGTATTGATCTTGCGACATTTGTGAACAATCAAATTGTTAATGATTTAAAGATGAGGAACCGAGGCGTCAAAAATGAACAATTCTATGTAATTCGCAACACAATTATTCCAGCTATTCTAGTTGAACTAGGCTTCCTAACAAATAGTGAAGATCGCGCTAAATTGACAGATGATCATTATATTGAACTATTTGCTGAATCTATCTACAAGGGTATTGTGGAATATTACTCAAAACAATGAGAAAAAGAGCTACAACGTGCTAGGTAAACGTTGTAGCTTTTATTCGTTTTATTAAAAAGACTTACTTATCCTATTTTATTTCGAATTTGCATGAAGTGTTCTATTGATGAATTGAGCAAAGTTTTGACGTGTCACAGTAGCATTTGGTTTAAATGTGTGATCCGCATAGCCCGTTGTGATGCCGAGTGCATAAAGTGCTTGTATCTCTTTAAAATAGGCATGAGAATTAGGCACATCTGAAAAAGTGATTTCTGCAATGCCCTGCAGCTTAAAGCCGTTAATAAGTGCTCTTGCCATAGCAGCTCGAGTCATTGGGTGATGAGCATTTATTTTGCCATCCTCTAAAGCAATAATGCCATAGCGTGCGCCTGTTGCTAATACGGCATAGCCATAATCACCTGCTTTACTATCTTGGGCATTTAATGCAGCTGAGCTTGAAGCAGGAATATTTAAAGCTCGCAGTATCATTTCTGTTGCCTGTAAGCGTGTCAAAGTACCTTGTGGATTAAATTTCCCATTACTTCCTTTGACAATTCCTAATGCTTGTAAATTTTTAATATCATAGTAAGCTCCATTCGATTTGGCTACATCCTGGAAGAATGGTGCAGCCGCAATTGTTGCTTTATTGGAACCTTTTGCGCGTGTGAGCGTTTTAATTTCTGCAATGGTAGCATATTTTTCATCAGCATTTTTACGATCATCACGCCCTTCTATAAAGGATGTACGTATTGTATATGTTCCAGCGGCTAAATTACCAGGCATAAAAATTTGATATTTTTCTGTATGAGTACTGATGTCTTTTTGATCGGCATTATTTGTTGTAGCATCTACAGCAAGTCCAGGTATGTAGCGTTCATGCCCTTTGCCAACGACTTTATCATTTGCATCTAAAATTTCAACTTGTAAGGTACCACGTGCAGGCACATTACCATTATTTTTAATCGTGACAGTAGAGTAGAAAACAAACTTTCCGGACGGAGCTACATAACCTTGAACACTATCAGAGTATAGTGACAGATTATAACGACGTGGAACAAAACCATTGTGATTTTCGGTTACCCAATTTAAAGCATGCTTCATAAATACTTGGGCATCTTTGTCGCCATGTGTTGTTGAATAGGCATCCCCATTTTCATTATCCTGCCATTCTGCTTTCGTATCTATATCAATATAATCATAGATTTTAAAACCAATTTGAACGACTCGGCCTTTACCATATTCGATAGCATGTGCTGCACCAAACTCATTTTTTTTCATTGTCTTTGGTTTATCTGTACTACTATAATCTGAGAAATATAATATAGGTGTTGCAGATCCGCCTTGCCAAGGTTTTATGACTTCTACCCAATCTGTATCTGTTTTTGTAAGACTAAGCTTGCTTTTGCCAAGCTCTTTTGTTGTATTTTGAATGATGGGATGAATAGTATTAAGATTACTTATGGTTGAATTGCCTAGCATAATATCGTCAATAAAACGTGAATGGAAGACCTCTGTTAAATTGTCCCATTCCATGACCCAGGAATTTACATCATAGATTAAAGGAGAAAAATCCATTTGACCTGACTTAGGAAATTTAGCTGATTCGTTACGTGCTGTTTGAAATGCAAAGATGGCACCGCCACCATTTCTTATGTACATTTTTACATTTTCTCGTTGCTGATGATTCATCATAACTGTATAAGCGAAGACGATTGCGTCATATTGACTTAAATTTTCTAGATTATTTAGGTCCTTCTCATAAATTTTTTTCTACATGAAAGCCCTGTTGCTGATAGAGAAGAAAAGCCTTTAATTCTTTATTATATGTAGAGCTATAATCTACCTTGGGTGAAACAGCTTGTCCTTTATATGTACCACCTGGGTGTGTTGTATTCGCATATTTTTCACTGCTTTCTGAAAAAAACAACACCGATTTTTTTGTGCTGCTTTTGCTTCTGTAGGTGATAAGGAAGCAATCACTATAAAAGTACAAAGTAAGAAAAATGAAACGCATAATTTCTTCATTAAATCCACATCCTTTATTTGTATATTACATCAACGTACTTGACTATTACTCATCATACATCTAAATAATGGATGAATCATTAATATTTGGCTCTTTTCTAAAATTTTCAGCTGCTATTTAATTAAAGAAAGTATGGATATGTTAAAAAAATGGGTTTTTAATTCCTGTTTGGACAAATAGAGAAATCATCGAATAATTTCATATAAAATACAATTATTCCTTTCTATAAGTCTACCTGTATTTATGATATAATAACCTTTGTTTTGTATAGAAAATGAAAGAATTACACAACGATGATTCACGATAGAGGAGGGCAATCACATCTACTGAGATGTATGACATTTATGAATAAACTGAAACAAACTTTTGAAAAGGTCAACAAGATTGATACGTTTTCACCGTACTTCTTTTTACCTTTTATATTAGTACTCTATTTCTTTACAAGTCTTTTTGATTTCCATCGATTTGAACTATTTAATGTACGTGTGTCAATTTGGCCAGCGGTACTTTTAGCGATTGCTTGCTATTATATTGGAGTCTTTATTATTGATAAATTGCAGTGGACAATCCCATCATTTGGTTTATCCTTCTTTGGGAAGTATGTTGTTCATTTCATTGTATTTTTAACATTACTTGGTCTAGCGTCATACTTTTTAATGATTTTTGGTGGAGGATTAGGGATTGCTGATGAATCCAACCGACGTAACCTCAATCCAAAGTTAAACTTCTTTGCCCAATTATTATGGTTTGGTGTGTTATTGCTATTATCCTATAAAATGATATTAGAAAAGCACATGTCATGGAAGAAAGTCTTAATATATGGTTCCATTTACGCTGGTGTTATGTTCTTATTCTTATTAATGGGATATCGTACACCACTAATTATCATGTTATTTACAGGTATTATTATTTTCCACTATGTTGTAAAGCGTGTGAAACTGACATGGTTCCTGACTGCATTGTTAGTGATTGGTGTAGCATTTTCAATGTTCGGCTTCCTGCGTGTTTTAACTGAGGATACAACGAAGGAATTTAATAGTCGTGAACAGCCAGATGTAGAATTAACCGAATCAGAAAAAGAAAAGCTGTTAACTGTAGAGCAAAAAGTTAATTTAACACCTAAATGGATTCGTTCATTAAATGGTGAGAGTGTGACTGGTCATATTGTTTTAAGTAAAATTATGGAGTATACACAGGAGGAAGGTTACCTAAATGGAGAAATTCATGGGGGTATCTTCAGTACAATTTTACCGGGTGAGCAAGTGTCACCACGTATGCGAGTAACCGAGGTTGTCAACTCCTTAAGTGTTGAGGAAGGTAAATATATCACACGTCCAACAAGAACAACTACACCGACATTTATCGGCCAATTATTCTTAGATGGTGGTTATTTGCTTGTGGCAATTGGCTTCTTCTTTTATGGGGTACTAATTTCCCTTATTTATAATAAAGTCAAGCAAGGTGGTATCCGTAGCTTCCACTCAGTAGCCTATGCTTTTGTTATTACTTTATTTACAGTATCGATGCACACAGGCTTACTAGATTTAATCTTTATTTTAATGCTTGGCTTTGTGATATTAGCCTCAGCGATTATAAAAACGGAAAACAAAAAAACTTCGCTATTAACATCTTAAGGTGTCTCAAATTTTTTGAGGCATCTTTTTTTTATAGAAATTATTACCCAAGCAATATTTTTGAGATATATGGAAAATTATGTAAATAAATCTTTATGAATAAAGGGGTTTTATTCAAAAGTTTTTGGGTCGAATACCTTTGGAAATTTTTGTTTTTGGGGGAGGGTTGCTAAATTGATGAGGAAAAGTGCATGATTGACTCGTAATTGTGCTAGATAGAAGGCTACTTGTGCTAAATAGACTAACAATCTTCAGAGCCCAATAGTTATTATATTTATAAGCTTTTCTGTAGTGTGCTTCGTTTTGCCACAGAGTACTACATGTCATCGATATAATAGTTTTTCAACAAAAGAAAAGTCGCCCTTGCCTGAAGGACGACTTTTCTTTTATTTTACAGTGTTAATCACTTGTACATAGTCCTTACTAATAAAAGCTGTTCCTGAATGGAGCTTATCAGAAAGGACTTCATACCAGCCATTTGTAGCAGAGCTTGTAATGATAACAGGCATACCACTTCTTGCATAAGTGAATAGTGGGCTATTGCTTGTCGATGCATCTGTACGAACATTTAAACCAGTAGTCGTTGTGATACCAACAATATATGGATTTTTGGCATCCTTAAAGCCTAAAGCCTTTTCAGCACGGTAGTAATGACCTGCAATTTTCGCTCCCCAGAATGGATCAGAAGCATATTTCACATTAAAGCCAACAGCCTTTGAACCAACGACTGCACCATTAGCATAGTTTCTTCCAGGAGACCCCCCTGGAGTAATGTAGTTTGGCTGAAGGAATTTTTCAACTAGCTCACTGATATTTGCAGCAACACTATCAAATTTTTTTGTTTAGTGGGTTTGTATCATATTCATATAAACCAAATAAATTATTTAAGTTTTGGGCGTTCTTACTCATACCATAAGCACTTTCATGCTGAGCAAGTGATAAAATAAGCAGTGCATTAATTTGTGAAATCTCTTCTACCTCTTTTAATGTTTGCCCTAAGCCAATAAGCTTACTTTTCGTTGTAGCATCTTTATAGAGAGTAATCCCTGTGCTTTCCACTTCCGCTAGTTTGTTCATAATATACGCATCAAGTTCCTCTGCTGTATATTGTGTTTTAGCGCGTGCCGGTAAAAATTGATAGTAATTATAGGCCTCACCCTTAGAGGAGCCATTTCCATTTGTGAAAAAGATACCATCCCAGCTATAGTATTTTTCGCCTGACTTCATAAAAGAAGGTGCTTTACCGAAGACATAGCTAGATGAATACTTATTAGTTTTGTAATCGTAAAGCGTGTGCTTAATTTCACCATTTTCATTTGAATAGTAAGAACGACCTTTACTCATTGAAAATGGGATTAATGTCACATCTGCGTGCTTTAAATAGCCTACTTGTCCTGCTAGTCGAACCTTCACCTGTGTAGCATCACTGCTAAGGTATTCCATTTCAGTATCCCCAGCAACCCCAATTTGATCCTTAATTGTTTCTGAGTTTAAGACAACATAATTATTTGTCACAACATAGCCAGAGGACATTTTCATAATTTTATTATTTTGAACAATTACCTGTGAATTGTTTGTTATAGCTTTCTCGGCAGCATCAAAGGTAGTGAATTCTTGATTACCAACCAATGTGCCATTGGAGATTTCCTTCACAGCAAATTTAGAGGTATTTGATTCGCCTGGGCTTGGAGTACCACCGTTTGGATCACCATTGTTAGGGTCACCAGGGTTTGAATTTCCACCATCTTCTTTACCAGTATTTGCATCAGCAAGTGTCATTAGTCGATGGATAAATGTAGCTGCTTGACCGATTGTTGCATTTTTTTTCTGGCATAAAGTAACCATTCGAGCCTTTAATGATTTCTAATTGAGCACCTATAGCTACTGCTTGACGGTATTCTTTAATGATTGCCGCATTATCCTTAAAGGTAATAGAAGTCGTACCTTTTGGAATTTCTAAATAGTTTATAGCTCTTTCCAGCATAATCGCCATATGCTGTCTTGAAATAGCTGCCTTCGGTTTAAATGAGCCGTCTTTGTAGCCTGTAATAATCCCAGCCGTAGCAGCGAGCTGAATATCTGTCGCATACAAATATGTACTTGGGACATCAGTAAATACGATGTTGTTTGCTTCTTCAAGATTCATAGACTTTGCTAAATAAGATGCGAATTCGCCACGAGTTACATTGGCATTTGGACGGTAGCTTCCTTTGGCATCGGTGACTAATGCATTTTTGGAAATTAAATAACGAAGACCCGGTTCATGGTCATGTCCTGACAGTTCATCGGCTGATGCTAGCTGTGGCTGCATAAAAAGCAAGCCAACTACAGTCATGAGCAATGCTATGATTGATAGTTTTTTCATATTTTTACCCTCCTAAACTTCTACATCATTTTAACAAAGTTCTAGTGTCGCGATAAGGGTCAAATGTTAGAAAAATAATAAATTGAGACTATATAAACAGTTTTCTTTACAATTATATGAAACTGGAAAATAGCATAAATGTTCCATAGCTATTTTGGCATATTTTTGATAATGTTATAGAAGTAAAATATGTGAGGGGAGAGTGAGGGCTCTAAATTATTTGGGAGCGCAAAAAATGAAAAGAATAGCAAAAAAATTTACTAGTTTTAGTTGTGTTATTGTCAATGGTGATGACCCCGTTAAATGCTTATGCATCTCAAACGGTCAAAAAGGATTATCCGCTCTCGAAAGGTGTGCAGTATAAACAATATACATACAGCAATACCTATACAAATTCCATTAATCATATTGCAATTAATGTAGGTGATCCAACAACAGAAGTACAATTAGGTATGCCTGCAGCGGTCAATGGAAAAGAATCGACAACAGCAAATGCTAATCGTCTTTCTCGTGAAGGCAATCGTGTAGTCGGTGCTATTAATGCAAGCTTTTTTTAATATGTCTGAAGGCTACCCATTATTTTTATTAGCAAAAAATAATGTGATTTTAAATGGCGGGGCTGTGTCAAATGGCTCTGATCAATATATGAATGTACCTACTGCATTTGGGATGGCAGCAGATGGACGCGGTGTTATTGATTATTTTGACTTTGATGTCACGCTTTCTCATAACGGTACAAATTATGAAATGTCAGGTATGAATCGTGAACGCAATATCTATGAATCAATTATTTATACGCCACAATTTTATAGTAAAACAACAGATACAAATGAATATGGTTTTGAAATCGTCGTAGATACGGGTGAACCAATTACTGAAAATAAATTTGGACAAACTTTAACTGGAAAGGTGACTAAAATTACACCTTACGGGTCAAAAGAAAAGGTATCCATTCCTTCAACTGGATTCGTTGTATCTTTACAAGGTGGAGATTGGCACAAGAAGCTAGGCCAAATAGCAATTGGAGATGAGCTGAGTGTTAACTTCTCTATTGATAAGCTTTGGCAGGATGCACAGTTTATCTTGGCAAGTGGCCATATTTAGTAAAGGATAATAAGCCTTACATTATGATGAGCACATCTAGTAGTCGTGCAAAAGCAGTTGTACCTCGCACTGTAGTAGCAACAAGTAATAATGGAAAAACCGTACACTTTATTACAGTTGATGGAGGTCAAAAGCATAGTAAAGGTATGAATTTGGTTCAACTTGCGAACTATTTAGTATCTCTTGGTGTAGATCAAGCGATTAACTTAGATGGTGGCGGCTCAACAACAATGGGTATTCGCAACTACGGTAGCAATAATGTTGTATTAGCAAATCTACCTTCTAATTCGGGTAATACACAGCGTCTTGTGTCCGCAACATTACAAGCTGTAAGTACGGCACCAACTGGCGAAGGAAAATATATAAAATATACGAATAGTACAAACTATGCAACTCTTTTAGCGGGTGCTTCGTCTAGTATAGCAGTGCAATATATTTTAGATGAAAACTATAATGCACTACCATTAGACAGTCATGTATCGCTAACATCTGAGAATAATACTTTAAAAGTTAACGGCTTGAACTATACTTCAACGACAGCTGGCAATGATCGTATTTTCATCAACCACGATGGCTCGCCTGTTGAATCATTCCAAGTGAAAGTAGTAGATGCTGCAGCAACAATGAACGTTGCACCGAAATCAAAAACAGTGAGCGCTGGCGAAACTGTCAAATTTACTATGGATGCAAAGGATGACGAGGGCAAACCTCTAGTTTACAATGCATCACAGGTAAAATGGTCTGTAGAAGGAGATATCGGTACCATTACTAGTGATGGTAAGTTTACAGCTAAAAATCCAGGTGCTACTGGTAAGATAGTGGCGACGCTAGGAACAAAAAGTGAAGCGGCTACGGTAACTGTAGCAAAAGCTGCTTTGTTTAAAGATATTCCAAATAATTATGTGTACTATAAGGAAATCGAATATTTAACGAAGAATAAAATTATTACAGGGCAAGCAGATGGCACATTTAGACCAAATGATAAACTGACAAGAGCACATGCAGCAGTCATTATTAGTCGAGCACTTGGTTTAAATACGTCAAATGTAAAAAAAATCCAGGATTGAAAGATATCCCTGCGAATCACGTATACTATAAACAGATTGCAGCAGTTGTAGAGGCAGGTATTATGAGTGGAAAAGGTGACAATACCTTTGATCCGAATGGTACCTTGACTCGTGCACAGATGGCAAAAGTAGTAGCATTAGCTTATAAATTAAATGGGACAAGCAGCATTAACTTTAAAGATGTACCGAAGAATCATTGGGCTTACTCATATGTTCAACAATTAGCGGCAAATAAAATTACAACAGGCTATAACGATAATACGTATAAGCCAAATGAATCTATTAGTCGCGCTCACTTCGGATTATTCCTATATAGAGCCATTCAGCCAGGGAAATAGTCTTTAAAGAAGGGCATTGTATGTAAAAATAGCAAACTAGTCACTATATCTAGTTTGCTATTTTTGTTTATAAAGACTAGTAGATTCTTCACCTGCATATTAACCTCACATTAAAGGGATGAATCAACTAGTATAAAGCTCCTCTTTTTTTTACTATTTTTAAAAAGAACGATGATGAACAATTGTGGTATAATCTCAGTATTAAAAAGTAAAAGGATGTTTTTTTAATGAAAATAGGCATTGTGGGGAATTACGGCAATGATAATAATGGTGATGAATCAATATTATACGGCATTCTTCAACAAGTAAAACAAACATTTTCGGTAACTAGTGATGACATTACCGTTTTTAGTAATAACACACAACAAACATCCGAGCGTTATGGGGTACATAGCTATCCATTGTATTACAGAAAGAGTAACTTATTTAAAACGTTTATCCATACTTATAAAAATAATAAACCATACGTATCAAAATTTGACCTCCTCATCATTGGTGGAGGTGGTATTTTAATGGATTTCTATAAACGTGAGGCTCACCTGTATGGAGCATATGCAATGATGGCCAAACAAAGTAATATTCCCTACATTATTTACGGATGTGGTGCTGGACCGCTGGATACATTTTCTGGAAAGATTAGCATACGGGCTATGTGTCGTTATGCAGCAAGTATTTCTGTAAGGGATCCTCAGTCTAAAAAGCTATTGCATAGTATTGGCGTAAAAAAAGCCAATAGAAATTATTGGTGATCCTGCCTTTACATTGAAAGGGGATCGCCATAATTACGCTGAAAAACCGGTTAAAATAGGGGTGTCAGCGGTTCCTTACTATAATGCAAATTATTGGCCAGAAGGAAATGTTGAAAAATACGATGCATACGTGACAAGCATGGCAAAAAAATTTAGATCATGTAATTTCTGAGCACAATATCCAAATTACTTTTTTTTGCTACGAAGTTTCCGCAGGACGTTACTGTGACTAAGGATATTCAGAAAAAAAATGCAGCAACGTGCACATACAGAAATTATTGAGGAAAATTTGGTGCCAGAGCGATTACTTGAAGTAACTGAGGAGCAGGATATTATTATTGGTACACGTTTGCATTCTCTAATTTTGGCAACGAATTCAGAAACACCAATTATTGCAATATCCTACCATACAAAAGTTCAGGATTTTATGTCCTTTGTGGGCGCATCAGATCGTTGCTTACAAATGCAGGATTTAGAGGATGATGAGAAGGCCCTATCCACATTGGTTGGCAAACTAAGTAGCGATTGGAAGCAGTCAATTGCAGAGACGAAACAAATTGCTACACAAATTCATAAAGAGGCCATGCATGGTCAGGAATTAATGAAAAAGGCAGTGACACGTCTATGAAAAAAATACTCGTCATTAGTAATATGTATCCAACATCTGATCATTTATCATTCGGTATTTTTGTGAAAAACCAAGTCACAGCACTTGAAAAAGCAGGGCTAGATGTAGAAATATCTGTGAATACTAACCCAGCAACAGGCAAGAAAAACACTATTATGAAATATGCAAAATGGGGTTTTTCAACATTGTTGAAGGGCTTTAAATATAGAAAATCCATTGATGTCACACATGCCCATTATGTGTTCCCTTCTGGTATGCTGTCTTTACTTTTGAAGAAAATGTTTGGTATACCGTTTATTGTCACAGCCCATGGTGGCGATATAGAACGTATGGCTAAAAAGAATGCAAGAATTCGCAATTGGACAGCAAGTATTTTGCGTGAAAGTGAGCACGTTATCGCAGTGGGTCCTATCCTAGCACAACAAATAGAACAAGATTTTGGCATTGAACAGAATAAAATTTCTGTTGTTAGCATGGGGGTCAATCGAGAGGTATTCACCAAAGAAAGCCAAGCTGCTATACGTACAGAATTACAATTAGCTGCTGAGCCCTTCCGATTTTTATTTGTTGGAAATGTAATTAAACAAAAAGGTGTGGAGGAGCTATTACAGGCTTTCCAAATGCTTAAAACAAAGGTATCACGTCCTGTAGAGTTAACGATTGTAGGCTCTAGAAGAGACCAGACATTTTACCAATCCCTGCAACCATTAATTAGTGAGGACGTCAAATTTGTAGATCCACTAAAACAACAAGAACTAGTGAAGTGGTTCCAAGCAAGTGATGTCTTTGTATTACCATCCCATTTAGAAGGATTTGGTTTAGTGGCTTTAGAGGCATTAGCAACAGATACACCTGTTATTGCATCAAATGTAGGTGGCCTTGTCTCTTTGCTTGGGGAAGGCGCAGGGCATTTAGTGGAGCCCGAAAATGCTATGGTTTTATCTGAGGAGATGCTGCGTGCCGTGAACACGCCAAAAGAACAATATATGAATCGTGAAGCAGTCGAGAAAGTTTTAGACATTCACGATGAAAAAAATATAACAGCTCGCTGTATAGCGATTTATAAGTCGGCCATTGAAGGTGGGGATGACTTATGAATAATTTCTTAAAAATAATCGGGGCAGTTACGATTATTAATATTGTATCTCGTGTTTTTGGATTCTTACGCGAAGTAATTATTGGTTATCAATATGGTAGTAGCCATGTTGCTGATAGTATTTTTACAGCTTATACAATTCCAAATTTTTTTTATATCTAGTCGTAGGTGGTGCATTTACTACTGCTGTTATCACTATTTATAATCGGGAAACAACGGACCGTGCCCTATTTGTTAAACAGTCCTTTACAATTGTATTGTTAACTGTCTCCATAATGACCATTGTAATGTTAGCATTTACTAATCCGATTATGGACATGTTTAATCAAGCTAAAGACGAAGATGGGAAATTAAGTCAAAGTGATTTAGAGTTAGCTAAAAATCTGTATTATTGGATGATGCCTTCGTCAATCTTACTCGTATTATCCTCATGGTATAGTGGGTTACTAAACGCAAATCACAAATTCCATTTGTCTAGTTTTGCCATTTTAATTTATAATGCAGTTTTTTTATTAATTGCTGTAGTTTTATCTAATATTGAAACTATCGATGCAGTGGGATATGGGATTAGTGCATTAGTAAGTGCGATAATAATGATATACTTCTTAATTGTCGGTTATCGTAAAATGGGTTCATATAAGGTTGGTTTTTCATTTGAACGTAATATGGCATCAAAGCAATTGTGGGTAATAATTTTACCGATGATGCTCGGTGGCGCTACAATTCAACTTTATGCATTATTACAGCGTGTTTTTGCAGGGATGTTATCTGAAGGGGCAGTAGCTGCTGTAAACTATGCTTCAAGACTTATGCAATTCCCGCAAGCAATTTTAATTACAGCTGTAACGACAGTTATCTTTCCAATTTTGAGTAAAAAAGAGGCAGAGAATGACCATGCTTCTATTAAAAGCTTATACTCCAAAGGTTTACATTATCTATTGTTGTTGCTTTATCCTGTAACAATCTACTCATATTTTTACGCAGAGAATCTTATACAGGTTGTTTATCAGCGTGGTAATTTTGATGAAGTTTCAACTGCAATTACTACACCAGTAATGGCAATCTTCTGTTTATCGATGTATTTTTTAGCTGCAAACATGTATATAACGCGCTTTTATTATGCAAAGGGTGACTCAATAGCACCAGTTATCTTCAGCTTAATAAATGTATTCGTTGTTAACATTGCCGTTATTATGCTACTTGTCGATAAATATGGAGCAGAGGCAATTGCATGGGGTACTTTAGTGAGTTCAGTAACAAACTTTATTATGCTGATTGTTTATGCAGCCTATAAGTATGATTTGAAAATGGGTATTTTTAGCAAAGAGCTTCAATTTTTCAGAGCAGTTCCACCAATGATCATTATCACAATTGTTTTGTATTTTTCAAGTAAGTTTTTAATATTTGACAACAGATATATAACGTTCATTATAAGCCTTGTTATATTTAGTGCAGTGGTAGTTGGCTCTTACTTATTATTTGGAGTGAAGGAAGTCAAAGAGTTTAGTGACAAGCTAAAAAGGAAATTTTTAAAATAATAAAGTAGTGGGTATCCAAGAATTCATTCAGGATACCCATTTTTGTTTGGTTTTTATTAAAAAGCTTATCCTCTATACTTATTAATCAGTGTTCTAAAAAATTGTCATATTCATAATGTTTTATAGTAAAAAAATAGGGTCTGTATTATAATTAATTTTATCTCCATTCAGCAGAAGATACCCACCTCTTCAGGTGGTGAGATGAATGCGGTTTTATTTCCTTTTCAGTGGATGACCAAACACCTACTGAATGAAGATAAAGCCTCCGGCGGATGTCACGGATTTTCAAAGGAATGAATTGTGCGCGCATAATTCAAAATCCGGACGCAATTACGCCAAGGCGAAATTGATCCAGTGTCACGGATATTTTGCGAACATTCAAAGAAGTTTGTATTTAAAATAGGGCATATATGTAATATTGCTAAAAGAATATATCTACACAAATAAAGATAAGGTGGAAAGCATGGCAAGAGGTAGAAAGATTAATTCGAATGGTGAACGGAGTAAACAATTATTGCTTGAAAAAGCGATGGAGCTATTTTCTATGAAAGGTTATCATGAGACAAAAATAAGTGATATTGTAAAAGCAGCCAATGTCACACAGCCTACTTTTTATTTATATTTTGAAAGTAAGGATTCTCTCTATAACGATCTGAATAGAAGATTTTTGTATGAATTTGATCAAATCATGAATAAATCATCAGAGCAAGTTGAAAAGGGATTCGCAGGCTTTATAAGAGCATTAGAACAAAAAAATAACGCTGCTCTTCATCTACATAATCGAAAATCCAACTTTAACGAAAATAGGCTTTTTAGAATCGACCCAGTCACATTTAGTTAAATCTCAACTTTCAGAGCATTTTCTTCATCTTATAAATCTACATGATTGTATTCATATATTACAATCTTATAGAGTTGATAGTCTAATAATGGTAGATAGTTTTGTGGGGTCTTTAGAGCGGTTAATAGTCACCCATTTGTTTGAACAAAAAAAACAGCCAGTTGATTTAGCAAAAGATGTGATTCATTTATATTATTTTTGAGAGATTATTCTGGAAATACATAAAAAATCCGCCTCATCTATAAAAAGAGATGAGGTGGATTTTTTAGTTTTTCACTGAAATATGCAAGTATATACCTTTTTGAAGCTTACTGCCTGTTTGCTGCTGAACAGACGGATGTACAAGAAGCATATATTCTTGTCCGCTGTTTAGTGGTTGGGATGGCGTTACAAGTAATGAATGGCCATCAACCTTAGTATTGGTCGGTACCTCAGCACCACCTAAAGCAACAAGTTGTACACTGCCATCAGCGATTTTAGACGTGAGCGCTTGTGAAAATTTCACCGTAAATGTTTTAGTATTTGCTACATTTTTTTAAGCTTGTAAGCTCTTTGTAATCCTTATATTGTTCCTTTAGTGCATCATAATGAGCCTGGAAAATAGGTGCTGTCTTTGTCGTGATGTTTGGCTTGACCCCTACTTCATTTATTGTTTGACCTAAAGGACCTGTAAATTTCCCTACAGTCAGCTTTAAATAGCTACCATCGTGAAGTTCAAAAAAAGCCTTGCATAGCTCCTTTTCCATAGGTTGTTTCCCCATACAAAATAACAGCTTGTTGATCTTGTAAAGAAGCGGCTAGCATCTCAGAAGCACTTGCACTATAACGATTAACTAAAATACGTGTATTAGCAGGAAACTTTTCGTTTTGGCGGACTGCTCGAACTTCATAAGAGGCATGTGCTTCCTCAAGTAAATAGGCGATTTTTGCATTTGAGAAAAGGCCCGTAATTTCCTCGGCCGTTTCTACATAGCCACCACCATTGTTTTGTAAATCTAATATAAAGGAAGTCGCACCACGCTGCTTTAATTGAATAAGTGCATCTTTTACAAGTTTAGCCCCGTCCTCTGAGAAAGAAGACATGGCAATATAACCAACATCTCCGAATAATAATTCCGATTCCACATTCGGTAGGGTGAATTTTTTTTCTTGTAATAGATTTTGTAGAAGTCTTGCCATCTGCATTTTGCAATGTGATATCGACCTTAGTACCTTCATCGCCAACTAATAGGGATGAGGCTTCTTGGGTAGAGCGTCCTACGATAGATTGACCGTTAATTTCGGTAATGATGTCACCAGCGATAACACCAGCATCAGAAGCACCACTATTGTCAATTACCTGTAAAATATGAATACCATCCTCATGTTCCTCAATGATAACGCCAATACCAATTGTTGCTAGGTTAATGCTATTCATAAATTCTTCAAATTCCTGTTTCGTAAAATACGTGGAATAAGGGTCTAACATATCAATCATTTCGGGAATTGTTTTTGCGTTTTGCAAATCACCTTTAATCGTACCAACATAATTTTCTTTAATAATTTCTTTGATTTCCTTGACAAGCGGTTGTTCATTGCTAGCGGCTTGCGTGTTGGCAAATGGAATGATGAAAAAAACTTAGCATAAATATGAAAGACCACACTATTTTTTTCATAGGACACCTCTTTTCTAATACTATTAGTATACATGAATTTCCATATAACCGCGAATAGGAAAGAGGCATTTTAGTAGTACGGGAGAGAGATTCTATTTTTTAAGAATTTTATGAATTATTAAACCGATAAGAGCACCTATTAATGCGGGTACAAGCCATCCAAGATTTTGCTCATACAAAGGTAGAATTTTTAAGATTCTCTCGTATAGTGATATTTTTATATCCATTTCCTTGAAACCATCATACAAGCTAACAAAAAAATGTTGGAATTAATGCTAGAATGTAAACAATTTGTCCACCTTTAAAGAAGTTATCGAAAAGTGATAATACCATTAACACCATAGCCAATGGATAGATCATTAATAAAACTGGCAGAGATGCACTAATAATTGTGGAAAGACCAACGTTTGTAATTGCTGTACTAAAAATAGTGAAAACGATTAGGAATGTTTTATATGAGATTCTTGGGAATAACTTGTTAAAATATTGAGCATTTGCAGTAAGTAAACCTACCGCTGTCGATATACAGGCTAGTAAAATAGTAATAGATAGAATTACGTTTCCTAATCTGCCAAATAGTGCTTCTGCTGATTTTGCAATAATATTTCCGCCATTATCTAAGGCGCCGATTGCATCAATACTGGTGTTTCCAATATGGCCAAGTGAGATGTAAACAAATGATAAACCAAGAGCAGCTACAACGCCTGCAAATACTGTTGTATTGACCTGCTTTCTTCTATCGTACATACCCATGCCCTGCAATGCTTGTAAGATAACGATACCGAAAACAAGCGCACTTAGTACATCCATTGTTAAATAACCTTGTACAAAGCCTTCAGCAAAAGGGGTTACTGTGTATTTTCCAACAGCATTGCCTGCTTCACCCATTGGCGAAATAAAGCTTTTAACTGCTAATAATAAAATAACAGCCAAGAGTGCTGGTGTTAGTATTTTCCCTACTCGATCTACAAGCTTTGAAGGATTGATGGCTAAATAGAGTATTAATGCAAAAAATAAGACAGAGGTAATGAATAGCGGTGCCCAATGATCTGTTGCTCCTTCTGGAAGAAAAGGGACAATCCCTATTTCATACGATACGGATCCTGTCCGTGGAACAGCGAAAAATGGTCCAATCGCTAAATAAACAATGGACGTAAAAATAATGCCAAATGTAGGGCTCACACGGTTAGCGAGCAATTGTAAGTCGCCACCCGCTTTTGCTACAGCTACTATTGCAAGTAAAGGTAAACCAACACCTGTTATTAAAAATCCAATCATTGCTGTTAGGATATGCTCACCAGCCTGTTGACCTAATAACGGTGGAAAAATTATATTCCCAGCTCCTAAGAACAAGGCAAATAGAAGTAAACCTACTGCTAAATTTTCTTTGATGAAAAGCATGATGTTTTTCATAAAATTTAAAACTCCTTTAAAATTGAAAAAATAAAACTTTCTAAAAATTTTAAATACAGAAGTGTATGTTACCATATGCAGTCTAATCTTGCAATTATAATACTATTGTAATATAGTCGGAATCTGTCATTTCCTATAAGTTTGATAGATTGTTTGAAAAATAGTCAGTATTTCCGATTTCTGAACAATTAAATATCTAGTATGATAGACACACAAGGAATTATTTTAGCATGAACGGAGGCAATTGGGTATGCAAAAATCAAAAAAAGTGGAGAATCATTGCTTTAAGTACTATCGCTACTTCATTTTTCGCATTACAGACTGCAGAAGCAGCAACCTATACTGTACAAAAAGGAGATACCCTATCTAAAATCGCCCAAAACCATCAAGTAACGATACAAGATATCAAAACATGGAATAATTTAACGAAGGATACGATTTATGTAGCCCAAAAACTAGAGGTTACAAAGCAACCTTCGAATCAAGAAGTGAAACCATCAAATCCATCGACATCGACAACAAAACCAGTAACACCATCAAAGCCAATTAGTACTTCCTACACGGTCGTTAAAGGTGACACATTATCAAAAATTGCTAAGCAATATAATGTGACATTAAAAGAGCTAAAGGATTGGAACGAATTAACAACAGATGCTATTTACATTGGACAAGTATTAAAGGTGTCTCCTGTTGCATCCATCCCTGAGGGTGAAACAATACATAATAATGTGACTTCAAATACGGGAGCGCCTTCAAAGGTAACGACAAAGGATCCAACATTGAGTGGACAAGCTATCTATAAGAAAACAATTGAGGTAGCTAATTTGTTGGTAGGGACACCTTATCTTTACGGTGGTAACACTCCTGAGGGGCTTGACTGTAGTGGATTTATTTTCTATGCTTTTAATCAAAGTGGGTTAAAAATTGGAAGAGATAGTAGTGAAGGGTATTTTTTTTGGAAATACATCGCATGTTAAGACCCCAGTAGCTGGAGATTTAGTATTTTTTGAGAACACATATAAAGAAGGAATATCCCATATGGGTATTTATCTTGGGGATAATAAATTTGTCCATGCAGGAACAGATGGAGTTGAAATTTCTGATGTGACATACTCTTACTGGTCTAGCAGATTGGTTGCTTATAAACGATTTGATCTATTGAAGTAAAAAAATCCTCTTATTCTTTGCTGAAAGAATAAGAGGATTTTTGCTTTTTATTGCGTTACGCGTGCTGTCCAGCGAGAAAGATCTGCACCTTTTGGATTGACTAGCTGTGGTGGGAAAATGAATGTCCACGGTTTTGTAGAGTTAGGCTGAACAGTTAAAACAGGGTCCATATTAAAGGAGCCTTTAGCGATTTGTTTACCCCTTGCATCAATTATTTCTAAAGGAAGCTGTTCAAGATTAATAGCTTTACTATGGCCATTACGAATAAAGATAGAGACGTTTAAACTTCCGTTGTTAGCAAACTTGGCTTGGAGTCCAGTAAAATTGACTTCTGTTTCGCCTAGCTTTGGCAATGTTTTGACGATTTTAGCAAGCTCTTCTTTTTGTGCATCTGGCAATTGTTTTTCCCATGTTGGGTCTAATTCTAGCTGATGTTCACGTAATGATACTAGATTAAAAGCTAATTTCCAGCCTTCTTCAGGTATTTCATCGACTTTAATTGTTGATTTTTCAAATTCAAATACCCATGGGCGAGCACTTTCAGCAGGGATTGTACCCAGTGCCTTAAAGTCGAATCTTTTCGTTGCTACTAGCTCATCATTTTTATCCATAATGAATAGCTCAATTTCACCTAGCTCAATTTCTTCAGCTAATGAAGAGCGGAAAAATGCCCGTACTAACCATTTCCCAGTACGTGGGTCTGGATCAATACTAATAGAAGAAAGAGATAATTGGTTAGGCTTTAACGGCTCCAGCTCATTTGCTAGGAAGTTAAAGATATATTTCTGCTCTTGCGGAACATCCCAATCTGGATGAAATGACAATTTCGTTTCAACATCTCGATCATCGTCCGTATTTTCTACCTTAATATTTTCTAGTAAATCTTTAGAATCAATTGTATTTTCTTGTCCAAGCTTATCGGACTTTTTAAAGAATGAGAATAGACCCATTATTGTTGTACCTCCTGTTCAGCTTCAATCATTTTCATAAAGCCTGTGATTTCAATAATTATAGAACGACGCAATTCTTGGAAGTTTTTAGCGAATAGCTCTAAACCTTCACGCTGGTAGATACGCATAGGATCTTCTTGTTGGTAATGGCGTAAACCAATACCTTCTTTTAAGTGTGCCATTGCCTCTAAATGTTTTACCCAGCCACTATCTAAATAACTCAGCATTACTTGAGGAATGATTGCAATAACTCGGTCGTTTTCTGCGAATTTTTCCATTTTTGCTGTTAGCTCATCTACAGGTTTTTGTAGTGAATCTAAAATTGGGATCACCTTTCCAACCTCTCTATCGATTGTGATAGGTGTAAGGAATAAACTGTTTAATGTTTTTTCCATACCATCATAATCCCATTCAGTTGAAGGTAATTCCTCTGGTGAAGCATCACGTACTGCAAAATCTACTGTTTCGTAGAACATTTGCTTCAATTGCTCTAATAAATCCTCGCCAGCTAAAATTTTGTCACGTAGACCATAAATAACTGTACGCTGATCATTTATAACATCATCCAATTTTAAATTGTATTCTCGCATTCCGTATTGGGAGCCTTCAACAATTCGTTGTGTGCGGTTAATAAGCTCTTGTACATCTTTGTTTTGGATAATCCCTTTTTCATCAACAACCATTTTTGCAGAGAATTTTTCAACCTCTTCTTTTGCGTAACGTCGGAACATATCATCTTCAATAGAGAGAATGAAGCGGCTTTCACCAACATCACCTTGACGACCTGAGCGACCACGAAGCTGATTATCTACACGACGGCTTTCATGCTTTTCAGTACCGATAACATATAAGCCGCCAAGCTCATGTACTTCTTCACCTAGCACAATATCTGTACCACGTCCGGCCATATTTGTCGCTACTGTAATACGTCCTTTTTGCCCTGCTTGAGAAATAAGTTCAACCTCTTGCTCAACTGTTTTTGCGTTCAGCAATTGGAATGATAAGCCTTCTTTTTTTCAAGTAATCAGCAACTGTTTCAGACTGTAAAATAGATGTTGTACCAATTAAGACAGGTTGTCCCTTCTCATGGCGTTGTTTTGCTTCAGCTGCCACGTACTTATATTTCGCTTCTTGTGTGCTAAATATAATATCAGGCTTATCGACACGTTGGCGTGGACGGTTTGTAGGAATTTGAATAACTTCCATGCCGTACACTTCTCGTATTTCTTTTTCTTGTGTTTTCGCCGTACCCGTCATCCCAGAAAGCTTCGGATACATGCGGAAATAGTTTTGAATCGTTATTTGTGCTTGTGCTTTGTTTTCTTCAGTAATCGTCACACCTTCTTTCGCTTCAATGGCCTGATGTAAGCCATCAGAAAGCGAGCGACCTTCTAAAATACGGCCAGTGAACATATCTACAAGCTCGATTTTGTCATCTTTAACAATATAATCAACATCACGCTTGAACATGACATGAGCACGCACAGCTTGGATAACATAATGATAAAGTGTTTGGTGTTCAAGATCATATAAATTATCAACATTGAAGGCAGCCTCAACCTTCTCAATGCCCTTGTCTGTTAATGAAGTAGCCTTTGTTTCATCATCAAAATCATAATCTACTTCAGCTTTGAAACGTTTCGCAAGCATAGAGGCAATACGATGTAGTTCATCATTCGCAGCCATTTTTCCAGCAATAATGAGTGGCGTTTTTGCCTCATCAATTAGTACACTATCTACTTCATCAATAATGGCAAAATGATAAGGACGTTGAACTTTCTCTGCTAAGCTATGAGCCATGTTGTCACGTAAGTAGTCAAAGCCAAATTCAGTCCCGACTCCATAAGTGATATCTGCATTATATGCTTCTTTTTTTTGCATCTGGCTCCATCATTGGAACGTTTAAACCAACTGATAGGCCAAGGTATCGATGAATTTGGCCAACTAGTTCATAGTCGCGCTTCGCCAAATAATCATTCACGGTGATGACATGAACACCTTTTCCTTCTAGTGCTCGTACATAGGAAGGAAGGGAGGCGACAAGCGTCTTACCTTCACCTGTAGGCATTTCTGCAATATTGCCTTCCGTTAAAACAAGGCCACCAATAAGTTGTACATCGAAATGACGCATACCTAATACACGTTTTGAGGCTTCGCGTACAACAGCAAATGCCTCTGGGATGATTGATGTAATCGGTTCGCCTTGTTCTAAACGATTCTTGAAAACAAAAGTCATTTCTTTTAATTCTGCATCTGACTTGTTGACATATTTTTCTTCAAGATTATTAATTTGATCTACTATTTTATAGTAGCGTTTTAATTGACGAGCACTAGTTTGCTCATCGTTACGTTTAAAAATTGAGAACATGAAATATACGCTCCTTTTAGGTTGTCTAAATGCTAGACACTTCATTATTCTATCAAATTTTACGAATGGTGACTACATTTGACATACAGTAATCTACCATACTAAAAGGAAGAATAATTTTTGTGAATTGGTGGAAAATAAATAGAAAAAGTATATTTCGTTGCCGGTTCGTGCTATAATCAATTTGGATTCCAATGTAGATTATTTTTTGAGGAGGAGAGACATGATTTACGTGTCTTTAATAGTAGCATTTGTTGCTTCCATATTGTTAACTCCACTAGTTAAACGATTAGCGTTCAGAATAGGTGCGGTTGATGCACCAAACTATCGAAAAGTTCATGCACGAATTATGCCAAGACTTGGCGGATTGGCGATTTTCCTTGCTTTTTTTAATAGGTGTTGCCATACTGTATCCTTATTTAACTTCAAACGGTGTAATACCATATTATGTTAGTAAATATAGTTTATTGGCAATCATAATTGGTGCCTGTATTATTGTAATAACAGGTGTTATAGATGATATGCGTGAGATTTCTGCAAAGGCCAAAATGCTAGGTCAACTTGCAGCAGCACTTATTATTATTTTTGTGGGTGGTATTCAAATTGACACAATTAACTTACCATTCGTCGGAGTTTTAGATTTTGGATTACTAAGTATTCCTTTAACAATTTTGTGGATTGTCGGCATTACAAATGCTATAAATTTAATCGATGGCTTAGACGGTCTAGCTGCAGGTGTTTCAACGATTGCCCTTATAACATTAGCAATCATGGCCTTTATTATGAGCAATATGTTTGTTTTGGTTCTTGCGGCTATATTAGCAGTAGCATCATTCGGCTTTTTATTTTATAATTTCCACCCTGCCAAAATCTTTATGGGTGACACAGGAGCGCTGTTCCTCGGATTTATGATTTCTGTCCTTGCATTACTTGGATTTAAAAATGTCGCATTCGTGGCTTTGATTATTCCAGTAATCATTTTGGGAGTACCAATTTCTGATACATTCTTTGCAATTGTTCGCCGTGTACGGATGAAGAAGAAATGGTCTGATCCAGATAAATCACACTTACATCACCGTTTACTGGATATGGGCTTCACACATCGCCAAACAGTGCTAATTATTTATGGAATTGCAATGATGTTTGGTTTAGCAGCCATCATTTTCTCCATGGCAAAAGTATGGGGCGCTATTTTACTAATCGCTGTCATCTTAACGGCTCTTGAAATCTTTGTCGAAGTCATTGGACTAGCAGGGAAAAACTATAAACCATTACTGAACTTTGTTCGGATATTTAATAAATAAAATATTAAGCAATCATACATGTTTATGTGTGGTTGCTTTTTTTTAAAAACAGCGAAGGTCTATCTGTGAAATTGATCAGGAGTAATCACGGGGATGTGTAAGGAAATTGCTCTAAAGGGTTATTTTCAAGGCGTGAGGAAAATTGCTCAGGTCTGGAAGGGAATTGCTCAGGTAGGTAGTAAGGAAAACTGCTCAGCACCAAGTGAAAATCGCTCGGGTAGGTGAGGAAACTGCTCAGGGATAGATGAAAATCGCTCAGGTGTGGGATGATATCGCTCAGGAAGTGATGAAAACCACTCAGATTGCCAAAATCAAAGCCCCTATAACCCAAGATAGCGAGATACAATTAATCGACACAAAACAAAGTATCCCATATAAAAAGCCTTTCCACAAAATATCGTGGAAAGGCTCTTATTAGTTATTGGGCGTTTCTATTAACTGCTTCCTCATCTCCAGCTGCGTTTACTTTATCATGATCATTATTCGTCAAGCTAGAGGACGTTTTATTGGCATCAAGATGGTTGTTAAGTATTTCAGATACTTCATCAACCGATTGCTGATTTAATTGATAGTAATAAACACCAGTAGACGTATCATCAACACCATCTAATGTTAAAGAATCAATACGCGGCTTTCCTTGTGTTAAATAGGATAGGAATGACTTCATTTCAGTAAATGTCATATTGGTCTTCATGTTATCACCAAGTGCTCTAATAACATCATCGTATTTTGTAATGGAGCTAACAGAAGCAACTTTATTGATAATGGCTGTTAATATTTCTTGCTGACGTTTGCCACGTTCAATATCACTATCCTGCTTACGTGTTCTAGCTAGAGCTAGAGCTTGGCTACCATTTAAATGTTGTAGACCAGGCTGTAAATTAATAGAATTTCGGTCGAATTCATCCTTTTCGTGTAGCTTATATGGAACTTCCGCTTCGATGCCACCTAATGCATCCACCACATCGATAAAGGCATTAAAATTCATACGAACATAATAATCGATAGGAACATTTAATAGCTTTTCTACTGTATCGATTGTTGCCAGTGTGCCACCGTATGCATGAGCATGAGTAATTTTATCCTCATAGCCTACTTTTGGGATAAAAACGTATGAATCGCGAGGAATGCTTAACATTTTAATCGTTTTAGTTTTATTGTTTAGTGTTGCTAAAATAAGAGCATCGGAACGAGAGTTATCAGAACCTTGACCTCGATTTTCACTATCATCCACGCCGACAAACAAGATGGACACATTATCATGCACAGGCTCTACTTTTTCTTCTCGTAGTGTAGAAACATCTCGACCCTCTAATTCTTCATGTGCTGAATTTGCTGCATGCTCCGCTTGCTTTGTGATATAGACACCATAAGCTGATGCGCAAATTAGTAAACTAGCCACAAGAAGAAGGGAAACTTTTATAATTAAAGAAGTTTTAGAGCGCTTCTTGTTTTTATTATTTATTCTATTTTTCATATTTAGTATATTCTCCTCTGAATTTTGGGAATAATAGAGCGATGAAACTAGTTTTTTTATCAAAGAACCTAAAAGAATGTGTGATTGATAAAATAGCTCAATATTAAAATTATACTATGGATATTAAGCTTTCGACAATTAAAACTATTTATTTCACAACAAATTCGATAAATCGAGCTTCTTCAAAAGAAATTTTCGCCTGCCCATTTGTCATTTCTGTTAGCCAGTTTCGGAACTGTTCTTCCTCTTCTTTTAGCACAGATACAACAATTTCTACGCCTTCCAAATATCGAATTTCTTCTAACGTATACGAAGAACCTCGAATTTCGTTTTCTACTTTACCTAGCCAAGTGTAGTCAATGGCGATTTTCATAAAATGATGAAGTTTGCGCTCAACGACCTGTGCCGCAAGTAATCCTTCTGTAGTTGCTTTTCCGTATGCACGGATAAGACCGCCACCACCAAGTTTTATGCCTCCAAAGTAACGTGTAACCACAACGACTGTATCCTTTAAGCCCTGTTTCTTTAGGACCTCTAACATAGGGACGCCAGCTGTACCACTAGGTTCCCCGTCATCATTCGCTTTTTGAATATGATCATGCTCACCAATTAGATAAGCAGAGCAATTATGTGTCGCATTATGGTGCAATTTTTTTTATGCTATCAATAAAAGAAATTGCATCCTCTTCCGTTTCTGCACGTTCTATATAAGTAAGGAAGCGTGATTTAGAAATTACAATTTCGCTTTCTCCATAACCTTTTACAGTTAAATAATTTTCTCTCATATGTGACATTCTCCTTTAATCTAGGGTTTTATTCTATAATTTTCATGAAGAAAAAGCATTAATTTTTATCATTGTGATGCTATAATAGGTGTAGACTGTAGAATATATGAAATTGGTCTATTAGAATAGTAAGTAATCATAAGACATTAGACTGGGGAGTACACTATGTTTTCAAATGATACCTTCGATTTAAAGTCGCTTGATGACGTATTTAATCGAATGTTAGAAACAATCATGAGCTCTAAAGATGATATCTTTATTATAAGTGAACAAAGCCGAAGAAGCTTTGAAGATATGCAAAAAGAGCTAGAAATTGTTAGAAAACAAATTTCAATTGTCATTGAAGAAGGCGATGCTTTAGAAAAAAAGTACACAGCTTGCAAAGCAAAGACTTGTTTTAGTAAGTAAAGCTTTTGATAATTATACCGAAGAACAAGTTAGAGATGCATATGAAACTGCGCATGATTTTCAAGTAAAGCTCTCCGTTATTAGAACACAAGAAAAGCAGCTACGTGATAAAAGAGATGATCTCGAGAGAAGATTAAGAGGTTTACTCGATACGATAGAACGTGCAGATCATATTGTCAATCAAGTAAATGTCGTTTTGAATTACTTAACGTCAGATTTAAAAAAATGTTGGACGGGCACTTGAGCAAGCAAAGATGAAGCAAGATTTTGGTATACGTATTATCGCTGCACAGGAAGAAGAGCGAAAACGTTTATCGAGGGAAATTCATGATGGACCTGCTCAAATGCTAGCAAATGTATTAATGCGTACGGATTTAATTGAAAGAACATACCGTGAAAAGGGTATTGAATATGCTTTGGCTGAAATTGCTGATTTAAAGAAAACCGTGCGTAATGCATTATCCGAGGTACGACGTATCATCTATGATTTAAGACCAATGGCACTTGATGATTTAGGAATTGTTCCGACATTAAAAAAAGTATTTATCGACAGTGACAGAATACAATCCTGGTGTTGAGATTCATTTCCAATCGAGCAGCACTGAAAAGCGTATACCTTCTAATTATGAAGTCTCTATTTTCCGATTAGTGCAGGAATGTGTCACTAATGCCATGAAACACGGAAAATGTAAGGATATTTGGGTGAAACTTGAGTGGCTGAGAAATGCCGTAAATATTGTCGTCAAGGATGATGGTATAGGGTTTGACCCACAAGTAGTGAAAGACCATTCATTTGGGATTTTAGGAATGCGGGAGCGTATCGAAATACTGGATGGTACAATCTCAATTAAAAGTGAAATAAACCGCGGCACTACGGTACTATTTAAAATTCCGTTAGAAGTCGAATAAAAGTAATTGTTGTAGAAATCTAGGGGGTAAAGACAAATGACGAAGATTATTATTGTAGACGATCACCAGCTATTCCGTGAAGGAGTAAAACGTATTTTAGATTTTGAAGATACGTTTGATGTAGTAGCAGAAGGTGATGATGGCACGGATGTGGTATCCTTATACGCTGATAACCAACCAGATGTTGTACTAATGGATATTAATATGCCAGGCAAAAATGGAGTAGAGGCTACAGCGGAGTTAATTAATGAATTCCCTGATGCAAAGGTAATTATGCTTTCTATCCATGATGATGAAACTTATGTAACACATGCACTTAAATCAGGTGCTCTTGGCTATATGCTAAAAGAGATGGATGCGGATGAAATCGTTGAGGCAATTAAGGTAGTAGCAAACGGTGGATCTTATTTACATCCGAAAGTTACTAAAAATTTAGTAGCAGAATTCCGACGCCTTTCTGAGCATGAAAATAAAGGAAACTTCCATCAAGCAGAAATTCGCCGTCCATTCCATTTATTAACAAAACGTGAGTGTGAAGTATTACAGTTATTAACGGATGGTCAATCAAACCGTACAATTGGTGAAACACTGTTTATCTCTGAAAAAACTGTTAAAAACCATGTTTCTAGCATATTACAAAAAATGAATGTCAACGACCGTACACAAGCTGTTGTTACTGCCATTAAAAACGGCTGGGTAGAAGTACGATAATTGTATAGCATTACTATAAAAGCTGTTTTAAAAAATTACTTAAGTATTTAGTAATTTTTAAAGCAGTTTTTTTATTTATGGTATGGATTCCTTGATGAAAAGCGGAATTGAAGAGAACATTTAAATGGTGCAACATTTTAAAATTATAAGCGTCATATGAAAGATGTAGCACCTAAATGTTGAAAATACACAACAAAATTCCTACGACAGCATTTATATGCTACAATATGCGCGGGAGGTTTTTGGATGTTAAAGAAAAGTATACTAGCAGTTTTTACCTTATTGATACTAACTGCCTGTGGTAATAAAAATGAAGATATGAGTGCGGAAGAACGCGCAAAAGTTATAGAGGATGGAACTGTTGGTTTTGAAATGATGGGTGAAAATGTAGAGAAAGCTACAAATGTGCCAGCAGAAGAAGAAAAAGCCATTTTAGGGGCATTCGATGAATATATTGCTGCTTTAAATGCAGAAGAAATCGAACGTTATATGCAAACAATATCGAAAAATCCAAAGGGCTTTAAATATGATGAAGAAGAGGCTTACGTAACTGAGGCATTCGACCAATTTGATATTACTCGTGATGTTGAAAATGTTACAATTGCAAAATATGGCGATGGAGAAGCACAGGTTTTTGCTAATATAAGGATGCATTCCTTACAAGTTGAAACAAATATAGAACATGAAAGTGCGGGTCGTCAGGTAACGGTCTTTGTTAAAGAAGATAATCACTGGAAGGTAACGAGTATCTTTTATATCGGAGATGACACGAAATCAACTACAGGAAAATAGCGAGGAGGAATATCTTCATTTATTTTTATTCTACAAAGAAAGAACCGAATGAAGATATCCTCTAAGGTAAGAATCTGACTATACATAGAAAATGAATGTGAAATGGATGCTAGTCCTCTAGCAAAAATCTAGAATAACGGAAAGTAAATCTTGCTTCCTATTCGAAATCGGACGAGTTTACGTATGACCGTAATTCATTTCACATTCATTTCTTTTTATTGTAAACTATGAAGAATAGGAGAGTGGACATGGATGAGGACGGCAATCGTAACAGATAGTACGGCATATATTACACCTGAAGAACGAGCACGCTTAAACATTCATATGATTCCGTTAAGTGTAAATATCTCAGGACAATTATTTGCTGAGGAAGTAGATATCACAGCATCTGAGTTTTATGATAAGGTGCGTGGGGCGAAAGAATTCCCTAAAACAACACAGCCCCCAATTGGAGAGTTTGCCACTCTCTTTGAAGAGCTTGCAAAAGATTATGATGCGGTTATATCTATTCATTTATCGAGTGGCATTAGCGGGACCTATCAAGGTGCAGTTCAAGCTGGAGAGATGGTGGAAGGCATTGATGTTTATACTTTTGATAGTGAAATATCCTGTGCCGTACAAGGCTTTTATGTATTACGAGCAGCTGAAATGGCAGCACAGGGTTTTTCAGCAAAAGAAATACTTGCTACATTGGCGGACATGAAGCAGTATACTCGTGCTTACTTCATTGTAGATGACTTAGCTCACTTACAGCGTGGGGGACGTTTATCTTCGGCGGCAGCATTAATTGGGGGCTTATTGCAAGTAAAGCCTGTTCTGCATTTTGTAGACAAGGTTATTGTCCCTTTTGAAAAAAATTCGCACACGTAAAAAGGCATTAAAACGTGCAGAGGATTTGTTAGCCGAAGATGCGAGAAAATATCAAGCGATGGATGCGGTTGTGATTCATGGTAATTGCCAACGCGAGGCAGAAGAATGGCTAGCGCAATTAGCGTCAACCTACCCAAACGTGAACTTTACATTAAGCTATTTCGGTCCTGTTATTGGTACGCACTTAGGTGAGGGCTCTATGGGACTTGGTTGGACCAAAAAAATAACTTAGATAAGACAGTCTCTACATAATATTTGTAGGGGCTGTTTTTTTATCTTCATTCAGCAGAAGATCCACATCTCTACAGTGGAGAGATGAATGCGGTTTTGGTTTCTTTTCAGTGGGCGAAGATAAAGCATCCGGCGGATGTCACGGATTTTCAAAGGAATGAACAAAAGGATGTTACCCTAAAATCTTCGCATCCTGCGAAAACGGCTAACTGACCTGCATCGTGCAGGCCTAGGCACAATTCAAAATCCGGACGCAATTACGCCAAGGCGAAATTGATTTCGTATCGAAAGGAGCAAAAAAATGAAATATAGAGGTTGGATATTACCACCTGCATTGAGGGATTTTCATGAAGGACGTATTTGGCTTAAGGAGCATTCACCGTTTCCAAAAGATCATATCGATAGGGTCATTGAATGCAATTACTTCCATATAATAGAGGGAATCCAAAAAGAGCCACATTTAAAATGCAATCGTTGTCATAATCAAAACCCCTGGCAATTTACTATGTTTGATTGCTCAAAATGCGAGCAATCGTGTATTTATTGTAGACATTGTCTTCAAATGGGAAGGGTAAGTAGCTGTACAGAGTTACTTATCTGGATAGGACCTCGTGCAATTAAATCAAGAAAGCACTCACTGAAATGGGCTGGCCAATTTACAGTGCTTCAACAGCAAGCAGCAAATGAAATACTAGAAAGCATAAAAGCAAAGCGCTCTCATCTGTTAGCGGCGGTATGTGGTGCAGGAAAAACAGAGCTACTTTTCCCATCAGTTCATTATGCATTAGAGCGAGGCCTGCGTGTATGCATTGCAACACCTCGGACTGATGTAGTACTAGAATTATTTCCTCGCTTTCAAACGGCTTTCCCTAGCACAATTATCCATGCTTTATATGGTGGAGCACCAAAGCAGCAAGGCTATGCGCAGCTTGTGCTAGCAACTACTCATCAGCTTTATCGCTTTGAGCAAGCGTTTGACGTGATGATTGTTGATGAGGCAGATGCTTTTCCATATACATTTGATGAAACCTTACAAAGAGCTGTAAAAAAAAGCAAAAAAAGAAAGATGCCCCAATAGTATTTGTCACTGCAACACCTTCTCAAAAGCTACTTCATCAGTATCGAAATAACAGTTACTCCTTTATCCCAAAACGTTATCATAATTATCCATTGCCTGTTCCAAGTTTTTGTTCTTTATGGAACTATGAAAAATGCTTTAAAAGAGGAAAAATCCCAGACAAACTAAAACAATGGACTGAAGAGCGTTTTGTACAAAATGAGCCCTTTCTAATATTCTTTCCAAAGGTAGAGTTAATGAAAGTAGCTGCATCACTTTTTCAGGCGTTAGATGCCAGCATTACTACAGTCCATGCTGATGATCCTGATCGTAAAGAAAAGGTTCTTAAGCTGCGTAATGAAGAAGTTAGAGGATTGTTGACAACCACTATTCTTGAGCGAGGAATTACGATAAAGAATGTGCAGGTGGCGGTCGTTGGGGCTGAATCCGCCATCTTTAATTCTAGCGCACTTATACAAATAGCTGGACGAGTTGGACGTCACGCTGAATTTGCAGAGGGTGATATTGTATTTTTTTCATCATGGTATTACGGTTGAAATGGATGATGCACGAACGAAAATTCTGGCTTATAATAAGGAAGGCTTTCCTCAATGAATAAAATAGATACACACTGCTTATTATGTGCACAGCTATTAAAGGATCCAATCTCATGGACAGCTCTATTAACCAAACGATTTCAACCAACTATATGTGAAAAATGCTCAGCACGCTTTGAAAATTCCCAATCAGCAACGGCTCTTTATCAATATAATAATGCTATGAAGGAATATTTACATCAGTATAAATTCCTTCAGGATGTCGCACTGGCAAAAGTATTTCGACAAGAGCTTTATGATCGCTTCAAACATGAAAAAGCTACTATTATTCCAATTCCTATGCACCCTCTCAAACAAAAAGAGCGCACCTTTTCGCATATGGAAGAGCTATTAAAAGCTGCAAATATCCCGTATAGTCAACTATTAGAAAAAAACGACAACTGAAACGCAAAGTGCCAAAAATAGAGAGGAACGCATGCAGGTGGCCCCGCTATTTTGTCTAAAAGAAGGGGCTTACGTAGAGAATAAAGATTATCTCCTTTTTGACGATATAAAAACTACTGGAACTACTTTACAACATGCAACTGAGATTTTAGTAAATGCTGGTGCCAAAAGTGTTCAATGCTTCACATTAATTAATGGATGAAAATGCTAATGCATCATGTATAATAGATAACGAGTATAGAAGAATCGCAGATAACTGTTATTTATACAGAGGAGGAAGAGTAGATGGCAGAGGTTCGTAATTGTCCAAAGTGTAATGAATTTTTTTAATTATATAGGTGTTAGAGAAGTATGTCATAAGTGTGCTCAATCTGAAGAAGAGCTTTATCAAATCGTTTATCGCTTTTTACGTAAACGTGAGAACCGTGCTGCAACAGTGGAACGTATAGTAGAGGCAACTGGAGCCGAGGAAGAGCTACTATATAAATGGGTGCGCAAAGGTCGTTTACAGCCTGCAATGTTTCCTAACCTAGGCTACCCATGTGATAATTGTGGTCACCTCACAACAAAAGGTAAGCTTTGTTCGAAATGTCAGGATGAACTGAAGTCAGAGCTTCGAACGTTTGAGGCAGCTAAGGAATTCCGTGATAGTGTAGAAAAACGTGAAAGTGTCACTTATCATTCTGAACGAAAACGATAAAGGTGGAAAGTGTGTTAATTTTAAACAAAATTAGCACACTTTTTTTTATGTTTGAAAACTTAACATTATGCAAGACAATCCGAAATAATAGGAAGATAAGCTTTTTAGATGGGAGGGAAAAAAAATGAAAATTACATCTTATGGCATCAATGCTGTAAACGCCTATAAAAATCAAGTCCGCAATGTAAAATCAGGCGATAATAAGGCATCCTTTGCGGATAAAATCGAAATTTCAAAGGCTGCACAGAATATGCAAGGGATTACAACATACAGTACTGAGCGTGCTGAACGCGTTCAGCAATTAAAGGAAGATATTGCTTCAGGCGAATATAAAGTCAATGCTCGTCAGGTTGCAGAAGATATGTTGAAATACTATCGTTTCTAGGGAATAACGGAAAGGGTGTTTAGCAATATGTCAATAGAAGCGATTTGCTCTACATTAACAAAGCTAGAAAGAATGCATAAAAGCTTGCTAGAACTAGCTAATAAAAAAAACGGAAATCATTACAGTTGGCGATATCGAAGCACTGGATCAAATGCTCAAGGACGAGCAAGCCCATGTAGCGGCAATCGATAAGCTCGAGCAACAGCGTCAGAAACAGGTAACGGACTACCTTGGAGCAAAAGGACTTGCTACCACTGACAAAACAACTGTCGCAGATGTCATCGATGCAGCTGAGCAACAGACTGAAAAAGACACACTAACAGCAGTTCGCAATCGCTTATTGCACATCATCAATGACTTGAAAAAGCAAAATGATCTCAATCAAAAATTAGTATTTCAATCATTACAAATTGTGAATCTTACATTAGATGCTGTACGTCCCCCTCGTCCAGAACAATTTAACTACTCAGGTAAGGAAATACGAGGCAAAAACACCATGGGCAAAAAATCATATTTTGATTCACAAGCGTAAAATGTTCAAGAAAATAGAGGTTATTAAAGGGAGGAAAAGAAATGCGCTCAACATTTATGGGCTTAGAGGCAAGTAAACGTGGTTTATTTACACAGCAAACAGCTTTATATACAACTGGACATAATATTTCTAATGCCAACTCATTAGGATATTCTCGCCAGCGAGTAAATATGCAGGCTACTCCAGGATTTCCAACAGCAGGTTTAAATCAACCATTTTATCCAGGACATCTTGGAACAGGGGTTGAAACGGGTTCAATTCAACGTATTCGTGATGAATTTATAGATCGTCAATATCGTCAAGAAACAAATAAATTTGGCTATTGGGAATCAAGAACAAAGGCAATTTCTCAAATGGAGGATATTATTAACGAACCATCTGAATTTGGATTAGACAAGGCATTTGAGCAATTTTGGAAAGGGCTTGAGGATGTTGGTAACAAGCCGGCAGACGCAGCAGCACGTAAAGTAGCTATCGGTCGTGCACAGCATTTAGCAGAGTCCTTCAACACCATGGATACACAATTAAAAACGATTCAGGGTAATCTTGGAAAAGAACTAGGTGTCTCTACAACACAAATTAACACTATTCTAAAGCAAATTGCAGCCGTTAATAAACAAATCCAAGAAGTAGAGCCAAATGGCTATGTACCAAATGATTTATATGATGTCCGTGATGTATTAGTAGATAAATTAAACGAGTACATACCTGTCTCAATTGAACGTGTTCCTTCTGGTGGTCTCGCTTCTAAGGTTGCTGAAGGTAGCTTGAAAATAACGTTTAAAGGTACTGATGGTGTTGTCAGAAATTTAGTAGATGGGAAAGATTTTGCACAGTTTACTGCAATGGGTACTAATGGAAGTAAAGTTACTGGGGATGACATTACCAATGTATTTTCAGAATTACAATTAACAGGAATTGAATCGTTAGAGGATCATGAAGCGGGAACTGTCACTAGCTCTCAAGCAGCAATTGGACAACAGGATTTTGAAGCTTCAAAAGGAAAATTACTCTCCCTTATCAATTCCTATGGTTACCAAAGCACTAGTGGTATAAAGGGCTACTACCCTGAAACATTAGAAAAACTAGACCAGTTAGCAAATGCCTTTATTGATGAATTTAATAAACTGCATGCAAATGGCTTTACATTAGAGCAAAAAGATTCTAATGGGGTTGTAACTGCCCCTTCTACTAATGGGGGACTTTTCTTTTTAGGTGCAGGTACAGGTGCAGGTGGGATTAAATTTAATGAAGCCATTAAAAATGATCCAAATCTTTTAGCTGCATCTTCAGGGGTTACTCAAGAAGGTGATGGTAAGCATGCCTATGAGCTTGCTAATATGCAACATAAATTATATGCCTCTATTGGAAATGCAACGATGCAATCATTTTACCAAGGGATTGTTGGGAAAATAGGTGTAGATGGTGAAGAAGCTCTACGTCTAGCTGCAACTTTTGAGTCTCAACGTCTAACTGTGTCAAATAATCGTGATTCGGTGAGCTCAGTGTCTTTAGATGAAGAAATGACAAATATGATTACCTTCCAGCAAGCGTATAATGCCAATGCACGTATGATTACTGTTGTTGATGAAACATTAGATAAAATTATTAACGGTATGGGACGAGTGGGTCTATAAAAATAAATAATTTATGGGGAATAACCCTCAAACTATCAAGAAGGGAGTTTTTATTAAAATGCGCGTAACGCAATCAATGCTGTCCAGTAACATGTTACTTAATTTAAATAGAAGCTATGGCAAAATGTCAAAGCTTCAGGATCAAATTAATTCAGGCTCTAAAATTACCCGTCCATCAGATGACCCAGTGGTAGCTGTAAATGGAATGGGGTATCGTCGAGATTTAGCAAAGGTTGAGCAGTACACACGTAACATGATAACAGCAAGTAATTGGTTAGATTCATCTGATGAATCTCTTAATCAGGTTGGCGAGCAAATGAAGCGTGTTCGTGAGTTAGTTATTCAAGCAGCGAATGATACGAACACACCAGAAGAACGTGAAAAAAAATCAAAATGGAGATTGATCAAATTCGCCAGCAGATTCAAGACGTTGGAAACACTAATATTGGTGGTAGCTATCTATTTAGTGGAACAAATACAAATCAGTTGTTTACGCCTGTGGCTGGTGGGAATGGAAAAGAAATTAACCCAGCCTTAATGCACCAAATGAAGCTGTTAATATAGAAATTTATGATGGCATTCAAATTCAAGTGAATACTCCTGGTAAAGATTTATTTAAAAGCATAGATGATATGATGGGGAAAATTTCTGGTTTATTAGGGGATCCAAGTAAAACGGGTCAAGAGATTGGAGATATGCTTGGTGGTATATCATCATCAAGTACTAATGATGATATTACAGCTTTGCATAATAAAGTTTTGGAAGCGCAGGCTGATGTAGGCGCCCGACAAAATCGTATTGAGATGATGGAGAACCGCCTAGGTATCCGTGAGGTCAGTGTGACAAAGCAACTTAGAGATACTGAGTCTGTTGATTACTCTAAAGCCATAACAGAAATGGTGACTAATGAATCTATTCACCAGGCTGCCTTATCCGTAGGTGCAAAAATTATTCAGCAAACCCTAGTAGATTTTATAAGATAGAATTACTAGGGTTCTGCCCGAAAGCGAAGCGACAGGGGCAACTTTATTATGAACAACAAGGGCGTTTGGACAATTTTGTTCAGACGCTTTTCTTGAAAGGAGAGATGTAGATGAGACTCCCTCAAATTCAAATTCATACAACAGATGCAAAATTAAATCTTCATATAGCAAAACCTCAACAATATATTAAGCAACCTAAAGCAACTCAACATATTGAACAGCCTGCCGCTATTTTAGAAATCAATACAACAAGAGGAGTTTTAAGGATTGACTCTTCTCAGGCAAGACGTGATTTAGGAATGATAGGTCCAATTGAAGCAACCAAAAATGCTGCTGAGGAGGGAAGTCAGGCAGCCTTAAGTGGTGCAGCAAGACGTGCACGGGAAGGCCGACAAATGATGCTGTCAGCAGGAAAAGGGCAAGGTCGCTCTACGATACAAAATATAGCCAAGCAAAATCATGGTCCACATCGAGTACAATTTAATATTAAATTTGTTCCATCAGTAGGATCAGTGAAAATCGACTATACACCAGGTACAACGGATGTAAATATTCAACGTAGAGAACCTATAATTGACGCTAAGGTGAACAAACCAATACACGAATACACACCAGGAAAAGTAACTGGTACAATGGTACAAAGACCAGATGTTGACATTGACGTCATCATTTAAAGGAGCGTATAAATAATGAAAATTACCACAAAGTTTTTAGGTGAAATTGAAATTTCAGAACAAGATATTTTAAAGTTTGAACATGGTCTACTTGGATTAGAGGATGAAAAAAAAATTTGTATTGCTACCGCTTGATGCAGATCTCCCTTTAGCAATGCTACAATCCATTAATAATGCAGAAATTGGTTTCGTGGTGGCCTTCCCATTTGCTTTTAAAAAAAGATTATAGCTTTGATATTAGCGAAGAGGATCGTGAGCAGCTGCAAATTGAAAAACAAGAGGATGTCCTTACATATGCAATTGTTACAATGAAGGAATCATTACAGGATTCTACCATTAATTTATTAGCTCCTGTCATCATTAATATTGGAGCAAAATGTGGAAAGCAAATTGTCCTTCAAGATAATAAATCCTATCCTCTACGCTTTCCGTTGCAAGCATTGGAAGGAAGTGCGAAATAATGCTAGTCCTTTCACGTAAAAAAGATGAGTCCATCATGATTGGCGATCAAATTGAAATAAAAATATTAGCTATCGAGGGTGAACAAATTAAAATTGGAATTGTCGCTCCAAAAACGGTTAAAGTACACCGTTCAGAGGTTTTCGAGGCTATACAAGCCCAGAACAAGGAAGCACTCTCCATGTCTTCTAGCTTTCTAGAGCAATTAAAGAAAAAAAATAATATATGCAATTTGAGTAGTTTAAAAATTTTACATAAAAAAAATAAAAAAATCTTTCTAAAAAAACTATTAAACATTTCCAATTCAATACGATATATAGATTGTAAGGTGCAGGGAGTACATAACTGCCTAATCCGAATTCCACACGGATGTGGAATAACAAAAACAATTATTCAAGGAGGAATTCCAAATGAGAATTCAACACAACATTTCAGCTTTAAACACACATCGTAACCTTACTTTCAACAATGCTCAAGCTTCTAAAAACCTTGAGAAATTATCTTCAGGTTACAAAATCAACCGCGCTGGTGACGATGCTGCTGGTTTAGCAATCTCTGAAAAAATGCGTGGACAAATCCGTGGTCTTGACATGGCGACTAAAAACGCTCAAGACTCAGTTTCTTTAATTCAAACTGCTGAGGGTGCACTTAACGAAACACACGCAATCCTACAACGTATGCGTGAATTAGCTGTACAATCTTCAAACGATACAAACGTATCTGGAGACCGTGCTGCATTACAATTAGAAATTGAATCTTTATCAAAAGAAATTACACGTATTTCTACTGATACAGAATTCAATACACAAAAATTATTAAATGGTAAATTCGGTGCCGCAATTACTTCTGCATCACAAGCTGCTACTAATCCGGGTGGTAAAGTTTTCCATATTGGTGCTAACGAAGGACAAAACATTAAGCTTTCAATCATGAATATGGCCGCTTCTTCACTTGGTGTATCTGTTGGTACAGCAACTGAGGCTGCAACAGTTGCTTCTGCAAATTTAGGATCAAATGCTGCAAAAATTAACATTACAACTCAATCAGCAGCTAACCGTTCTATCACTACAATTGATGCTGCATTGAAAAAAAGTATCAGAAACACGTGCTTCACTAGGTGCGGTTCAAAACCGTTTAGAGCACACTATCAACAACTTAGGTGCAACTTCTGAAAACTTATCAGCAGCAGAATCACGTATCCGTGATACTGATATGGCTAAAGAGATGATGGGCTTCACGAAGAACAACATCTTAATGCAAGCTGCACAATCTATGCTAGCGCAAGCTAACCAACAACCACAAGGCGTACTTCAATTATTAGGTTAATATTGAGACGTTAGGTAAAATATGAAGTCTAGAGTTCTATAGGAGCTCTAGACTTTTATTTTTTTTCAAAACTTCATTTTGAAAAAAAATGTCGATATATAAATTTGAGGTGACTATAATGCCTAATATACAAATGGAACAAACAAAATCAGGGCTACCAACGCTTAAAATTAACAATTATTATATACATAGTAAGTATGACCCAGTACAAGAAGCTAAACGATTTGTAGATAATAACTTTAAAGAAAAATATGTAACTATTTTATTTGGTTATGGTCTTGGCTATATAGAAAAAGCTTATAGAGAAAAACTAAGCTCTGATAAGCAAAACTATATTTTAGTATTTGATCCGATAAAAGAAAAATTAAATGATAATGTTGATTTTGGAGATAGTAAAGTTTTTAATGATACTACGAATCTTGAGGATTATATTTGGAAGAATTTTAAAAATGAGATATCTAAATTTGTTGTAGTTTCTACTCCTAATTATGATAAATTATTCCCGAATGAATATATTAAATTAATGAAAAAGATAAAAGATTATCAAAATAATCAAATTGTTGATTTCGCAACGATAATTAAACTTTCCTTACCTTGGGAGGAGAATTACTCCAAAAATCGATTTTATATGGCGACTGACCCAAGTTTAGAACATTTAGAAAATCGATTTACCTGTCCAATTGTTATAGCATCAGGTGGACCTTCATTAAATAAGCAATTGCCTTTATTAAAAAAAATTTAGACAAAAAAATCATTTTAATAGCATCAGGATCAACTGCAAGAGCATTAGTATTAAATGATATAGTACCAGATTTTGTTGTCTCTATTGATCCAAAAATAGAGAATTTAAGGCATTACAATGATGTAGATTTTCAAAATGCAACTTTAATTTATACACCTCAAAATCTATATACTGTACGAGGAATGTTTAAAAATGCTTTTGTTTTTTTACCTTCATATGATGAATCACTTTATTATTATTATATAAACTTATTAAATAAATCATATCCCTTTTAGGGTATGGGGGTTCTTGTGCTAATTATGCTTTTGTGGTGGCGCATTATATATCCAATGGACCCATTGCCTTTATTGGGCAAGACTTAGCTTATACTGATGGTCAAACTCATGCAGATGGGAATAAAGCAAAATGGAATTTAACTGAGGATATTATCAAACAGCGAGGCCTATTTTATGTTGATGGTTATATGGGAGAGCAAGTTCTTACTTCAAAAGTATTTTATAGTATGAAAAATAGTTTTGAATCTATGAATAAACAATTAGTAATTAATGCACCTGTGTTTAACTGTACAGAAGGTGGTCTGAAAATAGAGGGATTTAATCAAATTTCTTTTAAACAATTTTGTGAAAATTATTGTGAAGATAATATAACTCATACCAACATTGAGACGAATGGTGAAAATAATAAAAAGCAACATCATCTGTTACTAGAGAAAATGAAAAAAGAAAGAAAAATTTGTAAAGAAATTATTATTCTTTGTAATGATGGAATAAGACTATTAGAACTTTCTGAAGGTCAAATAGCCCTTAGTCAAAATACTTTACAAAAACTTAATCATATTGATGAAAAATTACAAAAAGCTTTGAAAAAGGTTAATTTGAATAAAATATTAGAACCTATAGCATTACGTGTTCAAAATCTATTTGATTCTAATACAGAAGAAACAGATCAGCAAACTTTTAAAAGAATTGTGGATCAGAATCGAGCTTTTTATAAACAAATAGTAGTTGCTGTTGAAAAATCATTAGAATTCAATACAGAATTAATAGAAATGATAGAATTATCACTTAAGGAGGAATAGGTAGATGGATAGTAAGATTATCGAAGTTATTGAAAGTTATAATAAATATTTAGAGGGTCTACCTAAAGGATGTATAGCGATTGCAGAACAAATCCGAAAAAAATGACATTCCTCAAGCTTTACAAAGTATTTTACACTTTAGTGAAGGCGCTTCATGGCTTACAACTGCTTCAGATTTATTAAGCAAAAATAATATTTTAGTTAGGTTTGAAGTTGAAAGGGTACATGAATTTTTAGAAGAAGTAAATAATGGTCTATCTATCAAGATTATGTATTAGTAGCTGATATGTTTGAATATGAAATTGCTCCATTTTTTTGAGGAAACCCCTTATATTGTTGGTGTTCAATCGTAATGAAATGGGAGGTTGAAAAAGCAAAAAACCAGCAATTAACCCTTAAAATAAATGATTATTATGTTTACAGTAAATATCATCCATATGAAGATGCTGAGAAGTTTATTAATAACAATACGAATACAGAATCTGATTATTTTGTATTACTAGGGTTAGGATTAGGTTATCATTTGGCTGCGCTAAAGAAATTAGTACCATCAAATAAAATATCTGTTCTATTACTAGATAAAAATGAACAGGAATTTTATTTAAAATATTGCGATAGAAGTTTAATTAATGATATAAAACTAATTACTGTAACAGAGATTTCAAATATCAATAAGCATGAAAATATACAGTTTTTAGTTCCAATAAGTATAATTAATAGTTTAGACTCTACCCATGAACTAAAAGAAATATTTGATGAAGTAAAGTTAAAAGAAATGAGTTATCGTTTAGTTGCAGATCGAATGAGTGACAATTTTATTCATAATATTTCTTTGGATAATCTTTTTATCAAGAATTTAAAGGGATTATTTACAGGACAAACAGCATGTCTTGTTTCCTCTGGTCCGTCGATAGATGAAATGATGCCATATTTAAAACAGAATCAAAATAAAGTTTTTATTTTATCTGTAAGTTCGGCAGTTCGTATTTTAGAGAAGTATAATATTCAGCCACATGCTACTGTTTTATCTGATGCCAAGGAACGGGTTCAATTACAATTTAAAGAATTATCCTATCAAGGTCCTCTTTTCTATTTGGCCACAGCTTGTAAAGAGGTATTAGCAAATTATATAGGAAAAAAATATATACTATTTCAAAAAGGATATGATCGTTCAGAGCAATATGCAGCTCAGTTGGAAGAACCTACGTTTGATGTAGGAGGCTCGGTAGCAATATTAGGTTTTCTACTATTAGAGTATTTAGGTTTTGAAAGAATTGTTTTATGTGGGCAGGATTTAGGATTCAGACAAGGGAAAACTCACTCAATTCATACTACATCTGGGATGCATATAAGCGATTATTATAAATATGGAGAAGTAGAAGCAAACAATGGTGAGAAAATTAATATCTCAAAAAGCTTAAAAATATACCATAATTGGTTTGAAAATAAAATTAAAAAATCGAATATAGAAGTTTATAACACAGCATATTTGGGAGCAAAAATAAAAGGCGCTCCCTATATTGATTTAAAGAAATTTAATCAACTAATTTTAGAGAATGATTCAGAAATACTACAAAAGAAATTAGGGGTGTTTGAAACATGAAGCCTTTTATAAAAATAGGTAATCGTCTGATTGGAGATAATTATCCTCCATTGGTCATTGCTGAAATAGGTATAAATCATGAAGGTTCACTTGAAGTTGCAAAACAAATGGTTGATGCAGCATATGGAGCAGGAGCTGAAATAATCAAACATCAAACACATGTTGTAGAAGATGAAATGAGTGAAGTGGCAAAAGGGGTAATACCCGGAAATACGGATGTTTCGATTTATCAAGTAATGGAACGATGTGCATTATCAGAAGAAGAAGAAATAGAGTTGAAAGTTTATGTAGAAACAAAAGGGATGATTTTTATCAGTACCCCATTCTCACGGGCTGCTGCAGATCGGCTACAACGTATGGGTGTTGAGGCTTATAAAATAGGGTCAGGAGAATGTAATAACTATCCATTAATAGAGCACATTGCGAAATTTGGAAAACCGATGATTGTATCCACTGGAATGAATGATATTGAAAGTGTTCGAAAAACAGTAAGTATATTAGAAAATTATAATATTCAATATGCATTGCTTCATTGTACAAATGTTTACCCTACTCCATCTCATTTAGTGCGTCTAGGTGGTATGCAAGAACTTCAAAAAGAATTTCCGAATGCAATAATCGGTTTGTCTGACCATACAATTAATAACAATGCATGCTTGGCAGCTACGGCTTTAGGGGCTTCAATTTTAGAAAGACATTTCACCGATTCCATGGAACGTCCAGGTCCTGATATTGTTTGTTCAATGAATCCTCAAGCATTATCAGAGCTTATCCAAGGTACAAATGAAATTGCACAAATGCGTGGTGGAAAAAAAGGAAGCAGCTAAAGAGGAACAAGTGACAATTGATTTTGCGTTCGCCACTGTTGTAGCAATAAAAGATATAAGAGAAGGCGAGAAATTATCAATGGAGAACATTTGGGTAAAACGGCCTGGTACAGGGGAAATCCATGCAGAGCACTTTAACTCATTATTAGGTAAGGTGGTTAAAAAATCAATTAAGAAAGATACTCAACTGAAATTTAGTGACATTATTCAGTAAGGATAGATATAAATGAAAAAAAAGGAAAATTGTTTTTTTTAACAGGAACTCGAGCGGATTATGGAAAAATTAAATCATTAATGAAACGGATTATACAAGACAAGGAATTTGAGCTTTATTTGTTTGTAACTGGTATGCACATGCTTTCCCGTTATGGCTCAACTTGGCGGGAAATCGAAAAAGATGGTTTTAAAAACGTTTACCACTTTATTAATCAGAGCAAAAACACTCCAATGGATTTAGCATTAAGCAATACAATTGGTGGTTTAAGTAATTATATATCTGAAATAGAGCCTGATTTAATAGTAGTACACGGAGATCGTTTAGAAGCTTTGGCGGGGGCAATTGTTGGCGCATTTAATAATATTCGAGTAGCACATATTGAAGGTGGAGAAATTTCTGGAACAATTGATGAATCAATTCGTCACGCAGTAACAAAGTTTGCTCACCTGCACTTAGTAAGTAATGAAGAATCAAAAAAAAGGATAATTCAATTAGGTGAAAAAAACAGATCATATTTTTATTATAGGTTCTCCAGATATTGACATTATGCATTCCAAGAGTTTACCTACAATTAAGGAAGCTAAAAAAAGATACGATATCCCCTTTGAACACTATGGGATTGTTATGTATCATCCTGTAACGACTGAGATTGATAAATTGTCTAAGAATATTGAAGCCTTTACAAAAGCATTAATTGAATCAAATCGAAATTATATTGTTATTTACCCAAATAATGATTTAGGTAGCGATACCATTATTAACCAATATGAACTATTAACGAATAATGATAAATTTGTCATTTATCCTTCTATTCGATTTGAATATTTTTTTAACATTGATGAAATATGCTGATTTTATGATAGGAAATTCCAGTGCAGGCATCCGAGAGTCAATTGTTTATGGTACACCTGCGATAGATGTTGGAAATAGACAAAGTGGTAGATATTTAAAGGATGAAAATCCATTAATTATTCATGCTGATGAATGTACAGACAAGTTATTACATGCAATTAACAAAATTCCACAACATAAAGTCTATGTAAATTCACAATTTGGTAATGGCGACAGTGCTAAAAAATTTATGGAAATTATAAAGCAGTCAACAATTTGGAATGTAGATATTCAAAAGAAATTTTCTGATCTATAAAGGGGCTAGATATATGATTCAGGAGAAGAAAGTATTAGCAATAATACCAGCTCGTGGTGGAAGTAAAGGGATCCCTAAAAAAACATTATAAAAGTTGGAGGTAAACCACTTATACAATATACGATTGAAGCAGCAAAAGCTTCTAAATATATTGATGAGATACATATTTCTACTGATGATGTCGAGATAGTTTCAACGGTGAACGGATTGGGGTTACATATTAATCGATTACGCCCAAAACACTTGGCACAGGATAACAGTAAAACGATAGAGGTTATGATTGATGTTCTTGACTATTACAATAAACAAAATATAAAGTTTGATATTGTAGTTTTATTACAACCAACACAACCTTTAAGGAAATCATTTCATATTGATGAAGCAATAGAGAAATATTTAGAATTCAATGAGGAAAGTGTTGTAAGTGTAAGTTTAGTAAATGAACATCCAATTTTAATGCGCGAAATAAATGAGTTTGGAACATTACTTCCTTTACTGAATGAAACAAGTACCATTCGTAGACAGGATTTTACGCCATTTTATATTGTAAATGGAGCAGTTTATATCAATAAAGTAAATGAATTAACTTCAAACACTAGTTTAAATGATAATTTACGACCTTATATTATGGATAGACGTTATCATGTCGATATAGATACATATAATGATTTAAAAATGTTTGAATTACTTTTAGATGAAGAAGGCGAACAATAAATGAAACTATTAGTAATCGGTATTGATGCTTTAATGCCAGATATTTTATTTGAAAATATTGATGAATATCCAACTCTAAAAAAAACTTGTTGGGACAGGTGCTGCTGGTAATTATGATGGGTATGTTTATGGTTATGGATCACATGATAACTGGGTATCAATGTATACAGGATTATCTCCAGAAGAAAATCAAATTGTTTCCGGGAAATTTCAACCAGAAAATCGCTTACCACGTTTATACGATTACTCACACAGAGAAACAATATGGAGAGTTTTAAATGATCATGGATACAAAGTAGGGATGTGGAAGGGGCTAGTAACCGCTCCACCAGAGGCTATAAATGGTTATATGGTCAGTGGAGAATTACCGTTTGATGATTATTATAACGATCCAGAGATTGCTTTGGAAGGGCATATGCTTGTTGAAAAAGATGAATATTTACACGAATTATTTGTAGGTGAAATGCCAAAGCGGAAAGATCCAAAATCCCCCACTGCATTTGGCTATACATGGGATGAACTGTTTGAAAATCCAAATCTTGTAGAGGGATTTTTGGATGAAAAGTATTTTGAGGAAGGCTATCAATATCTAAAAGATATGCTAGATTATTCGCTAGAAAATATCCGTCGTGTGAATGAAAAGCAAAAAGTAGATATGTTTTGGTTCTATTTTGGACTGCTTGATTATTTAGGGCATTTTACAATGCATGACAATAATAAAACATTAGTGAAAAAAGCTATTAAGGATATAGACTACTTTATTCAGGAAATGATTAATATTTTCCAACCTGAAAACATTCTTGTTATTTCAGATCATGGACAATTACCTTACAAAGATTATTTTCCTAATACTAGTGAAAAAGTTATTCGAGAAGCATTTGGTTTATCAGATGATTGCATTTTTCCTAAAAACAAAATTATTTTAAAAGCTCGAAATAAAGGGTTTATGACTTCTTTCCATTCCTTAAAAGGGATGATTCTCTACAATGGAAAGGAGATTAAAAAAAATCTACTATTCAAGGTACACGCGTTATAGATATTTATCCAACGATTTTAGAGTTATTTAATATCAAGGTCCCTGAAGGAAGAAAAGGTTATATTCCGGATATCTTTAATAAACATGAACTAGTAAATAAAGATAGAAAACTAGGAGATTATTTACCTACATTTAATGAAAAAGTATTAATTGTTCAAACATGTGAAGTAAATGTTATGAATTCATATTTCAGTAAGTATTTTTATCAAAATCGTTTTAAAGATATTTATGTACTTGGACAAGAAAAGTACCGAGATATTTTTTTTAGCTGGAGATCATATTAAAGGCTTTATATCCGTAAATGAAAAATATGATAAATCTAAGTTTGTGGATATTGTTGTTCCATATAAAAATAACCGTTCAGATGAATTTGAATTTATTAGCATAAAATAAAGGAGAGCATGTTATGAAATTTGCACTAATTTTAGCTGGCGGAACAGGGCAACGTATGGGTAATGTAGAAATGCCAAAACAATTTTTACTTTTGAATAATAAGGCAATAATTTTACATACACTCGAGAAGTTTTATCTTTTTAAAGATGAGTTAACAAAAATAATTGTTGTAACACATCCTAATTGGCTCGCTTATACACAAGATTTGATTAGGAAAAATTTCGAAAAAGATAGTTCCATATTTGAAGTCATTAAAGGTGGGGAAACTCGTAATGATACGGTTTTATGTGGGATAAACTATATTAGTCAAAATTTCGAAATAACAAAAGATTGTATCGTCTTGACACATGATGCAGTCCGTCCATTTATTAGTTACCAAATTATTCGAGAAAATATAGATAAAGCAATTCAGTATGGTGCAGTTGATACAGTAATTGATAGTATCGATACAATTGTTTATTCAGAGGATGGAAACGAAATTACTTCAATCCCAGAAAGAGCAAAATATTATCAAGGACAAACACCTCAGTCTTTTAAAGTTAAGGAATTAATAGTAGCTTTTAGCCAACTGGCGAAAGTACAAATGGACACTGCAACGGATGTAGCAAAGTTGTATGGTTTGTTGGATAAGTCTGTTTATTTAGTCAAGGGTGAGCAACTAAATTTTAAAATAACGACTCCATTTGATTTAACAGTAGCAAAGGCATTATTAGAAAGGGAAGGATAAGATGATTAATCAAGTAATTCAACTGACTAAACCAAAAACATTTGAAATTGTAACACAGCATGTTGAATTGCTAGAAACAAATGTTATTGTACGTCCGACATATCTTTCTATTTGTCATGCAGATCAAAGGTATTATAAGGGTATGCGATCCGAAAAAGTATTAAATAAAAAAACTTCCAATGGCTTTAATTCATGAGGCTATTGGAGAAGTTCAATATGACCCCCTTAATCAGTTAAAATATGGAGAAAGGGTTGTTCTCATTCCAAATATTTCTGGAAGCTTTTTTTGGCTTCCCCCCGTCCCTAAGTGAAAAAAATGAGAAAATTGGCGAAAATTATTGTTTGAATGGGAAATTCAGGTCAAGTGGTTTCGATGGCTTCATGCAAGAAATTGTATCCCTACCAAGAGAGTTAATAATTAGAACACCAGAGTTTATACCAGCGGAAATTCTAGCCATTACAGAATTAGTTTCGGTGTGTGTTCATTCTTTAAAGCGTTTTTCATATTATTCTCATGGAGTGAACGACACTTTTGGTGTTTGGGGTGACGGAAATATTTCCTATATTTTGTCGCTGTTAATTAAGAGAGAATATCCGAAATCAAAAGTGATTGTTTTTGGGAAACATGTAGACAAGCTAGAAATGTTCTCATTTGTTGATGAGACATACCTATTAAATGATAAAACAGATGGTTTAATAATTCATCATTTTTTTCGAGTGTGTTGGAGGAGAAGCCCAGACTGATGTGTTAAATAGAATGATTGATCTAATCTATCCAGGTGGAACTATTTCAACTTTAGGTGTTTCTGAAACAGCAGTACCTCTAAATGTTCGATTAATGATGGAGAAAGGAATTGTATTAGTCAATAATAGCCGTAGTGGTGTGAAGGATTTTCAAAAGGCTATTGATTTTATGCAAGAGGTGAATATAGTTTCCTATCTAAGTAGCTTGATTAATAATGTAATTAAGGTGGAAAGTATTAAAAACATTCATCAAGCCTTTGAGATGGATAGTTTAAAGCATTATGGAAAGACGGTGATGGAGTGGAGAGTGTAGAAAAAAAAAATAATGTAAGTGTTATTATTTTGACAAAAGATAAAGTTGAATATTTAAAACAGTGTATTAATACCCTAGAAAAATACCACAACATGGATAATGATGAGATTATCATTATAAGTAATAACAGTGTGGAAGAACACACATTTGTATATTTTAATGAATTAAAAAAAGAAACCCAACTATCGAATTATTGAATATAACCTCCCCTTTAATTATGCTCTTTTAAATAATTTTGGAGTTAAGCATGCTACGGGGAAATACTTGTTATTTTTAAATAATGATATGGAGTTTATTTTACCCAACACAATAAATAATTTAATTGATATTTTAAATCAAGAGAATGTTGGTGTTGTGGGAGCAACCCTTTTGTATCCAAACAATACAATCCAACATGCGGGTGTCAATTTACATAGTAAAGGTGCATGGCAACCTTATCGTTATGCTTTATTAGAGGAATTACCACATTTGAGAACAAAACATCAAGTTTCTGCAGTTATTGGTGCATGTCTATTAATTCGCCGAAATGATTTTGAGAGATTACAGGGGTTCAATGAAAATCTAAAAGTTGTATTAAATGATATAGATTTATGTTTAAGGATGAATAAAAAAAGGATTTAAAACCATTTGTGCAAAAGATACAATTATCCACCATGAAGGCATTTCTAGAGGAAAGGAATCTCCTCCAAGTGATGTAAATACATTCATTTCCATTTGGAAGGATTTACTTTATAAAGGAGATCCATATGATATTTCATTAGAGATAAGTCAGAAGCATATAAAGAGAAATTTTGAGGAGTTTCTTATTGAAAAAGAACGACCAATTTATGTTTTTGGAACCGGTGAAAAAGGAAAAACTGCTCTAAGTATATTAGAAAAATGGAACATTCAAGGTTATATAGATAATGATGGAAACAAATGGAAGACGAAATTGGATGATTATCACGTATATTCTCCTAGAATTTTAGAAGAGTTATCTGTAAAGCCCTATGTGGTAATTGCATCTTATTATTACAATGAAATCCGTGAGCAAATAGAAGCATTAGGTTATGAAAATAAAAAAAGATTTTTATAGATTATATTAAAATGGTGTAAAGTGAAGGGTCTCATATTAACAGTGAAAGCGCTAGATTATAAGAGAGAGCCAAATATATGTTTAAAAATTTTTAAAATAATGTCCTTAAACAGAAAACTTTTTATGTGAGGTTTAAAATTATGAAATTAATAGCATTTTATTTACCGCAGTTTCATCCTATAAAAGAAAATGACGAATGGTGGGGAAAAGGTTTTACGGAATGGTCAAACGTAACGAAATCAAAACCATTATTCAATGGACATTACCAACCTCATTTACCGTCTGAACTTGGTTTCTACGATTTAAGGTTACCTATAATCATGGAAGAGCAATCTAAATTAGCTAAAACTTATGGAATAGATGCTTTTTGTTACTATCATTATTGGTTTAATGAGAGGCTTCTTTTAGAAAAACCCATAGAGATGATGTTAAAAAATCCAAATGTAGATATGCCATTCTGTTTATGTTGGGCAAATGAGAATTGGACAAGAAGATGGGATGGGAAAGAAAAAGAAATACTTATTGCACAAAATTATAATACATATTCTGCTGAGAAGCATATGGAATGGCTAATGCCTTATTTTAAAGATTCTAGATATATGAAAATAGAGGGAAAACCTATATTTTTAGTTTATCGTGCAATGGATATTAAAAATATGAAATCTATTATAAGAAAATGGAATAATTACTGTATTGAAGAAGGATTGAATGGAATTTATACAGTTGCAGCTAACACTGTTTTTAATGAACTTTCATACGATGAATTAATTGATTTGGGCTTCGATGCTATCTATAATTTTGAACCAAATAGTTTTAATGGAAGTGAACAAGAAAATGTTGGATTAACAAAAACAGCAGTTTATAACTATAAATCATTTGTGGATATGTCAATAAAAAAAGAGTTTCCTGATGATATTACGATTTTCCCTACAGTTTTTCCGAATTGGGATAATTCTGCTAGACGAGGTGAAAATGCTAGTATAATTCAAATTGATGATCCAAATGATTATAGTTATTGGCTATACAAATCGATGGAGAAAGTAAAAAATTATACTATAGATAAACAAATTATATTTATAAATGCTTGGAATGAGTGGCAGAAGGAGCACACTTAGAGCCAGATGTAAGAAATGGAAGGTTATTTTTAGATTTAACTTTAGAAACTATAAATAATTTTAAAAGTGGAGAATTTAAAGTTAAGGACTATCAAATTATAAAAAACAAACAGAAGAGTAACAATTATATACTTTTAAATGAATCAACACCTATATTTATTTGGGGTATTGGAAAACGAGGGAAAACTACTTTTGAAAAATTACCGATAAAAACTAACTTTATTGGATTTATTGATTCTAATATAGAGAAACGTAATAGTGAAATAGAAGGTTATAGTGTATTAAATTGGGAAGTCGACAATAATAAAATTATGGGTTATAATCCGATAATTTTGGTTGCTTCTTCATTTGATGATGAAATAATGGAAACTTTACAACATGCAAACTTAGAGAAAGATAGGGATTATACTAATAAGCTTAACGTAAGGTGGTTAACGTTTGAAGGTATAAAGTATTTAAATATTTATGATTTAGAATGAATTTAACTATTTTTAGTTATATAGACTAAAAAGAGTAATTGAGTACATGTGTATCTAAGGGAATAAATCCACATTTAAAAGTTTTATTTCCGCTAATATTTTAAATAATGGCTAGATGGGGTGATTTGTAGTGACGCAGGAGTATATAATTTTTGGAACAGGAAGTGTGGGACGAAAACTTTTAGAATACTTTAATAGATATTTTCCTCATATTAAAATTGCTTATTTTTTAGATAATAATATTAATAAGAATGTTAATGGTTATACTGTAAAGCACCCAAGTAATTTGGTACTAAATAGAAACCAAAAAAATTCTAATTGCTAGTTCATATGCTGAAGAAATTATTGTACAGCTAGAAAAAATGAATTACCAGCAAAATCTACACTTTTATGATGCGAGAAGTTTACCTGGATTATTAGCGAGATATGAAAAATTTTTACTTAATAAAAATAAACTTGATGAAAATAAAATTAAATATAATTTTATTGACATTAATAGACTAAAAACGAAAAAAACAAGTGATCGATTATTTATTCTTGGTACAGGGGGAACTATAAATGACATTACCGATGAACAATGGGGACATATAAAAAAAATATGACTCTTGGGGAATGAACTATTGGAGTTTACATAGTTTTTTTACCTACTTATTATACCTTTGAATTTTTCTATAAAACAGAAAATCTAGATAATTTAATTAAACTAAATAGATTACTAAATATTGAATATGACTTTATTAAAGAATTAGGAAATATGGAAGATAATAGTATCAGTATTTTAAAATCAGAGAATAAAATAATTCCAATTTTACAGAATCATTACTTAGATTTTTATTCAAAAAAAAGATTTCGAACAAAGGTTTGATTTATTGAAAGAACTGAATTTAATAGAGGACGATAATTGTTTTTATTCATTTGTTAGTACAGCTGTCACTATATTCTCTATTGCTATTAGGTTAGGGTATAAAGAGATTATTTTTTTGTGGTGTTGAATTAAAAAAATAATGGTTATTTTTATGATGATTACGATGATGTTAATGAATATTTTATTCCAAGATCTGATAAAAAAACAATTGACTCATGAGACTTTTTGTGATCAATCAGAGAATTTAGGAGCAGATCAAATGATTTTTTTTATTATATGAGAAATTTAATGAATCAAAAGAATTGAAACTATATACTGCAACAACTAAATCAGCCTTATATCCAAAATTACCTCTCTATAATTGGGAGTAGAATGAAGCAAAATGAAAAAACTAAGCAAAGGAGGAGCTTTATGAAAGTGCATGCTTTTGTACCAGCAAAAAGTGTAAGTAATAGAGTTCAAAATAAAAATCAATTAAAAATTTTTGGAGAAGCTTTATATGTTAACGCTTTAAAAACTTTATCTAGAAGCACTGAAATTACAAACTTTTATATAGATACAGAATCAGAAAATTTTATCAACCATGCGGTTTCAAAAGTGTCTAAATGTTCCGCAATGAAGAGAGATATACAATACGCTACGAATGAAACAGATGGAAATCAGTTATTATTAAATGAAGCTAATTTTTCAAAAGCAGACATATATGTTCAACTGTTATGTACTAGTCCGTTTATAAGTATTGAAACAATTGATAAAGGAATTAGAATTCTTAAAGAAAATCAGGAATACGACTCTGTAGTTGCTGTTAAACGTGAAAAGCTATATTTATGGGATGAGAGTGGTCCACTATACGATATTAATAATATTCCAAATAGTAATACACTTTCAGATACAATTATTGAAACAATGGGATTATATATAATACGACATGAAACATTAATAAGTACTAAAAAAAAGAATAGGGAATAAACCATATTTATTAGAAGTATCACAATTAGAAGGAATTGATATTAATTATCCAGAGGATTATGAGTTTGCTCAAATTATTGAAAGGGGTTTAAGAGGATGAAACACAATTTTAATCTTTTAAAGCGAATTTTATCTACTGCAATTATTTCAGATGTATTCGATGAATTGGGTATTACTGGGATGCTTTCAGACAAATTTAAATCAAATTTTGAACATGCAAAGTTATGTGGTAGAGCAAAAACTATTCATGTTGTGAAAAGAGAAGATAATGAACCTATAAACAGTATATATAATGGGTTAAAGATCTATTCTACTGTTAAGGAAGATGATGTGATTGTAATAAAAAATGAACTTGGACATTTAGCATATTGGGGAGAACTAAATACAATGTTAGCTTTAAGAGAAAAAGCATCAGGCACAATTGTAGACGGAGTAACTAGAGATAATGCCCAAACAAGAGCTTTAGATTATCCTGTTTTTGCAAAGGGAAGGTATTCAAAGGATATAAAAATCATGGTGCCATCCATGATTTGAATTGCCCTGTGACCATAGATGATATCTCCATTATTCCAGGTTACTTAATCTTTGGAGATATTGATGGAATAGCTGTTATTCCTAGTGATAGAGAAGATGAAGTGATTAAACGTGCATTAGAAATTGCATTTAATGAAAAATCTTTAATTGGAGATATAGTTAAAGGATTAGAACCACATAGTTTAGTTGAAAAGTATGGTTTTTTTTAGGAGGAAGTAAAGGATGATAATGCCAGATTTGTCTAAAAAAATATGAACATGAAAATAATTTTTATTTATCTTGTGATAATGCAAGAATAGGGAAGTTAATTGCACATTATGAACTATATAAAATGGTATTAGATATTCCAGGACAAATTGTTGAAGCAGGTGTTTTTAAAGGAGCTTCATTTGCAAGATTTGCCGCTTTTCGCACCTTATTAGAAACAAATTTTTCTAAGAAAATAATTGGATTTGATATGTTTGGAGAATTTCCAGAAACCGATTATGAGTTAGATAAAAATTATAGAGAAAATTTCATTAATACTGCTGGCAGTAAAAGTATTAGTGAGGACCAGTTATTAGAGATATTAAATTATAAGAAATGTAATGATAATATAGAACTTATAGCTGGAAACATTTTAACAACAGTTCCTAATTATATTGAAGAAAATCCTAATTTAAAAATATCATTATTACATATAGATGTAGATATATATGAGCCAACTGTGGTTTTATTAGAAAATTTATATCCTTTATTATCCAAAGGAGGGGTTTTGATATTGGACGATTATGGATTTTTCCCAGGAGAAACGAAAGCCGTAGATGAATATTTTAAGGGGAAAGATGTTGAAATTAGAAAATTTCCATTTAGCCATACCCCAGCATATATTATAAAAAAAACAATTTTTAAATTTTAATCATTAAAATTTAAAAACTTAGTCTTATATTTTTTTAGATAATCGATAAATTGATGAAATTTCAATTGTGTAAAGGTTTATAGATGGAGGTTTTTAGAATGTTATTTAATTTTGAGGAAGAAACGAATAACAAGGAGCCATTTGTGTTATTAGCAGGTCCATGTGTTATTGAAAGTGAAGAACAAGTTTTATATATTGCAAAATTCATGAAAGAACTATCCGAAGAACTAAAAATAAATTATGTATTTAAAGCATCTTTTGATAAGGCAAACCGTTCATCGATAAATTCATTTAGAGGACCAGGTATTCAAAAAGGGCTAGAAATTTTAAAGAAAGTTAAGGAAAATTTTAATATACCGATTGTAACTGATATACATGATGTACAACAAATAGAAGAAGTAGCTAAAGTCGCTGATATAATACAAATTCCAGCTTTTTTATGTAGACAAACAGATTTGTTAGTTGCAGCAGGTAAAACGAATAAAATTATAAATGTAAAAAAAGGGACAATTCTTGGTCCATGGGATTGTAACAACATAGTTGATAAAATTAAAACTACTGGAAATCATAAAATAGTGTTAACAGAAAGAGGCACTTCTTTTGGGTATAATAATTTAGTAGTAGATATGCGTTCGTTACAGATTATGCGATCACAAGGTATTCCGGTGATATTTGATGCTACACATAGTGTCCAAATTCCAGGTGGAAATGGAACTTCGTCATCAGGAAACAGAGAATATGTAGCGAACTTAGCTCGAGCTGCAATTGCATCTGGAGTAGATGGTATATTTATGGAAGTACATCCGGATCCAGAAAATGCTTTGTGTGACGGTCCGAATATGCTTTCTTTAACTGATGTAAAAGAATTACTAATTATATTAAAAAAAATTGACGAAATTGTTAAAGGAAGTAATTTGAAATGAGTCAAGTTTATTCTTCTATTAAAATATCAGAAATTGTTGAAAAGGTATTTGTGAATGAAATTGAGGCCTTGGAAAAAGTAAAAGAACAATTATGTCTGATAGTTCATTTTCTCAAGTAATTGATTTAATTCAAATGTGTACTGGTAGGATTATTTTTACGGGTATAGGGAAATCTGGGCTAGTCGCACGTAAAATTGTAGCAACTTTTCGTAGTTTAGGTTCTCCGGCAATTTTTCTACACCCGACAGAAGCGTATCATGGTGATTTAGGAATAGTGTGTGAAGATGATTTGATTTTTATTGTATCTTATGGTGGTGAAAGCGATGAACTTAAAAATTTATTGCCATATTTAAATAATAAAAATCGAAATATGGTTAGTATTTCAGGTAATCCTAAATCAACTATAGCTCAATATTGTAAATTTAATTTAAATATAAATGTAGATAAAGAAGCGGACCCTTTAAACTTAGCTCCAACTTCAAGTACAACTGCAACAATGGTTTTAGGAGATGCTCTTGCAATAACTGTAGCTCAATTAAAAGGAGTAAGGAAAGAAGAGTTTGCTGCAAATCACCCTGCAGGTATTTTGGGGAAACGTCTCTTATTAAAAGTTAATGATGTGATGGAATCAAATTTAAACTTGATTAATGTTACTCCAAATACCAAATTAAAAGATGCTTTATTTATAATAACAGCTTCTTATATGGGGGCTATTAATGTAGTGGATGAAAGTGGAAAATTATTAGGGATATTAACAGACGGAGATATTAGAAGGTATCTAATAAAGAAATCATTTTCTTTGGATATTTTCGTGAATGAAATTATGAAAGAAAATTGTAGCACTTTACTTACAAACACATTAGCATATGATGCTCTTAAACTTTTAAAAGACAATAGAGTGAGTGTAATGCCAATTGTCACTTTAGAAAATGAAGTAATAGGAATGATTAGCCTTCAAGCACTACTAAATGCAGGAATATAGGGGTGAATATAATGAATGAAGTTGTTAAAATTTCAGATCAACTGCTATCAATTAAAGCAATTGTCCTTGATGTAGACGGTACACTTACAGATGGGTCTATTACTATTGGTTCAAATGGTGAAGAATATAAAAGCTTTAATGTTAAAGATGGTTTAGCTATTACTTTACTCCATAAGATGAATATTACTCCTATTATCATAACTGGAAGATCTTCTAATATAGTTTCAAAGAGATGTGAGGAATTAAATATTAAACATGTTTATCAAGGGATTAAAGATAAAAGAGAATGTTTAGATAATCTATTACATAAAATTGGCTTGAATTATTCCAATATTGCTTATATAGGAGATGATATTAATGATATCCAGGCTGCCTCTACCTGTAGTTTAGTATTTGCTGTGGCTGATGCATGTAAGGAATATAAAGAGATAGCTCACTATATCTCAAGTTATAAAGGGGGAAAAGGGGCTGTAAGAGAATGTGTAGATTGGTTACTAAATATGCGCAAGATAAACTGTATTGATTTATATTTTGCAAATGCTCACTAAAAATGCAACAAAATTAAAATGAAGTGTAAAAAAATAGTTATATTATATATCATAATTGAATTTTTTTATAGCTTAGGAGTTCGAAGACTTTTTAGAATTACATTATAAATTCTTTTATAAATACTAAATATGCAAGCAAATTGAGAGAGGTGATTAAATGTTTTTAGACGGAAAATTTTTAAATCAAGATATTAAGATTAAAGATTTAAAAGGCGATTTTAGTTTTCCTCTGAATGATATATTAAAAATTAGTATAGTTCGTACCTTGCCCTTTGAATATATAGAAAAATTTATGGCCCCTTTCTTTTCTTTATGGGAGAAGGATGGGATTTTCATATATACCGATTATGATACCTCTCTTATGAAAATTCCAGTTCAGGAACAAACTGATTTTTTTATATTCTGGATAGATTGGCGATTATACATGGATAAGATGGATCCAAAGTCCCTTTTAGAATGGCTAAAAACAAGACTAATTGATATGAATAAACCAATCCTTATTAATAACTGGCCAACATTTTGGGAAATTGATGAGCAGCAGTATGCTGCACATGCTTCAAAACGTGGCTGGATTTATGAATTTAATTATTTGCTTGAAACATTAAAAAGTGAGTTTAATAGTCTTGAAATTATAGATGTAAACTTATTTGCTAGCAAAATAGGAATGAACTCGTATGATAGACGAAATGAAGAAGTTAGCAATTATCCACTTTCAAATCAATTAACTTTACAATTATCACGACATATTGCACTGAATCTTATTCCTGCCATGCTTGAACCAAAATTAAAAGCAATCGTTTTAGATCTCGATAATACACTTTATAGTGGTGTTTTAGGGGAAGATGGGATTGAAAACATCATACTCACTGAAGAGCATAAACAGCTTCAGCAAGTATTAAAAAAAATGAAAGAAAATGGCATATTACTAGCAATAAGCTCTAAAAATAATGAACAGGATGTTATTCAGATGTTTGAAACACGAAAAGACTTTCTGTTACAAAAAGATGATTTTACATTTATAGAAGCAAATTGGCATAGTAAGGCTGAAAATATACAGATGATGGTAAATAAATTTAATTTTGATTCATCTGCTATGTTGTTCATAGATGATAATCCTGCAGAAATTGCGCATGTTAAAGAACAAGTGCCGTCTATCCACACCCTAATGGCAGATGTTACTGGTAAAGAGACCGTACATCGATTATTAAATTATCCTTATCTTTATTCTCGTAAAAAAAGATAATTATGCAGCTCTACGTCAAAAGGATATTTTGGCTAATCAAAAGCGAATAGAACTTTCGAAAAAAAGTAATTGATGGGAATGATTACCTAGATTCTCTTCGAATGAAGGTTTTGGTGTTTGAGAATAAAAAAAGAACATACACAGCGCGTCTATGAAATGGGGCAAAAAAACAAATCAATTTAATTTAGCCTTGCAACGTTTTACAGAAGTTGATACTTATCAAAAGGAAAATACTAAGAATTATCTTATTTTTACAGTAACGTTGTCCGATATTCTAAATGACAGTGGGGTAATCGGTAGTTATATTACTAAATTGAAAAATAATAAGGCGATTTTTGAGGAAGTCCTATTTAGTTGTCGAGCACTGGGAAGAAAAGTAGAAGATGCTTCTTTGTTGTTAATATTAGAACACCTTCAGCAACAGGGAATTACAGAAATTGAATTTGAAACAGTAGAAGGACCACGAAATAAACCAGCGCTTGATTGGTATAATAGTATCTACATTTCATCTAATATTATCGATATAATAAAAGGACTAAAAGAAAAATTGACGGATTATCCTGCGGAGGTTAGTTGGAATTATGAAAGAAACAATTAATGAAATTATTGTAGACATTTTAGAACTTAATTCTGCCAATAAAGTACAGATGGATCGTGAAAAAAACGCAGGGTGGGATTCTATTAAGCATTTAGAAATTATAATGGCTATAGAAGAAGAGTTTGATATTCGTTTTTCGTCAGCTGAGGTAACAAAAGTAAAAAAAATGTTACAGATTTATACACAATTGTTGAGGAAAAAGTACATGCTTAATAACAATATGTTTACTTTTCATCATGTAGGGTTAGCATGCAAAAATTTAAAAAAAAGAAATGCTAACACATGAAATGCTGAACTATGAAATAGAAGGGGAAATATTTGAAGATACTAATCAGCAAATTCGTGGTGTTTTTATGATAAATGGAGCATTTCGAGTAGAATTACTTGAAGCACTTTCTGAAAATTCCCCTATTAACAACTATCTAAAAAAAAGGAATTCGCATGTATCATCAATGTTTTACAACACCAAATCTACAAAATGCGATTGATTATTTAGTTCAACAAGGTGCAATGCTCATTGTACAGCCTATTGAAGCTGTAGCATTTGAACATAGGAAAATTGCTTTTTTATATTTAAGATCACAGATGCTAATAGAGCTTATTGAACAATAGAACGGAGTGAATCATTTGGAAATCCGTTTTTTTTAAAAAACAAGAAAAAAAGTCTTTTAATGCAATCAATACATAGCATTTGGGCTAATAACCATATTTTATCTAGAGATGAAAACCTCTTAAATCATATGTTTTACGAAACACCTGGTCATAAATTAATAACGGATAGAGAGCACTTTAGCTTTTTGGGTGCCTGGGATGACAATAAAATAATAGGTTTGCTTGGGGTAATGCCTTTTCCATTTAATTTTAATGGAAGAAAGAGTTTAGGCTGTTGCTTGACTAACTGGATTGTCTCACCGGAAGCACGTGCGACAGGTGCTGGTCTAGCACTAATCGATAAGGTACATTCTTTTAAACCAGATATGATACTTTCGTTAGGAGTTAGTAATGAAGGTTCAAAAGTTTATAAACTCATGAGATGGGATGTACAGCCAGATGTGCCACGATGGATAGGATTAATAAATAAAAACCGTACTGTAAGTGCATTATTAGGTGGCGAATCTCAACCTCTTCGTTACTATGATGTTATTAAACCTCTAAAGTACGAAGGTACATATACTGTCGAACATAATGATAAGCTAAATGAAACTGATTGGGATGCTTTTTATAGTTCTAATTACTCCAAGAAAAGTGTGGGAATTAATCGGAATGCAGAATTTTTTTAAATGGCGTTATGAAAATCACCCGTCATTTGATTATAAATTTGTAATTTGTAAATGCGAGAGTAATATTAAAGGGTTAATGGTATATAGAATTGAGAAACTTAAATCAGGAGATAAAATAGGACGTATTGTTGAATGTATAACAAGTGACCAAGATAGCGCGATATGTTTGGCTAATGCATTGACTGATAATCAAGATTTATTGTTTTATGATTTTTATTGTTTTTCAAATTCTACCACATGGGGATTAGAAGCAATCGGATTTAAGAAAGTATATAAATCTGAAAAAGATCTATATACTATCCCATCTCGTTTCCAGCCAGTGGATTTAGAAAATACGGATATGTTAGCTGCTATATTTTTTTAGTGACAAGATAAAAAAATAAGTGGAATTCTGTAGTTTTAGATAGTCTATATATTACGAAAGCAGACTCAGATCAAGATCGCCCAAATTAGTGAGAGGGATATAAGTTTATGCAAGATATTGTAATTATGTATCATTATGTGCGTGAGAAAGAGAGCTGGACAGGTAGTGTACCAATCAGTCCAGAAGATTTTCGAAAACAAATTGAGTGGGCTAAGGAAAATTATGAAATTATCTCACCTGATGATATGAATAGAATAACGAAAAAACCGAAGTGTATTATTTCTTTTGACGATGCAACAAAAGATCAATATACAATAGCTTATAAGATTTTAAAAGAATTAGATGTACCTGGTTATTTTACGGTTATGTCAGCACCCTTAGAAAGTGGTGTTGTACCAATATTTCATTTAGTTCATACGGTTCTATCACATATCAATGATGAAGAAGTATGGAATGAGCTAAATGCAAAGTTTGAAATTCCTGATTTAACAGAAAAAAAGTGCATATTATAGTTATGAACCTAATGTATATCGTCGCTATAATAAATATGTTTTAAATTTTTTTACTAGATGAACAGTCTTGTCGGCGTTATCTAGAAGAAAAAGTGGAAAAATTATATGGTTCAATTCAATCTTTTATTACAGCATTTTATATTTCTATAGAAGAATTAGTTGAAATGAAAGAAAACGGCATGACACTTGGAGTACATTGTGTTAAGCATTTGCCTTATAAAGGAGATGCACAGGAATTTTATAATACAGAGATTGCTCCATGTAAAGTATTTATGCAACAAGAATTAGGAATTACCCCAAAATGGTTTACTCCAGCATTTGGTGGTGGTGAAAATGCTATACAAATGCGTGCTGACTTAGAACCGATTTTAAGAGCAAATGGATTTAAAGGTGCCTTTACAACCATTGAGGATTATACAATATTAAATAATAATAATTTTTGGTTTAACAGATTTGACTGTAATCGTTTAAAGTCTATTCAATAATTGTCAATTCTACTTTTTAAGTTGAAGTAGGTTACATAAAGTTCAATAAATTTTCAATAACAAAATTATGCTGTAAAAGCTTATATGAAAAATAATAAATATTTGAAAAAAAATCCCTCGATTTAGATCTTAGTATCTGAACTCGAGGTTTTTATCTTTTATTATCATTATTATTACTTGGTCTAAAGCAGGACTAATCTTAAAGATAATAAGATATCAAGTATTTGTTTACCAAAAAACCTGAAACAATAGAAATTCCTTCCGATAATAATGTTAAGCAAATGAAAAGTTTAGGAGGTTGAGCTACATGCGTATTGCATCGCAGGGGCAGGCAATGGAAACGATTACTGCACCAACAAATACGAAGGCAATGAATGAGCAGGAGAATATGACGCCTAATGTTTCAACAATCACGAACTCTCAACCGATAGTAGAAAAAGCTACTGCTGTTGGAGAAGATCAAGAAGTTACAAAGGAGAAACTACAAAAGGCTGTTGATGTTGTAAATGAATTTTTGGAAATAAATCACAGCTCCTCGAAGTTTGTTTATCATGATGGCTTGGAACGCTATTATGTAACAATAGTCAATCGTGATACAGATGAGGTTGTTAAGGAAATTCCACCAAAAAGATTATTGGATGCATTCTATGAAATGCAAAAAATGGTGGGAATGATAGTAGACGAGAAAATATAAACATAATTAGGAGGATTTTAATATGGTTTCAAGAATTGGCGGCTTAGCTCAGGCATGGATATCGATAGTATTGTAGAAAAGCTAATGAAGGCAGAAAGAATGCCCTTGAATAAAGCTTTTCAAAGAAAGCAAACATTCGAATGGCAACGTGATGCATATCGCAATGTAAACACAACCTTGAGAAAACTTGAGGATTTTTTTAAAAACAAATATGTTTTTACAAAGCCAAATGATGAAAAAAACAGCTACTTCTTCAAATGAGAAGCTGGTATCTGTGAACGCAACTAATAGTGCCACTGGTTCCCTAAATATTGAAAGTGTCACACAGTTAGCAACTGCAACTCAGTTAATAGGGAAGCAAACACAATATACTGGTAATACAAAATTATCCGAACTTGGTATCTCAGGTACGTCTTTAGATTTAAGTTCTATAGATAAAAATGGAGATTTAGCAGCAAAACCTACTACGATTAGCTTTGATCCAAATAAAGATACGGTGAATGATTTAGTAAAAAAAGATTAACGAAAGTAAAGCAGGCGTGACAGCCTTGTTTGAAAATGGGAAACTTTCTTTAACTGCCAACAATACAGGCAGTGTAAAAAGTGGAACAGGTGAAATCGTTTTTGGAAATGGCAAGGGCGTTTTTGATGCCCTAGGCTTTGCGAATGATGCAGAGGTTACTAAAAGAGATGGAAAGAATGCTATTTTACAAGTGAATGGTATTTCTATGGAACGTTCATCTAATAAAGTAACTATATCTGGTTATGAAATTACATTAAAAGAAACGTTTAACGCTTATTCAGGTGCACTAGAGCGCCAAATTGTAGCAAAGGAAGAAAGAGATAATGCAGAATCAGCATTGAATGGAGCAGGTGGATTAAAGGATAGAAGAAATGTTGCTGACTCAACATATAATAATTACTATAATGATACTTTCAAAGATGCCTATGAAGCTCTTTTTGGTACTAATGGATTGACTGTAGATCAACAAACGAAATTTAAAGGACTATCAAATGTAGGTCAAGTGGCGCGTTTAGATGCTTCAGATTTACAAGCGCTTAGAAGTTTAGGTATAACGGATTTCTCAAATGAAGCTAATGTAAAAGCAATTATTAGTAATGACACAAACGGTCTAACAGATGATCAAAGAGCGAAACTACTTGCTAATAGCAAAGATTTAGAGGCATTAAACAGTTCAGATGGGGATGCATTACTAGAAAGAGCAAAACAAGTTGATTTTGAGAATCTCTATAAATCACTTGATAAAAAGTTTTTATCTGAATTATCCACAGATGATATTAATTTTTTTAGCTTCTATCAAAGGTAAAAATAATGCAGAAATCGATGCAGCTTTCGCAGGTACGACAGAAGATATTAGAAAGAAATTTGGAGGTATAGATCGAGTTGATTTAGGTCAATTAGCAGATTTAGCTGATGATGGTAACTTAGAAAAATTCAAATCGTTTTATACAATCGACAAACAAAACCAAGATAATCTATCCGCACTTACAGCTGCTAAAAATGCTGTTACAGCTGGTGAAAAACGTTTAGCTGAAGCAGAAAAATCTTTAAAAAAAATGCGAATGATGCTGTTACGAATACTCCAAACGATACATCGTCATCCGTAGTTGCTGTGAGTTTAAATTCAACTGTGGAAACAAGTGCTATTAAAGATCGCATTAAAGAATTTGTCACAAACTATAATGAGATGCTTGATACACTAAATGGGTTATTGAAAGAGAAAAAGTATCGAGATTTCCCACCGCTAACAAAAGAGCAACGCGAAGATATGTCAGAGAATGAACAAAAGCTCTGGGATGAAAAGGCGAAAAGCGGGCTTTTACGCAGTGATTCACTTATTCGAGAAGGCTTATCCAAAATGCGTACACAATTTATGAGTTCAGTAAATGGTCTTGGTGATAAAACAATCGATGCATTAGCAGAAATCGGGATTACTACCTCAAATAAACTATCAGAAAGCGGCAAGCTTGTTATTGTTGATGAAAAATTAGACGCAGCTTTAGAGAAGGATCCACAGCAAGTTGTTGAATTATTTACAAAATCCGGAACAGTTACAACAACCTATGATGCAGATAAAAAGCGTAATGTGACGGAGGATTCACGAGGGATTACCAAGCGTTTGCGTGATGAAATTGCAAATCTGACTAAGAGTATTGAGAAAAAAGCAGGAAGAGATGGCGATACAGAGCAATCCTATAATATTGGTAAAAACATTGTTGATATGGACAATCGCATTACAAAATTACAAGCAAAATTAAAAGATATTGAAGCTCGATACTGGAAACAATTCACAGCCATGGAGCAGGCCATTAATAAGGCAAACCAGCAATCTGGCATGTTCATGCAAGGTGGAGGCTTCTAATTAAGGTAGGAGAATTTTATGCAGCAAACAAACCAACTTTTACAAGTATCAGCAAATTTATTCAAGCATTTAGGTGACATTCCAAAAGGTGAAGAGCGAGACGAATACATTGAGACAATTAACAGCCTGTTGGACAAACGTGGCACGATTATTCAAGATTTAATTCAGGAAGGCTTCCATTTTGATGAACAAAACCGCGTTCATCGGACGTTGCTTGAATTAGACAATGGGATTAAAGAGCGTTTGGCTGCTGTGATGGACGCTGTGAAACAAGATATGGCAAACCTACAGAAAACGAAAAAAAAGTGAACAGCAATACTTCAATCCATATTCGAGTGTTCGAGTGATGGATGGGATGTATTATGACAAAAAGAATTAACATTTCCCTATTAGCTTTTCTTCGAAAAATGGTTTAAACTAGTAATTAAGTAACCTTTAAAAGGAGTTGTCCTTTATTGGCAGCAAATTTAACAGCGCAAAATGCATACAAACAAAATAGTGTGACCACTGCTTCCCCTGGTGAGCTGACATTAATGCTTTACAATGGATGCTTGAAATTTTTAGGTAAGGCTAAGCTTGCAATTGAAGAAAAGAATATTCAAGAAAAAAAATAACAATCTTCAAAGAGCACAGGCCATTATTGCGGAGCTAATGTCTACATTAAATATGGACATTGACATTTCAAAGCAAATGCTCCCTCTTTACGAATATATGAATCATCGCTTAGTCGAAGCAAATATTCAAAATGATGTGGCGATTATTGAAGAGGTTGAAGGTTTGGTGACGGAATTCCGTGATACGTGGAAGGAAGTTATCCGCATTAATCGACAGCAGCAATTTGGTCAGGGAAACAACGGACAAATTTAGACAAACTTAGAGGCCATCGTATGATGATGGTCTCTTTTCTTTGTGAAAAGACGGGACACGAGGGTTCTTGGTAAAACCGTTTCAATAGTCATAAATTAGGGCTTTTAGCGGTAAAATATGTTACTAATTCCCTCTAGATGTAAAACATGCATCGTGTCATAATCAAGCTAACTATATGTTTTGAATAATATTGGGGTGGGAATATGATATTTAAGCGTCAAGAAGGTTTTCGCTTTAAATTCGAAGAACCGGTTACAATGACTTTCGCTATATACGAGGATGGTAGGGTCAATCAAGAGCAAACAGCTATGGCTGAGTTGCTTGATATTAGTCCGCGCGGTTTAAAGATGTTTACTGAGGTGGATTTGGGCGTTAATCCTCCTCCTTTAGATCTCCGCTTTGTGCTTGATACAAGAGAGGTGCGGGCTTATGGAGAAATCATTTGGAGTCGCCCTTTTGGGACAGGTAAGCAATATGGTGTGTTTTTCAATAATCAAGGGGCAGTTGAGGATTTGATTGTCGAAGAATTAAAATTGCGTCGAAAAAAAAGAAGCGGCTGAGGCAAAAATTAAAAATAATTCGTAAATTTTTTTGTGAAAAAAAAGAATTAATTTAGAGGTATTCCTCACACTCGTGTAGAATTAATATAGTATAGCAGTTATAAAGGAGGAGTTTACATGTTAAACTTTAACATTCGTGGTGAAAATATTGAGGTAACTCCAGCTATTCGAGAGTATGTAGAGAACAAAATCGATAAAGTTGAACGTTATTTTAACGAAGATGTTAACGCCAACGCTAACGTAAATTTAAAGGTTTATAATGACAAACAAACTAAAGTAGAAGTTACTATTCCAATGAAAAATTTAACTCTTCGTGCAGAAGAGCGTCATAATGATATGTATGCTGCGGTTGATTTAATTGTTGATAAATTAGAACGACAAATTCGTAAGCATAAAACAAAGGTAAACCGTAAATTCCGTGAGCGAGAGGGTGCAGGCCTTTATTTTGCTACTTCACAAGCAACTGTAGATGCAGTACCAGAGGAAGAGGAATACTCAATTGTTCGTACAAAGCAATTTGATTTAAAACCAATGGATCAAGAAGAAGCTGTACTACAAATGAATATGCTAGGTCATGATTTCTACGTCTTTACAGATGCAGAATCAAATGGCACGAATATTGTCTATAAACGCAAGGACGGTAAATACGGCTTAATCGAAACAACTTAACCTCACAAGATAGAAGCTCTCGCTATAGCGGGAGCTTTTTATTTTAGTCTACAAATCCCTATTCGAATTTGGACAACAACTTTACTAACTAGGGAGACTGTTTGCATGAAACTGTTACACAATGGTAAAATGAAATTTGAGACTATATAGGAAGTGAAAAAAATTCATGGCAAACCTATTAAATAAATTATTTGATTTCAATAAACGTGAGTTAAAAAAAATTAGAAAAAAATCGCTGACCAGGTAGAGAGCTTTGCTTCTCAAATGGAGCAGCTTTCAGATGATCAATTACAAGCAAAAACGGAAGAATTTAAAAAAACGCTTTGCCGACGGAGAAAAGTTAGAGTCGATTCGTGCGGAGGCTTTTGCGGTTTGTCGCGAAGCGTCGAAGCGTGTATTAGAGATGTACCCATTCCGCGTTCAAATTATGGGTGCTGCTGCACTTGATGAAGGGAATATTGCGGAAATGAAAACTGGTGAAGGGAAAACATTAACAGCTACAATGGCTGTTTATTTGAATGCCCTTACCAGTAAAGGTGTACACGTTGTCACTGTCAATGAATATTTAGCAAGTCGTGATGCTGCCGAAATGGGGGAGCTCTATAACTTCTTAGGCTTAACAGTTGGTTTAAACTTAAATAGCCTATCAAAAGAAGAGAAACGTGCGGCCTATGAAGCGGATATAACATATAGCACTAACAATGAGCTGGGCTTTGATTATTTACGTGATAATATGGTGCTTTATAAAGAGGAGCGTGTACAACGTCCCCTTCATTATGCGGTTATCGATGAGGTAGACTCGATTTTAATCGATGAAGCGCGTACACCATTGATTATTTCGGGGCAGGCTGGGAAATCAGCACAGCTTTATAAACAATCTAATGCATTTGTTCGTATGTTAAATGGAGAAACGGATTACACATATGAGGAATCGACAAAAGGTGTAACGTTAACAGATGCTGGTGTTGAAAAAGCAGAGAAGGCATTTGGCATTGACAATTTATTTGATTTAACACATGTTCGTTTAAACCATGCCATTAATCAATCGTTAAAGGCACATGTAAGTATGCATAATGATGTGGATTATGTTGTCCAGGATGGCGAAATTATCATTGTTGATGGCTTTACAGGTCGTTTAATGAAAGGACGTCGCTATTCTGATGGACTACACCAGGCGATTGAGGCGAAGGAAGGCGTAGAGATTCAAAATGAGTCGATGACAATGGCGACAATCACCTTCCAAAACTACTTCCGTATGTACCAAAAGCTTTCAGGGATGACAGGTACAGCGAAAACAGAGGAAGAGGAATTCCGTAATATTTACAATATGAATGTTATAGCTATTCCAACGAATAAACCGATTGCTCGTGATGACCGTCCAGACTTAATTTTTGCTTCAATGGAAGGGAAATATAAAGCGGTGGCTGCAGATATTGCAGAACGCCATCAAGCTGGACAACCTGTTTTAGTTGGTACAGTTGCGATTGAAACATCTGAAATTATTTCGAAATTATTGGATAAACATAAAATTCCTCATAATGTTTTAAATGCTAAAAACCATGAACGTGAAGCAGAAATCATTGCGAATGCTGGTACGAAGGGTGCAGTGACAATTGCCACGAATATGGCTGGTCGTGGTACAGATATTAAACCAGGAGAAGGCGTGTTAGAGCTTGGCGGCTTAGCGTTATTGGTACGGAGCGTCATGAATCTCGTCGTATTGATAATCAGCTTCGTGGTCGTTCTGGGCGTCAGGGGAATCCAGGGGTTACACAATTTTATCTGTCATTAGAAGATGACTGATGCGTCGTTTCGGCTCTGATAATATGAAATCCATGATGATGCGACTTGGGATGGATGATTCACAGCCGTTGCAATCCAAGGTTGTGTCGAAGGCAGTCGAATCTGCTCAAAAACGTGTAGAAGGCAATAACTTTGATGCCCGTAAACGTTTATTACAGTATGATGATGTTTTACGTCAACAGCGTGAGATTATTTATAAAGAGCGTTATGATGTACTCGAAACAGAAAATATGCGTGAGCTTGTTGAGTCTATGATTCAAGAGACAATTGACAATGTAGTTGGTATGTTTACCCAAGGTGAGCAAAAGGATTGGAACTTAAAAGCCATTGAGGATTTTGTTGCTGCAAACTTACTCGATGAAGGTGTTCTAAAGGCAGAAGATTTCCAAGGTAAAACTGCAGAGGATATTAATCAAATGATTTCAGATGCAGTACATGTACGTTATGATGAAAAAGAGACAGATCTTACACCAGAGCGTATGCGTGAATTTGAAAAGGTTATTTTATTACGTTCAATTGATACGAAATGGATTGATCATATTGATGCAATGGATCAGTTACGTCAAGGTATCCATCTTCGTGCATATGGTCAAAATGATCCGCTTCGTGAATATCAGCAAGAGGGCTTTGCTATGTTTGAGGATATGGTAGCTTCGATCCGAGAAGATGTAGCAAAATATGCGATGAAGGCAGAAATCCACAATAATTTAGAGCGTGAAGAAGTTGCCAAAGGCCAAGCTGTTAATCCGAAAGAGGAAGGCGGTTCAGCTCCTAAAAAGCAACCAGTTCGTAAGGCAGAAAATATTGGACGTAATGATTTATGTCCATGCGGAAGCGGTAAGAAATTTAAAAACTGCCATGGTGCAGCTCAATAATCACTTAAAAAAAAGATCATTTTAGCCACGTGTTAAAATGATCTTTTTCTATATTTAAAAATAGATAATGAAGGAAAATAAGTAGAAAAAAGTCAGAATTCATAGACAATTGAAATATATGGGTATACAATAGCTGTAAATCAATAGGGATTTAGTTCAACAAAAAAATACTTTTTATCTCCTTATTCTATTTTTTTATAAGTAAAATTAACTGTTCGGATTATTAAATGAGTGTATTAAGTTCTAGTGGTATTAACAGAGGAAGTTTCCCTCGTCACGATTTGTTTGAACAAGCTTTCTTTGAAGTAAAGGGGGTGGTGTTGTGTGGATACAAAAATCCTCGAGTAAACAGTCTGGAGGACCTCCTCGAGGATGTACATTGGGGTATACCAATATATATTTAGTATATTCCTTTTTACTGCTGAATATAAACATAAATTTCATAAGGGGGAATATCGATGCATAAAGAGAACATTATGAGAAGTGAAACGATGCTGTATATGCCTGTGTATGATGCCTTTGGAAACTTGTGTACACGTGTAATAGAAAGGGATAATCAATTTATATCGAAATTACCACCAACAAAATTGATGGACTTTAATTTACGTTATTTTGGCTCTAGTTTAAGAGGAGCTTTTGATGGCTCCAAAATGATTCTTGGCAAGCTCAATAAGAATCCAATCATCGTTCATGAGCAAAGTAATAATGTCTGGTTTCCAAGTAGGTCATATCGGCGACCAGAATGTATGTGGTTTGCTGTTCATCATATTGAGGATTATCAAGCATTAGATAAAAAGAACACAAAAGTATTTTTTTATGGATGGTAATGTTTTTGATGTAGACATTAGTGTGAATGTATTTGAATACCGAATACAAAGAGCCTTTTTATTAAAATATAAACTGGAGAATCGTACTAAGCACTTACATGTTCCATATGATCCAGTAAAAGCCTTTCAACGCATGACAACCTTCAGTACTTTGTGTGAGAATGAAGTTCAATTTGAATAGGCATCATACCCTGATTCTAAAAAAAGTATGTTTTCCGACGTAAAAACGTTATAATAAAAAGATACGGGGCTAGAGCAATGGCACTTTTGATTACATTTTAATGATAGCCTCATTAATTATGTTCGGAGGATTTAACAATGATTGAATTAGCAGATGTACGTAACGCATTAGACATTTCAGCCAAAAAACTGGCGGATTTCAGGGGGTCTCTTTGACTTAGAAAACAAAGAGGCACGTATTCAGGAATTAGATGAAATGATGCTTGAGCCAGGATTTTGGGATGACCAACAAGCTGCGCAAGTTGTCATTAATGAAGGAAATGGCTTAAAAGCAATTGTCAATGAATATAAAGATTTAGTAGAAACACATGAAAATTTAGATATGACGCTAGAGCTTTTACGTGAAGAACCAGATGAAGATTTGCAAGAGGAGCTAGGCAAAGAGCTAGTAGAATTCCAGCAAAAAATTGGTGATTTTGAGCTACAGCTGTTGTTGAGTGGCCCTTATGATCAAAATAATGCGATTTTGGAGCTTCATCCAGGGGCAGGAGGAACAGAGTCTCAGGACTGGGGATCTATGCTTCTTCGCATGTACACACGTTGGGCAGAAAAACGTGGCTTTAAAGTTGAAACAGTGGATTATTTACCAGGTGACGAGGCAGGTATTAAATCTGTAACATTGTCCATTAAAGGGCATAATGCATATGGATATTTACAGGCTGAAAAAGGAGTCCATCGTCTGGTGCGAATCTCTCCATTCGATTCTTCAGGTCGTCGCCATACATCTTTTGTGTCTTGTGATGTTATGCCTGAATTCGATGACAATATTGAAATCGATATTCGTACAGAGGATTTAAAGATTGATACGTATCGTGCAACAGGTGCAGGTGGTCAGCATATTAATACAACAGACTCAGCTGTCCGTATTACTCACATCCCGACTGGTACAATTGTACAATGTCAGGCTGAGCGCTCACAAATTAAAAACCGTGAAAAAGCGATGACAATGTTAAAAGGAAAATTATATCAATTAGAGCTAGATAAACAACAGGCACAACTAAATGAAATTCGTGGTGAGCAGAAAGAAATCGGCTGGGGCTCACAAATTCGCTCATATGTATTCCATCCATATTCAATGGTGAAGGATCATCGTACAAACGAAGAAACAGGCAATGTAGGAGCAGTGATGGATGGCGACTTAGATCCATTCATTAATGCATACTTACGATCGAAAATTGGCTAATCAATTCCCTTCAAGGCACAGAAACTTTGTGCACCTGAAGGGAATTTTTTTATCTTCATTCATCAATTGTTTTTGTATCGAAAGCATAGCGGCAGCGGGGGATACCGAAGACTCCTACCTCTATGAATGCAGTTTTGGTTTCTTTTCAAGTGTTGTCCATACACCTACTGAAATTAAATCAGAAAGGTGGATGATATGGGGCATCGTGACTAATGCTCTTTCGTTCATTCATGTAATGCTTATAGAGCATGGATGCATTGACAAATTGTTTACTGATAGAAGCATATTGAATAGGTAATTCTATTTGTTTATCGTTTTTAAGCGTGATAATACAGCCTAATTTACTCGGTATAATATTCGAAATGGCGTGAAGTCCAATCCAAATATTATGGATAGAATTCGGAGAATAAGTTGGTAAAAAGATACATGGGAAACCATAATCAAAGGCTACTACGATTGGCAGTTTATGTTGATTGCCAAAAAAAGCGTTTAGCGGAATATTTTGCAGCCTCATAGGTTGTCCCAAGTGAGATACAAGATTTTCGTAGAATGTGCATAGGTTTACGAGTAACGATAAGCTCATTATGTTTATCAATAACCCTTGTGAAGATTTTTGCCCCATGCTGGATAGGTTCCAGTAAATAGGTGTTGAAAGAGATTAAATATCCATTGACATAATTTGTTTGCATAAATGGTGTTCCTCCTTTTCTCTTGATAGCTGTAGTGTAGAGGATAAACTCAAATTTTGATAATATAGATAATATGTAAAGCCTATTGATAAATGAAGAAAACATGTAGAGAATTTGCTTCAAATGAACAGAGATTAATAACTAATCCAAGTTATTTTCAGTTCTTATGCATTGCATTTTAAATTCAATTTTCATATAATTTAGAAAAGGATCGAGGTGAGATCGTTGGATAAATATTATTCGTATACAGATTTTCTAAAAGCCGTTGGTCAGTCAAAGAAAGTTGATGAGGCAGAGAAATTATTGAACGAGATTTATTTGGATTTATTTTTAAATCATATCCAGCGTATGCATCGTGAAGAGCAGCTCATGGTTCTGATTGATAGAGCACTCGATGAAAAAGATGAAAAGGCATTTCATCTATACGCACATGAACTAACAGTATTACGCCAAGCAGCAAGTGAATAATATGACGAGCCCGCCCTCCTGAAAATTGGAGGGCGGGATTTTTTTTGCGTATAAGTTAGTAAAAGAATTAACTCGTTCTTGTATGAGGGGAATCCGTTTAGCGAAAGGGCTTGAAAACTTGATGAAGCGGCTATTATAAGAGTAGAAAGGTATTCCATAATTTACTTGAAGGATTAATAACAATATCGTTATTTTATCGAAAGAGAGAAGAATTTACAAACATTCGTTCGTTAAATGTTCGAAATTTTAGTGCTGCTATGCTAAAATAAATGTACAAATTGGAAGGAAAGGACGGGGGCGTGTGTGCAAGTATTTGATTTACAAGCGCCATATCAGCCTAATGGGGATCAACCACAGGCAATCGCGGAATTAGTGGAGGGTGTACGTGCGGGTAAACGTCATCAAACATTACTTGGTGCAACAGGAACAGGAAAAACGTTTACCATCTCTAACGTTATTCAGCAGATTAAAAAACCGACACTGATTATGGCACACAATAAAACACTAGCAGGTCAATTGTATAGTGAATTTAAAGAGTTCTTCCCGAATAATGCTGTAGAATACTTTGTCAGTTATTATGATTATTATCAGCCAGAGGCCTATGTTCCACAAACTGATACTTATATTGAAAAAGATTCAAGTATCAATGATGAAATCGATAAATTACGTCACTCTGCCACATCTGCATTATTTGAGCGTGATGATGTTATTATTATTGCTTCTGTATCCTGTATTTATGGTTTAGGTTCTCCAGAGGAATATCGTGAAATGGTGGTATCGATTCGAACAGGCATGGAAATTGAACGCAATCAGCTACTACGCAAGCTAGTAGATGTTCAATATGAACGCAATGATGTTAGCTTTACTCGCGGAACGTTCCGAGTACGTGGGGATGTGGTGGAAATATTCCCAGCATCCCGAGATGAGCATTGTATTCGCGTGGAGTTTTTCGGTGATGAAATAGACCGTATTCGTGAAGTAGATGCGTTAACAGGGGAGATTTTATCAGATCGAGATCATGTCGCTATTTTCCCAGCATCTCACTTCGTTACACGAGAAGAAAAAAATGCGGAAAGCCATTGAAAATATTGAAAAAGAGTTAGAAGAACGACTTGCGCTTTTACGTGCTGAGGATAAATTATTAGAGGCTCAGCGTTTAGAGCAACGCACACGCTATGATTTAGAAATGATGCGTGAAATGGGCTTTTGCTCAGGAATCGAAAACTATTCACGCCACCTAACATTACGTGAGGCAGGGGCGACTCCTTATACCCTGCTCGATTATTTCCCAGATGATTTTTTTACTGGTTGTTGACGAAAGTCACGTTACACTGCCACAAGTTCGGGGAATGTACAATGGTGACCAGGCACGTAAAGGTGTGTTAGTCGAGCATGGCTTCCGTTTACCGTCAGCGCTTGATAATCGCCCATTACGTTTTGAGGAATATGAAAAACGAGTGCATCAAGCTATTTATGTATCGGCAACACCTGGTCCTTATGAGCTTGAACATTCTCCAGAAATGGTGGAACAAATTATACGTCCAACTGGGCTGCTAGATCCGCTAATCGATGTGCGACCAATAGAAGGACAAATTGACGATTTGATTGATGAAATTCAAGATCGCATTACGCGTAATGAACGAGTACTTGTAACAACCTTAACGAAAAAAAATGTCAGAGGATTTAACAGCCTATTTGAAGGAAATGGGTTTAAAGGTGGAATATCTGCATTCAGAAATTAAGACGCTCGAGCGTATTGAAATTATTCGCGAGCTTCGTAAAGGGACTTATGATGTGTTAATTGGCATTAACCTTTTAAGAGAGGGACTAGATATTCCAGAGGTATCACTAGTAGCAATACTAGATGCTGACAAGGAAGGATTTTTACGCTCAGAACGCTCATTAATTCAAACGATTGGACGAGCTGCACGAAATGCCAATGGTCATGTCATTATGTACGCTGACAATATAACAGACTCTATGAAAAAGGCGATTGAGGAAACAAAGCGTCGTCGAACATTACAAATGGCGTATAACGAAGAACATGGTATTACACCGAAAACGATTGTAAAGAAAATACCTGATGTTATACGTGCGACACAAGTTGCCGAAGAAGAGGAGTCCTATGTAACAAAGGCAACAAAAGGCAAAAAGCTGACAAAGGTGGAGAAGGAGCAATTATTAGCTTCACTAGAAGTAGAAATGAAGGAAGCAGCAAAAGCCCTGGATTTCGAGCGTGCTGCAGAGCTTCGCGATACAATATTTGAATTGAAGGCAGAAGGGTGAATGACTTGTGAAAAATACTGAAATCGTCGTGCAAGGCGCACGAGCACATAATTTAAAAAAAATATTAATGTCACAATTCCACGAGATCAATTAGTTGTATTAACAGGTTTATCAGGCTCAGGAAAATCATCATTAGCATTTGATACGATTTATGCTGAAGGACAACGCCGTTATGTAGAGTCACTTTCTGCCTATGCCCGTCAATTTCTTGGTCAAATGGACAAACCTGATGTTGATGCGATAGAGGGATTATCTCCTGCTATTTCAATTGATCAAAAAACAACGAGCCGTAACCCCCGTTCAACAGTTGGAACGGTAACGGAAATTTATGATTATTTGCGTTTACTTTATGCTCGTATTGGCAAGCCGATTTGTCCAAATCATGGCATTGAAATTACTTCCCAAACGATTGAGCAAATGGTCGATCGCTTAATAACGTATCCAGAACGAACAAAGATGCAGCTTCTTGCGCCAATGGTATCTGGACGTAAAGGGACGCATGTAAAGCTATTGGAAGATTTAAAAAAAGCAAGGCTTTGTTCGTGTTCGTATTGATGGCGAACTACGAGATTTAGATGATGCCATCGAACTTGATAAAAACAAGAAGCACTCTATTGAAGTCGTAGTTGATCGTGTTGTGATGAAGGAAGGTATTGCTGCACGTCTTAGTGATTCCTTAGAAACAGCGTTACGTTTAGCAGATGGACGCGTTCTTGTTGATGTTATGGAGCATGAGGAGCTATTATTTAGTGAGCATCATGCCTGCCCATTATGTGGATTTTCTATTGGGGAGCTAGAGCCACGCATGTTTTCGTTTAATAGTCCTTTTGGTGCCTGTCCAAGCTGTGATGGGCTAGGTTCAACACAAGAGGTCGATTTAGATTTAGTAGTACCAGATTGGGGTCGTACATTATTAGAACATGCTATTGCACCATGGGAACCTACAAGCTCACAGTATTATCCGCAACTGCTAAAGGCAGTATGTGATCACTATGATATTCCGATGGATGTCCCTGTAAAGGATATTCCAAAAGAAAAAATGGATAAAATTTTATATGGTTCTGGTAAAGATAAGATTCATTTTCATTATGAGAATGAGTTTGGTAATGTCCGAGATCAAATGATTGAATTCGAGGGCGTTGTACGGAATGTTGAACGCCGTTTTAAGGAGACAACCTCTGATTATGTCCGTGAGCAAATGGAGAAATATATGGCTCAGCAGGCTTGTCCCTCTTGTAAAGGCTATCGCTTAAAGCCAGAAACATTAGCTGTGAAAATTGCTGATCAGCATATTGGAGAAGTGACACAGTATTCCATTCAGGAGGCAGATACATTTTTCAAAGAGCTGGATTTATCAGAGAAGGATATGAAAATTGCTCGCCTTGTTTTACGTGAAATTGAAGAACGTCTCGGCTTCCTTGTAAACGTAGGATTAGATTATTTAACATTAAGTCGAGCAGCAGGGACACTTTCAGGGGGAGAAGCGCAACGCATTCGTCTTGCAACACAAATCGGCTCCCGATTAACAGGTGTACTCTATATTTTAGATGAACCATCCATCGGCTTGCATCAAAGAGATAATGATCGTCTTATCAGTACATTACAAAATATGCGTGATATTGGTAATACACTGATAGTTGTTGAGCATGATGAAGACACAATGCTAGCAGCGGATTATCTTATTGATGTTGGACCTGGTGCGGGAGTTCATGGAGGTCAAATTGTGGCAGCAGGTACGCCACAGGAGGTCATGGATAATGAGAAATCTTTGACCGGGCAATACTTAAGCGGTAAAAAGTTCATTCCATTACCAATTGAGCGACGTAAGCCAAATGGTCGTAAACTATCCATTAAAGGTGCTAAGGAAAATAATCTACGCAATGTAAAAGTTGATGTACCTCTTGGCCTGTTCGTATCAGTGACAGGGGTTTCTGGCTCTGGGAAATCGACGCTGATAAACGAAATTTTATATAAATCATTGGCCCAAAAGCTAAATCGATCAAAGGTTAAGCCAGGTGAGCATAAAGAAGTGACAGGGATGGAGGAGCTTGAAAAGGTTATTGATATTGACCAATCTCCAATTGGTCGTACACCTCGTTCCAACCCTGCTACTTATACAGGTGTCTTTGATGATATTCGTGATGTTTTTGCTACAACCAATGAGGCAAAGGTACGTGGCTATAAAAAAAGGGCGTTTTAGCTTTAATGTTAAAGGTGGCCGCTGTGAGGCATGTCGCGGTGACGGAATTATAAAAATAGAAATGCATTTCCTGCCAGATGTTTACGTACCTTGTGAAGTCTGTCATGGTAAACGTTACAATCGTGAAACATTAGAAGTGAAGTATAAAGATAAGAGCATTGCAGATATTTTAGATATGACGATTGAAAATGCAGTGGTGTTCTTTGAAAATATTCCAAAAATCCAACGTAAGCTACAAACCATTGTCGATGTTGGATTAGGCTATATGAAATTAGGACAGCCTGCTACAACCCTATCTGGTGGTGAGGCACAGCGTGTGAAATTAGCCTCTGAATTACATCGACGTTCTACAGGGAAATCGTTCTACATTTTAGATGAACCCACAACAGGCTTACATGCAGATGATATTGCACGCTTGCTTGTTGTTTTGCAGCGCCTAGTAGAAAATGGTGACTCGGTATTAGTGATCGAACATAATTTAGATGTTATTAAAACAGCTGATTACATTATCGATTTAGGGCCAGAGGGTGGAGACAAAGGTGGCACAATTGTGGCAACAGGAACACCAGAAGAGGTTGCAGAGGTAAGCGGGTCTTATACTGGCAAATACTTAAAACCAATATTAGAGCGCGATCGTATGCGTATGGAAGCTGCTTTAGCAAAGGCTTCCCAATAAAGTAAAATACAAAAATCGTAACGTTCCTTTCTAAGTGATTGTTGCGATTTTTTTTACTAAGGATGCTCCAAAAAAATTCTTAGAAGCTTTAGCCCCAATTTTTTTCATTTCTATGGTGAAACTTTTCACAAAATGAATCGTATAAATAATATAACGAACTGAGGGAGGCTATTTTATTTATGCAAAATGAACGTCAACGAATTTTAGAACTTGTGGAAAAAGGAACAATTTCAGCGCAAGAGGCGATTACATTATTAGAAGCATTGGAGCAACCTAGCAAGTCTACTCAAAATGTTATGAATGATGTGTCAAAAGAGGAGGAGCAATCCTCAACAGAAAAAGAGACACTCTTCAATGAACAAACAAAAGAACAGCAAAAAAAAGATACTGATTTTATGAAACATTTCCAGGATGAGATGCAGGATTTCCGTAAAGATTTAACACAGATTGGCTCAATCTTTATGGATATGATGAATACAGCCGTGAAAAAAAGTAAAGGAATTTGATGTATCTTCTCCGTTTGGTGATAAAGTAGAATTTACCCATACGGAAGAAGTGACAGCTGAACATGTGGACAGTGTAATTGCTGAATTACCGAATGGCAATTTTTCTTTGGAATCTACTGAAGGAGATAGCTTCCAAGTCATTTGTAAGGTGAAGGCACCACTTATTAATGATAGCGAAGAAGAAACACGTAACCATTTCCTAGAACAATTTGTAGTAAAAGAAGATGAAGGTTCTTTAAGAATTTTAAGTCAATTAAAGCTTGTTCAAGTAAATGTTAAAGTTCTTGTACCGAAGGAGCAGTTGGAAAAATTATCAGTCCGTTTAATGAACGGGAGTGTATCTTTACAAGATATAGGCTTCGACCATTTAAAAGTGAAAACATTGAACGGTGCTATCAAGGGCTCTAAGTTTAATTTTGAAAAAGCTAAAGTAGACTCTTCGAATGGATCGATTGAATTGACGAATGTTCGTGGCAAAGATTTAGAGGCTGAAACATTAAACGGCCGTGTCTATTTAGATGGGGCATTGGATGAAATAGAAGCAAAATCGGTTAATGGACATGTCGTTGTGACAACTTGCTCTACAAACTCATCAAAAATTAAAGCACAAACAGTTGCTGGTGCAGTTGAATTGTATGTACCACGTACCATTTCATTAAGCGGAAAAATTGTCACTAACTTTGGAAAAGTAGATGTAGGCATTCAAGATGCATCAAAAATTGAATCACAGGATCAATTCTTATCCAAAGTAGTACGTTTTGATAAAGAAGTAGAAAATGCGAATCGTCTGTTTATTGAAGGTGAATCAAAAACAGGTGCGGTTTTAGTTCGCTATACAACAACTGACGAGCAGCATATTTAAGCTTAAAAAGCATTCAAGCTATGCACAAACATAGTCTTGAATGCTTTTTTTTGTCTCATTTTCTGGTAATCAAAGTCGATTTTCTGTTTTCTTTGATGTCGAGTTTTATAATAATTATGGGATGACAATGGTAATGAAAGAACGAAATAGTAGGAACTGGCACGGAATGAAATGAAACTGTAATAAAAAAACAGAAATAGAGTGCTATAATAGTAAGAGAATACTTCTTACATAGGTAAGAGATTTAGGTGGTTTAAATATGATAGAAATGAAGAATGTGACAAAGAAATACCCAAATGGCGTTGTTGCGACAAATGGGATTTCCGTTAACATAAAGCAAGGAGAATTTGTGTATGTTGTTGGCCCAAGTGGTGCAGGTAAATCAACATTTATTAAATTAATGTATCGTGAAGAAAAAGCAACTTCAGGTGAAATCACGGTGAATGGGATAGATTTAGCAAATTTGAAAAATAAGAAGGTACCCTTTTTACGTCGACAGCTTGGTGTAGTTTTCCAGGACTTCAAACTTTTACCTCGATTAAATGTCTATGAGAACGTTGCGTTTGCTTTAGAGGTTATTGAAGAGGAACCAGTGGAAATTCGACGTCGAGTGATGGAAGTGTTAGAGCTTGTCGGGCTAAAACATAAGGCGAGAATGTTTCCAAATGAACTATCAGGGGGCGAGCAGCAACGTGTTTCGATTGCGCGTTCAATCGTTAATGTTCCAAAGGTTGTGATTGCCGATGAGCCTACTGGGAATCTTGACCCTGAAACATCATGGGAGATTATGAATTTATTTGAGGAAATTAATGCACGCGGTACAACGATTGTAATGGCAACCCATAACCGTGAAATCGTGAATACGATTCGACGTCGAGTAATAGCGATTGAGGGCGGCATGATTGTCCGTGACGAGCACGGAGGTGAATACGGCTATGAAATTTAATACGGTAAAACGTCACTTCCGAGAAAGTTTCAAATCCCTTGGCCGTAATAGCTGGATGACTATTGCCTCAGTAAGTGCAGTAACAGTTACATTAATTTTAGTAGGCGTTTTTGCGCTTATTATGATGAATTTAAATAAGGTTGCTTCTGATTTAGAAAATGATGTTGAAATTAAAGTATTGATTGATGAAACAGCAGATGAAGCTTCTGAAAAAGCGCTAATTGAAAAAATTAAAAAAATTGCCAGATATTGCCGAAATGACCTATTCCACTAAGGAAGAAGAGCTAACCAAATTAGTAAAGGATTTTGGGGACGATTTTAAACTATTTGAACAAAGTAATCCATTGCGAAATGTTATTTACGTGAAAGCTTCAAATCCTCAGCAAACAGCTACTGTTGCAAAGAAAATTGATAAATTTGAGTATACATATGATGTTATGTATGGAGAGGGTAAGGTAGAAAAGCTTTTCAACTTCTTAAATATTAGCCGTAATGTTGGTATAGTATTGATTTTAGGATTATTATTTACAGCTATTTTCTTAATTTCAAATACGATTCGTATTACGATTATAGCCCGTCGAGATGAAATAGAAATTATGAAGCTTGTTGGTGCAACGAATTCATTCGTTCGTATCCCATTTTTACTGGAAGGAATGTGGCTTGGGGTATTAGGCTCTATTATTCCGATTGCGGTTGTCGCAACCCTTTATCACAATGTATATAAAATTATAGCGCCTCGATTAAAAGGCGAGCTAGTGCAAGTACTTGATTTTTCACCTCTTGTGTACCAAGTAAGCGGTCTGCTACTACTAATTGGTGTACTAATCGGTATTTGGGGAAGTTTCATGTCAGTGCGTAAGTTTTTAAAAATTTAACTAGAGGATTGAAAGCACTAACAACATCAATCTACATTACAAAAAAATAGTCGAAGGGGAGTTCAGTCGGTGAAAAGTAAGGCGAAAAACTCAATGAAAACACTTGCAGTAGTATCTGCACTATTTCTTTTTATCCAAACTCCATCAGCGTATGCAACTAGTTTATCGGATTTAAAAGATGAAAAAAAACAAGTGGAAACAAAGAAAAATGAATTAAATTCATCCATTAAAAATAAAACAAATGCAATCACTGCAAATGAAGACAAGCAACAAAAGCTATTAGATCAAATTCAAACGTTGAACGCTGAAATCGACAAAACCAATAGTAATATCAAAAATGTACTTGCAGAAGTGCGCTCTACTAATGAAGAAATAAAAGCATTAGAGGATTCAATAGCAGAGCTTCTACGTAAAATTGAAGAGCGTGATTTATTGTTGCAGGATCGTGCTCGTGCAATCCAAGCGGGCGGCTCTGTTAGCTATTTAGACGTATTATTAGGATCTAATAGCTTCGTAGATTTTATCGATCGATTCTCTGCTGTTAATGCTTTACTAGATGCGGATCGTCAAATTATCCGTGATCAAAAAGAAGACAAGCAAACTTTAGAGGAACAAAAGAAGGCTTTAGAAAATAAACGCCAAAAGCTTGAAGAAAAACAAGCTGAACTTGAACGTTTAAAGGCATCCTTAGATGGACAGAAAACAGAGAAAAATAAATTAGTAGATCAATTAGAAAAAGAGCAGGAAAAGCTCAAATCTGAAAAAGTATTACTAGAAAAAGAATATTCTGAAGCCCTTGAAATTAGTGAGGAATTACAACAAAAAAATTATTGATGAACAAAATCGATTAGCGGAAATTGCTCGTCAGCAGGAAGCAAAACGCAAGGCAGCCGCTGCTGCAGCAGCAAATGCAGGCAATCATGGGGGTGGTGGTTCATCAACTGTCAATGCACCACAATCTGATGGTACATGGATTACACCTACTAATGGTCGTTTAACCTCACCATATGGCTGGCGTAATATTGGCGCAGGTCCAGAATTCCACTATGGTGTGGATCTAGCCAATAAGACTGGAACACCGATATGGGCAGCAGCTGATGGTGTTGTATCCTATGCGGCACCACTTAGCACATATGGCAATGTAGTCATTATTACACACTCTATCGATGGCCAAATTTATACGACAGTATATGCACACTTAAATTCCTTCAATGTAAGTGTAGGTGCAGAGGTCTCTCAAGGTCAGCAAATTGCAACAATGGGTAGTACTGGTCGCGTAACAGGACCACATTTACACTTTGAGGTGCATATTGGCGCTTGGCGTGGACAAGCAGTTGGTAGTGTCAATCCATTGAAGTATATTCCGTTGTAAAATAGTGAAGCTATACATTAGCATAGTCTAATGTATAGCTTTTTTTGCTGTTTAAACAATGTGGATGAAATGCTTGTATTATACAAATCGGTTCTTTAATGTTACAATTTATAATACCTATAGGGGTATATAGAAATGATGGAAGTATACATTTTTAAATTACTTTCTGAAGAATTTCTTAAAACAGTGTGAAATGGCGTTTCACACAAAGAATATATGCTATGCTGAAAATATCTTTTTGTGGAGGATTTTGGGTGATTAATACGGAATGGTACTCTATTCGGACATTAACATTGCCTGCAACTGCTGTTGCTCTTCTAATGGCATTTGTCATTGTATGGCTAATTTTACGAATGCAATTCCCGAAAAAATGGTCTGGGGTATATGCCGATGCCATTTTGACCTTTATACTTGTTTGGAAATTTAGTGTCATTGTAACTGATGCTAAAACTATTATGGCTCAACCTTTTGCATTGCTTTATTTCAATGGAGGTACAGTAGGTGTCTTGTTAGCTGCTATAGCAGTATCACTTCAGCTTCTTTGGAAGAAACAAAAATTAAAGTTTGATTCAATAGGAGCAAGTGCCTACAGCTGGGCAATTATTTTAACTCAATCGATTTATCAATGGCTAGTTGTATTACTGAATGTTAATCCGACTAATAGTGAAATTATAACTTTAGCTGTACTAAGTGTACTAACAATCCTCATATTATGGAAAATATCTGCTATCGATCATGCATTACTTGTCTATACAAGTGGATTAATTATTGTAGCTAGTTTTCAGCCGCTTGGGTTATGGCAACCAGCTGTAGGGATCAGCGTTATATTACTTATAGTGGGTTTACAGTTGCAGCTTTTTGTAAAAAAAATTTGAAACGAAAGACGGCTGTTAAAAGAGCAAAGATCATTGGAGGGAAATAATGAAGAAGAAAAATATAGGGCTACTAATTGTCATATTGTTAGTAGTTGCAATGGTTGGTACATATGTTAGACAGCAAATTGATAAGGAACGAGAAATTGAAACGGCTTCACTAGGAAAGGAGATGGAGGAGCGAACTATTGGCTTGAAAAATGGAGACACACCACCAGACTTTACACTTACCAGCTAGATGGAGAAGAAGTAACATTGAGTAGTCTTCGTGGGAAAAAGGTTGTTTTAAATTTTTGGGCGACTTGGTGTCCGCCATGTAAAGCAGAAATGCCGCATATGCAAAGTTATTACGAACAATATGCCAAAGACGATAATGTAGAAATTGTAGCTGTCAATTTAACCTCGGGTGAACGAGATCTGACGGCTGATGGTAAAATTGATACAGTAATGACCTTTAGAGATAGCTTCGAATTAACCTTTCCCATTGTTCTCGACCCGGAGAATGCAGTTGGCTCTGAGTACAAAATATTGACTATACCTACAACATACTTTATTGATTCTAATGGCTATATTCAACGAGCTATAAGAGGCCCGATGGATGCTGATATGTTAAAAACTTATGTGGATGCATTAGACTAAACCACGAATAAATCTGCTCGTTTCTATTTAGAGGCGTAGCAGTTTTTTTTCTTGATTCAGTAGATATTTACTGTGCGAAAGGGCAGCGACAGCAACAAAGGTTTTTTAGGTAAAGAAAACTTCCATCTACGATGAAGCTCCCAGTAGATATCACAGAACAGATTTTGCAGAGGAGCTTTTCGAGCAAGTTCAAAAACTATTAGGCTAGGGCGTATTGATGAAAACTATTGAATTAGACGCATCTGGCATTCAATAAATTATTTTGAAGCGCAATCTTGTATGTTTGAAAAAAAAAAGTCATACAGTAAAAGAGACGGAGGAGGGAAGAGTTGCGCAAAATAATGGCTGGTGTCGGAGTACTAGCTAGTAGCTTATTGCTAGGTAGTGGAATTTATTTTGACTGGTTTAATTTAGGTGTAGGGAATAAAAAGGAGCCAGTCGTCACAGAGGTTGAATCAATCAATGAAGCTATGAACTTGATTGAGGAGAAATCTGTATATAATACGAAAAAGGAATCATTAGTGGAGGGGGCACTGCGAGGTATGGCAGATGCGATTAAGGACCCTTATAGTACCTATTATTCTAAGGAGGAGGCAGAGCAGCATCGACAAATGTTAGCTGAAGAAAGAGTGGGCATTGGTATTGAGCTAACTGAAAATAATGGCAAATTTATTGTTGTATCTCCTGTTCGTTCATCCCCAGCGGAGAAGGCAGGCATGCGCTCTCTCGACGAAATTGTACAAGTAGATGGAGTTCGAGTAGATGGGAAAAAGATGAGTGAGTTAATGCAATTAATTCAAGGGCAAAAGGGTACGAAAGTTACCATTGTCGTTTATCGTCCCAGTGAGGATAAGCATATAAAAATGACAATGGAGCGAGCTGCAATATCGAATAAAACGGTATCAAGTGAAGTAATCAAGGTAGAAGATACGTCAATCGGCTATGTGGAAATCTCTATCTTCGGTGAAAAAACGGCAAATGAATGGGTCACTGAAACGAGTAAATTACTAAGAAAAGATATTGAGGGACTTGTTATTGATGTACGGGATAATCCAGGAGGGTATTTACATAGCGTCGCAGCGCTACTGAGCACGGTATTAGAAAATGGCAAAGTATTTGCGTATATGCAAAATGCTGAAGGTGCTATGGAACCATTAAAAACAGAAGCAAAAAGCTTTGACGAGAAATATTTACAAGCGATGTATAAAATTCCGATTGTAATTTTACAAAATGAAGGCAGTGCATCGGCTAGCGAGGTACTTGGTGGTGCCTTAAAAGGATGGGGGCGTGCATCCATCGTTGGTGTCAAGAGCTTTGGTAAAGGAACTGTACAGGAATCTTGGGCTTTATCAAATGGTGGAGAACTAAAACTATCCACAAATAAATGGCTGACACCTAAACGTGAATGGATTCATGGGCAAGGAATAGAAGCAAATTTAGTGATTGAACAAAACGAATTATTCGCCTTCCAAATGCATCCATTGTCAGGCAAGTTTAAAGTCGGGGATATGAGTGAGGAAATCTCATATACGCAGAATGCTTTAAAAAAAGCTAGGTTATAAAATTGATCGCCTAGATGGTTATCTGGATGAAAAGACAGAAGAAGCAGTTATGCAGTACCGAGATGAGAAAAAAATTAAAGCAGGCAGAAGATAATATTTATCTAGATTCCACATTCTTTAATAGCTTAAATGACACTTTAAAGCAGTATAAAATGGATCGCCAAAATGATTTACAATTCCAAATGGCGACAAGCTTTTTATTGCACAATATAGAACAGTAGATAATAGAAATTTGATTTGTAAAAAAGACATCCGCTGAATATCGTTATGTAATGACAATATCTTTAGTTTGTACTACGCAAGTGTGTAGTCGTTTGATACAATAAATTCATAGTATTAAAGACAGAAATGGCGGGTGTTCGTATGGTTAGTGATATTTTAATTGAAGTTGTAACAGCGATTGGCCGCTTTTTACTCAATCCATTACTTTATATTGCAATTATTTTTGCAATTTTTTTTAGGGTATCGTCGCGTAAAGCAGGAACGTAAATTTTTTTAATAGACGCATTGTTTGGGGATGGACAGAACTAGTTGGGCAATGGAAGCATGGTTGGCTTTACTCCCTTATTATTTCACTATTAAGTGTTGGTGCTGGTTTAACAGTACCTAAAGCTTTTTTTATTATGGCTGATAGCTATTTCGGTTTTGGCACTATTCCTATTTTTTTATAAACGCACTTTCTCCTATTTATACGATGGGACTTGCTGCTTTCGCCATATGGGGAATGTTTCATTACCATTGGACTTTTTCATGGTGGAAAATATCAGTGGAAGGTGTAAATTTATTAGAAGGTTCTATCGTAACCATTACCATTTTAGCAGGCCTATGTGTGATTGCTGAGGGTATATTAATTCGTCGAACAGCCATTAAGGTAACAACGCCCTGTGTTGAAAAAACGAAGCGTGGGATGCAGGCTATTGTATATCGTTCAAGAAATGTTTGGATATTACCAATTTTCTTTGTAATGCCTGGAGAAATTATTCCATCAGCATTGCCCTATTGGCCACAATTTACATTAGGTGACAATCAATTTGCACTTGTCCTATTTCCGATAGTCATAGGATTTTCTAAGCTTGCGAGAAAAGAGTTACCGGCCTTGAAGTTGCCTAAAATAGGGAGATCAGTGCTTATACTAGGACAGCTTATTTTAATCGGTGGGTTAGCAGCATACTTGGAGCCATTAATCGGTTTTATAACCTTAGCAGTAGGTATGGTAATTCGTGTAATTATTTCCATATATTACGAAATGCAAGATAAAACTGATATTTATGCAGTTTCACAAAGTACAAAAGGGGCCATTATCGCAGCAGTATTACCGGATTCGCCTGCTGAAAAAATGGGTCTACTTGTAGGAGAGTGTATTCGTAAAGTAAATGGGCGCCCTATTTTTACTGAAGCTGAGTTATATGAAGCTTTACAATTAAACGCAGCGCATTGTCGTCTAGAGGTTTTAGACCGTAATAATGAAATACGCCTAACACAGCATGTAATCTATAGCAATGATCATTACCGAATCGGATTATTGCTAGCTGAGCAGAGGGATATCTAATGGATGTTTTCGGGAAAATGGTGTTAGCGTTATTTGTACCTGCATTACTAGTATTATTGTTTACTAGAATTACGTTTAATCGTTATGTTGCTTTGATTCTAGCGATTGCCCTTATTGCGGCATCTGTCTATGCAGGGTATACTTCTCCACCTATTATCTTTGTGATTGATGCATTTTCGTTAACTGTAGGTTTTTGGTTAGCCAGTAAAATGAAGCATAAAAAAGATTTCAATCCTTAGTCCAATAAAGGTCAGTCCAAAGTGATATACCGCTTCGGACTGACCTTTTTACATGAAATATCGTACGGCTGCCATAATAATGACGCCTGCAACAACTGTAATAGATAAGCTTTTTGTAAGAAGTGCAATGATTAAAGTTGGCACAAAGGTAAGAAATACTGGCCAATTCAATGTAACAACTTTCCCACTTTCAGTATCCAATAAGTTTTCAATAACAAGAGCACTCAAAATACAAACAGGAATAAAGCTTAGCCATTTTAGGACAATTTCTGGAAGTTTAACATTGCGAACAAAAATAAATGGAATAACACGTGGTAACCAAGTTACTAGTGCACAGCCAATAATTAGCCATACCATATAAGCAGTTGTTGTCATTTATCTGTCACCACCCCAATTGTCGCTACAATAACTGTTGCAAGAAGAACAGCCACGTGTGAAGGTACAAGATAAGATAGACCGTACATGATAACAATCATATAGCCAATTAACATAAGGTAATGCATGATTTTATTTTTCCCAACACTGCTAAGCTGAAGGACAAGCAATGCAACAAACATAGCTATTAAGGCAAAATCTAAACCCCATTTCTCTGGATTTGCCACCCATTGGCCTAAAAATGCGCCAGCAACACAGGAGAGAATCCAGAACAAATAGGCAGTGATATTTAACCCATCCATCCATTTTCCATACAACTTGCCTGTCTGCATTTGCTTTGTTACGGCTACACCAAAAGTTTCATCTGTTAGCAATGTACCAAATCCAACATTTCTGAGCATGGAATAGCGTGTAAAATGTGGAGCTATTGTTAAACTCATTAATAAATGACGTAAATTTACGACAAAAATGGTTACAATGATAGCAGAAGCAGGGCTATTTGTTAAAAGGAGTGCGCAAAAGATGAATTGGGCCGAGCCTGCATAAATCAAAATAGTTAAAAGAGCAATTTCGAGTACTGATAAGCCAGATGCGGAACCTACAACACCGAAAGCAAGTCCTATACTTATATAACCGAGTAATGTCGGGATACAATCTTTTATGCCCTGTATAAAGCTGTCATTAGGTGAGTGAGTTGCTTCATTTCGAAGCTCTGTTGTACTTGTCATAAATAGGTCGTCCCTTCTGAAAAATTTCCATGTATACTAATGATGGAATAGTTTGATAGTTCTTGATGTTTATTAAAGTATACATATGTCTGATAAAATAAACAATAGAAAATGGTGAATACTAGTGGAACAAATGAGCCGAAATTTAGCATTTCAATTAAAGAAGATTCGACAGCAACGTCATTTAAGCTTAGACGATGTTTCTAAAGCTACAGGTGTAAGTAAGGCGCAACTTGCACAGATTGAAAAGGGAGAAGCCAATCCAACTGTATCAACCATTTGGAAAATTGCTGCGGGGATGCGCATTTCCTTTTCCTCTTTATTACAGCCACCAACAGCTCATTTCATGAAATATAGCAGTGATGATGCACCTCATGTAGATGAAGATGAGGGGCGCTATCGAGTTTATTCGATTATTCCTTATAATCCGGAGCGTGGCTGGGAGTTTTACAAGATCGAAATGGAGCCTGGTGCATTAAGTAGGAGTGAAGCACATACAGAAGGGGTAGAAGAAACTGTAATTGTTATACAAGGACAAGCTGTTATTTCTGCTGGCGATATGCATGAATTAATTAAGGAAGGGGATACATTGGTATTCTCAGGTCATCAGCCCATGAATATAAAAATACTTCGGAAACGTTAACGATTTTACATTTAATTTTGCAGTATAAATAGAGGTGTCGATTTTGAATGAATGGTTTACTGTAGAAAATATTGAACATGTAGCAGCACAGTATCGGACGCTGGGCCCAGTCATTGGATTGCTATTACCTTTTATAGAAGCATTTTTACCGTTTTTACCTTTAGTTGTCTTCGTTGTGGCCAATGCTAGCGCGTTTGGTTTATGGTTTGGTTTCTTATTATCATGGTTAGGTTCTGTAGCAGGGTCATATGCAGTATTTTTACTTGTCCGACATTTTGGCAAGCACCCGAAGCTACAATTTGTAACAGGAAGTAGTAAGGTCAAGAAGCTAATTAAATGGGTTGATATGAATGGAATTAGCCCACTGTTTGTGTTACTTTGTTTTCCTTTTACACCTTCTGTAATTGTCAACATAGTAGCTGGACTCTCCCATATTCATAAAAAAATATTATTTAGTGGTGTTATTGGCAGGTAAGTTCGTTATGATTTTAGGAATGAGCGTACTTGGTTATGATTTAAAATCGTTACTAACAAGCCCTGTAAGACTAATTATTGCAGCAATTGCCATTGTCCTACTTTGGTGGATCGGTAAGCTTATAGAGAAACGATTAAACGCACGTGTGGAGAGAGATCTAAAGCAGGTGCGAAAATTGACGAAACATCATTAAGTAAGGAAGTTGAATATACACATCTAACCCCTTGTATCATGTAAAATGAGAGAAGGGGTTTTTATCTTATTCTTAGGAAAGGAAGTTATTGCCTAGATAAAAAAAGTGCTCCGCTCCAAGTGAAAAGTGCTCGGGATGAAAAGGAAGCTGCTCCGCCCCAAGAGGAAACTGCTCGGGTTGAAGAGAAAACTGCTCCGCCCTAAGTGGAAATCGCTCGGGTTGAAGAGAAAACCGCTCCGCCCCAACTGGGAATCGCTCGGATTGAAGAGATAATCGCTCCGCTCCAAGTGGGAATTGCTCAGGTAGAATAGAAAAGTGCTCAGATTTAATTGACATAAAACATTCAAAATACAGGTTTATCAATAAATAGATATGGGAGGGGAACCTTATATGACATTGCGCATTGTTTCAGGACGATCAGGAACTGGTAAATCAACATTTATTCATCAAGAGATTGTTGAGCAATTAAAATCAGAGCCATTGGGCCATCCGATTTTTGTAATTGTTCCTGACCAAATGTCTTATTCGACGGAGTATGAGCTAACGAATAAGCATGGCTTACAAGGGTTAATCCGTGCACAGGTTATGACATTTAAGCGATTAGCATGGCTTGTATTACAGGAAACTGGAGGTATTGCACGAAAAGAAGTTAATGGATATGGTTATCGAATGCTTATTCGTAAACTGTTAGAGGAACAAAAAGATGAATTTTCATTATTTCGCCAAGCTGCTGGAAAAAGAGGTTTTACAGAGGAAATAGAGACATTATTACGTGAGTTTAGTCGTTATAGTGTCAATAGCTCGGTGCTAGCAGAAGTAACTGCATCCTTAAAAGCCGTGGAGGCTCCACATACATTACAAGCTAAAACTAATGACTTACAGGTAGTTTTACAAGCTTTAGAGGCTCGACTTGGTACGACTTATGTCGATAGTGAGGGCTATTATCCAATCTTAACCGAGCATTTGAAAGATTCTGAGACGATGAAGCAAGCTACTATTTATATAGATGGATTTACCGCTTTTACTGTGCGAGAGTTGGAGTTAGTCAAAGAGCTATTAAAGGTGACGAAACAAGTTACAGTTGTTCTACCCTTTGATCATATTGATGAAGCTTATGATGAGCAGTCTTTATTTCATGAAGCTGCATTAACCAATAAACGTTTACACGATATTGCAAATGAAGAGGGCATTGAAGTAGATGCACCATTACATTTTTACTATACGTACCGTTTTCAATCTAAAGATTTACAGCATGTTGAAGAAGAATTTTCCAAATTGGTACCCCAATCAATAGAAACTTCTGGTGATGTTAAGGTGCTTGAAGCATCCAATCGACGCGCTGAGATACATGCCATTGCCCGGGAAATAACAAAGCTTACAAAGGAGGATGGCTATCGTTATCAGGATATTGTGCTTCTTTATAGACAAGCAGAAGTTTATGATCCACTTATTTCAACAATTTTTCAGCAATATGAAATTCCTACTTTTACAAATTCTAAAAAGACCATGCTCCATCATCCATTAATAGAGCTTAGTCGTTCTGTTTTAGAAGTAGTTACTTCTAATTGGAAGTACGAACCGATTTTCCGTAGTGTCAAAACGGATTTATTTTTCCCATTACACGCTGAGCTAAATGTTTGGCGTGAGCGTGCAGATCGTTTAGAGAATTATTGCTTAGCACAGGGTATTTATGGTGAGCGGTGGTTTGAGGAATCTCGATGGTTTTTCAAAAAAATATCGAGGTCTTGAATTCCATTCTAAGGTACAAACGGATGAGGAACGTGCTATGCAGGCGGAAATCGAGGCTATTCGAGATGAAATTCGACAACCACTAAAATTGTTACAAGACAAGCTAGAAGTAGCGACAACAGGTAGAGATGTAGCGACTGCATTATTTGAAATAATTGAGGATTTAAAGGTCTATGATAAGCTGCAAACTTTGAAAGATCGTGAACTGGATCGAGGTGATGCCTTAGCAGCTAGTGAACATGACCAAGCATGGAAAGAATGGATCACTGTGCTTGATCAGTTTGTGTATATGTTTGGGGAACAACAAATGACTGTCGAGGAAGCTGCAAAAATACTAGATGAGGGCTTTGATACATTAGAATTTTCCCGCATTCCACCTACCTTAGACGAAGTAATGGTAGCGACGGTTGATTTAGCTCGTTTATCGAATATCAAAGTCGCTTTCGTTTTAGGCATCAATGATGGAATCTACAACACGTATGGAGTATGAGGGATTATTATCAGATATTGAACGTGAATGGTTTAACCAAATTGGGTATGAGCTCGCACCGACATCTAAAAATCGTTTACTCCAAGAAAATTTCCTAGTATATCGAGCTTTAACGACGCCTTCTGATAAATTGTTCTTGTCCTATCCTACAGCGGATGAAGAAGGGAAGGCGTTATTATCTTCACTTTATATAAAGAAAATAATCGGCAATGGAAATACACCAGGTCTTTTAAGTGGAGTAGCTGTTGAGCGGGTTGTTATGGATCCAATTGAATTACTAGAAGATAATCCACTACCATATTTACGTCATCCACGCACAGCTTTAGCCCATCTTATGATGCAACTGCGACAAGCTGAGCATAGCCGTGAGCTTACACCAGAATGGCTGGCATTACAAAAATTTTATGAGCAGGATCCATATTGGGCACTGATTTTTGAACGGGTTCTCCAACCCATTACGCATAAAAATGAAGCACAACCACTTGAAACATATATTACACAGGAGTTATACGGTCAAAAACTAACATCCAGTGTTTCTCGAATTGAAAAATATTTTAGATGTCCGTTTTCGCATTTTACAACCTATGGGCTTCGGTTAGAGGAACGTGCAGAATATAGATTAGAAACCTTTGCAATGGGTGATTTATTCCATGAAGCACTGAAATGGATTACAGAGGAGACACATCGACAACAGCTGTCATGGGTTCGTTTAACGAAACAGCAGATTAAACAATTGGCACGCCAAGCAGTGGAGCAAATTGTGCCAGTCTTTTCTCATCAAATCCTACTATCCAGTGCGCGCTATCGTTATATTCAACGTAAGCTTATCCGTATTGTTGAACGAACAATGACAGCATTAACACAGCATGCAAATGTTTCCCACTTTAAGCCAATTGCTATTGAGGCATCATTTGGACCAGGTCAACATGAACAGCTTCCACCTCTTGAAATCGATTTAGCTGGTGGAAAGAAAATGTTTATGCGTGGCCGTATTGATCGGGTGGATAGCGCGTCTATCGATGATCGCTCATATTTACGCATCGTAGATTATAAATCTTCAGCTCGTGATTTAGATTTAAATGAAGTTTACTATGGACTATCTTTGCAGGTCCTTACTTATTTAGATGTTGCGATGGAAAACAGCTCTTATTGGCTACCAGGCGAAACAGAGCCAGCAGGGGTACTGTATGTACATGTTCATAACCCAATGTTAAAGCTTGACAAGGATTTAAGTGATAGTGAAATTGAAGAGGATCGTTTAAAGCAATATAAAATGAAAGGATTGCTATCAGAGAATGCAGAGGCCATTTTATCAATGGACGAGCAGTTGGAAGAATCAAGTGGGCATTCGAAAATTATTCCTGTATATATGAAAAAAGATGGAACACCATCCGAATCTCAGTCACGGATAGTTCCTGTTAACGATATGAAAAATTTGCAGCATTTTGTGCGTCGAAAGCATCAAGAGGCTGGCAATGGTATTCTATCTGGAGATACTTCTATCAGTCCGTATAAATTAAAATCAAAAACAGCCTGTGATTATTGTCAGTTTTCTGCTGTTTGTCAATTTGATCCCTCTGATGGCAAGCAAAGCTATCGACAATTAATGCAAGCGAAGCCGAATGAAATTGTTGAAAAAAATACGGAAGGAGATGAAGTAACTTGGTACAAGCAATACCTGAAAAACCAATGAATGTTACATGGACTGATGATCAATGGAAGGCTATCTATGCAAGTGGTCAGGATACACTTGTGTCTGCAGCAGCAGGTTCTGGGAAAACAGCCGTACTGATTAATCGTATGATTGAAAAGGTCATTTCAATAGAGAATCCGATTAACGTAGATGAGCTGTTAGTTGTGACCTTTACCAATGCCTCTGCAGCAGAGATGCGTCATCGAATGGCTGAGGCGCTTGAAAAGGCAATTGCAGAAAACCCTACTTCCAATCATTTAAGACGCCAGCTTAGTTTAGTTAATAAAGCACAAATTTCAACATTACATTCGTTCTGCCTAGCCATTGTAAAACAGTATGCCTATCTATTAGACATTGATCCGGGCTTTCGTATTGCAAATGAGGCAGAGGTTGCCTTGTTGCGAGATGATATTTTAGCAGATGTACTTGAAGCTGCATATGATTCTGAGAATGAGGAGCAAGTTCAAGCAATCTTTCGTTTAGTCGATAGTTTTACATCGGATCGTGATGATCAAGCTATTGAAACGTTAATTAGCAAGCTCTATGATACATCTCGCGTTCATGCAGTACCGAAAAAAATGGCTGAACAGTCTTCCTAAAACATATGAGTTAGCGGAGGATGTGACCATTGATGATGTAGAGTTGTCGAAATATGTGAAATTAACCGTAAAGCATAGTCTTGAAGAAGCATTTGTATTAATTTCTGAAATGCGAGCAATAACGTTACAGCCAACAGGACCAGCACCCTATGCTGAAACGGCAGAAATTGATTTTGCGATGATTCAGGAAGGCATTCGTATTAGTCATAAGGGAACATGGCAGGAGCTCTTTGATTACTTTGCCACTGTCAAATGGTCAACGTTAAAGCGAGTGTCCAAGGACGCTTTAGTAGATGTGGAATTACAGGAGCTTGCAAAGAAAAAGCGAGAGGCTGCTAAAAAAAATTGTTAACAAAATAAAAGAAACCTATTTTGTTAGAACGCCTGCACGCCTGCTAGAGGAAATTCGTTTAATGGCCCCAACAATTGGCACATTAGTGGGGCTAACAAATGTGTTTAGCGAACAGTTTCGTCTAGCAAAATTAGAACGAGGAATTATTGATTTCTCAGATTTAGAGCATTTTGCCCTCCAAATTTTATCGGAGGAAGTAAATGGAGATTTACAGCCATCACCTGTTGCATTGGATTTAAAAAAGCGCTTTAAAGAAGTACTTGTGGATGAATATCAGGATAGTGCGACACGTTGCTAATTGAAAAGATTAGCCACTAGCATCATTTCGCTAGGAGAACTAAGAAATCAGATGAGTCGAATGATGAGGTAACGCTCTGAAAGGCTCGACCTAATCCTCCGAATAGCATAATCAATTGCAATATTGAATGTGTTATAAGCTCGGTGAAGTCAGTTGAACATCCTCCTAATCGAAAGAAGGAAAGCGGGATAGAGGTATTCTGTGGGATGGATAGACTGGGGTTCTATAAAAATACTCATGGTTAGAATGTAGGGAACAAAACTTCCTACTGACGAAATTCCGAATGTACGGCTCTAGAGGTATAGGTATTCGAAAGGGTACACCAACTTATTGTTGGGTTAGTGAGGTGGAGTAAAATTTGTCTTTATGAAACACCTTATAGTGTTACAGGCACTATCCAGCTAACAGGGTTAGAGGAATGACCTAAAAGTATTATATGTACAGATATGATTTCTTGGAACGTGGTAAGCTGGCTACGTGGAGAGATTGTACTCGTTGAAGCGGTATGAGGGAAAGCGTCTATAGTATAACCTCATTTTAAGCACAGTGAAAGTGATGGCACAGTACCAGTGAAGCCGTGATAATAAGCGGTGGAGGGATAGCCATTAGTCAATTTATGAATAACTAAAACATTACTTTATACTATCAGGTTCTCGTATGACTAAAAGAAATGCAATCGCCAAAAGAAGTAATAAAGTGGTGAGAGTATTGACTGAAACAGCAAACAAGAAAGTTTTAAAACGACAGTCCTTACGAAACAATGAATATTACGACATGCAACAAACCTTAGATGACCTTTACAAAGCAAGTCAAATGAACAAACGCTTTAAAAATCTGTATGAATTGATTATTAATAGAGAAAATATTTTACTGGCATATCGAAACATCAAGAAAAACAAGGGTTCTTTCACCAAAGGTATTAATGAATCTACAATCGTTACTATCGGAGAAAAAGACCCGAACGCATTAATTGATTATGTCAGAAAAAGACTTAAAAACTTCATACCACACAAAATAAGAAGAAAAGAAATACCAAAAGCTAATGGAGGGATTCGACCACTCGGCATTCCGACAATCGAAGACCGAATCATTCAACAATGTATTAAACAAATTCTAGAGCCAATATGCGAAGCGAAATTCCATAATCACAGTTACGGTTTTCGACCGAACAGAGGAACTTCACATGCATATTCTAGAGCAGTAACATTAGCAAACATCAACAAACTGCACTATGTGGTTGATATTGACATCAAAGGTTTCTTCGATAACGTCAATCATGGCAAACTTCTTAAACAAATGTGGTCAATGGGTATCCAGGATAAAAAGGTTCTCTCAATCATAAGTAAACTACTGAAAGCAGAAATTGTAGGAGTAGGAACACCTAATAAAGGGACTCCTCAAGGTGGTATTTTATCACCCCTATTATCTAATATTGTGCTAAACGAATTTGATTGGTGGATAAGTAATCAGTGGGAAACGTTTGAAACACAGAAAAACTATGAGCGTAAAAGAATTATTGGTGGCAAGGTTAGACTTGATAGGTCAGTGAAATATAGTACCTTAAAAAGAGCCACAAGCTTGAAAGAAATGTTCATTGTGAGATATGCAGATGATTTTAAAATCTTTTGTAGAGACCATAAAAGTGCCTTCAAGATTTTCGAAGGTGTGAAAAAAAATGGTTAAAAGAAAGATTACATCTCGACATTAGTAAAGAAAAATCAAAGGTCATTAATTTAAGGAAAAACTTCTCGGAATTTCTAGGCTTTAAAATGAAAGTGGCTAGAAATAAAAAGAAGCATACCGTAAAATCATTCATGACAAATAAGGCGAAGAAAAACGCAATTAGCAAAATCAAAGAAAACATCAAACGAATTAAAAAGAAATCTAATGCTTCAGAAGTGTCCAAGCTCAATGCAACAATTCTAGGACTTCATAACTTCTATCAGCAAGCAACGATGGTAACGAAAGATTTTAGTGAAATTGCATTTTCAGTCAAACGAACCTTATATAACAGCTTGAAGAAAGTTTCATCGGATAAAGGTGAGCCAAGTACGTACTACAAGAAACATTTCAAAGATTATCTTGGCAAGAAAAAGATATTCGTTGCGAAAGTAGCGATATTCCCTATTGATGGAATCAAACACAAAAGTCCAACAAACTTTACGCAAGAAATCAATAATTATACAGTTGAAGGTAGAAGTCTGATTCATAAAAAGCAAAAATCAGTATCAGAAGAAGTTGTGAAGTATCTCATGAAAAATCCTGTAATCAATCGTAGTATTGAATACAACGACAATCGTATTTCTAAATACATTGCTCAAAAAGGGGTTTGCTTTATCACAGGAGAAGCACTCATTCTGAAAAATATGGAATTACATCACATCGTTCCAAAGGCAAAAGGTGGTAACGATAAGTATGACAACTTAGTTTTTATAACGAAAGAAGCCCATAAACTGATTCATGCCACAACAGAAGACATCATTAATAAATACCTTCAAATGTTAGAGTTAACAAAACCAAGTTTGGACAAAGTAAATAAACTTCGTGTGAAAGCTGGAAATAAAGTATTAGTATAAAGATTCATAATTGATGGAACGCCGTATGAGGGGAAACCCTCACGTACGGTGTGAATGGGGGGAAAAGCAGGAGATTACTTCAAATGCTTACCTATCCATATCAAATATGCTGCAGGAAACAATTTTACAGCTTGTGAAAACAGGTGAAGAACAAGATGGAAATCTCTTTATGGTGGGAGACGTCAAGCAAAGTATATATCGCTTCCGTTTAGCAGAGCCAAAGCTCTTTATGCGTAAATATGGGGAGTTTTTGGAGACTCCTGATACGACTGGTATGCGGATTGATTTAAATGCAAACTTCAGAAGTCGGAAAGAGGTATTAAACGCTACAAACTATATTTTTGCACAGATTATGGGTGAGCGTGTTGGAGAAATTTTATATGATGAAAAGGCCTCTTTAAAACCAGCGGCACCTTATGATGATCGGGAGGTACCGGTAGAGCTTGTTATCATGCATCCCCCTCTGGAGGAGGAGCTGGATGAAGAGTCAGAGGATACTACAACAGAAGAAGCCACAGAGCTTGAGGAATTAAAAAATTCACAGTATGAGGCTCGATTTATTATTGATCGAATTCGGCAGATGATGGAGGATGGAACGACTGTTTACGATACCAAAACTAAGACTGAGCGTCCATTAAAATATAGTGATATTGTGATTTTAATGCGTTCCATGACTTGGTCAACCGACTTGGTGGAGGAATTTAAGCTTGCTGGAATTCCGCTGTATGCAGAGTCCTCTAAAGGTTATTTTGATGCGTTAGAGGTAATGATTATGCTAAATGTACTGAAGGTCGTCGATAATCCCTATCAGGATATTCCTTTAGCCTCTGTACTCCGTGCCCCCTTTGTTGGCTTAACGGAAAATGAACTGGCGAAAATTCGTTTAGCGGATACTAAGGCTCCATTCTATGATGCATTAAGGCAATTTATTCGCAGTGAAGGGCATAGTGTACAAACTGTCACATTTGAGAAGCTTCAACGTTTTATGCTGGCATTTGAAAACTGGCGAGATTTAGCACGCCGCGGTTCATTATCCGATCTAATTTGGAAGATTTACTTAGATACGCATTATTATGAGATGGTTGGTGCTATGCCAAATGGCAAACAGCGTCAGGCTAATCTACGAATTTTACATGATCGAGCTTTAATGTATGAGCAAACTTCTTTTAGAGGGCTATTTCGTTTTTTTACGCTTTATTGATCGAATGCGTACACGTGGAGATGACCTAGGAACAGCCAAATCAATCGGAGAAAAAGATGATGTTGTGCGTCTTGTTACGATTCACTCTTCAAAGGGGTTAGAGTATCCAGTAGTATTTGTTGCTGGGATGGGTAGACCATTTAATAAAATGGATTTCCATCTACCTTATTTATTCGATCAAGATTTTGGTCTTGCTGTAAAAGCAATTGATCCAGACAATCGTATTATGTATACATCCTTACCATTTTTAGCATTGAAGGAGAAAAAGGAGCTTGAAATGCGTGCGGAGGAAATGCGTGTATTATACGTAGCAATGACACGTGCAAAGGAGCGATTAATCTTAATAGGCTCAGTGAAAAATTGGAGTAAAACACGAGACAATTGGCAGGATGCACAAAGTCTATCCTTGGATGCCCCGCTGCAGGAGTATTTACGCGCAAGGGCAAATAGCTACTTTGATTGGATAGGTCCTGCAGTTGCAAGACATGCTGATTTTACAGCGATTGCGACAACACCATATCAACCATTGGAAGATGCCTCGCATTGGTGGATTCGTCCGATTAAAACTAGCCATTATATGTACGATATACATGCGCTAGAAAATGAGGTACAACAATTACTTGAAACGCCAGAAGATAAAGCCATGCTGACAACAATTACGACACGCTTTCAAGCACAGTATCCTTTTCAAAATTCCACAAGGAAGCGTTCGAAAACATCTGTCAGTGAAATAAAACGTTTGGAAAATTTACAAAGGCAAAATGAGCCTGAATACTATTTTACTTCACCTTCTAGGCAGCGATCGACATCTATTGCACCTAGACCATCCTTTTTACAGCATCAGCAGCTCACAGGTGCAGAAATAGGAACCGCCATTCATACGGTTATGCAGCATGTACCTCAAAATGGTTTTCTGAATATCCAAGAGGTACAAAGGTTTGTTGCTGATTTAGTAACAAGGCAGCTGCTGACAGAGTCTGAGGGACAAGTAGTTTCTGCAGAGAAAATTTTTAATTTCTTTACAACAGAGATTGGACAGCGCTTCAAAAAAAGCACGACAACTCAGAAGAGAAATGCCGTTCACCATTAGTAGAGTTGATGAAGATGGTGATGCTCAAATTGTACAAGGTATAATTGATTGCTTATTTGAGGATGAAAATGGGAATTGGGTTTTATTAGATTATAAGACAGACCGAATTCAAGCACATTTTGCAAAGGAGCCTGCGTTATCGAAGGAAATATTAGATCGATATGGCGTTCAGCTAAAGGTTTATAGTGAAGCGATTGAATCCATTCTTCACATTCAAATTAGTGATAAAGTATTGTATTTATTTGATATTGAACGATCCATACATGCATAAACATGGCCATTGCAGTGAACAGAGCTTTCCAAGTAGGAAGTAGCTCTGCTCCACTACAGGGCAAAAAGAAAGAGGAGGTTATGTGGTGGATTTCAAACCGACAATGTTGCAGGAGCGTATTGCAACATTAGATATTTTACGAGGTATTAGCTTGTTAGGAATCCTACTCGTTAATATGTTTGCTTTTTATTTACCGATGCCATATATTGACCTGGCATCATGGTTTACAACACCATCAGATATCGTATGGCAGCAAAATTTAGATATATATGTGCAAAGTAGCTTTTATCCCCTATTTGCAATGCTATTTGGTTATGGGCTCGCGATGCAATGGCAAAAAGCTCAGAGTCGTCAGCAAAACTTTTATAAGATAGGACTACGACGACTAACAGTACTATTTGTATTTGGATTGCTGCATGCTTTGTTAATTTGGTGGGGCGATATTTTAATGATGTACGCTTTTTGTGGCGTGTTTTTATTACTATTATTGCGTCTTCAGTCAGTTTGGTTAGTAACAATCAGTGCGATCATTTTTGGTGTTTTCCAAGCCTTTATGTTACTCGTTGTAGGATTTATTCATTTTGATACAAAGGTGGATGAATATTTAGATATTACATCCGTTGAGAAGGCAATAACGGCTTATGGTACAGGGAATTGGCAGATGCTTTATGCAGCGTTTAACTGATTTATCGATCCAAATGAGTATTGGAATGTGGTTTGTCTCTTTATTTACAATTTTACCATACATGCTATTAGGTGCAGCAGCGTCCAAATGGCGTTTAGTGGAAAGAGCAAGAGAACTTAAGTGGCTATGGATAGCGTTAGCGATAGGTGGGTTGGCAATTGGTATTTTTGTGAAGAGTTTACCTGTTATGTTTACGCGTACGTATCTTTTTGATTACTTAAAGGTTTACATAGGTGGCCCGATTTTATCTATTGGTTATATAGGGCTTATTGTATTACTTTGCTTACTCCCTGTTGTTCCAAAGCTTCTAAGTCCCTTCGCAAAAATCGGACGAATGTCGTTAACAATGTACATACTTCAATCTATTATTGGAACGATTTTATTTTATCAGTTTGGATTTGGGTGGTATGGGAAAGTAAGTGTTGCAACGGGTGTGTTCATTGCACTAGGCATAATAATTGTGCAAATGATACTAGCGGAAATTTGGCTAACAAAATGGAGGCAAGGTCCTTTAGAAGCGATTTGGCGTAAATTAACATATAAAATAAAATTGAATGAAAGTTAAGGTATTTTCTACTTCAATAGCATAAAGTATGTAGAATTAACAACAATAAAAATTGTTATCGCAAAAGTAAGGCAATTTCTATCATATTGTTGTATTATGTAGAAAAAAAGAAGGAGCTCTTTAAATCATGAAAATTTTATCGTTTAAATTAGGTGGACATGTTAGTTTTGGACCGAAAGTAAAAAAAAGAAGAAGCGGTATGGGATGTACTCGCTATTCAAAATGAACTTCAAGTTCTCCCTTCTTTTTCAAGTTCAATCGTGGATGGTATTGCGTTAGGCTTTGATTTTGTTGAACAGATTCGTAAATTAGTAGAAGCGGCTGAAAAATCAGACCGTGCAGATAGCTTTAAACGTGAATTCACAGTGATAGAATGGTTATCACCAATTCCACGTACGCCGAAAAATATTATGTGTGTTGGTAAAAATTATGATGAACACGCAAAAGAAATGGGAGCAGAGGCAGCTCCGACAGATTTAATGGTATTTACAAAATCTCCAACAGCAATTGCAGCTGATGGTCAAACAATTTCGATACATGCAGGCCTTTCTTCAAAACTAGATTATGAAGGTGAGCTTGCTGTCGTTATTGGTAAACGTGGTAAAAATATACCGAAAAACTTAGCATATGATTATGTATTTGGCTACACAATTGCTAACGATATTACAGCTCGTGATTTACAAGAAAAACATAAGCAATTTTTCTTAGGAAAAAGCTTAGATGGAACTTGCCCACTTGGACCATACCTTGTGACGAAAGATGAAATTCCAAATCCACAAGATTTAACAATTGTCACAAAAGTAAACGATGAAGTACGTCAAAATGGCTCTACTAAGGATATGATGTTCACTGTAGAATCGCTCGTATCTATTTTATCTCAACATGTAACTTTAGAGCCAGGTGATGTAATTTTAACAGGTACGCCAGCTGGTGTTGGCAAAGGCATGAATCCGCCTCAATTTTTACAAGCAGGAGATACTGTAAAAGTATCGATTCAGGGTATTGGTACATTAGTAAATCATTTTGAATAATTTTTTCAATCCGCGTGAGTTTTTGCTCCGCGGATTTTTAAGTATATTATGTGAACACTATTGTAATGTTTGAAACCCTTTCCATCCCATGATAGGATAGAATTTGATAGAAAAAAAGAATATGAGGTGAAAGAAAATGAGTTTTTTTTAACAAGCCAAACACATGTGCATATTACAACTTGGGTGGTTGCTATTGTCATCTTTTTAATTGCTTCATTTACGGGCAATAAGTCAAAGGGCTTACATATGACATTACGTTTATTCTACATTTTAGTTATCATTACTGGTATCGCACTCTTTAATGAGGGAAGAAATTATAGCATGGGAATGCTTTACGGCTTTAAATTCCTAGGCGGTATTTTAGTTATCGGTATGATGGAAATGGTATTAGTTCGCCAAAAGAAAAACAAAGCAACAGTTATGTTCTGGATCTTATTTGCATTATTCCTATTCATCACATTGTTCCTGGGCTTCAAGCTGCCAATGGGTCAAGATTTCTTAGCATAATCTTTGTAAGAGTCGTGAAGTTTTCGCTTCCCGACTTTTATTTTTTTTGTAAAAGTCATAGAAATTGTAGCTGAAAAAAACGCTCGGGTTGGACGTGAAACTGCTCAGGTATATCGAAAAATCGCTCGGGTTGGACGTGAAACTGCTCTAGTGTATAGAAAAAAACGCTCGAGTAGACTGTAAAACTGCTTAGGTATACCCAAGAAGCGCTCGGATAGAGTAAAGAACAGCGCTCTGGTAAGCCAAAATTTGCTCCGCTAGGAAGAAAACTGCTCAGCTCCTCAATAAAGGACCTCATAAGGGAAAGTTGACACCTTTTTGTCGTAATTCATTTTGCATTTTCGGAAAATATTTTGAAATGATAGCTACGTGACTGTTTTATTTGGTAAAATGACGATGGATTGGTTTGAAAGAGAGGGAATGAAAGTGAAATTCAAGAAGTGGATAAGTGCAACAGCTGCAACGCTTTTACTAGCAACTTCATTTATAAGTGCGATACCAGTGGTACATGCTGATGAAGTGTCAACAAGAACCATTGCAGAAGAAAGCATCTATGATTTACTCGTTGACCGTTTCTTTAATGGTTCGGGCACTAACGATTTTGATACAAATACGCAAGACCCTTCGAAGTTTGCAGGGGGCGATTTTACAGGTCTACAAGATAAGCTGAATTTCATAGGCGAAATGGGCTATACAATTGTTTCTATTGGTCCTATTTTTTTCTACAGAGAAATATGATGGTTCAATGCCAACAAGCTACTCAACAATCGAACGACATTTTGGAACTTCGGAAGAATTTCAAAGTGTTGTAGAAGCCTATAAAGCTAAAAATATGGCCATCATGGTTGATTTTCCACTCAATAATGTAAGTCCTAATCATGAGTGGGCAAAAGATTCTACGAAACAAAATTGGATTGCTTCCACAAATAATGGGCAAGTACAGTGGGACTTAACGAACAAAGAGGTGCAAGAAGCGCTTATTAAATCAGCAACAGACTTTGTTTCTACATATGATATTGGTGGAATTCGTTTAACAAATATTGCGGGTGCTGATACAGCATTCGTTGATAAAGTTATAGCAGCATTAAAAGATGTAAAAAAGTCTCTCTATATCATTTCAAATGAAGCAAGTGATGCCAATTTTGATGCAAGTTTTTCACCTGAAACAGCCGATATTTATCGTAATATTTTCAAAAATGTTGATATGGATTCGTCAAAGCTATTGGAGCCTTTTACAGGTGATAAACCAACACAAATAATGGTGGATTCTTTAGAAACACATCGTTTTACATTTGATTCTGCAAATGAAAATATGTTCCCGCCAACTCGATTAAAAATGGCAATGGGTACTTTATTTATGCTACCAGGAACTCCCATTGTGCAATACGGTACAGAAATTGCAATGAATGGTGAAGCGAAGCCAGATACGCATCAAATCTTCAACTTTAAAACAGATGAAGAACTTATCAAATATATTAAAAATGTCCAATCATTGCGCAATAAATCTGCCACATTACGTACAGGTGATTTTGAAGTCATCACGAATGAAAATGGTTTACTTGTGTTTACACGTACATCTGATGAAGAGAAGTGGGTCATCATGGTCAACAATACGGGGAAAACACAGCGTGTGGATTTAACACCAACCCAGCTAGGCGAAGGTAAAATGCTAAATGGTATTTTACATGAGGAAAAAGTCCGCATTAATGAAAAGGATGTTTATCCAGTTATTTTAGATCGTGAAATGGTGGAGATTTATCAGGTTAAAAATGATGAAGGATTCAATATACCCTATATGATAGCACTTGGATTAGTATGGGTAATATTTATAGGGTTTGTCTTTGTAATCATTAAACGAGGTAAAGTCCGTCGTCAGGAGCAGGATGCATAATATTAAAGACCCCCTCTACACAACTTTGCGGTGTAGAGGGGTTTTTGTCTTAAGCATGATAGCTTTTATTCGTAAAGAAGATAGCGATTGTACCTGGTCCTACATGGGAACCGATAGCTGAACCAATCATTGTTACTTGTATTTCTTTAGGAGAAAATCTTTCTTGGATGGCGGCTTTTACATCGCTTGCAAAGGCAGCATCATCACTATGGCTAATACCAACAACTTTCTCAGAGAAATTCCCACCGCGCTCTTGCATTAATTCTAACATGCGAGCAATTGCTTTTTTGCGCCCACGCGATTTTTCAATAGGAACAAGCTTACCATCTTCTACATTTAAAATAGGCTTAATACTTAGAAGTCCACCTAAAAAAGCACTTGCCTTTGATACACGCCCACCCTTGGCAAGATAGTCTAAATCCTCAACTGTAAAAAGGTGCTCTATTTGAGGGGCTAGGGCAGTAATTCTAGCTTCGATGTCCTCTAATGAAGCTCCTAGGTCTCGAAGACGAACCGCTTCTTCGACCACTAGCCCATGACCTAATGAGGCACATTTAGAGTCAATAATCGCCAATTTAAGTGATGGGTATTGCTCTTGTACTTGATTGCGAATCATGACAGCAGTACTATAGGTGCCAGATAATTCTGATGAAAAGGCGATATAAATACCTTCCTCCTCATTTTTTTGCTAGATTTTCAAAGTGCTTCAGAAAAAGCTCTGGTGATACTTGAGATGTTTTTGGGCGAGCACCTTGACGAATAGCATTGTAAATCTCTTTTGAATCAATCGACATGACATCATCATATTCATTGTTGTTCAAATGCACTCGTAATGGTAGTAGAACGATATCTTTTTCTTTGTAGTAAGACTTTGGTAGATCACATCCGCTATCAGTAAAAATCTTCATCATTTTGTCCCCCTACATACATTTTTTTTACTTTAATAAGAGTAACACTAGCATTTTAATAAATAGACTAACATTGCCCAAATAAATGAGGTCTATACAGTACATGCTTTTGTGAATAACTATGATAATTTTAAGCGTTCAATGAGTATTTTAGCAATACCGTCATCATTATTGGATGTTGTAATTTCATTAGCGATATGTTTTAAGGACGCAATCCCATTCCCCATTGCGACACCTAATCCAGCATATTCAATCATTTCTAAGTCATTATCTTCATCACCGAATGCGATAATCCGATCACGTGGAATCCCTAAATCCTTGGCGACATGTGCAATTCCTACTGCTTTATTTAAGCCACGTCGAACAATCTCAATAATATGAAGTGGTGCACCCCAGCGACGGTGCTCAATAACCTCTGCATGTACAGCCTGCAAATGATCACGTATAATCATTGAGTTTACCTCATTTGCTTGAATCAGAAGGCTTGTTGGATTATCTAATAAGTGTGTATAAAGATCGCCAAGCGTAATTTTTGGATTCCCCATATTAAATATATTTAATATCCGCTCATCCTCTGTATGCACGTAAATATCATCCTTTACTTCAGCAATAATATTTTCGTATTCATAGGTATTGATTGAATCGACGACATCATGTACAACCCCTAAATCGATTGGTGTATGCACAGTCTGCCATGCAGCATTTTTTTGGATGATGAACGTAAGCACCATTAAAATTTACGATAGGTGTTGTAAGGCCAAGCTCATGATAGTAAATATCACTTGCACGATATGGTCGACCAGTAGCAATCATAACCTGGTGACCCTGTTCCTTAGCCTGGAATAATGTTTTTTTTGTTTTTGCTGAAATTTGCTGTTGATCGGTTAATAAAGTACCATCTAAATCTAAAACGATTAAATGAGGTTTCATAGCTCGTTGCCCCTTTCCTATAGTTTGAATAGTATCTCTTTGTTATCCATTCGTCAAAATTTGTCACAGTGAAAAAAAGTTTGCTAACATAAAGAGGAGACAAAAGTTGGGAGTGACAAAAATGATTGTAGAAAAAGAAGTGTGGGGAAATATTCCGTTATTGCATATACATAATGATGATATGAATGAAGAAACCCCCGTTGTAATTTTCTTACATGGCTTTATGAGCGCGAAAGAACATAACTTACATTATGCATATCAATTAGTCAAAAAAAGGGGTGCGTGTCCTATTACCGGATGCAAAATTCCATGGTGATCGTAGTGAGGGTCTAAGTGAGATGCAAATGAACATACATTTCTGGGATATTGTTTTAAATTCTATTCATGAGATTGAACAATTATATAATGGATTAAAGAATAAACATTTATTAGTGCATGATAAAATTGGTATTGCTGGAACATCAATGGGGGGGATTGTCACTTCTGGTTGCTTAAAGCGCTATGAGTGGATACAAACCGCGGCAGTATGTATGGGAGCACCCGGCTTTGTAAAATTAGGTGAATACCAGCTACAGCAGTTTGCTAAAAACGGGGTTCAATGGCCAATGTCAGAGGAAGAAATACAGCAGGCGAATGAACTTCTTGCCACTTATGATGTCACTCTAACACCAGAAAAATTTGCGCATCGCCCAGTGCTATTTTGGCATGGAGAAATGGATAAAACAGTTCCTTTTAGAGAAACGTATGATTTTTATTTAACTTTATGCAAATACTATAAGACAAACCCTGAAGACCTAAAATTTATTGCAGATAAAAAAGCAGGACATGCTGTGTCACGAGAGGGCATGTTAGCAGCAACTGAATGGCTTGCGAAGCATTTGGCATAATAAGATGCATCTGCTATGATAAGGTTAACACTACGCTGAAAGGAGAAATAAAATGGATCAAGATATGAAAGATAGCATGTTAGGTGCATTAGAGAATGTAATTGACCCTGAGCTTGGTATTGATATTGTCAACTTAGGTTTAGTATATGATGTGGAATTAGATGATGAGGGTATGGCAACTGTTACAATGACATTAACATCTATGGGGTGCCCGCTCGGACCAGTCATTGTGGACCAAGTTAATACAGCTCTAAGTGAACTTCCAGAAGTAAAATCAACAAATGTCAACATTGTATGGAATCCACCATGGTCAAAGGATAAAATGTCACGCTATGCCAAAATGGCTTTAGGTGTTCGATAATACAAATAAATCCCCGCTTATAACGGTAAGCGGGGATTTAACTTGTAACGATTTAATCGATACGGCATATTTGCAATGGACAATTCTCACAGGCAATTTCATCCTTTAAAAATTGTAAATCGTGAATGGTAATATAGCCTTTATCAAAAGATAAAATATGATGCTTTTTTTAAATCATTGAGCATGCGATTAATCATTTCTCGGCTCGTTCCACACAAATTTGCAATTTCTGTATTGGTTAAAGGGCAATCGATAAAAATAGTGTTATTTTCTAAAGGTTTGCCATAGGTATTTGAAAGTCGAATTAGGGTTGAAAATAAAGCGCCTTTTTTTTACCATTTAACACTAAATCGCGTAAACGACTTTGATGCTTTAAATTTTCTGCCTGTAGCCACTTCATATACTCCACCATAAGAGTAGGATGTTCTACTAATAAGAGCTCTAACGATTTCCGGCTTAAAACATATAGCGTAGAAGGCTCTAAAACCTTTGCAGTCATAGAATTATAAGATAGATTACAAAATAATGAACCCTCTCCAATAATGCTGTCTGGACCACATATCCGAATGGTTAATTCCTTACCGCTCTCCGTTTCTTGGCTAATTGACACAACTCCCGTTTTAATATAGTAGATTTCCTTTGCCCGTTCACCCTCTAAAAAAAATTTTATTCCCTTTATTTACTTTAATAAATATTCCGTGCTTTTGAAAAAGATCATGAATTTTCTCATGCATATTATCCATTAATACCATATCTTCAACACATCGCTTTCTTTTTGTAATAATTGGCTATTATCACAAAAGAATGGTGAATTTCGATATAAAAACTAAGAAACATACTATTATTATAACGTAATTTCAATTTTTTTAGTGTAAATTTTTAGTGCTTTTTCTTTGTCATATTTTATAGGTTCATGTAAAATAAAGTTAGTCAAAAAAAGGTCAAACAATTTTAAAGTTAAAGTAGAGAAATTATGCTAAACATTATTGAAAAGGAGTGCTAATTATGCAGTTTCAACAAACAGATAACCAAAAGCCCTTAGAGCAATTTGGACGAAATTTAGTTGAAGAAGTTAAAAATGGAAAAATGGACCCTGTTATTGGGCGTGATGAGGAAATTCGCAATGTTATCCGTATTTTAACACGTAAAACAAAAAAATAATCCTGTGTTAATCGGAGAACCTGGTGTCGGTAAGACAGCTATTGTTGAGGGATTAGCACAACGTATTGTAAAAGGGGATGTCCCTGAGGGTTTAAAAGAATGCGTCTTGTATGAGCTTGATATGAGTGCTCTCATTGCTGGAGCAAGTTATCGTGGTCAATTTGAAGAGCGCTTAAAGGGCGTTTTGAAGGAAGTAAAGGAATCTGAAGGACGGATTATTTTATTTATTGATGAAATTCATACCATTGTAGGTGCAGGAAAAACAGATGGAGCAATGGATGCTGGAAATATGCTGAAACCAATGCTTGCACGTGGGGAGCTTCATTGTATTGGTGCCACAACATTAGATGAATATCGGATGTATATTGAAAAAGATCCAGCTTTAGAGCGTCGCTTCCAACAAGTACTTGTGCGTGAGCCTTCAATAGAAGATACAGTTTCTATTTTACGTGGCCTTAAGGAGCGCTTTGAGCTACATCATGCGGTACGTATCCATGATCGTGCCATTGTAGCGGCGGCGGAACTTTCAAACCGTTATATCACAGAGCGTTTTCTACCAGATAAAGCTATTGATTTAATTGATGAAGCATGTGCTATGATCCGAACTGAAATAGATTCTATGCCTCAGGAATTGGATGCTGTGACACGTCGTATTATGCAGCTAGAAATTGAGGAGCAGGCACTGCGTAAAGAAAAAGATGAGGCAAGTAAAAAAACGTTTAGAGCAGTTGCGCGGGGAGTTAACAAAGCTCAAGGAATCCTCAGAAGGCATGCGCAAACAATGGGAAGCAGAAAAAGAAGCTTTACATGGTATTCAAAAGAAGCGTGAAACACTAGACAAATATCGCCGTGATTTAGATGAGGCGGAAAGCAAATATGATTTAAATAAAGCTGCTGAATTACGTCATGGGAAAATACCTACTTTGGAAAAGGAAATTCAGGAAATGGAGAAACAATTAGAGAGTGGTACGGAATCACGCATCTTGCGCGAAGAAGTAACTGCTGAAGAAATTGCTTCCATTGTTTCTCGTTGGACAGGGATACCCGTAACGAAATTAGTGGAGGGTGAGCGTGAAAAGTTATTGCGCTTAAAGGACACATTGCATGAGCGTGTCGTTGGACAAGATAATGCTGTTCAGCTTGTTACAGAAGCGGTATGGCGTGCAAGAGCAGGTATCAAGGATCCGCATCGTCCAATTGGTAGCTTTTTATTCCTTGGACCAACAGGTGTTGGTAAAACTGAGCTTGCCAAAGCTTTAGCAGCTCAGTTGTTTGATTCAGAGGATCACTTTATTCGTATTGATATGAGTGAATACATGGAGAAACATAGCGTATCACGTCTTGTAGGTGCACCCCCAGGTTATGTTGGCTATGAGGAAGGGGGACAATTAACAGAGGCTGTTCGTCGTAACCCGTATTCTGTTGTCCTTCTAGATGAAATTGAAAAAGCACACCCAGATGTAGCAAATATTTTATTGCAAATTTTAGATGATGGTCGCATTACAGATAGCCAGGGTCGTATGGTTAACTTTACAAACACTGTAGTGATTTTAACATCTAATATTGGCTCTAGTTATTTAATGGAGGCGCAAGAAGGAGATGCTGCAGTTGAAGATTTAGTGATGGCAGCATTGCGTCAACACTTTAAACCAGAGCTGTTGAATCGTATGGATGATATCATTATGTTCCACGCACTATCAGATGAACATTTCACTGCCATTGCTTGGAAATATGTTGAACAGCTGGTCAAACGAGTGGCAGAACAGGAGATTACTCTACAGGTGGATCAAGAAGTAATTGATTGGGTTGTCCAACAGGGTGCAGATGCACAATTTGGTGCAAGACCATTAAAACGCTTCGTTCAACGTTATATCGAAACGGCCGTAGCGAAGGAATTACTACGTGGTGAGGTATTACCAGGAGAAACATTGCATGTTAGAATGCATGATGACCAATGTGTCGTTGAAAAATAATCAAGAAAAAACCTGTTTCACTTAAATGAAACAGGTTTTTTCTTGTTAAATTAATGATGGTCTGTCGCTTCTGGTGTTGGCTCGTTTGGTAAAATTGCACCAATAATAAAAATTAAAATGGAGAATACAACAGAAACAATTGCGCCTGTTTTAAAATCAAATGGTGCACCAAGTACAGAGCTTACTACGTAGTTTAACATTGATACTAGTATAAATGACCATATGAATGTTATGATATATTGCATTAATTTCACCTCAACCGAACTTTTTATATTATAAAGTTTTACTACATATTCATTATCATATCATAACATAAATCGAAAAAAAAAGAATCTTTTCTGTGAAACATGGCGAAATTGTCACAACAAGTGTTTAGTGTTTTTTTAATAGTATTGATTGTTCAGCTTGCATAGTGTGGTAAGTTACATCATCACATATTTTCGTATGCTCAGAAGTGCTAAAAAAAAGAGGAGGTCCCATTCAAATAGAGTGGAGTGGAGCTAATAAAGAGGATTAACTGTTCAAAGCCATAAGGAAGCTACTCAATAAGATGGAGACGACCCACATAATAAAAGAGAGCCACTACAATCAGGACATCCCATTCCAACACCTTCCAGCCCCTCCATTCATATTAGGGCAATGGGCATTAATTTTAATTCATCTTGCACCTCTCCTTCATTATGAGTTATAATTATGACCAGTTACTAATAATTGATAGTAAGAAAGCAGAGGGGTTGCTAAATGAACGCTGGTATTATAGGAATAGGCAAATACGTTCCAGAGAAGGTTATGACAAATTTTGATTTAGAAAAAAATTATGGATACTTCTGATGAATGGATTCGAACTCGAACAGGGATCGAAGAGCGTCATTTTGCCGCAGACAATCAGGAAACTTCAGATTTAGCAGTTGCTGCAGCAAAAGAGGCTATTGCAAATGCAGGTATTACACCTGAAGAAATCGGTTTAATCCTAGTAGCCACAGTAACACAAGATCAAACATTTCCAAGTGTAGCATGTATGGTTCAGGAGCAGATTGGTGCAGTGAATGCAGCAGCGATGGACCAGGCAGCAGCTTGTGCAGGATTTATATATAGTTTAGTGACAGCAAAGCATTTTGTAGAAGCAAATGCTTATAAATATGTCTTAGTAGTAGGTGTTGAAAAACTATCAAAGGTTATTGACTGGAATGATCGTAATACGGCTGTGTTATTCGGTGACGGAGCGAGTGCAGCAATAGTTGGGCCCGTATCGGAAGGCAGAGGCATATTATCGTTTGAGCTCGGTGCAGATGGTACAGGAGGAAAGAATCTGTATTTAACACAGCAAGATACTATTGCCATGAATGGTCGCGAAGTGTTTAAATTTGCTGTACGCCAGATGGGTGAATCTGCCGTTAATGTACTAGATAAAGCAGGTTTAACAAAAGAAGATGTGGACTTCTTAGTGCCACATCAGGCAAATATCCGAATTATGGAGTCTGCTCGAGAACGACTGGAGCTACCACCTGAAAAAAATGTCAAAAACCATTCATAAATATGGTAATACATCAGCAGCATCTATTGGCATTTCCTTGGTAGAAGAGCTTGAAGCAGGTAAGATTAAAGATGATGATTTATTAGTACTTGTTGGATTTGGCGGCGGCTTAACATGGGGCGCTGTTGCAATGCGATGGGGAAAATAATAACGAAAAATGCTTGAGGGGAGTAAGACAATGAGTAAACGACGAGTAGTAATTACAGGAATTGGCGCAGTTACACCACTAGGAAATAGCATCGAGGAAACTTGGACTAACATTAAAGCTGGAAAATCTGGTATTGGCGAATTAACACGTTTAAATAAGGATCTATTCGCAGCAAAAATTGCCGCTGAAGTGAAAGACTTTGATATTGAAAAATATATTGACCGTAAAGAAGCTCGTAAAATGGACCGCTTTACACATTATGCCCTTGCAGCGTCTATCATGGCAATGGAAGATGCACAATTAACAATCGATGAGGAGCTAGCACCACGTGCAGGTGTTTGGATTGGCTCTGGTATCGGTGGTATGGAGACATATGAACAACAATTTTTAACGTTCCAAGAGCGTGGTGCAAGACGTGTAAGCCCATTCTTTATTCCAATGATGATTCCAGATATGGCTTCAGGTCAAGTGTCGATTCATTTAGGTGCAAAGGGTATTAACTCTTGCTCAGTGACTGCATGTGCTTCTGGTACAAACTCAATTGGTGATGCATTTAAAGTAATTGAACGTGGTGACGCAGATGTAATGATTTCAGGTGGAGCCGAATCACCAATCGTGACGATGGCAGTTGCAGGCTTCTGTGCCAATACTGCACTATCTTTAAATACAGATCCAAAAGCAGCTTGCCGTCCATTCGATAAAAATCGAGATGGTTTTATTATTGGTGAGGGTGCAGGCATTGTTATTCTAGAGGAATACGAGCATGCCAAAGCACGCGGTGCAAAAATCTATGCAGAAGTACTTGGCTACGGTGCAACAGGCGATGCTCATCATATTACTGCTCCTGCACCAGAAGGAGAGGGTGCTGCACGTGCGATGCTACAAGCGTTAGCGGATGGAGGCGTGGAACCTTCACAGGTTGATTATATTAATGCACATGGAACAAGCACACCTTATAATGATTTATTTGAAACACAGGCAGTAAAAACAGCCTTTGGTGAGCATGCGTATCAACTAGCAATGAGTTCTACAAAATCGATGACAGGTCACTTATTAGGTGCTGCCGGTGGTATTGAAGCTATTTTTACAGCGTTAGCACTGAAAGAAGGTATTTTACCACCAACAATTAATTTACATGAGCCAGATCCAGAATGTGATTTAGACTATGTTCCAAATGAAGCTCGAGAAGCAAACATTGTGTATGCAATGAGTAATTCACTTGGCTTTGGTGGGCATAATGCTAGTCTTCTATTTAAAAAAATACGAGGGATAATTACTAAATTTAAAAAAACGTCAGCCTAATTTACGAGGCTGACGTCTTTTTTTTCTTTTTTTTCGAATAGATGATAATGAGAAATAAATTGAAAGGATGCTGTGACCATGTTCCGTCTCTTTTTATTTTTAATGAGCTACGGGTTAATAATTCTCTCAGTAGGGAATCTTATACTGTATTTAAATTATCATACACTTGGGTACCCTGGATCGTTGTCTTTAAATTTATGATGCATACAACAGAATTTTATATAGCTCTAGGATCAGCTATTGTGCTGGGAGCTATTGTCCTTGATCTCCGTTTTGAAAAAACTTCTAGCCAAGAAGATAAAGTATGAACTTTAGTATACCTTAAATTTGGTCAAGCATTAAATCCATTTTTATTAACGTGTACGGCCAAGGCCCATTGCCTCTTCCATGCGTTTTAATGTAGCACTTGCAATAGCATTTGCCTTTTCAGCACCTTCATCTAAAATAATATCTAATTCGGAAGATTCTACCAAATGATAAAACTTCTCTTGAATTGGTGTCAGGTGATCAATAACTGCTGTGGCAACACCTTGTTTGAATCCACCATAGCCTACACCTTCATATTTTTTTCACAAGATCCTCAATAGCAAGGCCTGAAATAGCCGATTCGATTGTTAGTAGGTTAGAAACACCAGGTTTATTTTCCACGTCAAATGCGACAATACCATCAGAGTCAGTGACAGCGGATTTAATTTTCTTTTCAATATCTTTTACTGTATCTAAAAGCTTAATAGTTGCTTTTGTATTTGGATCAGACTTACTCATTTTTTTTCGTAGGCTCTTGCAATGATTTAATGCGGGCTCCTGCCTTTGGTAATTGGATTTCAGGAATCGTTAAAAACGTCACCATAACGTTTGTTAAAGCGCTCTGCAAGATCACGAGTAAGCTCAATATGCTGCTTTTGATCATCGCCTACAGGTACAATATTTGTGTTATATAGAAGTATGTCAGCTGCCATTAATGGTGGGTATGTTAAAAGAGCTGCTGATACACTCTCTTTACCTTGAGATTTATCCTTGAATTGAGTCATACGTTCAAGCTCTCCAATTGATGCGACACATTGTAGCATCCAGCCTGCCTGTGCATGAGCTGGTACCTCTGATTGAATAAATAGCGTAGACTTTTTAGGATCAATGCCAGTAGCGATATACGTAGCAGCAAGATTACGGATGTTTTGACGTAATTCTTGAGGATCTTGTGCCACTGTTATGGCATGTTGATCTACGATACAGTAGATTGCATTACCCTCATCCTGTAATGCAGGAAATTGCTTGAACGCACCTAAATAGTTCCCTAAGGTTACAATTCCTGTTGGCTGTACGCCAGAAAAAATAGTTGTCATGTCGTTTCCTCCTTGAATTCATTACCTCAGAGTGTTGTCTATTACATAATTACTTAGCTGAGGCTCCTGTTTTATTCAATAAAAAAACATCATGCGTCCTCATTAGATTACTAATGAAGGGACGAATGATGTTTGAATCCGCGGTACCACCCAGCTTGCCAATTAAAGGCCACTCTACTTCGTAACGTGAAGGGACGAGCATTGCTAATAAACTTACTTAGTCGTTCGCAAAGCTAACTCGGAAGTCCATTCCAGATGCTTACACGATCTGTTTACAGCAACCACAGACTCTCTAAACGTGTAAAATGCATATGTACTACTCTTCGTCAAAGTTTTTACTTCATTCAAAATCAGTCTTTCACTCTCTAAAGACTTATTTGATGTATTGCAAAAAATTATATTATAAAGACTTAGTGAATTGCAAGTATGTAAAGTCAGACTTTTGGCGGTGTTTTTTTTGCAGAAAAAAATTATATGCTTACTAAGCATGTTTTTTTATTAGAAAATGCAACCAAAATTATGCAATAAACGTCTAATTTGTACACACTGAATTGACAATATTCTCGTTTGAAAATTTTAAATGAGAACAAAAACAAGGGAAAATGGAAGGTTTAAAATGCTTTGTAAATGGGAATATTAATAGTAGTTCGTTAGACATGTAAAGAAGAAGTTCTGATAATGAAAGCTGTATAAATAAACAGAATATTTCGAGATAAAGGTTTGTCTTTTTTTTATTGGAACTATATTCAAACACCATAGAGTACTGTATAATGGTTATGTAGTTTTACATTACATTAATTCTAATTTAACACACTGGTTTATAGATAACGATTAAAAGGAAGGATGTGTCAGTATGATTGTAACTTTATTTACTTCACCAAGTTGTACGTCTTGTCGAAAAGCGAAAGCATGGTTAGAGGAGCATGAAATTCCATATACAGAACGGAATATATTTTCTGAGCCGTTAAGCATTAGTGAAATTAAAAAAAATTTTACGGATGACAGAGGATGGTACAGATGAAATTATTTCAACGCGTTCGAAGATTTTCCAAAAATTAAATGTAGATGTTGAAAGCTTACCATTGCAACGTTTATATGAATTAATTCAAGAATATCCAGGCCTATTACGCGTCCCATTATTTTAGATGAAAAACGTTTACAGGTTGGCTATAATGAAGATGAAATTCGACGCTTCTTACCTCGTAAGGTTCGTGCTTATCAATTACAAGAAGCACAGCGCATGGTGAACTAATTTTTCCCTTTACTGCATAGAGTAAATAGTAGATGTTACAAATCCTATTGTGACATCTATTTTTTGTGTTTTACTTATGTAAAATCCTCTATATAAAGTATAATAAATAGTAGGGAAAAGTCATATATTTCCGTTAAAGTATGTTAAACTTGATTTAAGATAAATAGTTTACTACAATTTCAATAATTCAAATATCTTCTGTGAAACGGTGTATATCCTTTTCATTTTATGACGGAACAGCATACAATAGAATTAGAGACAACTGTGAAATAAAAATTGCTCGATTCATCGGTTGCTCAACAGTTTTACTGTAGTGTAGTCAAAGGTTGAAAAACAAATGGAGTATGAAGGTTAAAAAAGATGAATAAAAGCATACTAATGAAACAAAACTGTTTTTCGACAAATGACAGTGAAGGGAGATGAGGTCTAGTGGACATCGAACGTGTAAATGAAAATACACTCAAGCTCTTTATTACGTACAATGATATAGAGGATCGCGGCTATAGTCGTGAAGAAATTTGGTACAATCGAGCAAAGGGTGAACAACTTTTTTTGGGATATGATTGATGAAGTAAATACGGATGATTATTTTGATGTTGAAGGTCCGATTTGGATTCATATCAATGCGTCTGAAGTAGGCTTGGAAATCATTGTCACACGTGCACACATATTAAAAGACGGTGAAACATTAGATGGTCATTCGCATTTTGATGAACAAAAAGATATGTATGCCCCTTTTGATGAAGTTGGAGAGGATCTTCTTAGCCAGCTAACTCAATTTGGTGACATAGATGAGTCAGAATTATTTACGGATACAGATATTTATGTTTATAAATTTAAAGATATTGATGAGTTAATCCCTGTAGCGAAACGTATGACAGACGAATTAGTGGATTCCTCATTGTTCAAATATGAAGGTTGGTACTATTTAGTAGTTGATTTTGCAAATGCGGACGAAGATTTAAATCGTCACGACAGAAATGCTGTTATCAAAGAATTTTTAAGTCCATCAAATTTCACAATTCATCGCTTAGAGGAATACGGTGAAAAAATTATGGAATTTAATTGCTTTGAAACAGTGCGCAAATACTTTCATTAAATAATTTATTAGGCTGTAAACTCTTGAATCAATCAAGTTGTTTACAGTCTTTTTTTGAGTCAATTTTTAAATTTCAAGAAAAAGCCGTTAAATAGTTGTTGCTAGATAAGTACTTCCTTACAATTAGGCAAAAAGGAGACGATTTTATGTTAATTGCCTATAATGAGGAGCGTCAGCTTTTTCTCCCATATCAATATACGAGGGAAGATTTACAAAGATATAGGCGATTTATGAAATTTTATTGCCCACAATGTCAGCATCCTGTTCACCTAAAAATCGGTAAATATAATATCCTCATTTTGCTCATCAATCCAAAAATAACTGTGCCCAGTTATTTGCCGAGGGTGAGTCACAACTTCACTTGCAAGGAAAACTGCAATTATTCGAATGGTTAAAAAAGATAGGGCATACAGTAATGCTAGAGCCTTATTTAAAAGAGCTTTCGCAGCGGCCAGATTTACTTGTAACGAGTGATCGAAGGCAGGTTGCCATCGAATTTCAATGTAGTACAATCACTCATGAAAAATGGTTATCACGTACATTGGGATATAAGAAAAATGCTATCCAGGTATTATGGCTTTTCCAGACATCTCTAAAAAAATTCATCCCTACAAGGCATTCAAAAGCTCAACATTTCCCCTATTTTGCAAAAAGTCATTGCGTATACAGCGCAAGACCAGCCCTATTTAATAACCTATGATGCAAAGACGGCCAGATTTATTTATTGGACGAATCTTTTGCCTGTTTATGGACATACTTTTATAGGAAAAGTTCAAGAAATGACTACTAATATGCAGCACTTTCCATTTTATGAGCCTGTAGTGATAACAATAGAAGAATTCAGGCTATATTGGCAGCTTTATAAAAGATACTGTCGGCAATTTGCCTATCAGCGGCTACTACATAATCATAAGGGTGTACAGGATGCATTTTTACGTAGTTGCTATGAATTAGGTTTTACTCTCACTGCTATGCCTGATTACGTAGGTATACCTGTAAAAGCTAGTGAAGCAATTCCAATGTTCTCTCTCGAATGGCAAACCATTTTACATTATTTTTGCCAAGGTATTCAGCAATTGCCTCATGAACTAAATAAAAGCGAGATTCGATTTTTTTTAAGTGAACAAAATATGGATATTACAGATCAAGCAGTGAAGGCTATTCAAAATTATGGAGCCATATTTGCGAAAAATTATCAAAACCATTATATTCCAGATATATGTGGACATGTATATGCACATTTATTTGCAATTGCCACAATATACTGAGAAAATATGAGAGTATAGGAAAAACTCACATAATAAGGGGGCTGGCACATGGCTAGTAACAAAGTTTTAGTAAGAAATGAAGTTCCAGAAAAGCTAACTTGGCGTTTGGAAGACATATTTGCAACTGACGCTCTTTGGGAAGAAGAGTATAAGGAAGTCTCGGAAATTGCCAAGAAAGCATCTAGCTATGCAGGGACGTTAAAAAAATGGAGCAGATGCTTTATTAGCAGTATTATCTTATCATGACCAGATTTATGAACGAGCAATGAAGCTTTACACTTATGCCCATATGCGTTATGACCAAGACACAACAAACAGCGTCTATCAAGATATGAATAGTCGTATTCAAACTCTAGCGACTAGTATCTCAGCTGCCCTGTCGTTTTTAACACCTGAGATTTTATCATTAAGTGAAGAGACGATAGAACAATATCTAAAGGAAAATAAAGACCTACAACTATATAAACAATCCTTAAAAGAGATAACGATGGCTCGCCCTCATATTTTGCCAGCGGAACAGGAAGCATTACTGGCACAAATGTCTGAGGTAACAGGTACAGCTTCAAATACATTTGGGATGTTAAACAATGCTGATTTAGTTTTCCCTAAAGTGAAAAATGAAGAGGGAGAAGAGGTTCAGCTTACACATGGAAATTATATTAAGTTTTTAGAAAGTAAAGATCGCTCTGTCCGAGAAAATGCTTTTAAAGCAATGTACGAAACGTATGGTAATTTTAAAAATACATTTTCTGCTACATTAACAGGGAATGTGAAAAAAACACAATGTCAATGCACGTATTCGAAATTATGATTCTGCTCGCCAGGCAGCAATGTCCAATAACTTCATTCCAGAAAATGTTTATGATCAATTGGTAGAAACAATCCATAAACATTTACCAGCTATGCAACGTTATATTTCATTACGTAAAAAGCTATTAGGCGTTGATGAGTTGCATATGTGGGATTTATTTGTACCTCTTGTTAAGGAAGTAGAGATGAAGGTCACTTATGATGAAGCCAAGGATATTTTAGTGAAAGCTTTAGCACCACTTGGTGAGGAGTATCAAAGCATTGTACAGAGTGGTTTTGATAATCGCTGGGTAGATGTTTTAGAAAACAAAGGGAAACGCAGTGGTGCCTACTCATCGGGTGCATATGGAACAAACCCATATATATTAATGAATTGGCAGGACAATGTGAATAACCTCTTTACCCTAGCTCATGAATTTGGTCATAGTGTACACAGTTATTATTCACGTAACAATCAACCGTTTGTCTATGGAGATTATTCCATTTTCGTGGCAGAAGTAGCTTCAACATGTAATGAAGAGTTATTGAATGATTATTTACTGAAGACTATTGAAGATCCTCAACAAAAAATATATTTATTAAATCATTGGTTAGATGGCTTTAGAAGTACTGTCTTCAGACAGACAATGTTTGCAGAGTTTGAACACCGCATTCATCAAATGGATAAGAATGGTGAATCTTTAACCGCAGACCGTTTAACAGAGGTTTACTATGATTTAAATAAACAATACTTTGGTGAGGATATTGCTTTAGATGAGGAAATCGGCTTAGAATGGGCTCGTATCCCACATTTTTACTACAATTATTATGTTTATCAATATGCTACAGGAAAATCAGCAGCAACGGCATTAAGCAAACAAATTTTAGAAGAAGGGGCACCTGCTGTCGAACGTTATATTAATAACTTCTTAAAAGCAGGTTGCTCTGACTTCCCAATTGAGGTATTAAAGGCGGCAGGTGTTGATATGAACGTAGCAAAACCAATTGATGATGCATGTAAAGTATTTGAAGAACGTTTAGATGAGTTGGAAAAATTATTGTTGAATAATTAATTAGAGAGGCTGTAGGAAAATTTCTACAGCCTTTTTTTTAATCATCCACCTACCAATAAAAAAAGAAAAGAATAATGATTTTTTTTGATTTCTATATGTTTGAAAGTGCACATCTTGGAAAAATACTGTCTGTAATCGCTTTCTATTTGACAAATTTGTGAATCTACTATCGGTATCATTGCTAAATTTATTATTCCATGATAAAGTAAATCTTGTGAAATAAATCACAAAACAAACATACACCCCTTTGTTTGAACGTGAACATTTCTCCCATCCCCTTTGTGAAAAAGAGGCGTCTCTATCTGTCGAGGATAGAGGCGCTTCTTTATTTATATTTAAAAATATTCATTAAAAAATAGGGACCCAACAAAAAAATGTCGAGTCCCTATTCTTTATGATAATAGTATAATTGCATTATTTAATACGCCAAAGTGTAGCGTGATCTGTCTGAATTCGTTCAATCTTTTGTTGCAGCATACGTTTCTTTAATTCACGTTCAGCTGCTTGCTCAGTTAATGAGTAGATAAAAGCTACTTCATTTGTTGAGATTGTATGAAATTTCGAAAATAACTCTTCTATTGTTGGTAATGGTTGACGTACAAGTTGTTCATCTAGCATCTCTTGTAAAATATGTTCATAAACTTCATAGGAATAGCTACCGCTAACTTTAAGACCCTCATCTTCAATGCATTCATTAAAAAAATACAATACTCGGCACTTCATCTACTTCCATTTCGCGTTTTATATATAAATCGCATTGGAAGGCACGTGCAGCTTCCTTTGAACCAAAATCTGCAGTGAATTCATTCATATCTAATTGAACATCCTCTGCAATTTTTAACAGTGTAGCATAGGAATTTACATCTTCATGGCTTAGTAATACATATTCTTGTAATTTCGACAAATAGCGTGCACCTGAACGTTTGCCCTGTAATTCAGCTGCTTTAATAGCGATAGAAGGCAAAACAGGATGATTTATGTCGAGTTCAATACCTGAAATACATCCCTTTACACGCTTACTGAGACAATTTAATGATGAAAGCTCTGTGCTTAGGACAAAGCGCCATGTAAAGTAATGGTTGTATTCAAGCTGTAATTTACGAAGAATAGCATGCATACTGTAAGCTTCAGGACAAAGTGGATCTACGAAAATATACAATTCAATAGGCTTATTAGCAGTCGTAATCACTGGAGTTGGCTCTTGCAGCATTTGAATATTATTCACGTAACAATTCCCCCTCATCGTCATTTGGCGTATTAATCATGTGATGAGCTGTTAATACTAAACGTTGATAATAAGTTTCGCGGAACTTCCCTTCCAAGCCAACTTCATCCATTGCTTCGGACATACATTCAAGCCATGCTTGAGCACGATCAGGTGTAATAGCAAAATTCATATGTCGTGCACGCATCATTGGATGTCCATGCTCCTCAGTAAAAAGATTTGGACCACCTAAATACTGTGTTTGAAATTGAATTTGTTTGCGGGCTGTCTCTGTCAAATCTTTCGGAAAGATTGGAATAAGATCAGGATGCTGTGCAACTCTTTTATAGAACGCATGAATGAGTTCTGACAGTTTTTCAGCTCCCAGCTCCTCATAAGGAACAGTGTATTTTCGAGTCATAAGTTAAATGCTCCTTTAATTCTTTATATCGTAAAGTACAATTTTTGTATCTTCATTCACTAGAAGACTCTCAACTCTAAAGGTGATGAGATGAAAGTTTGAACGCAACGTATTATCGCCAAGGAAACTTTGTCATCAGGAAAATATGAAATTCTTGTGACTACCTTCATTCTATCAACGTCTTTTCGTTAACACAAACAAAGCGCTCTTTCGAATGGCTTTTTGCTAGAAAAGCACAAATTTCACCAGCATGGGTGAAATTTGTTGAAAAAGACCGTAATAACAGTGATTATGCTATTAAACTGTAAAGTAATTCATTACTTTTTTTGACATAATTCTGTGTTTCTTTGAAAGGTGGAATACCACCATATTTTGTGACACGTGATGCTCCAGCATTATAAGCAGCTAAAGCAAGCGTTGGATCATTATCAAATTTATCTAGCATTTGGCGTAAATATTTTGCTCCAGCCATAATATTTTGCTCAGGATCGAAGGCATTTGAAACCCCTAAATACTGAGCTGTTTTTGGCATTAATTGCATCAAGCCTTGTGCTCCAGCATGACTTAGCGCTAAAGGATTAAAATTAGACTCTTGTTTGATAACAGCAGCAATAAGCTTTTCAGGTACATTATACGTTGCTGCTGCCTTCTCAATGATTGAAGAATATCGATTTGCTCCTGATAATGAATTAGCATACGCTGTTGAACCGATAACATCATCTGAAACATATGAATCAAGCTTTGTACTAGATTGTGAGCTTGCTAATGCCGCTTGCACATAGGGAGGTACGAAAACAGCATTAGAGCCCTTATATAATAAGGTTTGTGCGTTTTCAGATAAGTCATTTGGAAGTGCAGAGGAACCATTTAATCCAAGTAGACTAGAAAGTTTTGCATTACTAGCCGTCGTAGCATCTCCAAGCAATTCCCCAATCATATTAGAGAACATTGAGCTACTGTCTGTTACAGTGTTGGAAGATGTGTTTTCTGTCGCTCCTAGTGTTTGCAATGCTTGAATTTCAAGTAACGTTTTAATTGATTGGATATCCAAGAAATTGGTCACCCTTTCTTATTGATATTGGTTTAGCTATTCGTATTATTTATTTCTGCTTGTAAAGCCTTCATAAAGCGTGCGATTTTCTTATCTGTCGCTTTTTTTTCGATTTGATATTGCTGTAGAAATTCGTCGAAAATCACATTTCCTTTTGTTGCATCTTTTGATTCATATTCTACCTCATAATCGTCACACTGCAAATAGAAAGAATGATCAAAAACTAGAAGACCGTCTTTATACGGTATTTCAACACGATCAGTTGTCAATGATCCAAAAACGGCTAGTTGATCAAGGGAAATATGATATCGAGCAAGTCTTTTTGCTACTTCGTGTGCATAAAAACCTTTACCCTCTATCATTAGTTGGGCTTGCTTAGCAGTTAACACATCCGTTGTTTCTATGTGTGTGTGTGCCGCACTTTTTTTTCTTTTAACGTACACTCATAATAATTGTCAATTTGTCTAATTCGTAGCCCGCTTTGTCTATTTTTTTATCGCTTGAGAGGGCGTGTCGAAATAATGATTTGTTTGACGATGAATAGCATTTTCTTGAATGTGAAATTCTTGTAGTAAATACTCATATTGTTGCTTTGTCAAAAGGTTTTTAAATTCAATTTCAAGTTGTTGTGCCATTTTTGTTCACCTATCTATTTTTATTTTTCTAGTTTTGTTCATAGGGCAATTTAAATTGAATCAAATTGCTGATTAACATAGCTATTTTGAATAAAGTATTATTTCTTGATTTAACATTTACACACTGCAACTATTTACCCTGTATGATAAAATAAGAGGAAGAGTACGACGAAAAGGGGAACCGCATGTGCGTAAAATTTATACAATTGAAACATTGAATTTTGAAAACGATCAGCTTCATTTTAGTTTAAACGACAATGAAGAAAATTTACAGTTAAAACCTGCTGCACAATTGATAGCAGATTCTGATGACTTTGCATTTATTTATTTACTTGATGCAGGAGAGGACTATCATTACTTGCGTTTTCCACCAAGTAGTTGGGAGAATCTTGTACATATTTTACAAAAAAAAGCAAAATCCAAAGCTACAGCTAGGTGAAAAAGTGATTGAGCTTACAAATTTCTACGATGAATTAGAAATGCTCGTGTATAATATTGAAGGAAATTACAATTATGGAGCAGAATTTGTCCAAGCAGTGGAGCAACACTTTAAGACAATTCTCGCTGAATAAAAAGACAAAACGAACAGACGGTGTTGGTTTTGTTCGATACCGAATGTCGGGAGGTTTTTGCGATGGGACAATGGGAAATATTTTTAAGTCCTTATAAACAAGCAGTAGATGAATTAAAAGTGAAGTTAAAGGGTATGCGTTCCCAGTTTGGCATTGTCAATGCAAATTCACCAATTGAATTTGTCACTGGACGTGTAAAGCCTTTAGCTAGTATATATGACAAAACATTAGAAAAAGGACTAGCCTTTGAGCCCTCTAAACAATTAGGCGATGAGCTAGGAGATATTGCTGGCCTTCGAATTATGTGTCAATTTGTAGATGATATTTCGACAGTGACAGAACTTATACGCCAACGTAAAGATATGCGTGTAGTAGAAGAGCGTGACTATATTACACATAATAAACCAAGTGGGTATCGTTCCTATCATATGATTGTAGAGTATCCTGTAGAGACGATTCAGGGGAAAAAAAGTAGTTTTGGCTGAAATTCAAATACGAACACTAGCCATGAATTTCTGGGCATCTATTGAGCATTCATTAAATTATAAATATAAAGGGATGTTCCCAGAGGAGATAAAAAAATCGTCTTCAAAGTGCTGCAGAGGCCGCTTTCCGTTTAGATGAGGAAATGTCATCCATCCGCAGTGAGATTCAGGAAGCACAGGCTTACTTTAGTGAATACAAAGAAGCATCGAATCCTAATTTACTATCTGAGAAGGAGCGTGACACATAATGAAATTTTCCATTCAATCACGTAGAGATGCACAATCGAACGAATTAATGGAGCTAGCCAAAACTTATTTACAGGATTTTGGCCTAACTTATGAGGAGGAATCACCAGAAATTGTTGTTTCTATAGGTGGGGACGGTACGTTATTACATGCTTTTCACCGCTACTCACATTTATTAGATCAAGTTGCATTTGTGGGTATCCATACAGGGCATTTAGGTTTTTATGCTGACTGGAAGCCATCTGAATTAGAAAAGCTTGTTCTCTCTATTGCCAAAAAGGATTTTAATGTAGTGGAGTACCCTTTATTAGAAGTAAAAGTAGAGCATCATACTGCGGAATCCAATACGTATTTAGCATTGAATGAAGCAACAGTAAAATCACCTGATGTCACATTGGTAATGGATGTAGAGTTAAATGGTAATCAATTTGAACGTTTCCGTGGAGATGGCCTTTGTGTGTCAACGCCTTCTGGTAGTACTGCCTATAATAAAGCCCTTGGAGGAGCCATTATCCACCCAACACTAGCGGCACTTCAAATCACAGAAATTGCATCCATTAATAATCGTGTTTTCCGTACAGTTGGTTCACCGTTAATCCTACCAGCGCATCATCACTGTATATTACGTCCTGTTAATGATCAAAACTTTAATATGACTGTGGATCATTTGCAAGTCACACAAGGCGATGTGAAATCAATAGCCTTTAATGTAGCAAATGAACGTGTCCGCTTTGCCCGTTTTCGTCCATTCCCATTCTGGGAGCGAGTGCACGAATCATTTGTCGCAAATGAATAAGATGGATACAAGATTTACGCTACGTTTTATTGCAGAAAAGGAAGGTCAAATATTGCGGGAAGCCTTACAAGAGTGGCGAATCTCTAAGCGAGCGTTAACAGCCATTAAATTTGATGGTGGCTTATTAACTGTCAATAAAGTGGAATGCAATGTCAGACATATCTTACACATTGGCGATCAGGTTGAGGTGAAGTTTCCTCCTGAAGAGAAAAGTGAAGGTCTTGCTGTTGAATATGGTAATCTTTCCATTGTTTATGAGGATGATGCTATTTTAGTACTTAATAAACCAGCCTATCAAAGTACCATTCCCTCAAGGAGCATCCTTCTAATAGCATAGCCAATCTAGTATGTGGTCACTTTCAACAACAAGGTCTAGCATCTACTGCTCATATTGTGACGAGGCTTGACCGTGACACCTCTGGTTTACTATGCATTGCTAAACATGCTCATATTCATCATTTAACAGGACTTGCACAGCGCAGTGGGGAAATTTCCCGTCAATATGAAGCAATTGTGCATGGACATGTTGGTCAGGATAAACAATCCATTATTATGCCTATCGGACGGAAGGATACAAGTATCATTGAACGAGAGGTTCGTGAGGATGGTCAATTTGCTCATACAGATGTGACCGTTTTACAGCGTTTTAATTTTAATAATATGCCCATGACTCATATAAGATTAAAGCTTCACACGGGTCGTACACATCAAATAAGGGTGCATATGGCCTATCTAGGACATCCACTTATTGGGGACGAACTTTATGGTGGTAGTCGAGAACAGTTAAATAGACAAGCTCTACACTGTGTCTCCTTAGCTATGCTCCACCCATTGACAGGAGAAAGTCTTCACTTTACAAGTGCATTAAATGAAGATATGCAACGATTAATTCGTGACTCCTTGGCTTGACCATAATCAGTCATAGTATCAGTTATTTTCAGTGAAAACTATTGCTGAAACATGTTAAATAATCAAGGAGATGTTCGCGCAAACGGGCATCTCCTTATCGTTTTACTGTAGCGAGTAGTGACGTTGGCTGATGATACAGTGAATAATTTTTTTTAACGTTATGTTTACAGAAATTATAATCATTGTAGGGTATAGTAAGATAGAATCTTCTATAAACCCGAATTGAAGTTTTCGCTTGAGATTAGTTTCAATTATTTGAAATAAAAAAAAGGGTTTGCAGAAAAGGCATCATACACTCTATTATATAGAAGGTAGATTTGCGGCAACCTATTAAAGATTAAATGCTCGGAAGGAGGGGACAAGCATGATAGAGGAAAGAAATGAAAAGGATGATGTGCAATTCGACGAAGCACATTTACGAGAAATGCTGGAAGCACATGATATTGATGCATTCCGTGAAGAGTTTTTAGAGCTTCATCCATATGATCAGGCAACGTTTTATGAGAAGGTGGAACCTGATATAAGGAAGATCATCTATTCATTCTTGGCTCCGACTGAAATGGCTGATATTTTTGAGGCAATTGAAATAGATGATGATGAATATACTGCATATCTAGCTGAGATGGAACCTTCTTACGGTGCTGAAATGCTTTCACATATGTATGCAGATGATGCAGCAGACGTATTAAATGAGTTAGATACAGAGCAACGTGAAAGCTATTTAGGCATGATGGATGAGGAAACGGCTGAAGAAATTAATGAGCTTCTTAGCTATGATGAATATACAGCCGGTTCAATTATGACAACAGAGTATGTTGCAATTCCAGAAAACTCGACAGTTCGTTCAGCTATGACCATTCTACGGAAAGAGGCGCCAGATGCAGAGACTATTTATTATATATTTGTTGTCGATGAGGCGCATCGTTTAACAGGCGTTATCTCCCTTCGTGACTTAATTATTGCAGATGAGGATACGTTAATACGTTCTATTATGAATGAACGTGTCGTGATGGTGCATGCGGGAGATGACCAGGAAGAAGTTGCTCAAATTATGAAGGATTATAATTTCTTAGCAACGCCAGTTATTGATGATAAGGGCGTATTACTTGGCATTATTACAGTCGATGATATTATTGATGTTATCGATGAAGAAGCTTCAGAGGATTACTCGAAATTAGCGGGTATTTCCGATATGGATAAATTCGATACGACTTCCTTACAGGCTGCAAAGAAACGCTTGCCATGGCTTGTGATACTACTTTTCTTAGGTATGCTTACAGCAAACTTAATGGGGCAATTTGAAGCAACATTAGAAAAGGTTGCGTTACTTGCAGTGTTTATTCCACTTATTTCAGGTACTTCTGGAAATAGCGGTACACAGGCTTTAGCAGTAGCGATACGAGGAATCGCAACAGGTGATGTAGAAGAACATAGTAAGCTAAAATTGTTAGCACGTGAGGCAGGTACAGGCTTAATGTCTGGGGTCGTATGCGGTTTGATTGTTATTGGCATTATCTATATTTGGAAGCAAGAGCTCTTATTAGGAATGTTGGTAGGGGCAGCGTTATGTGGTTCAATTTTAGTTGCAACACTTGCAGGCTCTTTTATTCCACTTCTAATGCATCGCTTGAAAATTGATCCAGCCGTTGCATCAGGTCCTTTTATTACAACATTAAATGATATTACAAGTATTTTAATTTACTTAGGTTTGGCAACAGCATTATTAAGTCAAATAGGCTAAGAACCAAATCACTCACCTTTGCATATTGTATGAAAAAAAGGGAAGTGAGTAATGTGGATCGTGAACCACGCTTATTTATAAAATCACCATCATATTTCCTAAATATTTCTAAGGTGTTGCATGAACTCGATTTGGAAGAAAGTACATCTGTGTATGTAAGGGATGGCTATTTTAGTGTGCAGCCTGTGGAAGAAAAAGAAGAAGTGATTGAAGAAGTCCAAATAGATCCCTATTTACTAAAGCAACTTCAATTTTTAGAAAAACCATTTCGACAAAAAGCGTATCAGCCATTATTAATTTGTTTAAAAGATGGTAGAAAATTAAGCGGTTCAGCGTCAGAGGTACAGATCGATTCATTGAAGCTTACTTCTTTAGAATTGAAGACACAAGAAATTATTTATTTTGAGGATATTGATCAAATATTTTGGCGAGGAAGAAAATTGCCAACCCTATGAAAAAAAGTGTACAGCAGAGGATGCTGTACACTTTTTTTATGTGTAGTGTGTCAAAGGAGAAAAGATTTAGTCACATATCCCTAAGTCAACATCAGCGATACATTGTACTGCGCAGAAGCAAGATAAATCTACAGTAATACAGCTCTCAGTAGAATTCCAATCATCTACTTTACAGATTTTTTTCATGTTGACACAGCAGCCATCACGGCTTAATAAATCTACTGTACTTTCACTAGAGTCAAAAGAACATAAAGGCTCTAACACACGTAATGTAGCACAGCACTCATCAAACATATCTTCTACACGGAAGAAGACAGATGTACAAATACATGGATCTGCTGTTGGAGAATTAAAGAATGCTTTAAAAGGAGTACCATCTTTTGTAATTAACATGAATACACGTGTATCTGCATGAGAGCGTGCAGGACTTACAATGCCTCCAAGTGGTTCTAAGAAGCAGTTAGCTGTACATGGTTGACACTCTTCTCTCACCGCTTGATTTTGAATATCTAATATAGCGCGAACTACGTCACAAACGCAGCCTGCTGTATGGATTGGTCCAATAGGATTTGTTGGCTTACCACAACCCATATTGTCACCTCCTTTCCTCGTTACTACTTCTACAATATGTCCTTATGGAAAATGGACACGGGCTTTTGTATGTATCGGCAAATGAATAGTTTTTTTTATGTATGGAGAAACTTTAATCAAAAGGAGGGAGAGACTTGAAGCTACTCGGATTAATGTTACCTCTATTAGTCAGTTTGTCACTATTAAGTGGTTGTGGTGAAAAGGAAAAATTCGTTATCTACGGTTCGTCTGAAAAGGACAAAGAAGTTGAATCCATTTTAAAAGAGGACTATGTGGACAAAACAACGGTTATTCAATATGACGATAGTATGCTTGTAGCAGTTCAAATTAAACCATGGGATAAGTGGAGAAAGACTAAATTAGAGAAAAAAATTACAAAAGAAATTTGATGAAAAATTCCCGAATAAAGAAGTTTTCGTTTCAGCTGATTATAAAATTTATTATGAAGCCAATAAAATAAAAAAAAGGATAAAGTTGAAAATAATATACTTAGCGATAAAATCACTGAACTGAAAAAAAACTTGCAAAGGAGGAGACATAAGTGGAAAAAGAGCAATATAAGCAACTTGAACAAAATGTTACACCAAAGCCACCCATTTTAAAGAATGTTGTTAAGGCATTTTTTTATCGGAGGTCTCATTTGTACAATTGGGCAAGCTGTGTCATTGTTTTACATCATTTTCTTTAATTTTACGGAAGCAACAGCAGGAAATCCTACAGTTGCTACAATGGTCTTTTTTTGCCATGATTTTAACAGGCTTTGGCTTATATAAAAGAATTGGTCAATTTGCTGGTGCAGGATCTGCTGTGCCTGTCACAGGTTTTGGTAATGCTGTTATATCGGCAGCTATTGAGCATCGATCCGAAGGGTTAGTACTTGGTGTTGGTGGGAATATATTTAAATTGGCTGGCTCTGTCGTGTTATTTGGTGTAGTATCTGCCTTTTTTGTTGCACTTATTAAATATATTTTAGTGACGATAGGAGTGGTTTCATGGTAATTGTTTTTCAGTCGAAGCCATCCTTAATAACAGGTGGTGTTGTAGCAGGTCCACTTGAAAAACGAAGCATATTTAGTCAATATTTTGATGCAGTTTATGATGATGAACGCTGGCAAATGAAAACCAATGAACAGGGACACCGAAAAATGGTGGAGGAGGCCTGTGAATTTGCCATAAAAAAAGCAGGAGTACAGAATCCAGATATTGATTATTTAATGGGTGGTGATTTAGTCAATCAAATGACACCAACTAATTTTGCGGCTAGAGATTTAGCCATCCCCTTTATTGGGTTATTTTCTGCATGTGCGACCTCCATTTCTTCAGTTATTGTAGCAAGTCTTTTAACAGAGGTCGGTGCGGCCAATTTATCATTAGCAGGTGCATCGAGTCAGCATAATGCTATTGAGAGGCAATTCCGTTATCCCATTAATTATGGCTCCCAAAAACCTCAAACTGCACAATGGACAGTAACTGCTGCAGGGTATGCATTAATTGGTAAGCACCGTGAGGAGTACCCTTCTATAGAGGCAGCAACTGTCGGAAAATCTATTGACTATGGTATGGACGATCCTTTTCATATGGGTGCAGCTATGGCGCCAGCTGCTTTCCAAACAATCCAATCTCATTTAGAGCAGCGTAATCAAAAAAATTTATAATTATGATCTAATTTTAACAGGCGATTTAGGTCAGCTTGGCTTGAAGCTACTTAAGGGAATGCTTGTAGATAGTGGCATAAAAAAATGAAGAACTAACGATATTGCGTGATGCAGGTGCAGAGTTTTATGGACAGGATGAATCATTCCAATCTGGTGCAAGTGGTGCAGGCTGTTCGGCAGCTGTTTTTTTTAGTTATGTTATCCAACAAATGCGAGCGGGTACCTATAAGCGAGTGCTTCTTGTCGCAACAGGGGCATTACTATCTCCACTTTCATTTCAGCAGGGTGAAACAATTCCATGTACGGCACATGCAGTTGAAATTACAATGAAATGAGGCAAAAACTATGGTAATGACATTTGTGTTTGCATTTATTGTCGGAGGTATTATTTGTGCTATTGGTCAATTAATGATGGATGTTGGTAAATTAACACCTGCCCATACGTTAAGTACATTAGTTGTGGTGGGCGCTATACTAGACGGTATGGGATTGTATGAACCCCTTATTGATTTTGCTGGAGCTGGAGCTACTGTGCCAATTACATCCTTTGGAAACTCATTAACACATGGGGCACTTGCAGAGGCAGAAAAACATGGGCTTGTAGGTGTATTAACGGGTATGTTTGAAGTAACCAGTTCGGGTATCAGTGCAGCTATCGTCTTTGGCTTTATTGGAGCATTAATTTTTAAACCAAAAGGAAATATCGACTAGACGAATAACCCTCCCATTTCTACACCGAAAACATATTATAGGTTGTAGAAGGGAGGGTTGCTTTTATGGGATATCAAGCTGGTGCACTCAACCATATGGAGGTAATGTTGGTAGCTGGAACAATAATTATTGCGGAGGCAATGACTATGGTGGCTATTGCTATGGAGGCTATGGCGGTGGCAATAGTTCAACATTTGTTCTAATTGTTGTTCTTTTCATCCTGTTAATTATCGTAGGCGCTACTTTCGTAAATTAATGTAGCAATTAGAAAAAGGGCTTTAACTTTTCTTTGGAATTTCTAAAATAAGTTAAAGCCTTCACTAGTTGCTTTGACATGCATACAATAGTAGAAACTAAACTGATTTTAATGATAGGAGGGGAAACATGAATCGCTCGTTTTTAATTCAATTGAACAAAAAAACAGGAGTATCAATGGAGGAAATCTTCGCATTAGCAAACGCTATTCAACATGCTGATTTTAAAAGTGAAAAACAAGTAAGAAAAATCGTACGACGTGTAGCTAAGGTGTCCAATAGACAAATAACTCAAGAGCTAGAGGATAAATTAGTACAATCTATTATTCAAGATGGAGCTTCACTAGATTTAGATAAAATTACTAGAATGATGAAATAATATGAATGTACGATTAATCAAAGAAATATTTGTAGACAAATAAGGGTGTTACGATATGCCACGGCATTATCGTAACACCCATTTGTTAAATCTCTTTTTCCATAGCACGATGCGGAATGCCAGCATCCATAAATTCAGGTGAAGTGACTGTGTAGCCAAGCTTCTCATAAAAAGGGATAGCATAGCTTTGGGCATGAAGCTTTAATTTTTGTTTATTCATGAAATGGCGTGTTTCTCCATTTCCTTCATAATTAAAGCACCAAGTTTTTTTCCACGTTGGTCTTGCAAAATGCAAACACGTTCAATTTTAGCAGCTTCATTTTCAATACTACGTAAACGTGCAGCACCAACAGGGTTGTTGCCCTCATACATAATGAAATGCGTTGCAGTTGCATCCTCCGCATCACATTCAAGATGAAGCGGAACACCTTGTTCTTCTACAAAAACTTTTTTGCGCACTGCAAACGCATCATCATGTTCTTCCTTAGTCTCCACTATCTTAACGTTGTACAAAACTTACTCAGCTCCAGTCAAACGGAATGTTTCATAAGTTGTCCATGAGCCGTCTTCTAATTGGTAAAGTAAATGAATGCGGTCAATCGTATCTTTTTCATCAACGCCTGTCATACGTAATTGTCCAAAAATATCATCGTGCTCAGAGTCCGTCATTTTTTTGTGCAATTGTAATATGTGGTACAAAGACATGCTTTGGTTCACCAAATGGTACTTTTTCTTGTATTGCTTGGTTGAATGCTACTAATTGTTCAGTTGGTTCAATGCGGAAATAAATCGCATTGGTTGTTGGGAAAAACGAACTTATGCGTGATGCATGAATGTTTAAAGGTGCATAATTGGCAGTAAGCTCATCTAATTGCTTTACGATGGATTGTATATCTTCTTCCGTAGCATCAAAGCTGTCTTTTAATGTCATATGCGGAGTAATTTGCGCATAATGAGGATCGTAACGTTTGCGATAAGTGTTCGCTAAATCTTGCAATTTTTTTTGATGGAAATGCCACAATACCGTACTTCATAGTCCATTACCTCCCGAAAATAAACAATTTTTCTATTTAAGTATAACAGAAATTTTCCTTTTCGTAATTTGAATCGCCTAAGATTAATTGAAATTTTCTATTAATGCACGTCTTAAATCAGGCTTCCAGTATTTCCACGTATGATTGCCTTCAAATTCATCATAAAATGTAGAAAACCCTTTGCTAAGCAAGAGGTTATGCAGTTGACGATTAGGTGTTAAAAAAATCTTTTATAGTTTTGTCCATCGTTACAACCTTATCTTCTCCCTTACCAATAATGTGATAGATAGAGATTGCCCCAGGATCTTTAAAATTCTCTACCGCCTTAAGAACATCCTCATCTACATAGGGTGATTGCATGATGACCTTGCCAAAAATACTTGGATATTTTAATGCCGCCATTAAGGAAGCGGTGGCAGCCAGCGAATCACCAATTACTGCACGACTCATTCCCATCTGGTAGGTTGCATATTCAGCATCTAAATATGGCACAAGCTCATGGGCTAAAAAAACGTAGATAGCTTCGTGCTGTTCTCCACTTGGAATATATTTGTGGCGCCGATCCTTAATATCTTTATAAGGAACGAATGCAATAATTAAATTTTCAATTTCATAGTCATCAATCAGTTCATCCGCAAGTTTTGTAATACCTCCAAGCTGGAAGTAATCCTTGCCGTCAGATGCAATCAAAATTTTATATTTATAAAGTGGTGAATAATTAGCAGGAACATAAATATAAAGCTGTAATTCCTCCTGCAATGCTTCACTATAGAACTTTAAATCCTCTACAGTTCCCTTATCCAATGGTGACACTCCTTCTTGTGTTTGTAACAAAATTGTACCATATTACCAAAGTAAAGGTATAATAGGTTGGGCTAGACCTGTACTAGCAATAAAAACGAAATGAGGGTTAGTTATGCATGATAAAAGTATTCGAATACACTCTGATGAGGTAGCGAAGGCAGCTCAAGCTGCACTCATTCGTCGCGGTGTATCACTGGAGGATATTGCAGAGATTGTTTATGAAATGCAAAAATCCTATAATGAAGGCTTAACATTAGAGCATTGTGTTCATTCTGTCGAGCGGGTTTTACGTAAGCGTGAAGTTCAACACGCCTTATTAGTGGGCATTGAATTAGATGAACTTGCTGAGAAAAAAATTATTATCAGCACCATTACAGCAAATAATTGAATCCGATGAGGGCTTATTTGGTGTAGATGAAACAATTGCACTCGGATCTGTTTTTACATATGGTAGCATCGCAGTAACAACATTCGGACACCTAGACAAGCAGAAAGTTGGTATTATCAAAAAAACTAGACACGGAGCCTGGGCACCATGTCAATACGTTTTTAGATGATTTGGTTGGGAGCATCGCAGCATCTGCCGCATCCCGTATTGCACATCGTATGCGTGATTTAGAAGAAGAGGGCGAGACGTTTGCAGACATTGAACCCGAGGAACTAGGACCAAAACCAAAATCACATAATGAAATTTAACATAGTGTTTACGAAATAATAAGGAGCCTTCTCAAATTTAATTGAGGAGGCTCTGTTTTAGTATGGTTAAAATTTCACGTTGTATGTTTATTTAAAGGAATAAAAAAATTTGTTTTAAGAACGCAAGATATTCTGTTCAACAATTGGCTATGTTTTTTAGAAAGAGTAAGAACTAGTAGCAGTAAAATGAAACTCTCAAATAGTCAATTAAAAGGAGCTGTTGAATAAAATGGAACTATTTCATAGGTTATTTGTAATATAGATAGCGGTTTATCAGAAAAATAGTTGTTTCGTAAAAGAGGAGGGCTTCAATTTGAAAAATTCTACGAAAATAACGGAATGTCCAAAATGTGGTGGGAAGGAGATGGGGAAAGGCAAGCATAGTGGATATGGAACTATGTACCAGATGGTAAGATGAGTTTAGGGTCAGATATTGAATATATTATTTGCACAGAATGTGGTTTTATAATCGAGGGCTATGTCAAAAAGCCAGAGAAATTTAAGGGTACACTTTTTTTAAGGAAATATCGGAAATAACATAACAAAAATATCGTTGTATAAAATATTCCCATATCATTCTAAACATAAAGGAATATCCTTAATGGGATTAATAAAGTAAAGAATGCTATTTTTGATAATCTCCAAAGTTAAAGAACTATATTTGAAACCCCGTCCTAAATTTAGAACGGGGTTTGTTGTTGTTGAAATACTATTATGTCAATGAAATCAAGATGACAAATTAAAAATTATAGCCTTTTTTTCAAAACGAGGGGTTGATTTCCGTTTCGACTGAGTGCTTTGTAGCTGTCGCTTTGCTTTCGCTACAGAAAACATTTGCCGCTGACGCTTCGCTTTCGCGCAGAACAGAGCTTCCTGGGGGCGTCCGATGAGCCGCTTCACTCGCGTTGTGATCCTCAAGGAGTAACTCCAATCAACCATTGCTCATAGTATTTTCATTGACATTTCACATAAATGTATAGTGATAAATTGAAGTCTGAACCATCACTATTTTGCCAAAAATGAAGCTTTGATAACATTTTTCTATACGACAGCAGTAAGTGATTTTATGTTTAGTTACAAAGTAGTTTTATGCACAAAATGTAGGTTGACAGCTATAGAATTGTACTACTATTCTATCCATTTAATGATGGTGAGTAATATGCTTTTACTTTACTTTTGAAGGAAGAAAATATTTAAAGTTCTACACTATTGCAGATTGGAGTGCAAGGCTACTCGACTCCCGTGGGATAGCGAGACAGACGAGACCCTGAGGCCAACACGATGTTGGTCACGAAGGCGTTGTCACAGGACGTGACGCACTTAGCCTTCGTTCCTCCAGCGTAGGAAGCGGCTCGTCGCTCGCCCACTGGAAAGCGAGTAGCCTGGAACGGAAATCATCTTCATTTGACTTAGTAGTGTTTACAAAGAGTCCCTTGACCATTTAGTTTTTCAACACTATGAAACCCCTTCCTAAATTTAGAACGGGGTTTGAGCTAGTTAAATAGCTTATTTAGTTGATAGCTGAAAAATCTACTTTGCATCTTTATATGCTTTTAAAAATTCTTTTACTTTTCCGCTGTCAGCCTTAAGCTCTAATCCAGTGTTAACTAAAGTTGAAACAGTGGATACAGCGGGTTTTTTTATTGCCTTGATAGTAGCTTATAAATTCATCCTGGTTGATCGAGTAAAGTATCGCTTTTCGTAAGTCCACTGAATCTGATACGGCACGTCCTGATGTATTCATTTGTAAATATGCTACAGCGTTACTATCAGCGGTATTTAAAGTTAATTTATTATCAGACTTTACTATATCCAGTTTTGTTTCTGGTACTGTCTGGAGTATATGGATTTCCCCATTACGTAATGCAGATAGGGCACTATCATTATCCGCGATGAAGCGAACATTGATTTTCGCAATTTTTGGTTCATATTCACTACCAACACGGTATGCAGGATTTTTCACAAATTGTGCTTCATAATCATTTTTCTTCACAAGAATGTAAGGTCCGCTTGCATATAAATGATTGTTATATGTTGCTGTACCCTCTGTTACTGTTGCTTGATCACCATATGCGATATCCTTGTCTGGATCATAGCTAGCTACATCATAAGTATTGATACTTGTTACTTGTTTCTCAGATACAATACCGCCAGATTGGTGAGCTAAATAATTGAGCACCTGTGGGAATGGTGTCGGTGTTGTAACTTTTACAACCTGATAACTACCTGCTGCATTTTTAACAGCACCTTTATCTTTTGCTAATTTTGTTACAGAAGCAGGCAGGTTTTGAGAAAGGACATCTAAAATAGATTGATCTGATCCTGCCACTTTTTTTATTTTGTAATTCAGCTAAGTCTGAAACGATTTCTACAGATTCAATATTTTCATGGATACTATAAGTACGGTGATCTGGTACTGATGTTGAATCTTTTGCACGATTTAATGAGAATACAACATCTTCCCCAGACACCAATTCACCTGTATCAACGGCAGCACCATCCTTAACAGCTGCAAAGTGAATATCATCACGTAAAATGAAGTAATATTCTTGGTTACCTTCAGCAATTGCATGGTTATAAGATAGTGAACCATCTGACACGACTTCATCTGTATCCGTTAAGTTAACAAGTCGAGCATACATATTAGTATTCAATGTATTAATGGAGCCATCATTACCTTTAATTGGATCAAGTGATGTTAAAGAATCTAGTGTTTGGTGTAAAATCAACGGTTCTTTGGCATTTTTAGATGCATCATTAAATGCAATGCTTTCCCAAACCTGTGCACGTGATTTCGGCAAAAGAACAGTTTTTGGATTTACTAATTCTGAATAAATTCCTTGATACTTATTGGAAATATATAAAGGCGCAATATAGGCCTGATCGAAAACTAATAGCTGTTCTAATTCTTTATATTTTGCTGCAGCTTCATCACCTGTTAATGTACTTGCTTCATCAATTAAAGCATCTAATTTCGAGTCAGCAACAACACTGTAATCGCCACCCGTTTTAAATAAACCACGTACAGCATAATCAGGATTTCCTGTAACTGTTGTCCAGCTAGAAAGTGCTAAATCGTAATTGCCCGCCTCTTTTTGGGCAGAAAATGAACCATAATCAGGCTGAATGTTGAGTTTTACATCAAAGCCATTTTTCACTAATTGATCTCGCACAATATTCATATCCTCTTCAGAAGCGGACATGCCTAAAAGTTCAATTGAAGTACTGCCTTTACCTTTTGAATCTTTATTGCCTTCTACGTCCTTTTTTTGTTTGAACACAGCCGGATAGTGCTAATACTGCTATGAATAACAATATAAGTAATCTCTTCATGTAAGAACCTCCATCTTAATTTGTTTTTGGATCTAAAGCATCCCGTAATCCATCCCCTAAGAAATTAAAGGAGAGAACGAGCAGCATAATACAAAGACCTGGGAAAATCGCAACATAGGAATGTGTTTCCAGGTACGTACTACCAACCTTTAAAATATTGCCCCATTCAGGAATATGTGGTTCAATGCCAAGCCCTAAAAAGCTTAGACTACTTGTTGAAATAACAGCTCCACCAATTGTTAGCGTTGCTTTAACAATCATTGGTGCTAATGAATTAGGGACGATATGCTTAAAGATGATTGCAGCATCAGAAGCACCTAATGCTCTAGCTGATTCTACAAATTCAAAATTAGCGAATTGCATAACATTCGCCCGCATCGTACGAGCGTATGTAGGAATAGCTCCAACACTAAGAGCAATGATTAAATTAACCGTATTGGCTCCAAACGCAGCAATTATTGCAATAGCTAGTAAAATACCAGGAATCGCATATAAAATATCAAGGCTACGCATGATGATGTTGTCTGTGGCTTTGCCATAAAAGCCTGAAAACGCTCCAAGCACTCCTCCAATAAGTGCTGGAATAATGGTTGAGAAAAAGCCAACAATCAACGATATTTGTGCACCGAAAATAATACGAGAAAATAAATCTCTACCATAATTATCTGTGCCTAGTGGGTATTCCAGTGACGGTGTTTGTAACAAAGCTCCGTAGTTATTTTCGGTAGCCAAATCATAGTCGAATGTCCACGAGCTTGTGACAGATAATGAAAACATTAAAACTATGAAAAATAACCCGAAAACAGCCATTGTATTACGCAAAATCTTTTCCCAAATGTTTTGCCATTTTTCTATCGATGATGGATTTGTCTTTCGTGCCTTTTGAATAAGGCAATAACCTAGTAATGTGGCAAAAAGATTGCCAGTAAAAGTCGCAAATAATAGCAATATACCAGGTAACAGCATCCATTTTGGAGCATATTTTTGTGTAACAAATTTGGTACATAAAATTAGCATTACAATATAAAAGAGTGCAAGGCATAGGAAAAGCCCCATTGCTAGTAAAAAGGTATCTGTCACATACGGCTTAAACAGGTTTAGTGCTGAAATACCTATGATGAATAGTTGTGTAATAAATGCATACGCAGCAAAGGTATATTCAGCTGTCTTTTTCTTAGACACAAGCATAAATGCAAATGACGCTGAGAAAATATTGCCCGTAGCTACTGTTAAAAATAATGGATATCCAAGAAGACGAGTACTTTTTGGGATATCTCCTAGCTTTGCTAAATTCTGTTTGATTCGAACAGTAAGAAAACCGACATAAGCGGTGGTAATCGCATAAATTATAAAAATGGCACACACAATTGGCGCAAGCTTTGGCTAGAGAAATCATAGCTATAAGCTAGAAACAATAAAGAGAACAGGAAGGAAAAGACAAATGTAAAATGAGCATTGGCATATTCCTGTGTAATCTTCAAAAGTAGTTTGACATGTAAGATGTTTTTCAAAGATGCTCCCCCTTTAAGACTTCTTCATTTTTGAGGGGATGCGTGGATCGAAAAATGCGTACAAAATATCGATAAAAAGGTTAACAATCGAAATTGTAATAGCAATGTATACGACCCCACCTAGAATCACTGGGATATCGGGGATAAACTGTTTGTCAACGATATAGCTACCAATACCACTAATATTAAAAACCTTTTCTGTAACAGATGCCCCTCCCAACATGCCGCCAAAGAGAAGCCCGATCACTGTAATAATAGGAATCATGGCATTACGAATCGCATGCTTTGAAATGACTTTAAATTCATTTAAACCTTTAGCCCTTGCTGTAATAATGTAATCCTCATGTATAACCTCAAGCATGCTGGATCTGGTCATACGGGCAATTGAAGCAGTAATAGATGTACCCAAAACAATTACTGGCATAATGAGAGATAACCAATTTTGGGGATTATATGTAGCTGGTAACCACTGAAGCTTTAACGCGAACGTTAAAATAAAGATTAATCCCTGCCAGAAGCTCGGTATGGATAGTCCGATTAAAGCGATGAACATAAATGTATAATCCAAATAGGAATTTGGACGTACCGCTGAAATAATGCCAACTGGAATAGCTATAGCAATAGCCATTAATAATGATAGGACGGCAATTTCAAGTGTGATAGGAAATTTATTTGCAATACTATGAGTAATGTCTTCTTTCCCTGCAAAGGATGTACCTAAATCGAAGGTGAATAGGCCAGATAAGGCATTCCACAACTGAGAGAAATAGGGTTGATCTAAGCCGTGAATGCGATTGAAATTGGCAATTTGCTCAGCCGTTGCCTCGACCCCTAATAGATTTCTTGCAGGATCAAAAGGAGACAAATACAAAATTGTAAAAACTAGTGTAGCCACTCCTACAATAACAATGAAGCTTTGTAGTATTCGCTCAATGATGAATTGTAGAAATGGATTCGCAAATAAAAGCAGTACTACATAAAATAAAGCAGCAGGTAAAAACGTTAAAGTCAGAAATTTTCTATTTTTTTAGTTGCTCACTAAAATACTCTAAATAGGAGAGATCCTTTATGCCTTCCTTTAATAAATCCTGCTCAATAAATTGCTGAATTTTTGCTTGAGCCAATCTAGAAGCTGTTTCCTGTATTTCCTTTTCAGATACAGTTTCGTGAAAAAAAGGTAGCCTTTGCTAATTCTTGCTCTGCAAATGCTGATTGCCATTTTGCTAACAAACCTTTTCCCTCGTAGTACAGCCACCGTTGTTCAAAAGCATGTTTGTAATGTTGTGATTGTTTTCCTTTTCGATAGAAATAGTATGTAATTGGATGCACCAAAATACTTAAAAGAAAGAGCAATACATTGTAGAGTTTTTGAGTTTTGAGCTTTTGAAAAACCGTAAAAAAAGAATACATGTTCCGTAGTTGCTGAATGATTATTTGATATATCCATGCATTTCCTCCAAACGTAAGTTAAGTAAGGTTAAAGCAATTAAGTCTTCATTACTGATCAGTTTATGCAATATCTTGCTGACTCGTTATTAGAATTGAATTGATCTGCTGACTAATTACGGGATGACATGTTTTGTACAATACTGTATAATTCCTATCAGTATTGTAAAGTATGGATTATACTTGTACTTAAGTCAATCACAAAATTTAAAAAGGGTGGATGGAATGAGTGAAAAGCTTCTAGAAATCAACAATCTTCGTGTGTCCTTTCTGACAGGGGAGACAGAATTTGAAGCAGTTAAGGATGTTAGCTTTCATCTAAATAAAGGTGAAACGCTCGGAATAGTAGGAGAGTCAGGTAGTGGAAAAAGTGTTACGGCTCGTTCAATCATGCGTTTATTACCAACCCCCCTTCATTTTTGAAGTCAGGCAGTATTTTATTTAAAGGACAAGAAATAACCACTTTAAGTGAAAAGCAAATGGAAGCAATCCGCGGACAAGATATTAGTATGATATTTCAAGATCCTATGTCATCCACAAATCCAACTATTCGAATTGGGGAACAAGTAGCTGAAAGTTTAATCAAGCATCAGTCAATGTTCAAAGCTGAGGCCTATAGACAAACAATTGAGCTATTAAAGCTTGTAGGTATAAGGGAGCCTGAAGAACGCTATAAGCAATATCCACATGAATTTTCGGGAGGGATGAGGCAACGTGTCATGATTGCTATGGCATTAGCTGTAATCCGTCTTTACTCATAGCAGATGAACCGACAACTGCACTTGATGTAACGATTCAAGCGCAAATTTTAAAATTAATGCGCAATATGCAAAAGAAAATGGGTACCTCGATTATTTTGATAACACATGATTTAGGCGTTGTGGCTGGTATGTGTGATCGACTGATTGTCATGAAAGAGGGGGAGATTGTTGAGCAGGGAACAACAGAGGAAATTTTTTTCTAATGCTCAACATCCATATACAAAAAAAGCTATTGAATGCTCTACCAAAACTCCATGAGAAAAAGCAGCCAAAACCGCATGTAAATTGGCAAACTAGTAGCAATCAACATAAACCATTAATTGAAGTTACACATCTTTCAAAGGAATTTGAATTAGGTCGTGGTCAAACAGTAAAGGCAGTTAATGATTTATCATTTCATATATACTGGAGAAACATTGGGATTAGTGGGCGAGTCAGGCTCAGGCAAATCTACGACAGGACGAACGATTTTACAGCTCCATCAGCCTACATATGGAGAAGTCTTATATCAAGGAATACCCATTACAAGGTTAACGAAGAAACAGCTAAAGGCAATGCGTCGTCATATGCAAATTATATTCCAAGATCCATATTCCTCGTTAAACCCCCGAAAAAAAAGTCGTTGATATTATTGGGGAGGCATTAGATATTCATAAGCTGGTCAAAACAAATGCAGAACGACAACATCGTGTCGAGGAATTACTTGAGCTTGTAGGCTTAAACAAAGAACATGCAATGCGTTATCCACATGAATTTTCAGGTGGACAACGACAACGTATTGGCATTGCAAGAGCTCTAGCAGTGGAGCCTAACTTTATCGTTTGTGATGAACCACTATCAGCTCTGGATGTTTCTATACAAAAGCAAATTGTTGATTTGTTAAAGGATTTACAGCAGCGACTGGGCTTAACATACTTATTTATTGCCCATGATTTGTCTATGGTGAAGCATATTAGTGATCGTGTAGCGGTCATGTATGGTGGTAAAATTGTCGAGCTTGCAGAAAGTGAAGAGCTCTATGCAAATCCTCGACATCCTTATACACAAGCTTTATTGCGCTCCATCCCAATTCCTGACCCAGCAATCGAAAAGCAAAAATATGTGGACACTGAAAATGAAGAAACACAACCAAGCTATGAGATTGAAAATAGTCAGCTTGTTGAAGTATCTCCAAATCATTGGGTTGCCGTTGCAGCTACATAGCTTGAATGTAGAAGCCTGATATTTTACAATAGAAGCAACGTGAGACTTTTAATTGATAGGGTTTATGTTTTCCTAGAGATAATGAGTGGAGCTAGTTGTACTTTAGGGAGGTTCCTTAAAGTGTAATGTAAGATGAATAGTTGCGAGGGACCTATAACATGAAGATGCAAGATATAAAAACGTTAATAACGAGTGGTACCATCATTTTAGCTGTTGCACTATATATGATTTTTGGTAGATCACCAGCTGATGAAAAGGATGCAACATCGACAGACCAAAACGGCATCATTTCCATTGAACAGGTTGAAGAAAAAAACCGGAAATAAACGTTTTACAGTCGACTTTATTAAAGCATACGATGGCGATACAATTCAGGCGACAATAAATGGCAAGAAAGAAAAAAATCCGCTTATTAATGGTCGATACACCAGAAATGAATTACAACAAAGGTGAAGCACAGCCTTTTGCTGAAGAGGCAAGAGACTATACGATTAAATTGTTAGAAAACGCTAAAAAGATAGAGGCAGTTTACGATGTAGGGCCAGAAACGGACAATTACGATCGACTGTTAGCCTATGTTTTTGTGGATGATGTTTTATTACAGGAATCGTTATTGAAAGAAGGGCTTGCGGCAGTACGTTTTATCCATAAACCAAATAATACGTTTGAGGATGAATTCAGAGATATTCAGCAGGAAGCCGAACAAGAAAAATTAAATATTTGGTCACACGATAATTACTTCCAAAAAGATGGATTCCATCCGGAAATATTGAAGTAAAGGTTAACAATCAAGGGACAGTCCCAAAAGGCAATGAATAATGCCTTTTGAGGGCGGTCCTTTTTTTTGATCGTATGTAGAAGTGATGGATAGAATTGCTGAGGTGAAGAATAGAAACGGAGGATCGGCGGATAGAGCAGTAAATGTAGCTGATAGAATGAGTGAAATGACGGATAGAGCAGTGAGTCGAATGTGGTATGGATCTTTTAAAATGGGAACATGGGGTTTTTTTAACAATCTCATGTTTTTTTTATTTTCAAAAAAAACAAGCTTGCAAAATTCATGAAATATGTATATATTGTATATAAAGTATATATACAATATTATGAACAGAGGTACAGAAGTTTTAAAGTACATGTACATTAAAGTTCTTAGGAAAGGAAATTTATTTATGAAATGGATAAAACTTTTATTAATAGGATGGTTAACGTTAGTTGTTAGTTTATTCCTAGCTTCTCTTTCAGGTGATATTTCTGCACAGTTGTTTGATGCATCAAGGGATTTTCAAAATTTTATAAAGGGTCTTGTGATGAGTGGGCTGGTCGTTCCTATTGTTTTGTATTTATATCAGCATGTCTATCGAATGACTGGTAATAAACCCAGTATCCCGGTATATTCATGGAAAAGGCTGTATCACTTTTTTTACTGGGGTCTTCTTGGCAATTGCCTTGGCTTCATTGGGTATCATAATTGCTGGTTATCAAGGATGGCTAATCATTGAAGACTGGCATGCCCTAATCAGTGGTATGGTCCGTTACTGATCAATATTATTTTTGCTTTCTTTTATGAAGCTTTGCCGGAGGAATTGGGATTACGAGGATTATTATATGATGTCTTACGTTTTCGCTTCGCCACTTGGCTTTCAGTTTTATTGCAAACCTTACTATTTGTATTAGTTACTATTGCAGTTGCCTTGATTCAAGCACTTGTGGGATTAACCCCAGGAGTATCCATTAACATCGGTTATATTATTTTAATTCTATGCTTTGGATTATGTTTGCAGCTACTTCGTCTATGGACTGGGAGTCTTTGGACATCAATTGGTTTTCATCTAGCATATTTAGAAATCATGAGATTTGCCATCTCACCACATCAATACGGTGTATCACCAATCATAACCTACGACGGATCAATGCCTGAACTCGGTGCCTTAATCTGTGTCATTATGATGGTTATTGGGGGTATCATTGTCTCACTCGTTATACTAGGTGCTAAGCGTTTTATACGGAAAAGTACATAATTAGAGCGACTTACTACGATTATGACTTAAAACAAATTAAAGAAAGTCGATTCCTTTTTATACAGGGAATCGACTTATTTAGATTATATCTGTTTAGCGAAACAACTATAATTATTTTACACCCTTTGACCACTCTGTAACTTTCTCTTCATTATTTTCAATCCATTTTTTTTGCTGCTTCTTTAGGATCAGCTCCTTCCATAATATCAAACATCACGCTTTCTATATCTTCAGCAGTCCAATGGAAGTTTTTAAGAACACTATATGCGCCTGGATTATCCTCTTTTAATCCTTTACGTGCGAATGTGCCAATATATTCCTCAGCACCATAAATACCTTTCGGATCGTCTAAATATTTTAAATCAAAAGCATTAAAAATCCAGTGAGGGGACCAACCAGTAATAATAATTTCCTCGTTTTTAGCTAATGCCTGACTAAGTGCAGCAGTCATGGCACCTGCTGATGAGGTAAGGACATGCCAGCCTTCAAGGTTATGATATTCCTTATAAGCATTTTCTGTTGTAGCCATCATATTTGCCCCTGGCTCAATACCTGTAATTGTTTGATTAGCCTCGCTTGTTAAATCTTCAATAGAATTTACATCCATATAACTTGGGACTACTAAACCAATCTTAGCCCCTGTTAGATTTTTTCCCAAATTTTCAATTTTATTTTTATACTTTTCAACTTGAGGGGCATGTGTTTGTGGTAGCCATGCTGAAACCATACCATCAACCTCACCATTGGCAAGTGCCTCCACATAATGCCATTGTCAAGAGGGGTTAATGTGACATCGTATCCCAAATTCTCTAAAACCTGTCCTACTACATGTGTAGAGGCAACTTCAGTATCCCATTCAACGTAGGCTAAATTAATTGCTTTATTTTTGGAGTCATCGCTAGCTGAGCTACACGCTGTTAATAACAGCATGATTCCCAATGCAAATCCCCATTTTAATAATTTATCGAACTTCATAAAATCTCTCCTTACTATAAAGTTTTATGTTTTAGATAAACTGCATGAATAGTTACTTCTATTAAAATAAAAATAATATAAACTAAAAATTAACAAGTAACAACTTAAAATTAACAAAGAGTTGTTACTTTTGTCAAATCACTAAAATAGAAAGAAATGCAAGTCTATTAGCAACCCAAACTTTTTGTCCATAGGATTTTTAGGAATGACAGGGAGAAAAGTGGGATGGGAGAATATCTAATGACTCGTCATCAAATGCATTTAGAGAAGCCCAAAAATCCAAATTTTTCCCACATATGATAGGTGAAAATGGATACTTGGGTTTGAGGAGGCTTAGAATGCATTGGATATCCATCATTCTGATTGGTATTGCTGCTAATTTAGATAATTTAGGAATAGGTCTTGCTTATGGTGTGAAACGGGTAAAAATTCCAGTCCTATCTAACGCAGTTATTGCTATTATGTCAATGATTGTCACATTTGTTGCTGTAACAGCGGGGGGGACGATTGTTGAATATATATCCCCTCATATCGCAAATTTGTTGGGGAGTCTATTGCTTTGTACGATTGGATTGTGGACATTAGTGTCTAATCGTTTTTCTCAGCAAGGGATTGCAGAACAGCCTGAATTATTTGATGAGGATAAAAACTATATTATTTCATTTAGAGAAGCAATAACACTTGGTTTTATCTTATCTGCTAACTGTTTAGCAGGGGGGATTGCTATCGGTGCTCACGGTATTTCAGTCATCTGGACAGTGATTTCAATTGGAACATTTTCATTTATTACAGTTGCAATCGGCAGCCATTTCGGAAATTTACTAACTAAAACTTTTATTGGTAAATACTCAGCGGCTATATCAGGCTGGTTACTCATAATGATTGGAGTATTGGAAATTTTAGGGTAATAGAGACTTGTTTAAATAGAATTGTTTAAGGGATATCACAAATTCTTCCGTGATATCCCTTTTATTGTAGAAAATTTGACATATTAAGGACGAATTTGGTTTAGCAGTTGACATACGTTGGTATCAACGATTATTCTTGGAAATAGGAGTGTAATTGAGAATAATTTTCGTTTACGTGAAAATGCTTTCAATCCGAATATTGTGAACGAAAATTTTTTCAATTATAATGTTCTGTGGAAATTAGACGAATATATTCCAATAAGGAGGAGTTCAGCACATGAAGAAATTAATGATGTTCGTCATGCTAGTAATGGTATTTACCTTCAATTTAGGGTTACCACAAGCATCTGCCCAACTATCTGACGGTACTCATTCCATAAAATATCAGGTCAATAAGCCTGAAAGCAACTCGGTATCCATTGCCAATGATTATTTTGTAAAACCAGCAAAGGTCACTGTGAAAAATGGTACAGCGACAGTTCAAATTACCTTAAAAAATAGTAAATGGATTACTAAATTTCAGCCGCCTGGTGGAGCAACCGTAGTAAGTGAAGATAAGGCAGCAGATACTCGAATCGTGCAATTCACAGTGAAAGATTTAACGAAACCTGTTGTGACTTCAATGAAAATTGATATTGATGATATTAATTATCACCATGAATATAGTGTTGCACTAGTTTTGATGCGGTATCTACTGAAGCTCAGCAGCGCCAAAAACTAATGATGTAAAAGCTTCGACAAATTCAGCTGCCGAAAGTCAAGTGCCCAATCCACAAACAAGCGATACAACACCCTATCTTTTAATCGTTGCATTAGTGGGATCAGCATTTTTACTTTATAGAAAAAAAATTACAATCCAAAACGGAGGGTCAATAATGACTAAAAAAACGTCAATCACGCGCAACAAAAATTGTCCTAGCTTCATTGCTAGCAGCATCTTTAACAGTACCATCATTTGCATCAGCAGCAGAGGTTGTTACGACAAACACGGAAGTAAAGGAAGGAATTACGAAGGCTGAGAAAGCTGATAAGATTGTCAATTTCCAAATCTTTAAACCAGGTACTACCGAAGCTCAACCTGCTATCAGCTCTCATCTTGTCACACAAGGTACAATTGTTGAGAAGGATGGTAAGTTTGAAGCAAAATTAACAGTGGTAGCAAAATCTGCGCCAATGATTGCAGGCTTACAAACTAAACAAGGCGAAAAGTATGTAGATGCTACTGAAGTGAAAAATGAAGATGGTACAATTACATATAGTTTCCCAGTTGTAGCTGATAAGTTATTAGCTGCAAAAATTCATGTAGTAGCTGAAACACCTCAAGGTACGATGGATAAATGGTATGAATTTGATTTAAAAGCAGTAGAAAATAAAGAAGCAACGACTACAGAGGAAAATGGAAAAACTGAAGAAGTAAAAGAAGAAGTTAAGGAAGAAGTAAAAGAAGAAGTTAAAGTCAATGATGTAGCAATTACTGTTTACAAAAACGGTACTTCTGAAGAATCTATGATGAAGCAATATATTGCACCTAAAGTAGGCATCTCAGTAGTAGACGGTAAAAACATCGTAACGATGACATTCCCGCAAGGTCAATATGTAAAAGGATTTACAGTGGAAGGGAAAGAAGCAACTTTAGTAAGTGAAGACAAAGCAACAAAAGCAAGTACGTACTCATTTGAAGTGAAGGACTTAAAGAAACTTGTGAATGCTCAACTGCGTATTGTTGTGAATGAGCCAGGCGTGAACTATGATACCAACCACCAAGTACAATTTAGCTTTGCTGTGGAAGGTGCAGTGAAGCCAGTGGTAAATCCATTTAAAGATATTAGCAATGATGGGAATAAAGAAGCTATCTTAGCATTATACAGCAAGGGAATTGTGAAGGGGCAAGATAACTTCAAACCATACGACAATATTACACGCTCTCAATTTGCGTTAATGATTGCCCGTGCATTAAATTTATCATCAACAACAGATGCTGGATTTAAAGATACAGCCGCACTTGACGCTGAACGAAAACAAGCAATCAATGCTTTAGCTGAGGCTAAAATTATTGTAAAAGCGGAGAACTTTAATCCAAATGGTACACTTACTCGCCAACAGGCTGCTGTAATGATTTACCGTGCTGTAGCACATGTTGCAGGGAAAGAAATGAACTATGGTGACCCAAGCCTATCCTATTATGCTGATGGTGCAACTGTAACAAGCGAAGAAGCAAAAAAAAGCATTTGCCTTTTTAAATGAAGGTAAAATTATGACTGGCTCTGCCAATGCTAAAGGTAAAACAGTGATTAATGCAAACAGTCCTTTAAAACGCACACAAATGGCAAAAATTTTAAATGGTGCATTACAATACATGAATAAATAGTACTATTACAGCAACTTCCTTTCTCACTTCTTTGAGGAAGGAAGTTACTGTGCTTTTCAAGAATTTGGGGGGATTTTCATAGTGATTAGCAACAAAAAAATATGCCAAGCATTTCTATTCAGCACTATTTTGCTGATGTTTTTCCCTCCCTTTAATTGGCTTCAGGTCAATGCTGAAGAAACTATAATTGAAAATGGAAGCTATCAAGTTGAACTAAGTTTTTCATCTATAGAAGGATTGGGAGAAAATATTTTTAGCGAAGTGGCAACTCTAGATGTAAAGAATGGTCAGTATAAACTAGAGCTAACACTGGAAAAGCCATGGATTGTAACAGACATCCAAATGAAACAGCTAGATGATGAAATAACTTCCACTGTTGTGCGCGAAAATTTAGTTCAGTTTGATGTCAAAGATATACATCGGCCAATTACGGTAAACGGTGTAGTATACACAACTACAGAGGAGTTCCTCCCTTTTTCGCAGGAACTCCACATAAATGCCCAAACACTTACGCAGCTAAATAAGGAGACTGTTCCAGATACAGATAACGAAAAAGCTACTTCGAAAGATACGGTATCTGAGGAACGGACATTGAATTATGTATTGCTGGTAGATGGCAAAAATGAGCCTTCTATAATGAATACCTATGTAAATCCACAGGCAAAGATAATAGAAAAAGATGGTATATACTATGCCCAAATGACAATATTAAAATCAGCATGGGTGACAGGAATTACTGTAGATCAACAAGGAAATCAGATAGAACCAAAGGTAGTCTCAATTGTTGATAATGTTAAAATTGTTGAATTTGCAGTGAATGATTTTGAGCAACCTATACGTATGTGGGTTAAAGTTGATATTCCTGAGCTCTCTTATTATCATCAATATTTCGTTAATCTAAAGTTTGATCAGCAGCAAGTTGCCAAACTTTTCAGTAAGCCTTCTGAAGTAAAGCCTTCCGAGCAAGTGAACAGCGTGAAACCAGAGGTAGTTCATAAAGAAGTTGAAAAGCAATCTCCAGTAATAATGGTAGAGGAGAGCATATCCAAAGCAGCTCTGCCAACCCAGCCTTCAGTTCAGCCAACTATGCCAAAGGAGGAGCAATTAGCATTTGATCGTACATTTGATGCTCCAACTAAAGACGATGTAAAAGAAGGAGCTGAGGAGGCAGAAATAAAGGAAGAAATCACTACTAAAAAAACCAATGCAAGATTCAAAAACTGATCAGCAGCTTGCACAGCTAAACGTAGTAAAGGTTATCTTGCTTATTGGAGTTTGTATTTTATCGGGCTTACTGCTCGCTCGCCGTATCAAATATTCAAAAAAAGATGTGACTGAACAGAAATAAATAGGAGATGACAGTATGCAAAAGAAACTGAAATGGTTGCTGTTAATGGCAGCTTTGATGTCATTGTTATTACTAGTTGTTGGCTGTAATGATAGCAGTAATCAAGAAAATAAGGGAGATTCGAGTGAAAAAGAGCAAGTTTCTGCAGAGGCTACTGAGAAGGATGAACAGCGTATCATCGCTGGTACTGTTGTTATTGCAGAAATTATGGATAGGCTTGAGTTGGACGCTATAGCAGTACCAGAAACGGAGAAGAAATTAGCAAAACGTTTTGATGGACTACCAACTATCGGTAATGCGATGGAACCGGATATGGAAATTGTGAAATCATTAAACCCAACAGATGTGTTATCGGTATCTACGTTAGAGTATGATTTACAAGATAAATTCAAGCAATTAAATATTCCAGTCAACTTTTTAAACTTTCAAAGTGTAGATACGATGCTTTCTGAGATTCAAAAACTTGGAGAACGCTATAAACGCGAGGCACAAGCTGAAGAATTAGTGAAGGAACTCCAGAAAAATATTGAGGCTGTTCAAAATGTAGCTGGCAATAAAGAGGGACCTCGCGTCCTCATTTTACTTGGAATTCCAGGTAGTTATTTAGTTGCAACAGAAAATTCTTATGCGGGCGATCTGGTGAAACGTGCTGGTGGTATTAATGTGATGGAAGGACAGGACGCTGAATACTTAGCATCAAATACTGAGTATCTCCATAATAGTAATCCTGACATTATTTTACGTTTATCTCACGGCATGCCTGACGAAGTAGTAAAATGTTTGATGAGGAATTTAAAACAAATGATATTTGGAAGCATTTTAAAGCGGTTAAAAATGGCAAGGTTTATGATTTAGAGGAGGAATTATTTGGCACTACAGCCTCCTTACAAGTACCACAAGCTTTAGGACAACTGATGGAAATTTTCTATCGAGAATAGCAATCTGGAATTTGCCGCTCGTATCACAAGCATAGTCTTGTCATAGAGCGCTTTTCTTATAAAATGATGGAATTTGAGATGATAAAGGAAGTCCAATATGACAAAAAAAATAGTTAGTTTTTCAATTGTAATTGTATTATTACTTGTTTCAGCGGTTTATGCAGCGACAACAGGTAGCATTAAGATGGGCTTTTTCGAATTTATTGCGGCATTGTTTGAGGATGGAAATAATCAAATGGAAGCTATTCGGGATTTACGATTTCCACGCATTATCGTTGCCCTGTTTGCCGGAGCGGCATTATCTGTTTCAGGGGTCCTGTTACAATCTGTGATGCGCAATCCATTAGCAGATGCCGGCGTTATCGGTATATCTTCAGGAACAGCGTTTGTACAGCTCTTTATAATTTCCTTCTTTCCCGCATTATTTTTCATGACGCCTGTATTAGCCTTTATAGGTGGGGCATTTGCCTGTGCACTTGTATTTGCGCTGTCATGGAAATCAGGGTTAAGTCCTTTAAAACTCATTTTAGTTGGGATTGCGATTAATGCTATGTTTACAGGACTAACAGAGGCATTTATAAGTCTAGGTGGCTCTTTAAATACGTCAGTCTCGGGTGTTATTGGCTCTAACCTAACGATGCGTACATGGAAAGATGTTTCGACAATTGTTACATATGGTACTGTGGGATTAATAGCAGCTTTCGCGCTGTATAGTTGGTGTAATCTCCTTGTCTTACAAGATAAAACAGCGAAAAGCTTAGGCTTTCCTGTTGCACGTGCTCGACTAATCATTGCTGCTGTAGCAGTATTACTATCAGCAGTTTCTGTTGTCGTAGCGGGCGTTATTTCATTTGTTGGTTTGTTGGTACCACATATTGCACGACGTTTAGTTGGACATGATCATAAAGTGCTGATTCCCTTTACAGCATTAGCTGGAGCATTACTGATATTAGTGGCTGATACGATTGGGCGTACAATAGTAGCTCCCATTGAAGTACCAGCTTCAACCATTATGGCAATTATCGGTGGGCCGTTCTTAATATTCCTATTACGAAAAGAGTGACGAAACATGGACATACAAAATATTATCGTATCACATGATAATACTCGAAATCATTTAGATGGTGTATCAACAATGATTCAAAAGGGGAAAATCACGACGATTATAGGTCCTAATGGCTGCGGAAAATCAACTTTACTAAGTGTGATGTCACGCAATAATATGCCAAAGTCAGGGAATGTATCGTTAGAAAACAAGGATTTGCTGCATTATAAATCAAAAGAGTTTGCTAAAAAAATTAGCTATTGTTTATCAGCAAAATGAAATTCCAAAGGATTTAACAATTGAAAAATTAGTAGGCTTTGGACGTCTTCCATATCAAACAATACTGAAAAGAAATCAAGAGGAGGACGCTAAAGCTATTGAATGGGCACTTGCTTGTACAAATTTACTTGAAAAGCGCAATACCGATTTAGAGGCACTATCAGGTGGAGAGCGTCAGCGAGTATGGATTGCCATGGCCTTAGCACAGCAATCTGAAATTTTATGCTTGGATGAGCCAACAACCTATTTAGATATTTTCTATCAAATTGAATTATTAGAGCTTGTAAAAGCATTAAATAAGGAACATGGCTTCACAATTGTTATGATTCTTCATGATATTAATCAGGCAATTCGTTATAGCGACTATATTATATTAATGAAGACAGGACAAATAGTAGCTGAGGGAGCACCAAGAGATGTGATTACAAGGGAAGTTATTAAAGAGGTGTATGGGGTCGAGGCGGTTTTTCACGAGGATAAGCAACTAGGATTCTATATGGTTCCCCTTGGTATTTAAGTAGGTGACAGCATGAAAAAAATGGACTTCTAAGTTATTAACAATTGTATATTTAACTATATTTCTATTTTCTGGATTTTCTTTAGCGAAGTATTTATATACGTATTATGAAACCTCTAAATCTCTGGAAGAAGTACAAACGATTTATGAATCTTCATTGGCTGCTCATGAGAAAGTATCTATAGAAGAAAAGACTGCGGAGCCCCTATCGCCCTATACTATTCGACCACAATTTGATGAGTTGCTTGCTGTCAATAAAAATATCGTTGGATGGATTTCTATCGATGGTACAAAGTTAAATAACCCCATTCTTCAAAGTAACAACAATGATTTTTATTTAAATCATAATTTTAAAGATAGAGAAAGTCGTGCGGGGAGTGTCTTTATGGATTACCGCAATGATGTACAGGCTATCAATCGAAATACTATTTTGTATGGCCATGCGATGAAGAATGACACAATGTTTGGCAGTCTAAAAAAATTATTTAAAGAAGGACTATGCAGATCAATTTCCTATTATTTACTTAGACACATTATATGAAGGATACGATATTGAAGTCTTCGCTGCTTATGAGACAACCATTGATTTTTATTATATTGAAACAGAATTTGATAGCAATGAGGCTTTTCAAACATTTTTACATGATATTCAAGCACGATCTGTCATTGATATGAATGTAGATGTTAGTCCAGAGGATAAAATACTAACTTTATCTACATGTAAAGATGCTGTCTTAAGTGATGATCATCGTTTTGTTGTTCAAGGTAAATTAGTAAAACGCTGATAGATAGAAGTTTTCTCAATTTAAATGGGGGAAGCTTCTTTTTGTTTGACGAAATCCTTTAGAAATAATAAAAATGCTCAGGTCAAACTGCTCGGGTCCCAGAAAAAGTCGCTCAGGTCGAGCCCGAAATCGCTCGGGTTCCAGAAAAAGCCGCTCAGGTCGAGCCTGAAATCGCTCGAGCTACAGAAATTCACCCAGCGCAGGAAACTTCCTTTACGCAATTAATAAAAATTCTACCATTCATGATGTATTAGAAAAAATTAATATAATTACTTGACGTAAATTATTTATTAATATATAGTAGGTTACATAAAGTAATTGATTACTTTTAGTAACTTTGTGATATAGGATGTACAAATTAGGTAACTACATATGTTTAATCCATAATTTCTTGGGTAACATAATTAATGTAGTTGCTTCATATTTTAACTTATATCTCGAAATCGAGATAAATAACAATTCAATTGGAGGAAATTTAAAATGGCAAAATGGAATATTGATTTAGGACATTCAGCAATTAATTTTCAAGTGAAGCACATGATGGTATCAAAAGTAAAAGGTGTATTTGATAGCTATACAGCAGATATTGAAGCAGCAGATCTTGCAGATTTAACAACAGCAAACATTAGCTTCACAATTGATGCAACAAGCATTAATACACGTAGTGAAGATCGTGACAATCACTTAAAAGCGGCAGATTTCTTTGATACAGAAACATATCCAACGATTACATTTAAATCAACAAATATTACTAAAAAAATCAGCTGATCAATACGCACTTACTGGTGATTTAACAATTAAAGATGTAACAAAACCGGTAACTTTCGAAACTGAATTTAATGGAAAAGGGACAAATCCATGGGGCCAAGAAGTCTATGGTTTTGAAGCTGAAACAACAATTAATCGTGAGGAATTTGGTCTTACTTGGAATGCTGCATTGGAAACAGGTGGCGTGCTAGTTGGTAAAGATATTAAAGTGACAGTTGAATTAGAAGTTAATCCCGCATAATTTTATAAACTGTGTCTGAGTAGTATACTTGGACACAGTTTTTTTGATTCAATGTTCCCCAAATCTATAAATAAAATAATCCATAAATAAGTTGCTTGCATATTTTTAGCAATAATTGCATATAAAACACCATATTGTTTTTGGGGGCGATGGGATGAATGTGTTAGTGACGGGTGGCTATGGTTTTATTGGTAGTGCTGTGGCGAGGCGATTTTATGATGAAGGTGCAAATATATATATCATTGATAATTTAAGCACTGGTCATTTACGCAATGTCGAATTTGAACATAAATCCTACCTTTTGAATGTAGAAGATGAGGTGTGTGAGCATTTCTTTAAGGAAATTGCGTTTGATGTTGTTGTGCATTGTGCAGCGCAAACCAGTGTTCAAAAATCAATGCAAGAACCAGTGAAGGATATATTGACGAACATTATTGGGCTTAGTCAGATGCTTTTCTTATCGTCTAAATATAAGGTAAAGCATTTTGTTTTTGCTTCGTCAGCGGCTGTTTATGGAGATAGTCATTATCCTCCACTAGAAGAAACAGATATAAGTGAACCCATTTCTATGTATGGGCTAAATAAAAGCATTGGGGAAACATATTGCGAAAAATGGCAAAAGGATTATGGCTTGCCAACATTAATTTACAGATTTGCGAATGTATTTGGTCCAAGGCAATATATGCAGGGAGAGGCAGCTGTTATTCCTAGTATGCTAAAAAGCAGTATGGAAGGAAAACCCTTTACGATTTATGGAGATGGGGAACAGACACGTGATTTCGTTTATGTGGATGATATTGCAGATGCGATTTATGCTGGTGTTCAAGCGAAATTACAAGGAATTTATAATGTATCTACGAATGAGGCATGGTCAATTCATCAAGTAATTTTATTACTACAGCATTTAAACCATCCATTAGAAATACAATATGCTCCTGCAAGAGAAGGTGATATCGAGCATTCGTTTTTAAACAATGAAAAGCTTGCAAATGCAATAGGATGGAAGCCTAAGATTTCCTTTGCAGAGGGAATAGAGCGTACATTGCTAGCAATCCAAAATGAAAAAAATAATTGAAATTTAGATATTACTAGATGATTGTAGACAAAATTGCATGCTCTATTTGTCTACAATTTTTTTTGGTTAAACTAGGAAGCGATGTTTCACCTTTTATAGCTAACTTTTTTTCACGTCTATAGTATAATAATCTTTTAAAGGAATGTTGTGGAATTGAACGGGGGCTTACACATGCTTGTAGATTTTAGAGTGAAAATTGTTTAAGTTATAAAGATGAAACACTATTTTCAATGGTAGCGGGAAGCCGCATTCGAAAATTAAAGGACTCACATACTATTCAGCTGGACGCCTTTCGACTTGTAAAAAGTGCCTTTATTTTCGGACCAAATGGCAGTGGAAAATCGAATTTGTTTACAGCTATTAAAGTGTTGCGTACATTATTGTTTAATTTCGAAAACCTTAATAATGTTAAACAACTTCGCTTGCCCTACCAACCATTTAAGCTCGGGGGACAGCAAGAGCAGCCAACTGAGTTTATGATTTCATTATTATTAGATGGGATTCTATATGATTATGAGGTACAGTATAATGCTACACAGGTGCTTTATGAGAGTCTCACGAAGACAACGAAGTCCACAAAGGAGCAGCTCTTTAGTAGACAGTGGGATGGGGCAGAATATTCATATGAAACGGCTCAACACACTGCTCTTGAATTGACAAAATATACGAGGAATAATACCGCCTTTTTGTCTGTCTTAAATGTATTTAATGATCCTGATGCGACGAAAATATTTGATTGGTTTTTACATAAAATTCTGTTCTTAGATGAGGCTAATCGGTTATCAAGTCACCCTCTTATTCGTAAACTTGAAGAGGAGCCATTTAAGAGAGAGGTAATTAAGCTACTAAAAATTGCTGATTTTTCTATTCAGGATGTAACAGCTAGACGAGTAGAACGTAGAGAGAAAAATACTATTGGCTATGATTTTGACTCACCCGAAGTTATCCAAGAAGTTGATATTGATTTGCACTATTTATCGTTTGATGAAGCAGGTTCACCAATTGGAACAGAGACGATTAATTGGACGATGGATTCAAAGGGAACTGTTCGAATGCTACATTTAGCGTGTGTTATGGTCGATGCATACAATAAAGGAAAGACTATTTTTATCGATGAATTTGATACAGCCTTTCATGTATCCATTTGCGAATTTTTAATGGCTATCATGAACAGCAAGAGAAATGTCTGCAATCAATTTGTTGTCACTAGCCATGAAATTGATTTACTAGACCAGCCACTCCGTTCTGATCAAATTTGGTTTGTCAATAAAAGCTTTAAAAATGAATCAGAACTATACTCCTTATTTGATTTTGCGGATTTGCAGAAGAAGCGTGGAGATATTTCCTATGCAAAGCGTTATTTAAAAGGGGAGTTTGGTGCGACACCAGTTATTAATGAATATTTATCAGATCAATATTTAGGTGAAGTGGAGGTATCTGAGCAGTGAGAGTACGTCAACAAGGGAATCGAACACTGCGTAAAACCATTTTAATTTATTGTGAAGGTGAAACAGAGCGCATTTATTTTGAGCAAATGCGTATTTTAAAGCGTTCTAAAATGGTAAGTGTCAAAATAAAAAAATGTTAAGCGTTCAGCAATTAAGCTAGCCCAGCATGCCTATCGAGATTCTAGCTATCAATATTTTGATGAGGTGTGGATTGTGTTTGATAAGGATGATTTAACGGAAAGGCAATTAGAGGAAGTTAATGATTTTTGTGAGGAGAAAAACATTCACATCGCTTACACAAATGAAGCATTTGAACTATGGCTACTCTTGCATTTTGAGGAGGTCGATATTACAGAAAAGTATCCTCGTGCTGTATTAAATGACAAAATGGAGCAGCACCTAGGTGTCTCCCGCTATTTTCGCCATAAGGCGGACGAGTCAGTTATTGCACCCATCGCATTGCGTCATGAGATTGCGATAAAAAAATTGCACAGATATGATGGCCTTTCGGGGAACACAAAGTCGTGACAATCCATATTGCAATATACATGAAATGATAAAATACATATTTTAAAGTAGAATGGCAGATTTTCTTGAAAATCTGCTTTTTTTTGTTTTCACTACTAAATTATCTGAATACAATTTTTTTTCATAAAATTAGGTTGTAATTTTGGACTAAGTATAATAAAATAACTTAAAACATATTAAACCTAGTAAAATTATAAGAATAAAAAGAGGTGACAAGATTCAAATGACAGCACCGTTAATTTCTATCCAGCAGGTGAGTAAAAAAATTTATCGAACAAGAAGTACTTAATCAAATTTCATTGGATATTCAAAAGGGTGAAATAATTGCCATTTTAGGTAAAAGTGGTTGTGGTAAAAGTACACTTTTAAATTTAGTTGGTGGCTTTGAACAACCAACAACTGGACAAGTGTTGCTTGATAATCAAATCGTAACTAAGGCAAGTAAACGTTGCATTATGCTGATGCAAAATTATGGGTTACTTCCTTGGCGATCTGCCCAAAAAAAATGTGGAATTGGCTTTAGAAGGGGAGGCATTGTCCAAGATAGAGCGTCAGCAGCGTGCCCAACACTATCTCAAGCTTGTAAGTTTAGAAGATCGTCTTTCGGCATTACCGAGTGAATTATCAGGAGGAATGCAGCAGCGTGTAGCAATTGCTCGTGCACTGGCGATACACCCTGAAGTAATTTTGATGGATGAACCATTTGCAGCGCTTGACACATTTACTCGTTATTATTTGCAGGATGAGCTTCTTGCCATTCAAAAGGAGGAGCGAACAACGATTTTATTGGTAACACATGATATTGATGAAGCGATTTATTTGGCAGATCGGATATTTATCATGAGTCCCAACCCTGGGCGTATACATCGTGAAATACATGTACGAAGTACCAACCTAGAGATCGGGCAGATTCGGAATTCCAACATTTCCGAGAAGTCATTTTTAATGAATTCCATTTTACACAACCGCAGGACACGATTGAATACAACATTTAATACGGAGGAAAATTGATGAAGAAATATTTGTCGTTGTTTTTGATATTGACTTTATTACTGATTTTATCAGCTTGTGGAAAAAGTGAAGAGAATAGCAGTTCAAACACAGTAGATGATAAAAAATCGTTAAAATTGGCTACCTGCTATTACTCATGCGGCACCACTATACATGCAAACAGACAAAGAATACGAGGGCTACGCTATTGAATTGGTGAAATTTGGGTCTTGGCCAGAGCTAATGGATGCATTAAATACAGGAAAAATAGATGGAGCATCGGTGCTAATTCAGCTTGCTATGAAGGCAAAGGAACAAGGAATCGATTTAAAGGCTGTGGCACTAGGTCATCGTGATGGTAATGTAGTTGTTGTGGCACCTAATGTTGAAAAGGTTGAAGATTTAAAGGGGAAAAGCTTTGCTATTCCAAATAAATACTCCACACATAATATTTTATTGTATCGAATGCTTCAGGACGCTGGGATAAATTATCAGGATGTGGATGTTGTGGAGCTTCCTCCAGCGGAAATGCCAGCTGCTTTAGCGGAAGGACGAATTGCAGGATATGTGGTTGCAGAGCCATTTGGTGCGATTTCTGTATCACTTGAAAAAGGAAAGGTTTTATTCCAGTCTGAAGATATCTGGCCAAACTCTATTGACTGTGGTTTAGTATTACGAAATGCATTTATTGAGAAACACAAAGATATTGCTAAACAATTTGTAAAGGATTATGCGGCTGCAGGTGAGCTGATGAATGCCAATGATGACCATGCTCATGAGGTAGTGGCGAAGTATATAAAAGTAAATAAAGAAGTATTAGATCTATCGTTACATTGGATCTCTTATAATAATTTAAAAATTGAAAAAGATGCCTATGAGATTTTAAGAGATTCACTAATAGAAATGGGCTTATCTGAAAATCCGCCGACATATGATGAATTTGTAGATTCTTCATTGATTGAAGAAAAGTAGGGTGATAGTTGAATGAAAAAAATAGGACCTATTTTACTTGGATTAATACTATTACTTTGCATCTGGCAACTAGTTACAGTGATTGGGGGACATGATGCCGCTTTATTTCCTCCACCATTAGATGTTCTGACAGCTTTATATGAAATCATTAAGGATGGCTCTATTTTTGAGCATATACAAATTAGTCTATTTCGATTTTTTTAGTGGTTATTTATTAGCAGTGGTAGTAGCAGTTATTTTGGGACTTTTCCTAGGTAGGTGGTCGAAAGTTTGGTCTATTTTAGATCCAATTGTGCAAGTGCTACGCCCTGTTTCACCAATTGCATGGTCACCATTTATTGTCTTGTGGTTTGGCATTGGCAATATGCCAGCTATTGTAATTATTTTTATTGCTGCGTTTTTTCCTGTACTACTATCAACGGTGTCGGCAGTGAAAAAAGTGGATAATGTTTATCTACGAGTTGCAGCAAATTTTGAAATGTCTCAGTTCCATTTATTGAAAAAAAATAGTCTTTCCAGCTGCCTTTCCAATGATTGCAAATGGCTTGCACATGGCTTTAGGTAGTGCATGGATATTTCTCGTGGCGGGTGAAATGGTAGGTGCACAATCTGGTCTTGGATTTTTAATAGTGGATGCACGAAATTCACTTAGTTTGGATTTAGTCATGGCAGCTATTATTGTGATTGGTCTACTTGGCTTACTTTTAGACAAAGCCATCCGCTATTTTGAAAATTGGGTGACAAAAATCTGGGGAGGACAGGGAGCATAGGATAGCTGCTAGAATTCTGCCGAGGTATGGCAGAATTCCTGGCTATGTAGGGGCTAAAAGTGATTCAATTAGCTATTTTGCAATGGGGCGTATTTGAATGGTATCAATACGTTCACCCGAATTTTTTTGCATAATAGCCAATCTCTACACGTTCTCCTGTCTTCGCATCAACAATTTCCTTGTAGCACTGGTCTAAATGTTCACTACCCCATAAAATCATGGCGTTAAATATTGGCTCCAATGCCTTACCTGCATCTGTTAGTGAATAGGCATAGCGAGGTGGATGTGCTGAGTAAAGTTGATGCTACTAATCCAGCCTCTTCCAATGATTTTAAGCGTGCAGATAAGAGATTCGCTGAAAGCCCTGGCAAATTTAATTTAATATCATTAAAATTTGATTGGCCAATTAGAAGCTCGTGCAAAATGAGTAAAGTCCAGCGATCACCGATAATATTTAAAGTTTGTGCAATATTGCATGGTAAGTCATAACGTGTTTTCATTAAATTTCCCTCCATGCAGTAGTGTAGCACAAAATATAATTTTTAGTAAATTCAGTTGTTTTTATTAAGCAAGTATAATAAAATAACTCACATAAAGAAAAAAACTAACTATTCGGAGGTATTTACTATGAGTTTATATTTGGTAGAATCAACAGTAAATGAAATTACAAACAAAGAACAATTTTCAGCATTAGTGGAGCGCATTAGTGATTCACAGGATGTGACAGTGATTGAGGTGCAGGTAGCTAAAGATTTCAGCCGCGCTTACTTCATTGTAGAAGCTAATGAAGAAGCACAAGCAACTGCGGCATTAACAGCTCAGCATGTACAAGCTGATTTAGTGAAGGAAGTACGTCTTGTCGGTAAAGAGCTGGAAGATGTAAAGCAAAATCAGGAAGTAGTGAATTACTTAGTGGAGTGGGAAATTCCTGCGGAGATTACAATGGATCAATACTTAGCACGTAAAAAGAAAAATTCAGTTCACTACGAAGAAGTACCAGAAGTACATTTTTCACGTACTTATGTTTGTGAGGATATGTCGAAATGCTTATGCTTCTATGATGCACCAGATGAAGCGGCAGTAAAACGAGCTCGGGAGGCTGTACAAACACCAATTACATCGTTAACAGAATTAGCAGATAAGTAAAAGTAAGAAAATAGCAGAATAAGTGAAGGATAGGAGTGGAAGCCATGGCAGAAGAAGCGGTAGTTTTACAGGCTTTAATCGATGAAAAATTAAAACCGTTGGTAAAAAAGATTGATGAGGAAGCTTATTATGCGGAGGAATATTTATTTGCCCTTGGAAAAGCAGGCTTTTTCCAATCAACACATAAGGATGAAGAAAGTACACTTCTTGATGAGCTAACAATTGTACAAGAAACGGCAAAGGTCTGTATGACAACTGCATTCTGCCTATGGTGCCACCTTGCTGCATTAACATATATTCGTAAAACGAGCAATTCTGAGTTACGTGCAGCAGTATTACCTTTACTTGAGGGTGGAGAGTTACTCGGAGCCACAGGTTTATCGAATCCTATGAAGTTTTATGCAGGTCTAGAAAAGCTTCATTTATCAGCTGAACGTGTTGATGGTGGCTATGTTTTAAACGGTGTGTTACCTGCCGTTTCCAACTTGGCTGATAATCATTGGTTTGGAGCCATTGCTTGTTATGAAGGAAAAGAAGTAATGCTATTTGTCAATACAAATAATTCAGCAATCACCCTGAAAGAAAAAGTTCATTTCTTAGGGGTAAATGGTAGTGCCACTTATAGCTGTAAATTTGATAAAGTCTTTGTAGCTGATGAATATGTAATAGCACATGATGCAAGTTTATTTGTTGATACGATTCGACCAACATTTGTCTTGTATCAAATACCACTAGGCTTTGGTGTGATGGAGGCATGCATTGAAGGAATTGAAAAAGTGAAAGCAAAGCAGAATGGCTGTAATGAGTATTTACAGGTTCAGGCGGATGAACTTGCAAAAGAGCTTCAGCAATTACAAGAAGCTTTACAATTAAACGTACTAGTAGGTGGAACGGATTTATATGAAATTTGTCAGCTTCGCTTACAGACAGTCTATGCCACATTGGCAGCAGTACAGGCAAATATGCTGCATAATGGATCTGCTGGTTATATCGTGGGTAGTACACCTTCACGAAAGCTTCGAGAGGCCTATTTTTCGCTAATTTAACACCAACAGTTAGACAGCTTGAGAAAATGTCAAAAGTTTTAAAAATCGCAGAATAACAATGAGAAACCTTGAGAGGCATATGACCAATCAAGGTTTTCTTGCATTTGATAGGAAAAATGCTGCTGTGCTTTGTCATTCTTTGTCGAATGTAATTGAAAGCATGATTATTCCAAACAGACATATAGTGTATATGAGAATTATGAGTATGGAAATGAAAGGGGATTGTGTGGATAAATCTAAGTCGAATCAACGCAAAGATTTAGAGGACAATGCAAAGGATCAGCAGCTAGAGCAATTTCGTGTCGATAATGATGGAACAAAGATGACGACAAATCAGGGGCTTAAAGTTTCGAATGATGAAGATTCCTTGAAAGCAGGAGTACGTGGTCCAACGATAATGGAGGATTTTCACCTCAGAGAAAAAAAATAACTCATTTTGATCATGAGCGTATCCCTGAGCGTGTTGTTCATGCAAGAGGGTTTGCTGCTCATGGCGAATTTGAATTGTATGAGTCGATGAAAGAGTATACAAAGGCAAGGTTTTTACAGGAACCTGGAAAAAAAACGCCTGTCTTTGTAAGGTTTTCGACAGTAGTGGGAAGTCTCGGCTCGATGGATACAGCTCGAGATGTACGTGGGTTTGCCACGAAGTTTTACACTGATGAAGGCAATTATGATTTAGTTGGCAATAATATTCCTGTCTTTTTTATTCAGGATGCCATTAAATTTCCTGATTTAATTCATGCTGTAAAACCAGAGCCTCATAATGATATGCCCCAAGCTGCCTCTGCTCATGATACATTTTGGGACTTTGTCGCGAATAATCAAGAAATTGCACATATGGTGATGTGGGTTATGTCGGATCGAGCAATACCTAGAAGCTTTCGGATGATGGAGGGCTTCGGTGTCCATGCATTCCGTTTCGTCAATGAAAAAGGAAAGTCAAGATTTGTGAAGTTTCATTGGAAGCCTGTGCTAGGAGTTCATTCATTGGTTTGGGATGAGGCACAAATTATCGGTGGAAAGGATTCAGATTTTCAACGACGTGATTTATGGGAAGCTATTGAAATTGGCGATTACCCTGAATTTGAGCTAGGCGTGCAGATGCTTGAGCCAGAGGATGAATTTAAGTTTGATTTTGATATTTTAGATGCTACAAAGCTTTGGCCTGAAGAAATGGTGCCTGTGAAAAAAAATTGGCAAAATGACCTTGAATCGTAATGTGGATAATGTTTTTGCTGAAACAGAACAGGTCGCCTTCCATCCAGGAAATGTAGTACCTGGTATAGATTTTACCAATGATCCACTTTTACAGGGGCGTCTATTTTCTTATTTAGATACACAGCTCATACGCCTAGGTGGACCTAACTTTGCGGAAATACCGATTAATCGACCAGTTTGCCCAATTCACAACAATCAACGCAATGGCTTTAGTCGACAAACCATCAATTTAGGAAGGGTCAGTTACCATAAAAACTCTTTGGCAAATAATACTCCTTCGACATCTACAGCAAAGGAGGGCGGCTATGTTCACTATGAGGAAAAGGTGGAAGGGCGTATTACACGAGCGCGAAGCAAATCCTTTGATGATCACTTTTCACAGGCTAGGTTGTTCTGGAATAGTATGTCGCCTCCAGAAAAGCAGCATATTATTGAAGCCTTTAGCTTTGAGGTAGGAAAAGTAAAAAGTAAATCAGTACGCCAGCAGGTCGTCAATATGTTTGTTCGAGTGGATAAAGCAATGGCAACAACAATAGCAGATAATGTTGGTGTCAATCGACCAACCGGTGAACAAATAAATGTTACAGCATCCTCCCCAGCATTGAGCCAAGCTAATACTATAAAAGTACCTCAAACACTAAAGGTTGGAGTTCTAATTGGTGATGGTTTTGATGCTAATGAGGTGGGAGAAGTGCTGAAGTATTTAACGAGACAAGGCGTGCGATATAGTATTATTTCAGATAGGTTAGGGGTAGTGACTAGTAGTAATGGAGTACAATTAACCGCAACTGAAACATTTATCACAACTGATGCAGTATTATTTGATTCATTATACGTTGTAGGTGTAAAGGCAAATAATCAGGCAAAGTTCAATACACATATTGTTAACTACATGAACGAATCATATCGACATTATAAGCCAATTGGTATTGCTACAACGGGAACTACATTTTTTTAATATGTCTAATGCAAATGTAGGACCAGGGATTGTACTGGCAACAGGTAATAAAGATTTTGCTAAAAAAATATGTAGATGCCATTGCCCAGCAACGTTTTTGGCAGCGCAATATTTATTAACATATTGAGATTAATCCACAAGAACTTATTTATTCAATACATGAACGCTAAGTCGAGTAAATCATATTTGCATGATTCTTTTTTTTCGATTATCTCCTAATTCAAATAAAGTCTCTCATGTTCTAGTGAGGAGATGAGGGACTTTTTTTTACTACTACTTTTCCTATTCCTCACTCTTTGATCACCAGTAAAAATTCGTCTATCCTTACAGTCCTAATAAAGGAAATATTAATAAGTTTTCTGCAAAAGATATGCCGTTGCATTCAAATTTTGTAAGTGATATGGTGGTACATGAGGTGAAATTTATGGAAAAATTTGATATTGCAATTATTGGCGCAGGACCTGGTGGCTATGTGGCAGCTATTTATGCAGCTAAAAGTGGCAAGAAAGTTGCTTTAGTGGAACGTCATAAAGTAGGAGGGGCCTGCTACAATGTTGGATGTATCCCTTCAAAGATTTTGCTGGAGCATAGTAAGCTTGTGCAGGAAATAAAACGTGGTAATGACTGGGGAATTGAAACATCTAAGGTAAATGTGAATTTTACACGGTTAATGCAGCGAAAGGACTCCTTGATTGAAGAACTTTTGGCCAATATTGAGGGTTATATTTTAAGCAATCATATTACGTTTTACCGCGGTGAAGCTTCAGTTGCTAAGGACATGACCGTAACTGTCGGAAAAGCAATCTTTACTGCGACGGATATTATTTTAGCGACAGGAAGCAAACCATTTGTACCACCATTCAAAGGTCTAGAGTCAGCTAAATACTATACGACAGATACTTTTTTTTAGTATTGATGAACTACCAAAACAGTTAACTATTATTGGTGGCGGTGTTATTGCAGTAGAAATGGCATTTAGCTTAGCGCCACTTGGAACAAAGGTAACAATGCTGAATCATAGTGAGGATATTTTACAGACAGAAGAGCCAGACGCAAGACCTCTAATTCGACAAAAAATGAAAAAGCTTGGAATTGAGCTTGTCACAGATTTTCAATTTAACCATTTTAAAGACAATGAAATTCATACATCTAAAGGAATTTATACATATGAAAATCTTTTATTTGCGACAGGTCGACGTCCAAATACAGAAATAGCTCAGCAATTGGAACTAGCATTTGATGGTCGTTTAATTGCTGTTAATGAACACCTAGAAACAAGTCAGCCACATATTTACGCAATAGGTGATTTAGTTGGTGGCTATCAGCTAGCTCATTCAGCTAGTGCAGAGGGTATTCATGTAATCGATCATATTTTAGGGAATAAACCGTTATTAATTGACCAAGATGCTATTCCTCGTTGTGTTTATACACATCCTGAAATCGCGACATTTGGTTTATTAGAAAATCAGGTGAAGGTGCCATGTACGGTTATAAAAATACCTGTTCATTCCAATTCTAAGGCACTAATGGAGGGAAATACAGAGGGATTTGTGAAGCTAATTGCTACAAAAAAAAGAAGGACATATTTTAGGTGCATGTGTAGTCGCTGATGGGGCAACAGAAATACTAAATTCAATTTTAGCAACGAAAAATGCTGGTGGTACTGCACATACGCTTGCAAAAATGATTTTCCCACATCCAACCGTATCTGAGCATATTGGTGATGCGGCAAAAGGTATTTTTGATAAAGCTATACATCAATAACTTATAAAATCTATATTCTTTAAAAAAATCATGAATGTAGATTCATGTTGTTGAAATACTATTTTGTCAAGGAAATCAAGGTGGGAAATTAATAAGTACAGCCCTTTTTCAATACGAGGAGTTGACGACTGTGTGCTTTCCTGCTGAATCCCCGAGGAATCACTCAGTCTACACTCCAATCAACCATTGCTCATAGTATTTTCATTGGCATTTCACATAAATTTATGGTGATAAATTGAAGTCTTAGCCATCACTATTTGCGCAAATGGAGCCTGATAATATTTTTCTATCAACTGCAATAAGTGATTTTATATAAAGTTAGAAATTAGTTTTATGCATAAAAATAAAATGTAGGTTGACAGCTATAGAATTGTACCACTATTCTATCCATTTAATGATGATGAGTAATATGCTTTTGCTTTACTTTTGAGGGAAGAAAATATTTAAAGTTCCACACTATTGCTGATTGGAGTGTAAGGCTACTCGACTCCCGTGGGATAGCGAGACAGACGAGAAACTGAGGCCAACACGAGGTTGGTCACGAAGGCGTTGTCACAGGACGTGACGCACTTAGCCTTCGTTCCTCCAGCGCAGGAAGCGGCTCGTCGCTCGCCCACAGGAAGCTTTGCTCTGTGCGAAAGCGAAGCGTCAGCAACAAATGTTTTAACTGTGCGAAAGCGAAGCGTCAGCAACAAAGCGAGTAGCCTGGAACGGAAATCACCCTTCATTTGACTTAGTAGTGTTTACAAAGAGTCCCTTGACCATTTAGTTTTTCAACACTAAAATCTACATTCATTAAAAATTAATGAATGTAGATTTTTTTGTTAAAAAAAGCCTATTGACTTTGTAGGTTTTTGTGATAAATTAAATTTATAGGATTACTAGGTATTTTAATTTAAGTTGACTAGACATCTAGAGGCTTCTAATACAAAGCGAATTTTCACTTTGTAATATAGAGGCTTTTTTATTATTTTAAGTCATTTCCATTCGATATAGAGGAAAAGTTTAGTCAACATGTTAGGAGATATTATTAAGGGGAGTGGTCAGGGTGACAAAAGCAGTGATTATTAATGGAAGTAATTCAAAAAGTTCTCGTTTAACGGCAATTCATGATAAAGTAGAGAACTATTTTAAAGCACAGGGGATAGCTGTCCATAATAATTTTATATACGAATTACCTGCAGAGGATTTGATAACAGCCAATTTTACAAGTAAGGCTATTATTTCTGAAAATAAGCAAATAGAAGAGGCGGACATCATTGTAGTTTTGACACCGATATATAAAGCTTCATATACAGGTATTTTAAAAACGTATATTGATTTGTTACCACAAAAGGCATTGCGTGGAAAGCTTATTTTGCCGATTGCTGTGGGCGGCTCTATTGGTCATTTACTTGCATTAGAATATGCGTTAAAACCCATTTTATCAGTTTTAGGGGCGACAACTATTGCACATTCTGTATATATTTTGGATCAACAAATTATTCGACTTGAGAATGGAGGCTTTGCAATTGAAGAAGAAGCCATTCAGCGATTAGATGTAGAGTTAAAGCAAATTCAGCAATTAGTGATAGTTAATTAAAGAAAATGTATGAAGTACGAAAAATAGCGCATTATAGGAAATAAATCCTATAATGCGCTATTTTTAATTTACTTCAGACTCATCATCTTTCTCTGTCGGTGTTGTAGAGAGATATAAGAAAGCCTCATCTTGCAATAGCAATATTTTTTTCTTCACAAATACCGTGTGCTAATGGTCCTGAAAAAAATGGACTCCCACCATGTTCCTGTTGTTGTCATTCATCTACGCCCCCGTTTCAATTTTCAAATATGTAGTTGTATATTTCCAAAAATCAAAAAAAGTAAAACATCCTCACTCATCAAATCATTTAACACCACCTTTAGAAAGAGGAATTTTTGTCTTCAATGTTGTATCGTATAGACAATGATAGTTTGTTTCGAAATGAAAAAAACTATGTATGACATTTTAAAAAAAAGGGGTGCGTTAAGATGAATTTTACGACACAAGATGTGGAAAATATGATTACAGAGCAACGTCAATTTTATTTTTCAAGAGCAACGAAAAGTGCTAAATTTCGAAAAGAACAATTAATTAAACTAAAGAAATCTATTTTAAAATACGAAAAAGAAATTTTAAATGCGCTATATTTAGATTTGCGAAAAAGTGAATTTGAGGCATATGCAACGGAAATTGGTATTGTGTTAGATAGTATTTCATATATGGTGAAGCATGTGGAAGAATGGATGGAGCCAGAAGCTGTAAAAACACCCATACAATATCAGATGGGAAAAAGCTTTATTGTCCGAGAGCCGTATGGAGTAACCCTAATTATTGGTCCATTTAATTATCCATTCCAGCTTGTTATGGAGCCATTAGTAGGAGCTATTGTTGGAGGAAATACAGCAATAATAAAACCATCAGAAACATCTGTGCATACGGCGGCAATTGTAAAGAAAATAATTGAAGAAACATTCCATCCCTTTTATGTTCGAGTTGTGGAGGGGGAAAAAGAGGAAGTAACTGCCTTAATTCATGCTTCATTTGATTATATTTTTTTTACAGGTAGTGTGGCAGTAGGTAAAGTGGTGGCCAAGGCAGCAGCGGAAAGATTAACACCAATTGCCTTAGAGCTTGGGGGAAAAAGCCCTGCGATTGTCGATCAAACGGCTAATTTAGAAGTGGCGGCTAAAAGAATTGCTTGGGGGAAATTTACAAATACTGGACAAACATGTGTGGCGCCAGATTATCTGCTAGTCCATAAAGATGTCTATGATCCATTTATGAAAGTATTGAAGGATACCATTCGTTCTTTTTATGGGAAAAATGCATTGAAAAGTCCCGATTATGGTCGTATCGTAAGTTTAAGACAATTTGACCGCCTTCAGAAAATTTTAACGGAGGAACGAGATGCTATAACATTTGGGGGAAGAACAGATCGTGATGATCTATATGTTGAGCCTACCATTATCGAATACGTGAAGTGGTCAAATCCTTCCATGCAAGATGAACTATTTGGTCCCATCCTACCTGTCATGATGTATGATGATTTACCACTGGTCATTCATCAAATTCGTCAATTACCAAAGCCTTTAGCCGCCTATTTTTTCTCGGAGCATGACAAGGCTATCCAGTACTTCTTAGAGGAACTGCCATTTGGGGGCGGTTGCATTAATGATACAATTACACATGTTGGAAATTTACATCTCCCATTTGGTGGTGTTGGGCCGTCAGGAGTAAAGGCTTATCATGGAAAGGCTAGCTTTGAAAATTTTACACATGCGAAATCTATTCTAAAGAAATCTTCAAAACTGGAAACGAACGTTCTCTTCCCTCCTTATAAACAAAAAGTTAAGATTGTGCGAACAATTATGAAATAGTAGATGGAGGTGTCAGATTATAGAATCTAGACACCTCACCTCTCTGCTTTATTTGTTCAATCCTCCAATGACCATATTTTTCTTGTTGATTTGAATTATTGTTGTCGATAAATGGCGATTCTTAATAAGAAAGGCTAATTTCGACGGATTATTAACTTTATATTGAAATGATAGCGTTTTCATTGAAAAAACGACTCATGAGACATTTTATTTATCGAGAAATAAGTAGTAAAATAAATTCAATAGAATGTGGGGGAATTCATCTTGTCATTTTTTTGTCGAAAAAAACAAAGGATGATAAAATGAGTGTTGAGATTGATTGGAGGACTATGAAATGTATGCAGAGGAATTGTTAAGTGCATTACCTTTGAAAAAAATAATTGGAGTGTTGCCAGACCAGGTCTGTGATATTGTGGTGGATTCTCGAAGTGTACAACCGAATAGCATGTTTGTTTGTATAAAGGGCTACACAGTGGATGGTCATGACTATGCACAAAAAGCAGTTGAAGGTGGCGCGACAATAATAGTGACTGAACGTAAATTACCATTAGGAGAAGCAATAGCACAGGTCATTGTGAAAGATACCGATAGAGCTGTTGGCTTACTTGCTGCTAAATTCTTTGATTATCCCTCAAAGGATATAACGATGATTGGAGTAACAGGTACAAATGGCAAAACATCAGTGACAGGGATTATTCAGAATATTATGCATGGTATGGGCGAAAAGTCTGCACTAACTGGAACAATTGGCTTTAATTTAAATGGTATTTTATATGAATCTGCTAATACGACAAGTGATGCTTTATCGACACAGCAAATGATTTTCCGAGCCAAAATGGAAGGCTGTCGTCTTATGACAATGGAGGTTTCTTCCCATGGCTTAGCATTAGGGCGTTTAGCTGGCGTTGATTATGATGTAGCTATTTTTACAAATCTTACACATGATCATCTTGATTTCCATGGTACGATGGAGGAATATGGCCATGCAAAAGGTTTACTATTCTCTCAACTTGGACAAGATTTAGAAAAAAAATAAATTTGTGGTGTTAAATGCTGACGATGAATGGTCAGAGCGCTATGCTGCAATGACACCCTTCCCAGTATGGACATATGGACTTATAAATGAAACAGCTGATTTCCGAGCTATTAATTGTGAGTATCATGATTACATGACTTCCTTTGATGTCGAAATGTCAGAAGGTATATTCCGTGTAAAAATGAATTTACTTGGTGAATTTAATATTTACAATGTACTTGCTGCAATGGTTGCTTTCTATGGTCGAGGTTACTCTATGGAAACGATTATTGAGCAGATCGAGCAATTGCCACCAGTAAAAGGACGTATGGAGAAAGTTTGCTCAGATTTACCAGTGCAAATTTTTGTAGACTATGCACATACTCCAGATGCAATTGAAAAGGCGATTGCAGCAGCACAGCCGTATAAAAAAGGGAAGCTTATTTTCCTTGTAGGTACAGGTGGTAATCGTGATAAATCGAAGCGCCCGGCGATGGCGGAAAAGGCATCAGCAGCAGATATGTGATTTTGACGACAGATGATCCACGCTACGAAGACTACGATAGCATAACAGGTGACCTTGCCAAAGGGATGCTTCATGAAAATTATGCTTGTATTGGAGATCGTGCAGAGGCAGTCCGTCATGCTATTGAAATTGCTGAACCAGGAGATATGATTATTTTTGCTGGTAAAGGTCATGAGGATTACCAGATTATTGAGAATACAAAATATCCACATAGCGATGCAGAGATTGCTATTGAAGCGGGTCGATTAAAATTCGTATAATGGATACCCCATTATCGGTTTTGTTTTAGATTATCAAAACGATTATCTGCAAATTTCAATATTTTAGGCATACTGATGAATGTTAAAGGAACCCTTTTAGTAGTCACTAAAGGGTTTTCTTTTTCAGGAATTCATGTAAAAAGCTTGTATGAAAGGCAAGTCTTCTTTTATTATTAGTAAGTATGAAAAAAGGAGAATGACGAGATGAATTCAAATTTAGAAAAAGATATAGTATCGCGTCGGACATTCGCCATTATCAGTCACCCTGATGCTGGGAAAACGACAATTACAGAAAAGCTTTTACTATTCGGTGGTGCGATTCGTGATGCTGGTACAGTAAAAGGGAAAAAAACAGGTAAGTTTGCAACATCTGACTGGATGGAAATTGAAAAGCAGCGTGGGATTTCTGTAACTTCCTCCGTAATGCAATTTGATTATAATGGCTCTCGTGTCAATATCTTAGATACTCCAGGTCACCAAGATTTCTCAGAGGATACGTATCGTACATTAATGGCTGTAGATAGTGCTGTTATGGTTGTCGATGCTGCGAAAGGGATTGAAGCACAAACTTTAAAGCTTTTTAAAGTTTGTAAAATGCGTGGTATTCCAATTTTTACTTTTATCAATAAACTGGACCGTCAAGGAAAAGAGCCACTTGAGCTGATTGAAGAGCTTGAGGAGGTACTGGGCATTCACGCTTACCCAATGAACTGGCCAATTGGTATGGGTAAAGAGTTTCTAGGTATTTATGATCGTTATAATAAACGTATCGAGCAATTCCGTACTGATGAAGAAGAACGTTTTTTTACCTATTGATGATAATGGAGAACTTGCAGTTGAGCATCCTATGAAGGTGACTTCTTATTATTCGCAAGCAATGGATGATATTATGCTGCTTGACGAAGCGGGTAATGCTTATTCTGAGGAAAAGATTCGTCGTGGTGAATTAACGCCAGTTTTCTTTGGCTCTGCTTTAACGAACTTTGGTGTCCAAACATTCCTTGAAACCTATTTACAATTTGCACCGACACCTCAGCTAGAATTACTGAAGATGAACAGTTTATTGATCCTGTTGAACATGAGGAATTTTCAGGCTTTATTTTTAAGATTCAAGCTAATATGAATCCTGCCCATCGTGACCGTATTGCTTTTGTTCGTATTGTATCTGGAAAATTTGAACGTGGTATGAATATGACACTATCTCGTACAGGTAAATCGTTCAAGGTGACACAATCTACACAATTCCTTGCAGATGATCGTGAAACAGTAGATGAAGCTGTAGCTGGCGATATTATCGGTTTATACGATACTGGGACATATCAAATTGGGGACACTGTTGTAGGTGGAAAGAAAACATTCCACTTTGAAAAATTACCACAATTTACTCCTGAGTTATTTGTGCGTGTAACAGCGAAAAACGTGATGAAATCAAAGCAATTCCATAAAGGGATTTTGCAATTAGTTCAAGAAGGCGCTATTCAATACTATAAAACATTGCATACCGAAGAAGTCATTTTAGGGGCTGTTGGTCAGTTACAATTTGAGGTTTTTGAACATCGCATGAAAAACGAATACAATGTTGAAGTGAAGATGGAGCCAATTGGTTCGAAAATAGCACGATGGATTGAAAATGAAGAGGATGTAAAGGAGTCTATGTCTTCAGGGCGTTCAATGCTTGTAAAAGATCGCTTTGATAATCTTGTTTTCCTCTTTGAAAATGAGTTTGCTATGCGTTGGTTTGCTGATAAAAACGAAAACATTAAACTATATAGTCTCTTATAAATTACTAACACGAATCGACAATTTTGCGATTCGTGTTTTTTTACAAGGAAAATTAGAGCAATGTGTAGAATATATACAGTATTAGGAAATGTAGTTTATCACTAAAAGTTGAGCTGACATATTTTTAGACAAAAATTAACCATCCTTTGTAACTTCTAGCCATTACTAACCCTTACATAGTTATCTGTAAAATATACTAGAATTATCAAAAATAGGTTTATGTTTTTCTGATTTATAAAATATTCTCCTTTTCGGTTATCATAGGAAGGAAGAGATAGAGAAGGAGTTTGTAAAAAATGAACATTAGTGATTTTTCAATTAAAAGACCAGTTTTTACAATTGTTACGATGCTATTTGTCATTATTTTAGGTGGGGTTTCATTATTAAAAATACCAATTACGCTAATACCTGAGCTACATCCACCTATAGGTGTCGTTGTTACTTCTTATCCTGGAGCGAGTCCAGCAGAAGTCAATGAAAAGATAACCAAGCCTTTAGAAACAACGCTTGCAACCCTACCAGGTATAAAAAAACTACAGTCTACCTCACAAGAAGGATCCAATTTAATTGTACTTGAGTTTAATTGGTCAACCAATATAGAAGATGTACAGCTTGATATTTTACAGCGAATTGATATGACCCCCTTACCGAGTGATGCTGAAAAGCCTAGCTTTTTAAAGTTTGACCCATCCCAATTTCCGATTATACAGCTTTCGCTTCGTGCAGAAAATGATGATGTAGACGTACGATTATTGGCGGAGGACTTAGAAAAAGAGCTTCGTCGAACAGCAGGAGTCGCAAGTGTAAATGTTTCTGGTAAGCTTGTAGAAGAAGTTCAACTAACTTTAGATGAATCAAAGCTAGTTGAAAAAGGCTTAACGCAAGCGGATATAATACAAATCATTCAATCGAACAATGTATCTCTTCCAGGAGAGCCCGTGTTAACTAACGATGGGAAAATGCTAACTACACGTATCCTGAGCACATTAAGTACACCTGAAGACATCGCTGATTTAATTGTTTCAGTTAATCCATTAGATGGTAAAGCCTTGACAGTTGGGGAGGTAGCGACTGTTGAACGTGTAGAACAGATATCCATGACCACAACGCGAGCAAATAACCATCCAGCTGTATTAATGTCTGTTTTACAGGAGTCAGGTGCGAATACAGCAGAGGTATCGAAGGCCTTTCAAGATGCGTTAAATGAATTATTGGCAAAGAAGCAGTATCAGGGCATTGTTGCTGATGTACTAACAGATCAAGGAAACTATGTAGATTTAGCGATTAGTAATATTGGATCCTCGTTATTATTAGGTGGCTTATTCGCAATGTTCGTGCTTTTTGTCTTTTTACGTAGCGTGAAAAGTCCTATTATTATAGGTATTGCTATTCCATACTCAGTAATTGTCACATTTGTTTTAATGTATTTTGCGAATTTCTCCCTCAATATTATGACATTGGGAGCATTAGCGCTTGGGATTGGGATGCTTGTAGATAATGCCATCGTTGTGATTGAAAATATTGAGCGTCATCTAGGAATTGGCAAGAGCCTATAGTAGCAGCTAAAGAAGGAACGAAAGAGGTAGCACTTGCTATCACCGCGTCCACTCTTACTACAATTGCGGTATTTATTCCTGTCATGTTTATTGAGGGATTAATAGGACAAATTTTCACAGAATTTGCCTTAACCATCTCCTTTAGTTTAATTGCATCTTTAGTGGTTGCATTAACGGTTGTTCCAATGCTTGCAAGCCGTCTTTTAAAAATAAAAGCTGTTAGCATTTATGAGAAACGTAATGAGTCAATCTTATATAAAAACTATAGAGCTTCCATTGTTTGGGTATTGCAACATCGCATGCTTGTCCTTATCTCAACAATCGTCTGCTTTGGCATCGCACTGTTTGGTCTTATGCGAATCGGTACAGAGTTTTTACCACCGACCGATGAAGGATTTACTTCAATTAGTGTAAATCTAGAGAAGGGTGTTGCTGTATCAGAAACGGAGAAAATAGTTGCGAAAATTGAAGATCGGCTAAAACAGGAGAGGGATGTGGATGTATATGTCAGCTTAGTCGGTGGTACACAACAATCACAGGCTCGGGGACAAACAAGTGCAAATCAGGCAGAGCTTTATGTAAAGCTAGTTCCTTTAGCAGATAGAAAACGTTCAATTTTTGAATTTGTTGAGGAGCTTGAGCAAGATTTACATACTGAGCTTGGTAAACAGGCGGAAATCACCTTTAATGTCTCCACATCAACTGGCTCATCCCCAAATACATTAACATTTAGATTAACAGATTCTGATGAACAGCGACTTCATAGTGCAGTCGATAAAGTACAACAGGAGCTTTTGAAGGTAAATGCTGTCACAAACGTCTCCACAGATTTAGATAACACTGTAAAAGAAATTCAAGTGGAGGTGGACCGAGAAAGGGCAAAAGATTACGGATTTGTTCCTGCACAAATAGCACAAATGGTCAATCAAATGACTAAGGGTCAACTTACAACACAAATCATTGCAGAGGATGGTGCGGTACTACCGGTTTATACAGGCTTTGGACATGTCTTTAATAATAGTATCGAATCTTTAAAATCTATGCAGTTACGTTCTCCTGCAGGCTTATTTGTAAAGCTTGAGGATATAGCTACTGTTGCTGTTCAAGAAGGACCCGTATCGATTAGACGTTCTGATCAAGCGGCTGCTGTAGCATTTTTTTGTGGAGTATGAAACGAAGGAATCTTTAGGCGGTATTTCGGCTAAAGTCGACCAAGCATTGCAAAAGGCTAAGTTACCTTCTGAAACCCAGATAGTCTTTAGTGGAGATCGTGAACTTTATGATAGTGCCATCAATGATATGCTTTTAGCCGTTGCATTAGCTGTAGTGCTCGTATATATCGTAATGGCAGCACAATTCGAATCATTTAAGCATCCATTTGTAATCATGTTTACGGTACCGTTAATGATTATTGGTGTTGCCATAGCAATGTTTATGACAAATACGCTTATTGGGGTGACCTCTGTTATCGGTATATTAGTCCTTGTAGGGATTGTCGTTAATAATGGAATTGTGCTTGTAGATTATATTAATCAGCAAAAGTCTAAAGGAATGGGGACCTATGATGCGATTTTACTTGCTACTCAGGATAGACTTCGCCCAATTTTAATGACGGCGCTCACGACCATTTTAGGTTTACTGCCACTTGCACTGGGCTTTGGTGAAGGAACAGAGATGAATCAGCCCATGGGGATTGCAGTTATTGGCGGCCTTGTCACATCGACTTTGCTGACATTATATATTGTACCGACTGTTTATAGCTTAATGGATAAAGAAACTCGGAAGATACGGTAGGCTCAGGGGGAGTGAGAGATGGGGGTTCATTTTTTTACAGGTTTTCCAGGATTCATTTCAAGTCAATTGATAAGGGAGATATTTCGAAAAAATCAGGCACAGGAAGTTGTAGTTATCGTTTTAGCAGGAGAATTAGTAAAGGCTAATATTGAAAAAGATTCTATTATTGCGGAGTTTCCAAATTGTTTGATTCGTATAGTAGAGGGAGATATTACATTACCGAATCTTGGACTAGAAAATCAAACAGTACAGGAAGTAGTGCCTCAAATAGAAGTGCTTTGGCACCTAGCAGCCATATATGATTTAGCAGTCCCACGTGACATAGCCTGGAAGGTAAATGTGCATGGTACAACGATGGTCAATGATTTTGTTCGAAGTCTTCCAAATTTAAGACGTTATATGTACTTTAGTACAGCCTATGTGGCAGGTACACGTGAAGGTGTTTTAAAAGAAAATGAACTCGTTCGTCCTCCTGCATTTAAAAACTATTATGAGGAAACAAAATATGAAGCTGAGCATCGTGTAGAAGATTTAAAATCAGAAATTCCATTAACCATTATTCGACCTGGTATTGTGCGTGGTCATTCTGAAACAGGAGAAACAATCAAATTTGATGGACCTTACTTCTTTTTAAATATGGTAGATAAATTAAAATGGTTACCCTTTATTCCGTATATCGGTCAATCTACATCAACAATTAATGTAGTTCCAGTAGATTATATTATTAATGCTTCAACGTATCTTGTTGATGAAAAATGTGCTGAAGGGAAAACCCTGCATTTAACAGATCCGAATCCGCATCCTGTTCAAGCAGTATACCGGACAATGGTGAAATTATTAACGAGTCAATCTCCTAAGGGACAATTTCCATTGATTCTAGCAAAAGTATCCTTGCGAGTGCCATTTATTCGAAAAAAAACTTGGAGTAGAGCAGGAAACGTTAGACTATTTAACGTGGAATGCTCACTTTGATACAACGGAAGCAGTAGCAATTTTGACAAAGGGTGGGATTACATGTCCTGATTTTATAGATACGATGCCTATAATGATTGATTTCTATTTAGCGCATAAAGAAGAAAAAAACTATCAAATTCAGATAAAATAGAATTAGTCTTTTATCTTTTTTTGCTATGAAGATGAAATAGTAGATAGATCTTTTTGCCACGCTTTCATGTTAGTGCTATAATATTTTTTTACAGAAGAACACCTTCGACATTTTGTCAAAGGGGAGTAGCTAACAGATACGAGCGTTGTAGCTGGTTTCACATTCGTCAAGACATGGTATTTACCATCGGGTGTGATAGTAAATAACTCTATGCTTTCTAGTTTGGAGTTGAAATTTTCTGATAGAAGGGATTTATCTTCATTCAGCAAATGTTTTTTTGTATCGAAAGTTTTATGTGCGTAAGCATTGCGGCAGATACAGAAAACTCCCACCTCTAAAGGTGGTGAGATGAAATGAAAATCCGTGACATCCGCCAATTACGCCAAGGCGTAATTGATTTACTTAGCGAGACCTTTGCCTTTTCATAGGGCAGAGGTCTTTTCTTTTGTACCTGTATAGTAATGACTAATTTGGGTATACAGAGGTAGAGGAGGCACTTACATGGAAGCAATTTTATTACAGTATGGGTGGGTACTTATTGTACTGATTATTTTAGAAGGATTATTAGCAGCAGATAATGCAGTTGTAATGGCTGTAATGGTGAGACATTTACCGCGTGATCAACAAAAAAAAGGCTTTATTTTATGGATTATTTGGTGCATTAATTTTCCGATTTTCAGCGCTTTTTATTATTACAGTGCTAGTGAATTATTGGCAGATTCAAGCACTAGGAGCAGCATATTTATTATTCATGTCAGCTAAAAATATATATGATTTACGCCATAAAGAGGATTCAACAGACGAAACGAATGAGAAAGTAGCAAAAAGAGGTAGTGGTTTCTGGATGACGGTGCTTAAGGTGGAGGCTGCGGATATTGCATTTGCTATTGATTCTATGCTTGCAGCAGTAGCTATAGCGGTCACACTACCAGAGCTAGGGCATTTTGATATTGGTGGTATTAATGGAGGTCAATTTGCAGTGATGCTACTTGGAGGATTTATTGGTGTTATCATGATGCGATTTGCTGCACAATGGTTTGTAAAAGTATTAAATGACTATCCTTCACTTGAAACGGCTGCATTTTTAATTGTTGGTTGGGTAGGTGTCAAGCTTGTTGTGTTAACATTATCACACGAAAGAGTAGGTATTTTACCAGTAGAGTTCCCTCATTCTACAGCGTGGGAGGTAACTTTTTGGGTTGTACTAATAGCAATTGCACTAGTTGGTTACTTAGTAGGTGTAAGGAATAAACAACATACACATTAATTTTTTTGAGGAATAGTCATATCTATTCCTCTTTCTTTTTTGACGTATTTTTTTCTATACTAATATCTATCGAGTTTAGAGTATGGAAGGAGTTAAGAAAGTGCCTTGGAAAAAATCATCGAATAGGCTTGTAACGCCGTTTCAGGTACTAGTATCTTATTATTTTATAGCCATAGCCATTTCCTTCCTGTTACTACGACTTCCAGGCGTTCATCAAGAAGGTGTGAAAGTTTCGTTATTAGATAGCTTGTTTACAGCAGTAAGCGCAGTAAGTGTAACGGGGTTAACAACATTTAATATTTCAGAGACGTATACAACTTTTGGACTCGTAATGGTGCTTGTTATTCTGCAGCTTGGAGCCATTGGCATTATGTCACTCGGTACCTTTGTTTGGTTATTGGTTGGGAAAAAAATAGGCATGCGTGAGCGACAATTAATTATGATAGACCATAACCAATATAATTTATCTGGCGTAGTTCAATTAATACGGGAAATATTAAAAATCTTAATCGGTATTGAGGTTGTAGGTGCATTTATACTAACATTACACTTTACGAATTATTTCGATACGTTAGAGGAAGCTTTTCTACATGGTGTCTTTGCTTCTATTTCCGCCACTACTAATGGTGGTTTCGATATTACAGGAATGAGCTTGCTACCGTTTCATAACGATTATTTTGTTCAATTGATTACGATGGTATTAATTGTCCTTGGCGCAATAGGCTTCCCAGTACTTATAGAAGTAAAAACTTTTTTTAATGAATCGTCACGCAAATTTCCGATTCAGTTTATTTACAAAAATTACTACCTCTACGTACGCAATTTTATTTGTAGTTGGTGCTGTCGTAATTTTTTTGCTTGAATCATTTCATTCATTTAAGGGAATGGCTTGGCATGAGGCGCTGTTTTCTGCTATGTTTCATTCGGTTTCGACACGCTCAGCAGGGCTTACAACGTATGATGTAACAACATTTAGTGAAGCAACAGATATTTTTATGAGTTTCCTAATGTTTATCGGTTCTTCACCTAGCTCAGTTGGTGGTGGGATACGTACAACAACATTTGCCATGGCGATCCTATTTCTTATTACCTTTGCAAGAGGAAGAGAGGATATTCAAGTGTTTGGACGTGAAATACATTTAATTGATGTCTTTCGCTCGTTTGTTGTTATTTTGTTAGCTTTCTTTATGGTCTTGGTTGCGACTATTATTTTACTTATTACCGAGCCGCATGCATCACTGATACAAATCATTTTTGAAATTACCTCAGCATTCGGTACATGTGGCATGTCATTAGGAATTACTTCTGATTTATCAATAGTCGGCAAAATGATCATTATTATTTTGATGTTTGTTGGTCGTGTTGGCTTAATTTCCTTCCTTTATACTCTTGGTGGAGGAGGAAGAGGTAAAAAATCAAGCTATCATTATCCAAAGGAACGTGTAATTATTGGGTAACAGGGTTTTGTCATAACCTGAGTATACGTTAAAAAGTATATTTAACGTGTATTCGGGTTTCATTTTAACTTGGTAAAGGCAATAGAAAAATCGCTAAAAAAACAATTTTCGTTAAAATGTCAAAAAAATTTAAAATTATTTATCCCGAATGTATTATTATCGAAATGGGTATTAATTACAAGATGATTATGTTCTTCTGCTAGGAATTTAGCACTAAGAATTTTTGGGTTATTTGTGCTACCATTACTAAGATAAAGTAACAGGGGTGAACTTCCTGTTTGACTGTTCATTATGGTTACTTTTGAAGAGCTTAAATAGGTTTGGGAAATTTAAGAATTCTTTAAGAATAGAAAAACGCCAATCCTAACGTTGATTTTATAGGATTAGCGTTTTTAATTATATAGAATGGATGGACGCAAAGTACGGGGCTTGTCCATGACGGAAATATGTGAATAGATAGCCGTTTTTTTGTACAATTTTGCCTTTTATGAAATTTTGGTAATCCAAGTGGTGTGGTACTACAAGTGTATGTTTAAATAATTCTTTTTCTGATAAATTGAAATTAGCGAATGTTTCGCCCGCTATTGAAGGGTTTTCACGCAAGGCATTGTAAATTGCTTTTTGCTGTTCTTCAGTAGGACGTTCCTTCCACCATAATTTGCGAGGCTGGAATTGCTGTACCATCAGATAATCTAGTTGCATTAAGCTTTTAACAATATCTATATTCACACCCTCTATCGTTTCTAAAAACATTAATAAACGACGGAATAAATCCTCAAGTTGATGACCAATTCGGGACCATCCCTTCGATTCCCAATAAGTTCCAAAGTTTTGGAAGAAATCAAAAGGTGTTTCAAAAACTTCCGTTACTAGATATTCAACTGTATGATCCATACGATGATCATTCCAATACTTCTCAAGTACATCCTCGGCATGTTTAATACGGACAATATCGTCGAAGTTTAAGACATTATTAGAGAAAATCTCATAGGGCGCTAAATCAACATAAGTATAGCCGAATTTTTCAGCTTCAAGGCGAAGCCCTGTCCCGCGCAGCAGCTTTAGGAACCCAAGCTGTAATTCCTCAGGTCTCATTGCAAAAACATCATTAAAGGTTTGTCTGAAGCTACCATAGTCCTCTTCAGGCAGACCAGCAATTAAATCTAAATGCTGATCAATTTTCCCTCCATCTTTTACCATGGTCACTGTACGCTTTAGCTTTTCAAAATTTTGACGGCGTTTGACGAGTGTATTTGTTAAATCGTTTGTGGATTGTACGCCTATTTCAAAACGGAATAAACCTTTTGGGGCGTTATCATTTAAAAATTGGATGACCTCAGGACGCATAATATCTGCGGTAATCTCAAATTGAAAGACAACACCTGGCTTATGCTCATCGATTAAAAATTGAAACATTTCCATAGCATAGCTACGACTAATATTAAAAGTACGGTCAACAAATTTAATTGTACGTGCACCATTATTCATTAGAAAACGAATGTCTTCTTTTATTTTTTTCACGGTTAAAGTAACGAACCCCTACTTCAATAGAAGATAAGCAAAATTGACAGCTAAACGGACATCCTCTGCTTGTTTCAATATACTGAATTCGTTTGCTGAGGTGTGGAATATCCTCTTCAAAACGAAATGGACTAGGCAATTCTCGTAAGTCTATCTTTGGAGGCTGAGCGTGAATTCTTACTTTACCATCCTCTAAATAACATATCCCTGGTACATCCTCTAATGAAATATCTCCATGTAAATAATGAAGTAATTGTTTGAAAGATGTCTCGCCTTCACCCATGATAATAAAATCAATTTCTTCAATCCTACGTAACCAATAGTGGACATCATAAGAAACTTCAGGCCCCCCAGCAAAATTTTAACATCGGGGCAGACAGTTTTTAACATTTTAATAACATGAATAGTTTCTTCAATATTCCAGATGTAGCAACTAAATCCTACAATATCAGGTTTTTTTTGAAATAAATCTGATACAATATTAAAAGCGGGATCTTTAATTGTGTATTCTGCAATAATTGGATTGAATTCTGGTAAAGCAGCTCCTTTTAAGTAACGCAATGCTAAATTTGTGTGAATATACTTTGCGTTTAAAGTAGTTAAAATAGTATTCATTCAATAATCTTCCTTTCAACATCTAATTGTAACAGTCAAGTAGCTATCATACAATATAATCCTTTTTACCTATTTATTTTGTGAACGGTTCGTGAAATAATTTTAAATACTTAAATTTACTAAATTTTGTAATAATAGAATCGTACAGTCATAAAGTATAGTAAAGGCTCAAAATTCAATTTAGAGGTTTTTTTTACTCTTTTGAAAGGTTCGGTGAGAAAGTTGAAGCAAAATGATATTAATCAATGTTTTGGAAATCTTATGAAAAGTACTTCGTCACCAACACTTATTCTGAATAAAGCAGGAAAAATTTTAAACGTTAATGAAGCTGCTATAAAACTTTTTAACCTGAATTTAACGTATATTGGCTATTTAGCAATGGACGAGCCATCCAATTTAAAATGGGCGAAGTTTGTCAAACAACTACAAAACGACCTGAGATCTGAAGAAATCTTTAATATTCGTATTGCTGGTAACGAATTTGAGATGATGTCCTTCAAATGTTTTTATGATCCAAATACAGGGGAAATCGTTGCCCAAATTTCAACATTAAATAATGATGTTGCCCATAGGTTATATGTTAGTCAGGAGCAGGAAAGGTCACAGTCTTTCAATGCATACGATCACTTACCATATGCTGTCATAGTAAGTGATGCTAGCGGAATAATTCTTGGGCTCAATAAGTATGCAGAAATGTATTTAAAATTAGAAAAAAACGCAGCTTCTTCATAAAGCACATCAGCATATTTTTGACTCATTTACAATGAAAAAGGGACAAATTACATCCTATCTTTCAAAGTTAATGGGTGAGAAACATGCAAGTATTCATGTTGTTGATGAAACGCAAGTTAGTAGAACATGTTATTATGAAATCTCTAGTGTTTTTGATGAATACAACAATATTATTATCACAGTTATTAATGATGAAACAGAAAAGAAACAACTTCAACATAAAGTTGAGCATCAGCAGGCTTTAAATGTGGTTGGTCAAATGGCAGCAAGCATTGCCCATGAAATTCGGAATCCATTGACTTCACTCAAGGGCTTTACGGAATTATTAAAGCTGAATGCTGATGAAGAATCGCGAATGTATTTATCTGTCATTGATAGTGAGCTACAACGGATGGAACAAATTTTATCCGAGCTTTTAGTATTGTCCAAGCCAACAAGTATGAAGGTGGAATTATTAGATTTGGACAATATTGTGAAGCAAGTGATTGAATTTATGCTTCCGGATGCTTTGATGAAAAATATTATGATTCAATATATTTCTTCTACTAATCAAGCAGCTTATATTGGTGGTAATGAAAATCGTTTAAAGCAAGTTTTCATGAATCTCATTAAAAATGCGATGGAGTCCATGAATAATGGTGGAACAATCACGATAGAAATGAATGTCATTGACTGCACGATGGTTGAACTAATGATTAAAGATGAAGGCAACGGTATGGATAGCAGTACCCTTCAAAACTTATTCCAGCCTTTTTACACGACTAAATCAACAGGGACAGGACTAGGCCTTGCTTTCGTGAAAAAGTGATAGAAGAGCATGAAGGGTTAATTGGTGTGAATAGTGAATTACAGAAGGGGACATGCTTCCACCTGCAATTTCCTATTTACACATTTAATCAAATGGATGCAGTGGATGTATCGTCGAAGGACTCCGCTTATTTAGTAACATAAGGAAAGTATAAATGGTTGCATAAATGCTTTAAAATGCACGAATTTAGATATTGCTTTTGACAATGCTTTTCTAAAATCGCTATAATGGCATGTATAAAGAGCGAATTGAGAGGAAAAGGATATGACGTCAGAAGATTTAAAGCAATCTTTAAAATTATATATTGTATTATCACGTGCACATAAAGCGATTAATGAGACAACTCATTCATTCTTTCAAGAGAATGGACTAAATCCTACTGAATTTGCTGTATTAGAGCTTCTTTATCATAAAGGAAGACAACCTTTACAGCAAATTGGCAATAAAATTTTGCTAGCCAGTGGGTCTATTACGTATGTCATTGACAAGCTTGAAAAAAGAGGATATTTATTACGTGTCTCTTGTCCAGCAGATCGCCGTGTTACCTATGCAGAAATTACTGAGAAGGGTGAGGCGTTTATGAGTGAGTTATTTCCAAAGCATGAGCGTCATTTGCATGAGCTAGTGAGTGTGTTATCTGTGGAGGAAAAAGATCAAGCCATCAATTTGTTGAAAAAATTAGGGCTGTCCATTAAAGATTTATCTTATTAAGAAGTACCCGATTGTTAAGGGCACTGAAAAAGTCGATTTGCCGTAAAAAAAATGCGGTGCAAATCGATTTTTTTAGTTTTAAAAAAAGATAAAAAGTAATTTTTTTTAGTTCTTTATTGCTTTGGGATGTTTTTATGAACAAAAAGACTGTAGGCAACTTTTTAGTTCGTCTACAGTCTTTTTTTTAATATTTATTGTTTTGAAATTGTTGCCGCCATATTAAGCATAGCATCTGTTAAGTCTAATTCATCATTATCATGGATTATTAGTTTTGTAATTAAGCCATCTTTTTCAAAAACAACCCCAACTACTTTTTCTGTATCGAAATCAACCACATAGCCTTCGATATTTGTTACATTCTTAAATGCTGAAAGTTCCTCAGATGTTAATGCTACTGTTTCCCCGACAGCATTCATATGATCTTGCAAAGAAGTTTTAACATCATTAAAGTTTGCCTGAGAAGCATCTACAGTTTCAATACGCATAAATACTTCATCATTTTCATTTGAGACTAGCATATCTTTACCTGGTTCTTCTTGAGTAAGTGTGAATCCTGGTAGCTGCTGCATTTTATAGCCTTGTTCAACGCTTTTAGATTCACTTGCCTTTTCAGTTTTATCTACACCTTTTTGGACGTATTTAACCTCTTGTTTTGGACTAGTAGAAGTATCTGTGTTTGAATCATTTGATGTAGGCGTTTCTTGCGCTTCACCTGCAGTGTTATCCTCAGATGGTTTTTGTTCATTGGAAGTATTTGATGGCTCATTATTTTGAGCACCTGAACTCTCTGATTTGTCAGTAGTATTACATCCTACAAATAAAACGGCTGTTAGTAATAATGCAAGTAATGAGAATAATTTTTTTTTGCATGAAATGCCCTCCTTTTCTAAATTAAACGTTGGTAAAGATAAAATGTTTCCAATTTTTAATGTTATGATGTTAAAGGTAACACTAAAAATAATAATAGTACAAAAACTACATGGCTACAATAACAAGTGGCATACTTTTACGCCATTCATATAAAAAGCCCCATATGAGGCTAGCTATGAGTGCGGCAACCATACCAAGCATAAAACCGCTTAAGGCAATGGAGATGGCACATAAAATAGCTGTTACAATAACTGCTACAGCAGGACGCATAAAGCGTTTTAACTGTTGTTGAACATATCCGCGCCAAAATAGTTCTTCACCAATAGCTATAATGAATACAAGTAAAATATAGTGCCAAATATTTTGTGGTCCATAGTTTGTTAAAAATTTTTGAACAGATTGTACTAACGAATCATTGATGTATGGTGCAAGCCAATAACCAAAGCGAATGATACCATATGTGATTGTACCGTATCCAATACCAAAGAGTAGGAATTGCCATGTAGGTAATTGATCTTCGATTTTACCGGCTAAAATTGAGATTGCAATACATACAAGCAAAATAAATGCATACAAGTACCAAAATACTGCTTGATTAGCAAAGGTAAAAGCTAGCATGCCATAAACGAATAATAAAGAAAGGAGAAATAATATTGTTTGTTTCGAATTTGTAAGCATAATTCGACCTCCATGCTTTAATTTTATCAAAAAAAAAGTCCCATATCATCTATAAAGACAAATAGGGACTATTCAGACTATTAAGCTTCATTAGTATATAAAATTTTGTATCGTTTATGGTTAACAACTGTTTTCTCTTCGATCTCTAGAGAATCGAAATTCTCCATGTATGTTAAATCTACAATTACCGAATTTTCATTTACCTTTTCAACAATACCTTGCAGACCATTTTTAAACTCGATAATATTTCCAACTTCAGCTATTTTCACAGACAGTCAGCTCCTTCATCGACTAATAATATACAGTTTGCATTAAAAAAAGGGAAACGTAAAGCTTTTTTTGAATAATTCATAATTTATTACACAAAATGATTTAGAAGAAAGGAATAGAATAAATGGATAAATACGAAAATATGCTTAAACAATTACAAAATGGGGAAATTAACAGTATAGAAATTGATAAGGAACAATTTTATGAATTCCGAGAAGTACTGGTAAAACACCCTTTATTCAAACATTTTCGTGGTGAGGCCAAACAAAATGGGCTAGTGATTTACACTTATCAGGAAATTCCTAGAAGTTAATTTGTCGAACATTGTCGGAAGTTAATGCTGTAAGAAATGAAATATAAATGTATAATAATGGTATGATTATTTGTATGTGGAGGGTTGTATGAATGGTCAATCTACTCTTGAAACAAATGGAACAAACTCGTGAGATGATGATTCGCTCAGGTGTAGAAAACGGGTTACAAAACGCAAAAACCATTCAACTGAGTCGCAGATTAGATCAGTTAATGAACACTTATTATAGACAGACAGCATTTGAGGAAGAAGAAGATCAAGAAGAATAAAAGAATGTTCCAGTATTCAGAGTATAAACTTTAAAAAAAGATGTTTAAAAAAACATTTAACGGGGAATACTTAAATTGAACACAGCAACATTCTCATTTCCCCCTTTAGAGCAGTGATACCCCATCACTTGCTCTCTTTTTTGTTTATTCGTATAATTTTTTAACCATTTAGTATAAGTCATAAGAAGAGTTTGAATTATTGCACTTATTCAACTACACTGAAAAGACAACAATTAGTGTTAATCATTCATTTTAATTGATGGCTAGCATGGAATAAGAAGGAGTCACTACATATGGGAAAAGAACGTATTGCATTTATTGGTACAGGTGTTATGGGCGCTAGTATTGTTAAGCATTTATTACACAATGGTCATGAAGTAACGGTTTATACTAGAACTAAAGAAAAAGCTGAACCACTTGTAGCATTAGGTGCAACTTGGGCTAGCTCTCCAGCAGAGGCATTTAAAAATAAGGATTTAGCTTTCACAATGGTTGGATACCCTTCAGATGTAGAGGAAGTATACTTTGGAGACAATGGATTATTTCAATCTGCTGAAACAGGCAATATCTTGATTGATATGACTACTTCAGAGCCGACATTAGCAAAGCAAATTTTTACTCATGCTCAAACGCTTGGGGTAGAAGCGTTAGATGCACCTGTTTCTGGGGGGGATATTGGTGCCCAAAATGGTACATTATCCATTATGGTTGGCGGCAGCAAGGCTACATTTGATAAAGTATTAGCAGTTATGAAACATTTTGGTGAGAATATTGTTTATCAAGGTGAAGCAGGTGCAGGACAGCATGCTAAAATGTGTAATCAGATTGTTATTGCTTCTGGGATGATTGGTGTATGTGAATCATTAGCTTATGGTTTAAAAGCTGGACTTGATTTACCAACAGTATTACAATCGATTGCTTCTGGTGCTGCTGGATCCTGGTCTTTAAGTAATTTAGCACCTCGTATGATTAATGATGATTACGCCCCTGGTTTTTATATTAAACATTTTGTCAAGGACATGAAAATTGCTTTAGATGAATCTAAAAAAATGGGGATATCGTTACCAGGTTTAACACTTGCTTATGAAATGTATGAAAAGCTTATTGAAGAGGGCTATGGTGGGTATGGTACGCAGGCACTTTTAAAAGTTTATTAGTAATATTGTAGAAAACCCGAAGTATAGGTACTTCGGGTTTTCTCATGTTGTTGAAATACTATTATGTCAAGGAAATCAAGGTGACAAATCAAAAAGTATAACCCTTTTTCAAAACGAGGGGTTGATCTCCGTTCCGACTGAGTGCTTTGTATCTGTCGCTTTGCTTTCGCTACAGAAAACATTTGCCGCTGATGCTTCGCTTTCGCGCAGAGCAGAGCTTCCTGGGGGCGTCCGATGAGCCGCTTCACTCGCGATTGCTCGCTCCAGGGTCTCATCTGTGACGCTGTGATCCCCAAGGAGTCACTCATTCTACACTCCAATCAACCATTGCTCATAGTATTTTCATTGGCATTTCACATAAATGTATAGTGATAAATTGAAGTCTTAACCATCACTATTTTTCGCAAAAAAAGAAGCTGATTACATTTTTCTATTCGAAAGCAGTGCGACAGTAATAAGTGGCTCTATGTTTAGTTATAAAGTAGTTTTATGGACAAAATGTAGGTTGACAGTTATAGAATTTTACTACTATTCTATCCATTTAATAATGGTGAGTAATATGCTTTTACTTTACTTTTGAAGGAAGAAAATATTTAAAGTTCTACACTATTGCAGATTGGAGTGCAAGGCTACTCGACTCCCGTGGGATAGCGAGACAGACGAGACCCTGCACGGAGCGTCAGCGCAGGAAGCGGCTCGTCGCTCGCCCACAGGAAGCTTTGCTCTGTGCGAAAGCGAAGCGTCAGCAACAAAGCGAGTAGCCTGGAACGGAAATCACCTTTATTTTGGCTAAATATTCACATAGAGTCCCTTGACTATTTAGTTTTTCAACACTATGAGAAAACCCGAAGTATTGGTACTTCGAGTTTTCTTTTTCTAAAGCTGCTCACTACCACACAGAAAATAGAGAGCTGGGGAAAACATTACTCTTTTTTTGAAAAGTTTCGCATCTAAAGAGTAGCTAGATGCTCCGGCAAGTGCAAAGTATAAAGCAATGGCACCTAAAGCTAGGTCTAATTCATAGCCTGCCAATCCATTCTCTCCGATAAAACCAACACTAAGCTTCGCTGTAAAAATAGCAACTACCATTGTTGCAGTCAATAAAGCCCCAAAAAGTCTTGTACCCAAGCCTAAAATAATCGCAGCACCACCTACTAATTCGATGATAGCTACAACATAAGCCATAAAGCCGGGGATTCCAAGGGAACTAAAATAATCAGCTGTAAAGCTAATACCCCCCTGAAATTTTTGATATCCATGAACTGCAAAAATAATGCCAAGTACGACACGTAAAATAGTTGATCCAATATTTTGCATTTTTAACGATCTCCTTTCGCTTACATTTCGTAACTTAGTTTATTTTTAAAAATAACTTTTGTCAAGTAACTAAGTTTTATTTTTTTAAAACTGCTTTTGAAAAAATGATATACTGTTAAATAAGAAAAAATGACGATGGAGGCAAGTAGATTGGAGCAAAAAAAAATTTGTCCACGCTTTGAAAGGGCACTAACCATATTGAATCATCGCTGGAACACCTTGCTTATTTATCAGTTATTAGAAGGTCCTAAAAGGTTCTCAGCTATCAAAAATCAATTAGGAATTAGCAGCAGAGTGTTAACAGAAAGATTAAAAGAATTAGAGATTGAACAAATTGTCACACGGACAGTTATTCCTTCAACCCCAGTAGTGATTGAATATGAGCTAACAGCAAAAGGGCATGCACTTGCGCCAGTTCTTCAGGCAATTGAAGAATGGTCTTCCATGTGGGTAAATATCGAGGAATAGTGGAGTGAATATCCAAGCGAGGGGGCTTGGATATTCTTTTTGCTAGTCGATAATAATTTGTAAATAATATTATTTTTTTTTTAACAAAAGGTATTTTTTATTACAGAGAGAAATTAATTTAATATTATAGAGAATAGGAGGAGGGGGTTTATGAAGAGGGGCTCAGCAGTAGACACACAACATAGAAGTCAATTTGCACTTTATTTATCGCTGCCAATACTTTCATGGGCATTTTATGATTTCGCAAATACAATTTTTTTCTTCAAATATTAATACAATATTTTTCCCATTTTATATGGATGAGGTTTTAGGAACAAATGAAGTTATGCAGCAAGTTGCAAGTACATTTATTTCTTATGCAAATGCCATTGCAAGCTTTTTACTTGTTGTGTTTTCACCATTGTTTGGCGTATGGATTGATAATACAGGCTATAAGAAGAGATTTATCGTATGGTTTGCATCCATTTCTATATTCTTTACCTTTATGATGGGGATCTTTGCAAATCTACAGACGACCACGAATTTTTCAGGTGTGTCACTAAGTTTATTTTTAGTTGTAGCTAGTTTTGTCATTGCAAAATTTTTCTTTAATTCTAGTCTAGTATTCTATGATTCAATGATGGCAGATTTAGGAACAAAAGAGGAGATGCCTCTTATTTCTGGCTATGGTGTAGCAATTGGTTATTTGGGGACAATTTTCGGCTTACTCGTTTATTTGTATGTAGGAAACAGTGATTTTCATCGAGCATTTATTCCAACCGCAATTTTGTATTTATTATTTTCATTGCCTTTATTTTTTTTATTAATAAAGATACACCGTTTCCAAAAACTCAGCGGAAGTCTATAAAGTTCCTAGAAGGCTATAGGGAAATTATTCAGACTTTTAAGGATATGAAGCAATATAAGGCAATTTTCACCTTTATGATTGCTTATTTCTTTTTAAATGATGCTATTGCCACAACGATTGCTATGATGGCTGTTTATGCCACAACAATTGTCGGCTTTACATCAGGTCAGTTTATCGTTCTATATTTAGTATCGACTGTTTCAACAATTATTGGCTCACTTGCGTTTGGTTATATTACAAAGGCAATCGGAGCAAAGCGTGCCATCACTTTAGTGGCGTTCTTAATGATTGTCGCTTTAGCATTTGCTGTCTTTGCTACTGCGCAATGGATGTTCTGGATTGCTGGTAGTATGTTTGGTATATCTTTAGGCTCAATGTGGGTTACCTCAAGAACCTATATTATTGAACTTTCTCCAGATGAAAAACGTGGACAATTTTTTGGGTTGTTTGCATTTTCAGGTAAAGTATCCTCCATCATTGGACCAGCAGTCTACGGGACAGTTACATTATGGATGAAAGACTATGGCACATTAGCAAGTAGGGTGGCACTTTCCACATTAATTGTAATGACGGTAATCGGTCTATTTGTACATTTAAAAGTTCATGATAAAAATGGAAATAGCAAGTAGGAGAAATGTATTGCCTATGATACAATTGAATTATAAAAAGAAGTTGAACAGAAAGGAGCGGGGTTGCTTTGGAACAAAAAGGTATATTATTAGAAAGTGGCACAAATGAGCTAGAAATCGTTGAATTTGAAGTGGCTAACAATAAATTTGGTATTAACGTTATTAAAGTAAAAGAAATTATTCAACCGATTCCAGTAACATTTATTCCACACGCGCACCCGCATGTAGAGGGGATTATTCAATTACGAGGAGAGGTATTACCAGTAGTTGATATGCTTCGTGTTTTAGGGATTCAACATTCAGAGCGCAATCCTCAACAAAAATATATAGTTGCAGAATTTAATAAACAACGCGTTGTATTCCATGTTGATAATGTTACACAGATTCATCGAATTTCATGGAATCAAATTGAGAAACCTTCAGATATGTATCAAGGAGGTACCTCACAAGTAATTGGTGTTATTAAACAAAATGAGCAGATGATTCTGTTACTAGATTTCGAAAAAAATTATGGTGGACATTAATCCAGATTCAGGTATTAGTGTAGAATCTGTTAAAAAGCTTGGTCAACGTGAGCGCTCTGAAAAACGTATTTTGATTGCGGAAGACTCACCATTATTACGGAAGCTATTATTTGATACGATGAGCGAAGCAGGCTATGTTAATGTCGAATTTTTCGAAAATGGTCGTGATGCCTATGAATACTTAGAATCCATTGTCAAAGGTGGAAGCGATGTATCAGAGCATGTTCAATTAGTGGTGACTGATATTGAAATGCCACAAATGGATGGGCATCATTTAACACGAAAAATCAAGGAACATCCGGATCTTAAAAAGCTCCCTGTCATTATCTTCTCAAGCTTAATTACAGATGATCTTCGACATAAAGGTGATAAAGTAGGCGCGGAGGATCAAATCAGTAAACCAGAAATTGCTGAGCTTATTTTACGTGTAGACCAATTGATTTTATAGATTTACTGTCAATATTGGATAGAGTAAAAAGGTACTTCACAATATTAATAATGGGTATCCTGAACGTATCATTAATAACTGAAAGAAAGTCGGATGCCCGTAGAGGAGTCCGACTTTTTTGTATAGATAAATGTGCCAAAAACAAAATAAGACTGTGCATATGCATGTAGGCATTTAAGGAAGTGATTATTTGAATGAATTAAAAACGGCAATTATCGATATTGGTTCTAACACCATTCGATTAGTACTGTATCTATACGATAAAGAAGAGGGACTTCGTGAACTTGGGAATATTAAAACAGTTGCACGTTTACGTACCTATTTACAACCCTCTGGAGAAATGTCTGAAGAAGGCATACAAGTATTGACCGAAACGTTATTAACGTTTAAAGCAATGCTTGACGATTTTGAAGTAACTGATGTTAAAGCTGCTGCAACAGCTGCTATACGCCAAGCTACGAACAGAGCTGAAATTATTGACCGAATGAAGGCAATAACAGGTATACAAATAGACCTTTTATCTGAGGAAGAAGAGGCTTATTTTGGCTTTGTTGCTGTAGCCCATTCAATGGGTACTAAATCTGCTGTAACTATTGACATTGGCGGTGGAAGTACTGAAATTACACTATTCGAAAACAAAGAACTTCAGAAATCTTACAGTTTCCCATTCGGTACAGTGTCTTTAAAGCAGCGCTTTGTTAAAGGTGACATCATTAATAGCAGTGAAAAAAAAGGAGCTCATTGCATTTATCAAAGAGCAATTTAAAGCACTTCCATGGATTCAAAACGTTGAATTACCGATTATCGCTATTGGTGGAAGTGCACGAAATATTGCTCAAATTCATCAACAAAAATGCGACTATCCAATTGCAAGTGTCCATGGCTATGAAATGTCAAAGGAAAATTTAGATGACCTTAGTGAATTTTTAGGAGAATTGAGCTTCCATGATTTGAAGCAATTAGATGGGCTTTCAGCGGATCGAGCAGATATTATAGTTCCAGCTTTGGAAGTTTTTCGCGTTCTAATGGAGGTAGCTGGAAGTGAAGTGTTCCAACTAACGAAAAAGGGCTTACGTGAGGGGCTTACTATTCAACGTATTTTGCAGACGGACCCAAGTGCATATGATAAATACAATGTATTTGAGGGAAACGCTAGAAGATTAGCTCGTCAGTATGGTCGAACAGAAGAAGAGGTCGACTATTTAATGCATTTAGCTGATCAATTATATCGTGAGTGCTGCCATTTAAAATATTTGCAATATAATCCAAAAGATTTGCAATTATTGACGAAAGCGGCGAAAGTATTCAATATTGGCGAATATATTGAGTTAAGCTCTGCAAGTCAGCATACTTTTTATTTACTAGCAAACCAATCTATAGACGGATTAAATCACAAGGAACGCGTAAAATTAGCACTTCTTGCTTCTTATAAAAATCGAGATTATTATCAGCGATTTGCAGCTCCATTTGAGGACTGGCTAGGACGTGAGGAATACCGGAAAATACGGGACTTTGGTGCACTTTTAAAATTTATTTATGCTTTGAATGTCTCTAAAAGGAGAATTGTACATGCTATTGAAATGCACAATGAAGAGGATTATGTACAGCTTGGTATATACGTAAAAAAATCATGCTGCTGCCGAAAAATATCAAGCAAATCGACATAAAAAAACATCTTGAACGTGCATTAAAGATACCAATAAAAATAAACTTTATTGAAGAAGGGTTGATTAATGATGACAACTGAATTGACGAATAATCAGCTAGAAGAGGAAGTTTCAGAAACACAAAGTCGATTATTAGAGGAAATTGCCAAGCCTCAATATTATAATAATCGTGAATTAAGCTGGCTTGCCTTCAATGAACGAGTTTTAGAGGAGGCAGAGGATGTTAATAACCCTCTGCTAGAACGTCTAAAATTTTTAGCCATTTTTAGCTCAAATTTAGACGAGTTTTTTTATGGTTCGTGTAGCAGGTTTGCAGGATCAGGTACGTGCAGGATTCCATAAGGCTGAAAATAAGTCTGGTTTAACACCGAAAGAGCAACTTGCTAAAATTGCAGAGCGTACTCAAGCATTAGTGCGTCGCCAAACGGAGGTATACAGACATTTAATCTATGATTTATTACCCCAACACAATGTACATATTGCAGACATCAAAGATTTAAATAGTACACAAAAAGCATTCATCAATGAAATGTTTGCAGAAACAATCTTCCTGTGCTGACACCTGTTGCAGTAGATGCCTATCGTCCTTTCCCAACATTGCTTGGTAAAACATTAAATTTACTTGTATTATTGGAGCAAGATGAGACAGATCTAGAAAGTCGAGAAAAAGTCGCGATTGTACAGGTACCATCTGTATTAGATCGTTATATTAAAGTTCCTTCAGCAGAAGGAGAATCGGTAGTTGTTCTTTTAGAAGACGTGATAGTAGCCCATATAGAGAAGCTCTTTTATGGCTATAGTGTTAAATCAGCACAGGCTTTCCGTTTAACACGTAATGCTGATTTAACCATTCATGAAGAAGGGGCAAGGGATTTACTGGTTGAAATTGAGAAAGAGCTGAAAAAGCGTAAATGGGGCGTTGGAAGTCGCCTAGAAGTACGAGAGGGTGAAATGAACGAAGAAGTTCTCAATTATCTGCTAGATGAATTTGAAATAGAGGAATCGGATGTCTTTCATATTGACGGACCATTAGATTTAACATTTATGTTTTCCTTTGTAAAGGGCATAGCAGTTGGTAGAGAGCATCTGGAATATGAGAGTTTTATCCCGCAACCTCCTTTAGATCTACAATCTGATGAAAATATTTTTGAAAAGGCATTGCAGCAGGATATCTTTTTCCACCATCCATATGAGTCCTTTGCACCTATTGTCGATTTTATCTCAGAGGCGGCAATGAATCCGAATGTCTTGGCTATTAAACAAACATTGTATCGAGTAAGTGGGAATTCTCCAATTATACAGGCATTAAAACTCGCAGCTGAAAACGGCAAGCAGGTAACGGTTTTAGTTGAATTAAAGGCTCGTTTTGATGAGGAAAATAATGTGCATTGGGCAAAGCAACTGGAGCAAGCTGGCTGTCTCGTTATTTATGGTATGAATAATTTAAAAACACATTCTAAAATAACGCTTGTTGTGAGTCGCCGTAACGGAAAAATTGAACGCTTTGTCCATTTAGGTACAGGAAATTATAACGATGCTACTGCAAAAATTTATACAGATATGGGCATAATAACGACAGATAAGGAATTTGGTATTGATGCTACTAACTTCTTTAATTATTTAAGCGGCTATACAGAGAAGCCTACTTTTAATCATTTAGTTGTGGCACCGTTTGATATTCGAGATGAATTTATACGATTAATGGATGAGGAAATAGCCTGTCATAAGAAGTATGGAAATGGTTTTATTCGTGCAAAAATGAATTCACTCACAGATAAAGATTTAATGATGAAGCTATATGAGGCGTCCATTGCAGGTGTCAAAGTGGAGCTAATTATTCGCGGCATTTGTTGTATTAGACCTGGAATTCCTGGCATTAGTGACAATATCACTGTAACGAGTATTGTTGGCCGTTTCCTTGAACATTCCCGTATTTATTGGTTCCATCATAATGGGGAAAACAAAGTCTATTTATCTTCAGCGGATATGATGACACGCAATATGATTAAACGTGTAGAAATTTTATTCCCTGTATATGCAAGTGAAGCAAAAGCTCGTATTATTAACATCATGAATACACAACTTGAGGATACTGCCAAAGCACGTATTCAAGATTCTAATGGCAAATATCATTACAAAGAGTTTGATCGAAGTGAAGATCCTATTAATAGTCAAGAAATGTTCTTAAAGGATGCACTAAAGCCTACGCTAGACGAAGAATAAAGCAAACACGCTACTTAGTGAGGGATATAATGGAAAAATATAAAGAGAGTGTAGCGCCATTTGCAGACTATCACCAAGTCATACAGCTTAATCCATTTGATGCAGTTGTATGTTTAAGAAAAGTTGATACAAAAGCATTTGAAATCGTTAATTTTAACGATAAACTACCATCATTAATTGAGCTACAGGATGTGGATGCCACCAAAGCCGAGAATTTTTTTTCCAGAGGAATGCTGGCTACAAGTAATAAAAATATTACAGCAAGAACTAAATATGGATCATAAGCTAGAGATTTGTACAGGGAACAAAGTAAAAACATTAATAGCCAATGTACAGCATCTAGAAAAATCAGTTGTTGCAGTTATTTTACGAGAGACACATAATGATGTGGCACCTTATTTACAATTTGTGGAACAATATGTAAGTCCTGTGTTAACAACTGATGTTCAAGGTCGTATTATACATCAAAACTTTGCCGCCACTACTCGATTATCAAGTGGACATCACAACCTGATAGGACGAAATATTTTTTTCATTATTAGATAGTAAGTATAGCGATGAATTCAAATTATTATTTGGAAAAACTATTGAGGGTTCTGCTTTTGGTATGCCTAAATGTTTGTTTAAAGACCAATTGCTTAGTCATGAACCTTTTTACTTAAAGACTCATCCAACCTACTTTAATGGTGAAATTATTGGTGTCCATTTATTTGTAAAAGATGCCAATAGCTTTATGAATGATCAAGAATCCTTTTATTATTTAGCCTTAATGGATGAACTGACAGGTATTTGGAACCGTAAAGCATTTAAAGAGCATTGGCTTCATCATTTAAATGATAAAAAACATGAAAGTAAACAAGCAGCACTTATTTTAGTGGATATTGATCGCTTTAAAAAAATTTAATGAATCCCTTGGTGAAAGTAAGGGAGATGAGCTGATGCGCATGTTTAGTCATAGACTTCGTGAACTGTGCTACTCAAAGTGCTCTCTTTATCGTTATAACAGTGATGAATTCATATTTGTTCTAAAAGATGCAACCATCAATAAAATAGAAAAAACAGCAAATGCTATATTAGATGCTCTCAAACAGCCGTTTATGATTGATGGGCAGGAATATTTTATTAGTGTATCGATTGGTATTTCTCTTAGCCCTGCGGATGGCAAGGACTTAGAGACGCTAGTGCGTAAAGCGGATAAAGCGTTATTTTCTGTAAAAGAACATGGACGTTCACACTATCGCTACTATCGAGAAGATATGATCACTGTTTTTCCTAATGAGGCATTAATGGAGGCACACTTAAGACGTGCTATTGAATTTAATGAGCTAAGTATTCATTTACAGCCGCAAATGGATTTAACGAATAATAGTATCAATAGTTTTGAGGCATTGTTACGATGGAATAATCGTAAATTTGGCTTTGTATCACCTGCGCAATTTATACCTATTGCAGAGGCATCAGGCTTAATCATTGAAATTGGCGATTGGATAATTGATGAGGTATGTCGCTATCAAAAAGAGTGGCAAATGAAAGGCTATCGTCCTGTACGAATTGCGTGAATATTTCACCAAAGCAATTTAGAAAAGAAAATTTTGCCCGAAAAATTGAGGCAGCCCTGAAAAAATATAGTGTCCCACCTAAATTACTCGAAGTAGAAATTACGGAAAGCTCCATGACCAATGTTCATGAAACATTTTCTATATTAACCGAATTAAAGCAATTAGGTGTCTATGTATCGGTGGATGATTTTGGTACTGGCTATTCCTCTTTGAGTTATTTAAAGCGCTATCCGATTGATATTATAAAGATTGATCAATCATTTATTGCTGACATTGCCAAGGATGATAAGAACGAGGCCATTATCAAGGCTATTATTTCAATGTCTCATAATTTGGCTTAGAGGTCATCGCAGAAGGAATCGAGGAACCATCTCAAGTCGATTTCCTCAAGCGCCATCGATGTCAAAAGGGGCAAGGCTATTTATATAACAAACCTTTACCTGTAGAAACCATAGTTGAACAATATTTTGTAAGCTAATAATTGTCATTAAGTAGCACTTCATGAATTGTGAAGTGCTACTTTTTTTTGGGTTAAGGGAAGCAGAGATGTTGGTAGCGATGAACTCGTAAAAAAAGTGGGAGCCAAGCGAAAAAAAGTGAAAGATAAGAAAAAAAATGTGTGGATTGGGTGAAAAAGGGTGGGGCAGGAAAGAGATCAAGTTGAGAAAAAAGGTATCGAGGCGGAGCAGAAAAGCGAGCAAGCCGAGCGAAAAGGTATCGGAGCGGAGCAGGAAAGAGGGCAAGCCGAGCGAAAAGGTATTTAGCGGAGCAGGAAAGAGGGCAAGCCGAGCAAAAAAGGTACCGAGGCGGAGCAGAAAA